>NZ_FNEA01000011.1 GCF_900100045.1 Paracoccus denitrificans | reverse complement strand
CGTTGAACATTCCCCGGCTCGGGCTGGTTTCCGTGCCCTTCTGGATCGACGGCCTGGAGTTCGACGGCACCAATGTCATGGTCGACCTGATCGAGGCCGAGCCCGCTTCGTTCGACTGGACGGCCGAGGAGGAGGGTGAGCCGCCGGCGGTGCTGACGGATATCGACCGCGGCACCGCGACACGGGATGCCGCGATTACCAGCGTCACGCTCATCACCGATGACGGGCCGCCCTATATCAGGATCGAGGGCACCCTTTCCGCCCAGCGTGGCGATCAGCTGATGGCCCAGTTCCGGCGCACCGGCAGCGCCTTGGCGTGGACGGACATGATCAGCGAGGCGACCTCGGGGAATGGGTTCTCGTTTCGGACGATGCCACTGGGCGACCTGTCCGAATACGATTTCCGGGTCTTCTTCGGCCGCTACAGCAACGGGTCCAGTGGCCGCGAGCTGCAGATGCTGTCCGTCCCGGTTGTCGTGACCGGGGTTGACGTCGTGGCCAACGGTAACCCGCCGGATGAGCCTGTCGTCATATCCGCCAGCGGCAGCGCGGGAGACAACTTGATCGTCACCTTCACGGTAGACCTCGGCGCGAACTACCACCGCACCGGGCTTTATCGCGCCGCGTCCGGGGCGCCCTTCGGCTCCGCGACGCTGGTCAAATGGTCCTTCGACCAGTCTTCGCAGGTGACGATGACGGCCGCCATTCCGCCTTCCGGTGCGCGGTTCTGGCTGCGCTCCGAGAACGAATCGCAGGTCGGGTCCGACCCGGTCGAGGTCGGCGACTACCCGGCCTGATCAACAGCAAATCCAGCAGACGGCGGCGGTCCAGATGGGCCGCCTTTTTCATGTGAGGCATGCATGTCATTTCAAAGCGATGCGAACGAGGCCTATCCGAACGGCACGCCGGTAGATAAGGCCGACGTCCGCGCCTTGTGGGGCCGGGTCGATGGGGTCGTTGCCAATGGCGGCAAGGTTTTCCCCGCCCGCGGCGACGCCGAAGCGGCCGGGCAGTCGGCGCTGGTCCCTGCGCTGTCGCGCATTTTCGTTACCGAGGGCAGCTATCTGCACCTTCGTGGCCCGTCTTCCCAAGCGTTGGACCCGCTGTTCCCGAGCTACCCCTATTGGGGCATCCAGTTCATTGTCCCCAACACCACGGCCGCCTGGAACCGTGCCAATCACACCGGCACCCAGCCGATCAGCACCGTTGACGGGCTGCCGGAGGCGCTGGACGGCAAGGCGGATCAGGAGGTGGTCAATGGGCTGATTGCCGATGCCGAAGATCAGGCGGAGAAGCTCACATTCGCCACCGCCGAGGGCAGCCCGTTCGACTCTCACCTGACCGATTCCCGAGGCGATCTTCTGGCCGGATGGGCGGCGGATCGGGCGGCGCTGGCGGGGATGGATTTCCTGCGCAACGACGGGCTGGACCGGCCTGTCGTGGTGGGCAGCGATAACTTCGTCCTGTGGTATCCGCCTGACGCAGAGCCCGCTCAAAACCCGGCCCTGACGCCATACTTCGGATCGCGGCTCTTCGGCATCGCCGGCGAGCGCCTGCCGATCTATGCCGCCGGCCTGATCGCGAACCGGGCGGATGTGGAACAGGTGCGCCTCGTGCTGGCCGGGGCCGCTGGTGAAGTTGGCTATGGGGACAGGCGGGTTGACGTGGATGCAGCGGGCCTGGGGGCATCGGCTGCGCTTCAGCTTCGCAACCGCGCGGACGCGGGCGGACCGTTCGTGGAGCTGCCCCTGACCGTCCACGCGGCCCCGAAAGCGCCAGGCTCGGGCGATGCGCCTGTCATCCTGTCGGTCGGCGACAGCATCACGCATCGGTCGGGCACCGCGCTGGCTGCGGTCTATCTGGACGAATGGGGATACACGCCCGATTTTATCGGCACGCTCATGTCGGAGACGGGCGGCGATGCGCCGCCGGTGGCGGGCGAGGGCAAGCCGGGGCATTGCCTCCAGGACCTGACCTATGACGTGACCAACCGCGTGCAACCGCTCGCGCCGGGCGACGAGTCGCTCTACAACGCCATGTCCACGGCCGACAAGCGGCTGCGCAACACCATGCTGCGGGCCGCGACCGGCGGGGACGATCCGGCCGATGTCCGCAACGGCTATGTGCTGGACTTCGGTTTCTACATAACCCGCCACGGCCTCGCGACCCCGACGGTGCTTTGGCAGGGCTATGGCACCAACGATATCCGCGACATTCCTGCCGGGGATATCGAGGACCGTATCCATGACATGGACAGCCTCGTCTATCGACGCTGGCACGCGGCCTATCCCTCCGCCCCCGTGGTGCGCTGGATGCCCGGAACGGCATGGGACGCGGATCGCAACCTGGTCTGGACGGCCAGCTATATCCCGACGATCCGGGGCATGCTGCGCGCCGCCGCCGAGGCGACCGGGCCGGTGCTGCTGGTTCCGACATGGGCCATGCACACGCCCGAGGCGGGCTATGACCTGGTCCCATCTCCGGCGATCCCCGATCCGGTGACCGGCCATATCGTCCGCACCATCGGCGACACCATCCACCCGACCGGCGCCAGCCGCCGCGAACTGTTCCGCGCAGTGGCGGCGGCGCTCGCCTGCGCATCCACCGGCAACTTCTGAGGACACCCCATGTCGCTTGTCATCCGCACCGCAACGCCCGCCCGCTCTCGCGCCCGCAAATACCTGCCGCCCGTGATGCGGGGGCTGGACTACCTGTTCCTGGGCGACGGTGATGACCCGGGCCAGAACTGGGCCATCGACCGGCCGGACGGCGAGGTCCACGGCACGCCCGTTCGCGGGCCTGACGGAATCTCGTGGCGGTTCAAGGGGCTGGCCAACTTCATCGAGACGCAAAGTTGGGAGGTGGACAGCGAGACGCATCTGATCGTCTGTCGCACCTTCGACACGCTGGCGGATAATGCCACCCGGCCGCAGTTCTTCGGGACCTTCACCGGCCCGCCGGCCAAGCAGGATACCACCACCACGACTTTTGGCTCACGCCTCTATGTCAGCGCGGCCGGCGCGGTGCGGTATGTGGCGGGCCGGGGCAATACCGTGGATGACGACGTGCAGGGCGATGCCGCGGTCGTTGTGCCCGATCACCAGCAATACCAGTTGATCGTCTGCCAGACCGACCCCATCAACCGGATCACCAACGCCACCACCGGCACCACGGCCAGCAATCCCTCGGAATTGCCCCGCTTCCCGGCCCGCCGTCGATATCGGCTCGGGTCTGGATACCTGACCCAGGAGGGTGAGGGCGATGTGCTGCTTTGGGCCAAGTTCAATTCGGCCGCAACCGCAGACGAGATCGCGGCGATGGTGGCCGATATGCGCCGCTACTGCGCCGATCTGGGCGTGACGGTGTGAGCCGGGCCTGACCCCTACGACAGTATGGAGGCGATATGACTGACCCCGGACCCTTCCGCAGCGCCGACTTCTGGATTGCAGTCGGCGTGGCCCTTATCGTCAAGATCAAGACCAGCGCGAGCCTCGGGCCGGTCAAGGTGATCACCTCAATGATCGTGGCGGCTGGTGCGGCATGGGTCGCATCCGACTACGCCGCCGAGACGTTCGGCGTTCCGCTGCCCATTGCTGCAGCGGTCGTCACCCTCACAGCCGAGGGCGCGATGCGCTGGTTGCTGATCGCGGTCAATGATCCAAAGCAGGCCATCGACCTCTGGCGATATTGGCGGCGGTGATGGGGCTTGGCTGGGTCAGTCCTCGCTGACCTCGACGCCCAACTCGGCCGCCAACCCCTCCAGCGCCGCAATCGTCGGGTCGTAGGCGTCCCCCGCCTTCGGGAACCGCGCCTTGCGGCTGCGATACCAGCGCAGCCATTTCGGCAGCTCGTCCAGGGGATAGGTGGCCGACCAGATTTCGCCGGTCAGCGTGAAGGTCTTGTCGTCGTGTGTTGCTTTCATGACGCGCGTTTTGCGACCCGCCGCTGCCGGCTGCAACCCCATCTGACCGCCCCGCCTCGCGCGGGGTTTTTTCATGGAGAGATGACATGACAGCAGTCATGAACGCGGTGCGCGCGCGGCAGGCGCGCTGCGCCGCCCTGGGCTTTTGGCCCGGTCCTATCGACGGAATCGACGGGCCGCGCACTCGGGCCGCCCATGCCGCGGCCATCGAGGCGCAGCGCGCCAAGGGCCTGCCGTTCCAGCACCCGACCGGGATCGCGCGCATCCACTGGCACTGGACTGCCGGCGGTTACACCCCGAATACCGTGGACCTGCGGTCCTATCACGCGCTGATCGATGGCGAGGGCAGGATCCGCTGGCCGGTCGATCCGACCACCACGCGCTCGCACACGCTCAATGCCAATGGCGGCGCCATCGGGCTGTCGATCTGCGCCATGGCGGGTGCGCAGGAGCGGCCTTTCGCCTGGGGCAAGGCGCCGATCACGCCGGCGCAGGTCTCGGCGTTGGCCCGCGAGACCGCGCGGCTGTGCCGGACCTACGACATTCCGGTCTCGCGCTGGTCCACGCTGTCGCATGCCGAAATCCAGCCGACCCTCGGCGTCGCCCAGAAAAACAAATGGGACATCACCGTCCTGCCCGGGATGTCGGCGCCGGCCGACCCCATCACGGTCGGCGACCGTCTGCGCGACCTGGTCGCGCGCGAGCTTTCCACCTTCTGAGGAGCATCATCATGCAGACTATCATCAACGCGGCCGCGCCGCATCTCCTGGAACTGATCGGCCTCGCGATCACCGCCATAATCGGCTGGGGCGTGAGGCAGGCCAGCAAGCGATGGGGCATCGAAATCCAGGCCAGCCATCGCGAGGCCCTGCACTGGGCGCTCTACACGGCGGCGCAACTGGCCATCAAGCACGAGCTGACCGGAAAGGCCGCGGTGGATCTGGTGCTGGAGTATGCGCGCCGCAGCGTGCCCGATGCGATCGGCAACCTGAAGCCCTCGGCCGAGGTGCTGACCGATCTGGCGCGGGCCAAGCTGGAGCAGGTTGCGGCCGAGAAGGCAAAGGATGCGGCGACGGGCGCGGTGGACCAGCTGACCGAGGCGCTGCGGCGGGCAGGGGCGGCGTGATGCGCGCGCCCTATGAGGCTGCGCTGGCCGCCTCGATGGTTGCCGGCCTCGTGGTCGGCGCCACCATCGCTGCGGCCGCGCTGATCACGGCGCAGGCGATGGGGGTGCCGATCCGCATCACTGATACGGCTTGAGCCCATCGAGGAGCGCCTGGCAGGCGAGGGCGGTCCTTTCGGCGGTCGCGCCGGTCACGCCGCTGCGCTTCATGCTCACGATGCTGTTCGCGCTGACCCCAAGCAGGGCGGCGGCGTCCCGGTCGGATTTGGCGAGGCCGGCCGCTTTCATCTCGGCCAGCCAGCGGGCGAAGGCTTCCGGGGTCATGCGGCAATGTCCCGGTGCCGACCCTGCTGGGCATCCCAAACGCAGCCCTCGCGGATCGCATCGGCGGCGGCGATGGCTTTCGATGCGCCGGCCAGTCGCCAGTTGGCGTCGATCAGTTGCGCAATGAGCCGGGCAGGCAGTGCGGCTATCACATCCTCTGGGATCGCGCGCAGCATCGCGGCCACGCTCTCGGGGTGCATCCCTATGGAGCACATGGCTACAGCCCTGTTGACTTTGCGGGTGTGGTCGATAGTGTCGGTCATGTCAGCGCCTCACGGCTGAGGTTGCGGTTCGGCCCAGCATCGGGGCCGGATGGGTAGAAACTCAGACTGTGATTTTATGAGCCTTCGGCTTGAGGCCCCGCTTGGAAATAGGCGGGGCCGATCCTTGTCAGCGTTAGTCATCAAGGGCCGAGAAGATCGCCTCCCACGTCGCCTCGACTTCGGCGCGCTCTTCGTCGGTCATGGGGCACATCTCGGCCATTGCGGCGTTGAACTTGGCGATGGTGTTCTCGGTGATGGCGGGCGCGATGTTTTCGACTTTGGTGGCGATGATCTTTTCCATCTGTCTATCTCCTGCTGGGCGTCTGCCCGTTCCTGTTAAGATAGATATACAAGTTACTTTGATTCCGCGCAAGAGAAAAATGTAAGTAACTTGTATTTTTGTCCTGCTGCCAGCGGGATCATTTACCGCCCTGCTGCGGCCGCCCGCGCTTTTCCCGGCGTGTGTGCCTGCGCGGCCCAAGCCGGCCCGCTGCTTCGGCGCGCACCGA
This sequence comes from Paracoccus denitrificans, assembly GCF_900100045.1. GTDB lineage: Bacteria > Pseudomonadota > Alphaproteobacteria > Rhodobacterales > Rhodobacteraceae > Paracoccus > Paracoccus denitrificans. The sequence continues at coordinate 175,478 of NZ_FNEA01000011.1, read as the reverse complement.
TCCGCCCGCCCGGAACACGACCGTCATCCCCTCCAGATCCACGTCGATCCGCTCGATATAGGTGCGCAGCCTTTCGATCCGCTCGTATTGCGCGCGCACTGCACCCAGGTCGTAGCCGGTCATGCGCTGGACGACCTCCAGCACCGCCGCTTCCAGATCGGCAGCGCGGAATCTCATGTAGGGATCGGAATCCTCGCCATAGCCATGGCGTCGCTCCTGCTGGGCAATGTAATAGCGGTAGAGCCTGCCCTTGCTGGTCAAGAATGTGTGGGTAATGGCCGAGCCGGTCCGGTCGAACAGCAGTCCGGCCAAAAGCGCAAGCGGCTTCGCGCCGCGCCCGCCCATCCTGTGATTTCGGGCGTCGGCCAGAACGGCATTGGCACGCCTCCAGAGCGAATCCGAGACGATGGGCTCATGCGATCCCGGCATTGCCTGGCGCCGGTGCACCATCTTGCCGCGATAGATCGGGTGCGTGATGGTGTGGCGGACCATGTTGCCGGTCCAGGGCTTGCCGCGCGTATTGGTGATCCCCCGCGCATAGAGGTCATCCGCGACCCGCTCTGCCGATTTGAGCGCGATGTAGCGGCGGAATATCCATCTTACGACCGGCGCCTCCGTTTCATGGGGCACCAGCTGGTTGGTGCCCGGAGGCTTGGCGTAGCCAAACGGGCGCTGCTGGACCCACAGGCCGCGCTCGCGAGCGCCGGCAAACCAGTCCTTCAGCCGTTCGCCGGTCAGCTCGCGCTCGAACTGGGCAAAGCTCAGCAGGACATTGAGCGTGAGGCGGCCCATGGCCGTGCCGGTGTCAAAGGACTGCGTGACCGAGACAAACGTGACGCCGCAAGCCTCGAACTCCGCCACCAGGTTGCAGAAATCCCGCAACGACCGCGACAGGCGGTCGATTTTGTAGACCACGACGGTGTCCAGTTTCCGCAGCTGGATGTCGGCGCGCAGCCGGTCCAGCGACGGGCGCTTCAGGGATCCGCCAGAATATCCCTCATCGTCATAGCGGTTCGGCAACTCATCCCAGCCCTGGCCGCCTTGGCTGGCGATGTAGGAGGCGCAAAAGGATCGCTGATTTTCCAGCGACCCGAACTCGGCGCCGGCGCGCTCGTCCGCTGATTTCCGGGTGTAGATCGCACAGCGCATGAGCGCCTCCGGTGGACGGCAAGGGGATGATGCTGGATCCACGCCGGTATGGCGACGGTGAGAGATTATCGGCGGCGCGGCACCAGTCAACTGCCTGGCGCCCATTTGCCCCCGTCCCGGTTCGCCCGGGGCGGGGGGCCTTTTTGCGTTTCGGGAACCGGGATCGCCACCGCGTGTTGATAGGCCGATGATGCGAGGGCCTGTCGATGTGCGGACGATTTGTTGACCCGAACTTGCGCGGGACCTCTTTCGAGATATCGCAGACCAGGCTGCATCCGTTCCCGCGGCGCTACAACATCAAGCCCACGCAGGATGTGTTGGTGATCACCACAGACGCCCCAGAGGGAGAGATGGCGCGCTGGTGGCTGGTGCCATCCTGGCACAAGGGCGATCTGCGGGACTGGAAAGCCACGACGTTCAACGCCCGGATCGAGGACGCGGCCAGCAAGCCGACTTTTCGCGGCCCGTGGCGCTATGGGCGCTGCCTGATCCCGGCCGGGGGCTATTACGAGTGGACCGGCGAGAAGGGGCACAAACAGCCGCATTTCATCAGCAGCGCGGGCAACGACGATACCTTATGGTTTGCCGGACTCGTCTCGCGCTGGAACGATATGCTCACCTGCACCATCGTCACCCGGCCCGCCAACGCCTCGGTTGCTGACATCCACACGCGCATGCCGGTGATCCTGAACGCGGACGAACGGGACGCCTGGCTTGCCGGCAGCGATGATCCCGAGATTGGCGCCGGCGCGCAACTGCGCCACCACCCTGTAGCGCGATTCGGCACGGCCAGCGATGGCCCGGAACTGATCGACCCCACCGCAGCGTGATCATCGGGCATCTAGACTCAATCGTTCTCTTTATGTTCTCATTCTGAAGTTGAGAATCAGGAGGCGGTCATGATGATCATCGGTAACGTTCTGGCGGTCGAGCCAGAGGACAGCATGGAGGCGCATGTGCGCCGCTATCTCGCATTCCGGTTTGCCGGGCATGCCATCGTGGACCTGCGCGGCCAAGATGAAATCTGGACGGCGCGGTTGCACTCGGCCGAGGCCGGAGACGCCGTGGTCACGATCAAGGCCGATCTGATCGAGGATGATCTGTATCTGGCCTTTGACATCCTCGACATGGCGGCGTGAGCGCCCGCCTAGGTGACGCCATGAAGTTGCGGGTCATCCGTGATTGGAACCGTCGTTGGCGGTTCCGACCCGTCCGGGACACCGGCGGTTACGTGATCGAGAACACATACGATCTCCTGCGCAACGGTGTCGTCGTCGGTCGGGTGCAGCGCGAATGGGGCGGCGAGTGGTCTTGGGACATCTATACCGAGCCCAAGGAGCGGGGCTGGGCCGGCACTATGACCGAGGCGCTGCACGATGCCAGGAACGCGCTTGGGCTGCGGCATATCGCGGCGCCCTAGGTTAAATGGCCGGACCCGAAGGCCCGGCCGTTTCAACTTGTTCACATGCACTGGTTTACTGGGCGCTCAACTACAGCGATGAGTCGTCGCGCGTAAGTTGTCTCTTTAGGCAGTTACCCCGATGTTAAGGCGTATCGACCGTCTGGATATGATTGCGCTCATCGGGCTGCGGCAGGCCGCCGCGCCGCAGTGAACAACCCCAGAACGCCCTGCACGGATTTTGCACGAGAATCACGTGCAGTTCGCGGGAAGTTCCGCGAAAATCCGGGAACATGCGCCTTGCGGTCGGTGCGGCACGATCAATCTAAATACCCCTTGTTTCCCTATCGTTTGATCCATATACGGGGCAGCGGAGACGTGGCCGAGTGGTCGAAGGCACACCCCTGCTAAGGGTGCAGGCGGGAAACCGCCTCGAGGGTTCGAATCCCTTCGTCTCCGCCATCCCCATGCATCAATCACTTACCGGATTTTTGCGGTCTCTGGAGAGTTGGTCCAGAACATCATGCGACGCGCCCTGGCGGCATTTCTGCGCGGCAACCGACAGTGACGCCAACGATGCCCGAGGCTTGATCACCCAATCCGGCCGGGACTATTCCGCCGCCCCCCGGACCCGTGCGATGTGGCCGGGTCGTTGGTATGCACCATGGGCAACAACTGTAACCAAGGCGAGCGAATCCACCACATGCTCCGGCAGCAGCAAGGTGGTCCCATTTTGTCGAGAACAAATGTGGCGTGTCATGTCGCAGATGAAGGTGCCGTGTCCGCTCTCCGGCCGCTGATCTCAAGGGACATCCAGGACACTCGGTAGCGTTTGCCGGGCATCGGAGGCGCTGATGCGCTCCTCCTGGACGCGGCCTGCCGCTAGCTGTGCGGCAAGGGGAAGCCTGATCCGATCGCCATCCATTATGTTACCCTCTGACGGAAACAATCGGAGCGTACACAGCCATGGCAGAGGAACGGGACGAGCGGGCCGCAGCGGTCAGGGGGCTGACGGGCCGATGCCCACATTGCGGCAAGGGCCGGCTGTTCAAGGGATACCTGGCCATCGTGCAGGAGTGCGAAGCCTGCGGCGAGCCGCTGGGGCTTTATCGGGCTGCCGATGGCCCGGCTTTCTTTACCATGACCATCATGCTCCTGCTGCTGATCCCGATGATCGGCTTTACCTGGGCGATCTATCGGCCCGATCCGGTGACGCTGCTGATCGTGGTGGGGGTGGCGATGACCCTGCTGACCCTGGTCATTCTTCGCCTCGTGAAGGGGGCGTTTGTCGGCTATCTGTGGGCCAAGCATGAGCAGGACAGAGGGGCCTGACCCCGACAGCCATCTGGTGGGGCTCGGTTCCCCCTGCGGACAGCGGCCCGCAGGGGGGCACATCACCCGAGCAGCCAATAAGCGGCAAGGGCAATGGCGCAGAAACCGACAAGCATGATGCACCAGTTCAGCAGCACGGTCTTGCCGGACTGGACCTCTCCGGCCGCCGGCGGCGTTCCTGCGGGTTCGGGCGGTGTATCGTCGGGCTTTGGTTTTTCGGCGAACGGCGTCCGGCGCGCGGCCGGCTCATCTTCATGGGAATTCATCTGTCGTCCTTCGTGAACGCAAAGGTCATGATCTGCCAACCCGGAGCCGGGGGCAGAGCGATGTCAGGCGGTCATGCGAAAGGACGGTGGTGCACGGGCACAGGGGGCGAGCGTGCAGGCGCAGACCCCGATTTGCGGTTGATGGGCGTAGGCAACCGATGCGGCGGCGCGCGGCGGCGGCGGCAGGGGCTCCGGCGGCGGCAGCGCAGTCGCGGTCAGTGGGCGGATCTGCACCGCATCCTTGCGGGCGATCAGGTCGCGCCCATGGATCGCCGTCAGGGCCAGCGTCGGCGTGGTCAGTTGCTTGGACTGGCTGGCCGTCGCGGTGACCTGTGGTCCCGGCAACATGACGACCAGCAGGGCCAGCAGCAGGGCCAGCCATAGCCTTGCCGCATGCGATGGGTTTGCTGTCTCAGGAGCCTGTGGGTCCGTCATGCTCCGATTGATCCATGTTTCGCGGCTGGGAACAAGGGCTCTGCCGCATAGCGCCGGCCTGGTTCGCGTGCAGCGGTGTTCGAAGAGGGGGTTCGGCTGATCTGAACAGGTTCTGGAGGTTATGCCGGCCGCTACCCCTATGACTTTGCCATCCGCTCGCGCCTGCCCTCGGGCAACCCGACCGAACTGGCCAAACTGGCCAAGATGGTGAACGGCGAGGGTGACTGGCTGTTCTACGGCCATGCCAACACGGCCGGGACGGGCTTTGACCTGTGGTGGCTCTTGGACCTGCGGGCGTTCCGGGCCGGGCTGATCCGCCACGCCCCGAACGGCTATCCCATCTCGTCGGGCGACCGGATGAACATGGACGGCACCTGCTTCAAGCGGTTCGACATTCGGTCCTTTCCCAAGGAGCTGCCGCTGGTGCTGGCGATCTCGGGGCCTCGCAGCGCCGGGCCGTCGCATCATGCGGGGGCTTTGCCGTTTCAGGAACCCTCCCCCGTTCCGGCAACCGAATGACAGGAAAGCACTGCAGTCCGGTTATCGCTTGTCCCGCGCTCTTGGACTTCCTAGCCTATGCCCGGTCTCTGGAGGGAAGGTGGATCATGCAGAACAAAGCCATTCTGATTGTCGGGCCGTTGCTGTTCGCGGCCTGCACCGCATCGGACAACTACAGCGAAATCATTGCGCGCTCCACGCCGCCTGGCGCCGCCTTGAAGGCCGAGATCGTCGCTGGCGCCAAAGAACTCATCTATGACCCCGCCTCGATCCGCGATGCCGAGATTTCCAATGTGGCGACCCTGCCGGATGGGCTGCAAGGCGTTTGCGTCCGCGCCGACAGCAAGGATGTCTCCGGCCGCTACCTCGGGCTGCACAGCATAGGCATCCCGATCCGTGACGGGAAGATTGCCGGCGGCAGCCTGGATCACCCCCTCTGTGACCGCGCGGACATTCAGTGGCAGCCCTTTCCCGAGCTTGAGCGGCTTCCCGGCGCCTAAGCGCTCCCCGGTCTGCGTCCGCTGCTAGTTCCGCTGCACAGGTGAGGTTTGCAGCGGATGTGGCGGCGTAGCAGCTTCCGCTTCCCGGCAGCCTCATATGGCAAAATCGCAACCGAATGGCAGCGGGTTGCATTCCTCGCTGGCGCAAAAGCCCAGCCGGGGCGCCCCTTCTGATGCCCCGAGGGCCGAGAATCGCGGAACAGCGACAATCGCAAGTCGAGAAAGATGGAAATGCTCGGGGCGTAACAATGCCCGCACAGTGCGAGCAGACCGGCCTGTCGGCGCCAGTCTGCAATGCTCCTGATCCTTGGCGAATCAGCGGAAAGCCGCCTATCAGGGAAAGGTTAACAAATCGTTAAGAAGTCCGATGCGCCCTTTCCTCATTGCTTTCCTCGTCTGCTTTTCCCTGCCCTCGTTTGCGGATGAGGGCACCGTGCCCGTCCTCGGGGTCTTGACGACAGAGGACATCCAGGACGCCCGGCAACGCCTGCTGGACCTCGGAGGCCCTGATGCGGCCCTCCTGGATGCCTCCTGCTGCAAGATGTGCAGCAAGGGCAAAGCCTGCGGCGACAGTTGCATCAGCCGGGACAAACTATGCCGCAAAGGCGTCGGCTGTGCCTGCGATAGTTGATCGGCGGGCCACGCCCTCCGCCGCAATCCTGACGGCAGTGCGTAGCGATTATCGCGATTTTGATGCCCCTATCGGGACTGGAATCGCGACAATCGCGACAATCGCGGGAATCGCAGCGGTTAGGGCTTTGGTCGTTGGCGCGGTGCTGGTGATGCCCGCCGTCACCTGGGCCGCGACTGACGGTAGCCCTTTGATTGCCTGCCGTGCCGTGGTGGTGGACGGCGACTTACTCATCTGGCAGAGCGAATCTCAGCTTGCCTGGGAGTATCGCGCCGACCGCTGGGCGCGGGCTGCCACAGAGGCGCCCGAGGGCTGTCCGATCAAGGGCAACATCTCGAAGAAGGGCGAGCGGATCTATCACGCGCCCTGGTCGCCGGCCTATGCCGAGACCCGGATCGATGAGAGCAAGGGCGAGCGCTGGTTTTGCGACGAGGCCGAGGCTATCGCCGCCAGTTGGCGCGCGGCGCGCTGGCGCTAGATTCGAGCCAGGGCATCACCGTGAAAATGTCCGCTGGCTATCCGCTGGCACATTGTTAGCGCCGAAACCGCCTCGCAGGCAATTTCTCGTAACCGCTTGTCATGTAAGGAAGTTCAGTGGTGAGCCCGACAGGATTCGAACCTGTGACCCACTGATTAAAAGTCAGTTGCTCTACCAACTGAGCTACGGGCCCATCGCACGGGGGGCTAACTACGGTCGGCGGCTGACAGGGTCAAGCGGAAAAATCACCGCCTCTGGCAGAATCTTTCCGGCAGGAGTATGTCACCGCCATGGAACACCAGCAAAACCTCGGCCAGAGCATTCCTCTGCCCTTCATGAAGATGCACGGGCTCGGCAACGACTTCGTGGTGATCGACAGCCGCCGGACCGGCGCGCTGCCCGATGCCGCGACCGTGGCCGCCATCGCCGACCGCCATCGCGGCGTCGGCTTCGACCAGCTGGCCGTCATCCTGCCCGGCGAGAATGCCGATGCGCGGCTGGTGTTCTTCAACGCGGACGGCTCGCTTTCGGCGGCCTGCGGCAATGCCACGCGCTGCGTCGCCCGCTTTCTCATGGACGAAACGGGCGCCCGCGCGCTGCGGCTCGCCACCGATCACGCGGTGCTTGCGGCCGAGGATGCCGGGGACCGGCTGACGCGGGTCAACATGGGCGCGCCGGTGCTGGACTGGGCCGGGATTCCGCTGGCCGAGGATGTCGATACGCTGCACCTGCCCGTTCCGGGCGATCCGGTGGCGACGGGCATGGGCAATCCGCATATGACCTTCTTCGTGCCCGATGCGGCGGCGGTGGACCTGGAACGCTTCGGCCCCGCGCATGAGCATCATCCGCTTTATCCGCAGCGGACGAATATCGAGCTGGTGCAGGTCGTTTCGCCGGACGAGATCATCCTGCGCATCTGGGAACGCGGCACCGGCATCACCCTGGCCTCGGGGTCGTGCTCCTGCGCGGCGGTGGTGGCGGCGGCGCGGCGCGGGCTGACCGGGCGGCGGGTCAGGGTCAACGTGCCCGGCGGCGTGCTGGAGATCGACTGGCGCGAGGACGGGGTCTGGATGACCGGGCCGACCGCGCATGTCTTCGACGGGGTCTGGCGGGGATGAAGGATCTGAAGCCCCCGGTTTTCGCGACCCTCGGCTGTCGGCTGAACGCCTATGAGACCGAGGCCATGCGCGAGATGGCCGAGGCCGCCGGGCTGCAAGGCGCGGTGATCGTGAACACCTGCGCGGTGACGGCCGAGGCGGTGCGCAAGGCCCGGCAGGAGATCCGCCGGCTGGCGCGCGAGAATCCGGGCGCCCCGGTCATCGTCACCGGCTGCGCGGCGCAAACCGAGCCCGAGACATTCGCCGCCATGGCCGAGGTCAGCCGCGTGATCGGCAACCACGAGAAGATGCAGCCCGCGACCTGGGCCGCGATGCAGGCCCCCGACCTGATCGGCGAGACCGAGAAGGTGCAGGTCGACGACATCATGTCGGTCAAGGAAACCGCCGGGCACCTGATCGACGGTTTCGGCCGGCATCGCGCCTATGTGCAGGTGCAGAACGGTTGCGATCATCGCTGCACCTTCTGCATCATCCCCTACGGCCGCGGCAATTCGCGCTCGGTGCCGGCGGGGGTCGTGGTCGATCAGATCAAGCGGCTGCGGGACCGCGGCTTCAACGAGGTGGTGCTGACCGGGGTGGACCTGACCTCCTGGGGGGCCGACCTGCCGGGGCAGCCGCGGTTGGGCGACCTGGTCATGCGCATCCTGCGGCTGGTGCCGGACCTGCCGCGGCTGCGGATCAGCTCGATCGATTCGATCGAGGCCGACGAGAACCTGATGCTGGCCATCGCCACCGAGCCCCGGCTGATGCCGCATCTGCACCTGTCCCTGCAGGCGGGCGACGACATGATCCTGAAGCGGATGAAGCGCCGCCACCTGCGCGACGACGCCATCCGGTTCTGCGAAGAGGCGCGGCGGCTGCGTCCCGGCATCGCCTTCGGCGCCGACATCATCGCCGGCTTCCCGACCGAGACCGAGGCGATGTTCGAGAACAGCCTGAAGCTGGTCGAGGATTGCGGGCTGACCTTCCTGCATGTGTTTCCCTATTCGGCGCGGAAGGGCACCCCGGCGGCGCGGATGCCGCGCGTGCCCGGCCCGGCGATCAAGGAGCGCGCGGCCCGGCTGCGGGCGGCGGGCGATGCGGCGCTGGCCCGGCATTTGCAGGCCCAGCTCGGCGAGGCGCGCATGGTGTTGACCGAGGGGCCGCGCCTGGGCCGGACGGAGCATTTCACCGAGGTCGCCTTCGACCGCGACATGCCCGAGGGCACGCTGATGGCGTTGCGCATCGCGGGCCATGACGGACAGCGGCTGACGGTCTGAGGGCGGCGCATGCGTCGCGGCCGCCGGGGGCTGTCTGCCCCCGGACCCCCCGAGGGTATTTGGAAAACGGAAAAAGGGCGGGTTTCCGGCGGCGTCATTGCGCACGGGAGCAGCAAGGGGGCCGTTTTCCCGTCCCTGCGGGGCCGGGTGCGCAAGATTGGCTTGCCGCGTGGGGAAGCTGCACATAATCCTTGGGTGGATGACCTTGCTTTACACGCATCCCTCGGGGCTTTCGCATGTGACGCCGCCCAGCCATCCCGAACAGGTGGCCCGGCTGGATGCCGTGCTGGCGGTGCTTGACGGGGCGGATCTTGAGCGGCGCGAGGCGCCCGAGGCGGCGGATCAGGACATTCTGCGCGCCCATCCTCCCGAATACCTGTCGCTCCTGCGCCGGAAGGCGCCGGGCGAGGGCTGGAGCATGCTCGATTCGGACACCTATCTGTCGCCGGGCAGCCTGAATGCGGCGCGCCATGCCGTCGGCGGGGTCTGCGCCGCCGTGGATGCGGTGCTGGCGGGCGAGGCGCCCAGCGCCTTTGTCGCCATGCGACCGCCGGGCCATCATGCCGAGCGCATGAAGGCCATGGGGTTCTGCATCTTTTCCTCGGTCGCGATCGGGGCGCTGCGGGCATTGGAGCATCACGGGCTGGACCGGGTGGCGGTGCTGGATTTCGACGTGCATCACGGCAACGGCACGCAGGACGTGCTGTGGGACGAGCGGCGGGCGCTGTTCGCCTCGACGCATCAGGTGCCGCTTTATCCCGGCACGGGTGCGCCGTCGGAGCGGGGGGCGCATGGGCAGGTCGTCAACCTCCCGCTGGCGCCGGGCAGCGGCGGGGGCGAGGCCCGCGCGGTCTGGCAGGCGATCTGCGCCCGGGTCGAGGCGTGGCGGCCGCAACTGGTGCTGGTCTCGGCCGGCTTCGATGCGCATGCCGAGGATCCTCTGGCCTCGCTCATGTGGGACGATGGTGATTTCACCGCCATCACCCGGATGATCTGCGATACGGCGGCGGCCTGTTCGGCCCCGGTGGTATCGGCGCTGGAAGGGGGCTATGATCTGGCCGCTCTGGGCCGCTCGGCGCGCGCCCATGTCGATGTGCTGAGGGAGACTGCCGCGTGACCGGGACCGAGATCGAGAACATGTCCTTCGAGGAGGCGATGAAAGAGCTTGAGGCGACCGTCGGTCGTCTGGAGCATGGCGAGGCCACGCTGGAGGAATCGATCAAGCTTTACGAACGCGGCGCGGCGTTGCGGGCGCATTGCGACAAGCGCCTGCGCGAGGCCGAGGAGCGGGTCGAAAAGATCACGCTGGCGGCCAATGGCCAACCCACGGGCACCGTGCCGGCCGAGGGGCTGTGATGCTGGACCGCCTCGATGAGGTAAAGACGCAGGTGCAGGCTGCGCTGGACGGGGCCATGGCCGGCCTGCCCGAGGGCGAGCTGACCGATGCGATGCGCTATGCCTGCATCGGCGGCAAGCGCATCCGCGCCTTCCTGGTGATGGAATCGGCGCGGCTGTTCGGGCTGCGCGACCGGGAATCGCTGCCCGTCGCGGCGGCGGTCGAGGCGTTGCATGCCTATAGCCTGGTGCATGACGACCTGCCCTCGATGGATGACGACGACCTGCGCCGGGGCCTGCCCACCGTGCATGTGCGATGGTCCGAGGCGACCGCGATCCTGGCCGGCGATGCGCTGCAAAGCCTGGCCTTCGGCCTCTTGACCGATGCGCAGATCGGCGCGCCCGAGATACGCCTGGCGCTGGTAAGCGGCTTTTCCGAGGCGGTCGGCGGGCGCGGCATGGTCTGGGGGCAGGCGCTGGACATCGCCGCCGAGACCGCCGTCGAGCCCCTGGACCTGATGGCCATCAAGCGGCTGCAACAAGCCAAGACCGGGGCGCTGATCCAGTTCTCCGCCACCGCCGGCGCCGTCATGGCGGGGCAGGATACCGGACCGCTGGCGGAGTATGCCCGCAACCTGGGCCTTGCCTTCCAGATCCATGACGATGTCCTGGACGTGACCGGTAACGAGGCCGACACCGGCAAGCGCACCGGCAAGGACGGCGCCGCCAACAAGGCGACCTTCGTGTCGTTGCTGGGCCTCGAAGGGGCGCGGGACAAGGCGCGCACGCTGGTGCGCAATGCCGAAACAGCGCTGGAACCCTATGGCGAGGGCGCAGGAAACTTGCGGCAGCTTGCGCGTTTCGTTATCGAACGCGACGCCTGACAGCCCGCCCGGAGAGGGGCAAGCCATGACCCATGAGACTTCCGACCGCCCTTCGACGCCGATCCTGGACCGGGTGCATCTGCCATCCGACCTCAAGGATCTGACCGATCGCGAGCTGCGCCAGCTTGCCGACGAGTTGCGGGCCGAGACGGTCAGCGCCGTTTCCGTGACCGGCGGCCATCTGGGTGCCGGGCTGGGGGTGGTCGAGCTGACCGTGGCGCTGCATGCGGTCTTTGACGCGCCGCGCGACAAGATCATCTGGGACGTGGGCCATCAGTGCTATCCGCACAAGATCCTGACCGGGCGGCGCGACCGCATCCGCACCCTGCGGATGGAGGGCGGGCTTTCCGGCTTCACCAAGCGGTCGGAAAGCCCCTATGACCCGTTCGGCGCCGGGCACAGCTCGACCTCGATCAGCGCGGCGCTGGGCTTTGCCATGGCGCGCGAACTGGGTGGCGATCCGGGCGATGCCATCGCGGTGATCGGCGACGGCGCGATGAGCGCGGGCATGGCCTTCGAGGCGCTGAACAATGCGGGCGACCTGGGCAAGCGGCTGTTCGTGGTGCTGAACGACAACGAGATGTCCATCGCGCCGCCCACCGGGGCGCTGTCGCGCTATCTGACCCGGCTTTACGCCGAGGGCCCGTTCCAGGATCTGAAGGCCGTGGCCAAGGGCGCCGTCGGCTTCCTGCCGCCTACGCTGCAAGAGGGCGCGCGCCGCGCCAAGGAGATGCTCAAGGGCATGACCGTCGGCGGCACCCTGTTCGAGGAACTGGGGTTCTCCTATATCGGCCCGGTCGACGGCCACGACCTCGACCAGCTTCTGCCGCTTTTGCGCACGGTCAAGGCACGGGCGACGGGGCCGGTTCTGCTGCATGTCGTGACCCGCAAGGGCAAGGGCTACGGCCCGGCCGAGCGCGCCGCCGACAAGGGCCATGCCACGGCGAAATTCGACGTCGAGACCGGCGCGCAGGCCAAGGCGAAATCGAACGCGCCCAGCTATACCTCGGTCTTTGCCCGCGCGCTGGTCGATCAGGCCAGCCGCGACGCCCGCATCGTCGCCGTCACCGCCGCCATGCCGGACGGGACCGGCTTGAACCTGATGGCCGAGCGTTTCCCGCGCCGCTGCTTCGACGTGGGCATTGCCGAGCAGCATGCCGTGACTTTCTCGGCCGGGCTGGCGGCGGGGGGGATGAAGCCGTTCTGCGCGCTTTATTCGACCTTCCTGCAGCGCGGCTACGACCAGGTCGTGCACGACGTGGCGATCCAGCGCCTGCCGGTGCGCTTTGCCATCGACCGCGCCGGCCTGGTCGGCGCCGATGGCGCGACCCATGCCGGCGCATATGACGTCGCATTCCTGGCGAACCTGCCCGGCATGGTGGTCATGGCTGCCGCCGACGAGGCGGAACTGGTCCATATGGTCGCCACCGCGGCGGCCCATGACGAGGGGCCCATTGCTTTCCGCTATCCGCGCGGCGAGGGCACCGGCGTCGAGATGCCCGAGCGCGGCGAGGTACTGGTGATCGGCAAGGGCAGGGTCATGGCCGAGGGCAAGGGCGTCGCCATCCTGTCCTTCGGCACCCGGCTGTCGGAAGTAATGCGCGCGCGCGAGTCGCTGGCGGCGCGTGGCGTCAGCCCGACGGTGGTCGATGCCCGCTTCGCCAAGCCTCTGGACCGCGACCTGATCCTGCGCCTTGCCCGCACGCATGAGGCGCTGATCACCATCGAAGAGGGCGCGGTCGGCGGCTTCGGCAGCCTGGTCGCGCAACTGCTTGCGGACGAGGGCGTGTTCGACGGCGGGCTGCGCTTCCGCCAGATGGTGCTGCCCGACACATTCATCGACCATGCCAGCCCCGAGGCCATGTATCGCGAGGCCCGCATGTCCGCCCCCGACATCGAGGCCAAGGTGCTGGAAGTCCTGGGCGTGGCGCTGGCGAAACGTGCCTGAGAGGTGACAATGCTGCGTATCCTATTGACCGGCCTCGTCCTTGCCGCGCCGCTGGCGGTGCAGGCGCAGGATTATCTGCCGAACCTGTTCGACGTCACCGTGGTCGAGACCTGGGACAAGCTGAACGTGCGCGAGGCGCCGGACGGCCAGGCCAAGATCATCGGCAGGCTTGCCTCGACCGCCAAGGGCGTCGAGTTGCTGGACCGCGACGCCTCGGGCAAGTGGGGGCTGGTGAACGTGGGCGAGACCACGGGCTGGGTGGCGCTGCGCTTTCTCAAGCCGCAGGCCACGGTCTGGAAGCCGGCCGAACTGCCGCTGGCGCTGCGTTGCAGCGGAACCGAGCCCTTCTGGTCGGTCAAGACGGTGCAGAAAGGGCTGATCTTCAGCGAGCCCGATGCGCCGGAGCGCCAGCTTTCGCTGCGCAAGGTCATGGACCGCGGCATCGAGGGCGAGCCCACGCGGGGCATCATCGCCGGCGATGACAAGGGGCGGCTCACGGCGTTCATGCGGCCCGAGCAATGTTCGGACGGCATGTCGGACCGCGGCCATGCGCTGGCGGTCAGCGTGATCCTGGACGGGCAAGAGCAGCCCTCGCGCATGTTGACGGGCTGCTGCTCGATCGCGCCCTAGGCAGGGATCCCCTCGGCTCGCGCCAGCGCGGCCAGCCCGGCGCGATAGTCGGGATAGCGCAGGGTCACGCCCAGTTCCCGCTTGATGCGGTGGTTCGAGACGCGCTTGTTCTCGGCATAGAAGCTGCGCGCCATCGGCGTCATCTCGGCGCTGGCATAGTCTTCGGCGGGGGGCATGGGCAGGCCCAGCAGTTCCGCCGCATGGCCGATCACCGCCTCGGGCGGGGCGGGATCGTCGTCGCAGACATTGTAGATCGCGCCGGGATGCGGCGCCTTGATCGAGGCCAGCAGCACCTGCGCGATGTCCTCGGCATGGATGCGGGAAAAGATCTGGCCGGGCTTGACGATGCGCCGCGCCGTGCCCGCCCGCACCTTGGCAAAGGGTCCGCGCCCCGGTCCGTAGATCCCGGCAAGGCGAAAGATATGCAGCGGCAGGCCGTGTTCGGCGGCAAAAGCCTGCCAGCCCAGCTCGGCCGCGACCCGCTCGCGCCCGCGCCGGGTCGAGGGGGTGCAGGGCGTGTCCTCGTCGACCCAGCCGCCGTCCCGGTCGCCATAGACCCCGGTGGTGGAAAGATAGCCCAGCCAGCGCGGCCGGGCGGCGGCGATCTCGGTGCCGAAGGCTGCCAGCACCGGGTCCGCGCCCTGTTCCGGTCCGACCGAGATCAGGATCGCGTCGGCTTGGGCGATGGCCTTGCGCACGGCATCCTCTTGCCCCGGCCAGCGCAGCGGCTCGGCCCCGGCCTGCGCCACGCGATCCGTCGCGCCTCGGGTGGTGCCGGTGACCTGCCAGCCCTCGGCCAATAGCAAGGGCGTCAGGAAACCGGCAGAATAGCCGTGACCGAAGACCAGCATCCTCATCATGTGCGCCCCCGCAGGATCTCGGCCGCGATGGCAAAGGAACGGTGCCGTGCGACCTGGTCGTAGATATTGCCGACGAGAATCAGCTCGTCGGGCTGGTGGCGGGCGATCAGCCGGTCCAGTTCGGCCGCGACGGTCTGGGGGCTGCCGACGGCGCTGATGGCCAGCGCGGCGTTGACCGTGGGCAGGATGCGCACCGGGATCGCGTCCAGCACGTCGTCGACCGGCGGCGGCAGCAGGCCGGGCATGCCCAGCCGCAGCCGGGCAAAGCTGATCTGCTGGCTGCTGCGCAACCGCTGCGCCTCGGCATCGGTCTCGGCGGCGATGACGTTCACCGCCAGCATGAAGCGCGGCTTTTCGCCGAATTCGGTGGGCTGGAACCGCTCGCGGTAAAGCCGCCGCGCCTCTTCCAGATCGCCGGGGGCGAAATGGCTGGCAAAGGCATAGGGCAGGCCAAGCGCAGCGGCGAGGCTGGCGCCGTAAAGCGACGAGCCGAGGATCCAGACCGGCACGTTCGTGCCCTCGCCCGGATGGGCCGCGACCGGGGCGCCGGGGCGCGGCGGGCCGAGATAGCGCAGAAGCTCGACCACGTCGTTGGGGAAATCCTCGTTGCGCTGCATCGACCGGCGCAATGCGTGCATCACCGCACCGTCGCCGCCCGGCGCGCGGCCCAGGCCCAGGTCGATGCGCGGCCCGTGGATCGTCGCCAGCGTGCCGAACTGTTCGGCGATGGCCAGCGGTGCGTGATTGGGCAGCATGACCCCGCCGGCACCGACGCGGATCGCCCTGGTATGGTCCGCCACATGGCCGATCAGCACCGCGGTGGCGGCGCTGGCGATGCCGGGCATGTTGTGATGTTCGGCCAGCCAGAAGCGGCTGTAGCCCCATCCCTCGGCGGCTTGCGCCAGCGCGACGGAATTGGCGATGGCCTGCCGGGCGTCCGAGCCCTCGGCCACCACCGCCAGATCGAGAACGGAAAATTCCATGCGGATCACTCCTTCGTCCCTCAGATAAGGCGTCCGGTGCCGGCTTGCCAGCCCGCGGCGGCGCTGGCACTCTCCGCCGAAACTGGAGAGCGCGCATGTTGACCGACAGCCGGAGACTTCCCATCGAGACGCCCGAGCCCGCCGAGCGCGTCTATTTCGACGACCCGGCCGCCGCCGTGGCGCGGCTGATCGAGCTTTACGACCGTGCGTCGCATTTCCTGCTGGACCGTTTCCTTGCCACGCTGCAAGGCGGCCGGCCGGCGGCGCGCTATCGCGCCTTCTACCCGGAACTGCGCATGACCGTGCCGATCCATTCCAAGACGGATTCGCGCCTGTCCTTCGGCCATGTCGCGCTGCCGGGCACCTATTCGACCTCGATCACCCGGCCCGACCTGTTCCGCGGCTACCTGACGGAACAGATCGGCCTGCTCATGCGCAATCACGGCGTGCCGGTGGCGATCGGCGAAAGCGGCACGCCGATGCCGGTGCATTTCGCCGTGGCGACGCAAAGCGACCTGAACGTCCCGCAGGAAGGCGTGCTGGACTATTCGCTGCGCGACGTCTTCGACGTGCCGGACCTGAACACGATGAACGACGACATCGTGAACGGCATCGCCGGGCCGAACCCGGATGGCAGCCATGCGCTGGCGCCCTTTACCGCGCAGCGCGTCGATTACTCGCTGGCGCGGCTGGCGCATTACACCGCGACCCTGCCCGAGCATTTCCAGAATTTCGTGATGTTCACGAACTACCAGTTCTATGTGGACGAGTTCGAGGCCTTCGCCCGCCGCGCGCTGGCCGACCCGAACTCGGGCTATACGGGCTTCGTCGCGCCCGGAAACCAGATCCTGGAGCGTCCCGAGGACATCATCGCCACCGGCGCCAAGATGCCGCAGATGCCGGCCTATCACCTCAAGCGGCCGGATGGCGACGGCATCACGCTGGTCAATATCGGCGTCGGCCCCTCGAACGCCAAGACCGCGACCGACCATATCGCCGTGCTGCGCCCGCATGCCTGGCTGATGGTCGGCCATTGCGCCGGGCTGCGCAACAGCCAGAGCCTTGGCGATTTCGTGCTGGCCCATGCCTATCTGCGCGAGGACCATGTGCTTGACGACGACCTGCCTGTCTGGGTGCCGATCCCCGCCCTGGCCGAGGTGCAGGTCGCCCTGCAAGAGGCGGTGGCCGAGGTCACGCAGCTTGACGGCTATGAGCTCAAGCGCATCATGCGCACCGGCACCGTCGCCACCATCGACAACCGCAACTGGGAGCTGCGCGACCAGTCCGGGCCGGTGCAGCGCCTGTCGCAATCGCGCGCCATCGCGCTGGACATGGAAAGCGCCACCATCGCCGCGAACGGTTTCCGCTTTCGCGTGCCCTATGGCACGCTCCTTTGCGTCAGCGACAAGCCGCTTCATGGCGAGTTGAAGCTGCCCGGCATGGCCACGGATTTCTATCGCACCCAGGTCGCGAACCACCTGCTGATCGGCATCCGGGCCATGGAAAAGCTGCGCGAGACGCCCTTGGAACGCATCCACTCGCGCAAGTTGCGCTCGTTTAACGAGACCGCCTTCCTCTAGAACGGCCCCTTGGCGGCGAATTTCGCAGCGTTTGCTGGGGAAAACCGCCGAAAAAGCTTGATCTGCGCTGAAAAAGCTTGTGTAGCGGCAGGCGTGCCGCCAAGGTGGCGTCCGAAAATTTCCCGAACGGGGAACAACGAGGAGACAGAAAATGGCCCAGGCCGCTTCGAAACCGATGACCAAGACCCAGCTCGTCGCCACGCTGGCCGATGAAATGGGCAGCGACAAGAAGACCGCCGCCGCGGCTCTGGACGCGCTTTCGGCCGTCGTGTCGCGCACGGTCGCCGAAGGTGGCGCCCTCACCCTGCCGGGCATCGGCAAGGTCGCGTGCCGCACCCGCCCCGAGCGTCAGGTCCGCAATCCGCAAACCCAGGAGATGATGACGAAGCCCGCCGACAAGGTGGTCAAGGTCACCATCGCCAAGGCGCTGAAGGACAGCGTGAACGCCTGATCCCGGCTTTCGCCGCACAAGGGGCCGCGCATGACCTGCGCGGCTTCTCTCGTTTCGGGCCCCCGATCCGGCCCCCGATCCAGTTCCGGCCCTTGCGCCCGCCGGCCCATCTGCTAGCCCATGGGTGAAGGGCAGGGGGGCGACATGGATTTCAGGGCCATTCTGATGGGTTTCGGCTTTGCGGTCCTTTGGGCCTCGGCCTTCACCTCGACGCGCATGATCGTCCTGGCCGCCCCGCCGCTGACCGCGCTGGTCATCCGTTTCGGCCTGTCCGCCCTGGTGGCGATTCCGCTGGCCCGAGCGATGGGCCAGAGTTGGCGACTCAACAGGACCGAATGGCGCACGGTGATCCTGTTCGGCCTGTGCCAGAACGCGCTTTACCTGGGCTTCAGCTGGGTCGCCATGCAATATGTCGAGGCCTCTGTCTCGGCCATCATCGCCTCGATGATGCCGCTTGTCGTCGCCTTCCTGGGCTGGCTGCTTTATGGCGAGCGGCTGCGCCCCATCGCTGTGGCCGGGCTGGTCGCGGGCGTTGCCGGCGTCACGCTGATCATGGGGGTGCGGCTTCAGCACGGGCTGGACGTGCCGGGGGTGATCCTGTGCCTGATCGGCATGGTGGCGCTGACCTTTGCCACGCTGGCGGCGCGCGGGGCGGGCGGCAGCCGCAACATGATGATGCTCGTCGGCTTGCAGATGGCGGTCGGCGCCGCCCTGCTGCTGATCCCGGCCGTGCTGATGGAATGGGGTCGCCCGGTGGAATGGAGCGCGGGCCTGGTCTGGGCCTTTGCCTATACGGTGATCGCGCCCGGCATCGGCGCGACCTGGTTGTGGTTCCGGCTGGTCAACCGCATCGGCGCGGTGCGGGCGGCGACCTTTCATTTCCTGTCGCCGATCTTCGGCGTCGGCATCGCCGCGGCCCTGCTGGGCGAACGGTTCGGCGTCTCGGACGTGATCGGCGCGCTGATCGTGGCGGCGGGCATCCTGATGGTGCAACTGGCCAAGCTGCCTGCCGCGGCGCCTCAGCCGTCGATCCCTGCCGCCCGCGCCATCGAGGGTCGGGACTGAATCCGCCGCGCCCATTCGTCGATGGCGGCGGTTCGCGGCATGCCTTCGCCGAAGAACAGGAAAGGGCTGGCGATCAGCAGGTCCGCGGCCGAGAGGCGGTTGCCCAGCAGCCAGCTCTGCTTGCCCAGCACCTCGTCCAGCCGCTGGATCACGGTGTCGTAGTCGCGAAAGGTCGCCTCCAGCGCCGGATGCTCGATCTTGAAGAAATTCAGGATCGCCACCGGCTCCAGCACCCCCTGATACCAGCTGAGCCAGCTTAGATACTGGCCGCGCCCCGGATCGCCCGGCAGCGGACCCAGCCCCGCCTCGGGGAACATGTCGGTCAGGTAAAGCATGATGGCGCCGCGTTCGCGCACATGATCCGCGCCATTGACCAGATAGGGCACCTTGCCTTCGGGATGCGGGTTGGCCGGATCGCGCCCGCCCGAGCCGTCCTGGCGCGGGATGGTGACCCGGCGGATCTCGATCTTGTCGAGGATGCCCAATTCGTCCAGCAGGACGAGGATGCTCGACGAGCGGCTTTTAGGGGCGTGATAAAGGGTCAGCATCTTGGCCTCCTGTGTTGACCGGGGCAGAATGGCGCAGGCCCCCTGACAGAAGGTGACAGCATGTCCCGCACCGACCGGCTGATGCGCCTGATGGATGCGTTGCGCCGCCTGCCCGCGCCGGTGACGGCCGCGCGGCTGGCCGAAGAGACCGGCGTCTCGCGCCGCCAGCTTTACCGCGACATCGCCACGCTGCGCGCTGGCGGCGCGCTGATCGACGGCGAGGCGGGGCTGGGCTATGCGCTGACCGAGGATCCGGCGCTGCCGCCGCAAAGCTTTTCGCGGCTGGAGATCGAGGCGCTGCTGCTGGCTATTTCGGGGCTGCGCACGCTGGGCGATCCCGAACTGACCCGCGCGGGCGAGGATGCGCTGGCCCGCATCATCGCCACCCTGCCGGAAAGCCAGGGCCGCCATGCCATGCACACCACCATGCGGCTGTTTCGCGCGCCGGCGCAGCGTCCCAGCCCGCAGGTGGACATGGCGCTGCTGCGCGCGGCCCTGTGGGAAGAGCGCAGCCTGGTCATCGATTATCTCGACCTGCACGACGCCGCCACGACGCGCGAGATCTGGCCGCTGGGCCTCAGCTACAGCGACAATCACATGATGCTGCTGGCGCATTGCAAGCTGCGCGAGGATTTCCGCACCTTCCATGTGCCGCGCATCCGGGCCATGCGTCCCGGCGGCACCAGCTTTCGCCCGCGCCGCGTGGCCCTGGTGCGGGAATATATCTCGCGTCCCTGCGCTACTCGGCCGCAATCGGGGTAAAGATCGCGGTCGCCCGGTCGCAGCGGTAATGCGCCAGATGATCGGCCGCCTGATCGGCCAGGTCGCAGACGGCATCCAGGATCGCCTCGATTTCTGTGCGCGGCGCCGCCCAGCACAGGTTCAGCCGCACGAAGCCTGGCTTCTCGATCTCGTCCCCCGCCAGGATGGCGGCGCGCAGCCGGGCCGAATCCTCGGCCTCCAGCCCAAGCAGGTGATGGACGTAAGGCCCGGCGCAGGCGCAGCCGCCCCGCGCCTGCACGCCGTAAAGGTCCGACAGCATCCGCGTGGCGAGTTGCTGGTGGATGTATCCGCCCTGCCCGTCGCGGATGCGGAAGCTGAAGAAGGGCAGGCGCGGCGCATCCAGATTGCCCAGCAGCTCGATGCGCGGATGGTGGCGCAGCCGCGCCATCCCCAGCGCCAGCCATTCGGCATTCCGCGCGTCGATGGCGTCCTGACCCACGGCGGCCTTGGTCAGAAAGACCAGCGCGGCGCGGATGTCGCCGATCACGTTCGGGGTGCCGCCCTCTTCCCGCGCCTCCAGCGACTGGGCATAGTCGTGGCTCTTGGGCGAGACGAAGCGCACCGTGCCGCCGCCGGGCAGGGTGGGGCGGTCGGCCACCACCGCGTCGCGGCGCAGGACGGTGATGCCCGAGGCGCCCGGCCCGCCGATGAACTTGTGCGGCGAGATCACCACCGCATCCATGCCCAGCCGCATGTCGATGGGCAGGTAAGGCGCGCCGCCGGCATGGTCCCAGATCACCTTGGCCCCCGCCGCCTTGAGGATGCGCGTGACCGCCGCGACATCGGTCAACGTGCCGGTCACGTTCGAGGCGGCCGAGAAACTGCCGATCACGGGACCCTCGGCCCGCGCCAGCGCCGCGCGCAAAGCCGCCAAGTCAGGCCCGCCGGTCGCGGTTTCGGGGATCGTCACCATCTCGGCGCCGCTTTCGCGCCAGGGCAGGATGTTCGAGTGATGCTCATAGGGGCCCAGCAGCACCGTGGTTCCCGGCCCGGCGGCCATCAGATGCACCAGCCGGTTGATGCCCTGCGTCGCCCCCGAGCCGGTAAAGATCACCGCATGCTCGGCGCCGGCATGGGTGCACAACCCTATCGCTTCGCGCGCCGCGCGGCGCATCCGGGTCATCGTGCCGCCGCAATGGCTGGCCTCGGTATGGCTGTTGGCATACCAGGGCAGGACGTTTTCCATCACCCATTCCTCGATGGGCCGCAATGCCCGGCCCGAGGCGATGTAATCGGCATAGATCATCCGGCGCGGCCCGAAGGGTCCGTCGATCACCGCATCGCGGCCGATCACGCCGTCATGGATCACCTGCATCGGATCGTCGCCCAGCCGGGCAAGATAGTTGTCGAAAGGCGGCATCGGGTTCCTCATCTTCATGCGTGCATCTTGACCCGCATCCAGCGAGGAATCATTCTGAATATCCACGATTATTCGGATTATTGGTTGTCAAATGAACGACAAGATCTTTTCAATCGATGAAATCGACAACCGCCTGTTGTCGCTGTTGCAACGCGATGCCAGCCTGTCGCAGCGCGAGCTGGCCGAGCGGGTGGGCCTGTCGCAGAATGCCTGCTGGCGGCGGTTGCAGCGGTTGACCGAGGCCGGCGTGCTGCAAGGCAGCCGCGCGGTCATCGATGCGGCTGCGTTGGGGCTGGGGCTGACGGTCTTTGTCATGATCCGCACCCGGCATCACGACGACGCCTGGGCGCGGCGCTTTCGCGCCCGCATCGAATCGCTGCCGCAGATCACCGAGTTCCACCGCATCGGCGGCGAATGGGATTACATGGCCAAGGCGGTGGTGGGTGGCATGGCGGGCTATGACGCGCTCTACAAGCGCCTGATCGCCGACATGGATCTGGAACGCGTGACCGGCGTTTTCTCGATGGAGACGATCTTCGAGGGCCGGCCGCTGGCGCCGGCTTGATTTTCACGAAATGTTCTACATCTTCGGATCATGCGCGCCGATTCCATCCTGTTCCCGACCGAGGCCGGTCTTTTCTGCCCCGAGGGCGGCTTTCACATCGACCCGCTGAAGCCGGTCGAGCGCGCGCTGATCACGCATGGCCATTCCGACCATGCCCGCTTTGGCCATGGCGCGGTCATGGCCACTGCCGAGACGCTGGAGATCATGCGGCTGCGCATGGGCGACGGCTTTGCCGGTGCGACGCAGGTGGCCGATGGCGAGATGCGCATCGGCGGCGTCACCGTCGGCTTTCACCCGGCCGGACATGTGCTGGGGTCAAGCCAGATCGCTGTCGAGGCCGGGGGCCGGCGTATCGTCGTCTCGGGCGATTATGCGCGCCAGCCGAACCCGACCTGCGCGCCGTTCCAGCCGGTGCCCTGCGACGTCTTCGTGACCGAGGCGACCTTTGGCCTGCCGGTGTTCCGTTTTCCCGACCCGACGACGCAGGTGGTGAAGCTGCTCTCCAGCATGGCCGAGTTTCCCGACCGCCCGCATCTGATCGGCGCCTATGCGCTGGGCAAGGCGCAGCATGTCATCGCGCTGATGCGCGAGGCCGGCTATGACGCGCCCATTGCCATCCATGGCGCACTGAAGGTGCTGTGCGATTTCTATGCGGCCCGCGGTGTCGAGCTGGGCGAGTTGGTGCCGGCGACCGCCGAGGATGTCGCGGCGCAACTGGTGATCGCGCCGCCATCGGCCTTTGCCAGCCCCTGGGTGCAGCGGTTCCGCGACCCGGTGATCGGCTTTGCCTCGGGCTGGATGGCGGTGCGGGCGCGGGCGCGGCAGCGCGGGGTCGAGCTGCCCCTGGTCATCAGCGACCACGTCGATTGGCCGGCGCTGACCGGCACGCTGGCGGAACTGGCGCCATCCGAGGTCTGGGTCACTCATGGCGCCGAGGACGGCGTGATCCGCTGGTGCGAACTGGCGCAGATCCCCGCCCGGCCGCTGCGGCTGGTGGGTTACGAGGACGAGGCGGAATGAAAGCCTTTGCCGCCCTTCTGGAACGGCTGGCCTTCACGCCGGCGCGTAATGCCAAGCTGCAGCTTTTGCAGCACTATCTGGAGCGCACGCCCGACCCGGATCGCGGCTGGGCGCTGGCCGCGCTGACCGGCGATCTGGAGTTGCGCAGGGTCACGCCCTCGCTTTTGCGGGGGCTGGCGGCCGAGCGGGTGGATGGCGAGCTTCTGGCGCTGAGCTACGATTTCGTCGGCGATCTGGCCGAAACCATTGCGCTGCTCTGGCCCGAGGGGGCCGAGGACGACCCATCGCTGTCCCAGGCGGTCGCGCTGTTGCAGGGGACCGGCAAGGCGGCGCTGCCCGGCGCCATCGCCGGCATGCTGGACCGGCTGGGCCCGTCCGAGCGGTTGGCCTTTCTGAAGCTTGCCACCGGAAACCTGCGCATCGGCGTTTCTGCCCGCATGGCGCGGACGGCGCTGGCGGGGATGGGCGTGCCCTCGGTCCCCGAGATCGAGGAGATCTGGCACGGGCTCGCGCCGCCCTATGCGCCGCTGTTCGGCTGGCTGGGCGGCGGGGCGCGGCCGGAAAGCGCGGCGCTGGCGCCGTTCCGGCCGGTGATGCTGTCCACGCCGACCGACCTGGACGAGCTGCGCGCGCTGGACCCCGGCGATTACCTTGCGGAATGGAAATGGGACGGCATCCGCGTGCAGGCGGTCAGCGAAGGCGGCATGCGGCGGCTGTATTCCCGCACGGGCGAGGATATCTCGCACGCCTTTCCCGACGTGATCGAGGCGATGGATTTCGACGGCACCGCCGATGGCGAGCTGATCGTGCGGCGCGAGGGCGAGGTGGCGCCCTTCGGCGACCTGCAAAAGCGGCTGAACCGCAAGACCGTCGGCAAGGGGCTGCTTGCCAGCCATCCGGCGGGACTGCGGCTTTACGACCTGCTGCTGTGGGACGGCCGCGACCTGCGCGCCGAGCCGTTGGGCGCCCGCCGCACCGTGCTGGAAGCCGTGGATTTCGGGCCGCGGATCGACATCTCGCCCCTGCTGGACTTTGCCACATGGGAGGATCTGGCCGCGCTGCGCGCCGAACCGCCCGCCGCCGTCATCGAGGGGGTGATGATCAAGCGGCGCGACAGCGCCTATGTCGCCGGCCGGCCGCGCGGGCCATGGTTCAAGTGGAAGCGCGATCCGATGGTGGTCGATGCGGTGCTGATCTATGCGCAGCGCGGGCATGGCAAACGCTCGGGCTTTCATTCCGACTTCACCTTTGGCCTGTGGGATGGCGGCGAACTGGTGCCGGTGGGCAAGGCCTATTTCGGCTTTACAGATGCCGAACTGCGCGAGCTGGACCGCTTCGTGCGCCAGAATACCGTCGAGCGTTACGGACCTGTCCGGGCGCTGGCGCCGAAACTGGTGGTCGAGGTGGCCTTCGAGGGCTTGAACCGCTCGACCCGGCACCGTTCGGGCGTGGCCATGCGCTTTCCCCGCATCAGCCGTATCCGCTGGGACAAGCCTGCCGCTGAGGCCGATCGTCTTGAAACACTTGAGGCGATGCTGTGATCCTGCCGCCCGAGTTCCAGGACTGGTTCGTGCGGCAGGGCTGGCAGCCGCATCCGCATCAGCTGGCCCTGCTGGCGGCCGAGGGCGACAGCCTGCTGATCGCGCCGACCGGCGGCGGCAAGACGCTGGCGGGGTTTCTGCCCTCGCTGGTGGACCTGGCGCGGGTGGGGCGGTCGCAAGATGGGTATTTGGAAAATGGAAAAGGCGCCAGGACGGGGCTGCATACGCTTTACGTCTCGCCGTTGAAGGCGTTGACGGCGGATATCGGCCGCAACCTGGCCCGGCCGGTGGCCGAGCTGGGGTTGGAGATTCGGGTCGAGGACCGGACCGGCGACACCGGGCAAGGCCAGCGCCGCCGCCAGCGCGTCGATCCGCCCGAGATCCTGCTGACGACGCCGGAAAGCCTGGCCCTGATGCTGAGCTATCCCGAGGCGCCGGCGATCTTTGGCGGCTTGCGCCGGGTGGTGCTGGACGAATTGCACGCGCTGGCGGAAAGCAAGCGCGGCGACCAGTTGATGCTGGGGCTGGCCCGGCTGCGGCGGCTGGCGCCCGGGTTGCGGGTGACGGGGCTGTCGGCGACGGTCGAGGATCCGCAGGCTTTGGCGGGGTTCATGGCGGGTGCTGCTCTGGTTACCGTGGTCGAGGCCGATCCCGGCCCCGATCCCGACATCGCCATGCTGCCCACCGCCAAGCCTGCGCCATGGTCCGGCGGCGGCGGGCATTACGCCATCCCCGAGGTGCTGGAGGCGGTGAAAGGCGCGCGCACGACGATCATCTTCATCAACACCCGCGCGCAGGCCGAGCTGTTCTTCCAGGCGCTGTGGGCCGAGAATGACGAGAACCTGCCCATCGGCCTGCATCACGGCAGCCTGGCGCGCGAGCAGCGGGCGCGGGTCGAGGCGGCGATGGCGGCAGGCGAACTGCGCGCCGTGGTGGCGACCGGCAGCCTGGACCTGGGCATTGACTGGGGCGCCGTCGATCTGGTGATCCAGGTCGGCGCGCCCAAGAACGTCAAGCGGCTGGTCCAGCGTATCGGCCGGGCGAACCATCGCTATAACGCTCCGTCCAGGGCGCGGATCGTGCCGGCGAACCGTTTCGAGCAGATCGAATGCGTGGCCGCTCTGGAGGCGGTGCGGGAGCGCGACCTGGACGGCGATCGGCGCGGGCCGGGGCCGCTGGACGTGCTATGCCAGCATATCGGGCTGACTGCCTGCGCCGCGCCCTTCGATGCCGATGCGCTTTTTGCCGAGGTCGTTACCGCCGGCCCCTATCGTGGGCTGAGCCGGGCGGATTTCGATGCCTGCCTGGATTTCGCCGCGACCGGGGGCTATGCGCTACGCGCCTATGACCGCTGGCAGCGGCTGGTGCTGCGGGCTGGGCTGTGGCAGCTGCGCGACCCGCGGGCGGCGAAGCTGTTGCGCATGAATGTCGGCACCATCGTCGAGGCCGAGATGATGAAGGTCCGGCTGCGCGGCCGCGGCGGTGCGCCTTTGGGCGAGGTCGAGGAGGCATTCGCCGCCAGCCTGACCCACGGCGACAGCTTCCTGATCGGCGGCCGGGTCGTGCGCATGGATGCGATGCGCGAGATGGTGATCGAGGTCACGCCCGACCCGACCCGACAGCCCAAGATCGCGGTCTATTCCGGCGTCAAGCTGGCCATGTCAACGCAGCTTTCCCATCGCGTGCTGGCGCTGATCGGCGATCCGGCGCGGCACGGCGCCTTGCCGGCGCAGACGCGGGAATGGCTGGATTTGCAGGCCCAGGTCTCGGCCCTGCCGGAACCGGGGCTGTTGCTGTCGGAAAGCTTTCCCCATGCGGGCCTGTGGCATTTCGCGCTTTACGGCTTTGCCGGCCGCAATGCCTTGCAGACGCTGGGCCTGCTGCTGACCCGCGAGATGGAGGACGAGGGGCTGGGGCCTCTGGGTTTCCTGTCCACCGATTACGCGCTGCTGGTCTGGTCGCTGGACGCGGTGCGCGATCCCGCGCCGCTGTTGGACCGGGCGCGGCTGCGGGCGGGCCTGGGCGACTGGTTGGGCGAGAATGCGGTGATGAAGCGCACCTTCCGCAATGTCGCCACCGTCGCCGGGCTGACCCAGCGCAACATGCCGGGGCAGCGAAAAACCGGGCGGCAGGCGACCTTTTCCAGCGACATTCTCTATGACACGCTGCGCAAATACGATCCCGGCCACCTGATGCTGCGCATCACCGCCGAGGAGGCGGGGCGGGGCCTTGTCGATTTCGGCCGGATCGAGGAGATGCTGGACCGCTCGCCCCGGCGCGAGCATCGGATGCTGGAGCGGGTCTCGCCCATGGCCGCGCCCCTGCTGCTGGAGGTCGGCCGGGTGCCGATCCGCGGCGAGGGGCGCGAGCGGCTGGCGCAGATCGAGGCCGAGGCGCTGATGGCCGAGGCCGGGCTGGAAGGGATCGCATGAACGGATATGGCTTCGATTTCCACGGCTTGCGTTTCGAGGCGCGGGCCTCGGGTGCACTGTGGTGGCCGGAAGGCGCGGCGCTGATCGTCGCCGACCTGCATCTGGGCAAGTCCGAGCGCATGGCCCGGCGCGGCGGTCCCCTGTTGCCGCCCTATGAGGGGCTGGCGACCCTGGAGCGGTTGGCGGGTGAGATCGCGGCGCTCGATCCGCAAGCGGTGGTCAGTCTGGGTGACGGCTTTGACGACATGGCGGCGACCGAGGCGCTGGACCCGCAGGTCGCCGGCGCCTTGCGGCGGCTGGCGCGGGGGCGGGACTGGATCTGGATCGGCGGCAACCATGATCCCGGCGCGCCTGCCGGCCTGCCGGGGCGGGCGGCGGACAGCCTGCCGCTGGGCCGCGTCACCTTGCGGCACGAGGCGGCGGAGGGGCCGGATGTCTCGGGGCATTTCCATCCCGTCGTGCGGCTGGCCGGAGAACGCCGCCGCGCCTTTCTGCTGGGCCGCGATCACCTGCTGCTGCCGGCTTTCGGTGCCTATACCGGCGGGCTTTCGCATGACGATCCGGCGCTGGCGGCGCTGGTGCCGCAGGGGCTGGCGATCGCCTGCGGCGCCCGCGCTATTGCCCTGCCGCTGGGTCGGCGCCGCCGGTCGTGACGAAAAAGGGCCGCCCAAGGCGACCCCTTTCCGTTCGTGGAGCCGGCTCAACCGTCCGGGGTCAGAACTTGAAGTTCAGGCCGAGTTTCACGTTGTGGTAATCAGGAGTGGCCTGGGTCGAGACCCCTCCGTCAACCTGGAAAGTCCGGGTGGTCTTGCCGAAGTTGGCATATTCATATTCGCCCGTCACCGACATGCGGTCGCTGAGCTTTCTCTCGACGCCAAGGCCGACGATATAGCCATTGCTCTTGAAGTCCCGGCTCTCGCTCATCGAGCCGCCGCTGCCATCGGTGCCCGCAACCTTGTATTCGACGTCGGCGCGCGCGATGCCGGCGATGCCGTAAAGCAGAAGATCGGGACGCAGCGCATAGCCGGTCTTCAGGCGCAGTGCGAGGACGTTCCTGATCTTCGACGAGACATCGGTCGAGCCGCCAAGTTGATTGTCGAAGGTGATCGTGTCCTTGATATTGCCCGCCTCGAAGCCGAGTTCGGGGCCGAAGACCCAGCGATCCCTTTGCCAGCGATAACCCACATGCAGGCCCGCATTGGCGCCGCCAAGCTCAAGTTTCCCGGCATCGCCCAGATAGGTGCCCGTGTCGACTTCGGTGAATCCGACGCGGTCGTCGCCGCCAAAGGCATAGCCCAGCGTCAGGCCGGCATAGGCACCCGCCCAATCGCCGACCGGCGCGCTTTCGACGACCGGGGCCGTGACGTCGGTATCAACGACAGGGGGCGTGTATCCGCCCGCATTCGCGGCCAGAGCCGTGCCGAGGGCCAGCGAGGCCACGGCCCCAGCGGTCAGGGAAGCTTTCACAAGAACAGCGCACATATTCACAACTCCTTCATGTCGCGATACCGGCAGGGCGTGGCAGCGCCGGTATCGGAGTTGGCCGTTAGCTAGTCCTGTGGTCTGCCTGCTGCAAGAAGGCTCATGCAATGATACCATTTTGTCGCGCAATTCGCGACATGATAGCAACAAGACCCCTTGGGCTGCGCAGGGAACGGTAAGCTCTCTGGCGCAATTCGAGGGCTGGCGTGGCTCAGATATCCAGGTTTTCCACGCTCAGGGCGTTCTGCTGGATGAAGTCGCGCCGCGGCTCGACCACATCGCCCATCAGCTTGGTGAAGATGTCGTCGGCCTCGCCCAGATCCTCGACCCGCACCTGCAACATGGTCCGTGCCGCCGGGTCCAGCGTGGTCTCCCAAAGCTGCTCGGGGTTCATTTCGCCCAGGCCCTTGTAGCGCTGCAGCGACAGACCCTTTTCACCTTCCAGGAAGATGGCTTGCAGCAGGCTCATCGGGCCGTGGATCGGGATGCCGCGATCCTTGCGGATCAACTGCGCGGTCTGGCCATAGACATCGCGCAGCGCATCGGTCATCGCGCCCAGCCGCCGGCTTTCGGCGCTGCGCAGCATCGGGCCGTCCAGGGTGCGGCTTTCCTCGACCCCGCGCAGCAGGCGGGTCAGGCGAATACCGGCATCCTGCGTCGGGCGGCCGGTCCAGCCGCGCTCATATTCCTCGGCGATCATGTCGAGGCGTTGCGCCACGGCATTCGCCACCCCCTGCGCATCGGCATCGACCCGGCCCTGGACCAGTGCGCCGGCAATGGCGGCCTGCTCGGTGATATGGGGCGGATAATGCGTCGGATAGGCGCGCAGGATGCGGCGCACGACGCGCGCCTCCTCGACCACGCGGGCCAGGTCGGCGCCGGTCAGGGTCTCGCCATTGCCAAGCCGCAGGCTGGCGCCGTCGACGCCCTGTTCGATCAGGTAATCCTCGAGCGCCGCCTCGTCCTTCAGATAGACCTCGGAGCGGCCGCGGCTGACCTTGTAGAGCGGCGGCTGGGCGATATAGAGATGCCCTGCCTCGATCAGCTCCGGCATCTGCCGGAAAAAGAAGGTCAGCAGCAGCGTGCGGATATGCGCACCGTCCACGTCGGCATCGGTCATGATGACGATCTTGTGGTAGCGCAGCTTGTCCAGGTTGAACTCGTCACGCCCGATGCCGGTCCCCAGCGCGGTGATCAGCGTGCCGATCTGGTCGCTGGACAGCATCCGGTCGAACCGTGCCCGTTCCACGTTCAGGATCTTGCCGCGAAGCGGCAGCACGGCCTGGTTCTGGCGCGAACGGCCCTGCTTGGCAGAGCCACCGGCCGAGTCGCCCTCGACGATGAACAGTTCCGACAGCGCCGGGTCCTTTTCCTGGCAGTCGGCCAGCTTGCCGGGCAGGCTGGCCACGTCCATCGCGGTCTTGCGGCGTGTCAGTTCGCGGGCCTTGCGCGCCGCTTCGCGGGCCAGCGCCGCCTCGATGATCTTGCCGAGGATGGATTTCGCCTCGGCCGGGTTTTCCTCGAACCATTCGGCCAGTTTCTCGCCGATCAGTCCCTCGACTGCCGGGCGCACCTCGGACGAGACCAGCTTGTCCTTGGTCTGGCTGGAGAATTTCGGGTCCGGCACCTTTACGGACAGCACGCAGGTCAGCCCTTCGCGGGCGTCGTCGCCGGTGAAATCGACCTTTTCCTTGCGGGCCGCGCCACTGGATTGGGCGTAATTGTTGATGACGCGGGTCAGCGCGCCGCGAAAGCCGGCCAGATGCGTGCCGCCGTCGCGCTGCGGAATGTTGTTGGTAAAGGGCAGCACCGTTTCATGGTAGCTGTCGTTCCACCACATCGCCACCTCGATGCCGATGCCGTTGCGCTCGCCGGTGATGAAGATCGGCTCGGGCATGACCGGGGTTTTCGAGCGGTCGATGAACTTCACGAACTCCCGCACGCCGCCTTCATAGTAAAGCTCGGTCCGCAGCGGCTCGGCGGGGCGCTCGTCCTCCAGGATGATGCGCACGCCCGAATTCAGGAACGCCAGTTCCCGCAGCCGGTTTTCCAGCACCTTGTAGCTGTATTCGCGGTTCAGGAAGGTGCCGTCCGGCCGATCCTCCTTGGACGAGGCCAGGAAGCGCACTTCGGTGCCCTTTTCGCCCGGCTCGGCATCGCCGACCACGCGCAGGTGCTCGACCGTGTCGCCGTTCTCGAACCGGGCGTAGTGCTCCTTGCCGCCGCGCCAGATGCGCAGCTCCAGCCAGTCCGACAGCGCGTTGACGACCGAAACGCCGACGCCATGCAGGCCGCCCGAGACCTTGTAGCTGTTCTGGTCGAACTTCCCGCCGGCATGCAGCTGGGTCATGATGACCTCGGCTGCGCTGACCCCCTCGGTCGGGTGCATGTCCACCGGGATGCCGCGGCCGTTGTCGCGTACCGAGACGCTGCCATCGGCATGGATTTTCACCCGCACGAAGTCGGCATGACCGGCCAGCGCCTCGTCGATGCCGTTGTCCACGACCTCGGTGACCATGTGGTGCAGGCCCGAGCCGTCGTCGGTATCGCCGATATACATGCCGGGGCGCTTGCGCACCGCTTCCAGGCCCTTGAGAACCTTGATGGAATCGGCGCCGTAGTCGGAGGTCTGGGGGGCGGGTTCGGTCATTGTCTTCTTATCCTGCCTTGGACCCGCATCTTATAGTGTGCGCTGCACGGAATGTCACGGGAAAGCCACAATATTTAGGGGCGCGAGACCTCGCGGCGCCCGGTCGGGCCGGCGGGGCTGCGCAGGCGGCCATTTTCCGCCGCAAGGGCCCGGCTTCTTCGTTCCCCAAATACTCATTTTGCCGGTTCAGGCCAGGCCCGGCTCGTCCAGCAGGGTGCGGCCGTCCCGGCTTTCGATCTCGATCACCCACAGGTCTGGATCGCGGGCGGCGTTGCGTGCGATCTCGGCGTCGATCTCGCGTTCCCCGGCCTCGTTCAGTTGCAGCCAGAGCCGCCGGTCGGTCTCGAAATCCCATTCGCGGACCCAAAGGCTGGCGCGGCCGTCCAGCGTGGCGCATTTCACCATCACGCTGCCTGCGGTGTCGTCGCCGTGCCGGGTGACATAGGCCGGGATGTCGGCAAGGCCCAGCCGGCGCAGATAGGCCGCGACCCATATGCCTGCGGCCAGCCGCGCCTCAGGCATCGCCGTCGCGGAAGTCGAGGCCCATCTCGTTATAGCGTTCGGCCTCGTCCAGCCAGTTCTCGCGCACCTTCACCTGCAGGAACAGGTGGACGGGGCGGCCCATGAACTCGGCCAGTTCCGCGCGGGCGGCCTGGCCCACGGCCTTGATCGTCTCGCCGCCCTTGCCCAGAACGATGCCCTTGTGGCCGGGGCGGGCGACATAGACGATCTGGTCCACCCGGGCCGAGCCGTCCTTTTTCTCCTCCCAGCGCTCGGTTTCCACCGTCAGTTGATAGGGGATTTCCTCGTGCAGGCGCAGGGTCAGCTTTTCGCGGGTGATCTCGGCGGCGATCATGCGCATCGGCAGGTCGGCCACCTGGTCCTCGGGGTAGAGCCAGGGGCCCTCGGGCACCTGCCCGGCCAGCCATTCCAGCAGGTCGTCGCAGCCATGGCCCTTTTCGGCCGAGATCATGAAGGTGCGGGTAAAGTCGAAGGCGGCATTGACCTGTTGCGACAGCGCCAGCAGCGTCTCGGATTTCACCCGGTCGATCTTGTTGATGACCAGCACCACCGGGGTCGTCCCGGCATGGTCGCGCAGGTTGTCGATGATCGCCTGCGTGCCGTCGGTCAGCCCGCGATGCGCCTCGATCAGAAGCAGGATCACGTCGGCATCGGCCGCGCCCCCCCAGGCCGCCTTGACCATGCTGCGGTCGAGCCGCCGGCGTGGGCGAAAGATGCCGGGCGTATCGACGAAGACGATCTGGCTCGCGCCGCGCATGGCGATGCCGCGGATGCGGGCGCGGGTGGTCTGCACCTTATGCGTCACGATCGAGACCTTGGCCCCGACCATCCGGTTCAGCAGGGTGGACTTGCCGGCATTCGGCTCGCCGATCAGGGCGACGAAGCCCGCGCGTGTCTGGGTCATGGCGTTCTTTCGATTTGCTCCAGCATCGCGGTGGCGGCGGCCTGTTCGATGCTGCGTTTCGTGCCCTTGCCGCTGGCGCTGGCCTCGCGGCCGTCGTCCAGCCGGACGGTGATCTGGAATTCCGGTGCGTGGTCGGGGCCGGTGCGTGCGATCTGGACATAGCGCGGCGGGCTCATGCCCTGCGCCTGCGCCCATTCCTGCAATGCGGTCTTGGCGTCGCGGGCATCCGTCTCGACATTGGCCAGCCGGTCGGACCAGAGGCCCAGCACCACGCCGCGCGCGGTTTCGAAACCGGCGTCGAGATAGACGGCGGCGATCACCGCTTCCATCGCGTCCGCCAGCAGCGCCTCTTTCCGCCGTCCGCCCGACATCATCTCGGACCGGCCGAGCTTCAGTACCTCGCCCAGCCCGATCTCGCGGGCGATGGCGGCGCAGGTCTCGCCCTTGACCAGCGCGTTGTAGCGCGGCGCAAGCTGGCCCTCGGTCGCGGCGCGGTCGGCCGAGAACAGCGCCTCGGCGATGGTCAGCCCCAGCACCCGGTCGCCCAGGAACTCCAGCCGCTGGTTGTCGGGCCGTGTCGTGCTGGCGATCGAGCCATGCGTCAGCGCGCGGCGCAACAGCTCGGGGCGCGAGAACTCATGCCCCAGCCGTTCCGAGAATGCGCGCAGGTCTGCGGAAATCTTCATGTGCCGATCCTGCCACGGCGCGGGGCGCCGCGGCAATTCTTCCCTTAGTCCACGGCCTTCAGGAACCGATCCGGTCGCCAGGTCCAGAAGTAGAGCAGAGATTTGCCGGCCGAGGAGAACATGATCCTGTCCGCGCGCCCGATCAGGTATTCGGCGGGCACCATGCCGACGCCGCCGACCGCCGCGGGCCAGCGCGAGTCGCCCGAATTATCGCGGTTGTCGCCCAGGAAGAAATAGTTCCCTTCGGGCACGGTGAATTCCGCCGTGTTGTCGCCGGGGCCGTTGTCGATGATGTTCAGGACGTCATGCGCCACGCCGTTGGGCAGCGTCTCGGTATGGCGGTCCTTTTCGCAGATCCCGCCTTCCGGCACCGGCTCGTTGCGGCATTTCGGCAGGCTTTGCTGCGGACCTTGCGGGGCGTAGGGCTCGGTAAAGGTGCCGGCGGGCTGCTGCGGCACTTCCTGTCCGTTGATCCAGAGCACGCCGCCCTTCATCTGGATGCGATCGCCGGGCAGGCCGATCACCCGCTTGATGAAATCGTCGCCCCGCGTCGGATGGCGGAAGACCACGACATCCCCGCGCTCGGGCTCGGAGCCGAGGATGCGCCCCGAGATCGGGCAGAGCGCGAAGGGACAGGAGACCCGCGAATAGCCATAGGCCATCTTGTTCACGAACAGGAAATCGCCGATCAGCAGCGTGTCCTTCATGCTGCCCGAGGGGATCCAGAACGGCTGGAAGAACAGCGTGCGGAACACGCCCGCGATCACCAGCGCCCAGAAGATGGTCTTGACGGTTTCCCAGATGCCCCCATCCTTGCGGGCTTCGCTCTTGGCCATTTTATGCCATTCCCTTCATCGGCAAGTCGCGCGTTCATGGGGCGCGGGGGACGGCAAAGTCAAGCCGTGCCGGCCTGCGCATCGTCGGGAAGCGCCTCGATCACCACGAAAGCCTGGGCCCAGGGATGGTCGTCGGTCAGCGTCACATGGACATGCGCGCGATGGCCGGGCGGCGTCATCGCGGCCAGCCGCTCGGCCGCCCAGCCGGTCAGCTCCATGGTCGGCTGCCCGCCGCGCAGGTTCCTGACCGCCATGTCCTTCCAGCTGATGCCCATGGCGAGGCCGGTTCCCAGCGCCTTGGAGCAGGCCTCCTTGGCCGCCCAGCGTTTGGCCAGCGTCGCGGCCTCATGCCGGCGGCGCCCGGCCAGCGCCAGTTCCGTCTCGGTGAACACCCGCCGGCGGAAGCGGTCGCCGTGGCGTTCCAGCACCCCGGCGATGCGGTCGATGTTGCAGAGGTCCGAGCCTATGCCGAGAATCATGCGCCTGGTGGGTCCTGTGGTGACGTGGGTATTTGAGAAACGGAAAGATCAGGCGCGGGCCGCGTCCATGTTCCGCCGCATCTCGCGGATCGCCGGGCCGAGGCCGAGGAAGACCGATTCGGCGATGAGGAAATGCCCGATGTTCAACTCGCGCAACTCGGAGATGGCGGCGATCGGGCCGACCGTGTCGAAGGTCAGGCCATGGCCGGCATGGACCTCGAGCCCCAGGAGATGCGCCTGGGCTGCGCCCCTGCGCAGCGCCTCGAGTTCCAGGTCGCGTTCGGCCAGCCGGCCCTCGGTGTCGAAGTCGCAATAGGCGCCGGTATGCAGTTCCACCACCGCGGCGCCGATGCGGGCGGCGGCCTCGATCTGGTCCTGTTCGTGGCCGATGAAGAGCGAGACCCGGCAGCCCGCCTCGCGCAGCGGCGCGATGAAATCGGCGAGGAATGCCTCGTTTCCGGCCACGTCCAGCCCGCCCTCGGTCGTGCGCTCTTCGCGCTTTTCGGGAACGATGCAGACGGCATGCGGGCGGTGGCGCAGCGCGATGGCCTGCATTTCCGCCGTCGCGGCCATTTCCAGGTTCAAGGGCAGGTGCAGCGATTCCATCAGCCGGTCGATATCCCCGTCCGAGATATGGCGGCGATCCTCGCGCAGATGGGCGGTGATGCCGTCGGCGCCGGCTTCCTCGGCCAGCTTCGCGGCGCGCACCGGGTCGGGCCAGGGCGTGCCGCGGGCGTTGCGGATGGTGGCGACGTGGTCGATGTTGACGCCGAGGCGCAGCATGGTTTTCCCCTTGTGGATTTCAGCGGCAGGTTAGTGCTTTGCCGGCGCAAGTCCAGATGCGGCCACCCACCAGCCGGGATTTGTCCCGGCGATGCGGGCGCGGGCGGCCTGAGCCTCGGCCGCGCTGGCGAAAAGCCCGAAGCAGGTCGCGCCCGAGCCGGACATGCGGGCAAGCTGCGCGCCCGCGCTGCGGAGCGCAGCGAGGCAGTCGGCGATTCCCGGCATCAGGGCGATGGCCGGTGCCTCCAGGTCGTTGCGGCATTCATGCAGGAAGCCGATCAGCGCCTGCGCGTCGGGAAAATCGGGCAGCGGTTCGGGCATCGGCGGATTGTCGTGCCGCGCCAGGGCCTTGAACACCGCGGGCGTCGACAGGCCGCGGCCGGGATTGACCAGCAGCACATTGAGTTCGGGCAATGCCGGCAGCGGCGCCAGGATCTCGCCCACCCCCCGCATTCGCACCGGACGGCTGGCGAGGCAGACCGGCACGTCGGCGCCCAGAGCCTCCGGGCGCCGGGGGCTGGCGTCGAGCGCGCGCAGAACCGCCGCCGCGTCGGCCGAGCCGCCGCCGATGCCCGAGGCCACCGGCAGGTTCTTTTCCAGCGTGATCCGCGCCTCGCGTCCGGCCAGCCGTGCGGCGCGCAGGCAGAGATTGTCGGGCTCGGCCGCGAGCCCCGGCGCGAAGGGGCCGGTCAGGCTGAGCGACAGGGGGCCCGGTGCGATCGTCACCACATCGCCCAGATCCAGGAACACCACCAGCGAATCGAGCAGGTGATAGCCGTCCACGCGGCGGCCGGTCACATGCAGGGTCAGGTTCAGCTTGGCGGGCGCGGCCTCGCGCCGGTGCAGCGGCATGGTTCAGTCGGCCCTGGCGGGTTCCGGGGCGCGGACCTCGGGCAGCTTGCCGCCGTTGGCCTTTTCCTCCTCGAGCACGGCATCGAGGCCGCGTTCCAGCTTGGCGCGGATGCGGTGCACCTCGGCCTCGGTTTCCGGCTTCAGCGACAGGGCGCGGTGCCACTGGATCTCGGCCTCGCGCTTGCGGCCGACCATCCAGTAGATGTCGCCCATATGGTCGTTGACCAGCGGATCGCCCGGCATGGCCGCCACGGCGCGCTCCATCGGCGCCACGGCCTCGGGATAGCGGTCGAGGCGGAAATAGGCCCAGGCCAGCGAATCGAGGATATAGCCGTCGTCCGGGCGCAGCTCGACCGCGCGCTGGATCAGCGCCAGCGCCTCGTCCAGCTTTTCGCTGCGGTCCACGAGACTGTAGCCCAGATAGTTCAGCACTTGCGCCGAATCCGGGCGGATCTTCAGCGCGGCGCGGAAATCCGCCTCGGCCTTGGAGAACTGCCCCGACCGTTCCAGCGCAATGCCGCGGGCGTAAAGCGGGAACCAGCGCGCCTCGGGGATTTTGTCGCCGATCAGGCTCAGCGCCTTGTCATAGGCCGGGACCGCCTGGCCGAACTTGTCCTGCTGGCGCAGCATGTCGCCAAGCGCGATCCAGCCCTGGGCCAGTTCGGGATGGGCGGCGGTCAGCGCCAGCGCGGCCTTTTCGGCATCGTTCAGCCGCTCGGCGCGGGCCAGGGCGTCGATGCGCGACAGTTCGGCGACGGGCCGCATGTCGCCAAGCTCGCGCAGGGCCTCGAATTCGTGCTCGGCCAGGTCGAACTGGCCGAAGCCCTGCAGGAGCTGGGCGGACAAGAGCCGCGCCTCGCCCAGGTCGGGGGCCAGGTATTCGGCCAGCCGGGCATGGATCAGCGCCAGCGGATCGGGCTCGTCGCTTGTCGCCAGCACCGAGCCGAAGGTCAGGAATACCTGCGCCATGCCGTCGGCGGGGCCGCGCGCCGAATCGAAGGGCAGCGTCTCGCCCCGCTTCATGCGGTCGCGCAGCGCCACCAGATAGGGCTCCTCGGCAAAGCCGGGCGTCGCCTCGAGCATGGCGATGGCGTCGCGGTTGCGTTCCAGTTGCGACAGCACCTGGGCGCGGGCGATGACGCCCAGGATATGCGCGCCGGTGGCCGGATCGGCCAGCAGAAGCTCGGCGCCCTCGAAATCGCCGACCCGCGCCTTGGCGAGGGCCAGGTGGTAGTTCACCATCGGCGCTGCGCCGCGCAATTCGGCCAGCTTCTTGAACGCGGTCAGCGATTCGCCGGCCTTTCCGGCGCCCAGCAGCGCCCAGGCGCGCATCATGCCGTCGACCAGAATGCCGCCGCCGGGGGTGGCGTTGCCCCCGGGCGAGGGCGCGGAGTCGATGGCCTCGATCAGCGCGTCCCAGCGCCCGGCCCGGGCCATCTCGGCGCGCTGCACCAGCCGGGCCAGCTCGGTGGCGCGGCCCTGGTCGGACATGGTGCCGGAAAGCGCGGCGGCACGCTCCATCTCGCCGGCCGAGATCAGCGCGACCAGCGCGCTGTCTTGCAGGAAGGGGTCGCTGTCGTCATGGGCCAGCGCCTGGAGGTAATAGCGGGCGGCCACGGAATAGTCGTTCTGGATCGCGGCCATGCGCGCGGCCAGATAGGGGCCGGAGAGGCCGCGCAGGTCCGGCGCGGCATCGACCGGGCGATGCGCCGGCCGCTCGCTGTTCCCGGCGGCGGGGTCCTGGGCCTGGGCCAGCGAAGGCGCGGCCATGGCGGGCCCTTGCAGCAGCGGCAGCAGCGCGATCAGCGCCAGCGGGATCAGTCTTGTGGTCACGGCTTGGGCCCATGTCTCGGCGATTGCGCCAGCGACCCTAGCCGCCGCAGCGCCGATGGGCAACGCCGCGGCTGGCGCGGCGTGCCCGGCTGCGATCACATATTCGGGTAGTTGGGTCCGTCTCCGCCCTGGGGTGTTGTCCAGTTGATGTTCTGGCTGGGGTCCTTGATGTCGCAGGTCTTGCAATGCACGCAGTTCTGGAAGTTGATCTGGAAGCGCGGGCCGCCCTCGCCCTCCAGCACCTCGTAGACCCCGGCCGGGCAATAGCGGGTCGCCGGCTCGGCATAAAGCGGCAGGTTCACCGCGATCGGCACCGCGGGGTCCTTCAGCTTCAGGTGGCAGGGCTGGCTTTCCTCGTGATTGGTGAAGGAAAACGCCACGTTGGTCAGCCGGTCGAAGCTGAGCTTGCCGTCCGGGCGCGGATAGTCGATGGGCTGGAAATCCGCCGCCTTGCCGGTGGCCTGCGCATCCGTCTTGCCGTGCTTCCAGGTGCCCAAGGGGTTCCAGCCGGTCAGGTTCGCCACCCACATGTCGAAGCCGCCGAGCACCAGCGAAGACCACAGCCCCAGCTTCGACCACAGCGGCTTGACGTTCCTGACCGGCTTCAGGTCGCGGGCGATGGGGCCGGAACGCAGGTCGGCCTCGTAGTCCGTGAGCTCGTCGCCCTCGCGGCCCGCGGCGATGGCCTTGGCTGCCGCCTCGGCCGCGGCGATCCCCGACAGCATGGCATTGTGGTTGCCCTTGATGCGCGGCACGTTCACCAGCCCGGCCGAGCAACCGAGCAGCGCCGCCCCCGGCACGGTCAGCTTGGGGATCGACTGCCAGCCGCCCTCGGAGATGGCGCGGGCGCCGTAAGCCACGCGCTTGCCGCCTTCCAGCAGGTCCGCGACCAGCGGGTGGTGCTTGAAGCGCTGGAACTCCATGTAGGGATAGAGATAGGGATTGGCGTAGTTCAGGTGCACGACGAAGCCGACCAGCACCTGGTTGCCCTCGAGGTGATAGATGAAGCTGCCGCCGCCGGCGTTCTTGCCCAAGGGCCAGCCCATGGTGTGGGTGACGGTGCCGGGGCGGGCCTTGGCCGGGTCGATCTCCCAGATCTCCTTCATGCCGAGGCCGAATTTCTGCGGCTCATGGCCGGCCGAGAGGTCGTATTTGCCGATCAGCTCCTTGGCGAGGCTGCCCCTCACGCCCTCGGCGATCAGCACGTATTTGCCGCGCAGCTCCATGCCGGGCTCGTAGGCCGGGCCGGGGGAGCCGTCGGCATTCAGCCCCATCTCGCCGGCCACGACGCCGACGACGCGGTCGCCCTCGTAGACCAGTTGCGAGCAGGCCATGCCGGGGAAGATCTCGACTTCCAGCGCCTCGGCCTGCTCGGCGAGCCAGCGGCAGACATTGCCCATCGAGACGATGTATTTGCCGTGATTGTTCATCAGGGGCGGCATGGGCCAGTTCGGCACCCGGACCTGGCCATGCGGGCCGAGGATGTAGAAGTTGTCCTGGGTGACCTCGGTGGTGACCGGGGCGCCCCTGTCCTTCCAGTCCGGGATCAGCCGGTCGAGGCCCGAAGTGTCGAGCACCGCGCCCGAGAGGATATGCGCGCCGATCTCGGAGCCCTTCTCCAGCAGCACCACGGAAAGCTCGGGGTTCACCTGCTTCAGCCGGATCGCCGCCGACAGGCCCGCAGGCCCGCCGCCGACGATCACCACGTCGTAATCCATCGACTCGCGTTCAATTTCGGACATGGCTCGGCCCCCAACTTCCCTAGCTCGACAATCTGCGCGCAAGACCTAGCGCGTAATATTCTTTCGGGCAATCTTAACGCGACGCACGATAATCAACTTGCGACGTTTTCTCGCCGGGCTGTTGCGGATCGCTCCGGCGGGACTTGAAACAGGGGCCGGATCGCGCCACGATGCCTTTCGGATTTTCAGCGGGCGCCCCCGGCCGATGGCCGGGGGCGTTCCAACAGCTTGTTTCGTGTTGACTGGCGTCGCACCGTTGCGACCGGAAGGACTGGAATGGAAAAGATACCGATGACCCGCGCGGGCTATGATCAGCTGGACGAGGAATTGCGCGAACTGCGCTCGGTCCAGCGCCCGGCGGTGATCCGCGCCATCGCCGAGGCCCGCGAGCATGGCGATCTGTCGGAAAATGCCGAATACCATGCCGCGCGCGAAAAGCAGAGCTTCGTCGAAGGCCGCATCAAGGAACTGGAGATGATCCTGTCTCGTGCCGAGGTCATCGACCCGACCAGGCTGAACGGCAGCATCAAGTTCGGCGCCACCGTCACGCTGGTCGACGAGGACAGCGAGGAAGAACGGACCTACCAGATCGTCGGCGAGGCCGAGGCGGATCTGGAGCGCGGTCTGCTGAACATCCGCTCGCCCCTGGCCCGCGCCCTGATCGGCAAGGACGAGGGCGACAGCATCGAAGTGGTGACGCCGGGGGGCGGAAAATCCTATGAGATCATCTCGATCCGCTATGTCTGAAGATTGGGGCCCGGCGCATGGACTCGCTTGATCCGCTGCGCAGGCTGGCCGTCGAACAGGCCCGCAACCGTGCGCTGATGATCGGCGCGGCGGTCGGCTTGGCCTGGCTGGTGCTGGTCGGGCTGTTCGCGTTTTTCGGCCCCGAGGCCGAGGGGCAGGGTGCGGTGGGCTGGCCACTTTGGCTGGTCGGGGTGTTCTTGCCCCTGGCGCTGGTCTGGCTGGCGGTCTGGGCGGCGCGCAGCCTGCTGATCCTGCGGCTGGAGGCCGAGGAATTGCGCGCCATGCTGGCCCGGATGCAGGGCGAGGGCGCGGCGGCCGAGCCCATGGCCGAGCCGCGTCCGGTCGCGCCGGCGCCCGCGCCTGCCGTGCGGCGCAGCACGGTTCCGCCCGCGCCGCGCCCGGCGGCGGATGCCCGGCAGGCCACGCTGGAGCTTGATTCGCTGCCCGAGACCGAACTGACCGCCACCGAGCTGTTCCACGCGCTGAACTTTCCCGATGGGCCCGAGGATCGCGAGGCGATTCGCTGCCTGCGGCTGGCCTTGGCCGATCCGGGCATGGCCCGGCTGATCCGGGCAGCGCAGGACGTGGTCACGCTGCTGGCCGGGCAGGGCGTCTATATGGACGAGTTGGCGATGCCGCAGACCGATCCGGCATTGTGGCGCCGCTTCGCCGAGGGCGCACGCGGCGAAACCGTGGCGGCGCTGGCGGTGATTCGCGACGAGGACGCCTTGGCCAGCGCCGGCGCCATGCTGCGCAGCGACGAGGTTTTCCGCGACGTGGCCCATCACTTCCTGCGCCATTTCGACCGGCTGATGAGCCGCAAGGCGCAGGACAGCGACGCGGAACTGCTGGCCGTGCTGGCCGAGACACGCTCGGGCCGGGCCTTCACGCTGCTGGCTCAGGTGACCGGCATGCTGGGCCGCACCGGGACGGAAGCC
This sequence comes from Paracoccus denitrificans, assembly GCF_900100045.1. Taxonomy (GTDB): domain Bacteria; phylum Pseudomonadota; class Alphaproteobacteria; order Rhodobacterales; family Rhodobacteraceae; genus Paracoccus; species Paracoccus denitrificans. The sequence goes on along the minus strand of NZ_FNEA01000011.1, from coordinate 133,974 downwards.
GAAGACGAGGCGGCGGAGGCGCGCTAAAGCGCCAGCCGCAGCACATGGGCCGGTGCCGACCAGGGCCAGCCCAGCCTCTGCCGGGCCAGCGGCTGAAAGCCCATCGCCTGCCATGCCGCCATGCCGCCATGATTTCCTGCCTCGACCTCGGCGCGCAGGGCGGGGTGGCCAAGCCGGCGGGCATGGGCGGCGGCGGCCCCGATCAAGGCGCGCGCGATGCCTTGCCGGCGCCATTGCGGTTGCACGGCGATGCCGTCCAGCACCAGATCCGCCGTTTCGGCGCCCGGCCGGTAAAGCCCGGTCGCCAGATGCCGCAGCCGCCCTCGCGCTGGACCCCAGACCGCAACGAAACCCTTGGCATGGGGGGCGAGAAAGCCGCCGCCCGCGTCGCGCAGCCCGGCCATCCCGACCAGCCGCCCCGAGGGCGCCAGCGCCACCAGCGCCTGTTCGGGCCGCATGGCGGCGCGGACCAGCGCCACGCCCTGCCGCGCCGTGGCAGGCCATGGCAGGATCTGCGCCCCGAAATGCCGCCAGTACAGCGCAGCCGCCGCATCATGCAGCCGGGGCGGGATGCCGCGCTGGATACGGGGCGGGGTCTGCGGTCCGGGCATGGCGGTCCTTGTATTGGTGGGGGCCTTGTATGGAGGTTCTTGTGTCGGCCAGCGGTTTTGGCCAATGTGCCGCCAACCCTGTTCCGATCAAGAGCCGATTTCATCATGACCGCGCAAGCCGATCTTGCGGCCGATTCCTGCCTGACCCCCGAGCAAAGCCGCGCCCTTCGGCGCAAGCCGGCGCAATGCGTGCGCCACGGCTTCGTGCAGGCGTTGCCCTTCATCCTGGTGCTTCTGCCCTTTGGCATGCTGTTCGGCGTGGTGGCCACGGATGCGGGGCTGGACCTGCCGCAGATCCTGGGATTTACCGTTCTGGTGCTGGCCGGGGCATCGCAGTTCACCGCCGTGCAGTTGATGACGGATCACGCGCCGGCGCTGGTGATCATCGTCTCGGCCATCGCGGTTAATTTGCGCATGGCGATGTATTCGGCCTCGCTGGTGCCCTGGCTGGGCAGGGCAAGGCCGCGCGACCGGGCCTGGATCGCCTATGTGCTGGTCGACCAGAGCTATGCGCTGGCGATCCAGCATTATGAAAAGCACCCCCGGCTGAACCTTGAACAGCGCATCGGCTATTTCCTGGGCGCGGTGCTGGCGACCTGCCCGATCTGGCTGCTGGCGACACTGCTGGGCGTCTGGCTGGGCCAGGCCATCCCCGAGGACTGGGCGCTGGATTTCGCCATGCCGATCACCTTCCTGGCGCTGATCGCGCCGATGCTGCGCAGCCCGGCGCATCTCGCGGCGGCGCTGGTGGCGGTGGTGGGATCGCTGGTCTTTGCCTTCCTGCCCTCGGGGCTGGGACTGTTCGTGGCCGCGCCCCTGGCCATGCTGACCGGCGCCGGGGTCGAAGTGCTGATGGAACGCAGAAACGGAGCCCGCCTGTGACCGGCTATAGCGATGCGACGATCTGGCTGATCATCCTGACCGTGGCGCTGGGAACCTATGGGCTGCGCTGGTCCTTTCTTGGCGTCTTCGGCAGCCGGCCGATGCCGCTCTGGGCGCAGCGGCTGTTGCGCTATACGGCGGTGGGGGTGCTGCCGGCCATCGTGGCGCCGCTGGTGGTCTGGCCGGCGGCCACGCATGGCCAGCCCGATCCGGCGCGGATGATCGCGGCGGCGGTGGCTGTGGCGGTGGGGGTGGCGACGCGCAACGTGCTGGCGGCCATCCTCAGCGGGATGGCCACGCTTTACGCGGCGCTTTACCTCATCACGTGAAGCTGGCCGTCGCGGCCATAGCCGGTGATCGAGCCGCTTTTCTGGCGCAGCAGCACGTCGTGGTTGTTGGCCGGGTCGCCGTCCATGTGCCGGCGCGAGGTCACGCCCGGCAGGGTCAGGAACCATTCGCGCAGCTTGAGCACCGAGAACCCGGTCGGCGCGCCCTCGAAGCCCGGCACGCGGCTCAGCGCCTTGCCGGTGTTGACGGCGCAGAAGCTCTTGTTCGAGGCGCCCTGCCGCTCGACCGAGCGAATCGCGGCATCGGCAACGGACAGCGGCACCCGCACCGTGTCCTCGGCCACCCAGTAGGTCGAGCGCGCGTGGTAGTCGATGTAGAAGTTCCTGAAGTTCGGCGTGATGCCGTAAAGCACGTCGTGCCGCTCGGGGATCGCCGGATGTTCCCAGCTGCCGGCCGGGTCGTAGATCACCCGCTGGCTGCCGTTGATCATCAGCGCGGAATGCCCGCCCTCGCCGCGAGGGATGCCGATGACGCTGAACAGCGTGATCGAGGGCGGCTCGTCCGAGACATAGCGCGCGCGGCGGATCGCCTCGTCGCTGGCCCATTTGTTGTCGGCACCGCAGGCCGCAAGCGCGGCCGGCAGCGCCAGCGCAAGGAAGGCACGCCTTTGCATCTTTGGTCTTTCCCCGGTCAGGATCAGGAGTTGGCCAGGGCCAGGAACACCAGCACGGCTATGGAAAGGATGCTGACCCAGGTCGCGCCCTTGATGAAGCCGGCAAAGGTCGCCTGCTGATGACGGATGTCCATTTCGCCGTGCTTGTGATCGGTGATTTCGTGATGCGAGGCCATGATCCTGTCCGTAAACGATGCGATGCGTCGGGCGCAGGGATAACCCAAGGCGGCGGCTGTGTCACGCCCCCCAAAGCACCGCGCCGGTCTCGGTCTTGCCCACCGGCCACACCTGGCCGGTCGCGCGCAGGTGGTTGACATGCCCGACCGCCTCGGCCAGCGCGAGGCCGAATTCCGGCTTGGCGATCTGGCGGCGATACAGCAGCGGGAAGCAGCCCACGGTGCTGAGCGGTTCCTGCCGCAGCCCTTCCAGCATCCGATCCAGCGCGGCGCGCTGGTTGGTGGCCAGCTGGCGCAGCCGGGTCGGCAGGCCGCGATAGGGCAGCTTGTGCCCGGGCAGGACCAGTTGTTCGGGCCGGGCGTATTCCGCCAGCCGGTCGCAGCTTTCCAGCCAGTCGCCGACGGTATCGGCCTCGGGCTCTGTCGGATAGACGCCGAGATTGGGCGAGATCGTCGCCAGCATCTGGTCGCCGCCGATCACCAGGTCGTCGTCCAGCGACCACAGCGTGACATGTTCCGGCGCGTGGCCATGGCCCATGCGCACGACCCAGCGCCGCTCGCCGAACGTCACCTGTTGGCCCTCGGACAGCCGGCGATAGCCGGGCGGCAGCGGCGCGCAGACATCGGCGCTGTTGAAGGGACGCTCGTGGCTGCGCTCGTCCAGCAGTTCGGGCGGCATGCCGGCCTGGCGCCAGAAGGCGACGGCCTGCGGCGTCGGGCGTTCCTGCACGTCGAGAATGCCCATCCGTGCCATCAGCCAGGACGCGCGCGAGGTCCAAAGCTCGGCCCCCTGCGCCTGGAACCAGCCGGCCAGGCCGATATGGTCGATGTGGTGATGGGTGGCGATCAGCCGGACGACCGGGGCGCCGGCCAGCGGCCCTTGCAGGATGCCCTGCCAGATGGCTCGGGTGCGGCGGGTGTCCAGGCCGGTATCCACAACCGTCCAGCCATCCGCGTCGCGAAAGGCATAGGCGTTGACCGTATCGGGCTTGAAGGGCAGGGGAAGCTGGAACCAGAACACGCCGGGGGCGATCTCATGCGCCTCGCCCTCGGCCGGGGGGTTATGTGCTTCGCTGCGTATCACCCGGCCATTTGACCCAGCAGCACCGCATCGTCAAGCGCCTCCAGATCGGCCAGGCCGGCGCGGGCGGCGACCAGGTCGGCGGCGAATTGCGGCAGGATGCGGGTGATGTAGAGCCGCGCCAGCGCCTTGCTGCCGCCCCCGGTCGCGGCGCGCAGGTGGTAATGCGCGCCCAGCACCCGGGCAAAGGCGGCAAGATAGGGCACGGCCCCGGCAAAGCGGTCGGGCATGTCCTGCTCCAGCAGCTCCTGCGTGGCCTCGCGCAGCGTCTCGGCCGCCTGCCAGAGCTGGTTGGCCAGTTCCGGCTCGGCCGATTGCGCGGCCTTGGCGCCGTCCAGCACCTCGTCCAGCAGCGCCATGGCCGCCGCCCCGCCATCGGCCAGCTTGCGGCCGACAAGATCCATGGCCTGGATGCCGTTCGTGCCCTCGTAGATCGCGGTGATGCGCACGTCGCGCAGATACTGGGCGGCGCCGGTTTCCTCGATATAGCCCATGCCGCCATGCACCTGCACGGCGGTATCGGCGACGCGGATGCCGACATCGGTGCCATGCGCCTTGGCGATGGGCGTCAGGAAGGCGGCGCGCGCGGCCCATTCCTCCGACCCGGTGGCCCGTGCCATGTCCAGCGCCACCGCGCAGCCCAGGCAGATGGCGCGGGCGGCAAAAACCTCGGCCCGCGATTCGGCCAGCATCCGGCGCACGTCGGGGTGGCGGATGATCGGGCCCATCTGCACGCGCTCGGCGGCATAGGCCACGGCCTGCTGCAACGCCGCCTCGGCCTGGGCCACGCCCTGCACGCCGACGCCCAGCCGCGCCGCGTTCATCATGGTGAACATGGCGGCCATGCCCTTGTGCTCCTCGCCCACGAGCCAGCCCTTCGCGCCCTCGAAGCTCATGACGCAGGTCGGGCTGCCGTGGATGCCCAGCTTGTGCTCCAGGCTGACGACGCGCAGGTCGTTGGCGATGCCGGGCCTGCCGGCCTCGTCGGGGATGAACTTCGGCACCATGAACAGGCTGATGCCGCGGGTGCCCGCGGCCCCGTCGGGCAGGCGGGCCAGCACCAGGTGGCAGACGTTCTCGGTCACGTCGCTGTCGCCCCAGGTGATGAAGATCTTCTGCCCGGTGACGCGATAGCTGCCGTCCTCGGCCCGTTCGGCCTTGGTGGTCAGCGCACCCACGTCCGAGCCGGCCTGCGGCTCGGTCAGGTTCATGGTGCCCGACCATTCGCCCGAGATCAGCTTGGGCAGGTAGAGCGCCTTGAGTTCGTCGCTGCCGTGATGCTCCAGCGCCTCGATCTGGCCCTGGGTCAAGAGCGGGTTCAGTTGCAGCGCCAGGCAGCCCGAGGCGATCATCTCGTTGACCGCCATGTTCAGCGCCTGCGGCAGGCCCATGCCGCCATGTTCGGGATCGGCGGCGATGCCGATCCAGCCGCCCTCGGCCAGCGCGCGAAACGCCTGGGCATAGCCGGGGGATGAGCGGAGCTTGCCGTTCTCCAGCCGCGCGGGCGTCAGGTCGCCGGCGCGGTTCGCCGGGGCGATGACCTCGGTCGCCAGCTTGCCGGCCTCGGCCAGGACGGCGGTCATGGTCTCGGCCGTCGCCTCGGCAAAGCGTGCGGTGCCGGACAGTTCTGGAAACGAAACGATCCGGTTCAGGATGAACGCGATCTGATCAACCGGGGCTTGATAGGCCATCCGCACTCTCTCTCCCTGTGGCGCCTTGGCAAATCCCGCTGTGGCGCGTAACTGATGCCTTGGGTTTCGATCATATTTGCCGGCCCGCGTCCATCAACCACAACCCGACGTAACGAATGCAGACGCTGATCCTTGGCCACGACCCCCGGGGCGTGCGCACCGCCGCCGAGCTGCTGGCGCAGGGCGAGCCGGTCGCCATCCCGACCGAAACGGTCTACGGGCTGGCCGGCGACGCCCGCAATCCCCGCGCCGTCGCGCGCATCTATGAGGCCAAGGGCCGGCCCAGCTTCAACCCGCTGATCGTGCATGTCCCCGATCTGGCGGCGGCCGGGCGCATCGCGGACTTCGACGATGCCGCGCTGGCACTGGCGCGGGCCTTCTGGCCCGGTGCGCTGACGCTGGTGCTGCCGCTGCGGCCGGACGCCGGCATCGCCTCGCTGGTGACGGCGGGGCTGGACACGGTGGCGATCCGCGTGCCGGCGCATCCGGCGGCGCAAGAGGTGCTGCGCGTCTTCGGCGGGCCGCTGGCGGCGCCCTCGGCCAACCCATCGGGGCGGATCAGTCCGACCACGGCCGCCCATGCCGCCGACCCCGAGACCGGGCTGGGCGGGCGCATCGCGGCGGTGCTCGATGCGGGCGCCTGTCCGGTCGGCGTGGAATCGACTATCGTCGGCTGGGTGGATGGCCAGCCTGCGCTGCTGCGCCCCGGCGGCGTCGCGGCCGAGGCGATCGAGGCGGTGCTGGGCCGGCCGCTGGCCCGGCCCGAGGCCGATCCCGACGCGCCGACCGCACCGGGGCAGCTGACCAGCCATTACGCGCCGCGTGCCAGCCTGCGGCTGAACGCCGATGCCGCCCGGCCGGGCGAGGTGCTGATCGGCTTTGGTCCCGTCGCGGGCGAGATGACGCTGAGCGAAACGGGCGACCTGACCGAAGCCGCGGCGCGGCTGTTCGACCTGCTGCACCGCGCCGATGCCGAGGAGCGGCCCATCGCCGTCGCGCCGGTGCCCGAGCGGGGGCTGGGGGCTGCGATCAACGACCGGCTGCGCCGTGCCGCCGCGCCGCGCTAGGCGTCAGGCGTGGCCCGCATCGGGCGACAGCATCAGGGGGTCGATGCCCAGCGATTTCAGTGCCGCCCGCCATTTGCCGGCATCTTCGGCGCCGAATATGATCTCGTCGCCGCGGTCCGAGGTCAGCCAGCCATTTTCGCGGATCTCCGAATCGAGCTGCCCCGGACCCCAGCCGGCATAGCCGAGCGCCAGCATGGCCGGCTGCGGACCCAGGCCGCGCGCGAAATCCTCGAGAATGTCGCGGGTGGTGGACATGGCCAGGTCGTCGGTGATGCGCATCCGGTTCTCGTCCAGCTCGATCTCGCGGGGGGCGCGGTGCAGCACGAATCCCCGCCCCGGCTCGACCGGGCCGCCGAAGCGGACGGGGATGTCCAGCGCATTCGCGCCGGCCTGGATGCCAAGCTGGGCGAGCAGGTCGGAAAAGCCGATCTCGGGCAGTGGCCGGTTGACCACCAGCCCCATGGCCCCGTCCTCGGAATGGGCGCAGATCAGGATCACGGACTGCTCGAAGCGAGGGTCGCGCATGCCCGGCATGGCGATCAGCATCTTGCCGGTCAGGTTGCTCGACTGGTCCATGATCTGCTCCGTCCTTTTCCTTAAAGATCGGTCCTTCCGGCTGTTTTCGCAAGGGATTGCCGCTAATGTGACTTCACGGCCGGGGGGCAGGACGACTAGAACGGCGCCATGAAGACCCTTGCCCTGCTTTTCATCACCGCCGCGCCGGCCCTGGCGCAGGATCTGCCGCCCGGATTGCTGTCGGCCGAATTGCTGCCCGGCTGGACCACCTCCCAGGGCCACCGGATGACCGCGCTGCACTTGCGGCTGGAACCGGGCTGGAAGACCTATTGGCGCAGCCCCGGCGATGCCGGCGTGCCGCCGCGCTTCGACTGGGGCGGCTCGCAGAACCTGGGCGAGGTGCGGCTGATGTGGCCGCGGCCCGAGGTGATCGAATCGGGCGGCGAGCGCACACTGGGCTATCACGATGAACTGGTGCTGCCGATCGAGATCGCCCCAGCCAGCCACGCCGCGCCGGTCGAGCCCAGGGCGGTGGTCGATTTCGGCATCTGCCAGGACATCTGCGTGCCGGTGCGGGTGGAATTGCAGGCCGGTCCCCCCGGCCCGATGCCCGATCCGGTGATCGAGGCGGCCATCGCCCGCCAGCCCGAGACTTCGGACCGCCAGCCCGAATGCCGCATCGCCCGGATCAAGGACGGCATGCAGGTCACCGCCACCCTGCCTGCGGCGGACAGCGCCCGCGGCGACGAGGTGGCGATGGAGCTTGCCGATGACGAGATCTGGGTCTCGGCCCCCGAAACGCATGCGGTGGGGAACCGGCTGACCGCGCAGGCGGAATTCGTCGCGGCCTCGGGCCAGCCCTTTCCGCTGGACCCCGGATCGCTGCGCGTGACGCTGATCGGCCCCGACGACGCGGTCGAGTTCCAGGGCTGCCGCGTGGCGGGGGACTAGCCCTCCAGCCGCGCCGACAGCGACAGAAGGTCGGCCCAGGCTTCGCGCTTGGCCAGCGGCGTGCGCAGCAGATAGGCCGGATGCGCCATGGGCAGCGCCGGCAGGCCGAAGGCCGTGGTCCACTTGCCGCGCAGTTTCAGGATGCCTTGCTGGTTCAGCGCCGCGATGCAGGGCGTGTTGCCCATCAGCACCAGCAGTTGCGGCTGCGCCAGTTCGACATGCCGGGTCAGGAAAGGCAGCATCATCGCGATCTCGGCCGGCTCGGGGCGGCGGTTGCCGGGGGGGCGCCAGGTCAGCACGTTGGTGATATAGAGCGCGCGTTCCGCATCCACCGCCTCGCGCGACAGGCCGATGGCGCCGAACATCTGGTCCAGAAGCTGGCCCGCCCGGCCGACGAAGGGGCGGCCCTGCCGGTCCTCTTCCTCGCCCGGGGCCTCGCCGATGATCATGATCCGCGCCGCCGGATTGCCGTCGCAGAAACAGAAATTGCGCGCGCCCTTCTTCAGCTCGATACCGTCGAAGGCTTCCTGGGCGGCGGCCAGTTCGGCCAGCGTGGTTGCGGCGGTTGCCATGGCCTCGGCGCGGGCGACCAGGTCCTCGGCCTCATCCCGAACCGGGCTGCGCGGGTTTGCGGCCTGCGGGGCGGCGGTCGCCGGGGCAGGGGAGGGCTCGGCACGGTCGGGCATGGCATAGCGGTCGAGCGGCGCGTCGAGACAGGGCTCGTCCGCGCCCAGCTCGGCCTGCCATTGCAAAAGCGCCAGCGCCGTTTCGGCGTCCAGCGCGAATCCCCTGTAGGTCGGATCGGCGGTCATGGCCGCAGGCTAGGCCGCGGCGCGGGCGCGGGCAAGATGCGACGCACGATTGCGATTGCGTGAGCGATGCGAGGCTTTCCCGCGACTGCGCGGCAACCCGGTGCCTTACTGCGATTGCGTCAGCGGCGTGGTGCCGCCGCCCATGCCGACCAGCCGCTGGATCAGCGGCTTGGCCGTCGGCCCGACGCGGTCGCAGGCACCCGGATCGTCCAGAAGCTTGAAGGCCGGCCCGTAATAGCTGCGGTCATAGGCCGAGGCGTCCAGTCCCAGTTTCGCCGCCAGAAGATCGCCGGTGCCGGTGATCAGCGTCCATTCCCCGTCCGTGATCTCGTAATCAGGGCAATTCGAGGTGATGACGTTCACGTTCGCCAGTTCCGCGATCAGCGATTTCGCCTCGGTATCGGACAGGTTCGAGACATCGGGAAGCTTTACGGTGATGCCTCCGTCCGCCAGCGCCGCGCCTGTTCCCAGGACCAACGCGCCGGCCAGAGCCGCGAGTGCCTTCATGGATTGCTCCCTTGCTTGTTCTGGGCCTTCGGTTTCGCGCGCCCATCCCGCCCGATCCGCCCCGCCGGCGCAACCCAATTCGCCGTGAACTTGACGCAGCAGAGGCGCAAGGATACGCGATTGCCAACAGCCAGAAGCATAGAGGATGCCTGCGATGACGACCTATTCCCTGCTGATCCTGCCCGGCGACGGCATCGGCCCCGAGGTCATGGCCGAGGTGCGCAAGGTCATCGGCTGGTTCGAAAAGAGCCGCGGCCTGTCCTTCGACGTCAGCGAGGATCTGGTCGGCGGCGCGGCCTACGACAAATACGGCAAGCCTCTGGCGGACGAGACCATGGCCAAGGCGCAGGCGGTCGATGCGGTGCTGCTGGGCGCCGTCGGCGGGCCGAAATACGACAATCTCGACTTTTCGGTGAAGCCCGAGCGCGGGCTGCTGCGCCTGCGCAAGGAAATGGACCTGTTCGCCAACCTGCGCCCCGCGCAATGCTTCGACGCGCTGGCCGATTTCAGCTCGCTCAAGCGCGAGGTGGTCGCGGGCCTCGACATCCTGATCGTGCGCGAGTTGACCTCGGGCGTCTATTTCGGCGAGCCGCGCGGCATCCATGCCGACGACAACAACCCCGACAACGAGGGCGGCCGCGTCGGCGTGAACACCCAGCGCTATACCAGCGGAGAGATCCGCCGCGTCGCGCGCTCGGCCTTCGAGCTGGCCCGCAAGCGCAGCAACCGCGTCTGCTCGATGGAAAAGGCCAATGTGATGGAATCCGGCATCCTCTGGCGCGAAGAGGTGCAATGGGTGCATGACAACGAATATCCCGATGTCGAGCTGTCGCACATGTATGCCGACAACGGCGCCATGCAGTTGGTGCGCAACCCGCGCCAATTCGACGTGATCGTGACCGACAACCTGTTCGGCGACATCCTGTCGGATGCGGCGGCGATGCTGACCGGCAGCCTGGGCATGCTGCCCTCGGCCAGCCTTGGCGCGCCGATGGCGAACGGCCGGCCCAAGGCGCTTTACGAGCCGGTGCATGGCTCGGCCCCCGACATCGCCGGGCAGGGCAAGGCCAACCCGATCGCCTGCATCCTCAGCTTCGCCATGTGCCTGCGCTATTCCTTCGGCCTGGGTGCCGAGGCCGATCTGCTGGAAAAGGCCGTCGAGAGGGTGCTGGCCGACGGCGTGCGCACCGGCGACCTGATGGGCGCCGAGGGCGGCAAGCCGGTCTCGACCGCCGAGATGGGCGACCACATCGTCGCGGCGCTTTCGGCGCTGTAAGATCCCGGCCGCGCCCGCATCGCCGGGCGCGGCCCAACCTGCAAACCGTCGGGGAGGGGCATGACGGCGGGCAATGTCAAGGGCGCGCTGCTCGCCCTTCTGTCCATGGGGCTCTATTCGACCCATGACGTGATCATCAAGCTTTTGGGCGCGACCTATCCGGCGTTGCAGATCCTGTTCTTCTCGGCGCTTCTGTCCTTTCCGCCGCTGGCGGTGCTGCTTTTGCGCGACCCGACGCATGGCACCTTGCTGCCGCGCAACCCGTTCTGGGTCGGGCTGCGTTCGCTTTGCATCGTCGCCTCGGGGGTCGGCGGCTTTTACGCCTTTTCCGTGCTGCCCTTGGCGCAGGTCTATTCCATCCTCTTCGCCGCGCCGCTGATCGTGACCGTGCTGTCGGTGCCGCTGCTGGGTGAAAAGGTCGGGCTGCACCGCTGGCTGGCGGTCTGCGCCGGGCTTGGCGGCGTGCTGATCGTGCTGCGCCCCGGCGTGACGCCCCTGGGGCTGGGGCATCTGGCGGCGCTGATGGGGGCGACGGCGACCGCGCTTTCGGCCATCGCCGTGCGGCGCCTGGGCCGGTCCGAGCGGACGGTGATCCTGCTGCTGTGGCCGATGATCGGAAACTTCCTGCTGACCGGCGCCTCGCTGGGTTTCGCCTATCGCCCGATGGAGCTGGGCGACCTGGCGCTGACCGGCGTGATTGCGGCCCTGGGCCTTGCGGCGGGCTTCCTGCTGATCCTGGCCTATCAGGCGGGCGAGGCGGCCAATGTCGCGCCGATGCAGTATTCGCAGATGCTTTGGGCGGTTGGCTATGGCTGGTTCCTGTTCGGCGAGCGCCCGGACGGGCCGACGGTGCTGGGCGCGGGGCTGATCATGGCTTCGGGCCTCTACATCCTGATGCGCGAGCGGTTGGGCGCCTCGCGCCTGCGCCCGGCGACGCGGGCGCGCTTTGGCGGCGAGGCGGTGACCGCCCCGCGCTGGAGCCTGTTGCAGCGCCTGCTGCGCGAGCGGCGATGACGCGGTTTTCTGCGCCGGAACTGCAAGATTCCCCCTTGCATTCCGCCGCCCCAGGGGCTACCTGCCCCCTCACGGTCGGAGCGTAGCGCAGCCTGGTAGCGCACCTGCTTCGGGAGCAGGGGGTCGGAGGTTCGAATCCTCTCGCTCCGACCATGTTGGCACTGTGGCGTTTCAGAGAGTCTTCCTTTTGTTTCAATAGGCGGCCCTCTGGTGAGGTCGAGAGCTTCGCGGCTGAGTTCGCCGGGCCGGACCGCCTGCGTGCAACTTTGCCGTGTAACCCCAGAGGCGATTGTCGGTCACGGCCCATTGCTACCTCTCACATCATTGAGTGCCGCGCTCTGAAGCAGCCACTCGTGCGCATCGCAGCGAGTGACCGAGCAGCCTAAGACATGGCAACCACTCCTAGCAGTGCAATGAGCGCGCGGGTGCCATAAGCAATGATGCGATGCTGGGAGTGCAACATGAGAGCTTCCGGTCGAAGTTGCTGCGTTTAACGTACGCGGTGAGCAGTGAGCAGTTCATCCAAACCCTAGCAAAATCAGCTTCGAACTGTCACAATGCAGAAAGTTCCTCTTGACAGGAACAAAAAAAGAACAATATGAGGTGGAGCACAGAATGCCTGAACAGGTCAAAGCGGAGCTATGAAGGCAGTAGGTTATGTGGCCTGCCTCTTAGGTGGTGCGGTTCTCTGCTATCTGCTCTTGTCGCTTGGTGTCGTTGACGCAGTCGATGGGCTGCCCGGCACTATGCAAGAACCCGCAATCGCGATGCCCACATATCTTGGCTTTATGTCTGCGATGATGACGGCGGTTACCGCTGTGTTGGCAGCGGTCGCAATCGGGATCGGGGTTGTTACCTTCTTCACCTTTGGCGGGATCAAGGCTGAAGCCCGGAAGATCGCCAGTGAGCGGGTAAACGAACTGGTCAACGAGAAGCTGTCGGACGACGCGATCAAGGCACGCATTGACGAAATCGCATTCGGGCAAGGGCCGCGTGGTGAACTGGATGAAGACTTTGATCCAGACGACACAGGCAACCGCTAGGAGGGAGAACCATGACTTCACGTGAGTACAATCGAATTGAAGGGCCTGCCAAGAAAATCCTTGAACGGTATCTTGCAGAATACCCTGTAAAGCTCGGGCAACTCGCAAAGGAGCTGGGCGTTTCTATCAAGGTGTCCAGCATGAGCACTGGTGTTTCCGGTCAAATCATGAAGGAAGATGGGAACTACACCATTCGCGTGAACCGGCATGAGGCGCGTGAGCGCCAGAGGTTCACCATCGCACATGAGCTGTCCCATTTCTTCCTGCACAAGGCGGTCATTGACAGCTCGCCGGACGGGATCAAGGATAACGTCCTGTATCGCTCCGGGGAGCCGGAGCGCATTGAGTATGAAGCCAATCGTCTGGCGGCGGACATTGTTATGCCGATGGCGCTTGTCGAACAGGTGCTTCGTGACGAATTTGGCGGCGTAGTCACAGAGGCCACGATAGAAAGCCTTGCGGCGCGGTTCCAAGTGTCCAAAGCTGCCATGGAAATCCGGTTGTCGACCTTCGCAGAAGCATGAGTGAGTGAACCATGGTCCTAGAGAATAAGAGCTACGTTCCAACTTTGGCTATCCGCGCCAGCGAAATGAACGGGCTTGAGTTCTTGCCGGGGGCGACAAAGGATAGGATGACGCCCTGCATCCTTCTCGCCCCTTGGGCCAATTCCCTCACCTTAGACCGGGCTATTGACCGCGTTGAGCGGGCATTCCCCAATCGCAACTACTTCCTAGACATAGACCGGGACTATCAGTTTACGAACCTTGAGAGCGGACCGCAGCAGGAATTGGCGCGGTTGATGGAGTCGGATAACGCCTTCGCTAACTGGGTCGAGTTTGTGGGGCGGCATGAGAATGCGTGGCCCTGTATCCAGTCTAGGGGACAGAGTGAAGCTGACCTAAGAAGGCAAATCGAAGCCATTCAGGAGCTGGGGCGTCCGTACTGCATGAGGATCGTGCGGGATCGGTTCCCCAGCAACATCCAAGAAATCGTTGCGGCCTTCGCGGCTGGGGGTGCTGCTGACTTCGCGATCATCCTAGAGGGAGGCTGGACTCGGGACCCATTGACTCTTTCGGTGTGGTTCGAGGGCGTGATTGCCGAAAGCCTGCAAGAGATTGATGCGGCTGTGCCTGTGGTGCTTTCATGTACTTCCATTCCGAAGATGTTCTCTGCATTTAGCGGCATCACGCCGGTTCCATTCAGCAACCGTCAGCTAATCGACCAAATCTCGCGCAGGTCTAACCGTACGCGAGTCATCTATGGTGACTGGGGGAGTACCCGACCGCGTGAAGAGAGTGGCTTCGCAAGCCGCCCGCTGGACCGCATCGATTACCCCACGGACGGCGCTTGGTATATCGTCCGGAATAAGGATGAAGAGTGGGACTTTAAAGCCGCCGCCGAAGAGCTGATTGAGAATAGCGACATCTGGGATGGGAATCTTAACATCTGGGGCGAAGAGATGATCTATCAGACCACAATCAACGAAGAAATCGGCATCGATACCCCGCAGAAGAACGTGGCGGCGCGGGTTAACATCCACCTTCACCGGCAAGCGTTCTATGGGGCCGGTGACATTGGTGGAATGAACCTTGATGAGGATTGGGAAGACTAGGCACAGGACGGCACGCTCAGCGGCCAGGCCGACCATGATCCGGGTGAAGACTCAGTTGTCGCTCCAGCACTTCCAACGGTTGTAGAGGGTCTTGGCTGGTCCGTATTCCTTCGGCGCATCGCACCAGCGCAAACCATTGCGATTGATGAATATTATGCCGCTGATGGGCTCTGTTGCGCAAACCCCTGCGGGAATTCATTTCGTGAATCCAGCATGGTAGCTGGGCGTCATGAGCAGACCCACACCTCCGACCTACAAGACCAGGAACTGGCCGGCCTACAATGAAGCGCTCAAGCGCCGCGGCTCGCTGACGATCTGGTTTGACACCGACACGACCTGGGATGCCGTGCCGACAGGTCGGCGTGGCCGTCAGCAAACCTACAGCGACGCCGCCATCCAGACCTGCCTTTCAATGAAGGCCTTGTTCGGCATGGCGCTTCGAGGCGCTGCCGCCGTCATCCCACCCCGCAAGAACGCAAAACCATGGAAGCCGAACACGCCCGGAGTGCGCGCACGAAACGAAGCCTTGCGGGCGTCAAAATATCTTGGGCGGGCGCTCTGGCGAAACTGGAGCGGCTATCACCGCCGAAGCCGCGTCGAGAGCAAGATGCATTGTGTAAAGCTGCTGGGTCAGCGCCTCATGGCGCGAGACTTTGATCGCCAGGTTGCCGAGATCCAGATCCGCATAGCCGTCCTGAACGACTACACCGCGCTCGGCATACCCGTCACAGAGGCCGTAGGATAAGTCTGTCCGGGGATGGGGGAACCTCGACCATCAGCCGATTTGTGCAACAGAGTCGTCAGGAACGCTGCATTGGATGTTTGATTGTGGCCTGTGCTGGTTCTCACTCGGTTCGGCACTCGGTTGCGTACAACTTCGGCACCCGGTTGCATGACATTCGGCGCCAGTAGCTCCAGAAGTGCCGGTCTCAGAGCCAGCGAAGGCGAGAAGCGCGGAGACCTCAACTATCGCAGCGGTTCTCGCCTTCGCTGTTACTGCCAGTGACGGAGACAAAAAGGGCGGTAAGCGGCCGTTCGCTGCATTGTGCGCGAATGGCCGGTTTAGAGAGCCCCTGGCAGTCTGACTGCTTATCGGCTTCCTGAGATGGAGACCGGACATGGTTTCTGCTGTCGGTAAAAATTAAGGAGCCAATGTGGCGACTGGCTTGCAAGGTGACCAGTCAGTTGATTGTATTGTGCAGGGGGGAGCATGGCGACAACTATCGGTAGGGCGAATAGCATCAACAGCGTTAGTAGGGTGGTCAATCCGCTCGACGTTCAGCGTCAGGGGTGACTGAGATTGTCACGAAAGAGGTATGATCTCGAACGGATCAAGGCGATCCCGATTGCCACGGTCGCAGCGGATCTCGGCTTCGCACTCTCGCCGAGGGGAACCGGACGTTGCCGACTACCTGGACACCCGGATCAACGGCCTTCCTTCTCGCTGCGTTCGATCAGTAATGGCTTCTCCTGCTTCGGCTGTCAGCGTTCCGGAAGTGTAATCGACCTCGTCATGGCGATGGACAATCTCGACTTCTTGGCGGCCTGCCGCTGGCTGGATGATAACTATCTCAACAGCATCAGCGCCCAGCCCCGATCAAGACGCCGACCATCGACCATCCAGCAAACTTTGCCGGTTCCGGTGCAGTCTTCGTCTCACGGCATGGCCCCCGAAGTCTACGGTTGGATTCTCGATCAGTCGCCGCTTTCCGCGAGCGGCAGAGCTTATCTCCAACGACGAGCTTTCAGCGCCGAGACCATTGCACACTTCCGAGTTGGTCAGATTGGTGATCGCACCAGCTTGTTTCGACGCGCGCTATCGGCTTTCGGAATGCCGCGTCTCGAGGAAGCGGGCCTTGTCATGCAGGGGCGCTATGGGCCACTACTTTGCTTGCCGTCGAACTATCTACTCTTTCCCTTCTTGCAGGACGGCACAGTCACCTACCTCCAGGCTCGTCGCGCGGACGACGGCAAGGAATATCGTTGGTTCTGCCCGGCGAAGCTCCTGCCGCCTCCCTACAATCTTGATGCGCTCGCCAAGCCAGGGTCGACCATCACTATCTGTGAAGGGATCACTGACGTGCTCTCGGCGCATGAACTTGGCATGCTTCCGATTGGGCTTCTTGGCGCGATGCGCAACCTTGGAACTGATATAATCGACCGCCTCATAGGCCGTAACGTCGCGATATTCGCCGATGCTGATCGGTCGGGGCGTAGTCTGGCCAAGAGGCTTAGCGACCGGCTTGCTGCGCGCGGTATTACGGTAGTTACCAAGCAGTTGCCACCAGAGGTCAATGATCTGAACGATTATCTCCGATCGCGGCGAGGCATAGCATGACCTGGTTCAATCTTCTCCTCATGCCAGAAAACTTGCTCTGGGCATGGCGCAAGGCGCGACGCTGCTATCGTATGGCAGACGGACTTTTTGATCAGGCTGAGATTGCGGCCTTCGAGCTGAATCTCGAAGCCGAACTGACCGCTATTCGGCACGACTTCGAGACAGGGAACTGGAGAAACAGACCAATCAGGTTGGTTCCCCAACCGAAAAAGCCGGACAAGGAGGGAAAGCCACGGCTAAGACAATACTTTGAGATTTCCGTTCGCGATCAAGTCGCTTGGATCGCTCTCGTCAATGTTCTGGGGCCGGAATTGGATCAGAGGATGCCGGCGTGGAGCTACGGAAATCGGCTGTATCGTGCTGCATGGTATGAGGAGGAAACCGCTGAAGGGCAAAACTCCAAGCTAAATATTGGGCCCTATCGACACTCAGCAGGTTATCTTTACCGACATTTCAAACATAGTTGGCCGCTCTTCCGGCGCCACATCTCACTCACCGCTCGCAAGATGGTCGGGAAAAGCATTGAGGAGGACGATCTTGATGCCGGCGAACGCTTGGCCCTCGAGCAGGGCGACGAACTTGCCTACTTCCACCCAACGTTCTGGAATCGTCCAGCGTCAGGCGACAATACGCTCTATGCTGCATCGCTGGACCTGAGTAAATTCTACCCGTCGGTGCAGGTTTCGGCGATCCAACGAGGCTTCGATACTCTGGTAGAAGGGTTTTCTGACGAACCCCGCCTCTCAGCACTTCTCTCTGCAATGCTTCGGTTTGAGGTCGACGACGGAGGCCTCGACCAAGCTCTCAAGGCCAAAGTCGATCCTATTGCGCCCGTCGGATCGTTCGATGGCATCCCGACAGGCTTGTTCGTCGGTGGCTTCCTCGCGAACGTCGCCATGCTCCCAATCGATCGTGAGGTCGAGAAGCTGCTGCTGCAACACCGCAACATTGCTCATTTTCGCTTCGTCGACGACCATGAGTTCCTCGCATACGATTTCGACCGGCTCCTAGAGTGGATGACCGAATACGCCCATCTGCTCGCACGACACGGCATCGGTGTAGAGATCGAGCGCGAGAAATACAGTCCGGCGGAATTAAAATGGCTGCTTCACCCCGACGAGACAGTCGAGCCTAAGAAACTATCGGAGCTTCGATCCGTCGCGATCGCTGCCGCGTCTGTTGATGGTCGCAAGCCCACCCAGCTTATGACGCGGACCTTAGCGCAGGTTTCGATGTTGGCAGCGACCGATTTTGACTTACTGACCGATGCTGGCCGTAGTCAGCGGCTTGAGCAACTCGAATGGCTATTGCTCGCCAATATCCCTGACAACGAAATTCGCGGCGATACTCGCATGGCCTTCGCCGCTGCGCGGATAGCCAACCTCACGCCCGCCTTGTTTCGTCCAAACGAGGAGCTTCTGCTCGAACATCGCCGGCTCAAGGCGCTCACCCGTGGCAAGGCACCCGCAGATCTGGAACCCGCTATGGTCAAGCCATTTCTTGACCGCATCGCTGAACTCGAAAAAACTGAGCAGGAAAACTGGGCTGCACTCGTAAAGCGTCATTTCGGGCTGCTCTTTGAGGCTTTTGCCACCCATCCTGACAAGGTCAGGCTTTTCACGCGTTTGCTGGATTACTGCCGGGTGACCGGACACAATGGTTTTGACCGCATGCGTCGCTGGATGGACGACCACACCGACGATGATCACAAGTTCCTGCAGTCGTATCTGGGAGCGATGGCGTTACACGTCCTCGCTCGACATGTCCTAACTGCCAGCGTTGCCCTCTCTCAGCCTGACCTACTCCACCGCGAACGTGGTGCGGCGCGAGCCTTTCTTGAGAATCTGGTGCGCGCGGATCTCGAGGCTTTCGTCCCCCGCGCAAGCGAAGCTGTCCGATTGCAACAGTTCCAGTGGAATGCGCGTCGGGCATTCGAGGCCGCACTAATGCTTGGGGCGACTGAGATAGCGATGACGGACGCCACGCTCTCGAATGAGATGCTGGTCCGAGCGATAGGGCCCGAAAAGGCGGCAGCACCTGGCTTCGTCGTGCTGTTCGAAATGACTGGAGTGCCGCTGGGGGTATGGTTCCACTGGCTGTTCACGACCACCGGCGCACATCCCATGCAGCCGCCCGTCTACTGGGCGACGGCCGCCAAGAGTTATGAACCTAGCCGCCCCGAGGACTGGAACGGTCTGAGACGCTATCCCCGGCTCTTGCCCCCTGCCGCCTGGAAGCGCTTGGCCGAGGATCCGTTCCTTCTTAAGAGTGACGACGAGGGCTGGCTGCTCGACGCAGCACGAACGCAGCCTGATCGCTTTGCGGGGCTACCGAACATCGCCCCGGTCATAGCCGACGTTCGTGCGCGGGTAGGTAACTCTCGAGCGACGCTGTCACTTGTGGAATGGACCGAGAAGACAGCGGTGATGGACTCCAGTGATCCACGCCGATCAGAATGGACTGCGCTAGAGATCGTTCGGCAGATCCTTGAGCCGATCTTCGAGCCCGAAGGGCCCGACATAGATTATCTAGATAGGCTTCATCCTGAGGACGTAGGCATTCCATTCGAATGGCTACCTGCCGATTGGAGGGCGCTGCCAGAGGCGACCGACGCGGGCGATAAGATCACATGGGAGGCTTGGCAAAGCCTGACACGCCGTAGCAGGGTTGCCCATTCCCCCGGAATGAGGGACTATCGCTATCATGAGGTGCTGGTATCGGTCGACGACCGCGCTTGGCCACGCCGCCTCCGTGCGCTCGGTCAGATTCTCTGGGGCATATTGCGTCAGAGCTTCGTCCTGCCGGCAGCCTGGAACATCCGCGGCCAGGAGCGGAGCCTGATCGAAATCGTAGCCCACGATATCGAGCGGCTTACGATCTCGTCCTTCACCATCTCTATCCTTCGGGCATGTCTGCTCCCACGAAGTCGAGAGACCTCGATGCTGACACAGTTTCCCATGTTGTTCGGTAATGCGAAGGGGCAGTCAGCCGATGACACCGAGTTCGATCAGCTTATCGACAGCCCTGACGCCCTGCTGGCGCAAATCAAGCAGGCACAGGACGTATTGCAGAAGAGCCAGATGACCGTCCTAGAGCATAAACCCCGACAACTTATTCCGGTTCGACTCCGACAGATGGGCGCGTTTATCGATGGCATGCCAAGCGAGGAAGAGCTCGGACTATGACAACTCCACCTAGCCCAACGCTCACCCCCTTTCTCAAGGTTGGCATCATTCAGACCTCCCTCGATCCCGCTGCTGCTTGGGCGGCCGTCCCTAAGATGTCGCCGTGCGAGGAGGAAAGAGCTATCACGGAGATCCGGGGATTCTTCGCGGCTTTCCACCAAGAGCAACCGCCACCGGACATCATAGTGCTGCCAGAACTCTCGGTGCCCACCGGCTATGAGGCGACCCTACGTAGAATGGCCGGGAAGATGCAGTCGATTGTGATTGCCGGGCTCGATTATCGCGTCGGAGGTAAGCCTGGCGAGGTTCACAATGAGGCACTGCTCATTGTTCCTAAGAGGTGGCGCAATCGGAAGATGGGGGCCAAGGCGACAACACGGCGCATCGGCAAAACCTATGCGGCACCGGAGGAAGACAAGAAGCTCAAAAGTATCTCGTGTGAATTTAAGCGCGATCCGTCAGTGTGGCTGTTCGATGGGGACGAAATTGGCGCGTTCGGCGTGATGGTCTGCTACGACTTCCTCGATCTCGAGCGGATCGCGATGTATCGTGGAAAGGTGCAGCACCTCTTCATCTTAGCGCTCAATAAAGATGCGACGTCTTTTCGCCACGTCGCTGAAGCGGTCGCACGCATGGTGTTCTGTAATGTGATCATTTGCAATTGCGGGCATTTCGGTGGTTCACTCGCCGTATCTCCTTACCGTCTATCCGAGCGCCGAACGATCTATCAGCATGCTGGACCTGGGCTTGCCACCGCCCAGATTATCGAGTTACCCGTCGAAAGGCTGGGACTGCATCAGAAGGGAGGTGACCCGCTCAAGGATGGCATCAAGGAGTTCAAAAGCCTGCCGCCCGGCTACCAGTTCTCGGTGGCGCTGCTCGAGAAGCTGGCGAGGCTCGTCTGATGAAGTTTCCCCATCTCTTCAATTCTCGCGCCAGTTCCACGGATTTGGGAGAGTATCTCGCTCACCGGCTATCGCAGATTCCTGGGTATCGGGTCTTGCGCGAACTAAGTTTTGCCGGACAAGTGGATGAACTCGCCCCTCGATCCACCGAAATGCGGATTGTCGCTATTATCGATACGGAAACGACAGGGCTGGACCCTACCACGGATCGGCTTGTGGAAATTGCGATCGAACGGCTGAGCGTCGATGCGCGGGGCCGGATCATCGAGATGGAGCATCCCCGCTCTTGGCGCGAAGATCCGGGCCGGTCGATGCCTCCACGACTGACCCTGCTTACTGGGCTTACAGACGCAGACCTCGCGGGATGTGCCTTTGACGACGAGAGTATAGTAGCGCAGCTCGGAGAAGCTGACGTCATTATTGCACACAACGCGGCCTTTGATCGACCGTTCGTCGACGTTCGCTTCCCAGCGCTTCAGCATCAAGCGTGGGGATGCAGCCTCACTCAACTAGATTGGCTCACTCTTGGCTTCGACGGACGCGCGCTTGGACATCTGCTGTTCCAAGCTGGGTGGTATTTTAAGGGACATCGCGCCGAACAGGATGTTCACGCCCTGGCAACGCTTCTAGGCAGCGTGGCGGGAGACGGCCGCACGATAATGTCCCATCTTCTCGAACGCTGCGATCGTCCGAACTTTCGCATTGCGGCCATTGGGGCTCCCTTCAATGCCAAAGATCTACTCAAGAGCCGGGGATATCGATGGGATCCGACGCACCGTTATTGGTGGCGCGAAATTGATGCTGATGTACTCGACGGAGAAAAGGACTGGCTCGATCACGCGGTCTACGGAGCGACCGGTGGACATCCAACTGTGTCAAGAATAACTGCGAGCGAGCGGTTTGCTCGATAACTCATGCGAAGTCGCCTAGAATACGCTCAATCTATTCTCGCGAGGCCTAAGGCGCTAGCCGACTGATCGGGTTGGCACTGAAATGATGCCTCAGATCAGCGGGCCAGTACCAGTCGCCTTTCCCCGCGCCTTATTCTCGCGCTCTTCCAGCACATCGCGCCACATCTCATAGGTCGAAGCCACCATCTGCTCCAAATCCTCGCGGGAGTAGAGTTCAACGCCCTCGTCCGTGTGGAGCCTGACCGCGCGCCGATCATCAGACGGGTCGCTAAACTGCACGATGGTCAATCGAACGTCGGCAAAGTCCTCGTCAGCGGCCCGGATGCGCTCATGCATCATCGATAACGCGAACCTGCGGCCTTCGGCGGTTAAGCCTCTGGTGCGGCGCGGTTCGATAAACAGGGCGCTTGCCTGCTCATCGATGGCGAGAATCATCGGCAGCCAGAATGTGACTTTCTGCCCCATGCCCATCGACAGCGGGAAGAACTCCTGCCGTCGCCCGAAGACCCGACCAGAAGTCGCAAAGTCGTGCAGGCCAAGGGCAACGCGCCGGTTGTAGTTGAATTCCTCGTCCGACTTGCTGCGCTTCCGCAACTCGGACTCAATCACAGTCCAAGGCGTCGGATCGGCTGACCCTAGGTCCAAGTCGGGCTGGATGTTGAAGATGTCAGAGAAGCAAGCGCGCACCGGCTTGTAGGAGAAGGTCGAGAAACCGCCCTTCATCTGCTCCAAGCTCTTGCGTTTCATGTCATCGCGTTGGGGCGCGATGCGCGCAAGGTCAATGTCAGGCAAAAGGCGCGTCGTCACTAGGCGGTTCTCCTGCACGAGGACTTGTGCCGACCGACACCTTATGGTGGCGGAATCGGGCGATGATCACATCATCCGGTATCCGCATCCCAAAAGCAACATCTGTTCGTGCTTTGTCCACGACCACCGACCACGGCGAGTCCTTCGCGTGGGACAGATCGACCAGCCGTCCAGGCGGGAGGTGCCCGTATGATCTCATCACGTCGGACACGAGGTCGATGACTTCAAGGTCCGTCGGCTTTGGCAGATCACGCGTCTTGCCTGTGAGCGGGTCTTTCGCGGCCGCCCGGTTGATGATGGGTGCGGAGCCTGACGGCTTGAACGCCCGATAGACGGCTGGATGCACGGGGCCGTACTGCCACGCCTCGAAGTAGCCCGACACGAGCGGGCGCTTCGTCTTGGTTAGGTGTATGCCGTGAGCGAAGTAGAGCAGCTTCTGGAGGGCAAGGTTCGTGATTTTCCAGCCGCGCCGATCCGCCTCGTCCAGCATGAGGTTCGCGATTGCCCTCGGATCGTATGGCCCACTCATGACCTCATGCCTGTCGCCTTCGAGTTCTATTTTTGTTCAGCACTATGCCGCGAAACGAAGTGATTTGGCAACCGCATGATCGAGGGGTCCGCCTGCCCAAGGTCACTCGTTCGTTTCCGAGTAGCTAAGCGATGCACCCTAGCTTCAGCAAGGATGCCCGCCCATCATTCCAGCGCTGATGCATCGTTTGCCTCCCACCAAGCGAGTAAACTACCAGTTCTCGGACATTCGGCGGAGCGAGATGCTGCGCCTAGTGTCGAATGGCCGCTTTTGCAGCAGATTCCCTGCACCAATCGCCGAGAGCAAACGTCAGGAATGGGCCGATCTTCTCCTCTAACCATGTCACGCGGCCCGTTCCCGCAGGGCTTCATACAGCCGCCCTGGCCCCATCAGTGCCGCTTTCAGCCCGGCCTGAATCGTCGGAGATTCTAGTGCCTGTCGGCTCATGGCCGAATGTGCGTCCAGGGCGTCGATGACAGCATCCATGATTGCCGCTTTCAGCAACGGCGAGTTGTCGAACTGCTCCTTCTGGTTGCTGCCAGCCTGCTGGGAAAGCGTTTCGTTCTCCACCAGCTTGCCCTTGATCGCCATGGCATAAGAAAGCTGGTCGTTGTCCGTCACGCCGATGAACAGATCGTTCATCCTGGCAAGGATCTCGGACAGCAGAGCCTTTTCCTTGTCTTGCACTTCCGCCGAGCCGGATTCGCTCATGGGCTTCAGCTTTTCAGCCGCGCTGCCCAAAGTCAGGTCCGCCTTGTCCTTCGCTGTCAGCTTGTGGTGCGTCAACTCCACCTTGCTCAGGTCCACACCCTCTCGCTCGCGGCCGAAATCAACCGCCTCATAAGGCCGGGCGGTAAACTGTTGAAACCCGCCGACCCACATAATCATCCTCATCCCGAGAACCTGCGCTGGCATCGTGAGAACGTATTCGGACAGATTATTACAGGCGTACCACCACTGTGGGAGTAAGAGCCCGAAGTAGGCTCTATCAACTCAAGCCATCCCGACGGAGCGATTCTCTCAGTACGGCCTGTAGCGAAATCTTCTCCTGTATACTGCGCAGCTGCATCTTCGCTAATGCTGACATCGAGACCTTGACCTCTAGAACACATTCGGCATCGTCAGTGGGATTGTCGCGAAGATAGGTTAGCATGCTTTGAAGGTTTTCCGCATCGTGGGCCGCTAGTTGCTCGTCGCTAGGTTCGGTGAAAACATCGCCTCCGTCCATCCGGATCGTCCTCCTCACAGCTTCATATCCGAAGGTGCCGCTGTCGCAGTCAGTTTCTCGTCCACCTGAGAGTTTGCGGCTGCCCGATCCTGATCGACCAGCTTATAATCCGTCAGCCGGAAATTGAGCGTGACCGTGGTAGCGCTTGTGCGATGACTGACACCGAATGTCGCGCCACAATTGTTTGGTCCCCCAGTCAGAAACGGCGCCTCGTAGCTGTATCGCCCATTGTCCGGCAGGCCGCGAACACAGGCATAGCGTGGTTCCGGACCGCCACCGACAAAGGCGATGTCGCTGTAATCCATATCTGTTGCCCAGAGCCAGGAGTTCGTACCTGGGGATACCTTGGTCTCGGAGGGCTCGCCATACAGGTCCTCCAGCTGGGCGAGCAGGCTGGCACCGTCAGGACCATCGCTGGCGCTCAGCCTGACCTCTCTGCGCACGACAGTGACCACGGAACCTGATGCCGGCGTCGAGACGTCAAGTTTCAGGCTGTCAAAGGGCTGATCATCCTGATTGTGCAGGAAGAAGGTGATACCCGGTGTTTCATAGCCTAAGCGCAGTTCCGTACGGAATGTGCGCCCATCCGGACTGCTGATCTGCAGCGTGCCATCCAGTGGCGACAGTTCCTTGCCAAGATGTTCCTCGATCAGACGCACGGCCTCATCGATCGGCATGCCGGGTTTCACGCCAAGGATCTCAAATTCATATGGGCGCGGTTCAACGACGACAGCATGCTGGAATGCGTCATATCCGGGCTGTTGCGGGAGGGACTGTGCGCCGGCAGCGGCGGCGGCAAGGAACGTGAGCAGCGCGATGGCAGGGATGCGATGGGGCGGCAGCAAAGGGCTTCTCCATAAATTCACTGTTTTCTTCATAATTCATAGAATACTTCATAGAATCAAGTCCTGTCTGGACGTCTGCATCCGGCATGCCCGACGCAGACGACGCCCTTCTGGAAGCCTTTGCAAAAATCCTGCGTAAGCAGCGGACTGCGGCTGGCCTGTCCCAGGAGGAGCTTGCGCATAGGGCCGGGGTCAGCATGCGATATGTCTCACTTCTGGAAAGCCGCCGACATCAACCCAGCTTGGCGACCATTCATGGCCTGTGCCAAGGTCTGGGGCTTTCCATGGTGGAGCTTATCGGTGCGGTCGAGGCTGAGTTCAGCGAAAGGGGCCAGCACTGAGGTCGCCGGAATCGTGGCTGCTGCGAGGTTGTGAGGGAAACGGCGGCAGCGATGAAGGTGCTAGCTTTGGCTCGGCTGCATGATTTGGCGCCATTTGGTTGCTGTCTTCGCGCTTTGTTACCTCGAAGGCAATGGCAACGCAGAAGCGCTTGTTCTCGACCCACGCGCCCACATCGGGTATTAAAGGGCTATGGCCATCACATCTGCACACCCACATCCTGATGCGGCCCTGATCCGGGACTGGGCACTGTACGGGCCGCGCGACCCGGCCATTGCCACGCTCGTCGAGCGCCTAGCTTACGAACGCCAGATGCGGCTGAACGAAGTTGAGCAGTTGATCGTCGATGTCCTGACAACCGCACTTAATACAGAGCGCAAGCCGTCAAGCTAAGCGTGCGACTGGGCTTCCCCGTTCTAACAAAAAACAATCTGTAAAAAATTAGATCAGGAAATCAATGCGCTAGCAAGTTTTTTAGCTAGGAAAATGATTCGTTCTCTGCCATAATCCGGTTGGGCTAGATGTGCTGGTCACTCACTGACACGGTATAGGTGCAGGGATGGACGATGAATTTTGCCACGAGATGATCCGGGCACGCTTGCGGCTGGCCGGAACCAGCTTCAGCGACATCGCTCGCGAACTGGGTAAAACTCCTGCCTCGGTAAGCCTTGTGTCGCAAGGGCTTAGACGGTCTCAGAGAATCCAGCGTGCGATAGCCGAAAAGCTTGATACCACCCCCGAAAATATCTGGCCTGATCGCTACGAACAGGAGGGCACCATGAAGAGCTAAAAAGCGAAAGGCTCCGAAAGCGCCAACTTTCAGAGCCCTGCTTAGGTTTACCGAATCTAACGCACCCGGTGAACCAAGCATCCCAAACCTCGCACGCAAAGTCAATGACCGGCGCCATCCGCTTCGGTCGATGGCTGCGCTGTGCCTGCATCCGCCATGATCGCCCGTTCTCGCGGGCGGTCATCTGTCAAACTATTGCCAGGGATGTGACATGAACCCCTTCTTCCGCTTTCCCGTGCTGGCACCCGCCAGCCGGACCATTCCGGCGCGCTCGAAAGCGAGCGCCCGCGTGCAGGTCGTCGATGTGCGATCATTCCTGCCCCAGCCCGTCATCAGTCGGCTCGAATCCGGGCTGGAAGCCCATTGCTGGGACCAGCTGATTGCGGACCCCGAGATTCGCGAAGTTCAGGCGCAGCCGCCCGTCATACAGTACCGCGACGCACGGGGCAGGCCCGCCGTCCATCACTTCGACTTTCGCGCCCACCTGGCCGACGGTAGTGCGCTTGCCGTCGCCGTACGGCCGCTGGCCCGCGTCCGCAAATACCGCTTCGAGGACACGTTGAGGCTCATTGCCTCGCAACTGCCCAGATCCTTCGCGACACGGATCTTGCTGTTCACCGATGCGGATATTCCCCGGCCAGAGGTCGTGCCGCACGCCCCGACGACGCGCCTGATCGAGCGCGCCAGGGAACTCGGCGCGCCGATGATTCCAGCCTTTACCCATATGATCCTGGCCTGAGAGGACGCCGTGAAACACTTCAACATCAATCTCCTCGATCTCGTCATCCTTGATGGCGTGGAATATCGGCTTGCATCGCATGAGCCCGAAGGAATCGTGCTGATCGGAACAGCGCCACCGCACCCTGCACGCAGCATCAGCCATGGCGAGCTGGAGGAACTGCTTCGCAGCCCGCGGTTTCGCTACATTCCGCAGGGGGCGGCACGCACAGCCGCGGAGCGCAACCTTGACGGACTCCCCGAATATTTTCGAGATCTTCCCGAGGGCAAGCAAGAGACCGCGCTGTGGCGACTATTGTTCGTCGAGGAGTTGCTGCGCTGCATCAAGGCCGGGCTGGCCAGGCGAAACGAGGCCTCGGTCAACATCATTCTGCCAGCAGTTATCGCTGCCGTAGAAAGTCATATGCGCAAGCGCTTTCGCAAACGGTTCAAGCGCGCGGGGCGTATGGAAACCTCTCGAACGCCGCCTTGCGCCAAGACGTTGCTGACCTGGACACGCGCCTACGAAAGAAGCGGCTTCAGCATCATGGCTCTGGTGCCTCAGACGCATCGATGCGGAGGCAGAGGCCAGATGCTGCCCGGCGAGCTTGCGGCATTTGATGCGCTGATCGCGGAATACGCCTCGCCGCTGCGCCAGACCATCGATCAGATCCACGAGCGCGCGACCAACTTCTACGCGGATTTCAACCGCGACCGTGCTGAGCGGGGGTTGCCCGAACTCCGGCCGCCATCCCGCTCCACCGTCTATCGCGCGATCAAGCGGATGGACCCCTACGAGACCTACCTGCAACGGTGGGGTGTCGATGCCGCCAACAAGAAATTCGCGATCATCGAATATGGCGTGCAGGTCCTGCGGCCCATGGAACGGGTCGAGATCGACGAATGGGATGTCGACCTCATGGCATGGGTTTCCAATGCCGGTCTTCTCGACCGGCTGACGACGCAGCAGATCGCGGCCCTCGAGGTGATCCGCCTTGTCATCTGCGTCGCCATCGACTGTGCCACGCGTTGCGTCGTCGGTCTCACCCTGTCCAGATCGACCAGTGCCGAAGCGGCCATCCGCACGATGGAAACGGTCACGATTGACAAGACGGCTATCGCGGTCGGCCTTAGCTGTCGTCACGGTTGGCACCAGGGTGGGCGGCCCGAGACCGTCGCAGCCGACATGGGCTCAGCCTTCGTCAGCGATGATTTCAAGATCACCTGCGCCGGGTTGCTTGCCCGTCTGGTCAATCCACCCGGCGGTGTGGCCAAGCTCCGGTCTCGCATCGAACGCCTGTTCGGGACCTTTGCAACGCATTTCGTCAGTCGATTCCGGGGGCGGACATTCTCGAACCCCGAGCAGCGGGGCGATTATGATGCCGAAGCCGAAGCCTCTCTTACCGATCAGGACCTGCTGGCGGCGCTCGTGACCTATATCGTGGACGTCTATCACCAGCGCCCTCACGCCGGGCTTCAGGGTGAGACCCCTGCCGATTGCTGGGACCGGCTGGTGGCCAAATATGGCCTTCCGGCCCCGGTCGATGCGATGGATCGCCGGGCGATCTTCGGCATTGAGCTGGAACGCAGCATTTCCGGTCGCGGCGTGCGGGTGTTCGGCGCGGACTTCGCCTGCGAACAGCTGCGCGATGCCCGCAAGCACAGCCATCAGCACAAGGCCCGGCTGCGGTTCGATCCACTTGACCTTGGCTGGGTCGCGGTCGAGGTCGGCGGAATCTGGTATCCCGCCCATGACCTGTCCGGGGCGCTTTCGGGCGTTTCCTTCTACCAGTGGTCGGCCTTCGCCAGGACCGTCATGGATCACAACCGCGAACGCGCGGCAATCTCCGCCGAAATCTTCCATGACGGGCTGCGCCGGCTCGATTTGCTTTCCATCGAGGCGGCCAACGCCGCGCAGCTTGGGCGGATGACGTTCACCGCCGAGGAGATCGACAGGGCGGAACAGACACTCGGTCTTGGCCTGCACCTGCTGCCCGCTGCGTCGGTCGGTCAGGCCCAGGCCGGCTCGGATTGGCTGCAGGGCGGGTTTGAGGTCGGGGGCAGCGAGGCAGATGATGCTGAGGTGCCACCCGCACCGGAGGACCCTCCTGCGGATGACACCCCGCCATCGCGCAAGGGCTGGAGGTTCGAAGATGACGAATGAGCATCACACGGCGCCCGATCAGGTCGCGCGGATCGCCGTGTCCCTGCGCAAGCATTTCGTGGCCCATCCGGGCTACGAAACCGTGCGGCGGCTTTTCCGCGAGATCATGGACAAACGCCAGGCCGAACTGGATCTTGGACAGTCTGCCGAGGGACGCGGGATCGCGGTCATCGGGGAATCCGGCAGCGGCAAGACCACTGCCATCCAGCGGATCCTGCGCCGGATTGATGCTGCGGACGCCGAATCTGGCGAGTTCCGCTGGATCTCCATTCGGGTGCCGACGCCTGCCACCCAGAAAGACCTCGCACGCGCGATCCTGCATGCCCTGGCTTTCCAGATCCAGAGCAACACCACGGCGTCGCGCATGTGGGAGCTGGTCAATTTTCACCTGCACCTGCGGAAATGCTGGCTGATCCACCTCGATGAAGGCCAGGAATTGGGTGGCCGAGGCTCGGAGGTCGAGAAGGCGGGCGTGATCAATGCCCTGAAGAGCCTCATGCAGATCCCGGACTGGCCGACCAACCTGGTCGTCAGCGGGACACCGGAACTGCATGATCTGCTGACCCAGGATCCACAACTGTCCCGCCGCTTCTTCATCACCCGCTTTCTTCCGGTGACCGAGTTCGATGCCTGCGACGATGTTGCAGAACTGGTCGCCCGCTACGCCGGGCTTGCGGATCTGCCGCTGGCGCCGGATCTGGCGGATGTGGAGTTCGTGCCCCGGCTTCTCCATGCCGGGCGCGAACAGTTCGGAATCGTGGTCGAACTGATCATCGGCGCGATCACCCGCGCCCTGGCGGACGGACATCTGGCGTTGGGCATCAGGGATTTCGCACGGTTCTATACCGAACGCACCGGGGATGTCGCGGGGCGGAACCCATTCCTCGTGCCGGATTTCCGGAGCCTGAATACAGGGCGATCACCGCTTGAGCCCGATCCTCCGACGGGTTCGAAGGGGCGGTCGCGAAAACCAAGGGGGAGGCGGTAAGATGATCTTTCCCGCCCCGCATGCCCGTGAGACCATCGCCTCCTACGGATACCGCATTGCCCGGCTGTCCGGGCTGTCATCCCTGGCGGCATTGGTCCACCTCTTCGATCTGGACCTTCGAGCCCTGCTGATGGGCGACAGGCACAGCGTCGAGAACCTTGCCAGATATACGGGCTGTGATCCGCAGGCGCTTGTTCGTGGCGCCCTGGACGCCAGCAATCCGCGGCGTCTGCAACTCGGCGCCGATCCAAGCAACAAGGTTCAGTGCGCCCCGGATCGTTATCGGTTCTGCCCGGCCTGTCTGGGGGGATTGGCCGATGGCGATCTTCGATCTGCCTGCCTGGGCCGGACGGATTGGCTGATCGACGCGAACCATGTCTGTGCCGAGCACGGTCTCCGTCTCATGACGGTCCTGCCCCGCAAGGCGGCACGGATGCAGCAGGACCTGTCGCCTTTGATTCCAAAGCTGGTCGCAGCTCGGGCGGCGCCCTGGCAACCAGGTCGACCGACCGCGCTGGAGCACTATATCACTGAGAGGTTGGACGGTGTGCACTCCAGGCGCTGGATCGACGATGTTCAGCTCGATGTCGCCATCCATACCGCCGAGGTCTTCGGTGCCATGGCCATGCGCGGTCCCCAAGGCGACTGGAAAGGCATATCTGCCGATGAGCGTCGCGAGCATGGGGATCTCGGGGCCGAGGTGCTGATCGAAGGACCGGCGGCGATCAAGGATTTCCTGCGCACGCATATCGGTCATGGCCGGCGGGGCAACGATTACCACAACGCCTTTGGCCGTGCGTTCAACGAGTTCTATTTCCGAAAGGATCAGCCCGCTTACAGGCCCATCTGTGCGGTGCTGGCAGCATATGTTGGGGAAACCTTCCGTTTCACGGGTCAGGAGAAGGTTTTCGGCATCCGCACACGCGGGGTCGAGCCCAAGACCCTGCGTTCGCTCTGCAACCGTCACGGAATCGGGCTGAAGATCACCGTGCAGGTGCTGAAGGCCCAATACGGCCTCAGGGTCGGGATCGGGGCCAGTTCCGAGGTCGATCCCGACCTGATCGCCGATCTTGCACCAAAGCTGAAGGACCTGCTCAACGCCCAGGATGCCGCGCGCCATCTTGGCGTCAGCGTCGATGTGGTGCGGGGGCTGATCGGCGACGGGCTGCTGGTCCCCGATTACCGCTTCAACGACAGGATGGTCGGGTTTTCGGCAGCGACGCTCGAATCCTTTCTCGATGACTGGTGCAGCGCAGGCAAGTCGCCATCAGGTGGACAGGCAATTCGCACCCCCATCCAGACCGTCGCTCGTGCGAACAGGGTCAAGGTTTCGCGGCTGCTGATCGCGGCTCGGGCCGTTGGGGGTGCGCTGTATCGTGACCGGCGGAAGCGGGGACTGACCGGGGTTACTGTCAGTCATTCTTGCATGGCGGCACTGGTTGAGCAGGCTAAAACCGATGCCAGCAAGGTTGGGCTCGGCTGACGTGCCGCGCGACAAACAGGATGAGACGGATCGGCGGGAGCGCGGCGGAGGGAGGGCGTAGCCCGACCGGAGGCGCGCTCCCGCCGATCTGCCCGATTTCCCGGGGTCTGTGATCGCGGTCGGCTCGCTACGTTGGTGGTTTTCAGGACTGGAGAACCACCTTTGTGCCGGGTCGCCATGTAACCGATCATCAGACGAGGCTTTTCATGAAGCTGAGACAAGACCATCCCATTGAGACCGCCGCCGCGAAGGCGGGGCTGAGCCGGTCGACGGGCTATCGGATCGTAAACGACCCGCGCCTGCCGTCGCAGAAGAAGGGAGCCCGCGGTCGCCGCCGCCCCGACCCGCTGGAGCATATTTTCGAGGCCGAGGTGGTGCCGATGTTGCAGTCGGCCCCCGGGTTGCGGCCGGTTGCCATTTACGAGGAGATGCTGCGCCGCCATCCCGAACTTCAACCGGGCATTCGCCGCACGCTGGAGCGCCGGATCCGGGCCTGGCGAGCTCTCCACGGCGAGGATCGGGAGGTCATGTTCCGACAGGTCCACGAACCTGGGCGGCTCGGCCTGTCGGACTTCACCGACATGGGCGCACTCGGCGTGACGATCACCGGGCAGCTGCTCGATCACCTGCTTTACCATTTCCGGCTGCCGTGGTCGGGGTTCGAACATGCCCATGTCATCCTGGGCGGCGAGAGCTTCGTGGCTTTGGCCGAGGGGTTGCAGAACGCGCTGTGGTCGGCGGGCGGCGCCCCCGCCTGTCACCGCACCGACAGCCTTTCGGCCGCGTTCCGCAACCTTGACGCCGATGCCCGGACGGACCTGACCACGCGCTACGAAGCGCTGTGCACCCAGTACCGCATGGTGCCGACGCGCAACAACAAGGGCGTGGCACATGAGAACGGGGCGATCGAAAGCGCCCATGGCCATCTCAAGGCCGCTGTCCGGGACGCACTGCTGATGCGCGGCAGCGCCGACTTCGATCACCTAGATCACTATCGCGCCTTCATCGACGAGATTGTCGGGCGCAGGAATGCGGCCAGAGGTAAGGGGATCGCGGCCGAGCGTGCCCATCTGCAGGTGCTTCCGACACGGCGCACCACCGACTTCGAGGAGGTGATCGTCACGGTGACCGGCACCGGCGGCTTCACCCTGCGCAAGGTGTTCTACACCGTGCCCTCGCGCCTGATCGGGCATCGGCTGCGGGTGCGCTTGTTCGATGACCGGCTGGAAGTCTTCACCGGCGGAACGCATCTTCTGACCCTGCCGCGCGGGCGTGCGCAGGCCAATGGCAAGCACGATCAGGTGGTGAACTATCATCACGTCATCCATTCCCTGCGCAAGAAGCCGATGGCTCTGGCGGGCCTGGTCTATCGCGACAAGCTCTTCCCTCGACCGGAATATCGCCGGGCCTGGGAGGCGCTCAATGAGGCGTTGCCCGCCCGGCAGGCCTGCAGGATCACTGTCGAGCTTCTGGCCCTGGCCCATGATCGCGGCTGCGAGGCCGAACTGGCCGCCGAGATCGGCCGCGTCCTGCAAGACGGTGGTTTGCCCGACCTGTCCATCCTGCGCGCACGGTTCTCGCCCGATCCCGAACAGCTGCCGGTCATCACGGTGACCTCGCCCCGGCTCAGCAGCTACGAGGCGCTGATCCGTGCCCCGGAGTTGGCGGAGGCCCGCGCATGAAACCTGCATCCCACACCGTCGACGGCGCGCGCCTCGGCATCATGCTCAACGAGTTGAGGCTGCCGACGATCAAGACCCTCTGGCCCCGCTTCGCCGAACAGGCGGATCGGGAGGGCTGGCCTGCCGCCCGCTTCCTTGCCGCGATCGCCGAGCATGAACTGGCCGAGCGTGCGCATCGCAGGATCGCGCGACATCTGGCCGAGGCCCATCTGCCGCCCGGAAAGACCCTCGACAGCTTCGCCTTCGAAGCCGTGCCCATGATCTCGAAGGCCCAGGTCTCCGCCATGGCCGCAGGCGACAGCTGGCTGGCCAAGGGCGCCAATGTGCTCATGTTCGGTCCGCCCGGCGGCGGCAAGAGCCACCTCGCGGCTGCGATCGGCCTGGCGCTCATCGAGAACGGCTGGCGCGTCCTCTTCACAAGGACCACCGACCTCGTCCAGAAGCTGCAGGTTGCCCGCAGGGAACTGCAGCTCGAGGCCGCCATCGCGAAGCTCGACAAGTTCGACCTGCTGATCCTCGACGACCTCGCCTATGCTCATCCTGTTTGTCGCGCGGCAGCCGCGAGCTCTCGGTAAAGGTCTTCGCGGGCCAGTGTCGCCTGGTCGAACTCGGTTTTCGCCAGGGCGGCGCGCCCGGATACGGGTTGCGCCGGGTGCTGATCGACGAACACGGAAACCCCAAGGGCGAACTGTCCCGCGGCGAGCAGAAGAGCCTTCAGACCGACAGGGTCATTCTCGTTCCCGGCCCCGAGGACGAACAGGACGTCGTCCGGCGCATGTATCGCATGTTCGTCGAGGACGGCCGATCCGAGCGCGAGATCGCGGATGCCCTGAACGCCGACGGACTGCGCACCGATCTCGACCGGCCATGGACGCGGGCGACGGTCCATCAGGTGCTGACCAACGAGAAATACATCGGCAACAACGTCTTCAACAAGATTTCCTTCAAGCTGAAGCAGCGCCGGGTGGTGAACCCGCGCGAGATGTGGATCCGCGCCGAGGGCGCCTATCCGGCCATCGTCGATGAGGCACTGTTCCTGCGCGCCCGGGAAATCGTCGATGCGCGCAGCCGTCATCTTTCCGACCAGGACCTGCTGGACGCACTTCGGGCACTGCTTGCGAGCAAGGGCTTCCTTTCCGGGTTGGTCATCGACGAGCACGAGGACACGCCGTCATCGAGCGCGTTCCGATCCCGGTTCGGCAGCCTGCTGCGCGCCTATGAGATGGTCGGCTATCAGCCCGACCGGGACTACCGATACATCAAGATCAACCGCAAGCTCCGCGAGGCACATCCGCAGATCGTGGCGGGTGTCATCGCTGGGATCGAGAACGCCGGTGGCAGCGCCGTTCAGGATCCCCGGACCGAGATTCTGACCGTCAACGGCGAATTCACGGTATCGGTCGTGCTGTCGCGATGCTTCGAGACCGCTGCAGGCTCGCTGCGCTGGCGCATCCGCCTCGACACGCTTCACGGTGAACTGATGCGGTGGATGCCCCCACCCGACGGCATCTTGTGTGCCATGATGGTTTGATTGGAACCGAGCGGAAGGCGCAATTGTGACGACGAAGATCAGCATGCTGGCGATTGACCTGGCGAAGGGCAGCTTTCAGGTCTGTGCGGTCGCAGCGGATGGGGCGGTTCTATACAACCGCGTGATGTCACGGACCAGATTGGCAGCGCTATTGGCGGAGCAACCAGCCTGCGTAGTGGCCATGGAGGCCTGCGCCACGTCGCATCACTGGGGCCGCATGGCGCAATCCCACGGTCACGAAGTGCGTCTGGTCCCTGCTGTGTATGTGAAGCCGTTCGTAAAGCGCCAAAAGAATGACCGGGCGGATGCTGAGGCCATCGCGGAGGCAGCCCTCCGCCCGACCATGCGGTTCGTGGCGGTCAAGAGTGCCGACACACAGGGTCGCGCAGTGGCGTTTCGGACCCATCAATGCCTGGTCCGGCAACGCACGCAACTCATCAACGCCCTCCGCGGGCATCTGGCCGAGTTCGGACTGGTGGCGCCGAAGGGGCCTGCGAGCCTGAAGGTCCTAGAGAACGCGCTGGCAGATCCAGCCAGCGATGTGCCAGGCCCTGTCCGGGAGATGGGCGCGATCTACGTCGAGCAGATCGCGAGGCTGACAGAGGTGATCGGACGACTGGCGGAGGAACTCGAGGCCGCATCGAGGACAGATACGCAGCTCCGTCGGTTGTGCACCATCCCCAGGATCGGACCAGTTACTGCCGGCGCCGTCGCGGCATTCGCACCGGATCTCGACACGTTCGACAGCGGGCGCAATTTTGCCGCCTGGCTCGGCCTGGTGCCGCGCCAGAGATCAACGGGCGGCAAAACCAGATTGGGCT
This sequence comes from Paracoccus denitrificans, assembly GCF_900100045.1. Classification (GTDB taxonomy): domain Bacteria; phylum Pseudomonadota; class Alphaproteobacteria; order Rhodobacterales; family Rhodobacteraceae; genus Paracoccus; species Paracoccus denitrificans. The sequence goes on along the minus strand of NZ_FNEA01000011.1, from coordinate 98,511 downwards.
CTGTCAGCAAGATGGGGCAGACCGATATCCGCCGCCTGCTGATCGTCGGCGCCATGAGTGTGATCCGCTGGGTCGTCCGCAAGGGGGGCAGCGCGAACCGTTGGCTGGCCGCGCTCGTGATGCGCAAGCCGAAGATGGTCGCGGCAGTCGCGCTGGCGAACAAGATGGCCCGGATGATTTGGGCGCTGACGACAAAAGAACAGGATTACAGAATGGCGTGACCCAAGCCCGGAAAGGGTGACGGCACGGCATGGCCGCAAGGCCGGGGTGAGCGATCGACGAGGAGTAGGCGACACGGACTTCGAAGTTCAAGGCGGGGAAATTCAGTCCCGGGGCTCGAGCGCATGCAGCTCTATGAACCGATGTGAACCCAGCCTTCCGAACAGCATACCGGCCCGTGGTGTCATCCAAGGCCACGCTGAGAGGCCTGACACACGTCCGATCGAAGACCCCGCCGAAAGATCAAAGATTTAGCTTGCCAAACCGGGGGCATCCACACACGCCCCGGGTTTTCCGGAGGCGATTTGGTTTGAGTCACGCCGCCGTGGGTAGTTCTTCCAGCATGGCGTAGTAGCGTTCCTCGGCTTCGACCGGCGGGATGTTGCCGATGGGCTCGAGCAGCCGGCGGTTGTTGAACCAGTCGAACCACCGGCACTCGTTGGCCGAATCCCGCAACCGCCGGCGCAGCTCCGTGTCCCGAGCCGCTGTGCCTGATAACGGACCGCTAGCACCAAAGTCAGGAATCGTGCAAGCAAAAGTGCCGGTCGGGGCAGGACAACCCAAAGGGGTACATCACGCTTGACGGTGGGCGCGGCCTCCGCGTCATGGCAGGATCGAACCAGATCGTCAGCGAGCCGCGGCCCTTGAACGCTTCATTGCAGGTTGCTCAGTTGTTGGGCTCGTAGGTCGGGGTATCTGTCTGCTCATGTCACCCATTTATCAAACTGAATTCACAAGATAAATCAAATCCGTCGATTTGTGCAGCGGAGCCCCGAGACCTGACGAACGCATCGCCATGCACGCTCATAGAAGGAAGAAAAGATTCTGAAATTTCAGTATTGATTCGAGTCTGGATTTGTAATAGTGAAATATCAGAACAGGTGAAAGTTCGTGTGCTCTGGGGAGAGAGTCCATGAAATCGCAATTCGGTTCCTATTCTCCGTCTGATTGCCAGCTTTTCCCATGAGCCGACAGCCGTTCATTTCTTTCAACTCCGTCAGCAAGAGCTATGACCATGATCGATGGGTGGTTGAGGATCTTTGCCTTGACGTCAGGGAAGGCGAGTTTTTGACGCTCTTGGGCCCGTCCGGGTCAGGAAAAAGCACCACGCTCATGATGCTCGCCGGGTTTGAGCAGCCAACCACGGGAGATATCTTGCGGCGCGGCCGATCACTTCATTCGATCGCGCCACACAAACGTAACATCGGGATCGTGTTTCAAGACTATGCGCTTTTTCCGCATATGAAAATTGGAGATAATATCGGCTATCCGTTGAGGATGCGCGGTCTCCGGGGTGCTGATGTTGCACGAAAGGTAGAAAAAGCCCTGGACATGGTTGATATGTCAAATCTTTCGTCACGCTATCCCCATCAATTGTCAGGAGGGCAACGCCAGCGTGTGGCTTTGGCACGGGCTTTGGTATTTGATCCTGATCTTGTTCTTCTGGACGAACCTCTCGGCGCGCTTGACAATCAGTTGCGCATTCGGATGCAGGCAGAGATCAAGCGGCTTCACGCAGCAACCGGCGTAACTTTCGTAGCTGTCACGCACGACCAGAACGAAGCGCTTTCGATGTCTGATCGTATCGCCATTTTCAATAACGGACGCGTCCAACAGATCGATGAAACTCGCAAGATATACGATCAGCCTGCCACAGCTTTCGTGGCACAGTTTATTGGAGATAGCAACATTCTACCAGCACAGCTTGTAGATCACGGCGCTGGTCAGGTGAGGGTGACAGTTGCGGACATGGGGACATTACTCGCAACCAAACAAACGCTTACACCGGAAGGCGCCAATATGGCAGTCGCTATTCGACAGGAGAGGATCGTCGTCAGCCCTGTAGCCGCGAATTGCGACAATCGCTTCAGTGGTCAGGTCTCCGAACTTGCCTTTCTGGGTGATCAGATCCGCGTCCAGATCCACATTGGTGATCATCGCATCAATGTGCGTCGACCTATCTCGGAATTTGTCGAGATCCCGACCGAAGGTGATTGGTTCGAGGTTGGCTGGTCCCCGACCGATTGCTGGGTGCTTCCAGAGACCTGAAGTTAGTATGCATTGGGAACAGCAATGGAAAAGCACGAGTTCTACGCAGCCATGGTCCTCGCTTCGATCACTGCTACGATCTGTGGACCGTACCAATCTCTTGCGGACCAGATAACAATCGCGTCCTGGGGTGGGAATGTTACCGACGCCAATCGTGCGGCCTATTGGGAGCCATTTACGACCGAGAGTGGAATTGCAGTCGTCGACGATGTTTTCAACGGCGAGATAGCCAAGCTACGCGTTCAGGTGGAAACCGGATCGATCCAGTGGGATATCGCCGAGGTGGAGGACGCCGAGGCTATAGTCGGTTGCGATGAAGGTCTATACGAATTTCTAGTTATAGATACCCTTCCGATAGACGACATGCTGCCTGGAACAGTCACTGATTGCGGCATTGCTTCGCTAAGCGCGGCAAGCGTTTTGACTTATAACGGTACAAAGTTTGAAGAGGGTCCGAAAACTTGGACTGACTTCTTCAACCTGAACGCTTTTCCTGGCAAACGTGGGTTGCGAAAGTCGCCGACATACACGCTTGAGTTTGCGTTGCTTGCCGATGGTGTACCCCGCGAAGAAATTTATGAAGTGCTTGCGACGCCAGAAGGACAAGACCGAGCATTCGCCATGCTTGACCGGATCAAGGACGAGATCGTCTGGTATAGTTCTGGAACTCAGCAAATTCAGGGCTTTATCTCAGGTGAATACGACATCGGCGTCGGATTCAATGCAAGGGTGGCCGATGCCAATCGCGAACAGAGGGTTGATCTGCGCATGTCATGGAATGCGGGTTATATCGTCGGTCACAATTTTTGGGTCGTTTTGGCCGGATCTTCAAGGATCGAAGAAGTACGGAAATTCCTTGAGTTTGTGACCAGGCCGGACCGGCAGGCGGCTTTCATGGAGTATATCGATTACGGGTCGTCCAACCGGGAATCCTATAAGTTACTTCCGGAAGACCGAAAGACCTACCTACCAGGTGCAGGCGATCATGCCGAATACCAGATCAGTTATGATGCCCAGTTCTGGAGTAATCATCTTGACCAATTGACGGAACGGTTCAATCGGTGGATCGGCGAATGATCGAAGCAGCAGCCAAGTACGCGCACTCGGCAACATGGTGGCAACGTACAAAGCTGTTTGGTGATCGGTCGAACCGCGCGGCGTGGCTGCTGCTCTTGCCGTCGATGGTGCTGGTCGCGCTGGCATTTCTGATGCCGCTGGGAGGTTTTCTCTGGCGTGCGGTCGATAATTCGGCGTTGTCCAGAAAACTGCCCGCGACCATCGAGGCCGTTCAGATGTGGGATCATCGAACGGAACCAACGGAGACACTTGCCGCCGCAATGATGAGTGATCTTGCAACACAGGCCGAGCAGCGCGGTGGAATGGCAGCGGTTGCGCGAGAATTGAACGATCTGCTCCCAAGCTTTCGGAACGTGATAATGCGGACGGGACGCGCCCTTACGCAACCGCCTCAGACCGTCTCGGCGATGGAATGGCTAGGAGCCGTGGACCAACAATGGCGGGAGCCGGATGTTTGGATCGCCGTGAAGTCCAATGATGGATATCTGACCGACCGCTATCTTCTGACGACATTAGGGTTAGAGCGGTCGATCGATAAGGGGTTGACTCGCGCGTCCGTTGACAAGCGCATCTATGCTGATGTGCTTGTCCGAACCCTTTGGATGAGCTTTGTCGTCACCGCGGCCACTCTTCTGCTCGCCTATCCGCTGGCCTATGCACTCGCCCATGCGCCGAGCAGATGGAGAGGGTTAGTCCTCTGCGCTATAATGCTACCTTTTTTGACTTCGCTCTTGGTCAGGACTCTCGCGTGGGTCATCATCTTACAGAAACACGGAGTATTGAACCAGCTGCTGATTGGCACCGGAATAGCAGAGCGGCCGCTTTCTTTGCTCTATACACGAGGTGCCGTCTATTTAGGGATGATACATATCCTGTTACCGTTCATGGTCCTGCCGATCAGAAATTCTATGCAACGTATCCCACCATCTCATATGAAAGCTGCTTTGTCGCTTGGCGCAACACCGCTGCGCGCCTTTCTGAATGTTTATCTGCCCGCGACCCTTCCTGGAATCGGTGCCGGCGTCCTGATCGTCGGTGTACTCACGCTTGGCTTCTATATCACACCCGAGTTTCTGGGGGGATCCAAGGACCAGATGGTCAGCTATTTCGTCTCATTCTTCACCAACCGAAGTGTCAACTGGGGCATGGCATCGGCAATGGGGATATGGCTATTGGTCTTGGCGGTCGCGCTTGTAGGCACACTACGCTGGCTGACGCAGCACTTTAACCCGGAGCGTCAGGGATGAGAGTTTCTGGTCTTTCTTCGATTGTTCTGGCGGCTCTGTGCATCCTTCTGATCGGTTTCCTGCTCGCTCCTCTGGCAATCATTCTGGTTTTGTCCTTCACCGCAGACACCTATTTCGTCTTTCCGCCTTCCGGCTGGTCGCTGAAATGGTATGCTGAAGTGATGGCCAGCGCGGAATGGCGCAGATCTTTCGTCAATTCGATGCTTATCGCAACTGCGACCGCTCTGTTGGCGACGGTGTTTGGCACAATGGCGGCGTTGGGACTGTGGAAGCTACGATCACCGCTCAAGGGTGTAATCTACGCCACGCTTCTGGCACCCTCGATGGTGCCGATCGTCATCACTGCGGTCGCGCTGTTCGCAGCCTTCAGCAGGGTCGGTCTCGTGAATACTTACAGCGGGATAATCATTGGCCACACTCTGCTGGCGTTGCCCTTCGTTATCCTGTCGGTTGGTGCAGCCCTGCAATCCTATAATCCTAATCTCGGCCGTGCCGCAGCAAGCTTGGGAGGTTCGCCGTTGCGGGTGTTCCTGGGCGTCATGATGCCCGTTATCGCGCCGGGATTGATCACGGGGGCGCTGCTTGCTTTCTCGACATCTTTCGATGAGGTCGTTCTGGCGTTGTTTCTCGCGTCGCCGGGACAAAGGACCGTTCCGCGCCAGATCTATGCGGGAATCGGGGAAAGTATCACACCTGCTGTTGCCGCTGCCGCCGCACTGGTGATCCTGATGGCGACGATCCTTATGCTTCTGATTGTTTATCGAAGCCGAACCAGGACATGACGCAAGCGGCCTTCCCGCATTATTCAGGCATATCAGAAATGCCTTGGCAGCGCTCGGGCGACGGACTAGAAAGCAGCCACCTCATGGATATCAGCCGCGATGCAGCAGAATCTTTCACCCACACCACGCAAGCGCCGTCCGGGCGGCGGGCGCAAGCAGGTGGCGGCGCCGAGCCTGCCGGTTCTGGCAAGCGGTGATGAGGAGACGCTGGCGCAAAAGGTCTATGATGCCTTGCAGGCAGGATTGATGGCGGGCAGCATCGAGCCGGGAATGCCTTTGACCGTGCGATCATTGTCGCAGGTCATGGGGGTCAGCGCGACCCCGGTTCGCGAGGCGCTCAAACTGCTGGAAGCCGATGGCGTGCTGGAGGCCCGCAACAAGAGCGCATTCTATGCCCGTGAATTGGGCAGCGAAGAGATGCGGCAGGTGCTGGACATGCGTCTTGCGCTGGAGGGGTTGGCGGTCCGCCGGGCTGCCTTGGCGGTCGGGCCGGACGATCTGGACAGGATCTCGCGGCTGAACGATCATTATGCAACCGCGCTGCGCGCCGCGGGGGACAACGGCCCATTGATCCTGGAACGCAATCACCAGTTTCATTTTGCCATCTACGCGCTTTGCGGCTCGCCGATCCTGCTGCAGACCATCGAGACGATGTGGCTGCGGATCGGCCCAACCCTGCATCTCTACATTGACGCGGGCGGCATGGACGGGGATTTCCCGCGCTATCACGAGGACATGATCGATGCGCTGCGCGAGCGGGATGCCGATGCCGCCGAAGCTGCCCTGCGCGATGACCTGATTGCTGCCGCCCGCAAGATCCTGCGCCTGCAGGCGTCTGAGACAACAGGCAATCGGCAGCCCTATATCCTCGAAAACGTCGATCTCTGAAGACCCGAGCCGCGGTTGACGATTCGCGGCTTTTGCATCTCTGGCAAGTGGGTATTGTCTCAAATAATTGATATTACTTGATGAAAGATCCGTCTTTTTATTTTGGCATATCAGATTGACAGACCGGCCGTCTGTAGTGATACTGACATCTCAGAATAGAAGGACGGCGGGGCCTGACCCTGCTCGCCCTCGAAATCCGAGATGCGGTCAAGTGCGATCCGCGTCCATCCAACGGGGTTCTTTCATGCCGAAGAAGGTCATTATCACCTGCGCCGTCACCGGGGGGCTGCACACGCCGACCATGTCGCCCTATCTGCCGATCACTCCGGACGAGATCGCGGAAGCCGCCATCGGCGCGGCCAAGGCAGGGGCGGCGATCATCCATCTGCATGCGCGCGATCCCGAAAGCGGCCGCCCGAAACAGGACCCCGACCTGTTCCTGCAATTCCTGCCGCGGATCAAGCAGGCCACCGGCGCGGTGCTGAACATCACCACCGGCGGCGGCCTTGGCATGACGCTGGAAGAGCGGCTGCGTCCCGCACATCGCGCCAAGCCCGAGGTTTGCAGCCTCAACATGGGCACGATGAACTTCTGCGCCTTCGAACTGGCGGGAAAATACGACAGCTGGAAGCACGATTGGGAAAAGCCCTATCTGGAAAGCACGCGCGACCTGATCTACGCCAATACCTATGCCATGCTGGAAACCATCATGGTCGAGGTCGGCCAGGCGCATGGCACGCGGTTTGAATTCGAGTGCTTCGATCTCAGTCATCTGGAGGCGGTGCGCTATTTCGCCGCCAAGGGGCTGATCAAGCCCCCCTTCCTGATCCAGGGCATCTTCGGCGTGATGGGCGGCATGGGCGCGACGATCGAGAACTTGATTCATTTCCATGGTGTCGCGCAACGCCTGTTCGGCAGCGACATGGAGTTTTCCGCCTTTGCCGTCGGGCGCAGGCAGATGCATTTCCTGACCGTCGCGGCGATCTTGGGGGGCTCGGTCCGGGTCGGGTTGGAGGACAGCGTTTACATCGGCCGGGGCGAACTGGCTACGTCGAACGCGCAGCAGGTGCAGAAGATCCGCCGGATCGTCGAGGAGCTGGGACTGGAGGTCGCTTCGCCCGACGAGGCACGCGCGCGGCTGTCGCTGAAGGGCGGCGACCGCGTCGATTTCTAAGGGAGGAGGGCAAGCAATGCGATTGGCAAGCGATACCGGCGGCACCTTTACCGATCTGGTCGTCGAGGAGGACGACGGCCGGATCACCATGTACAAGTCGCCTACCGTGCCCGACGATCCGGTGTTGGGCGTGCTGCGCGCGCTGGAACTGGCCGCCGAAGATCGGGGCCTGTCGCTGCAGGAACTGATGGCGCGCGCCGATACATTCATCCACGGCACCACCCATGCGATCAACGCGATCATCACCGGCAATGTCGCCCGCACCGCGCTGCTGGTCACCAAAGGCCATCGCGACATCCTGGTGTTCCGCGAGGGCGGGCGGGTCGAGCCCTTCAACCAGTCCATCCCGTTTCCGCGTCCCTATATCCCGCGCGATCTGACCTATGAGATCCCCGAGCGGATCCTGTCGACCGGCGCGATCCATCGCGATCTGGACGAAGCGGCGGTGATCGGGGTGCTGCAGTCGCTGAAGGAACAGCAGGTCGAGGCGGTGGCAGTCTGCCTGCTCTGGGCAACGATCAATCCGGCGCATGAGCTGCGCGTAGGCGAATTGATCGCCGAACACCTGCCGGGCGTCCCCTATACGCTGGCCCATGACGTCAACCCGACGCTGCGCGAGTTTCGCCGGGCGTCCTCGGCGGCTATCGACGCCTCGCTGAAACCGCTGATGGGGCATTACCTCAGCGGGCTGACCGACCGGATCCGGGGCGAGGGTTTCACCGGCGACATCATGTTGCTGACCAGCAGCGGTGGCATGGTCGATGCGGCCGAGGTTGCGCGCTCGCCGATCAAGGTGATCAACAGCGGGCCGTCGATGGCGCCGATCTCGGGGCATTATTATGCGCGGGCCGAGGCGCAGGCGGATGACGTGATCGTCGCTGATACCGGCGGGACCACCTATGACATCAGTCTGGTGAGGAAGGGCGTGGTGCCGATCACGCGGGAATTGTGGATCGGTCGGCCGCTGCTGGGTCATCTGGTCGGCTACCCTTCGGTCGAGGTGAAAAGCGTCGGCGCGGGCGGTGGTTCCATCGCTCATGTCGATCAGGGCGGCCTGCTGCGCGTCGGGCCGCAAAGCGCGGGCGCGAAGCCCGGGCCGGTCTGCTACCGGCAGGGCGGTACGAAGCCCACTGTAACCGATGCCTCGGTCGCGCTTGGCCATATCGACCCGGACTTCTTCCTTGGCGGGCGTATTAAGCTGGACCGTCCCGCCGCCATCGAGGCGATCCGGAAGCAGGTGGCCGAGCCGCTGGGCATGTCGGTCGATGAGGCGAGTTGGCAGATCATCGCGTTGGCGACCGAGGGCATGGTGCAGGCCATCGCCGATATTACCGTCGCTCAGGGGATCGACCCGGCCAATGCGGTGCTGATCGGCGGCGGCGGTGCGGCGGGCCTGAACTCGACCTTCATTGCGCGCCGCTTGGGCTGCAAGTCGCTGGTGATCCCGGAAACCGGCGCGGCGCTGTCCGCAGCGGGTGCGATGATGTCACCGCTGATCAGCGAATATGCGACCAGCATCTTCGTCTCGTCGGACCGTTTCGATCGCGAGGCACTTGCCGCCGCAATCGAAAGGCTCCGTGCGAAATGCGAAGACTTCGCCAGCCGAAGCCCTGCAGCCAGCGGCGCGCCCCGGATCAGCTTCGTCGCCGAGGCGCGATACGAGGGGCAGGTCTGGGATATCGATGTGAAGTTCGACCCTCAGAAGATCCTTGGGCCTGACGGCAGCGAAATCTTCCGCGCCGGCTTCGACGATATGCACGAACAGATCTTCGCGGTGCGCGATCCCGGCTCTGCGGTCGAGATCATCGGCATCCGCGCCACCTTGCGCGCCGATATCCGCCGGGATGTCGAGTTCCGCCTGCATTCGCCGGGCGCCCTTTCCGGTGATCACCGGCCGCGCGAGATCTATTTCCACGGCTATGGGCGGCTGCAGACGCCGGTCCTGCGGCTCGAGGCGATTGCGCCGGGACGGCCCGGCCAAGGCCCGGCGATCATCGAATCCGCCTTCACCACCATCGTCGTTGATCCCGATGCGCGCTTTCACCGCTCGGGAACCGGCAGCATCGTCATTCATCCGTGAAAGGGACCACCATGACCACCACCGCTTTGAACGGCGCGGAACTGGCGATCCTGAACAACCGGGTCGAAGGGATCGTCCGCAAGATGGCCAATACCCTGCTGCGCACGGGCCGGTCGGGCGTCCTGAACCGCGCCAAGGACTTCTCCTGCTGCATCATCACCGCCGATTGCCATCTGCTGGCGGCGGCGGAAAGCCTGCCGATCCATGTGCTGTCCGGCCCGGACATCATGGCGCGCACCATGGCCGAGTTTCACCCGAACCTGCGGCGCGGCGACGCCTTCTTCCACAACTCGCCCTATCACGGCTGCTCGCATGCGGCGGATCTCAGCATCCTTGTGCCGGTGATCGATGCCGATGGCCGCCACCGCTTCACCATCTTCGCCAAGGCGCATCAGGCCGATATCGGCAACAGCGAGCCGACGACCTACATGGCGACGGCGCGCGACATCTATAATGAAGGGGCGCTGCTGTTTCCGGCCGTGCAGGTGCAGCGCGACTATCGGGACATCGCCGACATTATCCGCATGTGCGAATTGCGCATCCGTGTGCCCGAGCAATGGCGTGGCGACTATCTGGCGACCATCGGCGCCGTCAGGATCGGTGAGCGGGAACTGCTGGCGCTTGGCGAAGAGATCGGCTGGGATCGGCTGGATCAGTTCGCCGCGCAATGGTTTGACTATAGCGAGAACATGATGGATGCCGCGATCCGCGAATTGCCTGCCGGTCGCGTCATGGGCCGGTCCACGCATGATCCGTTTCCGGGCCTGCCCCCCGAGGGCGTCACCGTCACTGCCCATGTCCATGCCCGCCCGGACGAGGGCCGTATCACCGTCGACCTGAGCGAGAATATCGACTGCCAGCCCTCGGGTCTGAATCTGTCGGAAGCCTGTTCCCGCACGGCGGCGATGATCGGGGTGTTCAACAGTCTGGATCATCGCGTGCCGAAGAATGCGGGCGCGTTCCGGCGAATCGAGGTGATCCTGCGCCGCAACTGCATCGCGGGGATCACCGAGCATCCCTATAGCTGCTCGGCGGCGACCACGAACATTTCGGACCGGGTCGGAAATGCGGTGCAGCTTGCCATGGCCGAATTCGGCGACGGCTTCGGCATGGCCGAGGTGGGCGCGGTCATCGCGCCCTCGGCTGGCGTCGTTTCGGGTGTCGATGCGCGCAGTGGCAATGCCTTTGTGAACCAGATCTTCCTTGCCTTCTCGGCGGGGGCGGCGAGTCCGATTTCCGATGCCTGGTGGACGATGATCGATGTCGGCAATGGCGGCATGTGCGGGCTGGACGGGGTCGAGCTCGACGAGATCTACCAGCCGCTTCTGGTCGAAAGCCGCCGCTTCGTCACCGATACCGAAGGCGCCGGCCGGTTCACCGGCGCGCCCTCGACCGAGGTAGTCTTCGGCCCGGTGCAGGGGGGAATCACCATCGCCTATGGCTCGGACGGCCAGGTCAATCCTCCGCAAGGGGTGCGCGGCGGCGGCCCCGGGGGCGGCAGCGACCAGTTCATCCGCCGCAAGGACGGTACGGTCGAGCCGCTGCCCCCCGTTGCACAGGTCGAACTGCGCGAGGGTGAGATGATTATCGCCATCTCGACCGGCGGCGGCGGTTATGGCCCGCCTGCCGACCGCGACGCGGCAGCCGTCGCCCGCGACGTGCGCGAAGGCTATGTCAGCACGGATCGGGCCCGGACGGTCTATGGCGTGGTGCTGGACGGGCAGGGCCAGGTCGATCTGGCTGCGACCGAAACGCGACGCGCGGAGATGATGGCATGAGCGGGCAAAGTGTCATCGTGACGGCGGGCGCATCGGGCATCGGCCTGGCCATTGCCCGCAGCTTCCTGGAAGCAGGCGCGCGGGTCGCCATTTGCGATCTGAACGCCGAGGCCTTCGCGCAGGTCAAGGCGGAACACCCGGACATCCAGACCCTGCAGGCCGATATCGCCCGCGAGGATCAGGCCATTGCCAGCGTGGCGGAAGTCGTCCGCTTGCATGGTCGTGTCGATGTGCTGGTCAACAATGCTGGCATTGCGGGCGCCTGCGCACCAATTGCTGACATATCTGCGGCGGACTGGATCCGCTCCTTCGATGTGAATGTCCATGGTGTCTTTTTCATGCTGCGTGCCGTCCTGCCCGACATGACCGCGCGCGGAACCGGAGCGATCATCAATATCTCGACCGGCTCGGTCTTCACGCTTCCGGCGGGTCGGGCGGACTATGTTGCCTCGAAATGGGCGCTGGAGGGGCTGACGCGGGCGGCAGCGAAAGAGCTTGGCCCGCTGGGCATCCGCGTCAATGCGATCCGCCCCGGCTTCGTGGACAGCGCAAGGATGCGCAGCATTCTTGGCCAGAAGGCGAAGGCCGAGGACACCACGATGGAGGCGCTGGAGCAGAGGTTTCTGGATTACATCTCGATGCGGACCAAGGTGCAGCCGGAGGATATCGCCCGCATGGCGGTGTTCCTTGCCTCGGAGAGCGCGCGTTTCGTCACCGGGCAACTGGTTTCCGTCGATGGCAACATCGAATGGGAAAACTGACCGGATCAGAAGGCAAGGCGAATCGGATGGCGGTCGATGTGGCGTTGGATCCGAACCGGATGACTGATGCCGGACCGGATCCCGGCAGAGGGCAGCCTGATGGCGCAATGCCGCGCCACGATGATCAAGCTGCTGCGCTGCGAAGGCGTTACCCTGGCCGATGTCCGCATACCTTCGGCCGGTCGCAGGCCGATGTCGCGGCCGGCAAGGTGTTCGTTGCGGGTATCTCTCCGTTGCAGTCCAGCGGCGGCGAGCCGGAGATTGGCCGGCCGGGCCAGGTGGCACGCCGCCCACGCGCGGCCTTGCGGGGCATCCATACGGGTACAGTCACCAGACCGAAAGGTCGGGGTGAGATCGTTGAAGCAAGGAGCGGAGCCTGATGGATGACAGTAAGCCGCGCCAGATCGAGACCGGCAGGCGGGTGGTGTATCCGTGGTATTGCGATGTCATGGGGCATCTGGCGACGCAGCACTACATGGCGTTCCTTGACGATGCCTTCCTGCATTTCATGGCGGAACTGGCGCCCCTGCCCCAACCCGAACGGCTGGGCTGGGCCGATGTCCGCCACGAGATCGACTATCTGGCCGAACTCCGGGCGGGCAATCTCGTGGTGCTGCGCAGCAGTCTTCTGGCAATCGGGCGCAAGTCGATCCGCCACCAGACCGAGATCCGGCGGCAAGGCTGTGGCACGGTCTGCGCCCGCGTGATCTCGACCACCGTCCGCTTCGACCTCGACGCCCGCCGCGCCATCGATGTCGAACCCGGGATCGCCGCTCGCGCACAGGCGCTGGACCTGCTGCCCCGGGCCGCGTCCAAGCCATCTTGCCCCTGATCGGTCATGCAACTACTCTTTTGCGCATCCGCAATGAAGGCGAAGGGCACAGCATGGCCAGGAAAATCGAAGGGACCCGGATTCAATCCGGCCTGCCAGAGCGGCTACGGGCGTTGCGGGAACGCAAGGGCTGGTCGCTCAATCGGGCTGCGGAAGAGGTGGGCGTGCCGCCCAGCACCCTGTCGCGGATCGAGAACCGCAAGATGTCGCCGACGCTGGATCTGCTGCTGAAGATCGTCCGCACCTTCGACATGCATCCCAACGACGTCTTCTCTGGCCGCCCCGACCAGCAGGAAAAGCAGGAAATCAGCGTCTCGCGCGCCAGCGATCCGGCGCTGATCGAGCTGCCGAACCTGTTCTACAAGCATCTGCACCCCGATATGGAGTGCTTCAATTTCCGCGCTATCCTGATCACCCTGTTCGCCCGCTCGGTCGAGGAATATGGCGGGCTGACTGCGCATTCCGGGCAGGAATTCGTCTATCTGCTGAGCGGCAAGCTGCAGGTCCATCTTGAGGGACATCCGCTGGTCACCCTGGCCCCCGGCGACAGCATCATGTTCACCAGCAGCATTCCGCACGCCTATGTCTCGGCAGGTGATTCGCAGGCGAAGCTGTTGATCGCATCCTCGTCGGAAGAAGACGTCCTTCAGGTCAAGTTTCAGAAATAAAAGAGTTTCATCTTGAAAATTCGCGCGAATCTGCGGGGATCTCCGCCGGAAATTTTCTTTTTGATTGCGCATTCGCAATGGAGTATTGTTGCTGATACGCAATGATGCAGGAGGCCTGCACGCAGGTGTCGGACGCCTTTAGCGGCGACCCTTCAAGCAGGACAAGCCAATCAACAGGGTGAGCCATGTACCAGTATTTTCCCAACAACTATTCGTGGAGTCTTGCCGTCTCGTGCTCCATCGCGATGGGTGCGCAGATCTCGGAACTGGACGAGGCGCTGGCGCCGCTGGTGCCACTGGTCGAAGCCGGCCATACCGCGGCCGCAAACGAGGCCTGGTATCAGAACTGGACCCGCCTGGGCCACAAGCTGAACGATCTTGCAAAAGCCGATGAAGCAGCGGGCAACGGTTTCACCGCCTCGGCCAAATACATGCGGGCGGCGAATTACTACCTGTTCGCCGAGCGGATCGCCTCATGGTCCGATCCGCGCCGGATGCATGTCTACAACCTGGGGATCGCCGCCTTCCGCAAGGGCCTGGAGCTTTCGGGCGACCGGTGGGAGCGCGTCGAGATCCCGTTCGAAGACGGTGTGCTGTCGGGCTGGCTGCGTCTGGCCGATACCGATGCAAGGCAACCGGCGCTGGTCTTCTACAACGGCTTCGATTCGATCAAGGAGATGCATTACCTGATCTATGCCGGCATGTCGGCCCGGCGCGGCATCGCCACGCTGTTCGTGGATCAGGAGGGAACAGGCGAGGCCGTGCGCTTCCACAATATCCCGAAACGCCCGGAAACCGAGGTGTCAGCAGGGAAATTCTACGACTTCCTTGCCGCGCATCCGGCAATCGATGCTGACCGTATCGGCATCGTTGGCCTGTCGATGGGCGGCTACTGCGCTCCGCGCGCGGCGTCCCAGGACCATCGCTTCAAATGCGTGGCGAGCCTTGGCGCCTTCTTCGAACTTGATGCCGGGTGGGAGGCGCTGCTGCGCGGCACCTCGGGCTCCGGGCTGTCCGACGGGCTGCCGGAAAGCGGCATCCACGCCATGCATGTGACCGGAAAGCCGACCATCGACGAGGCCATCGCGGTGTTGAAGGCCCGCACCCTGGAGCCGGTAATCGGGCAGGTGAAATGCCCGCTGCTGGTGGTGCATGGCGAGAACGACCGTCAGGTTGCGCTGGCCCATGCCGAAAAGACCGTAGCCGGGGCGGTGAACAGCGCCGATGCGAAGCTACGGGTGTTTTCGGTGGCCGAGGGCTCGACAGAGCATTGCGGCGTCGATGTGATGGAGATGCAGGGCCACTATGTCTATGACTGGGCCGCCCGCATTCTGGGGGGGCGCGTGGCATGAACCGGTTCAAGGACAAGATCGCTGTCGTCACCGGCGGCAGTTCGGGGATCGGCGCGACCGTCGCCATGCGGTTGGCCGCCGAGGGCGCGCGGGTCCATGTGGTCGCCAGCAGCAGCATCGACAAGGCCCGGGTCGTCGCCGACCGGATCGTCGCGGCGGACGGACAGGCGGCGCCGCATGTTGCGGATGTGCAAAGCGAATGGATGATGCGGGCGCTGGCCGATAACGTCGTCAAGGCGGACGGCCGGATCGACATCTGGGTCAACGCAGCGGGCGTCTTTCTTCCCTCACCCGTGGGTGACACTCCGCCGGAGGTGCTGAACGGCATGATCGACATCAACCTGAAGGGAAGCTGGAACGCCATTCAGGCTGTTGTCCCGCACATGAAGGCGGCGGGCGGCGGCAAGATCCTCAACTTCTCGTCGGTGGCCGGGCTGACCGCGATCAAGGGCTTTGCGCTCTATTGCGCCAGCAAGGCGGCGACGGCGATGCTAACCAGGGTCCTGGGGGCCGAGCTTGCGCCCTTCAACATCAACGTCAACGCCATCGCGCCCGGCAATACCGAGACGCCGATGAATGACGCGATGCGCAACGATCCGGCGCAGTCGGCGGTGCTGGCGGCGATGAAGGCCATGACGCCCAGCAACCAGACCTTCTCGAAGCCCGACGAGATCGCCTCGACCGCGCTGTTCCTGGTCTCCGACGAGGCGCGGCCGATGTATGGCAGCATCCTTCTGGCCGATGAGGGCCTGTCCGCCGCGATCGGCTGATCGTTCGCGGGGTCGGGCCTTGATCCTGCGACACCCACATCCAGGCCGCCGGGCGGCCGATCCATCCCGGCGCACGGCCTGGGGATGCAAGCCTCGCCTGCGCGGATCACATCATCTCTTGCAGGAGTATTTCTCATGCAGACTGTGACCACCTCGTCCATGGACGAATTGAAAACCGGCTGGAAATATCTCGTCGCCGCCATGGTCGGCTGCGGGTTGGGGGTTTCCTCGCTGCCGATCTATACGGCCGGCGTCTTCTTCCCCGCGCTCATCGCCGAATACGGCTGGAGCCGCTCGCAGCTCTCCTTCGCGGTGCTGCTGTTCACGCTGTCGATCGGGGTGGCCTCACCCATCGTGGGCCGGGCGATCGACCGCTTCGGCCCGGTGCGTTGCGCGGCGGTCTCGATCATCTCGGCGGTGGTGCTGTATCTGGTCCTTGCCCGTTTCGTGAACAGCCTTGCGGGCTTCTATGCCGTCCATGTCCTGATCGCGCTGCTGGGCGCGGCGGCGGCGCCGGTGGCCTATACCAAGGTGATCGCGGGCCATTTCTCGCGGATGAAGGGGCTGGCCATGGGCATCACCCTGATGGGCCCCAGCGTTGTGGCGACGGTCGCGCCGGCCATCGTGGCGACCTCGATCGACGACACCAACTGGCGCGCGGGCTACATCGCGCTGGCGGTCATGATGGCGATCGTCCTGCCCTTCCTGCTGCTTCTGCGCGGGCAGGGCGATGGCGTCCAGGCTGCGCAGGCCGCCCCCGAGGACGACAACGGCGCCTTCACCGAGGCCGAACGCCGGAACATCTTCCGCCTGCTGATCACCGGGCTGGCGTTGTTTTCGCTCGGCATCGGCAGCCTGATCGTGCACCTGTCGCCGATGCTGATCGACGCGGGGCTCGAGCCGGTCACGGCGGCAGGGATCGTCGGCTTCCTGGGCATCTCGGGGATGGCGGGGCGCCTGATCGGCGGCTGGTTGGCCGACCGCATCTTCGCGGCCTACATCCTGGTCGGGGTGTCGCTGTCGGCGGCCCTGGGCTGTCTTGCGCTGGCCATGGTCGGCGCCAGCGTGGCCATCCCCGCCACGATCGCTATCGGCTTTTCACTGGGCGTCGAGGCGGATCTGATGGGCTACCTGGTGTCCCGATATTTCCGCAGGTCCGACTACAGCAAGGTCTATGGCTGGCAATATGCGGCGTTCATCGGAGCCGTCGGGATCAGTCCGCTGATCATGGCGCGGATATTCGATTCGCTGGGCAACTATCAACTGGGGCTGTTCCTGAACGTCGTGTTGTTGACGATGGCTGCGGCGGTGTTCCGGGTGCTGCCGCGTTATGATAAACCTGCCGCTGTCCGGAGTTTTGCTTCAGCAGGCTGAGATGTCACTACTGTCCGTCGCTGGATGATCTGGAACGGAAGGCTTGGCTCGTTCGGCTTTCAGTCCATGCTGCGGTTTGATGATGCAGCAATCGGCGCTTCTCAAAGGTTTTGATCTCTTGCGCCGTTTGAAGATGGTTTAGGCATTGTTGCAGAAGTCAGGCAGTGGTGGGACGTGCCCTTTCCCCGCTTGGTTCAGGCCACGCGTTCGATCTCTGCGATGCCGAGTGCATTGAGGCGGTTCATGGGCGCAACGCGGATCTGGACTTTGGCTGCTTGGCGGTCCGGGTCCCGTGATGCGATGCGCTCGCCGAAGGCGTTGACCTCAGCAAGTTGGGAACTGACGCACCACAAGCTGACCGCGAAGGACAGGGCCGACCTGACCTTGGGCGCCGGAGCCGATAAGCTGAGGCCGATGACCGAAGCCGGCTCGGCTGAGGTGCAGGACAAGGAGAAGGCGCCGCTGTCCGAAATCCTATTGAAGGTGTAGCTGCCATAGCGGCGGGCCAGTGCAACGATGTCGTCGGTCAATTGCCGCTCGTCATCCCGGTCGCGAGAAAGGCGACGCTGCGTGGAACGGTTCTGCCCCAGCACGCGGACATACCGCTCCGACACGCGGCTAGCAGGGCAGTGCGAAAGGGCTCGGTCTAGCGCGTCAGCCGAGTCCAACCTTGCCCGCATCGGTTTTGGTTGCATTTCAGCTCCGGCGTTTTGGGTTGATGAGATGAGCGAGCCCCGGCCCGCTCTCCACAAAATGGGTTGTAGGGACGGGGCTGACGACGGCGCAGGTTGAAAATCTCCGTAGCATGATGTATATGTTTCTGCATATACACATGAACAGGAGGGGCGATCATGCCGCATCCGCAGCCATCTTCAGGGCCTCGTGAAGCCAAGCTCTTCCGCAACAACAAGAGCCAGGCCGTCCGCATCCCGGCTGACTTCGAGATGCCGGGGGATCGGGTGAACATCTATCGTGACGGGAACCGGCTTATCATCGAGCCGCTGCGCCGCAAGAACCTGCTTGAAGTGCTGGCCGGACTAGACCCGCTTGGGCCAGAGGATCAGTTTCCTGATGTGGACGAGACGCTTCTCCCGGCCAAGGAAATCGACCTTTGACCCTTTACATGCTCGACACCAATATCGTCTCCGATCTGCTGCGACATCCTGACGGCAGCGCGGCAAAGCGCATTGCCGAGGTCGGCCCGGATGCGATCTGCGTGAGCATCATCACAGCCGCAGAGCTGCGATATGGGTGCGCCAGGAAAGGGTCTGCGAAACTCCTGGCGCATGTCGAGGCGATACTGGAAAATGTGCAGGTTCTGGCGCTCGATGTGCCTGCTGACGCGGAGTATGGCGGCATTCGTGCCGAGCTTGAGGCCGCTGGCAAGCCCATTGGTCCAAACGATCTGTTGATCGCAGCTCATGCCTACGCCGCAGGCGCAATCCTCGTGACTGACAACACGGGCGAGTTTTCCCGCGTTCGCGGCCTGCGGGTTGAAAACTGGATCAGGTAGCCGATGAAGCGGGGATTCGATCCATCAACCTGAACACCGCTCAGGGAAGGAGCACTTCCAGACCCCATCAACCCGAAACGCCGGATAGCCCAGAAAACAGATCGTGAGCACCTTTACCTGGCAAAGTTGCTCGGAAACGCACGGGTGGTTCGTTATCTCATGCAGCATCGTCCTGAGTTCCTGGCCAAGTTCCAGGCGATCGCGGACATGGCGCCCACGCTGCCGCCAGAGGCCGCCGCCTGACCGCAACGCGACAACCGATGGGGACCCGGACCCATATCAAGCGCGGTGGTGGGGGTGGCGGCGAACCCGCCTCAAGCTCGTTCGCTCCGACTGGATCGGACGAGATCGCGAGAACCATGGAGAAGGCTGACCTCCCAAGGGCCGCATCATGTCCGACCGCCGGGTTTCCGTAGAAGAAATCGTCGTGCATCTAGCATCAGCAAGAACACGGTTTAGCGCGTCAGCTATAGCGCGACAATCTGGGTGAGACCTCGTTTCTCGCAATGGCGGGGCGTGAGGAGCTCATGGCGGCCGTGAAGCTCGCGGCTGCGGAACGGGCGATCGAAGAGGTACTGGCGGCAGTCCGCCGGCTGACGGCCGAAGATTGACCTGACCATACCAAGGCGCCGCCTGACGAGGCGGATTTTACCGTCCGCCAATGATACGCAGGATTGCGCAACGCTCAAGGCCCGAAAGCGGGCGGAGTATGAGAACCGATGAAGGCTCTCGTCTTCCCGCCTCCGGAGGAAGCCGGCATTGATGGTGTCTGATACTTCTTATCACCCACTTCTTGCAAAAAGTAACCCGATGGGCTACATGTGGGCATGCAGACAGTAGTGGAAACCCCTATCTTTACCCGACAGACCGAAAAGCTGTTCGACGAAGACGAGAAGCGGGAACTGATCGATTTTCTGGCCGAGAACCCCATGGCCGGTGATGAGATCCCTGGCACGGGTGGGGTGCGCAAGCTCCGGTTCGCAGCCTCAGGTCGAGGCAAACGGGGCGGTGCTCGGGTGATCTACTACTACCTGGATGAATCCATGCCGCTTTACGCGCTGCTGGCCTATGCCAAGAACGCGAGAAGCGACATGACCCCGGATGAAAAGCGCACTGTGGCCGCGCTGGCCACGGCGCTGAAGGCTGCATGGAAGGAAAGGAAATGAGCACGTTTGGCGAAGATCTGATCCAGGCCATGGGCGAGGCACTGGCCCATGCCAAGGGAGAAGGCACCGCAATTCTGCACGAGCCGGTCGATCCGCGAGAGGTCAGGATGCGGGCGAAGCTGACGCAGGCGCAAATGGCCCCGTTGATGGGAATGAGCCTTTCGGGGTATCGAAAATGGGAACAGGGTCAGCGTCGCGTCTCTGGTCCTGCTGCCACGCTGCTGCGGGTGATCGAGAAAGAGCCCGGTGCGGTGCAACGTGCCTTGGCGGGTTGACCTGAGTGCGTCGAGTAGATGGAAGCCGACTGGAAATCACCCCCCCGCATGGTTGGATGTATGTCGACCAGCATTTCCAGGGGCATCCGATAATGCTGGCAGGAACACAATGAGCACTCTGAACATCCATCTGGACACGGGGGCCAATCTTCGGACAGGCTTCACCGAAGCAGGCGAACTGGCCGTTATAGTCAACACCCGCGAGGCGATCCCCGCGCTGTATTTTCGCAGCTACGAGGATCTGCATCGGGTTCTCACACCTTCTCGTCTCAGGGTTGTCATGGCGCTTGCCGGGCAAGGGGTCATGTCCATTGACGAGCTTGCGCGCCGGGTCGGGCGCGATGCGCCAGCCGTGCATCAGGACGTAATCACGCTCGCAGATGCGGGGGTTATCGACCATACTGAAAAAGGCGCCGAATTTCCCCATCGCGGCATCCACCTTGATTTCTGGGTAGATTTATCGGACGGGAACATGCAACGGCATGAGCAATAAGCGTTATCGGGAGAAAGCTTCATACACTACGGCGCGACAGATCACCTCAAGGCCCGGTAAGATCACAAACCGAAACCGAAGCCGTCATGAACCTCCCGAGTTTTGCCAGTCCCAACACGGCAACCCGCGTGTGAAGTGAAATAAAAGGCAGTCAACGAAGAACGCGCTAGCCAAAGCCACTGGATTCGTTCAAGATTCGGATGGAGAACAGAGCAAGACTCTCTGAAATTTCATAGCACTTCCAGATTGCCACGATAGTCCCCCCCTTTTTTGCTACTATGCTTCCTGCGCGGCCGGGGCTTACATGGATTTCCCGCAGCTTGGATTCATGATGCCGCAGCGTGGCGGCATGGCCGTGGTCGATACCCATCTTCGTAATGGTCGAGCGGAGGCATGGCGGGCGATGCTTCATCCCGTGCTGTCTCGCGCAGATGACCCGCGGGTTGCGGGCGCAGCCGGATGAAAGAGCCCGAGCCGTCTGGGGCATGCAGGACGCATGACCGCGGGAATGCGGCGCGCTCGGGGGGCTTGAGGCACTGACCTGTCAGCGGAAACCGAAACGGGGGCCTTTCGGCCCCCGCTTCCTGTCACTCGGCCGGCACCGCCGCCAGGTCCTCGACCGGGGCGATGGGGTGCTTCAGATGCGGCAGCATCTCCTTGGGACAGACTTGCAGGAAGTTCGCCTTCTCGTCCTCCCAGTTTTGCAGAATCTCCTCGGCCCGGCGCGAGCGGGTTTCCCTGTGATGCCGTTCGATCAGATCCCGCAGCTGCTCTTCCCAATGCGCCTGCGTCACCGGGCACAGGACCAGCGTCTCGTCGTTGATATAGTCGCGTGCCAGGCCCTCGGGGTCGTAGAGATAGGCCATGCCCCCGGTCATGCCGGCACCAAAATTGGCGCCGATCCGGCCTAGGATCACGGCGACGCCGCCGGTCATGTATTCGCAGCCGTTCGAGCCGCAACCCTCGATCACCACCTTGGCGCCCGAGTTGCGGACCGCAAAACGCTCGCCCGCGCGACCGGCCGCGAACAGATAGCCGTCGGAAGCGCCGTAAAGCACGGTATTGCCGATGATGGTGTTCTCGGCCGCGTTCAGCGGGCTGCCCATGGGCGGGCGAACGACGATGGTGCCGCCGGACAGGCCCTTGCCGACATAGTCGTTGGCATCGCCCGAGACCTCGATCTTCAGCCCCGGCGCGGCGAATGCGCCCAGCGACTGGCCCGCGCTGCCGGTCAGCCGCACGGTCAGGTGATCGGGTTGCAGCGTGTTGCGCATGCCGAAGGTCTGCACGATCATCGACGAGGTGCGCGTGCCCACCGTCCGCTGGGTGTTCCTGACCGCATAGGAAAGCTGCATCTTCTCGCCATCCGAGAAGAAGCGGCCGGCGTCGCGGATGATCTCGGCGTCCAGCGTGTCGGGCACCGCGTTGCGCGGTTTCGAACGGTCATAGACGATCTTTTCCGAGCCATCGACGGTGATCAGCAGCGGGTTCAGGTCCAGGTCGTCCAGCGACTTGTCGCCCCGGCTGACCTGGGTCAGCAGGTCGGCCCGCCCGATCACTTCGTCAAGGCTGCGCGCCCCGATGCTGGCCAGGATCTCGCGCACCTCGGTGGCGTAGAAGGTGATCAGGTTCACCACCTTGTCGGCCGAGCCGTTGAACATGGCGCGCAGCTTTTCGTCCTGGGTGCAGACGCCCACCGGGCAGGTGTTCGACTGGCACTGGCGCACCATGATGCAGCCCATGGCGATCAGCGCGGCGGTGCCGATGCCGTATTCCTCGGCCCCCATCATCGCCGCCATGACGATGTCGCGGCCGGTGCGCAGGCCCCCGTCGGTGCGCAAGGTGACGCGATCCCGCAGCCGGTTCATCGCCAGCACCTGATGCGCCTCGGTCAGCCCCATCTCCCAGGGCAGGCCGGCGAACTTGATCGAGGTCGCCGGGCTGGCCCCGGTGCCGCCGTTGTGGCCCGAGATCAGGATCACGTCGGCCTTGGCCTTGGCGACGCCCGCCGCGATGGTGCCGACGCCCGAGGACGCCACCAGCTTCACGGTGATCTTGGCGCGCGGGTTGATCTGCTTGAGGTCGTAGATCAGCTGCGCCAGATCCTCGATCGAGTAGATGTCGTGATGCGGCGGCGGCGAGATCAGCGTCACGCCCTTGGTCGAGTGGCGCAGCCGGGCGATCAGGTCGGTGACCTTCATGCCGGGCAGCTGGCCGCCCTCGCCGGGTTTGGCGCCTTGCGCGACCTTGATCTCCAGTTCCTCGCAGGCGTTCAGGTATTCGGCGGTGACGCCGAAGCGGCCCGAGGCGACCTGCTTGATCTTGGCGCAGGGGTTGTCGCCGTTGGGCAGCGGGTGGCTATGCGCCGGGTCCTCGCCGCCCTCGCCGGAATCGGACTTGGCGCCGATCCGGTTCATGGCGATGTTCAGCGTCATGTGCGCCTCGGGCGACAGCGCCCCCAACGACATGCCTGGCGTCACGAAGCGCTTGCGGATCGAGGTGATCGATTCCACTTCCTCGATGGGCACCGGCTTGCCCAGGGGCTTGATGTCCAGAAGGTCGCGGATATGGATCGGCGGGTTCGCCCGCATGGTGGCGGTGAACTGCTTCCAGATGTCGTAGGACGCCTTTTCGCAGGCCAGCTGCAAAAGCCGCATGGTATTGGCTTCCCAGGCATGCTTTTCGCCCGAGCGGCGGGCCTTGAAGAAGCCGCCCACCGGCAGAAGATCGACCAGGGCCGCGCCGAAGCCCTTGGCATGGGCCTCTTCCAGCTTGGCTTGCAGCCCGTGCAGGCCGATGCCCGAGATGCGCGACTGCATGCCGGGGAAATACTCGGCCACCATGGCGCGCGACAGCCCCACCGCCTCGAAGTTCAGCCCGCCGCGATAGGAGGACAGGACCGAAATGCCCATCTTGGCCATGATCTTCAGCAGGCCCGCGTCGATGGCTTCGCGATAGCGGGTCATGATGTCGATGAGGTTGCCGTCCAGCAGGCCGCGCTCGATGCGCTCGGCCAGCGTGTCCTGCGCCAGATAGGGGTTCACCGTGGTCGCGCCGCAGCCGATCAGCACCGCGAAATCATGCGGATCCACGCATTCCGAGGCCCGCACGTTCAGCGAGCAGAAGGTCCGCAGCCCCTTGCGGGTCAGCCAGCTATGCACCGCGCTGGTCGCCAGGATCATCGGCACGCCGATGCGGCTGGCCGAGATGCCCTCGTCCGTCAGGATGATATGGCCGTTGCCCGAGCGCACGGCATCCTCGGCCTCGGCGCGGATGCGCGCCAGCGCATCGCCCAGGGCATCCGAGCCGCCATCGACCGGGAAGGTGCAGTCGATCTGCGTCGCCTGGCCCTCGAACATGCGGGTCAGTTCCTCGAACTCGCCATTGGCGAGGAAGGGGCTTTCCAGCATGGTGATCTCGGCATGGGTCGAGCTTTCCTCAAGCACGTTCTTGAGGTTGCCGAAACGGGTGCGCAGGCTCATCACCCGGCTTTCGCGCAAGCTGTCGATGGGCGGGTTGGTGACCTGGCTGAAGTTCTGCCGGAAGTAATGCGACAGCGGCCGGAACTGGCGCGACAGCACCGCGGGCGGCGTGTCGTCGCCCATCGAGGCCAGCGCCTCTTTCGCATCCTCGGCCATCGGCACCAGCATCTGCTCGACCAGTTCGACGGTATAGCCGACCGCGATCTGGCGGCGGCGCAGTTCCTCGCCGTCGTGAAGCGCGGTCTCGGGCAGCTTCGCCATCAGTTCCGAGGGCTGCACGACCTTTTCCACCCAATCGCCAAAGGGCTGGCTGGCGGCCAGGTGGTCCTTGATCTCGCGGTCGTGGTAAAGCTTGCCCTCGGCCATGTCGACGGCGATCATCTGGCCCGGACCCAGCGCGCCCTTTTCGCGCACCGCGGTTTCGTTGATCGGGACCATGCCGGCCTCGGAACCCGCGATCAGCAGGTTGTCGCCGGTCACCACATAGCGCAGCGGCCGTAGCCCGTTGCGGTCCAGGCCGCCGCAGACCCAGCGCCCGTCGGTCATCGCCAGCGCAGCCGGCCCGTCCCAGGGCTCCATGATCGAGTTGCAATAGGCATACATGTCCGCCCAGGCCCTGGGCATGTCGGTGGTGGCCTTGGACCAGGCTTCCGGCACCAGGATGGTCTTGGTCATCGGTGCGTTGCGGCCGGACCGGACCAGCACCTCGAACACCGCATCCAGCGCCGCCGAGTCGGACGAGCCGCCGGGGATGATCGGCTTGATGTCCTCGGCCATCTCGCCGAAGGTCCGCGACGCCATGCGGATCTCGTGGCTGCGCATCCAGTTCGAGTTGCCCTTCAGCGTGTTGATCTCGCCGTTATGGGCCAGCATGCGGAAGGGTTGCGCCAGCCACCATTGCGGGAAGGTGTTGGTGGAATAGCGCTGGTGATAGATGGCAAAGGCGGACTCGAAGCGCTCGTCCTTGAGGTCGGGATAGAACTCGGCCACCTGCTCGGCCAGCATCATGCCCTTGTAGATGATGCTGCGGCACGACAGCGTGCAGATATACATGCCGGCGATCTGCGCCGCCACCGCCGCCTTCTCGATCCGGCGGCGGATGATGTAGAGTTCGCGCTCGAACTGCTCGTCGTCGATGTCCTTGTCGCAGCGGATCAGGATCTGCTCGATCTCGGGGCGGGTGGCGTTGGCCTTTTCGCCCAGCACCGCGGTGTTCACCGGCACGTGCCGCCAGCCATAGATGTAATGGCCCATGCGCAGCACTTCGGATTCCACGATGGTCCGGCAGCGTTCCTGCGCGGCGAAGTCGGTGCGCGGCAGGAACACCTGGCCCACGGCGATCAGCTTGTCGTGGTCGGGCTCGTGCCCGGTGCGGCGCACCTGGTCATAGAAGAAGGGCACCGGGATCTGCACATGGATGCCGGCGCCGTCGCCGGTCTTGCCGTCCGCATCCACGGCGCCGCGATGCCAGATCGCCTTCAGCGCGTTGATGCCGCTTTCCACGACCTTGCGGCTGATCTTGCCGTCGATGCTGACGACCAGCCCGACGCCGCAGGACGAATGCTCGTCCTCGGCACGGTAAAGCGAATGTTCCGCCATCCAGTCGCGGCGGGCCTGTTCCTGCTGTTCCCAGCCCGTCATGTCGCTGTCCTTCACGTCCGTGCCTCCTTCACAAGCTGCCACAGGGCGCCGGCGCCTTGGCCGCCCACCATCTGCAGGTCGCAATCATATTCCGGCGTGGTCGAGCCAAAGCCGGGATGCCCCGGGAACGAGAACGTCACCGGGCTGTCGTTCGTCTGCTGCACGGCGCCGGTCCAGTCCTCGGAGGTCTCGACGCCGCCATAGAACCGCCCTTGCGCGCGGCTGATGAATTGCTGGCCCCGGCGCTGGATCAGCACCTGGCCGGATTCGCTATAGGTGGTCAGCTCGAAGCGCGTGACCTCCAGCGTCACGCCGTCGACCTGCACCGTCTCGCCGGTCAGTTCGTCATGGCCGACATGATGCAGCCGCTCGCCGCTGTTCGAGCGGGTCCAGAAATCGAAATCGTCCTGCCCGCTATCCAGCAGCGTGCTGAACGAGGCGTGGTCCTGCGCCTGATCCTCCAGCACGTCGGTCAGGCCGGTGCGCAGGTCGGTGCTTTCCATCCAGCGCGTCTCGCGGTCGATGCGCGACTGGAAGGTCGGACCCTCGGGGGTGAAATAGGTCACCCATTGGTCGCCCGCCGTATCGGCGCTGCAACGGTAATGCTGCGAGACGCTGCAACCGCGGTTCTGCACCGTCACCTCCAGCTTGCAGCCGGCGGGCGGGGTGAAATTCGCCGCCTGGGCAGGCAGCACGGGAAGGGTCAGCATAGCTGCCGTTCCTGCCGCCAGCGCCATGCCGCGCCCCATGGGGTTGATGCTTGGTCGAGATGCCATGGCCTTTTCCCCTTACTCGGCGGCGACCCGGGCGGCACCGGACAGGTAGCCGGCGATGCTGTCGGCAGCCTCGCGGCCGTCGCGGATCGCCCAGACCACCAGGCTGGCGCCGCGCACGATGTCGCCCACGGCATAGACGCCGGGCAGGCTGGTCTGGTGCGTCTGGTAATCGGCCTTGATCGTGCCCCAGCGCGTCACCTCCAGCCCGTCCACGCCCCAAAGGCGCGGCAGTTCTTCGGGTTCGAAACCCAGCGCCTTGATGACCAGTTCCGCCGGCTCGTCGTAATCGGCGCCCTCGATCAGTTCGGGCGACTGACGGCCCGAGACATCCGGCGCGCCCAGCCGCATCTTCTGCACGCGCACCGCGCTGATGGTCGGGATCTCGCCGGTATCGTCCACGTCGCGTTCCTGCGCGACCATGGCCTCGCCGGTGACATGGCCGGTAAAGGCGCCGGGTGCGGAAAGCCAGACGAATTCGACGCCTTCTTCCTCGGCATTCTGCACCTCGCGCTGGCTGCCCGGCATGTTGGCCCGGTCGCGGCGGTAAAGGCATTTCACCGATTGCGCGCCCTGGCGGATGGCGGTGCGCACGCAGTCCATGGCGGTGTCGCCGCCGCCGATGACCACGACGCGCTTGCCCCTGGCATTCAGTTCGCCATCCTCGTAATCGGGGATCTCGTCGCCCAGATCGACCCGGTTCGAGGCGGTCAGGTAGTCCAGCGCCCGCACCACGCCCTTGGCGGCGGCATTGTCGATGTCCAGGTCGCGGGTCTTGTAGACGCCGGTCGCGATCAGCACCGCATCATGCTTGCCGCGGATGGCGTCGAAGCTGATGTCTTCGCCGACGCTCACGTTCAGCACGAAATCCACGCCGCCCTCGACAAGCTGCTGCGTGCGGCGCTCGACCACCTGCTTTTCCAGCTTGAAGCCGGGGATGCCATAGATCAGCAGCCCGCCGGCGCGGTCGTGACGGTCATAGACCGTGACCTGGAAGCCCATGCGGCGCAGCCGGTCGGCGGCGGCAAGCCCGCCCGGCCCGGCGCCGATGATGCCGATGGATTCGGGGCGTTCCTGCGTCGGGGCGACCGGGGTGATCCAGCCCTCTTCCCAGGCGGTGTCGGTGATGTATTTCTCGATGGCGCCGATGGTGACGGTACCGTGGCCGGATTGCTCGATGACGCAATTGCCCTCGCACAGCCGGTCCTGCGGGCAGATGCGGCCGCAGATCTCGGGGAAGGTGTTGGTCTCCTGGCTGCGCAGATAGGCTTCCTGCGTGCGGCCCTCGGCGGTCAGGCGCAGCCAGTCGGGGATGTTGTTGTGCAGCGGGCAATGGCTCTGGCAATAGGGCACGCCGCATTGGCTGCACCGGCTGGCCTGTTCCTTGGCCTTGGCCTCGGCGAACTCGCGATAGATCTCGTGGAAATCTTCCGAGCGGGATGCCGCGTCACGTTTCTCGGGCATCTCGCGCCCGATGGTGACGAATTTGAGCATCTTCTGCGTGGCCATGGCTGCGCGTCCTTCGATGACGAGGGTGGTCCCAGCCTGATAAGTCAGGCCGTCATCAAAGAAAAGTCAGCTATGTTGACCTAATTAACGATTTTCCTGTCTGATGGTGAAAATTCCATGCTGCATATGCGAAAAATAGGTCAGCATAGATTACCAACCTGCCTGCAAAGCCAGCAGAACCGCCACCCCGACCGCGATTCGCCACCAGGCGAACAGGCCGTAGCCATAGGTCGAGACATAGTTCAGCAGCCCGCGCACCACGACGACGGCGGCCAGGAATGCACAGACGAAGCCGATGACGATATTGCCGGTCGCCGCCGCGTCCAGGATGTCGCGGTTCTTGTAGAGGTCATAGACGAAAGCGCCCAACATCGTCGGCATGGACAGGAAAAAGCTGAATTCGGCGGCAGAACGCTTGTCCGCGCCCAGCAGCAGGGCACCGACGATGGTCGCGCCGGAACGCGAGACGCCGGGAATCATCGCCAGGCACTGGATGAAGCCGATCTTCAGCGCCATGGGCAGCGGGAAATCCTCGGCCGAGAAATGGCGCGGTCGGTTCGCCATCCGATCAACGAACAGCAGCACCACACCACCCACGATCAGCATGACGGCGATCAGGGTAGGGGTCTCGAACAGGACTTCCTTGATGATCCGATGCGCCAGCACGCCGATCACCACCGCGGGCAGGAAGGCAAGCAGCACCGCCAGGATGAAGCGCCGCGCGCGCGGGTCCTGCGGCGCGCTGGAAAAGATCCGCCACAGCCGCCCGGCATAAACGCCCAGGATGGCCATGATGGCGCCAAGCTGGATCAGCACCTCGAAGGCGCGTCCGGGCGAATCGAAGCCCAGGAAATGCCCGGCCAGCAGCACATGGCCGGTCGAGGACACGGGAATGAACTCGGTCAGCCCCTCCAGCAGACCAAGGGCGGCGGCAACGATGGTGTTGTGGTCCATCAGCTGTTGCGCAGGTTCTTCGCCGAGGCGGTGATCGCCTCATATTGCCCCGAGGAGCGGAAGCGCCACAGATAGTCCGCGATGACGGCGGGGGCGGCGGTCGGCTCGATGTCCAGATCGGCAAAGGTCTTGACCTCGCCCGAGACCCGGTTCGGCAGGCGCAGCAGTCGCGCCTGGTCGCGGGTCAGGATGCGGTTGGTCAGCAGCCCGCCGGTCGCGGCCTGGACGAGGTCCAGCGCCGATCCCGTCACCCGGGCCAGCCAATGCGGCAGGCCGACGATGGCGCGGCGGCGATCGATCGCGACCAACACCTGCTGCGCCACCTCGCGCATGGTCAGCATGTCCGGGCCGCCCAGTTCATAGATGCCCGGCTGCGCCGTTCCTTCGGCGCCCATGGCGGCGGCGCGGGCCACGTCCTCGACATAGACCGGCTGCATCAGGGTGTTCGCGCCGGGCACGAACAGGATCGGTCCCAGCCGCGTCATCGACGCGATGCGGTTGTAGAAGTGGTCGTCCGGCCCGAAGATGACCGAGGGCCGCAGGATCATCGCATCGGGGCGATGCGCCAGCACGGCGGCCTCGCCCCGCCCCTTGGAGGCGGCATAGCGGCTGGCCGAATCCGGGTCCGCGCCGATGGCCGAGACATGCACGAAGCGCTTGACGCCGGTCTCGGCGGCAATGCGGGCGATCCGGCCCGCAGCCTCTTCGTGGATGGCGTCGAAGGTGTTCTTGCCCTCGCGGACCATGATGCCGACGCAGTTGATCACCGCATCCGCATCGGCCATGCAGGCGGTCACCGACAGGTCGTCGCGCACGTTGCAGGGCACCGGCTCGACCTGGCCGGGTGCGCCATAGGTGCGCACCACGCCGGCTTCGTTCGGGCGGCGGACGGCGACCCGGATGCGCCAGCCCTGGGCGGCCATGGTCCGGGCGATCTGCCGGCCCAGGAATCCAGACCCGCCATAAATGGTGACAAGCTTGGCTGCGGACATGCGGCGCTCCCTTCGTGCGTGCTCGTCCGTTCAATACCCAAGGCTTCGGCCAGCGGCAAGCCGTGGCTGCCGGCCTGCGACGATCGCGTCCGCCACCCGCAGCGCATTGGCGGCGATGGTCAGGCTGGGGTTGACCCCGTTCGAGGTCGGCATGAACGAGGAATCGGCCACGAAGAGGTTGTCGATCCCATGCATCCGGCAATCGCGGTCCAGCACGCTGGTCGCCGGATCGGTGCCAAAGCGCAGCGTGCCGCAGGGATGGGCGAAGTTCAGCTGCGGCGCTGCGCCCATGAACATCGCCCGATGCGGCCGGAACGCCGCGCGCAATGCCTTGCGAAAGGCGGCCCGGCGACGGCGCAATTCGTCCGAGATATCATAGCGGCAGCGCATCCGGTCGGGATCGTCCGGGTCGGGCAGCACGCGGTTATGCGCATAGGGCAGGTCCTCCAGCACGCCGACGAACAGCTTGGCATGACCCAGCATCCGCGCCGCAATCATGGCGGGAAAGCGCAGCCCGTGCCGCAGCGGCCGGATGCGGCGCAGTGCCGATTGGTCGAAGCGGCCGTTCAGCGCATGCAGGATTTCGCCATAGCCGGCGGTCAGGCCCATGGACTGCACCGTGCCGAAGCGCTGACCGTCCATGAAATACAGGTCGCGCATGCTGATCGAGCGCGAGGCGCCGTTCTCGTGCCGACCCTGTCCGGCCCAGATGGCGATGATCTCGCTGAGATGGAACATCAGGTTGCGGCCGATCAGGCCGTTGCGGTTGCCCAAGCCCTCGGGCCAGGTCTCGCTGGCCGAGCGGAGCAGCAGAGAGGGCGAGCCCAGCCCGCCCGCCGCCAGCACATAGGTCCGGGCGCGCAGGGTGAACTCCTGTCCTTCGCGGCGGCAGGCCAGGCCCAGGATGCGCTGGCCGTCGGCCTCGATCCGGGTGACGGTGCAGCGGTCGACCAGCGCGGCGCGGCCGGTGTCCAGCGCCGGCAGCACGCCAGCCGAGCGGCCGTCCATCTTGCAGCGCCTCGGACAACGCCGGCCAAAGCAGTTTTCGC
The DNA here is from genome assembly GCF_900100045.1 of Paracoccus denitrificans. Taxonomy (GTDB): domain Bacteria; phylum Pseudomonadota; class Alphaproteobacteria; order Rhodobacterales; family Rhodobacteraceae; genus Paracoccus; species Paracoccus denitrificans. The sequence continues at coordinate 67,613 of NZ_FNEA01000011.1, read as the reverse complement.
AACCGGGCAGGAAGCGCGCCGCCATATGCGTACGATAGGGATTCATGCCCGAACGCCGCAGCGCCGTCATCAGCGCCGCATCCGAGGCGGGCAGCGGCTGGACCGGCGGCAGCAGTTTCGCGCCGGCCGGGGCCAGGGGGTCGACCTCGCCATTGATGTGGAAATAGTCCTCGGCCAGTTCGAACCAGGGCCGCATCTCGTCATAGCCGACGGGCCAGCCGCCGGTGGGATGCGGGAGTTCGTCGGACGTGTCCAGGTCGTGCCGCTCGGGGCGCTCGAGCGTCGCGGCGTAAAAGGCCGAGGTGCCGCCGACGCCCGCGCCGATCATGCCGTCGAATTCGCACCAGGCGCCGTCGAGCTGCGCCTCGAGCAGGCGCGGCCAGGCACCATGGGACATGCGTTCCTCGGGGTCGCGGGTATCGAGGTCCAGCGCGGACAGCGGCGCATCGCCCAGGTCCGGGCCCTTTTCGACATAAAGGACGGAAAGCCCTGCCTCGGCCAGCCGCCGGCCCGCAGTTCCTCCGCCGATCCCCGTGCCGATCACGATGGCATCCCATTCGCGGGTCTTGAGATCGTCCATGAAAAATCCGCTTGTCAGAGCACTGGTGACTAATAACTTCTGTAAGGATTACTAGTCCCGCGCGCTTTCCCCCAGCAAGCTGACCGAAAGGACAGGGCATTGCCTGTCACGCTTGCATTCGGTCCGGTTCGTGCAGCCTTTCCGGTCCTGCCAGGCCGGGAAACGCGGCCCGGGACAAGGGCGGCAACGGCGGCGGAAATGGCGGTCGAAGCGGGGGCAGGAAAAGATTTGAAGCCCGGCGAAGATTTTTGTCGATCCCCCGTTGACACCCCCCGCGGCTGGGCTTAATCACCCGGCTCACGCGACCTGCCCAGGTGGCGGAATTGGTAGACGCGCACGGTTCAGGTCCGTGTGCCGCAAGGCGTGGAGGTTCGAGTCCTCTCCTGGGCACCATAAACAAAAGCCGCGCAAACCCTTGGGTTTGCGCGGCTTTTGCGTTGCGATGACCGCGCTGGACAGGCCGGGCTGGTTGCGTGTTGCCCGGCCGCATGAGTATTTGGGGAACGAAGAAGCCATGCGGTGGCACCGGGTGCGGCCATGGCTTTCCGGTTCGGGGGCGGGCCTGCCGGCCGGGGCGTCCGCGAGGAAGGAAAGGGAACTGCATGATCCCGCGTTTCGGCTTGCCGCCCGGGCGTCGCGCCTATCGCTTGCGTCCGGGGGCCTATGCGCTGCTGATCCGCGACGGCGCGGCGTTGCTGACCTTCCAGCAGGCGCCCGAGCCCGAGTTCCAGCTGCCTGGCGGCGGCATCGATCCCGGCGAATCGCCGCTGGCCGCCCTGCATCGCGAGGTGCGCGAGGAGACCGGCTGGAGCATCGGCAATCCGCGTCGCTTCGGCAGCTATCGGCGCTTTTGCTACCTGCCGGATTACGGGTTCTGGGCCGAAAAGCTCTGCACCGTCTGGTTGGCTCGGCCGGTGACACGGCGGGGCGCCCCGGCCGAGCCGGGGCATGAGGCGCATTGGGTGCCCTTGCCGCAGGTTGCGCGGTTGCTGCCCGACCCGGGCTCGCGCGCCTTCGTGCGGGCGGCGTTGCGCAGGCTCTGAGCCGGGCGTCAACCCCATGTCTGGCCGGCTTCCTGCCGCCGCTCGATCAGCACGGCCGAGATGTCGTCGTTGCGCTGGCCACCGGCGTAATGTGCCGCGGACCAGCAGATCGATTCCAGCAGCGAGTCGCCCCGCAGCGTGGCATTGGTGCGCAGGATGGCATGCAGCCCGTCCTCGCCCAGCGGCTCGCCGCGGGCATTCTCGCTTTCGGACAGCCCGTCCGAACTGATGAACAGCCGGTCGCCGGGATCGAGCACCAGCTGCACCTCTTCGTAGGCGGCATGGGAAAAGACGCCCACGGGCAGGCCGCCGCGTCCGATGCTCTCGATGCGGCCGTCGGCGCGTTGCAGCACGGGGTGGGGGTGGCCCGCCTGCACCAGCCGCAGCGCTCCGGTCAGGAAATCCAGGTCGGCATAGACCATGGTGAAATAGGATTCGGTGCGCAATTCCTCGATCATCAGCGTGTTCAGGTGGTGCAGGATCTCGGCCGGGGGGCGGGCGTCGCAAAGACCCAGCTCGGTGATCCGCAGCGCGATGTTCTGGTCCGCTGCCCCGGAAAGCAGCGCCGCGAGCCGTGCGCAAAGCAGGGCCGAGGCGACGCCATGCCCGGCCACGTCCAGCGCGAACAACCCGACGCGGCGGGCGTTGATCGGGAAGAATCCGACCAGGTCGCCGCCGATATGGCCGGCCGGGCGCATCAGGAGGGACAGGTCGAAATCGCCGTAGCGGCCATGGCGTTCCCGCACCAGCCCCTGTTGCAGCCGCTGCGCTTCGCGCAGGTCGCGGTCGATCGCCGCCTGGGTCTCGCGCAGCCGGGTCAGCGTGGAGTTGAGCCGGGCGTTGGCGCTGCGCAGGCTTTCCTCCATGCGCAGGATGCGCTCGCTGGCCGAAAGCCGCGCCAGCAGTTCGGCCCCCGAGACCGGCTTGGTCAGGAATTCGTCGGCGCCGGCCCGCAACCCTTCGGCAATGTCCTTCTTGTCGTTGCGCGAGGTCAGCAGGATGAAATAGCCATAGCGATCCGACTGCATCTCGCGGAAGCGGCGGCAGAATTCCAGCCCGCTTTGCCCCGGCATCATCCAGTCCGAGATCACGATGTCCGGCCGCCGTTCCAGGCAGATGCGCATCGCCTCGTCGCCGCTTGCCGCCTCGACCACATGATAGCCGGCACGGATCAGTTGCACCGCCAGCGTCCGCCTTTGCGCCCGGCTGTCGTCGACAAGCAGGACCAGCCGCCAGCCATGCGGTACGGAGCTTAGGGCCTGTGCATCGATGATCATCATGCGCAGGGATCTAAACCACGGCCCATGAAGGTTCCGTTAATCCGGACAATCTTTGCGATTAACACGTTATAGACGAAATCCCTGCTATGAGCGGGGTGTGATTCTTCAAAGGGTTGTCCATGCTGGATTGGAGCCGCATCAACGAACTGCGCGGGGAGGTCGGCGATGACGAGTTCCAGCTGATCCTGGAACTGTTTCTGGACGAGGTCGAAGGCGTCATCATGCGTCTGTCGCGCCGCGATGCGCTGCGGCTGGAAACCGACCTGCATTTCCTGAAGGGTTGCGCCTCGAACCTGGGCTTTGCCGATTTCGGCGATCTCTGCGATGCCTGCGAACGCAAGGCAGCCGGTGGCAGGCCGGCCGAGGTCGATATCGAATCCCTGCTGGCCAGCTATGCCGCCTCGAAGCGGGCGCTGATGGGCCGGCTGGATGCGGCGCTGCATCCCGGCCGGGGCGGGCGCCGTGCCTGACCGCGGATCAGATCAGGAATTCCGCCAGCGCCGGGTCGTGGGTGATGTCGCGATAGCCGATTCCGGCCGTTTCCAGCCTTTCGCGCAGCCGGTCCAGATTCTCGGGAGCGGTGGTCTCGATGCCGATCAGGACCGAGCCGAAGTTGCGCGCCGACTTCTTCAGGTATTCGAAACGCGCGATGTCGTCCTGGGGGCCGAGCAGTTGCAGAAAGTCGCGCAGGGCGCCCGGCCGCTGCGGCATGCGCAGGATGAAATAGCGCTTCAGCCCCGAGAAGCGCTGGGCGCGCTCCTTGACTTCGGGCAGGCGCTCGAAGTCGAAATTCCCGCCCGAGCAGATGCAGACCACGCGCTTGCCGGCCAGGTCGGGAATGTCGCGCAATACGTCCACCGCCAGCGCCCCGGCGGGCTCCAGCACGATGCCTTCGATGTTCAGCATCTCCAGCATGGTGGCGCAGATGCGATCCTCGGGCGCGGTATGGACCCGGTCGGCGTCAAAGCCGGCCAGTGTGCGAAAGGGCAGGTCGCCGATCCGCGCCACGGCGGCGCCGTCGACGAAATTGTCCACTACGGGCAGCGTCACGGGGGCACCGGCCAGCAGCGCTTCGCGCAGGCTGCCACCGCCTTCCGGCTCGGCGAACTCGGCGCGGGTGCCGGGCGCCAGTTCGGCAAGCAGGCGTGTGACCCCGGCCGCGAGCCCGCCGCCGCCGACCGGCAGGACGACGAGATCCGGCGCGGCGCCAATCTGGTCGAGCAGTTCCAGCCCGACCGTGGCCTGCCCCTCGATGATGTCCGCATCGTCGAAGGGCGACAGGAAGGTCGCGCCCTGGGCCCGGGCGAAATCCTGCGCCGCGGCCAGGGTCTGGTCGAAATAATCGCCGGTCAGCACGATCTCGATGACGCCGTTGCCGAAGATACGGGTCTTGTCGATCTTTTGCTTCGGCGTGGTGACGGGCATGAAGATGGTGCCTCGGGTGCCGAAATGGCGGCAGGCATAGGCCATGCCCTGGGCATGGTTGCCGGCGCTGGCGCAGACGAAATGGCCCTGCGAGCCGGCACCGATCTTGCGCATGGCGTTGAAGGCGCCGCGCAGCTTGTAGCTGCGCACCGGTGTCAGGTCTTCGCGTTTCAGCCAGATCTCGGCTCCGTATTTCGCCGAGAGGTGGTCGTTCTTCTGCAGGGGCGTCGGCTCGAAGAGGTCGCGCAGCGCGACCCCTGCCTGGCGGACAGAGGCGGCAAAGTTTTCCATAACCGGCGAATGGCGCGAAAAGCGGCGATTGGCAAGTGGGAACGGCTTGCCGTCCGGGGCCGGGGACGCCTTGACCGGCTAATGCCCGGGACGCATCTCGCAGGGCAGGACGATGGGTTGTGCGGTATCGGGCATCCAGGCAAGCACCTGCGTATCGGAAAGGAAGGTGACGGCGACGGGCTTGGACAGCATGGTCGGGAAATCGCACAGGTAAGTCGCCTGCCCATCCAGCGCGCGGGCGAGTCTGGGCAGATCGGGCATGATCGCCAGGAATGATGCCAGCGGCATCGCGGCCATCACGCTGAGCGGCAGGACAAGTGCCGCCGACCGCAGGGCTGCGCCGCCGGCACCGGCCAGCATCTGCAAGATCAGCAGCCCGAATAGCAGCAGCAACAGAAGCAACCCGACCCCCGCGAAGGTCAGCCACAGGCTCTCGACGGCGGTCAGCACGTCCAGGGTCATCGGAAAGGCGTCGGGCGAAACGCCAAAGCTGTGTGCCAGGATGCTGCGCGCGTTCATGCGGGCAAGCATGACCATGCTCAGGGGAATGGCGAGGGTCAGGCCAAGCCTGAGACCGGGCCAGCGCTGCAAGCTGCCCATGATCGCGATGGTCCAGCCCAGGACGGCAATGCCGAAGGCCAGCGTCAATATGGCAAGGGCGACGGGATCATGCCAGGCGGGCAGCGGCTTCATCAGCAGCGGCGGCAGGAAAACGGTCATGGCGACGATCGCGCTGAGCCACCAGCAGTCGCGAAAGACGCGCCGCAAAAGCGCGCCCGTCTGATCCATGAAAGCGTCGCGGGACCGCCGCAGCCCGCGCCTGCAAAGGGCAGCCCTGCACCGGACCCTGCGTCGAAAGCCCCTTGGTTTGCCGGAAAAGCTCTGCATGCGGCCGGGTTGCGCCCCGCTCTTGTCGGTCATCGGAAAACATCCTATTGCAACATCAACTCAAAAACGGGGGCCATATCGCATGTCCGACGCGCCGAAGAAAGTCGTCCTTGCCTATTCGGGCGGGCTCGACACCTCGATCATCCTGAAATGGCTGCAGACCGAATATGGCTGCGAGGTCATCACCTTTACCGCCGACCTGGGCCAGGGCGAGGAACTGGAACCGGCGCGCCAGAAGGCCGAACTGCTGGGCATCAAGCCGGAAAACATCCATATCGTCGACGTGCGCGAGGAATTCGTGCGCGATTTCGTGTTCCCGATGTTCCGCGCCAATGCGGTCTATGAGGGGCTTTACCTGCTGGGCACCTCGATCGCCCGGCCGCTGATTTCCAAGCATCTGGTCGAGATCGCGCATCAGCACGGCGCCGATGCCGTGGCCCATGGCGCGACCGGCAAGGGCAACGACCAGGTCCGCTTCGAGCTGTCGGCCTATGCGCTCGACCCGTCGATCAAGGTGATCGCGCCCTGGCGGGAATGGGATCTGACCTCGCGCACCAAGCTGATCGAGTTCGCCGAGCAGAACCAGATCCCGATCGCCAAGGACAAGCGCGGCGAGGCGCCGTTCTCGGTCGATGCGAACCTGCTGCACACCTCTTCCGAGGGCAAGGCGCTGGAGAATCCGGCCGACGAGGCGCCCGATTACGTCTATCAGCGCACCGTCAGCCCCGAGGATGCGCCGGACCAGCCCGAATATATCGAAGTAAGCTTCGAGCGGGGCGACGCGGTGGCGATCAACGGCGAGGCGCTGTCGCCCGCGACCATCCTGACGGCGCTGAACGAATACGGCCGCAAGCACGGCATCGGCCGGCTCGATTTCGTGGAAAACCGCTTTGTCGGCATGAAGTCGCGCGGCATCTACGAGACCCCCGGCGGCACCATCCTGCTGGAGGCGCATCGCGGCATCGAGCAGATCACGCTGGACAGCGGCGCCGGCCACCTCAAGGATTCGATCATGCCGCGCTATGCCGAGCTGATCTATAACGGCTTCTGGTATTCGCCCGAGCGCGAGATGTTGCAGGCGCTGATCGACAAGAGCCAGGAGCATGTGACCGGCACCGTGCGGCTCAAGCTCTACAAGGGCGGCGTTCACACGGTCGGCCGCTGGTCGGAGCACTCGCTTTACAGCGAAAAGCACGTCACCTTCGAGGACGACGCCGGCGCCTATGACCAGAAGGACGCGGCGGGCTTCATCCGCCTGAATGCGCTGCGGCTGAAGCTGGTCGCGAACCGCAACGCGCGCTTCAAGTAACCGCCAGCATCATTCCATGCCAAAGGCCGCGGGCAAGTCCTGCGGCCTTTCTTGCTGGCCGCGACGGACCCCGGCACGGGGAACCGCCGCGGCCATGGCGCGTTCGGCCGCAGGCAATGCCCGAGGAGGAACCGGAAATGACCATGGCCAAGAACACCATCTGCCTTTGGTATGACAAGGATGCCGAGGCGGCCGCCCGTTTCTATGCCGAGACCTTTCCCGACAGCGCAGTCACCGCGGTGCGCCATGCGCCCAGCGACTTTCCCTCGGGCAAGGCGGGCGATGTGCTGCTGGTCGAATTCACTGTCGCAGGCATACCCTGCCTCGGCCTGAACGGCGGCCCGACATTCCGGCATAACGAGGCGTTCTCGTTCCAGATCGCCACCGATGACCAGGAGGAAACCGACCGCTACTGGAATGCGATCGTCGGCAATGGCGGCCAGGAAAGCGCCTGCGGCTGGTGCAAGGACAAGTGGGGCGTCTCGTGGCAGATCACCCCGCGCGTGCTGACCGACGCGCTGGCCGCCGGCGGTGACGAGGCGAAACGTGCCTTCGATGCGATGATGGAGATGACCAGGATCGACGTTGCGGCCATCGAGGCGGCCCGGCGCGGTTGAGCCGCGCTTTCCTTCGCGCGTCGTCTGCGCCAAGATGCGGCCATGACCCAGAACCCCGCCGCCGATCGCCCCGCCCATGTCGCCATCGTCACCGTCTCGGACCGTGCCGCCAGCGGCGAATACGAGGACAAGGGTGGCCCGGGGGCCGAGGACTGGCTGCACGCCACCATCACCTCGCCCATGGACATCACGCGCCGCATCATCCCCGACGGGCGCGAGATCGTCGCGGATTGCCTGCGCGACCTTGCCGACGAACAGGGCGCCGACCTGATCCTGATCACCGGCGGCACCGGCCCGGCGCCACGCGACCAGACGCCCGAGGCGATGGCCGATGTCATCGAAAAGGAGTTGCCCGGCTTTGGCGAGGAGATGCGCCGCGCCAGCCTGCGCGAGGTGCCGACCGCCATCCTGTCGCGCCAGACGGCGGGCATCCGTGGCGCGACGCTGATGATCACCATTCCCGGCAAGCCCTCTGCCATCGCCACCTGCCTCGATGCGGTCTTTGCGGCGGTGCCCTATTGCCTCGACCTGATCGGCGCGGCCTATATCGAAACCGACCCGGCCCGCATCAAGGCGTTTCGGCCGAAGAAATAGGTCCGGGCCGCACCACCAGATCGGCGGGCAGCGATTCGCGCAGCACCAGTTCGGCATTGCCGAGGTCGTTTTCCAGATGCGCCATCACTTCGGCGGGCGAGCGGCCCAGCCCCTGCCAGCGGGCGGTCAGGCGGCGTCGCAACTCCTCCATCGGCACGTCCAGCATGACCGACAGGTCCCAAAGCCCGGCCAGTTCGCGCCAGGGGTCGCGGTCCAGCAGCAGGTAATTGCCCTCGACCACCACCAGCCGGGTTTCTGCCTCGACCCGGCCGGCGCCGGCGATGGCCAGGTCCAGCGCGCGGTCGAAGATCGGGTGGATCACCTCGCCCCCCGCCTTCAACCGCTGCACCAGCGCGACGAACCCTGCCGCGTCGAAGGTTTCGGGCGCGCCCTTGCAGCCGCGCCGCCCGTCCGCCTCCAGCAGCCGGTTGTCCAGATGGAACCCGTCCATCGGCACCAGCACCGCATCGTCGAGCCCCGCCGCCAACTGCGCGGCCAGGGTGGATTTCCCCGACCCGGGTGCGCCCAGGACAGCCAGCACCCGCCGCCCGGGCCCAAGTCCCGCAATCCGATCCAGTATTTCTTCCATGCAAGATATCCCCGGGAAGGCATAAGGGCGTTTGCGCGGTTCAGGCTGCCGTCGCCGCCTCTTCCGGCAGCTTGGCGCCGGTCATGAAGGCCACCGCGTCCGACATGGAATAGTCGTCCGGCCGGATCACGCAGAGCCGCCGCCCCAGCCGGTGGATATGGATGCGGTCCGCCACCTCGAAGACATGCGGCATGTTGTGGCTGATCAGGATGATCGGGATGCCGCGCGAGCGCACGTCGCGGATCAGTTCCAGCACGCGGCGGCTTTCCTTGACGCCAAGTGCCGCCGTCGGCTCGTCCAGGATCACCACCTTTGACCCGAAGGCGGCCGCCCGCGCCACCGCGACGCCCTGGCGCTGGCCGCCGGAAAGCGTTTCGACCGCCTGGTTGATGTTCTGGATCGTCATCAGCCCCAGCTCGGTCAGCTTTTCGCGGGCGAACTTCTCCATCGCCGGGCGGTCCAGCTTGCGAAACCACTGGCCCATGATGCCCGGCTTGCGCAATTCGCGCCCCATGAACATGTTGTCGGCGATGGAAAGGGCAGGCGACATGGCCAGCGTCTGGTAGACGCATTCGATGCCATAGCCGCGCGCATCCAGCGGGTTGGCAAAGCGCACCGGCTTGCCCTCCAGCGCGATCTCGCCCTCGTCGGGCTGGACCGCGCCGGAAAGCGCCTTGATCAGCGAGGACTTGCCGGCGCCGTTGTCGCCGATGACGGCCAGGATCTCGCCCGGCAGCAGGTCGAAGTCGCAATGATCCAGCGCGGTGACCTTGCCATAGCGCTTGACCAGGCCACGGGCCTTCAGAAGCGGTTCCCCGGAAATGTTCGCGGTCATGCCGATGCCTTTCTGATCCATTGATCCACCGCCACGGCGAGGATGATGAGCAGGCCGATGAGGAAGAAGGTCCATTGCGGATCGGTGCCGACCATCTTGAGGCCCATCTCGAACACGCCGACGATCAGCGCGCCGAAGAACATGCCGACGATCGAGCCGCGCCCGCCGAACAGGCTGATCCCCCCGATCACCACGGCGGTGATGGACTGGATGTTGCCCAGCTGCCCGGTCGAGGCCGAAGGCGAGACCGAGCCGAAGCGGCCGATCATCACCCAGCCGGCTATGGCGCAGAAAAGTCCGGCCAGCACATAGACCTGGATCAGCACCCGCTTGGTGCGCACGCCGGCCAGTTCCGCCGCTTCCGGGTCGTCGCCCACGGCATAGACATGGCGGCCCCAGGCGGTATGGCGCAGGACATAGGCGAGCAGGGCGACCAGCGCGACCATCAGGAAGACGGCATAGAGGATCTTCACCCCTCCGGGCTGGATGGAATAGCCCCAGAATTGCAGCGCCGGCGCCTCGGCAGCGATGGCCGAGGAGCGGATCGTCTCGTTCGCGGAATAGATGTAGTTCGCCGCCAGGATGATCTGCCAGGTGCCCAGCGTCACGATAAAGGGTGGCAGCTTGATGCGGGCGACCAGCCAGCCGTTGGCAAAGCCCATGGCCGTGCCCGCCGCCAGCCCCAGCGCGATGGCAAGCGGCGCCGGGATGCCGTAGCGAAAGGTGAACTGCCCCATCAGCACCGAGGAAAACACCGCGATGGCGCCGACCGAAAGGTCGATCCCGGCCGTCAGCACCACCAGCGACTGCGCGCAGCCCAGGATGCCGACGATGGCGATCTGTTGCAGGATGGTGGACAGCGTCACCGCCTTGAAGAAGTTCGGCGACAGCAGGCCGAAGACGACGATCGCCGCGACCAGCACGATCATCGGCACCGCCGAGGGCGTCATGTGCAACCAATGTTGCAGGCGCTTCAGGGCAGTTTTCTGTTCTTGGAACTCGGCAACCTTGTCCGAGGCGCCTTGCAGGCCCTCCTCGTAGCTGGCGGCCGTCTTTGCGTCGGATGACATGGACGGTCTTCCTCCCTTGCAAGACGCCACGCCGGGCGCCGCTGCCTGTGGCAAGGGCGGGACGACGTCCCGCCCTGCGGTTCAGTCGAGGCTCAGCCCCAGCAGAGCTCGGTGCCCTTGGCGCTGTCGATGGATTCGACGCCCTCGGCGGGCTTGTCGGTGACAAGCTGCACGCCGGTATCGACGAAATCCTTGCCCTCGGTCGGCTCGGGCCTGGTGCCGTCCTTGGCGAAGGCGGCGATGGCCTCGATCCCCCGCGACGCCATGTCCAGCGGATATTGCTGCGAGGTGGCGCCGATCACGCCGTCCTTGACGTTCTCCACGCCCGGGCAGCCGCCATCGACCGAGACGATCAGCACGTCGCCCTCGCGCCCGACGGCCTTCAGCGCCTCATACGCACCGGCGGCGGCGGGTTCGTTGATGGTATAGACCAGGTTGATGTCGGGATCCTTGGCCAGCAGCGTCTCCATCGCCTTCAGCCCGCCTTCCTCGTTGCCCGAGGTGACCTCGTGGCCGACGATGCGCGGATCGGTCTCGTCGCCCCATTTCTCGGGGTCGCCCAGTTCGACGCCGAAGCCCTGCAGGAAGCCCTGGTCGCGCAGCACGTCGACCGAAGGCTGCGAGATCGCCAGGTCCAGCAGCGCGATCCTGGCCTCGGCCGCCGCGTCGCCCATGGTGGCCTTGGCCCATTGGCCGATCAGCTCGCCGGCCTTGAAGTTGTCGGTGGCGAAGGTCGCGTCCGCCGCGTCGATCGGGTCCAGCGGCGTGTCCAGCGCGATGACCAGCAGCCCGGCATCCCGCGCCGCCTTGACCGAATCCACGATGGCCTTGGTGTCCGAGGCGGTGATCAGGATGCCCTTGGCGCCGTCGGCGATGCAGGCCTCGACCGCCGAAACCTGGCTTTCGTGATCGCCGTCGATGCGGCCGGCATAGGATTTCAGTTCGATCCCCAGTTCGGCGGCCTTGGCCTGCGCGCCTTCCTTCATCTTCACGAAAAAGGGGTTGGTGTCGGTCTTGGTGATCAGACAGGCACTGTCCGCCTGCGCCATGCCGGCGATCAGGGTCAGGGCCGAGCCCGCCAGCGCCGCGCGCAGCAGTTTGGTCTTGGTCATGATGTCCTTCCTCCTCTGGGCGGGTCTGACCGCCGCCTCCTTGCAAAAGGCTGCCGAAGAAACGGGGGCTTGTCAATAAATCAATTTCGTTGATTTATATGGAGGGGGAGGAAGCGATCATGCCGAACACCAATCCGGCGGCGACGCCGCAGGGGGTCCGCAGCCAGAACGAGCGGCAGATCCTGTGGTTGATTCGCCGCAATGGACCGATGCCGCGGGCCGCGCTGGCCCAGGCCACCGGCCTGTCGGCGCAGGCCGTCACCAACATCACGCGCGAGCTGATCGCCGCGGGCCTGCTGGATGCGGGGGGCGAGCGTCGGCGCGGCAAGGTGGGCCAGCCGCTGCTGCCGCTGGCGCTGGCGCCGGAGGGGGCGCTGTTCCTGGGCCTCAAGGTCGGGCGCCGGGTGGCGGAGCTGGTGCTGGTCGACTTCGCAGGCCGGATCCGGCAGATCCGACTGCTGCCCCATGCCTATCCGCATCCCGACGCGATTCGCGATTTCGCCATCGCCGGCGTGGCCGAGATCCTGGCGGGTCTGACCGATGCGCAACATGCGCGGCTGGCGGGCATGGGCATCGCCAGCCCCTTCTACCTGTGGGACTGGGCCGAGGAGATGCAGCCCTGGCGCGGCCGCGATCTGCGCACCGAACTGGCCGAGGCGCTGGACCTGCCGGTCTGGCTGGAGAATGACGGCTCCTGCGCCTGCGGGGCCGAGATGATGTTCGGCACCGACGAATTGCCGCAGGATTTCCTGTATTTCTACATCGCGCATTTCGCCGGCGGCGGCGTGGTGCTGGAGGGGCGGCTGCGGTTGGGGCCATCGCGCAATGCCGGCGCGATGGGCTCTTATCCGGTGCCGGGCGGCCGGCAGGTGCTGGACGTTGCCTCGATCTCGGTGCTTGAGGCGGCGCTGGGCGGCGACCTGCCGCTGGATGATGCCGACTGGCAGGTGCCGCCGGCCATCGCCCGGGAATGGCTGGACGAATCGGCGCGGGTGCTGTCCCATGCGGCGCTGGGGGCAGTGGCGGTGCTGGACCTGCCGCTGGTGGTGATCGACGGTGCCATGCCGGCCGCCCTGCGGGCTGCGCTAGTCCAGGGGACGGCCGCCAGCCTGGCTGCGATGCGCCACCACGGCGTCACCTTGCCCGAGGTGCGCGCCGGAACCCTTGGCCGCCGCGCCCGCACGCTGGGGGCCGCGGCGCTGCCGCTTGGCGCGGGTTTTCTGCCGGGCGGCAGTTTCTCGGCCCCGCGACCGGGCCGGGACGGGCATGAAACCCGGGACGCGCGCCCGCGTTCCCGTGACGACAGGTGAAGAAAGGAAGGCGCGGCCATGGCCGACGATCCATACAAGGCGCTGGGGCTGGGCAAGAACGCCAGCCAGGACGACATCAAGAAGGCCTATCGCCGGATCGCCAAGACCGACCACCCGGACCTGAATCCCGACCCTGCCGCGCATGAACGCTTCAAGGCCGCTTCCTCGGCCTATGACCTGCTCAAGGACCCCGAACAGCGTGCCCGTTTCGACCGGGGCGAGATCGATGCCCAGGGGCAGGAGCAGCCGCAGCGGCATTACTATCGCGAATATGCCGAATCGGGCGACAACCCTTATCGCCAGCATCACGGTTTCGACGATCTGTCCGACGTGTTCTCGGACCTGTTCGGCGGGCGCGGCGGCGGCGGTGGAGGGCGGCGCGGCGGTGCGCGCAGCTTCGACATGCGCGGTTCCGACCAGCGATTCACGCTGGAGATCGACTTCATGACCGCCGCGCGCGGCGGCTCGACCCGGATCACCATGCCCGACGGCAGCGTGCTGGAGGTCAAGATCCCCGAGGGCGCGCATGACGGCCAGGTGATCCGGCTGCGCGGCAAGGGCGGCCCCGGCATGGGCAATGGCGAGCCGGGCGATGCGCTGCTGACCCTGATCGTGGCCGAGGATCCCGACTGGCACCGGGACGGCAACGACGTGGAAACCACGCTGCCCATCACCATCGACGAGGCGGTGCTGGGCGGCAAGGTCGAGGCGCAGACCATCGACGGCCCGGTCATGCTGACCGTTCCGCGCGGCGCCAGTTCCGGCCGCAAGCTGCGCCTGAAGGGGCGCGGCATCAAGGGCGCGGACGGGCGGCGCGGCGACCAGCATGTCGTCTTGAAGATCGTCATGCCGCCCCAGATCGACAGCGAATTGGCGCGCTTCATGGAGGACTGGCGCCAGAACCATGCCTATGATCCGAGGAGGGGAAAATGACCCAGCCCCATTACACCCTGACCCAGACGCTGGAGTCGGTCGGCGGCCTGACGTCCGAGCAACTGGAACGCTATATCAGCGCCGGCGTCGTCGTGCCGGTGCAATCCGAACAGGGTCCGCTGTTTCGCGAGATCGACCTGGCGCGGCTGAACCTGGTCGTCGATCTGGCCGAGGGCTATCATCTCGACGAAGAGGCGCTGGCCCTGGTGCTGTCGCTGGTCGACCAGTTGCACGGGCTGCGCGGCGACATGCGGGCGATCCTGGATGCCGTGGCGCGCGAGCCGGTCGAGACGCGGGTGCGGCTCAAGGCAGCGATCCGCGAGGTGCGGGTGGTGACGCGTTAATCCGCCGGTCGGCGGGCGGGCAGTTCGGCCATGATGGCCAGCCGCTCGGCCTCGGTCATGCGGCCCCAACCCGCGATCTCGTCGATGCTGCGCAGGCAGCCGGTGCAAAGCCGGCTTGCCGGGTCGATCTTGCAGATGTCGATGCAGGGGGTCGAGGGCTTCATTCCGTCCGGCCCAGGAAGCGCAGCCGGTCCAGCGCGCCTTGCAGGATATAGCCGGCCGCCACCTGGTCGATGACCTCGGCGCGGCGCTTGCGCGAGGTATCCCCCTCCAGCAGCGCCCGTTCGGCCGCGACCGTCGAAAGCCGCTCGTCCCAGAAGGTGATCGGCAGCGGCGTCAGCCGCTCCAGGTTACGGGCAAAGGCGCGGGTCGATTGCGCCCGCGGTCCCTCGCTGCCGTCCATGTTGCGCGGCAGGCCCAGCACCAGCCCGACCAGCGCCCGGTCCTGCACGATTTTCAGCAGCGCCTGCGCATCGGCGGTGAATTTCGTGCGCCGGATCACCGTCAGCGGCGAGGCGACGCCGCGCAGCCCGTCGCTGACCGCGACGCCGATGGTCTTGGTGCCCAGGTCCAGCCCGGCCACGGCGCCGGTGCGGGGTAGGGCCTCGGCGAAGGTTTCGACGTTCTCGCAGATCATTTCAGCCCGGCCTGTCTTGCCGCCGCCTCGATCACCTCCAGCCCCGTGGGGTCGCCGGCGAACAGCTTGCGCGCTTCGCCCAGGATATCGGCGGCATGGTCCTTTTGCCCGATCACCGGCAGGGACGAGATCAGCCGCGCCCATTCCTCGGGCGTGCCCCCCTGCGTGGCAAGCCGGGTCTCCAGCCCCTTGACCATGCCCTCGACCATCTGCTGGCGCTCTTCGGCCGTCATATCCTCGGCCGCGGCCATGGCATCGGCATCCGGGCCGGGCATGGCGGGCAGGCTGGGCATGCCCGGCGTGCCGGAGGCGGCGGGTTCGGGCGGGGTATAGTCCGGGTGGCCGGCGAACCAGGCCAGGTCCTGGATCGAGCCGCGGATCGGCGCGATCCAGGGCGCGTCCTCCGGCCCCTCGGCCAGCAGCCGGGCCCAGACCGGAAAGGCCTGGTCGGGGCGGCCGTTCTGCAGGTGCAGCAGCCCTGCCATGAAGCGCGCCTGCGGATTGCGGGCATCGCGCGCCAGCGCCCGGGCCACGGCCTCTTCGCCGTCGCGGGTGATGATGCCGCCCGCCGCCTCGATCGTCAGGCCGGCCAGCCGCGACAGGTCCTCGGCGCTGGCCTCGTCGCCGCGCAGGGCGACCAGCCGGCGCTGCGCATCCTTGGCGGCGACCAGATTGCCCAGCCGCTCCTCGTGCTCGGCCAGAAGCTCAAGCCCGCGCGGGTCGTTGGGATTCTTCTGCACCGCCTCGCGCAGCCGCTCGATCAGCAGGATATAATCGGCGTCCGGTTCGGGGCGTGCGGGCCTGGGGGTCTGCGCCTCGGCCTCGGCCTGGCTGGGGCGGCTGTCGTAAAGCGCCTGCGCCTGGGCGATGCGTTGCGCGATGGGGGCATCGGGGCGGTCGGGCTGGCCAAGGCGCTGATAGGTCAGGAAGGCGCCGCCCAGCAGCAGGGCCAGCCCCACCAGAGCCGCCCAGCCGCCGGCGCTGCGCCGAGTGCTGCCGGTGCGTTCCAGCGCGCGGTCGGCGGCCAGCACCTTGCGCCCGATCTCGACCCGCAGCCGTTCGGCATCCGCCGCGTCGATCACGCCGCGTTCCAGATCGCGCTCGACCTCGCGCAGTTGGTCGCGATAGATTCGCAGGTCATAGGCGGCTGCGGGTTCGGCCCCCTCGTCCTGCCGGCGCAGAAGCGGCGCGGCGATGGCCACGGCCACCACCCCCGCCAGTGCGGCGCAGATGATCCAGAACATCGGCTTCCTCTCTTTGGCTGGCCCGGTGATAGCGGTTTTCGGCAGGGCGAGAAAGTCAAAGCCCTGCGACAAATCGCGAACCGGCTGCGGGACATCTGCGCCGGGTTCTGACGCAATTCGACAATCGGCCCGTCGCAACGTGGCTTGCCCGAAAACCGCCCTCGCTTCACTCTGCAAGGGTCGAGTCGCAAGAGGTTCCGCCATGCCCGCATCTGCAAGTTCCAGCACCGGCCGCTATTCGGTCTTCGCCATCGCGCGCGAGGCGATGCGGCTGCATACCGGCTGGAAACGCGCCTGGGCCAGTCCCGAGCCCAAGAAGAAATACCAGGTCGTCATCGTCGGCGCCGGCGGCCATGGCCTCGCCACCGCCTATTACCTTGGCAGGAACTTCGGCATCACCGATGTCGCGGTGATCGAAAAGGGCTGGCTGGGCGGCGGCAATACCGGCCGCAACACCACCATCATCCGCTCGAACTATCTGCAGGATCCTTCGGCGGCGATCTATGACAAGGCGCTGAAGCTCTATGAGAATCTGTCCCAGGACCTGAACTACAACATCATGTTCAGCCCGCGCGGCCTTCTGATGCTGGCGCAGACCGAGCATGAGGTGCGCGGCTACAAGCGCACGGTCTACGCGAACCAGTTGCAGGGTGTGGCGACCGAATGGGTCAGCCCCAAGCGCATCAAGGACATGCTGCCGATCATCAATATCGAGGGGCCGCGCTATCCGGTCCTGGGCGGGCTCTATCAGGAGCGCGGCGGCACCGCGCGGCACGATGCCGTGGCCTGGGGCTATGCCCGCGCCTGCTCGGCCATGGGCATGCACATCATCCAGAACTGCGAAGTGACGGGGATCGAGACCCAGGGCGGTCAGGTCGTCGCGGTGAACACCGGCAAGGGCCGGATCGAATGCGACAAGCTGGCGCTGATCGCCGCCGGGCACAGCTCGGTGCTGGCCGAGATGGCCGGCTTCCGCCTGCCCATCGAATCGCTGGCGCTGCAGGCGCTGGTTTCCGAGCCGATCAAGCCCTGCTGCGACATCGTCATCATGGCCAACACCGTCCACGGCTACCTGTCGCAATCCGACAAGGGCGAGATGGTGATCGGCGGCGGCACCGACGGCTTCAACAACTATACCCAGCGCGGTTCCTGGCACCATGTCGAGGAAACCGTGCGTGCGCTGATCGAGACCTTCCCGATGCTCTCGCGGCTCAAGATGCTGCGGCAATGGGGCGGTATCGTGGACATGACCGGCGACCGCTCGCCGATCCTGTCGACCACGCCTGTCGGCAACATCTTCGTCAACTGCGGCTGGGGCACCGGCGGTTTCAAGGCCATCCCCGGCTCGGGCTGGGCCATGGCCGAGCTGGTCGCCAAGGGCCAGCCCGGCCCGCTGGCCGCCGATTTCGGGCTCAGCCGCTTTGCCGAAGGCCGCTTCATCGACGAAAGCGTTGCCGCGGGGGTGGCGCATTGATGGGCGGTGCGGGCATGATCCTGCCGGCAACCCCGGGTTTTGGGCCGATTTTTGCCCATCCCGCTCCGCCCGCAGAAAATTCCCTGCAACCTATGGGAAACTCTTTCTTGTTTGGTGAATTGTTTAGTTACGTCACCATGACCAAGGAGCTTTCTTCATGGCCGAACAGAACAAGAGCAACCTCTGGCTCATCGTCGGCGTCGTCGTCGTCGTGCTGGTCGTCATTTACTGGTTCGTGTCCTCGGGCACCGAGCCGACTGCGACCGAACCGCCGGCCGCGCCGGCCGTCTCGTCCGAACCCGCGCCTGTTGACGACGGCGCTGTCTCGGTCGAACCGCCGGTCGACGCTGCTCCGGCTGATCCCGCTGCTCCGGCTCCGGCCGAGCCTGCGGCGCCTTCCACCAACTAAGGCGCTTGTCCCGGCGTCTTCGGGCGCCCCTTCTCCCGAGGGCCGGGGGGCGTTTCGCCCCTCGGTTCCTTGCCATGCCGTGCCGCGCCGCCATCCGGGCCCGGCATCCCTGCGCCTGAACGCGCAGCCCTATTCCCCTGCGCAAGCCGCCCCCGCGATCCGCGCCAGCCGCAGCGGCCTTGCGCATCTGCGGGCGAGTCCCGGCCGCGGGTTTCCCGACGCCTCCCAGCTTTCCATCGACCTTCTGCGCGTCCGGCCGTCCATCGGGACGCCGGCCTGCCTGCGCGACCTGCCGCCCAAGGAGTGATCCATGCTGACCCTGACCTGTCCCTATTGCGGCATCGCGGCCGAGGAAACCGAACTCCAGCCCGGCGGCGAGGCGCATCTGAAGCGCTTCGGCCCCGGCTCGACGGATGCGGAGTTCGAGGCCTATCTTTTCGCCCGCAAGAACCCCAAGGGGGTGCATTTCGAACGCTGGCGCCATGCCTATGGCTGCGGCAAGTGGTTCATGGCCGCGCGCGACACGGCGACGCTTCAGGTCTTTGGCACCTACAGCGCCCAGACCCCGCATCCCACGCCCGAGATCGTCGCCGCCATCCAGGCGCATCGCCCGGACTGGCAGCCCGACTGGCTGGCCGAGCCCACGACCCAGACCCCTGCTGACACCTCCGCCGAAAGCCTGAACGCATGACCGAGACTGGACCCTTTCGCCTGCCGCGCGGCGGCCGCCTGATCGACCGCGCCTATCAGTTGCCCTTTCGCTTCGACGGCCGCCAGATGCGCGGGGTCGCGGGCGATACGCTTGCCTCGGCCTTGCTGGCGAACGGCCAGCTGATGATGGGCCGCAGCTTCAAGTATCACCGCCCGCGCGGCCCCATCGCCTCGGGTGCCGAAGAGCCGAACGCGCTGCTCGGCCTGGGTCAGGGCGGCCGGTTCGAGCCGAACCAGCGCGCCACCACCACGCCGCTGGTCGGCGGCATGGTCACCGCCAGCCAGAACGCCTGGCCCAGCCTGAACGCCGATATCGGCGCGATCAACAACTGGCTCTATCGCTTTTTCCCGGCGGGGTTCTACTATAAGACCTTCATGCATCCGCGCCCGTTCTGGAAGCATGTGTTCGAGCCGATCATCCGCCGCTCGGCCGGCCTGGGCAAGGCGCCGACCGAGGCCGACCCGGACAAATACGAACAGGCCTATGCCCATGTGGATGTCGTGGTGGTCGGCGGCGGCATCGCCGGGCTGACCGCGGCGCGCGACGCGGCCCGCGACGGCAAGTCGGTCTGGCTGGTCGAGCAGACCCCGCATTTCGGCGGCCGCACCCCCACCGACCATGCCGACGGCCAGGCCCGCGTCGACGCGTTGCTGGCGGAACTGCAGGGCATGGCCAACGTCACCCTGCGCCGCTCGACCCAGGCGACGGGGCTTTACGACCATGGCTATCTGCTGGTGCGGGAATCGCTGGCCGATCACGACCCGAACGCCGGCATTCCGCGCCAGCGCCTGTGGCGCATCCGCGCCGGCCATGTGGTCGTCGCCACCGGCGCGCTGGAACGGCCGCTGAGCTTTGCCGGCAACGACGTGCCGGGCGTGATCCTGGCCTCGGCCGTGCGCGACTACATCAACGATTACGGCGTCGCGCCGGGCCGCAGGATCGTCGTGGTGACCAATAACGACGACGCCTATCGCACCGCGCTGGTGGCGCTGGATGCGGGGCTGGACGTGGCCGCGGTGATCGATGCCCGCAGCACGGCCGAGGGTGCATTGCCCGCGGCGGTGCGCGCGCGGGGCGTGCGCGTGCTGACCGGCAGCGCCATCGCCGGCGTCAAGGGCGGCCACGGCGTCGAGGCGGTCAAGCTTTGCGCGCATTCCGGCTCGGGTCAGGTCACCGAGACCATCGATGCCGATTGCGTCGCCATGTCCGGCGGCTGGTCCCCGGTGGTGCATCTGTGGAGCCATTGCGGCGGCAAGCTGAACTGGTCCGACGCGCAGTCGATGTTCGCCCCGGACCCGAACCGCCCGCCGACCGGCGCGGACGGCAAGGCGATGGCAAGCTGCGTGGGTGCGGCGGCGGGCGACCTGCTGGTCCCGGAACTGACCGGCGCGCAGGCGGAATCGGCCACCATGCCGGTCTGGGTCATGCCGGCCCACGCCCCGCGCAAGATGAAATTCAAGATGTGGCTCGACTTCCAGAACGACGTGAAGGTCTCGGATGTCGAACTGGCCGCGCAGGAAGGCTATCACAGCGTCGAGCATACCAAGCGCTACACCACGCTGGGCATGGCGACCGACCAGGGAAAGGTAAGCAATATCAATGGACTCGCCGTTCTGTCCAATGCGCTGAACCAGCCGATCCCGGCCACGGGCACGACGACCTTCCGCCCGCCCTATACGCCGCTGACCCTGGGCACCATCGCCGGCGAGGCGCGGGGCGAGATCTTCCAGCCCTTGCGCAAGACGCCCATGCATGGCTGGCACGAAGCGCAGGGCGCGTTCTTCGAGCCGGTCGGCCATTGGCGCCGCCCCTATTGCTATCCGAAGGGCAGCGAAAGCCATGGCGACGCGGTGGCGCGCGAGATCCGGGCGGTGCGCGCCTCGGTCGGGACGCTCGACGCCTCGACGCTGGGCAAGATCATCGTCAAAGGACCCGATGCGGGCAGGTACCTCGACATGATGTATACCGGCATGATGTCCAGCCTGCCCATCGGCAAGTGCCGCTATGGCCTGATCTGCAGCGAGAACGGCTTTCTCATCGACGACGGCGTGGCCGCGCGGCTGTCCGAGGACACCTGGCTTGTCCACACCACCACCGGCGGCGCCGAGCGCATGCACGGCCATTTCGAGGACTGGCTGCAATGCGAATGGTGGGACTGGAAGGTCTGGACCGCCAACGTCACCGAGCAATGGGCGCAGGTCGCCGTGGTCGGCCCCAAGGCCCGCGTGCTGCTGGAACGGCTGGGCGGCAAGATCGACCTTTCGCCCGAGGCGCTGCCCTTCATGGGCTGGATCGAGGGCGAGATCGCCGGCATCCCCGCCCGCGTCTATCGCATCAGCTTTTCGGGCGAGCTCAGCTTCGAGGTGGCGGTGCCCGCGAACCGGGGCCTGGAGCTTTGGGAAAAGCTGCATGAGGCCGGCCGCGACCTGAACGTCACCCCCTACGGCACCGAGGCCATGCACGTCATGCGCGCCGAAAAGGGGTTCATCATGATCGGCGACGAAACCGACGGCACGGTGATCCCGCAGGATCTGGGCATGTCCTGGGCGATCAGCAAGAAGAAGGCCGACTATATCGGCAAGCGCGCGCAAGAGCGCAGCTTCATGACCGATCCCGGCCGCTGGAAGCTGGTGGGCCTGGAAAGCCTGGATGGACGGGTGCTGCCCGACGGCGTCTATGCGGTCGATCAGGGCGCGAATGCCAACGGCCAGCGCAAGGTGCAGGGCCGCGTGACCTCGACCTACATGTCGCCGACCCTGGACCGGCCCATCGCCATGGGGCTGGTGCGGCAGGGCCCCGAGCGCATGGGCGAGGTGCTGGAGTTCCCCGTCGCGGGTCAGGAAAGCTACAAGGCGCGGATCGTCGATCCGGTCTTCTACGACAAGGAAGGGAGCCGGGCGAATGGCTGAGGCACTGGCAAGGATCTCGCAGGTGCAGGACTGGGGCATGATCCAGATCCGCGCCGACCTGTCACGCGCGGGCGATGCCATCGCCGAGGCGGCAGGGGTTGCGCTGCCCGGACAGGGCCGCATCACCACCGACGGCAGCCGGACCCTGGGCTGGATGTCGCCGGACGAGCTGCTGCTGGTGCTGCCGCGGGCCGAGACGGCCGAGGCGCTGGCCGCGTTGCAGGACGCGCTTGCGACCGAGCACGCGCTGGTGCTGGATGTCAGCGACATGCGCGCGGTGTTCCGCATCCAGGGCGCCAAGGCGCTGGACGTGCTGATGAAGCTGTGCCCGGCCGATCTGGCGGCGATGCCCCAGGACGGGCTGCGCCGCACCCGCGCGGCGCAGGTCGCCTGCGGCATCTGGCGCGAGACGGACGGCTATGTGCTGATCGGC
Organism: Paracoccus denitrificans; assembly: GCF_900100045.1. GTDB lineage: Bacteria > Pseudomonadota > Alphaproteobacteria > Rhodobacterales > Rhodobacteraceae > Paracoccus > Paracoccus denitrificans. The sequence goes on along the minus strand of NZ_FNEA01000011.1, from coordinate 45,575 downwards.
TTTCGCTCGGTCACCGACTACCTGCGCGGCATCCTGACCGGCGCGGCGGTGCCGGGCACGCAGCTCGACCCGCGCTAGGGCCGCGCCGGGGCTTGTGGCTGCGGCAGGGCGGCGTATGGATGGAGAGTGAAATTCCATCCGGTTGATTCCATGCGTTCCGCCCTGCTTCTGCCCGCCCTTCTGCTTGCCGGCCTCGTGATGCCGGTTCCCGCCGTCCGGGCGCAGGACTGGGGGCAAGAGCCGCCGGTGGTGATGATGTGCCAGATGGTCGATGAAAGCGGCACCGGCTGGGTGCCCGAGTTCATCATGCTGACCCGCCAGACCGCCGGCCCGCGCCAGGGCCGGATCGAGGTTTTCGACCCGATCCTGCAACGGCTCGTCGGCCAGCCGATCGAGGCGCGGATCACCGCCGACGACCGCACCAGCCGCAGCTATGGCTGGGCGCTGGCCGGGGTGCGCAATGCCTCGGGACAGCGGACCGACCGGCTGGACTATCGGCTGACGGTGCAAAAGGCCGATGGCAGCGCGCGGGTGACGGCGACGGCGCTTGGCTACGACAACGTCATGACCGGAACCGGGGTCTGCGGCTCTCCCGGCGGCGGATAGGGCAGGAACCCGCGCCGCGTCGAAGGCGTTTAGCGGCCGACAGGGCTTTTCCCCGTTTGGCAGCTGTGCCAGAACAACAATCCGAAACCGTTGGAAAGGAAATCGAAAATGGCCTTCACGCTTCCCGATCTTCCCTATGCTCACGACGCGCTGGCTGCTGGCGGCATGTCCAAGGAGACGCTGGAATACCACCACGACAAGCACCACAAGGCCTATGTCGACAAGCTGAACGAGCTGGTGGCAGGCACCGAATGGGAAGGCAAGAGCCTCGAGGACATCGTCAAGGGCACCTACCAGTCGGGCGCCGTGGCGCAGAACGGCATCTTCAACAATGCCAGCCAGCACTGGAACCATGCCCAGTTCTGGGAAATGATGGGCCCGAACCCCGGCGCCATCCCGGGCGAGCTGGAAAAGGCCCTGACCGAAGCCTTCGGTTCGGTGGACGAATTCAAGAAGAAATTCGCCGAGGCCGGCGTCGGCCAGTTCGGTTCGGGCTGGGCCTGGCTCGTCAAGGACAAGGACGGCAGCCTGAAGGTCACCAAGACCGAGAACGGCGTGAACCCGCTTTGCTTCGGCCAGACCGCGCTTCTGGGCTGCGACGTGTGGGAGCACAGCTATTACATCGACTTCCGCAACGCCCGGCCGAAATACCTGGAAAATTTCCTGAACAACCTGGTGAACTGGGAAAACGTGGCCTCGCGCCTCTGATCCCCGGCAAGGCATCGCATCAAGGCCCGCCCCGACCGGCGGGCCTTTTCCATGGTGCGCACCCCTCGCGGCGGAATGGGGATGCGGCCGGCCTCATCCGGCGCTAGGCTTGGCCCGATGCGCGAGGATGAAGAGATGAAACCGCTGCTGCCCGCCCTTTGCCTTGGCCTGATCCCCCTTGCCGCGCCGGCGCAGGATGCGGCGCTGGCGGTCCATGACGGCTATGCCCGCGCCGCCAATCCCCGATCCGGCGCCGCCTTCATGGTGATCGAGAATCGCGGCGCCGCTGCCTGCACGCTTTCCTCGGTCGCCTCGGACGCGGCCGAGCGCGCAGAGCTGCACACGCATCGCGACGAAGGGGGCGTGATGCGGATGGTCAAGGCCGATCCGATCCAGATCCCCGCCGGTGCCCGGCACGAATTGGTGCGGGGCGGTGATCATGTGATGCTGATGGGACTGAAGCATCCGCTTGCGGATGGCGATCAGCTGGCGCTGACGCTGGATTTCGGTTCCTGCGGCGAGGTTCAGGCCCACCTGCCGGTGGACAATAAACGCATGCCCGGCCACGCGCATTAGCGGCGGGCTTCGGCCTTTTCGATCAGCGCCTCGACCTTGGGGCCCAGCGATTGCACGATCAGGCCGACGCCCTTGGCCGAGGCATGCAGCCCGTCGGGTTGCAGCATGGCCTTGTAGCCGTCGCCCGGCAGGTCGAAAAGCGGCTGGTACAGGTTCTCCATCAGCAGGGCATCGTGCTGCGTGGCCATGCGCGGCCAGATCCCGGCCCAGTCGCGGCGCAGGGGGTCGTCGTGGTCGGGCGAGGCGATGCCGACCAGCAGCAGCGGCCGGCCGCCCCTGCCGGCCTGGCCCAGGATCGAATCCAGGTTGCCCTCGACCATCTGCGGGGCAAAGCCCATCAGCAGGTCGTTGCCGCCTAGCTCGACGATCACCGCATCGGGCTTGTGGCGGGCCAGCGAATAGCCGATCCGCACCCGCCCGCCCGCTGTGGTGTCGCCCGAGAGCCCGCCGTTCAGCACCAGCACGTCATGGCCGCGTGCCCTCAGCCAGTCCTGCAATTGCGGCACCAGCCCGTCCTTGCGGGGCAGGCCGTAGCCTTCGGTCAGGCTGTCGCCGAAGGCCAAGATGCGCAGCGGCGTCGCTGCCGCCGGCACGGCCGCAAGGGCCAGGATCAGGACAAGGGTTCTCAGCATCATGCGGCACGCCTCAATCGCAACGCGTTACTGACCACGAAGACCGAGGAAAGCGCCATCGCCCCGGCCCCCAGCATGGGTGACATCTGCGGCCCGCCAAAGGGCACCAGCGCCCCCATTGCCACGGGAATCAGGGCGACATTGTAGCCGAAGGCCCAGAACAGATTCTGCCGGATATTGCGCATGACGCTGCGTGACAGGCGGATAGCCCGCGCGACACCCATCGGATCGCCGCCGACCAGCACCACCTCGGCCGATTCGATGGCGACATCCGTGCCGGTGCCGATGGCGATGCCGGTTTCGGCCGCGGCAAGCGCCGGTGCGTCGTTGATGCCGTCGCCGACAAAGACCGTGCCGCCCCCCATCTCGCGGATGGCGGCCAGCTTGCCTTCGGGCAGGACGCCCGCCGTCACCGTGTCGATGCCCAGCTTGCGTCCGACCGCCTCGGCCGTGGCCCGCACGTCGCCCGAGATCATCGCGGTTTGCAGGCCAAGCGTGTGCAGTTCGGCGATGGTTTCGGCCGCCTCGGGGCGGATCGGATCGGCCAGCGCCATGGCGGCGGCGTGACGGCCGTCCACTGCCAGATGCACGGGGGTCGCGCCGTTCGCCGCCCAGCCCTCGGCCGCGGCGATCAGGGCGGGCGAGGGGGTGATGCCGGCCTCGGTCAGCGCGGCGGCATTGCCGATAAGCAGCGCCCGCCCCTCGACCCGCGCCGAAAGTCCGCGCCCCACAGCGGCCTGAACCGCCTCGGCCGGGGGCAGGTCCAGCCCCTTGTCGCGGGCGGCGCCGACGATGGCGGCCGCCAGCGGATGCTCGGAACGCGCCTCGGCAGCGGCGGCAAGGCGCAGGGCGTCCAGGGGCTCGATGTCCTCGGCCTCGATGGCGGTCAGGGCGGGTGCGCCCTGGGTCAGCGTGCCGGTCTTGTCCAGGGCGACGATGCGCGCCTCGGCCAGCCTTTGCAGCGCGTCGCCGCGCCGGAACAGCACGCCCAACTCGGCGCCGCGCCCGGTGCCGACCATGATCGAGACCGGCACCGCCAGCCCCATGGCGCAGGGGCAGGCGATGATCAGGACCGAGATCGCCGCGACCAGCGCCTGTCCCAGCGAGCCGGCGAAGATCATCCACAGCACGAAGGTCAGCAGCGCCAACCCGATCACCACCGGGACGAAGACCGCGGTGATCCGGTCCACCAGCGCTTGCACCGGCAGCTTGGTGGCCTGCGCGTCCTCGACCATGCGGATGATGCGGGCCAGCACCGTGTTGCCGCCGGTCGCGGTCACGCGATAGGCCAGTGCTGCATTGCCGTTCACCGTGCCGCCGGTGACCGTGTCGCCGGGCTGCTTGGCGACCGGGACCGGCTCGCCCGTCAGCATGGATTCGTCGATGGCGCCGCTGCCCTCGGTCAGCACCCCGTCCACGGCCACCCGTTCGCCGGGGCGCAGGTGCACGATGTCGCCGGGGTGCAGTTCGGCCACCGGGATTTCCACGATCCGGCCGTCGCGCTGGACATGGGCGCTGTCGGGGGCCAGTTCGATCAACCGGCGGATGGCGTTGCCGGCGCGGCCCTTGGCGCGCGCCTCCAGCCAGCGGCCCAGCAGGATCAGCGTGACGATGACGGCGGCGGCCTCGAAATAGACATGCACCGAATCCGCCGGCAGCACGCCTGGTGCAAAGGTCGCCACGGTCGAGTAAAGCCACGCCGCCGAGGCGCCAAGCGCGACAAGGCTGTTCATCTCGGGCGCGCGGCGCATGAGCGCGGGAAAGCCGACGCGGAAGAACACCCGTCCCGGCCCGGCCAGGACGGCGGTGGTCAGCAGGAACTCCAGCACCCAGAGCGTCTGTTGGCCAAGCGCCATGTGCAGCCAATGATGAAAGGCCGGAAAGGCATGGCCGCCCATCTCGGCGACAAAGACCGGCAGGGTCAGCACCAGCGCGACCAGGAAGTTGCGCTTCATGCTCGCCGCATCGCCGCCATGGTCGTGCATGTGATGGCCGGCCTCGGCCTGCAGCTCGGCGGGATAGCCCTTGGCGGTCACCGTATCGGCCAGCGCCTGCGGCGCGACGCCGGGCGAATGATGGATGGTGGCGCTGGCGGTGGTCAGGTTGACCTGCGCCGAAGTCACGCCGGGCAGCGCCGCCAGCGCCTTTTCGACGCGGCCCACGCAAGAGGCGCAGCTCATGCCCTCGATGCTCAGGCGGGTTTCAAGCGGTGCGGCGGGATAGCCGGCGCCCGCCAGCGCCTCGACGGCGCGGGGCAGGGCCTCGGGCGCGGTCAGGCGGAAATGCGCCCGGCCGGTGGCCAGGTTGACCCGCGGCTCTTCGACGCCCGGCACGGCGGCCAACGCCTTTTCGACGCGGCCCACGCAAGAGGCGCAACTCATGCCGGTGACGGTCAGCTCGGCATCGTTCTGGTGATGTTTCATCGGATTGTCCTGTCAGAATGGCGAAAAAGACGCGATTCAGACAGGGATCGGCGGAGCCTGCGGATATTGCGGCGGATGGTGCAGGATCTGCCCGGGCTGCGGCCCGTCGCCTGGTTCCCGGCGCCAGCGCAGCGGATGGCCGTCGCCGGCCAGCACGGGGCGGGCCAGATGCGGGCGGGCCGCGACATGGCAGCGGCAACCGCGCCCGCCCCGGCCCCGGCACAGATGCGGGGCACGCGTGGCGGGCCGGCGCGGCGGGCGGGGAATGGCGGCACAGGTCGCACAAGTCATGGCGGGCGGTCCTTTCCCGATGCAAGCTAGGCACGCTTGCCGCGCGTTTCAACCGCGTCACGGCGCTTTGAGTTGATCCCGGGCGCCCAAGCGGTTAGGCGCATGATCAAGAAACGCAAGGATTCAGGACGGACAGATGAACCGCAGACAGATGCTGATGGCCGCCTTGCCGCTGGTGGCCGTGCCCTCGCTGGCCCTGGCACAGGCGCAGCCCGCGGCGCTGACCACGCAGGCCGAGCCCAAGCGCGACCCCTATGCCCCGACCGAAGTCTCGATCCGCAACGATTTCGAGGTCGGCAGCATCGTCGTGGTCTCGAAGGACTTCTTCCTTTACCACGTCGTCGCACCGGGCCGGGCGGTCCGCTACGGCGTCGCCGTCGGCAAGGCCGAACTGGTCTGGAAAGGCCGCGCCACCGTCGGGCGCAAGACCGAATGGCCCAGCTGGACCCCCACGCCGGCGATGATCAAGCGCAATCCCGGGCAATATGCCCGCTGGGCGGACGGCATGCCGGGCGGCCCGACCAACCCGCTGGGTGCGCGGGCGCTGTATCTTTACGACGCCAAGGGCAACGACACCTCGATCCGCATCCACGGCACGACCGAGCCGAACTCGATCGGCCGCGCCGTCTCGAACGGCTGCATCCGCATGCGCAACGAGGCGGTGATGGACCTGTTCGAGCAGGTGCCGATCGGCACGCCGGTTTATGTCTACTAAGTGGACATCCGCCTGAAATCGCTGTCGGATCCGGCGCTGTCCGGGTTCGACACCATCATCGACACGCGCTCGCCCCTCGAATTCGCCGAGGATCATTTGCCGGGCGCGATCAATCTGCCGGTGCTCTCGGACGAGGAGCGCGTGCAGGTCGGCACGATCTACAAGCAGGTCTCTCCCTTCGATGCCCGCAAGCTGGGCGGCGCCATGGTCGCCGCCAATGCCGCGCGCCATATCGCCGGGCCGCTGGCCGGTTTCGGCGGAGGCTGGCGGCCGCTGGTCTATTGCTGGCGCGGCGGGCAGCGCTCGGGCGCCTTTGCCACCATCCTCCAGCAGATCGGCTGGCGGGTCGGGCGCATCGAGGGCGGCTACAAGGCATGGCGGGCGCTGGTGGTCGAGCGCGTCACTGCAGCCGTCGCTGCCCCGGTGGTGGTGCTGGACGGCAATACCGGCAGCGCCAAGACCGAGATCCTGCACCGCCTCGCCGCCCGGGGCCATCAGGTCATCGACCTTGAGGGGTTTGCGAACCACCGCGGCAGCCTGTTCGGTGCCATGCCGGGCGGCCAGCCCAGCCAGAAGCTGTTCGAATGCCGCCTTGCCATGGCGCTTGAGGCGCTGGACCCCGGCCGGCCGCTGCTGGTCGAGGCGGAAAGCTCGCGCATCGGCGACCTGAACCTGCCGCGCGGCATCTGGCAGGCGATCGTCGCCGCGCCGCGCCTCCGCCTTGCCGTCCCGGTCGAGGCCCGCGCCGCCTATACCGCCCGCGCCTATGCCGATACCTGCGCCGATCCCCAGGCAGTGGCGCGGATCGTGAACCTGCTGCGCCCGCTGCACCCGGCCGACCGGATCGAAGCCTGGCTGCGCATGATCGCTGCCGCCGACTGGAGCGGGCTGGCCGAAGGGCTGATGCGCGACCATTACGACCCGCGCTATGAAAGGCACCGCGCGCGCCATGACGACGGTCGCGGCCCGGTGGTGGCGCTGGACGGCCTGGACGACCTGGATGCCGCAGCGGCGCGGGTCGAGGCGGCGCTGGCGGGCCTGACCTTGCCAAGGCCGGCGCCGGCGGCAAGCCCGGTCGCCTCCGGCGGGAGTATTTGAAGAACGGTGAAGCGGGGGTCAGGCGCCCTGGCCGAGAAAGCGGCGCAGGATGCGTTCCAGCTTGGCCGCGCCCAGCGGCGCCATGGCCTTGGTATGCTCGTGGCTGATCGATTCGTCCGAAAGACCCGCGCCCATGTTGGTGATGACCGAGACGGCGGCGCAGCGAAGGCCCAGGAAGCGCGCCAGGATCACCTCGGGCACGGTGGACATGCCGACCGCATCGGCGCCCAGCACCCGGGCGGCGCGGATCTCGGCCGGGGTCTCGAAGGAAGGCCCCGAGAACCAGCAATAGACCCCCTCGGGCAGCGCGATCCCCTCTGCCTTGGCGGCGGCCTTCAGACCGGCGCGGATCGCCGGATCATGCGCATCGGTCATCGGCACGAAGCGCGCCTCGCTGGCTTCGCCGATCAGCGGGTTGGTGCCGGCAAAGGCGATGTGATCCGAAAGCAGCATCAGCGATCCCGGCGGCATGTCGGCCCGCAGGCTGCCTGCCGCATTGGTCAGGATCAGCCGGTCGCAACCCAGCGCCTTCAGCACCTCCAGCGGCAGTCGCATGACATCGGCGCGGCCGGATTCGTAGTAATGCGCCCGCCCGCCCAGGACCGCGACGCGGCGCCCGTCCAACCGTCCCACGACCAGTTGCGGCACATGGCCCGACACCCCGGCATGCGGAAAGCCCGGCAGGTCGGAATAGGGGATCGCGACGCCCTCGACCGCGGCCGCCAGATGCCCAAGCCCCGAGCCGAGGATCAGCCCGTATTCCGGCGGCTCGTCCCCGGCGCGGTCGCGGATCAGCCGCGCAAGCTCAGCGTTCCTTGACATAGGGCTCTCCTCCCGCGCGCGGCGGAATGGCACGGCCGACAAAGCCGGCCAGGATGATGACGGTCAGGATATAGGGCAGGGCGTTCATGAACATCGAGGGCACGGTGATGATCCCCAGGTCGAGGTTCGGAAAGCGGTTCGCCACCGCCTCCATCAGCCCGAACAGGAAGGTGGCGAAAAGCGCGCTCCAAGGCCGCCACTTGGCGAAGATCAGCGCCGCCAGCGCGATGAAGCCGCGCCCGGCGGTCATCTCCTTGACGAAGCCGGCCGAGATGCCGGTGGCCAGATAGGCCCCGGCGATGCCGCACAGCACGCCGCAGATCATCACGGCGCCATAGCGCAGCCGGGTGACCGACACGCCGGCGGTGTCGACCGAGGCCGGGTTCTCGCCCACCGCGCGCAGCCGCAATCCGAAGCGGGTGCGGTAGAGCACCCACCAGGTCAGCGGCACCATGGCGAAGGCCACATAGACCAGGATCGTGTGGCCCGAGATCAGCTCGGCATAGATCGGGCCGATCACCGGCACCGGGCGCAGGGTGTCGGCAAAGGGCAGGGTGATCTCGCCGAACCGCGCCGCGCCCGAGAGCGACGGCGTGCGACCGCCCAGCCCGAAGATCTTCTGCCCCAGAAGCACCGTCAGCCCCGACGCGAGAAAGTTGATCGCCACGCCCGAGATCAGCTGGTTGCCCCGGAAGCTGATCGAGGCGAGGCCATGCAGCCCGGCCATCGCCACGGCGCCTCCGATGCCCGCCAGCAGCCCCAGCCAGGCGTTGCCGGTGGCATAGGCGACCGAGGCCGAGGTAAAGGCCGCCATCAGCATCTTGCCCTCCAGCCCGATGTCGAAGACGCCGGCCCGTTCCGAATAAAGCCCGGCCAGGCAGGCCAGCAGCAGGGGGGTCATCAGCCGCACGGCCGAATCGAGGATCTGGATCACGGTCGCGAAATCCATCATGCCCCCTTCCGGCGCAGCGCCGTGAACAGCCGCTCCAGTGGCATGCGCACCATGTTGTCCAGCGCCCCGGTGAACAGGATCACCAGCGCCTGGATGACCACGATCAGCTCGCGCGGGATCGAGGTCCACAGCGCCAGTTCGCCCCCGCCCTGATAGAGGAAGCCGAACAGAAGCGCCGCCAGCAGGACGCCAAGCGGATGGTTGCGCCCCATCAGCGCCACGGCGATGCCGATGAAGCCGGCGCCCTCGACGGCGTTCAGCATCAGCCGCTCGGCCTCGCCCATGACGTTGTTGATCGCCATCAGCCCGGCCAGTGCGCCCGAGATCAGCATGGCCAGGACCGTGATCCGCACCGGCGAGATCCCGGCGTAAAGCGCCGCCGGCTCGGACTTGCCGAAGGCGCGGATCTCATAGCCCAGCCGGGTGTGCCAGATCAGCAGCCAGACCAGCACGCAGGCGGCGACGGCGACGAAGAAGGTGACGTTGGCGGGCGTGTTCCGGCCCCATTCGATGCCAAGCCCCAGCGCCATGTCCGAAAGCTTGGGCAGATGGACCGCTGCCGGGAACCGGGCCGAGGCCGGGTCCATGCTGCCCACCGGCCGCAGCAGGTTGACCAGGACGTAATTCAGCAGCGCCGCGGCGATGAAGTTGAACATGATGGTGGTAATGACGATATGGCTGCCGCGCCGGGCCTGCAACCAGGCCGGAACCAGCGCCCAAAGCGCGCCGAACAGCGCAGCCCCCATGGCCGCCGCCGGCAGCGCCAGGGCCCAATGGGGCCAGGGCAGGGCCAGCACCACCAGCGCGACGCCAAGCCCGCCCAGGGCCGCCTGTCCCTCGCCGCCGATGTTGAACAGCCCCGCATGATAGGCGACCATCACCGCCAGGCCGGTAAAGACGAAATTCGTGGTGTAATACAGGGTGAAGCCCCAGCCATAGCTGGATCCCAGCGCACCCTGGACCATCACCTTCAGCGCCTCGACCGGGCTTTCCCCGATGGCCAGGATCACCAGCGCCGAGATGCCGAAGGCCAGCGCCAGCGAGATCAGCGGCGTCAGGATCACATCCGCCCATTTCGGCATTCGCTCCATCAGCCCGCCTTTCTCGGTTTTCTCCGTTTTCCAAATACTCCCGCCGGAGGCATGCGACGGCTCATCCCGCACCGCCGCCGGCATCCGTCCCCGGCGCGGCCGCCGGCGGGATCGCCGCCTCGGGCGGCGTCAGGGCGGGATCGACCCCGGCCATCAGGCAGCCCAGATCGCCGGTCGTCGCCTCGTCGGCCAGGCGTTCGCCCATGATGCGGCCGTCGAACATGACGGCGATGCGATCCGACAGCGCCATGATCTCGTCGAGCTCGACCGAGACCAGCAGCACGGCCTTGCCCGCATCGCGCAACGCGACGATGCGCTTGTGGATGAACTCGATGGCGCCGATATCCACCCCGCGCGTCGGCTGGCCGATCAGCAGCAGGTCGGGATTGCGCTCGACCTCGCGCGCCACCACGATCTTCTGCTGGTTGCCGCCCGAGAAATTCCTGGCGGCAAGGTCCGGGTTCGGCGGGCGGATGTCGAAATGCTGGATCTTGCCCATCGCATCGGCGCGGATGGCGGCATTGTCCATCAGCATGCCGTTCTGGAACTCCGGCGCGTGGTGATAGCCGAAGGCGACGTTCTCCCAGGCGGTGAAATCCATGATCAGCCCCTCGGCCTGCCGGTCCTCGGGGACATGGCCGACGCCGGCCTGGCGGCGGGCGCGACCGTCGGCCCCGGCGCCGCCCAGCGGCAGCGGCTTGCCGTTGAGCCGGATCTCGCCCTGAAGCTTCGCCCCTGCCTCGGGAAAGCCGCCCAGAACCTCCAGCAGCTGCGTCTGCCCGTTCCCGGCCACCCCGGCGATGCCCAGGATCTCGCCCGCCCGGATCTCCAGGTCGATGCCGCGCAGCCGCTCGACGCCGTCGGCATCGACCATCCGCAATCCCCGCACCTCCAGCACCGGCGCGCCGGGGCGGGCGGGCGGCTTTTCCACCCGCAACAGCACCTTGCGGCCCACCATCAGCTCGGCCAGTTGCGCGGGGCCGGTCTCGGCGGTCTTGACCGAGGCCACCATCTCGCCCCGCCGCATGACCGAGACATTGTCGGTGATCTCCATGATCTCGCGCAGCTTGTGGGTGATCAGGATGATGGTCTTGCCCTCGTCGCGGAGCCCGCGCAGGATTCGGAACAGGTGATCGGCCTCGGCCGGGGTCAGCACGCCGGTCGGCTCGTCAAGGATCAGGATGTCGGCCTGGCGATACAGCGCCTTCAGGATCTCGACCCGCTGCTGGTGGCCGACCGACAGTTCCTCGACCAGCGCGTCGGGATCGACCTGCAGCCCGTATTCGCTGGCCAGCCGCTTCAACGCGCCGCGCGCGCGGGACAGCGAAGGGCGCAAGAGCCCGCCGTCCTCGGCGCCCAGGATCACGTTTTCCAGCACGGTGAAGTTCTGCACCAGCTTGAAATGCTGGAACACCATGCCGATGCCGGCACGGATCGCGGCCTGGCTGTCGGCGATGGCGATGGGCTTGCCGCCGATCAGGATCTCTCCGGCATCGGGGCGATAGAAACCGTAGAGGATCGACATCAGCGTCGATTTCCCCGCGCCGTTCTCGCCGATGATGCCGTGGATCGTGCCGCGCGGCACGACCAGGTCGATGTCTTTGTTGGCCTGCACCGGCCCGAAAGCCTTGGAGATCCCGCGCAATTCGATCGCCGGGGCCCCGTGCAGCGCGCCGGCCGCCGGCATTACTGCACCGGGCAGGTGTTGTCGGTCATGTAGTCGTGCACCTTGATCTCGCCCGCGTCGATGGCCTTGGCGGCGGTGTCGATGGCGGCGGCGATCTCGTCCGAGATCAGCGGCTTGTTGTTGTCGTCCATGGCCAGCGACACCCCGCCCGAGGCCAGGTCCATGACCCGGACGCCCGGCTCGACCTCGGTCCCGGCCTTGAAGGCCTCATAGACGGAATTGTCCACGCCCTTGACCATCGAGGTCAGCACCATGCCCGGATGCAGGTGGTTCTGGTTGCTGTCCACGCCGATCGACAGCACGCCGGCATCCGCCGCCGCCTGCAGGACGCCGATGCCGGTGCCGCCCGCCGCGGCGTAGACCACGTCCGCCCCCTGCGAGACCTGCGCCTTGAGCAGCTCGCCCCCCTTCACCGGGTCGTTCCAGGCGGCCGGCGTGGTGCCGGTATAGTTGATGATGAGCTTGCCGTCCGGGTTGGCGGCCTTGAAGCCCTGGGCATAGCCGCATTCGAACTTGTGGATCAGCGGGATGTCCATGCCGCCGATGAAGCCCACGGTGCCGGATTTCGAGGCCTTGGCGGCCGCCACGCCGGCCAGATACGAGCCCTGCTCCTCGGTGAAGACGACGGATTGCACGTTCGGCTGTTCGACCACCATGTCGATGATCACGAATTTCGTATCGGGATAGTCCGGCGCGATCTTGTTCAGCACCTCGCCGAAGGCAAAGCCGGTCATCACGATGGGATTGGCGCCCGACTGCGCCAGCCGGCGCAGGGCCTGTTCGCGCTGCGCCTCGGACTGCATCTCCAGTTCCTTGTAGGTGCCGCCGGTCTCGGCCTTCCAGCGCTCGGCGCCGTTATAGGCCGCCTCGTTGAAGGATTTGTCGAACTTGCCGCCCAGGTCGAAGATCAGCGCCGGATCGGCCAGGGCTGCGACGGGCAGCAAGGTCAGGCAGGCGCCGGCGAGCAGGGATTTCATCAGGGACATGTCGGACCTCAAGACGGTTTGCGGGCGAGTCAGCCCGGGATGTTGGGATTAGGACGCATGGGCCGGAATCCGTCAACAACCTTGTCTTGGGTCAGAGCGTGCGCCGCATCAGCACCGCATCCACGCCGGGCGCGTAGTAATTCCGTCGTTTTCCAATGATTTCCCAGTCTGCGCGGGCATAAAGCGCCATGGCGGCCGCATTGTCCGAGGCGACTTCCAGAAAGGCCTCGCGCGCGCCCCGCGCCCGTGACGTGGCGGCGAATTCGGCAAGCAGCGCCGAGGCCAGCCCCTGCCGCCGCGCCTCGGGTGCGACGGCCAGCGTCAGCAACTCGGCCTCGTCCGCGATGACGCGGCCCAGCAGGAAGCCCTGCGGCCGGGTCAGCAGGAAATTCGGCGGGCCGGCCAGCAGCGCCTCGAACTCCGCTGCCGACCAGGGCCGGGGATGCGTGGCAAAGCAGCGGTCGTGCAGTGCCGCCAGATCGTCGGGGGTCATGACAGGATCAACGGGCCGCGGTCGCGCGCCGGCGCGGCGTCGGCCGGGCGCAGGTAGATCGGCGCCGGACGCGGCAGGTCTGGCTGGTCGCGACGCGCGGCGGCGAAGCGGGCAATGGCCTCGGCCAAGGGCATTGCCGGCGGCAGGGGCGCCGGGCCGGGCGGCAGGTCATGCGAAGCGCATTGCTGCGGGCCGGTGGCCTGCCCGGTGCCGAAATCCTGCCAGATCACCTCTCCCGTGCGCGAGGGCACCGCGACGCGGCAGGGGCGGGGCAGGCCATGCGCGGCGGCCTCGGTCACGCTGACGCCGATGGCAGGGATGCCCAGCGACAGCGACAGCCCCCGCGCCGCCGCGACCGAGATGCGGATGCCGGTGAAATTGCCGGGCCCGATGCCGCAACCGATGACGGAGAGGTCGCGCCAGCCGATCCCCGCCGCGGCCAGCACCTCGTCAAGCAGCGGAAACAGCCGCTCTGCCTGGCCGCGGGCCATCTCTTCGTGGCGATGGAACAGGACGCGGTCGCCTTGCAGCAAAGCGGCCGCGCAATGCGCGGCCGATGTGTCGAAGCCCAGCGAGAGCGCGTCAGCCAACGGGCCGCACCTCGGTCACCTCGGGGATGTAATGGCGCAACAGGTTCTCGATGCCCATCTTCAGCGTCAGCGTGGACGAGGGGCAGCCGGCGCAGGCGCCTTGCATGTGCAGATAGACCACGCCGCGATCGAAACCGTGAAAGGTGATGTCGCCGCCGTCCTGCGCCACGGCCGGGCGCACGCGGGTATCCAGCAGCTCCTTGATCTGGTTGACGATTTCCGCGTCCGGCCCGTCCTGGTCGTTATGGCCACTGGCGGTCGCGCCCTCGATGGCCGGGGCGCCGGACTGGTAATGCTCCATGATCGCGCCCAGGACCGAGGGCTTCAGGTGGTCCCAGACCGCATCCTCGGCCTTGGTCACGGTCACGAAATCCGAACCGAGGAACACCCCGGTCACGCCCGGCACGGCAAAGATGCGGCGCGCGAGCGGGCTGGCGGCCGCGGTGTCGGGTGCGGGGAAATCGGCGGTGCCGCTGCCCAGGACGGTTTCGCCCGGCAGGAATTTCAGCGTCGCGGGGTTCGGGGTGGTCTCGGTCTGGATGAACATGGCGCGGGCTCCTTTGTCCGGGGATATGGGGATCGAAGGGTAGTCAAGTCAAGTCGGACCGACATGCCGCCTGGGCGGGCAAGCCTTGCGACTGCGGCGAAATTTGCCGGCACGGGCGCCGGCGACCCGTTTGCGCCATCCTGGGCGGCGCGGCCGAAGCGATGCGGCGGCCGCGGGCAGGGCCAGCGACCATTCGCCGCAGCGTCCGGCCCGTCAGGTGATCTGTTCCAGCCGCTCGCGCGAGATGTCGCCGGGCACGATGGTGACCGGGCAGGGCAGGCTGGCCACCTCGCGCGTCAGCCGGGTGACCAGCGGCCCTGGCCCCGCGCTTTCGGTCGAGGCCGCCAGCACCACCACGCCGATCTCGGGGTCGTCGTGGATCTGGGCCAGAAGCTCGGCCCCCGGCTCGCCCTCGCGCACCACCAGCTCGGGCTCGATGCCGGGGCGGTCGCGCATCCATTTGGCAAAGACCTCGTAATGCGCCTCGATCCGCTCATAGGCTTCGGCGCGCATGACGTCGGCGACGCCCATGCCGTGCTGGATGGCGTTGGCCGGAATCACCGCCAGCACCTGCACCCCGCCGCCGGTCTTGGCCGCGCGCAGCGCAGCATAGCGGATAGCGTTCAGGCATTCGCGTGAATCGTCCAGAACCACCAGAAATTTCCGCATGAATCCCGCCCCGGTTGTCCAAGAATGAGCAAAGACTGGCCGAAAGGACACGCTTGCGCAAGTCTGGCGCAGTTTGACCCTTGAAGCCATTCAAGAATCGAGAGTGCTATGCTAGGCGGGAAAGGTTAGCCATAGCGCCAAACGCGGGACGGAAATGTGACGATTCACCAAGATTGGGAAAAGGCCGATATCGCACGGTTCGCCACATTGCCCCAGCCCGAGATGTCGTGGTTCAAGGGCGAGGTGCATGCGACCCGTGTGGCGACCATGCCCCTGTCGAAGCGGTTGTTCGACATCGTCCTGGCGTTGGTCCTGCTGGTGCCGCTGTCCATCGTCATGGCGGTCTTTGCCCTGATCCTGCTGATCGTGCAGGGACGGCCGATCTTTTACGCCGCGCCGCGCATGGTCGCGCCGGGGCGGACCTTCACCCATCTCAAGTTCCGCACCATGCTGCGGCAAGAGGGCGATTTCGGCGTCACCGGCGCGCACAAGGCATGGCGCATCACGCCGCTGGGCCATTTCATGCGCCGCACGCGCATCGACGAATTGCCGCAGCTGTTCAACATCCTCAAGGGCGACATGAGCTTCGTCGGCCCGCGCCCGACCATCCGCGAATATGTCGAACGCTATCCCACCGTCTATGGCCAGGTGCTGAAAAGCCGTCCCGGCGTCACCGGCCTTGCGACGCTGATCTATCATCGCCACGAGGACCGCATCCTGCGCCGCTGCAAGAGCGCCGAGGCGACCGAGGCCGCCTATGCCGGGCGCTGCCTGCCGACCAAGCTGAAGATCGACCTGATCTATCAGAGGAACCGGACGCTGGCGCTGGATCTGTGGATCATCTGGCGCACCGTCCTGACGGTGCTTTACAAGGACGAGCGGCCCCGCCGGCGCGGCCGCAAGTAGGACCGGCTGTTTTCCGCATCCCATTTCACCCGCCGCCCGCGTTCCGGCGGCAGGCCGCTGCTTGGTCCATAGGCTTGCCAGTGCAGTCGGCACGGAAACGGGAACGCGCAAGACGTAGGGCGTAAGGCGCCGGCGACGATAGCGCCATCCCGTCGGCTATCTGCCAGGCCATGCCTGCGCCGCGCGCGGGTGCCGGATCAGCGGCTGTCGGAGAAGGGCGGGGTCTCGTAGCCCACGCCGGTCAGGTAAAGCCCCTGCGGCGGGCAGACCGGCCCGCAGGCGGCGCGGTCGCATGCGGCCAGCGCCTCGGCCACGCGCCCGGGCGGCCAGGCGCCGGCGCCGACCCGCTCCAGCGTGCCGACGATCGAGCGCACCTGATTGTGCAGGAAGGACCGCGCCCGCAGGAAAAAGCGGTATTCGCGGCCCTGCGGGATCTCGGCCTCGTCGATGGTCAACTCGTCCAGCGTCTTTACCGGGCTGTTCGCCTGGCACATGGTCGAGCGGAAGGTGGTGAAATCGTGCCGGCCCAGCAGATGCGCCGCGCCTGCGCGCATGGCCGCTAGGTCCAGCCGATGCGGCACCTGCCAGGCGCGGCCGCGATCATGGGTCAGCGGCGCACGGCGGGCGACCAGCCGGAACAGATAGCGCCGCTCATGCGCCGAGAAGCGGGCGTGGAAATCGTCCGCCACCCGCGCCGCGGCCAGGATGGCGACGGGGGCGGGCTTGAGATGCCAGTTCAGCGCCTCGGACAGCCGGAACGGATCCCAGTCGCGCGCCAGATCGGCATGGGCGACCTGGCCGGTGGCATGCACGCCGGCGTCGGTGCGCCCGGCTGCCGCGATCCGCGCGCCGGCAGCGAAGCCGGGGTCGAGCCGGCCGAGCGCCGCCTCGATGGTGCTTTGCACGCTGGGCCGCTCGGCCTGGGCCTGCCAGCCGGCAAAGGGGCTGCCGTCATATTCGATCAACAAGGCGAAACGGGGCATGGTCTAGCGGCGCGGCTTTTCGGATTCGCGCGGGATCAGCAGGTCGTCGAGGGTCATCGGGCGCTGCAATTCGGCGGGCTCGGAGGGCGTGGGTTGAGGTCGCACCCCCTCGCGCGCCAGCCGGTCGCGCAGCACGCTGATCTCGATGTCCAGATCCGAGCGGCCGCCCTCCAGCAGCTTGGCGCGACGGGCGGCGAATTCGCCTTCCAGGTCGTTCAGCAGCGTCTCGTAATCCTGGCGGGCGCGCGGGTCGCGGGTCTGGGCATAGAGATCGGCGAACTTGACCGTCGCATCGCGCGCGCCCTGCAGATAGACGCTGAGATAGCGGCGCAGGGCGGCAATATTGTCGGGATTGTCCTCGACATGGGCGAAAAGTTCGCGCGCGGCGGCAGCGAACATGCCCACGCGGGCCTCGAGCCGGCGGTCGCCGGTGCGCAGGATGGCGTCCTGCATGGCCTTCAGATGCGCCTCGCCCTCGGCGACGATGCGCTGGGCGCGGTCCTGACGGACGCCGTCGATGCCCTCCATGCCCTTGTCGCGCATCGGGTCGCTGCCGAAGGCCAGCCAGTGCAGCATGGCGCCGGCGACGCCGATCACCCCGGCACCGGCCTCGGCGCCCGGGACATAGGAGCCGATGGCAAGGCCGAGCCCGGTCAGGATGCCGCCGAACAGCTTGCGCGGGATCGCCGGGCGACGCGCGATGCGGCGGGCGTCATAGGCGGCTTCGGCCTGCAATCCCTCGCGCGTCATCCACATGCCCGAGGCGATGCTGCCGAAGGCGATCAGATGCAGGGCAAGTCCGGCCGGATCCTGCCAGAAGGCGCTGATGAGGAAGGGGATCGCCATGATGGTGACCCAGCGGGTGCGCGATTCCAGCGGATGCCGGATCTCGCCCGGTGCGGGACGCGCGGGCGGGCGCGGGTCGGTTCCGTCCAACCGGGGCTGGGGCGAGAAACGGCCGCCGAAACGCTTTGCCATCGCCGCCCCCTTCAGCCCGCGCCCAGGAAGGAGGCATAGAGCGTCAGGCCCATCAGCAGAAAGAAGGACAGGCGCTGCATCGCTTTCTGGGACATGGGCTTCCTTTCGGCGCGTCGGGCGGTTGGTCGGGCGGCTTGCCCGCAGGATATAGGGCCTGGCGGGCGGGAACGGAAGGGCGCGGCGGCAGGGGGCTCTGCCCCCCGCGCCTCATGCGCCCCTGGGCGGGGCGCCCGAGACGCTCCCCCCGGGGTATTTGGTAAACGGAAAAAGCCGGTTTCGGGCGGGCGGGTGCGGCGTGCAGGGGAAAGGATGGAGCGGGTGATGGGAATCGAACCCACGTATTCAGCTTGGAAGGCTGCTGCTCTACCATTGAGCTACACCCGCGTTGCGCCTTTCTATAGGGGTTGGCGCGGGCTCGCGCAAGCGTCGCGCGCTTGACGCTTGCAGGGCGGCGGGGCAAGCAAGGCGGCATGATCGATATCCGTCCCGTGGCCAATATCGTCGGCAAGGTCGTCGTCACGCTGGGGGCGGCGATGGCGCTGCCCATGCTGGTCGACTGGTGGCACGGCGATCCGCATTGGCTGATCTTCCTGGAATGCGGGATCCTGACCACGCTGGCCGGCGGGCTGGTGGCGCTGTCCACCCGGCAGGTGGACAAGTCGCTGACCATCCAGCAGGTCTTTCTGCTGACTGCGATGCTGTGGCTGGTGGTGCCGGTGGCGGGTGCGCTGCCGTTCATGCTGGGCGCACCGCATGTCGGCTTTACCGATGCCTATTTCGAGGCCATGTCGGGCGTCACCACCACCGGCACCACGGCATTCCCCGATCTGGACAACCTGCCCAAGGGCACGAATCTGTGGCGGGCCTTCCTGAACTGGGCGGGCGGCCTGGGGATCATCGTCGTCGCCATGATCTTCCTGCCGGCGATGAAGGTCGGGGGCATGCAGTTCTTTCGCTCGGAAGGCTTCGATACCCTGGGCAAGATCCTGCCCCGCGCCTTCGACATCGCGCGCGAGATGACCGGGGTCTATATCGCCATGACTGCAAGCTGCATGGTGGTCTATATCCTGCTGGGCATGAAGGGCTTCGACGCGCTGGTGCTGGCGCTGTCCACCTGCTCGACCGGCGGATTCTCCAATTACGACGCCAGTTTCGCGCCCTTCATCGGGCCGGCGGAATATGCCGCCGCCTTCTTCATGATCCTGGCCTCGATCCCCTTCATCCGCATGGTGCAGCTGATCCGCGGCTCGGCCGAGCCGATCTGGCGCGACATCCAGGTCCGGGCCTATCTGCGCTGGACCTTCTACGCCATCGCGGTGGTGGTGCTCTACCGGCTCTTGTGGCTTGAGGCGAAGAACCCCCTCGACGTGATCCGCGAGACCACGTTCAACGTCGTCTCGACCTTTTCCGGCACGGGCTTCGCCTCGACCGACGTGACGCAATGGGGGCATTTCCCCTTCGTCATCCTGATCGTGGTCGGGCTGATCGGCGGCTGCACCGGCTCGACCTCGTGCTCGGTCAAGGTGTTCCGCTATCTGGTGCTGTTCCAGGCGGTCAAGGCGCAGCTCAGGCGCATGCAGTCGCCGCATCGGGTGTTTCCGCTGCTCTACGGCGGCCGCCCGCTGGAGGAGGACGTGGTCGATTCGGTCATGGCCTTCTTTACCCTGTTCATCCTCAGCTTCGGCCTGCTGATCGTCGGGCTGGCGCTGACCGGGCTGCATCCGCGCACGGCGCTGACCGCGGCCTGGACCGCGATCGCCAATGTCGGCGTGGTCTGGGGGCCGGAACTGACGCCCGAGGGTGCGGTGACGGATTTCCCCACCGCCTCGAAATGGCTGATGATCTGGGGGATGTATCTGGGCCGGCTGGAGCTGATCTCGGTGCTGGTGCTGTTCCTGCCGCGGTTCTGGCGCAGCTAGTCCTGGGCGACGGTCGGGGCGAGGGCCGGGGCGATGGCGGGCGCCTCGGGCTGCGCCTCGCCCGCGCCGGGGGCAAAGCGGGCCAGGTTGTCCGAGATCTCGGCCGCCAGCCGGTGCTGGCCCTCGGGGTCCGAGATCGGCCAGATCAGCACGAAGCCCTGCACGCGGCCATCGACCACCCGACCCTCGGCATGGCCGATATGGGTCTGGTTCCTGCCATCCAGCACGACGCTGCCGCGTTCCACCTTGCGCTCGGGCGCCGGTACCCAGCCAAGCGCGGTGACGAGGCCGGCGAGGTCCAGCATCTCCTGCTGGCCGCCGGGCTGCGAGAACAGGATCAGCGCCGCGCCCGAGCCGTCCTTGGGTCCATAGATCGACAGCGCGCGCTCGGCACGGTCGAATTGCAGCTTTTCCATCGGCGCGGGCAGGGCAAGGCCGGTATGGGCATCGCGCAACTCGGCCAGCCCCATCTCGGCCCGCCACGCCTCGCGCCGCCGGATCAGCTCGGCCATGGCGGTCGCGGTATCGGGCGAGGCGCGCAGGCGCACGATCTCCTCGGCAATGGCGGCGCGGGTCTTGGGGCCATCCTTGCCGTCGATGCCGCCGTCGTAATGGCCGGCCCAACGCAGTGCGCGCTGGATGTCCTCCAGCGGCGGCATGGGCACCGATGCGGCGTCCGGGGCAGGGGGTGCGCCCAGATCCGGCACCTTGCCGATGATCGCGATCTCTCCCATGTCCTCGCCCGGCGCAAGGAAGGCGTCCTTGGGCACCGCGCCGGCATCCTTGAACGCCTTGAGCCAGGCGGTGCCGGTCGCCTCGTCCATCGGGCCGAAGCCGATGGCCAGCCGGCCGTTCGGCAGGGTCCACAGCCCGGCTTCGGGCAGGGTTTCGCGCCATTTCGCCAGCATTTCCTCGGCCCGGGCGCGGTCCGTGGTGGATTCCAGGCGCAAGACGAACTGTGCCGGCGCGGGCTCGGCGGCGGTCTCGGGTTCGGCTGGTGCGTCCTCGCCAGCCAGGTCGCCGGCCGCCGGCTCGGCCTGCTCTTGGGCGGCGCCCTGCGGGAAGGTCGAGGCATTGCCGGCCGGCGTTTCCGCTGCCGCCGGGATGGTGGTGCCCGCGGCTGCGCCGATGCGCGTCAGTTCGCGCCCCTCGGCGGCGGACAGGAAGCTGTCGCCCGGCACCTTGCGTTCCTGCTTCAGCTGCTCCAGCCGGGGGACCGCCTCTTCGCGCGGCATCGGCCCCAGCGCGATGCCGACCCAGCCATCGGCCAGCGGGAAGGTCACGACATCGGGGAACTCGGTGCTCCAGCCCTCGGCGGTGGCGCGGGCGGCGTCGGTGCCGCGCTTGGCCTCGATGCGGATCACCACATCCTCGGCCTGCGCCGCCGTGGCAAGGGCCAGCGGCAGAGCCGCACCGATGACGAATGCAAAGCGCCGCATGGGCATGTCCCTCTCATTGACCCTGCGCCGCCCTCTGCCTAGAAGGCGGCAGACATTTCCTGCCAGTTATGCCGAAGGAAGCCCCGATGACCAGCCCAAAGGACAATCAGACGGCGAAACCCGTCTGCTTTCAGGACGTGATCCTGCGCCTGCAATCCTATTGGGCCGCGCAGGGCTGTGCGGTGCTGCAACCCTATGACATGGAGGTCGGCGCCGGCACCTTCCACCCGGCGACCACGCTGCGCAGCCTTGGGGCCCGGCCCTGGGCCGCGGCCTATGTCCAGCCCTCGCGCCGTCCGACCGACGGCCGCTATGGCGAGAACCCGAACCGCTTGCAGCATTACTACCAGTATCAGGTCATCATCAAACCCTCGCCCCCGAACCTGCAAGAGCTTTACCTGGGCAGTCTTGCGGCCATCGGCCTCGACCCGATGATCCACGACGTGCGCTTCGTCGAGGACGACTGGGAAAGCCCGACGCTGGGCGCCTGGGGCCTGGGGTGGGAGGTCTGGTGCGACGGCATGGAGGTCAGCCAGTTCACCTATTTCCAGCAGGTCGGCGGGCATGACTGCCGCCCGGTCTCGGGCGAGCTGACCTATGGCCTGGAGCGTCTGGCGATGTATGTGCTGGGGGTCGAGCATGTGATGGACATGCCCTTCAACCCGCCCGGCAGCCCGATCCCGCTGAGCTATGGCGACGTCTTCCGCCAGGCCGAGCGGGAATATTCCCGCTGGAACTTCGAGCAGGCCGATACCGGGATGCTGCTGCAGCACTTCAAGGATGCCGAGGCGGAATGCGATCGCATCCTGACTGCGGCCGAGACGGACAGCGCCGGGCGGCGCATCCCGATGGCGCATCCGGCCTATGACCAGGCGATCAAGGCCAGCCACCTGTTCAACCTGCTGGACGCGCGCGGCGTGATCTCGGTCACCGAACGCCAGGCCTATATCGGCCGCGTCCGCGCGCTGGCGAAACGCTGCGCCGACCTGTTCGTCACCACCGAGGCCGCCACCCTGCAAGCGGAGGACGCAGCATGAGCTCGGGCAAGATCGTCGCCTCGATGCTGGTGCTGGTGGCGGTGATGGCCGGCCTTGCGGTCTGGTATCTGCAGGTCTACGGCTTCTACGATCAGGTGGACGAGATCAGCGGCGCGCAGGACATCGTCGTCACCGATGCGCAGGGCGCCACCCATCCGGTCGCGGTCGCGGATTTCAAGGCCATCGACGCGACAAGCTCGCCCATCCGCTATCGCGCCTGCTTCACGCTGGACCCGGCCGAACTGGCCGATGCCGCGCCCTATGCCGGTGCGACGCCGCTGAACGGGCCGGGCTGGTTCAAGTGCTATTCCGCCAGGGCGCTGACCGCCGACCTGGAATCGGGTGCGGCCCGCGCCGTGCTGGGCCAGGCCGAGATCCGCCCCGACGTGGACCGGGTTATCGTGGTCTATCCCGACGGCCGCGCCTTTGCCTGGCACCAATTCAACGACAAGACCCCCGAACGCGGAGTGATGGACTGATGCCCGACCTTCTGATCGAGCTTTTCTCGGAGGAAATCCCGGCGCGGATGCAGGCCCGCGCCCGCGGGGATCTGAAGAAACTCGTCACCGACGGGCTGGTCGAGGCCGGCCTGACCTACAAATCGGCCGGCGCCTTTTCGACCCCGCGCCGGCTGGCGCTGGCGATCGAGGGGCTGACCGCGCAAAGCCCCACCACGCGCGAGGAACGCAAGGGCCCCCGCACCGACGCCCCCGAGGCGGCACTGGAGGGCTTCCTGCGCTCGACCGGCCTGACGCGCGAGCAACTGGAGGCGCGCGACGACAAGAAGGGCCAGGTCTGGTTCGCGGTGGTCACGAAGCCCGGCCGCCCCGCCGCCGAGATCGTCGCCGAGGTGCTGGAGCGTGCGATCCGCGATTTCCCCTGGCCCAAGTCGATGCGCTGGGGCTCGGGCAGCCTGCGCTGGGTGCGGCCGCTGCATTCCATCATCTGCCTGCTTTCGGACGAATCCGGCGCCAGCGTGGTGCCGCTGGAGATCGAGGGCATCGGTGCCGGCAACACCACCCGCGGCCACCGCTTCATGGCCCCCGACGAGATCGCCGTCTCGGGCTTCGAGGACTATGCCGCCAAGCTGCGCCGCGCCCGCGTCATGCTGGACGCCGCCGAGCGCGAGGCCGCGATCCGGCAGGAGGCGGCGAACCTCGCATTCGCCCGCGGCTGGGAGATCGTGCCGGACGAGGGCCTGCTTTCCGAAGTCGCCGGCCTTGTCGAATGGCCGGTGCCGCTGATGGGTGCCATCGAGGACCGTTTCCTGGCGCTGCCGCCCGAGGTGCTGCAAACCTCGATGAAGGAGCACCAGAAGTTCTTCTCGGCCCGCAATCCCAAGACCGGGCGTATCGAGGGCTTCGTCACCGTGGCGAATATCGAGACCCCGGACCATGGCGAGACGATCCTGAAAGGCAACCAGCGCGTGCTGGCCGCCCGCCTGTCCGACGCGGCCTTCTTCTGGGAAAACGACCTGCGCGAGGCGAAGGCCGGGATGGCCGACTGGGCCGAGGGGCTGCGCTCGGTGACGTTCCAGAGCAAGCTTGGCAGCCAGGCCGACCGCATCGCCCGCATCGCCGCATTGGCGCTCGAGATCGCGCCGCTGGTCGGCGCCGATGCCGATCAGGCGGAACAGGCGGCCAGGATCGCCAAGCTCGACCTGCGCTCGGCCATGGTCGGCGAGTTCCCCGAGCTGCAAGGCATCATGGGCCGCTATTACGCGCTGGAGGCCGGCCTGCCCGAGCCGGTGGCCGATGCCGCCCGCGACCATTACTCGCCGCTCGGCCCCTCGGACGCGGTGCCCTCGGCGCCCGTCTCAGTGGCGGTGGCACTGGCCGACAAGCTGGACACGCTGACCGGGTTCTGGGCCATCGACGAGAAGCCCACCGGCTCGAAAGATCCCTTCGCCCTGCGCCGCGCCGCGCTGGGGGTGATCCGGCTGCTGCTGGTGAACGGGGTCCGCGCAAATCTGGGCCAGACCTTTGCCAAGGCCCGGCCCGATGCCGATGCCGCCGACCTCCTTGCCTTCTTCCACGACCGGCTCAAGGTCCATCTGCGCGACCAGGGCGTCCGCCACGACATCATCGACGCGGTGCTGTCGATGCCCGGCAACGACGACCTGGTGCTGCTGGTCAATCGCGCCACGGCGCTTTCGGACGTGCTGAAGACCGAGGACGGCACCAACCTGCTGCAAGGGCTCAAGCGCGCCGGCAACATCCTTGCCCAGGCCGAGGAAATGGACGGCGTCGAATACAGCTTCGGCGCCGATCCGAAATTCGCCGAGACCGACGAGGAACGCACCCTGTTCGCCGCCCTCGACAAGGCCGAACCGGCGATCCGCGAGGCCGTCCGGCTCGAGGATTTCCAGGCCGCGACCCAAGGCATCGCCAGCCTGCGCGCGCCCATCGACGCCTTCTTCGAGGCGGTGCAGATCAACAGCGACAACCAGATCCTGCGTCGCAACCGGCTGAACCTGCTGTCGCGCATCCGCGACGCTGGCCGGCTGATCGCGGATTTCGGCCGGATCGAGGGCTGATTCGGCCCTTCACCGTTTCATAAATACTCACGGGGGTGCGGGGGCAGTCGGCCCCCGCTCTTCGCACTTGCAGCAATGCGCCTGCCATGCCTAATGTGACGGCATCATGACCGCGCTGACAGATCCAGGTGCCATCGTCGAAATCACCCCCTCGGCGGGGATCCAGACCGCACGCCACGGCTGGCGCGCGAAATGCCTGCAGCGCCTGGTCCGCATGGAACTGCCGGTCCCGACCAGCTTTGCGCTGTCGGCCGAGGCGGTGCGCGCCATCGCCGCCGGCCAGATGCCCGACCGCGCGCGCCTGGCCGCGATGGTCGAACGCGCCGACGGGCTGGTCAGCGTGCGGCCCTCGGCGATGAACCCGGCCTGGGGCGGGCCGGGCACGGTGCTGAACGTCGGCATCAACCATGCCTGCCACGCCCGGCTGGTCCAGACCCGCGGCAAGGCGGCGGCGGATGCGATCTACCTGGGCTTCGTGCAATCCTATGCGATCCATGTCGCGCGGCTTGATCCGGACATGTTCTCGGATAGCGAGGGCGGGCTCGAGGCCGCGCTGCGGGCCTATGAGGACGAGACCGACGAGGAATTTCCCCAGGATCCGGCGCGCCAGCTGGCCGAGGTGCTGCGAAGCATGGCGCGGGCCTGGGACGGGCCGACCGCGCGGCTCTTGCGCCAGGCCAAGGGGGCGCCGCCGCTTGCGCCGCTGGGGCTGGTGGTGCAGGACATGGCGCTGGCGATCGGGCCGGGCGTCACCGGCTCGGGCACCATCCAGTTCATCGACAGCGTGACCGGCGCACCGCGCATCACCGGCCGCTTTCGCGGCCAGACCCAGGGCCGCTCCAAGGGCGAGGGGGCCGAGACGCTCTACCTGACCCGCGACCCGCGCGGCCCCTCGCTCGAGGAAGCCGCGCCCGAGGTCTTTGCCGATCTGGTCCGCTTCGGCGTTGCTGCCCGCGAACGGCTGCGCGAGGAGATGCAGATCGAATTCGTCGTCTCGGACAGCCGGCTGTCGATCATCGACGCGGTGCGGGTCAGCCGCAACTCGCGCGCCAGCGTCCGCATCGCGGTGGCGCTGGCCCGCGACGGCATCATCCCGCCGGAAGAGGCGGTGATGCGGGTCGAGCCGCGGGCGCTGTCGGACCTGCTGCATCATCAGGTCGACCCGCGCGCGCCCCGCGACGTGATCGCCCGCGGCATCAATGCCAGCCCCGGCGCCGCCACCGGGCGCATCGTCTTTACCGCCGCCGCGGCCCAGGCTGCCGAGGCGCGGGGCGAACGCTGCGTGCTGGTGCGCCGCGAAACCGTGCCCGAGGACATCCGCGGCATGCATGCCGCCGTCGCGGTGCTGACAGAGCGCGGCGGCATGACCAGCCATGCCGCGGTGATCGCCCGCGGCATCGGCCTGCCCTGCATCGTGGGCGCCAGCGGCATCTCGATCGACCCGCGCGCCCGCACCATGCTGGTCGGCGGCCGGCTGTTCCACGAGGGAGAGGAGATCACCATCGACGGCACCTCGGGCGAGGTGCTGGCCGGCGCCGCCGAGATGCTGGAGCCGGCGCTGGACGACGGATTCACCCAGCTTCTGGAATGGGCCGATGCGCATTGCCGCATCAAGATCCGCGCCAATGCCGACACGCCCGAGGACGCCCGCACCGCCCGCATGTTCAACGCGCAGGGCATCGGCCTGTGCCGCACCGAGCACATGTTCTTCGACGACGAGCGCCTGCCCGCCATGCGCGAGATGATCTTTGCCGGCAAGCCCGAGGATCGCAGCCTGTCGCTGGAGCGCCTCTTGCCCATGCAGCGCAGCGATTTCGCGGCACTGTTCGAGATCATGGCCGGGCTGCCGGTCACCATCCGCCTGTTCGACCCGCCCCTGCACGAATTCCTGCCCCATGACCGCGAGGGGATGAGGGAACTGGCCGAATCGCTGGACCTGCCGCTGTCGGACGTGACCCGCCGGGTCGAGGCGCTGTCGGAATTCAACCCGATGCTGGGCATGCGCGGCGTGCGGCTGGGGATCACCGTCCCCGAGATCTACGACATGCAGGCCCGCGCCATCTTCGAGGCCACCATCGAGGCCAGCCGCAACGGCGATCCGGTGGTGCCCGAGATCATGATCCCGCTGGTCAGCGCCCGGCGCGAGGTCGAGCTGGTCAAGACCCGCATCGACGCCGTGGCCGCCGCCGTCCGCAACGAGACGCGCAAGGATTTCACCTATCGCCTGGGCGTCATGGTCGAGACCCCGCGCGCCGCGCTGCGTGCCGGCGACATCGCCGAGCATTCGGCCTTTCTGTCCTTTGGCACCAACGACTTGACGCAGATGACCTATGGGCTGTCGCGCGACGATGCCGGCCGCTTCATGGGCACCTATGTCAGCCAGGGCGTCTATTCCGAGGACCCGTTCCACATCCTCGACTTCGATGGGGTGGGCGAGCTTGTCGCCATCGGCACCGAGCGCGCCCGCGACCACAAGCCCGACATCACCATCGCAGTCTGCGGCGAACATGGCGGCAACCCGGAATCCATCGCCTTCTGTCTGCGGACGGGGGTGAACTATGTCTCCTGCTCGCCCTTCCGGGTGCCGGTGGCGCGTCTGGCCGCGGCGCAGGAATCGATTCTCATGGGCCGGGAAGAGGCCGAATCGAGCGTCGAGGTTGAGTCCTAGGACTCGCCGGTTTTGGCCGGAACTTGCCCGTTATCCAATTTGTCATCGGCGAGTTTCCGCCAGAATCCCTTGATTTCAGGTGAATCTCGCCACTCACGCCCATGTGGGCTGGCCCGTCCCGTCCTGTTTCGGGCCTCTAACGCCAGACCGCCGCCCGTGAGGTGACCTCGGGGCGGCCCTTCCGACGAACCAGACCGGGCCGGGCCCGGACCGAAAACAGGACCAACATGTCGATTAGCAAGTCATGGCTGACGCGCGTTTCCGTGTGTGTGGCTGTCGCTCTTTCGCCTGTCGCAGCAGTTCCGGCCATGGCCGACGGGCAGCACCAGGTTGCATATGAAACCAAGAAGGGACGCGCCGCCCGCCAGGCGACCGTCCAGATCAACCCTACCGATCTGCAATGCCTGTCCGAGGCGCTGTATTTCGAGGCCCGCGGCGAAGGCGTGCAGGGCCAGCAGGCCGTCGCCGAGGTGATCCTGAACCGCGTCGATCATCCGCGTTTCCCAAAGACCGTCTGCGGCGTGGTGAACCAGCGTGGCCAGTTCACCTATAACAAGGGCGCCCGCATCCGCGAAAAAGGTACCTATGCCCGGGTGCAGAAGGTCGCCATGGCCGCCCTGGCCGGCGCCCCGCGCACGCTGACGAACGGCGCGACCTATTTCCATACCCGCGCGGTCCGGCCCTCGTGGTCCAAGCGGTTCGAGCGCACGACCCGCATCGGCAGCCACATCTTCTATCGTTCGGATCGCCGGCTGGCCTCGAACTGAGGCGGCGACGCAAATCTGCTGCCCGATGCGCGGCCCTGTCCCTTGCGGCGGGGCCGTTTTCCTGAAAACACGAGCGGCATGGACCAGCCTGACCGTATCCACCTGCGCGATTATGTCCTTTCGGCCGAGATCGGCGCGTTCCAGACCGAGCGGGGTCACCCGCAGCGGCTGCGCTTCGACATCGAGGTCGAGCTGGCCACCCATGTCGTCGGCGTAAACGACGAGGTGGACCGGATCCTTTCCTATGACATCTTGACCGGCGCGGTGGCGGCGGGGCTGGCGGATCGCCGCTATGACCTGCTGGAGACGCTGGCCGAAAAGATCGCCGCGCAGATCCTGGCGCATCCGCGTGCGGCGCAGGTGTCGGTCACGGTCGAAAAGCTGGACCGCATCCCCGGGGCGCTGGGGGTGACGCTGGTGCGCCGCCAGCCCCGGGTCAAGGCCGATCAGGTCCAGGCGCCGATCCGGGTGATCTTTCACGGCCGCGAACTGGTGCTGCCCGAGGGCGCGGTGGCGCTGGTCCCCGACGCGCCCGGCCTGCCTTTGCCGCAGGGCGGCAACGCGCGCGAAATCGAATTGCTGGCGCTGGACCAGGCCGCCTGGGCCTTGGCCGGCCATCTCGGCCTGACCGTGGCCGACAGTCGCACCGAGCTTGACTGGGCGGCAAGCGAGGGCCGCGCCGTGGTTTGGGCTCCGGCCCGCATGGTGCGCGACGTGGCCGGCCTGCCGGCCGAGCCGCATGCGCTGGCGCTGTGGCTGGCCGAGCGGCTGGGGGCGATCCGGCTCGACTGGGCCCTGCCGGAGGGTGCGCCGGAGCCGGTGCTGCCGGCGGGTTTCCGCGTCCCGACCGGGCATCTTTGACTTCGTGCTTGAATCGCCCGCCCGCCGGCTTACAGACGCGCAGCATGACCGATTATTTTCGCCCCATTCCCTGTGAGACGGGTCGCTGGCAATTGGCCGGCGGTTGGGTGCGCTTTTCGCAATTCGAGCTTTTGCGCCGCGGCGAGGTGCCCCGCGTGGTGGACAGCGTCCCCGAGGCGGTGCTGGCGGCGCTGATCGCGCCTCGCGCGCCGCTTCTGGGCCTTTCCATGGATCGCCCCCGCATCATGGGGATCGTCAACGCCACGCCCGACAGTTTCTCGGACGGCGGAAGCTATGACGGGGCCGAGCAGGCGCGGCTGCTGGCCGGGCAGGGGGCCGAGATCCTGGATATCGGCGGCGAATCAACCAGGCCGGGTGCCCGCGAAGTGCCGGTGGCCGAGGAAATCGCCCGCGTGGCCCCCGCCATTGCCGCGGCGCGGGGGCTGGCGGCGGTCTCGATCGATACCCGCAAGGCAGGGGTGGCGCGGGCCGCCATCGTGGCCGGGGCGGGGTTGGTCAACGATGTTTCGGGCTTCGACTTCGACCCGGACATGGCCGGGCTGGTGGCGGCGGCCGGCGTGCCGGTCTGCCTGATGCACGCCCAGGGCATTCCCGAAACCATGCAGGACAACCCGACCTATGGCGATGTGCTGCTGGACGTCTACGACGCCCTGGCCGAGCGTATCGCGCGGGCCGAGGCGGCGGGCATCCCCCGCGACAGGATCGTGATCGATCCCGGCATTGGTTTCGGCAAGACGCAGGCGCATAATCTGGCCATCCTGCGGCGCATCTCGCTCTACCATGGGTTGGGTTGCACCGTGCTGCTGGGGGTTTCGCGCAAGCGGTTCATCGGCAGCATCGGCGGGGCAGAGCGCCCGGCCGACCGGGTGGCGGGAACGCTGGCGCTGACGCTGGCCGGGATCGCGCAGGGGATACAGATCCACCGCGTCCATGACGCGGCAGAAACACGGCAGGGCCTCGCTCTTTGGCGGGCCGTAACCGCAGAGACAAGATGAGCGGGGCAAAATGAGCAGGAAACTATTCGGCACCGATGGCGTCCGTGGACGCGCCAATACCC
This sequence comes from Paracoccus denitrificans, assembly GCF_900100045.1. Lineage (GTDB taxonomy): Bacteria > Pseudomonadota > Alphaproteobacteria > Rhodobacterales > Rhodobacteraceae > Paracoccus > Paracoccus denitrificans. The sequence goes on along the minus strand of NZ_FNEA01000011.1, from coordinate 15,517 downwards.
ATCCGATGACGGCCGAGATGGCGCTGCGCCTGGGCGCGGCCGCCGGCCGCTATTTCCGCCGGAGCGGCGAGGATCACCACCGCGTCGTCATCGGCAAGGACACCCGCCTGTCGGGCTATATGCTGGAGAACGCGCTGACCGCCGGGCTGACCAGCACCGGCATGAACGTGCTGCTGCTGGGGCCGGTGCCGACGCCGGCGGTGGGCTATCTGACCCGCTCGATGCGGGCGGATGTGGGCATCATGATCTCGGCCAGCCACAATCCGGCACATGACAACGGCATCAAGTTCTTCGGCCCGGACGGGTTCAAGCTGTCCGACGAGGCCGAGGCCCGGATCGAGGCCATCGTGGCGGGTGAGATCATCCCGGCCCAGCCGCAGAACATCGGCCGCGCCAAGCGCATCGACGACGGGCGCGGGCGCTATGTCGAATATGCCAAGACCACCTTCCCGTCGGGCCAGCGGCTGGAGGGGCTGAAGGTGGTTGTGGATTGCGCCAACGGCGCCGCCTATCGCGCCGCCCCGGACGTGCTGTGGGAACTGGGCGCCGAAGTGATCCCGCTGGGCGTTTCCCCGAACGGGCACAACATCAATGACGGGCTGGGCTCGACCCATCCCGAGGCCTGCGCCCGCGCGGTGCTGGAGCATGGCGCCGACATGGGCATCAGCCTGGACGGCGATGCCGACCGGGTGATGATCGTGGACGAAAAGGGCCAGGTGGCGGATGGCGACCAGATCATGGCGTTGTTGGCCGCTCGCTGGGCGGCGCAGGGCCGGCTGCGCGGGGGCGCGCTGGTGGCGACGGTGATGTCGAATCTGGGCCTGGAACGGTTCCTGCAAGGCCGCGGGCTGCGGCTGGAACGAACCGCCGTCGGCGATCGCTATGTGGTCGAGCGGATGCGCGGCGCGGGCTTCAACCTGGGCGGCGAGCAGTCGGGTCATATCGTGATGACCGATTACGCCACCACCGGCGACGGGCTGATCGCCAGCCTGCAATTCCTGGCGGCGCTGTCGGACAGCGGCCAGCGCGCCTCGGAACTGGTGGCGCAGTTCGAGCCGGTGCCGCAGCTTCTGAAGAACGTGCGCTATGCCGTCGGAGCCGATCCGTTGTCCAAGGACAGCGTGCAGGCCGAGATCGCGCGGGCCGAGGCGCGGCTGAACGGCTCTGGCCGGGTGCTGATCCGCAAGTCCGGCACCGAACCCCTGATCCGGGTCATGGCCGAGGCAGAGGACGAAACCGTGCTGCGCGAGGTCGTGGAGGATATCGTCGCGGCGGTCGAAAAGGCGGCCTGAAGGGCGCCTTGGCTGCCGCGCTGCCCTTGGTGGCGGCCTCGGCATACGTCTTTGGGCAACCAGAAAGCCGGCGGCGGTTTTCCTAAACCGCCGTCGGCTCGTAATCGTAGAGCCAGGCGAAACGCTCGATCAGCCGGGCGGGAGCAAGGCGAGAAACCGCGCGCAGCCCGGCATGGGCGACGGCGCGGGTCGGGCCGCGCAGGTGATAGTTGCGGGCATTGGCGTTGGCCGCCTCGACGATGCGCTGGCAACGCGGCTGGCGCAGCGCCTGGAAGCGGGCCAGCGCCGCCTGCTGGTCGGGACCGGCGTCAAGGCATGCGGCCAGCACCCAGGCATCCTCGATCGCCATGACCGCGCCTTGCGCCATGAAGGGCAGGGTGGGATGCGCGGCATCGCCGATCAGCGCCCGCCTGCCGTCCTGCCAATGCGCGGCGACCGGGTGGCGGTGCAGGCCCCAGATGCCGACCTCCCGAACCTGTTCCAGCCAGCCCGGCACGGGACCGCCGAAACGGGCGAAGGCAGCGCGCAGCTCGGTGGGGTCGCCGGGGATGGACCAGCCCTCTTCGTGCCAGTCGGGGCGCTCGACGACGGCGACGATGTTGCGCTGGCCGTGGCCCAGCGGATAGCTGACCAGGTGCCGTCCCGGCCCCATGAAGACCTGCACCATGGGCGCGGCATCGGGATCGGCCGGGATCAGGGCGCGCCAGGCGGTCTGGCCGGTGAAGAAGGGTGTCTCGGCGCCGTTCAGCTGCGGGCGCAAACGGCTTTTCACGCCATCCGCGCCGATCAGCAGCGGCACATCGGGCGGGTCCGCGACCTCATGGCCCAGCTCGATGCGGGCGCCGGCTTCACGCGCCGCTTCCTCCAGCAGCGCGACCAGCCGGGCGCGGTGAACAAGGCGGAACGGGTCGCGTGGGCGGTGGCGTGCCAAGTCCAGCCGCGCGACAAGCCGACCGACGGAATCGCAAAGCTCGACCCGCTCCGAGGGGACCGAGATTGCCTGGAACCGCGATTCCAGCCCCAGCGCCGCCAGCACCCGCACCGCATTGGGGGAAATCTGCAAGCCCGCGCCGACCTCGCGCAGGGCGCCCGCGCGCTCCAGCACCGTGACTTGCGCCCCGCGCTGCGCCAATGCGCAGGCGGCGGTCAGGCCGGCCACGCCTGCGCCGATGATGGTGACGGGATGCTGCTTCAGGCCGGACATGGCGCCTTACCTGCGAAAGCGGCCCCCGCAGGGGCCGGCGTTCAGTCGTCGCGATGCACGCGCTCGCGCCGCTCGTGGCGTTCCTGCGCTTCCAGCGTCATGGTGGCGATGGGGCGCGCGTCCAGCCGCTTTAGGCTGATCGGCTCGCCCGTCATTTCGCAATAGCCGTATTCGCCGGTTTCGATCCGCCGCAGCGCTGCGTCGATCTTGCTGACCAGCTTGCGCTGGCGGTCGCGGGTGCGCAGCTCCAGCGAGCGGTCCGTTTCCTCGGAGGCGCGGTCGGCCAGATCGGGCACGTTGCGGGCGCTGTCCTGCAAGCCTTCCAGTGTCTCGGCGGATTGGTCCAGAAGTTCCTGCTTCCATGCGATCAGTTTGCGGCGGAAATATTCGAGTTGCCGCTCGTTCATGAAAGGTTCGTCTTCGGCGGGGCGATAATCTTCGGGCAGAAAGGTCTGGGCTTTCATCGTTCCTCCGGGAGCCGGGCGACTGGATGCCCGATCCTTGCGGCCCCCATAAAGTATGGCAGACCAATTGTCACTAGGCCATTCCGACAGGTTGTGCCCCGCGGCTTGCGAAGGCGGCGGGTGCTGGCTAGGGTCGCGCAGATTGCGCAAAGGACAGGCGAATGCAGTTTTCCTCGACCGAAACCTATGTGGCGCCCCCCGATCTGGCCATGGCCGTGAACGCGGCGATCACGCTGGAACGGCCCTTGCTGGTCAAGGGCGAGCCGGGCACGGGCAAGACCGAACTGGCGCGGCAGGTGGCCGCCAGCCTGGACCTGCCCATCGTCGAATGGAACGTGAAATCGACCACCCGCGCGCAGCAGGGGCTTTACGAATACGACGCCGTGTCGCGGCTGCGCGACAGCCAGCTGGGCGAGGCGCGGGTTCACGATATTGCGAACTACATCCGCAAGGGCAAGCTGTGGCAGGCTTTCGAGGCGCCGGGCAAGGTCGTGTTGCTGATCGACGAGATCGACAAGGCCGATATCGAATTCCCCAACGACCTGCTGCAGGAACTCGACCGCATGGAGTTCCATGTCTACGAGACCGGAGAGATGGTTCAGGCGCGGCACCGGCCCGTGGTCATCATCACCTCGAACAACGAAAAGGAACTGCCGGACGCCTTTCTGCGCCGCTGCTTTTTCCACTATATCCGCTTTCCCGATGCCGAGACGTTGAAGCGCATCGTCGAGGTGCATTATCCCGGCCTGAAGCATCGCATCCTCGACGAGGCGCTGAGCCAGTTCCTGGAACTGCGCGAGGTGCAGGGGCTGAAGAAAAAGCCTTCGACCAGCGAACTTCTGGACTGGCTCAAGCTGATCCTGGCCGAGGATCTGTCGCCCGAGGACCTGAAGCGTCCGGCCGGGGAGATGCTGCCGAAACTGCACGGCGCGCTCTTGAAGAACGAACAGGACGTGGCGCTGTTCGAGCGGCTGGCCTTCATGGCCCGCCGTCAACGCTGAGGGCGGCAGCGATGATCCGCGCTCTGCGCCCCGAGGACCGCAAGGGCTGGCAGCGGCTTTACGAGGCCTATCAGGCATTCTACGGCTTCGACGACCGGCCGCCGTCCTTTTACGACCGTGCCTTTTCCCGGCTGATGGCGCGCGATCCGCGCGACTTTCACGGGCTGGTGGCCGAGGCGGACGGGCGGCTGGTTGGGCTGACGCATTACGTCTTTCACCCGAACCTGTGGCGCGACGAAGGGGTCTGCTATCTGCAGGACCTGTTTACCGCCCCCGAGGCCCGCGGCCGGGGCATCGCCCGCGCCCTGATCGAGGCCGTCTATGCCGAGGCGGATCGTGCCGGCTCTCCCGCCGTCTATTGGCTGACGGCCGAGGACAACTATCCGGGCCGCATGCTTTACGACCGCGTGGGGCAGAAGTCGCCCTTTATCCGCTACAATCGCAAGCTGTAATGCAAAGGGCGGCCCGAAGGCCGCCCCCGCGATCCGCTGTCCCTCGCCTCAGCGCAGGCCGGTTGCTTCCAGCAGGCCCTTGCGCTTGGCCTCGTAGTAATAGCCGCGGGCATACCACTTTACCGCGGCATCCTTGTTGCCGTCGGCGACCATATAGGCGCCGCGCAGGTATTTGACGCCGTATTTCAGGTTCGTCTCGGCATCCAGCAGCCCGGCGGGCGAGCCGCGATAGCCCATGCCGCGCGCGGTGGCGGGCAGGATCTGCATCAGCCCGTAATAGGGGCCGTTGCGGGCCCCGGGGCGATGGGTCGATTCGCGGATGATGACGCGATGCACCAGATCGACCGGCACCTCGTATTCCGCGGCGTATTTGTTGATGAGCCGCCGCAGTTCCGGCGTCTCGTTCGGATGCAGCGCGGCGACCTGGGCGGCCGAGGCGCGGGGTTCGACCAGATAGCGGCGGTCGGGATCGACCCGATTGTCGCCGCAGGCGCCAACAGCCAGCACGCCGCCCAGCGCCAACAATGCGATAATGGATTTCATGACTGCCCCTTGGCTTTTCATTGACCGAAGGATTAGCCACAGCCGCCAGAGTCGGGGAATTCAAAAGAATGGGCCGCCCGGTTCAGGGCGGCCCATCGGCGGATTTTCGCCGCAGCGCGGCGGCGGTTTCGGTGGCGATCCGCCGATCAGGCGTGAATCGCGCCGTCGCCGCAGGCCAGCGCCGCCTCGCGCACCGCCTCCGAGCAGGTCGGATGCGCATGGCAGGTCAGCGCGATGTCCTGGGCCGAGGCACCGAATTCCATCGCCACGCAGACCTCGTGGATCATCTCGCCGGCGTTCGGGCCGATGATGTGGCAGCCCAGGACCCGGTCGGTCTCGGCATCGGCGATCATCTTGACGAAGCCTTCGGCCTGGAACAGCGCCTTGGCGCGGGCATTGCCCATGAAGGGGAATTTGCCGACCTTGATCTTGCGGCCGCTTTCCTTTGCGGCCTCTTCGGTCAGGCCGACCGAGGCGACCTCGGGTGTGGTGTAGATCACGCCGGGAATGACGTCGTAGTTCACATGGCCATGCTTGCCGGCGATGACCTCGGCGACCGCCATGCCCTCGTCCTCGGCCTTGTGGGCCAGCATCGGGCCGGGCACCGCGTCGCCGATGGCATAGATGCCCTTGACGCTGGTCTGCCAATGATCGTCGATCTGGACGAAGCCGCGGTCGGTCAGCGCGACGCCGACCTTGTCGAGCCCCAGCCCCGCGACATAGGGGCGGCGGCCGGTCGCGACCAGCACGCATTCGGCCTTGATCTCATGCTCGCTGTCGTCCTTGCGCAGCTTGTACTTGACCTCGGCCTTGCCCTTTTCGACCTCGACCCCGGACACGGCGGCGCCGAGGACGAATTTCAGCCCCTGTTTCGCCAGGATCCGCTGGAACTGCTTTTGCACCTCGCCGTCCATGCCGGGGGTGATGGCGTCGAGGAACTCGACCACCGTCACCTCGGCGCCGAGCCGGGCATAGGCCGAGCCCAGCTCCAGCCCGATCACCCCGGCGCCGATCACCACCATCGACTTGGGGATCTTCGGCAGGGACAGCGCGCCGGTCGAATCGACGACGATGCCGGCGTCGTTGTCGACCTCGACCCCCTTCAGGCTGGCCGGCTCCGAGCCGGTGGCGATGACGATGTTCTTCGTCTCATGGGTGGTGTCGCCGACCTTGACCTTGCCGGGCGCCTCGATGCTGGCCCAGCCCTTGAGCCAGTCGATCTTGTTCTTCTTGAACAGGAACTCGATGCCCTTGGTGTTGCCGCCGACCGTCTCGGCCTTGTAGCCCTGCATCTTGCCCCAATCGACCTTGGGCTTGGCGCCCATCAGGCCCATCTTTTCAAAGTTCTCGTGGGTTTCGTGCAGCATGTGGCTGGCATGCAGCAGCGCCTTGGAGGGGATGCAGCCGACGTTCAGGCAGGTTCCGCCCAGTGTTTCGCGTCCCTCGACGCAGGCGACCTTCAGGCCCAGCTGGGCGGCGCGGATCGCACAGACATAGCCGCCGGGACCGGCGCCGATCACGATCAGGTCATAGGTGGACATTCAGGTCTCCTTGCAGTTCGCGGCGCCCGTTCCGGTGCCGCCCGTTCGATTCAGGTGAATAACGTGGTCAGGATCATCACCAGCGTGGCGATGAAGCCTACCCCCCAGATGACCGAGCGCCAGGGCGACCAGCCATAGGCATAGGCGGGAACGTAGAGCAGCCGCGCCAGCAGATAGCTCCAGGAGCAAAGCACGGTCAGGGGCGAGCCGGCATCCGAAAGCACCACCAGCACGACGGCGATGGTGAACAGGATCAGCCCCTCGAAATGGTTATCCACGGCGCGGCGCAGCCGGCCGGTCAGGGCCGAGAATTCCGGCTGGCGATCGCGCGGGCTTGCGTTCCAGTTTGCGCCGACGTCGCGGTTCATCAAGGCGGCGGCGAGGCCGATCTGCACGGCTTGCAGCAGGGCGGCCAACGCCAGTGCGGTCGTCTCGGCGGCCATCAGGCGGTCTCGACGAAGTGGAAGGCGGTGGCCGAGACGCCGGCCTGGCTGTTGAAGACGCCCGCCGCGCCCTCCAGATAGGCCCTCGCGACAGCGGCGTCCCCGACCTGGAACAGCGCCCAGGCGCTCTGGTCGTTCTCGCGCCACAATTGCAGAAGCGACAGGCCGTTATTGCCGCGATCCTCGGCATCAGCGTCGAAGGCGGTGCGGAAGCGGGCATAGTCGGCAATGCTGTAATGGGCGATCATCTGCGTCATGGGAGACTCCTCTGTTTCGGCCCGGCTTCCCGTCGGGATGAGCGGCAAGGCGGTCCCGTGCGGGTCAACGGAAACGGGCCGGAAAGAGTTGCGCGGCGCCTTGCGATCCGGGGGCGGGCCTGCCGCCCCCGGAAGGCAGGGATCAGAGATCCATCAGCAGGCGGCGCGGATCCTCCAGCGCCTCCTTGACGCGCACCAGGAAGGTGACGGCGCCCTTGCCGTCCACGATGCGGTGGTCGTAGCTCAGCGCCAGATACATCATCGGCCGGATGACGATCTGGCCGTCCACGACGACCGGGCGGTCCTGGATCTTGTGCATGCCCAGGATGCCCGATTGCGGCGGGTTCAGGATCGGCGAGGACATCAGCGAGCCGTAGACGCCGCCGTTCGAGATGGTGAAGGTGCCGCCCTGCATTTCCGCCATGGTCAGCTTGCCGTCGCGGGCGCGGGTGCCCAGTTCGGCGATTTCCTTCTCGATCCGGGCGAAGCTCTTCTGGTCGGCGTCGCGCACGACGGGCACCACCAGGCCGTTCGGCGTACCGACCGCCACGCCCATGTGGACGAAGTTCTTGTAGACCACGTCGCCGCCGTCGATCTCGGCATTGACCTCGGGCACTTCCTTCAGGGCGTGGCAGCAGGCCTTCACGAAGAAGGACATGAAGCCCAGCTTGACCTTGTGCTTCTTCTCGAACTGGTCCTTGTAGGTGTTGCGCAGGTCCATGATGCCCTTCATGTCCACCTCGTTATAGGTGGTCAGCATCGCGGCGGTGTTCTGCGCGTCCTTGAGCCGGCGGGCGATGGTGGCGCGCAGGCGGGTCATCTTGACGCGTTCCTCGCGGGCGGCGTCGTCGGCGGAACTCGGCGCGCGCGGGGCCTGGGCCGGAGCAGGGGCGGGCGAGGCGGCCTGCGGCGCGGATGCCGCGCGGGCCACGTCCTCTTTCATCACCCGGCCGTCGCGGCCGGTGCCGGTGACCGCGTCGCGGCTGACGCCGGCCTCGGCCATGGCCTTCTTGGCCGAGGGCGCGTCCTCGACATCCTTGCGCGGCGCGGGCGTTTCCGGGCCGGCGCCGGGCGATTGCACGGCGGCCGCAGGGGCCTCGGCCTTGGCGACACCGGCTGCACCCTCGGTGATGATGGCCAGCTTGGCGCTGGCATCGACCGTTGCGCCCTCGGGGGCGAGGATCTCGGCCAGCACGCCCGCGGCGGGGGCGGGAACCTCGACCGAGACCTTGTCGGTCTCCAGTTCGCACAGCATCTCGTCCTGCGCGACGCTGTCGCCGACCTTCTTGAACCAGGTCGCCACCGTGGCTTCGGTCACGCTTTCGCCCAGGGTGGGCACCATCACATCGACGGATTTTCCGCTCATATTCCTCTGTCCTTCCTGAGCCTTCGTGCCCGCATCAGCCTTGGGCAACATTTCTTCCGGGCCGGCATCGCCCTGTTCCATGATCTGTGCGAGCAGCGCGTTGGGTGCGACCACCGCGCCTTCGGGCGCGACGATCTCGGCCAGCTTGCCGGCGACGGGCGAGGGCACCTCGACCGTCACCTTGTCGGTTTCCAGCTCGCACAGCATTTCATCCACGGCGACGCGGTCGCCCGGCTTCTTGAACCAGGTGGCCACCGTCGCCTCGGATACCGATTCCCCAAGCGTGGGGACGCGTAGTTCCACTGCCATGTCAGGCCCCGATGGTGATCGCTTCGTGGACCAGGGCCTCTTGCTCGGCCTTGTGGCGCGAGGCAAGCCCGGTGGCCGGCGAGGCCGCCGCATGGCGTCCGACATAGCGCGGCCGGCCATGCTTGGCGCCGATGCGCGACAGAACCCATTCGATATTGGGCTCGACGAAGGTCCAGCCGCCCTGATTCTTGGGTTCCTCCTGGCACCAGACGATCTCGGCGTCCTTGAAGCGTTCCAGCTCCTTGGACATGGTCTGGGCCGGGAAGGGATAGAATTGCTCCAGCCGCAGGATATAGACATCCTCGGCGCCGGCCGCGTCGCGGGCCTGCGCGAGGTCGTAATAGACCTTGCCCGAGCAGATCACCACGCGGCGGATCTTGTCGTCCGGGGCCAGCTTGAACTCGGACTTGCCGCGGTCGGCATCGTCCACCAGCACCCGGTTGAAGGTCGAGCCGGTCAGGAACTCGTCCGCCGTGGACACGGCCAGCGGGTGGCGCAGCAGCGATTTCGGCGTCATCAGCACCAGCGGCTTGCGGAAGGGTCGCTTGAGCTGCCGGCGCAGGATGTGGAAATAGTTCGCCGGCGTGGTGCAGTTCGCCACGATCCAGTTGTCCTCGGCGCACATCTGTAGCCAGCGTTCCAGCCGGGCCGAGCTGTGCTCCGGGCCCTGGCCCTCGTAACCGTGCGGCATCAGCATGACGAGGCCGGACATGCGCAGCCATTTCTTTTCGCCCGAGGTGATGAACTGGTCGAACATGATCTGGGCGCCGTTGGCGAAATCGCCGAACTGGGCTTCCCACATGACCAGGCTGTTCGGCTCGGCCAGCGAATAGCCGTATTCGAAGCCCAGAACCGCATATTCCGACAGCATCGAGTCGATGACTTCGTAGCGCGCCTGCCCGCCGCGGATGTGGTTCAGCGGGTAGCAGCGTTCCTCGGTGGCCTGATCGACAAAGGCGGAATGGCGCTGCGAGAAGGTGCCGCGGGTCGAATCCTGGCCGGCCAGCCGCACCGGATGACCCTCGACCAGCAGCGAGCCGAAGGCCAGCGCCTCGCCCGTCGCCCAGTCGAAGCCCTTGCCGGTCTCGAACATCTGCTTCTTGGATTCCAGCAGCCGGCCCACGGTCCTGTGCAGGTCGAAGCCTTCGGGCACCCGGGTCAGCGCGCTGCCGATCTCGGCCATGGTCTCGGGCGCGATGCCGGTCTGGCCCAGGTTTTCCTCGGCATGCTCGGCCTCGATCCCCGACCACTTGCCGTCCAGCCAGTCGGCCTTGTTCGGCTTGAAGTTTTTGCCGACCTCGAACTCTTCGTTCAGGTGCGACTGGAAGGCGGCCTTCATCTCCTCGATCTCGCCCTCGGGGACCAGCCCGTCGGCGACCAGCCGCTCGGTATAGCGTTGCAGCGTGGTCTTGTGGCCCTTGATCGCCTTGTACATCGCCGGGTTGGTGAACATCGGCTCGTCGCCTTCGTTGTGACCGAAGCGGCGATAGCAGAAGATGTCGATGACCACGTCCTTGTGGAACTTTTGCCGGAACTCGGTCGCGACGCGGGCGGCGTGCACCACCGCCTCGGGGTCGTCGCCGTTGACGTGGAAGATCGGCGCCTCGACCATCAGCGCGATGTCGGTCGGATAGGGCGAGGTGCGGCTGAAATGCGGCGCGGTGGTAAAGCCGATCTGGTTGTTCACCACGATATGGATGCAGCCGCCGGTGCGGTGACCCTTGATGCCGGAAAGCTGGAAGCATTCCGCCACGATCCCCTGGCCGGCAAAGGCCGCGTCGCCATGCAGCAGGATCGGCAGCACTGCCGTGCGGTGGGTGTGGTCGGAAAGCTGGTCCTGCTTGGCGCGGACCTTGCCCAGCACCACCGGGTTCACGGCCTCGAGGTGCGAGGGGTTCGCAGTCAGGGACAGGTGCACGGTATTGTCGTCGAAGGTGCGGTCCGACGAGGCGCCGAGGTGGTATTTCACGTCGCCCGACCCGTCCACGTCGTCGGGCTTGTAGCTGCCGCCCTGGAATTCGTGGAAGATGGCGCGATAGGGCTTGCCCATGACGTTGGCCAAGACCGAGAGGCGGCCGCGATGCGGCATGCCGATCACCACGTCCTTGACGCCAAGCGCGCCGCCGCGCTTGATGATCTGCTCCATCGCCGGGATCAGCGCCTCGCCGCCGTCAAGGCCGAAGCGCTTGGTGCCCATGTATTTGACATGCAGGAACTTTTCGAAGCCCTCGGCCTCGACCAGCTTGTTCAGGATGGCGCGGCGCCCCTCGCGGGTAAAGGCGATCTCCTTGCCGTAGCCCTCGATCCGCTCCTTGAGCCAGGCGGCTTCCTCGGGGTTCGAGATATGCATGAATTGCAGCGCGAAGGTGCCGCAATAGGTGCGGCTCATCAGGTCCACGATCTGGCGGATCGTGGCGATCTGCAGGCCAAGCACGTTGTCGATGAAGATCGGCCGGTCCAGATCGGCCTCGGAGAAGCCATAGGTCTTGGGGTCCAGCTCGCCGTGGTCGGGGATCTCGCGCATGCCCAGCGGGTCCAGGTCGGCATGCAGGTGGCCGCGGATGCGGAAGGCGCGGATCAGCATGATGGCGCGGACGCTGTCCAGCACGGCGCGCTTGAGCTGATCGTCCGTCAGGTTCACGCCCTTTTCGCCGGCCTTGGCGGCGATCTTGTCCAGTGCAGCCTTGGCCTCGGTCTTGGGCAGCATCGGCCATTCGCCGGTCAGCGCCGCGGTGGTGTCGTCCGCGGGCACCGGCGGCCAGTCGGCACGATGCCAGCTTGCGCCCTTGGCCTCGCGGGTGACCACGGCCTCGTCATCGCCCAGGCTGCGGAAGAAGGCGTCCCACGCCTGATCGACCGCCGCGGGGTTCTGGGCCCATTGGCCATAAAGCTGCTCGACATAGGCCGCGTTATGGCCTTGCAGGAAGCTTGAATCGTGGAAGGCCGAGTTGGGGGATTGATCGTTCATTGGCTTGCCTCCGGGGAATCCTTGTCCGTTCGCGCCTTGATCTGGGGCGGTCGTATCGTTCTGGCCACGCCGGGGACGCGCCCGGTCATGAGCCTGGTCTGAATGTCCTGATACCATGCCGACAGCCCCGCGCGCGACTGGCGCGGCAGGGCGGGCAGGGTGCGCCCGGCCATCTGGGCGCCGCGCGATTGCGGCAAATCCCGACGGCCTTGGGCGATGTCCTTGGGTGGTTCGGCAGGCACCATCGGCCGACAGTGCGGCGCATGGTGGCCCGGGTCGCGGCCCTGCCGCCCGGAATGGCGGCGGAGAAAACGGGCGATGCCGGGCAAGGCCGGCCGCTCGGCCGAGGCCGGCGCGATGCGCGCGCGACCGCCAAGCGGCCTGCCGCGGTTATGGGTCGGGATGCAGGGCGCCCGGTCCTGTGCCGCCATGGGCGCGGCGGGACATTGCACGGGCGGCGGGGGCTGCATGGTCATGCCGCACCTCGCCTTGGCAGGGCAGGGCCGCGAGCCGGGCAAGGCGCTGCCCCGGCGGTTCTGGCGACGATCTGGCGACGACGGCGGTCCAATCTGGCACCTGCTGGTAAGGTCTGGCGCGGCCCCAAGTAAGGTAGGCAGGGGCCGCGCCCAAGTCAAAAGCCTTGCGGCAAAGTTACCGGCCCAGAGCCTTCAGCACGGCCTCGCCCAAGCCCGCGGGGCTGTCGGCGACGACGATCCCGGCCGATTTCATGGCCTCGATCTTCGATTCCGCGTCACCCTTGCCGCCCGAGACGATGGCGCCGGCATGGCCCATGCGGCGGCCCTTCGGCGCAGTGCGCCCGGCGATGAAGCCGGCGGTCGGCTTCCACTTGCCCTTGCGCTTCTGCTCGGCCAGGAACTCGGCGGCCTCTTCCTCGGCCGAACCGCCGATCTCGCCGATCATGATGATCGATTCGGTCTCGGGGTCGTCCAGGAACATGCGCAGCACGTCGATATGCTCCATGCCCTTGATCGGGTCGCCGCCGATGCCGACGGCCGAGGACTGGCCAAGGCCCACGTCCGAGGTCTGCTTGACCGCCTCATAGGTCAGGGTGCCCGAGCGCGAGACGACGCCGACCGAGCCGCGCTTGAAGATGCTGCCCGGCATGATGCCGATCTTGCATTCGTCGGGCGTCATGATGCCGGGGCAGTTCGGGCCGATCAGCAGCGACTTGCTGCCTTCCAGCGCGCGCTTGACCTTCATCATGTCGAGGACCGGGATACCCTCGGTGATGGCGACGATCAGCGGGATTTCGGCGTCGATGGCTTCCAGGATCGAATCGGCCGCGAAGGGCGGCGGGACATAGATCGCGGTCGCATTGGCGCCGGTTTTCGCCACGGCCTCGTGGACGCTGTTGAACACGGGCAGGCCCAGATGCTCGGTGCCGCCCTTGCCGGGCGTCACGCCGCCGACCATCTGCGTGCCGTAAGCGATCGCCTGTTCGGTGTGGAAGGTGCCCTGAGACCCGGTGATCCCCTGGCAGATGACTTTGGTGTCTTTGTTGACGAGAACGGCCATCTTCTTATCCTTTCACCGCTTTCACGATCTTCTGCGCCGCATCCGACAGGTCGTCGGCCGCGATCACGTTCAGGCCGGACTCGCCGATGATCTGCTTGCCCAGCTCGACGTTGGTGCCCTCAAGACGCACGACCAGCGGGACTTGCAGCCCGACTTCCTTCACGGCGGCGATGATGCCTTCCGCGATGATGTCGCAGCGCATGATGCCGCCGAAGATGTTGACCAGGATACCCTTCACGTTCGGGTCCGAGGTGATGATCTTGAACGCCTCGGTCACCTTTTCCTTGGTGGCGCCGCCGCCCACGTCAAGGAAGTTCGCGGGTTCCGCCCCGAACAGCTTGATGATGTCCATGGTGGCCATGGCCAGGCCGGCGCCGTTCACCATGCAACCGATCTCGCCGTCCAGCGCGATGTAGTTCAGGTCGAACTTGGACGCCGCCAGTTCCTTCGGATCTTCCTCGGTCTCGTCACGCAGCGCCAGGATGTCGGGCTGGCGATACAGGGCGTTGTTGTCGAAGCCCATCTTCGCGTCCAGCGCCTTGAGGTTGCCGTCCTTCATCACGATCAGCGGGTTGATCTCCAGCATCTCCATGTCCTTTTCGATGAACATGCGATACAGGTTCTTGACCAGCGCCACGCATTGCTTGACCTGCGCGCCCGAAAGACCCAGGGCGAAGGCCACGCGGCGGCCGTGGAAATCCGAAAGCCCCGAGGCCGGATCGACGCTGAAGCTGACGATCTTTTCCGGGGTCGAGGCGGCGACTTCCTCGATGTCCATGCCGCCTTCGGTCGAGGCGACGAAGCTGACGCGCGAGGTGCCGCGGTCGACCAGCAGCGCCAGGTAAAGCTCGCGCTCGATGTCCGAGCCGTCCTCGATATAGATGCGGTTGACCTGCTTGCCGGTCTCGCCCGTCTGGTGGGTGACCAGGGTGCGGCCCAGCATCTGGCGGGCCAGTTCCTCGGCCTCTTCGACCGATTTTGCCAGGCGGACGCCGCCCTTTTCACCGGCTTCCTTTTCCTTGAAGTGACCCTTGCCACGGCCGCCGGCATGGATCTGCGCCTTGACGACCCAGAGCGGCCCGTCGAGTTCCCCCGCCGCCGCCTTGGCTTCGTCCGCCTTCATCACCACCCGCCCGTCGGAGACCGGCGCGCCGTATTGGCGCAGCAGCGCCTTGGCCTGGTATTCATGGATGTTCATGGTTCTTCCCCGCAGTTGTCGGTTGGCGGGGCTTGTGCCACACTCCGCGCCGCCCCCAAAGCACTATGCTTGGGCAGTTGCATAAAATCGCATGGTTTCCCGCTTTTGTGATCACAGCCTTCGGCGCTGCGATCACAAAAGTCGTCGAGGCATCCTTCCGCGCCTCGAAAACCCCGGTTCCGGGCCTGATCCGGCGCGATTCTCCGGGCCGGGCGGCGGGGTATGGCCCAGACGGGCCGGGCGCGCCAATTTCTTTTGACATCGGCCGCGGGATCGGCGCTATTCGGCGCACATATCTCTATCAATTTACGCGAGAGACGGTTCATGGCGACGATTACCGGAACGGACAATTCAGAAACCCTGCTGGGCACCGCCAATGCGGATTTGATCAACGGGCTGGGCGGAAACGACACGATCACCGGCGGCAGCGGCAATGACACGATGCATGGCGGATCGGGCGACGACACCTTCCTGATCGGCGGCACGGATATCGGCCACGATATCTATGATGGCGGGGACGGGGCGGATCAGATCCGGCTGAACGGCACCCTGAAGGTCTCGAACCTGTCGCTGACCAGTGCCAACGTGATCAGCACCGAGACGCTGAACTTCTATGGCTACGGCGTCGAGGGCACCGGCGGCAACGACGTGTTCGACATCAGCGGCATGACCTATGTGTCGGGCTATAGCCGCATCTACATGTTCGACGGCAACGATACCTTCACCGGCTATGCCGGCAACGACAATGTCGATGGCGGTGCTGGCAACGACGTGCTGAACGGCGGTGCGGGCAACGATACGCTGATCGGCGGGTCCGGCAACGACACGCTGAACGGCGGCAGCGGCAACGACTACTTCTATATCGGCGGCACCAATTTCGGCCATGACGTCTATAACGGCGGCGAGGGCTCGGACGAGATCCGGCTGGTCGGCAAGGTCACGG
>NZ_FNEA01000052.1 GCF_900100045.1 Paracoccus denitrificans | reverse complement strand
CGCCGCTAACCCCGAAGGGTTCGCTCGACTTGCATGTGTTAGGCCTGCCGCCAGCGTTCGTTCTGAGCCAGGATCAAACTCTCAAGTTGAAACGGCATCAGCCGTATCCTTGACAGAAAAACCTTGCACATCTGTCCTTCCCACAAAGGAGAAGGATCATCCTGTTCATCGTCCTCACTCGCGTGAGCCGACAAACAGTGAAGCTGACACTCTCATCATCGGTTGCCCTAGAGAGCCGATATACAAGCTTCCCCGTCGAAAAACGACCAGACCGCCCACATATCCCTTCAAATATACAGCAATGTCAAAAAGCAGAGGAAAGAAAAACACGGAAGTTGCGCCATTCTAGCGACGCCCCGTCCGGTCGTTCATTCCCAGATTGTCTCCAGAACCGCACCTTCCAGCGCCGCGTCCCGTCCCGTTCCGACCGTCCCGTCGTCTCGGTGAGCGGGTATTTAGGCCGGCCGCCCGGAACCCGCAAGAGACAAAATTCAAAAAAATGACAAAGAATGATAAGCAGCTGAAATAAAATAGGAAATTCTGAACAGACCCAGCACGCCACCCCCCCGGCCCAGCAATCAACCAGCGCGCCGAACCACACCAAACACGCCCGACCAGCCCCATTTCCTCAGCAAACGCAGAAACAACAACAAAAGAATCGTCCCGAGACTGCAAAGAGGACGATGAAGAGGTCCCTGCCCAGGGCCATCCGGCACCCGCTCGATCAAGCCGATGATCTTCCAGGATCGCGAAAAGCCGAAGATCGCGCCGAAAACCAACCTGAACGACGACAACGTCTTCTTCCAGGACGAATTTGTCTGGGGCGCCAAGCGCCGTTGCGCGGCCGGGTTCGGGGCCTGACAGCTTATCTACGCCTCACGCCAACCCCTGACCGCGCAGAACTACGCCGCCGCCAGGGCGGCGATGACCACGATGCGCGGCCACCGGGGGCGCAAGCTGAACCTGAAGCCGAAGCTGCTGATCGTGCCGGGCACGCTCGAAGAGACTGGCCTTGAACTGCTGAACGCCGAACGCAACGCCGCCGGTGCGACCAACGTGTGGAAGGGCACGGCGACCCTTCATGTCGAGAACCGGCTCACCCTGATCTGACGGCGGTCATCTTCCCGTGGGGGCGTTTCGCGCGCCCTCATCGACAAGCTGACAGGAGGCCATCATGGCGCGGAAACCCGCACGGACCACCACGAAGCCGGCTGCCGAGGAGAAGGTCGCCGTGAAACCCGAGGCCGATATCATCAAGGCTCCGGTCGAAGAGGCTGTGCCCGAAAAGGAGGCTGGAAAGCCCGATGCCGCCACGGCATCCGAGAATACCGAGGGGGCTGAAACAGCGTAGCAAGCTGCCGATGCCCCGAGCCAAGCCCCTGCAGATGATGTGCAGGGGCAAACCGGCGGGGAGGATGGGTCGGACCTCCCCGCCGACGACAATCTTCAGCAGCTGGTGATCCGGCCGCTGCTCACCAGGGCGAAGCGTCGCGCTCCATGGCCGAACTGCTGGCCAGCGGCGGCGCCACCTCGCTCGCGGCGACGATCGCCGAGGCGGCAGAGTCAACGGCGCCGATCATCCCGAAGGGCACCGACGTCGTTTTTTTCGGCCTGGACCTCGCCGTGTCGGAGGTCGGCTGGATCGTCACCTGTCACCGCGAAGACGGGCGTCGTCGTGCAGGCCGGCGCTGGCCCAGGGGCGAAGCCCCGGTTCGAGGCGGTGAGCTCACGGCTCACGATCTCGCTCTGCTTCAGGGCGATCCGCAGTTCACCGTCCGCAAGGCCGGCCAGGACTGACCGATGCCCTATGCGTCCGTCGACCAGCTGAAGGAGGTGATCCCGGCTCGCGACCTCGAACTCCTGACGGATTTCGAGCACAGCGGCGAGCCGTCCGATACGCGCCTCCAGCGGGCGCTGGTCGACGCCACGGCCGAGATCAACGGCTACATCGCCAAGGTGGTCAAGCGCCCCCTGGCGGACCTGCAAACCCGGCGCGGTTCAGAGGGCCGGTTCTACGCAGAGCTTAACTGGGGCCACGCTATCTCGCGACATCTGTCGAAGGCGAGTTTGTATCAGGTAGCGCATTCAGTGCGGTCGATTCCAACGGCTGAACTTCTTGATGGTAGGCGCATCACGCATTGAGCGACTGCTGTAAACTCAGTTCGATCCAGTTTTGTGTGCTGCAAATATTCCTGTCAGGCCCTGCAAAAATTAGTGTCACGCTACATCCGAAGCCGATCGGATCAATGATACGAACCATAGTGCCGGGTGAATAGCCTCTCGCGCCTCCAGACTTGCTGGGGGCTCGGGTGACATGCCAGTGCCCAACTCACTTGAAGGGAAGAACCATGGTGACCCCGGCAGGACTTGAACCTGCAACCTGCCCCTTAGGAGGGGGCTGCTCTATCCAGTTGAGCCACGGGGCCGCTCGGCGCCTCTTTTGCCCTCTGGCCGAAGAAATGGCAAGCTTGCCGCGACCGGGCATAAAAGATAACGGTAACATGATTGCGTCCCGGTAGTTGCGATGAACACGAAAAGATCCCGCCGCCCCCTGACATTGCGCGATGTGTCCGAAGCATCGGGCGTATCCGAGATGACCGTCAGCCGCGTGCTGCGCAACCGGGGCGATGTCTCGGCCGCCACGCGCGAGAAAGTGCTGACCGCCGCACGCACGCTCGGCTATGTCCCGAACAAGATCGCCGGCGGGCTGGCCAGCCAGCGCGTGAACCTGGTCGCCGTGGTCATCCCGTCGCTGTCGAACATGGTGTTTCCCGACGTGCTGGGCGGCATCTCGGCCGAACTCGACGACACCGGGCTGCAACCCGTGGTGGGGGTGACGAATTACAGCCCCTCGCGCGAGGACGCGGTGCTCTACGACATGCTCAGCTGGCGGCCCTCGGGGGTGATCCTGGCCGGGCTGGAACATAGTCGGGCGGCGCGGGCCATGCTGGACAATGCCGGCCTGCCGGTGGTCGAGATCATGGATGTGGACGGCGAGCCCATCGATACCGCCGTCGGCATCTCGCATCGCCGGGCCGGCGCCGAAATGGCCGACGAGATCCTCGCCGCCGGCTATCGCCGCATCGGCTTCATCGGCACCCATATGCCCGAGGATCACCGCGCCCGCAAACGACTGGCCGGCTTCGAGGAACGGCTGGGCGAGCATGGGCTGCAACTGGCGGCGCGGGAATATTACCAGGGCGGATCGTCGCTGCTTAAGGGGCGCGAGATGACCGAGCGCATCCTGGCCCGCGAGCCGGAACTGGACTTCCTGTATTTCTCCA
Organism: Paracoccus denitrificans; assembly: GCF_900100045.1. Taxonomy (GTDB): domain Bacteria; phylum Pseudomonadota; class Alphaproteobacteria; order Rhodobacterales; family Rhodobacteraceae; genus Paracoccus; species Paracoccus denitrificans. The sequence continues at coordinate 16,218 of NZ_FNEA01000052.1, read as the reverse complement.
ACGACATGATCGGGGCCGGCGGGCTTCTGTGGTGCATGGAGAAAGGCTACGACATTCCCGGCAGGCTGGGACTGGCCGGCTTCAACGGCGTCGAGTTGCTGGACGGGCTGCCGATGCGGCTGACCACAACCGACGCCCGGCGCATCGACATCGGCCGGCGCGCCGCCCGCCTCGTCGCGGGCAAGGAGCCGCGGCCCGAAAGCGGCATCATCGCGCTTGCACCGACGATCATGCCGGGAGAGACCATCCGCAAGCATTGACGCCGCGCCTGCGGGCGGCGTTGCATGAGTATTTGCCAAACGGTGAAACAGGCGCTGGGTGGGCCCGCGCGCGACGGCCTGCGTTTTCTTCGTTCCCCAAATACTCATGCGGCGGCGACGATTGCACGGTCGCATGAGTATTTGGGGAACGAAGAAGCCGGGAAGTCAGCCCAAATCGGGGAAGAACAGGCCCTTGGGCGAGGGCGTGAAGATCTCGCAGCCATCCGCCGTCACGCCGATCGAATGCTCGAACTGGGCCGAGAGCGACTTGTCGCGCGTCACCGCCGTCCAGTCGTCGGCAAGGATCTTGGTCTCGGGGCGGCCAAGGTTCACCATGGGCTCGATGGTGAAGAACATGCCCTCCTCCAGCACCGGGCCCTTGCCGGGGCGGCCGAAATGCAGGACGTTCGGCGGCGCGTGGAAGGTGCGGCCGAGGCCGTGGCCGCAGAAGTCGCGCACCACCGACATGCGGTTCGATTCCACATAGGACTGGATGGCCCAGCCGATGTCGCCGAAGGTGGCGCCGGGACGGACGGCCTCGATGCCGCGCATCAGCGCGTCATGGGTGACCTGGATCAGCCGCCGCGCCTTGACGCTGGGCTTGCCCGCCACATACATGCGCGAGCTGTCGCCGAACCAACCGTCCGCGATCACCGTCACGTCGATGTTCAGGATATCGCCGTCGGTCAGGATCTTGTCTCCGGGAATGCCGTGGCAGACGACATGGTTCACGCTGATGCAGCTGGCATGCTGATAGCCGCGATAGCCGATGGTGGCGCTGGTGACGCCCAGTTCCTCGACCCGGCCGCGGATGAAATCGTCCAGGCCGCCCGTGGTGGCGCCGGGCTGCACCAGCGGACCTACCTCGTCCAGGATCTGCGCCGCGATCAGACCGGCCGCCCGCATGCCCTGGAAGTCCTGCGGGTCGTGGATGCGGATCCCCTCGCGGGTCTGGCGTGCGTCGTTCATGGCGTCCTCGTGCTGGTCTGCCCCCACAGATAGTCCCATGGCGCCACTTGTTCCAGCCCCTCGCGCGGACCTATACATTCGGAACCGCAGCAGATCGCCAGGGGAACGCGCCGATGCAATCCGACAATCCCACCGCAGCCATCCTCGTCATCGGGGACGAGATCCTTTCGGGCCGCACGCGCGAGGGCAATGCCCATTACCTGTCGCAGGTCCTCAACAGCATCGGCGTCGACCTGCGCGAAGTGCGCATCGTCGGCGACGACCACGACCAGATCTCGGCCTCGATCAGGGCGCTGGACAAATCGCTGGGCGGCGCCTGGGACATGCTGTTCACCAGCGGGGGCATCGGGCCGACGCATGACGACATCACCGCCGATGCGGTGGCCGCAGCCTTCGGCGTCGGCATCGAGATCAACGAGGAGGCCCGCCGCGTCATGGTCGAGCGCTGGCAGGCGCGCGGCGTCGAGGTCACCGGCAACCGGCTGCGCATGGCCCGCATCCCGCTGGGCGCGGCGCTGATCCCCAACGCCCATTCCGCCGCGCCGGGATTCCATATCGGCAACACCTATGTCATGGCCGGCGTGCCCGAGGTGTTCCGTGCCATGGTCGAGGCGGTCGTGCCGCAATTGCCCACTGGGCGCCCCTCGGTCAGCGAGGCGCTGGAGGTGCTGCGCCCGGAATCCGACGTGGCCGACGAGTTGCGGGCGGTTGCCGACGATTTTCCCGACCTGTCGCTGGGCTCCTATCCCTTCCAGCGCGGACAGCGCTACGGCACAAGCCTGGTGATCCGGGGGCTTGACGGCAAGCGCGTCACCGATGCCATGACCGCCCTGCGCGAAAGGCTGGCCCTGTGATTGCCGATCCCGATATCGCCCGCGCCTTCGAGACCACCTGGCCCGCCGCCGAATATGCCGAGGCGGGCGGTTTCCTGGTCGGCCGCGGCCGGGGCGGCGGCGGTCGCGTCAGTTCGGCCCGGGCCACGCGGCCGGATTGGACCGAGGCCGACATCGCCCGCGCCGAGGCCGTCCAGCGCAGTTGGAACGAGCGGCCCATGTTCCGCGTCGCCGACGACGATGCCGCGCTGTCGCAGGCACTGGCGGCGCAGGGCTTTCGCCACGGCACGCCGACCGCGATCCTGGCCGCCGATTGCGCCCGGCTGACCGCCCTGCCCGTCCCGCCGCTGACCGCCTTTGCCATCTGGCCGCCGCTGGCCATGCAGCGCGACATCTGGAGCGACGGCAATGTCTCGGCGGCCCGGCAAGAGGTGATGGAGCGCGCCTGCCTGCCCAAGACCGGATTGCTGGGGCGGGTGCAGGACCGGGCGGCGGGTGCAGCCTTCGTGGCGCTGGACGGGCCGGTCGCCATGATCCACGCCATCGAGGTGGTGCCCGCGCTGCGCCGGCAGGGCGTGGCGGGCTGGCTGATCCGCATGGCGGCGGCTTGGGCCGAGGAGCAGGGCGCCACGCGGTTGGCGCTGGCGGTCAGTCGCGCCAATACCGGCGCCCGCGCGGTCTATGACCGGCTGGGCTTCGCCGAACTGGGCGGATACGGCTATTGGAGCAAGGACTGATCCGGGCAAGGCGCTCAGCCCGGTTCGGCGGCCAGGCGGCGCAACTCCTTCTTGAGCAACTCCAGTTCGCTGCGCATCAGGCTCAGCTCGGCATGCAGGTCGCCGTCCAGAAGCGCGCCCGCCACCAGCGTCAGGCTGGCCAGATGCCGGGCGCCGGGATGGGGCGGCTCGCCCTCGGCGCCCCGATCCTCGAGCAGCAGGAAGCTTTGCACCCCGTCCGACAGCCGCTCGGCCGGGATGGCGACGTCGACGGCCCAGCCGCCCTCGGGCTCGGGGGTCGCGCAAGCCTCGGCCAGCCGGCTGCCCATATGCACCAGCACCAGCCGGCCGGGCGGGGCATCGCGATGGAGCACCCCTTGCCAGATGCCGCCCTTCAGCCCGAGGGATTCGAATTCGTTCATGGGAAAATCCTTGCTCAGAACTCGGCCCGCAGATGGCGCGAGAAGAACAGCTCGCGAATCTCGACCGCGTTCATCCGGGGCGCTTCGAAGATCAGATCCAGCCAGATCTTTTCCAGCCGCTTCTCGTTCATCTGGGTATAGGCCAGGTCGAACTCGATCACCTGCTGGCTGTAAAGGCCCGGTTCCAAGCCGTGCAACTGCTCTGTCAGATCGTCGATATTCGGGCCGTGGCCGATGTTCAGCCGCGCATAGACGTTCAGCGCACGCTCGGCCAGGATGCCGGTTTCCAGCCGCAGGACATGGCTGCGGGTCAGGCCCTGCAAGGCGCTGGCCGGCAGGTCGACGGACAGCGACAGGAAGCTGCCGGCAAAGCCGAACACCTCCAGCCGCACGGCAAAGGGCGACAGGTCGGTCGCGCCGGTGCTGGTCAGCTGCTCCAGGATCAGCGCGCGTTCGGGGCAGTCGTGCCAGACCGCGGTGCCGTCGCCCAGCCGGTCGCCGTTTTCGGGACCGGCCAGGCCGCGGGGCGAGATCCGCCCGGCCATGAGCCCGAGGCGCCAGCGCCAGTCGGTGCCGCCCGGCAGGTGCAGCACGTCCAGCGCCGCGCGCGAACGCGCCGCACGACGGTCGGTGCCGACCAGGAAACGGTCGAGATCGCCGCGCAGGCCCAGCGCCTCGTCGCGCAGGTTGCGCAGGCGGGCGGGGGTCAGCGTCTCGACCCCCCTGGCCAGTGCCGTCCATTGTCGCGCCACCCGTTCCCGGGCCTTGCTTTCAAGCCATTTGCGAGGGCGTATTGCCATGCGTCCGCCTGTCACTGATCCATATAGACATGGGTTTCGGCCGCCGCGCCCGGATGGGTGACCGCGCCATAGCGCGCCTTGCCGACCAACTGGGCGTATTTCCACAGCGCGCCCGAGGCATAGTCGGTCTTGCGCGGTCCCGCCCATGCGGCGCGGCGCCGCGTCAGTTCCTCGTCCGGCAGCGCCACCGAGATCTCGCCCCTGATCGCGTCGATGGTGATCATGTCGCCGTCGCGCAGCAGGGCGATGGGGCCGCCATGCGCCGCCTCGGGACCGACATGGCCGACGCAGAAGCCGCGCGTCGCGCCCGAGAACCGCCCGTCGGTGATCAGCGCCACCTTCTTGCCCATGCCCTGCCCCGACAGCGCCGCCGTGGTCGCCAGCATCTCGCGCATGCCGGGGCCGCCGGCCGGCCCCTCGTTTCGGATGACGATCACGCAGCCCTCGCTGTAATCGCGGCGGGCGACGGCCTCGAACGCCTCTTCCTCGCATTCGAAGACCCGGGCGGGGCCGGTAAAGACCTGGTGCTCGGGCGCCATTCCCGCGACCTTCACGATGGCGCCGTCGGGCGCCAGGTTGCCGCGCAGCCCGACCACGCCGCCGGTCCTGGACAGCGGCGCCGTCACCGGATGGATCACCTTGCCGTCGGCCTCGCGCTTGACCAGGTCCAGCTCCTCGCCCATGCTGCGGCCCGAGGCGGTCAGGCAATCCTCGTGGATCAGCCCGGCGCGGCGCAATTCGCGCATGACGACCGGGACGCCCCCGGCCTCGAACAAGTCCTTGGCGACGTAATCGCCGCCCGGGCGCAGGTTCACGAAATAGGGCGTGTCGCGGAAGATCTCGCAGACGTCGAACAGGTCGAATTCGATCCCCGCCTCATGCGCGATGGCGGGCAGGTGCAACCCGGCATTGGTCGAGCCGCCGGTGCAGGCCACCACCCGCGCCGCGTTTTCCAGCGATTTGCGCGTCACCACGTCGCGGGCACGGATGTTCCTTTCGATCAGCGCCATCACCGCCTCGCCCGAGGCCAGCCCATACTGGTCGCGCGATTCGTAAGGCGCCGGCGCGCCCGAGCTGTTCATCAGCGCCAGCCCGATGGCTTCCGACACGCAAGCCATGGTGTTCGCGGTATATTGCCCGCCGCAGGCCCCGGCCGAGGGGCAGGCCACGCGCTCCAGGATCTCCAGCTCGGCATCGGACATGTTGCCGGCCGCGTGCTGGCCCACCGCCTCGAACACGTCCTGCACCACCACGTCGCGGCCGTTGAGCTTGCCCGGCAGGATCGAGCCGCCATAGATGAAGACGCTGGGCACGTTCAGCCGCACCATGGCCATCATCATGCCCGGCAGCGACTTGTCGCAGCCCGCCAGCCCGACCAGCGCGTCGTAGCAATGCCCGCGCATGGTCAGCTCGACCGTATCGGCGATGGCATCGCGCGAGGCGAGGCTGGAGCGCATCCCCTCATGTCCCATGGCAATACCGTCGGTGACGGTGATGGTGGTGAATTCGCGCGGGCAGCCGCCACCCTTCTTGACGCCCTGCTTGACCGATTGCGCCTGTCGGGCCAGCGCGATGTTGCAGGGCGCGGCCTCGTTCCAGCAGGTGGCGACGCCCACCCAGGGGGAATGGATTTCTTCCTCCGATATGCCCATGGCATAGAAATAGCTGCGATGCGGCGCGCGGGCCGGCCCTTCGGTCACATGGCGGCTGGGCAGGGACGACTTGTCGAAGCGGCTGTTTTTCATGGCTGCATCCTCCGGCTGAATTCTGGATAGGCCCAGCCCGCACCCGGGGCAAGAGGCTGCGTCCCGGGCGCCCGGCCCTCAGCCCGTCGCGGCGTCCAGCCGGGCGGCCATGATCAGGTCGTTTCGGCTCACGCCGCCCGCCGAATGGGTGGAATAGCTGACGCGGGCATGGCCCCAGCCAAAGGCGATATCGGGATGATGCCCGGCGGCCTCGGCCTGCCAGGCGGCCAGGTTGGCCAGTTGCGCCGCCTGCTTGAAATTCTTGAAACGCCATTCGCGACAAATCGACTTGCCGTCCCCGGCCAGTTGCCAGCCGGGCAGGCCGGCCAGCGCCGCCTGCAATTCCTCCGCGGAAAGCGCCGGGGCGCCGTCCACGATCCTTTCCCTGTCCAGGCCCGTCATCGCTTCCTCCGTCACAGGATCGGCGCCGCCAGCGCCAGAAGGTTGTTGCGCAGCCGCCGCAGGACCGACCAGCCCCGGATCTCGTCCAGATGGATCGGGCGGGCGCGGCCGATATAGCCCTGCTGGCGTTCGTCCAGCCGCTCGGTGACGTCGCCGCCCAGAAACAGCATGTTCATCTCGTAGTTCAGCTCGAAGCTGCGGCGGTCCATGTTGGCGCTGCCCAGCATCGCCATGCGCCCGTCCACGGTGATGATCTTGGAATGCAGCAGGCCGTCCTTGAACAGCATCAGCTTCACCCCGGCCGAGACCAACCCGTAATAGAACCCCTCGGAGGTGGCCTGCACCACCAGCGAATCGTTGCGCTGGGGCAGGATCACGGTCACGTCCACGCCCCGCCGCGCCGCCGTGCGGATCGCCGAATCAAGCGAGGCGTCGGGGACGTAATAGGGCGTGGTGATGACCAGCCGCTCGCGCGCCGCATGGATCATCGTCGCCATGCAATCCGACAGCGAGCCCAGGCGTTCGTCCGGGCCGGTGGCGACGACCTGCGCCACCTCGCCCGGGGCGGTGACGGGACGGGTCATGCGCAGCATCTCGCCCAGATCCTCACCCGTATAGCTCATCCAGTCCTGCAGGAAGACCGCCTGCATCTGGCGCACCACCGGCCCCTCGATGGCCAGGAAGACGTCGATCCAGGGCGCATAGCGCGGCTTGATCGCAAAGGCGCGGTCCGAGCAGTTGCGGCTGCCGGTAAAGCCCAGCACATGGTCGATCACGACGATCTTGCGGTGATTGCGCAGGTCCATGCGCTGGAAAAGCCCGCCGATCACCGGGATGCTCAGCGGCAGCGCCTCGACGCATTCCACGCCTGCCGCCTTCATCCGCGCCCAGGGTTCCGAGCGGCCGAAGGCGCGCGAGCCGAAGGCGTCGATGATCGCCCGCACCTTGACGCCGCGCCCGGCGGCACGGATCGCGGCATCGGCCACGGCGCGGCCCGAGGCATCGTCCAGCCAGATATAGAACAGCATGTGGACGTGCTCGGTCGCGCCGTCGATGGCCTCGGCCAGGGCAGTGATGGCGCTGTCGTCCTCGGGCAGCAGCGCGGCGCGGTTGCCGGCAACGGCGGCAAAGCCGGTCGTGGCGTGATTCGCCTTGATGACGGGCGCGGCGAAATCCGGCAGCATCTTCAGCTCTTCGGGGCTGGGCTGCCACAGGCCGGACAGGCGCGAGCGGACATTGGCCATGGTCTCGACCTCGGCGCCGCGCATGCGGATCTCGCCGAACAGCACATAGGCCAGGATGCCGACCAGCGGCACCAGCTCGATCACCAGGATCCAGGACAGGCGAACCGTCGGCTCAAGCCGCGGACGCAGCAGCACGCGGGCCGAAACGGCCAGCGCGGCTGCGTAATGCATGAACACAAGCGCTTCGGTCCACATGCCGCCATGAAAGCCCGGACTGCGTGGAATTGCAATTCGGCACCGCTTTGCATATCTGAGCCCCTGAACGCAGCGCAGGGGGCCGCCGATGAACTGGATCACCAACTATGTCCGTCCGCGCATCAATTCGCTGTTCTCGCGCCGCGAGGTGCCCGAGAACCTGTGGACGAAATGCCCGGAATGCGGGACCATGCTGTTCCACCGCGAGTTGTCGGACAACCTGAACGTCTGCACGAATTGCGACCATCACCTGGCGATCAGCCCCCGGCAGCGCTTTGCCGCGCTGTTCGACGGCGGCGTCTTCAACGAGGTCAAGGTGCCCGAGCCGGTCGCCGACCCCTTGGGCTTTCGCGACCAGAAGAAATATCCCGACCGCATGAAGGCGGCGCAGAAATCCACCGGCGAGAAAGAGGCGATGCTGGTCGCCGAGGGCGAGATCGGCCGCACCCCCATCGTCGCCGCCGCGCAGGATTTTTCCTTCATGGGCGGCTCGATGGGCATGTATGTCGGCAACGCCATCATCGCCGCGGCCGAGCGCGCGGTGAAGCTCAAGCGCCCGCTGGTGCTGTTCTCGGCCGCCGGCGGCGCGCGCATGCAGGAGGGCATCCTGTCGCTGATGCAGATGCCCCGCACCACCGTCGCCGTCGAGATGCTGAAAGAGGCGCGGCTGCCCTATATCGTCGTGCTGACCCATCCGACCACCGGGGGCGTGACCGCCAGCTATGCCATGCTGGGCGACATCCAGATTTCCGAGCCGAACGCGCTGATCTGCTTTGCCGGCCCGCGCGTGATCGAGCAGACCATCCGCGAAAAGCTGCCCGAGGGCTTCCAGCGCGCCGAATACCTGCTGGAACACGGCATGCTGGACCGGGTGACGCATCGCAAGAAACTGCGCGAGGAACTCGTCTCGATCCTGCGCATGCTGGGGGGCCTGCCCGCGCCGGTGGCCGGCGACCTGCCCGCGCCGGGTCCGACCGCAACCGCCCGGTCCGAAGCCGACGAGACCCCGGCCGACAGCACATCCGCCTGAGCCGGACGGCATCGCGATGACCTCTTCCGACGCCATTCTCGCGCGGCTCATGCAGCTGCATCCCAAGGTCATCGACCTGTCGCTGGACCGGATGCATCGCATCCTTGCCGCCTTGGGCGACCCTCAGCGTCGCATCCCGCCCGTGATCCATATCGCCGGGACCAACGGCAAGGGCTCGACCCAGGCGATGATCCGGGCCGGGCTCGAATCGGCGGGCAAGCGGGTCCATGCCTATACCTCGCCGCATCTGGCGCAGTTCCATGAACGCATCCGGCTGGCCGGCGAGCTGATCGCCGAGCCCGACCTGGCTGCCGCGCTGGAGGAATGCGAGGCCGCGAACGGCGGCGCGCCGATCACCTTCTTCGAGATCACCACGGCGGCGGCCTTCCTCGCCTTTTCGCGCATACCGGCGGATTACACGCTGCTGGAGGTGGGCCTTGGCGGCAGGCTGGACGCGACCAATGTGATCGACGATCCGGCGCTGACCGTCATCACCCCGATCAGCATCGACCACACGCAATATCTGGGCGAGACGCTGGCCGAGATCGCCGGCGAAAAGGCCGGGATCCTCAAGCGCCGCGTGCCCTGCATCGTCGGGCCGCAAGAGCCCGTCGCCCGCGAGGCGATCGAGCAAAAGGCCGAGCGCCTGTTCGCGCCGCTGCGCATCGCCCGGCAGGACTGGGACAGCCGGCGCGAGGGCGACAGCCTGATCTATCAGGACGAGCACGGGCTGATGGACCTGCCCCTGCCGGTGCTGCCCGGTCCGCATCAGATCGTGAACGCCGGCACCGCCATCGCCGCGCTGCGCGAGTTGGGCTTCGGCCGCATCGAGGCTCGCGCCGCGGTGATCGAGGCGGAGTGGCCCGCCCGCATGCAGCGCCTGACCCGCGGCCCGCTGGTCGAGGCGGCGGGGGCTTGCGAGCTGTGGCTGGACGGCGGCCACAACCCGGCGGGCGGCGAGGCGGTGGCGGCGACGCTGTCGGCCATGGCAAGGAAACCGACGCATCTGGTCTGCGGCATGCTGAACACCAAGGATGTCGCGGGCTACATGCGGCCACTGGCCGGCGTCGCGCAAAGCCTGACCGCCGTGGCGATCCCGGGCGAGCCGAACACCCTGCCGGCCGAGGACACCGCGGCCGCCGCTGCCTCGGTCGGGCTTGCGGCCGGAACCGCCCCGGACGCGCTGGCCGCCGTGCAGCGCCTCGCCGTCGACCAGCCCGGTGCGCGCATCCTGATCTGTGGCTCGCTCTATCTCGCCGGGCAGGTGCTGCGCCAGAACGGCTAGGCCCGGTTGAATCCCGCCTAAGCCCCGCCCCGGCCCCAATCGGCGTCGCGCATCTCGCGCAACCGGCTGGCGGTGCGCTCGAATTCGAACGCCCCCTCGCCCTCGGCATAGAGCCGCTCCGGCTCGTCGGCTGCGCTGGCGACCAACCGGACCTTGGCTTCGTAAAGCGCGTCGACCAGGGTCACGAAGCGCTTGGCCTCGTTGTAGTTCGACTGCGACAGGCGCGGGATGGCGTCGATGAACAGCAGGTCCAGCGCCTCGGCGATGGCCAGATAATCGGCCGGACCCAAGGGCTTGCCGCAAAGATCCCAGAAGCTCGCCCGCCCGATGCGACCGACATGCTGCGGGATCTCGACCTTGCGGCCCTTGACCTCCAGCAGCAGGGGCAAGGCGGCCGCGCCGCCGGTCTCGGCCCGCCACAACGCATCCATCTGCTCTCGCGCCGGTGCATCGGCGGGGATGAACCACACCTGCCCGCCCTCGTCGCGGTTCTGGCGGTGGTCGGTGGCGCTGGCCAGTTCCACCACCTCCAGCTTCTCGCGGATCTGCGCGATGAAGGGCAGGAAAAGCTGGCGGTTGAGGCCGTTCTTGTACAGATCCTCGGGCACCCGGTTCGAGGTGGTGACGATGGTCACGCCCTCTTCGAACAATACCTGGAACAGCCGGCCGACGATCATCGCATCGGCGATATCGGTGATCTGCATCTCGTCGAAGCACAAAAGCTGCGCATGCTGCGCCACCGCCTTGGCGACGGGGCGGACGGCATCCTGCTGGCCGGTCTTGCGCACGCCCTCCAGCGCGGCCTGTATCTCCTGCATGAATTCGTGGAAATGAACCCGGCGCTTGACCGCGACCGGCGCGGCCTCCATCACCAGATCCATCAGCATGGACTTGCCGCGGCCGACCCCGCCCCACAGATAGATGCCCCTTGCCGCCCGCACGGGCGCAGGCGCCGAGCCGCGCAGCCGCGACAGCCAGCCGTTCTTCTGCGGCGCGGGCTCGGGGACGGCCGTCAGTTCCCGCACCAGCCGGTCCAGCACCGGCAGCACGCCGCGCTGCGCCGCATCGGGGGCCAGCAGGCCCGCGGCCACGCGGGCATCATAGAGTTCGGATACGCTTACCATACCTGCCCCCTGCCAAAGAAAGGACCGGCCCGCAAGGGCCGGTCCGGCAATTCCCACGAATTTCCTCTGCTATCCGCTTCGGGATCAGCGGCCGCGCCGCTGGAAGCTGCCGCGCGGATCGGCGCCGCGGCCCAGCCAGTTCTGCGTCACGGCCGCGATCTGGTTCACGATCTGCACGCGCTGGGTCAGGCCCCTGGCCTCGGCCTCGTCGCCGGCCTTGCCGACAAGGGCGGGGAATTCGGCCTTGATGAGCTGCGGCTGGCTCAGGGCGGCACCGCTGCGTGCGTCGAAGACCTGCACGGTATATCGGATGTTGTGCACGCCCGAATTCTGCAACCGCTCGCGCACCACCGGGGTGATGGCGTGGAACTGGCTGACGGTGGCGACGATGCGCACGCCGGTCTTGCCGTTCAGCCCGGCGGCGCCCTTTTCGATGCCCTCCCTGAGGATGGCGGCCACCTGGACACGGCGGTCGCCGGCGGGCTCGCCATGCCAGACGATGTCGAAATCGGGGATATAGTTGTTCGCCTCGCTGGTGGTCAGGGCGTCGGGGACGGCGACCTCGACCGCGGCGACGCGCCAGCCGGCGGTCTGCGCCGCATCAAGCTGCTGATAGGTGGTTTCCCAGGTGGTGGCACAGCCTGCAAGGCCAAGGGCCAGGCCAAGCGCCAGAAGCGCGGGTTTCAACATGGGGTGGTTCCTCGTTAACAGATGAATGGAATACCGGCCGCAGGCCGGCCGTTGAAAATTGCGCCAAGGCCTTTGGGCATGATCGTGATCGGGAAATCGGATGGATCAGAAAAGCGCCTCCGCAAAGGGGCGGGCTTGCGCCGCCCTTGGGTCGCGGGGACAATCCCACGACCCGGCGAAAGGATAATCTTGGTTTTCCAATGCGCAAGAGATTCGATTCGATGCAAGCCGCCGCCCGCGCCCAGCCCTTTGCCGACTGGCCCGCGCGCGCCGCACGCCTGCGCGCGTTGAAGCGGATGCTGGTCGAGAACCGCCGCCGCTTCGCGCAGGCCATCGCCCGCGATTTCGGCCAGCGCCCGCAGGCCGAGACCGACCTGGCCGAGATATTCCCGGCACTGGCCGGCATCCGCCACGCGCTGCGCCACGGCCGGGGCTGGATGCGCCGCCGCCCGGCGCGGACCGGGCTGTGGTTCCGTCCGGCGCGGGCATGGGTCCAGCCCCGGCCGCTGGGCGTGGTGGGGATCGTGGTGCCGTGGAACTATCCGGTCTTTCTCAGCATCGGCCCGGTGACCGATGCGCTGGCCGCCGGCAACCGGGTCATGGTCAAGCTGTCCGAGCACGCGCCGGGTTTTGCCGAAGCCTTCGCCGAGGCGGCGGCGCAGCATTTCGACCCGGACGTGCTGGCGGTGGTGATGGGCGGGCCCGAGGTCGCGGCCGGGTTTACCGCCCTGCCCTTCGACCACCTGCTGTTCACCGGCTCGACCAAGGTCGGCCGGCAGGTGATGCAGGCGGCAGGGGCGAACCTGACTCCGGTCACGCTGGAACTGGGCGGCAAGTCCCCGGCGCTGGTCGCGCCCGATGCACCGCTGGCGCATGCGGTTGACCGGATCATGACCGGCAAGCTCCTGAATGCCGGCCAGACCTGCATCGCGCCGGATTACGTGCTGCTGCCCCGGCCCAGGGTCGAGGAGTTCACCGCCCTTGCCCGCGATTGGGTCGGCCGGCACTATCCCCGGCTGGCCGCCAATCCCGATTACAGCCGCATCATCAATGATGCGCAGTTCCAGCGCCTGAGCGACTGGATCGCCGAGGCCCAAGAGTCCGGCGCCGCCCTGCATCCGCTGAGCGATGCGGCCCCGGATGCCGCGCGCCGCCTGATGCCCCCGCTGATCGTGACCGGCGCGAAAGGCGCCCTGGCCGAGCAGGAGATCTTTGGCCCCGTCCTGCCGCTGACCCCCTATGACAAACTGCGCGAGGCGGTGGATCACATCCTGGCCCGGCCGCGCCCGCTGGCCTTCTATCCCTTTACCGGGAATGCCGAGACGCTGGCGCTGCTGCTGGGGACGGTGGCGGCGGGCGGGGTCACGGTCAACGATACGCTGCTGCACGTCGCCCAGCCCGGCCTGCCCTTCGGCGGCGTGGGCGCCAGCGGCATGGGCGCTTGGCACGGCAAGGCAGGGTTCGACCGCATGTCGCATCTGATGCCGGTGTTCCGGCAGGCCCGGCTGAACGGCGCGGGGCTGCTTGCCCCGCCCTATGGCGCGCGGTTCCGCATGCTGATGCGCTGGATGCTGCGGCTTTAGACGATGGACTGGTTGCGCGTCTCGGCCCGGATGAACAGCGTGGCCAACGCCGCCAGCAGCAACAGCGCCGCAAAGACGCCGATGGCGACCCCGAAGCCGCGCGCCACGACATAGCCCATGAGCGAGGGTGCCAGAAGCCCGCCCACCCGCGCCACCGCGCTGGCGGTGCCCATGCCGGTGCCGCGCAGGCTCGTGGGGTAAAGCTCGGGCGTGAAGGCGTAAAGCGCCCCCCAGGTGCCCAGCAGCGCAAAGCTCATCAGCAGAAGCGATGCGGCCACCAACCAGGGACTGACGGCGACGGTGAACAGGACGCAGCCCGCGGCGCTGAGGACCAGGAAGATCTGCAAGGTGGGCTTCCTGCCCCAGCTTTCCACGCCATGCGCCGCCAGCGCATAGCCCGGCAGCTGCGCCAGCGCCATCAGCACCAGGAAGCCATAGCCGCGCACGAAGCCGAAACCGCCCTTGGCCAGTTCCGCCGGCAGCCAGACGAAGACGCCGTAATAGGACAGCGAAACCAGGAACCAGGCGGCAAAGATGCCCAGGCTGCGGTTGCGCAGCTCGGGGCCGAAAAGCCGCGCCTCGGCAGTGACGGGCGGCGCGGTCAGTCGGGTGCCTGCCGGCAGGGCGCGGGCGCCGTTCGCGGTCAGGACCCGGTCGACGACCGCCCGCGCACCGGCTTCGTCGCCCTTGCGCAACAGATACATCGGCGATTCCGGCACCCAGAGCCGCAGCCAGATGCCGATCACCGCCGGCAACGCGGCGATGGCAAAGATCCAGCGCCAGGGCTCGGCCGCGCCGGCCAGATGGGCGATCCAGGCGGTCAGGGCGATGGCGATGGTGCCGACGGCCCAGAACCCCTCCAGCCAGACCAGCCAGCGGCCGCGATTCCTGGGCGGCAGGAACTCGGCCATCATGGCGTAATCGACCGGCAATGTGCCGCCGACCGCCATCCCGGTCAGGAAGCGCAGCAGCATCAGCGACCAGATGTCCGGCGCAAAGACCGAGGCAAGGCCGAAGACCGCATCGCAGCCCACCGTCAGGAACAGCACGTTGCGCCGCCCGATCCGGTCGGCGATGCGCCCGAACAGCGTCGCGCCGGCGAACATGCCCAGGAAGAAAAGCGTCCCGGTTTGCAGGGCCTGCGGCACGGTCAGCCCAAAGCTCGCGGCGATGGAGGCCGCGGTAAAGCCGATGGCGATGACCTGCATCGCATCCGCCGCCCAGACCAGGCCAAAGATGCCCAGCAGCCGCCCCTGGAAACGCCCCGCACCGCCCTGGGCCAGGGCCTCGTCGATGGTCAGGTTCATCCGCTTTCCTCCGCCTTGCCGCTTGCGGCGCAGTTTTGCGAGGTTTCGCGCCATGTCCACCGAAAAACGCCCTGTTGCACCCGGCTTGAGCAAGGCGATGCGGCGCGGATGGGCGGTGGGCACGAAAAAAAGGCCGCCCACGCGGGCGGCCTCTTGCGGCAGGTGCCGGGGCTTGACCCTCAGCCCTCCAGGAAATCCTCGATCACCTGCTCGAAGCTTGCGGCAAAGCTGCCGCCGACCGGCTTGGTGAACAGCGCCGCGCGCATCAGCGTGCCATGCACGAACTGGCCGGTGCGCACGGTGGCGTAGTTGGCGACCGGCATGCCGACCGGCGTCGCCAGCACGAACGCACCGGAGGGTGCATAGCCCCGCACCCGGTTCGCCGCGACATCGACCTCGACGCCGACGACGAAGGTTTCGCCATAGGTCACGTCGCCCAGCCCGATGCTGCGGGTCGCACCGTCGTAATAGCGGGCCTGCAGCGCGCCCTTGTTGTTGTGGATCGAAAAGTTGCCGCCGCTGGGATTGGCCCCGAAAAGCAGCGACACGCCCGAGCCATAGCTGTCGATGGCCATGCGCAGGACGATGAAGGCCCCTTCGAGCCCGCTCGTCGTCAAGCCCGTCGCTTGCAGGAACTGCCCGTCGCCGAACCGGATGCCCAAGGGCGTCGCGGCGATCGCATTGCCCGAGCTGGCGACCGCCAGGTTCCAGCCGCCATTGCCGCCGTTGGTCACGCCCGTCACCGCCGAGGACTCGCCGGAATAGGCCGAGGCGGAGTCGAAATAGCCAGCCGCCTGCGCGTAGTCGATCCCCGGTGTCGCCGGTGCGGCGACCATCAGCAGCGCGGGGCTGGCCGCGACCGTCCCGGCGGCATTGCTCCAGTTGACCGCCAGCGCATATTCGCCCGGCTCGGACAGTTCCATGCTCTGCTCCTCCGGGTCGATCCGGTCGCGGATCGAATTGTCGTCCAGCAGCAGGTCCCACTCTGCGGCCGGTGGCGGGGTGCCTTCGGCACTGCCCAGGTCCAGGGTGATGCTGTCGCCCAGCCCCGCCGCTTCGGGCAGGATCGCGGGCTGGCGGGTGATCGTCGGCGCTATGGCGGGCACCGCCTCATCGACCAGCACCGAACCGTTGGCGTCCAGCAGCCTCGCGGGCTGGCCGCCGTGATAGATCCGCTCGACCCCGTCGAAAAGGCTGCGCTCGATACTGCCATGGATCGCCGGCGGCGCATCCCGACCATCCAGCACCACCAGATCGTTCGGGCGCCTCTGCCCTTCGGGCAGGGCGAGGTAGCGGTCGTAGTCCGGGGCGACGATCAGCCGCACCGCGCCGCCCTCGCGCGCCGCCTTCAGGTTCTGCGCGCTCGTCCTTTCCAGATCGCCCAGCGTCGTCTCCAGCGCCGAGGCCAGAAACAGCGACCGCACCTCGAACAGCTTGGCCACATAGGGGCTGTAGCCCGCGACGGTCCAGGTCGTCCCGGCCCGCTCGCCCTCGCCGTTCACGATCAGATCCAGCGACCAGCCGCCCTGCGCGTCGGTCGTCGCCTCGACCTGCTCGGTCACCACCCGCACGCCGCCCTCGAATACGTCCGAGCCCTGAAGCGTCGCGACGAT
>NZ_FNEA01000073.1 GCF_900100045.1 Paracoccus denitrificans | reverse complement strand
ATGACGACTGAGGAGTCTTTTGTCAAAACCCTTCAATTGCACGGGATCGAGCATGCCTTTGGCATTATCGGCTCTGCGATGATGCCTGTTTCGGACCTGTTTCCGCGGGCCGGGATCACGTTCTGGGACTGTGCGCATGAGACGAATGCCGGGATGATGGCGGACGGTTTCACGCGCTCGACGGGGCGGATGTCGATGGCGATCGCGCAGAACGGTCCCGGGGTGACGGGGTTCGTGACGCCGGTCAAGACGGCCTACTGGAACCACACGCCCTTGCTTCTGGTGACGCCGCAGGCGGCGAACCGGACCATCGGGCAGGGCGGTTTCCAGGAGATGGAGCAGATGCGCATCTTCGCCGATTGCGTCTGCTACCAGGAGGAGGTGCGCGACCCGAGCCGCATCCCCGAGGTTCTGAACCGGGTGATCATGCAGGCCTGGCGCAACTCGGCGCCGGCGCAGATCAACATCCCGCGCGACTTCTGGACCCAGGTGATCGACGTGGATCTGCCGCAGGTGGTGGGCTTCGAGCGGCCGGCGGGCGGCGAGCGGGCGGTGGCCGAGGCGGCCAGGCTGCTCTCCGAGGCGCGGTTCCCGGTGATCCTGTCGGGCGCCGGCGTGGTGCTGTCGGGCGCCATTCCCGACCTGGTCGGGCTGGCCGAGCGGCTGGATGCGCCGGTCTGCTCGAACTACCAGCACAATGACAGCTTTCCGGGCAGCCATCCGCTGGCCATGGGGCCGCTGGGCTACAACGGCTCGAAGGCGGCGATGGAGATCATCGCCCGGGCCGACGTGGTGCTGGCGCTGGGGACGCGGCTCAATCCGTTCTCGACCCTGCCGGGCTACGGCATCGACTACTGGCCGAAGGATGCCAGGATCATCCAGGTCGACATCAATGCCGACCGCATCGGGCTGACCAAGAAGGTGGCGGTGGGCATCCAGGGCGATGCGGCCAAGGTGGCGCGCGGCATCCTGGCGCAGCTGGCCCCGGCCGCCGGCGATGCCGGGCGGCAGGAGCGCCGCGACCTGGTGGCGCAGACCCGGTCCCGCTGGGCGCAGGAACTGTCGAGCCTGGACCACGAGGAGGACGATCCCGGCACCGAATGGAACGAGCAGGCGCGGGCCCGCGACGCCGGTCTGATGAGCCCGCGCCAGGCCTGGCGGGCGATCATGCAGGCGGTGCCGAAGGAGGCGATCGTCAGCTCGGACATCGGCAACAACTGCGCCATCGGCAATGCCTATCCCAGCTTCGAGGCGGGGCGGAAATACCTGGCGCCGGGGCTGTTCGGTCCCTGCGGCTACGGCTTCCCGGCGATCCTGGGGGCCAAGATCGGCAATCCGGAGGTGCCGGTGATCGGCTTTGCCGGCGACGGCGCCTTCGGGATCTCGATGAACGAGATGACCGCCTGCGGGCGCGAGGACTGGCCGGCGATCACCATGGTGATCTTCCGCAACTACCAGTGGGGGGCGGAAAAGCGCAACACGACGCTGTGGTACGACAACAACTTCGTCGGCACCGAGCTCGACCGCGACACCTCCTATGCGAAGATCGCCCAGGCCTGCGGGCTGGTGGGCGTGCAGGTGCGCAGCCAGGAGGAGCTGACGGCGGCGCTGCACGATGCGGTCGAGCGGCAGATGCAGGGCCGCGAGACCACCTTCATCGAGGTGCTCTTGAACCAGGAGCTGGGCGAGCCCTTCCGCCGCGACGCGATGAAGAAGCCGGTGGCGGTGGCCGGCATCGACCCGGCCGACATGCGCCCGCAGCAGGGCGCCGCCTGATCGGGTGCGGGGTGCGGAGGCTCCCGGCCCCCGCACCCCGCCTTCTGCGTCCCGTCCCGCCCCGCCTCGCCCCGCCCCGCCCTGCCTTCCCCGCCTTGCCTACTCTGTTCGGCCAATACTCCGGGGGGCGCGCGCCAGCGCGGGGGGCAGAGCCCCCCTCGGCGCGGGACGCGCCGCACGCGACAGGCCGCGGCGGCGCCCGCATGACCCCATGACCCCAGACCGGCGCAGAGCCTTCTGCGCCGGCCCCATCCCCGCATCCCGGTGAGCACGATGATTTCCACCATGATCCCTTCGCGCGGCCTGATCGAGGCGGCCTTTCCGGGCTTCGCGGTCTCGGCCCTGGTCGCGGCCACGGCGCAGTTCCTGTCCGACCATTACGGCGCCCCGGCCATGCTGCTGGCGCTGCTCCTGGGCCTGGCGCTGAACTTCCTGGCCGAGGACGGCACCCGCACCGCCCCGGGCGTCGCCTTCACCGCGCGCACCGTGCTGCGGCTGGGGGTGGCGCTCCTGGGCGCGCGCATCTCGGCCGGCATGCTGGCGGCGCTGGGGCCCGGCGCCATCGCGCTGGTGGCGGCGGGGGTGGTGCTGACCATCCTCTTCGCGCTCGCCGCCAGCCGGCTGGTCGGCCGCGGCTGGCGCTTCGCGCTGCTGACCGGCGGCTCGGTGGCGATCTGCGGCGCCTCGGCGGCCATGGCCATCGCCGCGGTGCTGCCGCGCCACGAGAAATCCGAGCGCGACCTGGTCTTCACCGTGCTCTCGGTCACCGTGCTCTCGACCGTGGCCATGGTGCTCTATCCGATGCTGGCCGGGTTCTTCGGCTTCACCGCGCGCGACAGCGGCGTCTTCCTGGGCGGCACCATCCACGACGTGGCCCAGGTGGTCGGCGCCGGCTTCTCGATCGGTCCCGAGGCCGGCGAGACCGCCACCCTGGTCAAGCTGATCCGCGTCTCCATGCTGGCGCCGGTGGTGCTGTGCTTCTCGCTGGCGATCCGGGCGCGCGGGCTGGCCGACAGCCGGGGCGGCAAGGCGCCGCCGCTCCTGCCGGGCTTCGTCATCGGCTTTTTGGTGCTGGCGGCGCTCAACAGCCTGGGGCTGGTGCCGGCCGCGGTCTCGGAACTGGCCGGCCAGCTCTCCCGCTGGGCGCTGCTGATCGCCATCGCCGCGGTCGGCATCAAGACCTCGCTGAAGAAGATGTTCGAGGTCGGCACCGGCGCCATCGCGCTGATCCTGGCCGAAACCGTGTTCCTGGCCGTCTTCGTCACCATCGGCCTGCATGTCCTGGGCTAGGGGAGGCAAGCCATGAAACCGCTCGACCGCATCCACGAGGCCGCGAAGGCCCTGGACCGCCACATCATCCTGCCCGAGGGCGAGGATCCGCGCGTCGCCGAGGCCGCCCGCCGCCTGCTGGCCGCGGGGCTGGCGCGCGTCACCCTGATGGGCGGGCCCGAGATCCCGGGCGCCGGCCGCATCGACCCGGCCGGCGCCCCCGACCTGGCCGAGCTGGCCGACCACTGGCACCGCATGCGCGCCGCCCGCGGCATGACCGCCGAGCGCGCGCTCACCGAGATGCGCGACCCGATCCGCCAGGCCGCCATGCGGGTGCGGCTGGGCCAGGCCGACGGCACCGTGGGCGGCGCGGTCGCCACCACCGCCGACACCGTGCGCGCGGCGCTGCAGATCATCGGCAAGGCGCCCGGGGCCGGCATCGTGTCGAGCTTCTTCCTGATGCTGTCCTGCGGGCCCGGGGCGCCCGTCAGGGGCGGGATGATCTTCGCCGATTGCGGGCTGGTGATCCAGCCCGACGCGCGGGAACTGGCCGCCATCGCGCTCTCGGCCGCCGACAGCTGCCGGCGCATCCTGGCCGAGGAGCCGCGGGTGGCGCTGCTCTCCTTCTCGACCGCCGGCTCGGCCGAGCATCCGAGCCTCGGCCGCATCCGCGAGGCCCTGGCCTTGATCCGCGCCGCCGCACCGGGTCTCGAGGTCGACGGCGAGATGCAGTTCGACGCCGCGCTCGACGAGGCGATCCGGGCCAGGAAGGCCCCGGAAAGCCCGCTGACCGGACGGCCCAACGTCTTCGTCTTCCCCGACCTCGCCGCCGGCAATATCGGCTACAAGATCGCCGAGCGCCTCGCAGGCCTCACCGCCATCGGACCCATCCTGCAAGGCCTCGCAAAACCCGCAAACGACCTCTCGCGCGCCTGCTCGGTCAAGGACATCGTAAACGCAACAGCAATAACCGCTATGCAGACGAA
>NZ_FNEA01000095.1 GCF_900100045.1 Paracoccus denitrificans | reverse complement strand
CCGGTCAATCCCGCCCGAGGCGGCCGGAATCGTGACGGGTGGACCAGGTGCTGCGCCCCGGCATGCTCCCCCGCCCCGGGCAACCTGAAAGCCCGTGTTGGTCATGGTTTTTCGGATTGCGAATCCCTCGGCCAGTCGGGAATGCTCTGCCCATCCATGCAGAGGGAACCGCCATGACAGAAACCGCCCGACTGAACGCCCGCGTCGAAGCCCTGGAATCGATCGTGATCAGCATGCTGCAGCTTGCGGAAGATCGAGATTCGGACCTGCACAAGCACATCATCCAGCGCCTGAACAAAGCCATCCGGGAAACCGACGAAGCGGATGGCATCCCGGAAGAGGATACCGATGCCGAAAAGCCGGTCGCGCTGACGTCGAAGTGCATCAAGGCAATCCGTGACCAGTTCAAGGCACGCTCCTGAAATCACGCCAGGCATCTACGCAAGCGGCCTCTTTCCGCTCGCTCCGGACCCGAGCCATCTCTTTGCGATGGGCCATGAAGCGCTCGACGTTCTCGGCGGCCAACTCACTGGCCCGCGCTCGATTGTCCATGCCATTGGCCAGGCCGAGCGCGTTGATCATGCGTTCGCAGGTCAGCCTCTCTTCCGGCAGGCGGGCCTTGCGCAGGCATTCCCACCAGGTCTTGATGGCCTGTTCAAACAAATCGGTATCCACCCGCTTGACGCGCCAGTTGCACCGAACCAGGCCAACGAAAGGCGCGCACAAAGCCCATGCCGCGCTTTCCGAAATCGGGTGCTGAACACCTTCGCGTGGGAACAGCCGGCCCAAGTCGTCCGAAGGATCGCGCTCGGCAGCTTCGTCTGCCGCCCAGTTGTCCGTGTCCTGTGCTGTCATAGCATTACCCCTTTCAATCACTTCCGAGGTCCTCGCCAGCCTGGCGCCCATCAGCGGCTTCAGATCAGGTTCGTCCATCACTGCCCCCACATGATTTCGGCGTAGCGGGGCAGCGTCTGCATGGCGAAATCCACCGCATCGCCGCAGGGACGGTGCGTGCCCTCGCGC
>NZ_FNEA01000021.1 GCF_900100045.1 Paracoccus denitrificans | reverse complement strand
AGATCAGCCAGCTGTCGACGGTGCCGAAGGCCAGCTCGCCGCGCCGGGCGCGTGCGCGGGCGCCGTCGATATTGTCGAGCAGCCATTTCAGCTTCGAGCCCGAGAAATACGGGTCGAGCAGCAGCCCGGTGCGGGCGGCGATCATCGGCTCGTGCCCCTCGGCCCTGAGCCGGTCGCACAGCCCGGCAGTGCGGCGGTCCTGCCAGACGATGGCGCGGTGCAGCGGCTGGCCGGTCCGGCGGTCCCAGAGCAGCGTGGTCTCGCGCTGGTTGGTGATGCCGATGGCGGCGATGTCGCCGGCATGCAGCCCGGCCTTTTCCACCGCCGCACGCGCCACCCCAGCCACCGTCACCCAAAGGTCCGAGGCATCATGCTCGACCCAGCCGGAAAAAGGGTAGTGCTGCGGGAATTCGTGCTGGGCGCTGGACACCACGCGCAGCCCCGCATCGAACAGGATCGCGCGCGAGGACGTGGTGCCCTGGTCGATGGCGAGGATATGGGTCATCGGCGGCCTGCTGTATCCGGGGTGATGGGCAGGCTGCACCGCGGCAAACAGCCGGTCAAGCGGCTTTCGTTTCCGGGCGGATCGCCGGCGATGCGAACATCGGCGACACCCTCCTGTCCCGCAGGGAACGCTTGCGCGCGGGGCCGGATCGCATAGAGTGATCGCGGTCCAGCCGATGGAGCGCGCCCCGTGGCCCTCAGCATACGCCAGAACGAAATCCTGGAACTCGCCCGTGCCGAGGGGCGGGTGCTGGTCGACGATCTGGCGCAGCGCTTCGACGTGACATTGCAGACGATCCGCCGCGACCTGGGCGAGATGGCGGGGGCGGGCCTTCTGGACCGCGTGCATGGCGGGGCGGTGCCGCGCGCCGGCGCGGTCAACCTGGGCTACGAGGCGCGGCGGCGCATGAACGCCGAGGCCAAGGCCGCCATCGGCGCGGCCTGCGCGGCGGAAATTCCCGACAATTGCAGCCTGATCCTGAACCTGGGCACCACGACCGAGGCGGTGGCCCGCGCGCTGATCCACCATTCCAACATCACCGTCGTCACCAACAACATGAACGTCGCCAATATCCTGCTGGCCAATCCGGGCTGCGAGATCATGGTGGCGGGCGGCGCGCTGCGACGCTCGGACGGCGGGCTGGTGGGGGAACTCACCACCCAGTTCTTCGAGCAGTTCAAGGTGGATTACGCAGTCATCGGCACCTCGGCGCTGGACCATGACGGCGATCTGCTGGATTTCGACCTGGCGGAAGTGCGGGTCAGCCGCGCCATCCTGCGCCAGTCGCGGCGCGCCTTCCTGGTCACCGACCATTCCAAGATCGGCCGCCCCGCACCCGCCCGCATCGCCAGCCTGTCCGAACTGGACACGATCTTCACCGACCAACCCCTGCCCGAGGATCTGGTCCGGCGCTGCGCCGAATGGCGCACCGAGGTGCGGATCTGTCCGCCGGCAGGCTAGGCCAGGCCCTCAGGTCACCGCCGCCCGAGCGGCAAAGCGCGGGTCCGTCCAGCTTTCGCCTTTCAGGACCTCCTCCAGCGTCTCGGCCGCGCGCAGCACATCGACATGGCGCAGGTAAAGCGGCGCAAAGCCGAAGCGCAGCGTCGAAGGTGCGCGAAAATCGCCGATCACGCCGCGGGCGATCAGCGCCTGCATCACCGGCCAGGCATGATCGTGGCGAAAGGCGACCTGGCTGCCGCGCTGGGCATCGTCGCGCGGGCTTTCCAGCTCCAGCCCCAGACCGGCGCAGCGCGCCTCGACCAGCCGGATGAACAGGCCGGTCAGCGCCAGGCTTTTCGCCCGCAGCACGGCCATGTCCACCCCGTCCCAGATCGACAGCGCACCCTTCAGCGCCCGCATCGACAGGATCGGCTGGGTGCCGCATTGAAAGCGGCGAATACCGGGATCGCCCTCGTAACCCGTCTCGAAGGCAAAGGGCCGGGCATGGCCCCACCAACCACTGAGCGGCTGGCGCGCCTGCCCCTGATGCCGGTGCGCGGCATAGACGAAGGCGGGCGAGCCCGGCCCGCCGTTCAGGTATTTGTAGGTGCAGCCCACGGCAAAATCCGCCCCGGCCGCGTCCAGTTCCACCGGCAGCGCACCGGCCGAATGGCACAGATCCCAGACGGCGACGGCGCCCGCCGCGTGGATGCGGGCGGTCAGTGCGGCCATGTCGCGCAATTCGCCGGTCTTGTAGTTCACATGGTTGACCAGCACGGCGGCGACATCGGCGTCCAGCATGTCCTCGATGGTCGCGCCGTCCACGCCCTCCAGCTGCAGCCGCGCGCCGGGCAGGGTCGAGACCACGCCCTCGGCGATATAGAGATCGGTCGGGAAACTGCCGCTTTCCGCGACGACGGTCTTGCGCCCCGGCCGCAGGCCCATGGCGGCATGCAGCGCCTTGTAGATGTTCACCGAAGTGGTGTCCGCCACCACCACCTGCCCCGGCGCCGCACCGATCAGCCCCCCGATGCGGTCGCCCAGCTCGATGGGCAGGTCGAACCAGCCGGCGCTGTTCCAGCTGCGGATCAACTCGCCGCCCCACTCGTCCCGGGCAGCGCGCAGCAGTTCCTCTTGCGCGGCGCGGGTCGGGACGCCCAGGGAGTTGCCGTCCAGATAGACCTCGTCCGGGGACAGGATGAATGCGTCGCGCAAGTGGCGCAGCGGGTCCTGCGCATCCATCGCCTCGATCGCGGCACGGTCGGGAAGGGTCATGGCTTGTCCTTGGCTGTTCATTCCGGCGCCGGGCCGGTCGAGTTGCGGATGATCAGTTCATGCGGGCCGACGCGCTGCAATTCCCTGAGCGGCCGGCCCTTCAGCAGGCCGGCCAGGCAATCGGCCAGCGGTTCCCAGCTGTCGCGCAGCGGCGCCTTGGTCACGCTGAGCGCCGGAAAGAAGGCCGAGGCCCGCAGCGCCGGCAGGTGATCGTCATGTGCCATGACCGAGACATCGCCGGGGATCGACAGCTCCAGCGCCTCCAGCGCCTTGTAGACCCCCTTGGCGATATGGACGTGGCTGCAGATGATCGCAGTGGGCAGCGGCCCGCCCAGGCGGAACATCTCGACGGTCGAGACCAGCCCCAGCGCCTCGGTCATCTCGCCATGCCGGGTCAGCGCGGAGTCGAATGCGATGCCCGCCGCGTCCAGCGCCCGGCGATAGCCGCGCAGCCGGGCCGAGGCGAAGCTGAGCCCCTGCCGGCCATTGATCAGCGCGATGCGCCGATGGCCCAGCCCGGTCAGGTGGCTGGTCATCTGATAGAGGATGCCCTCGTTCTCGATATCGAAATAGGCGTGGTCGGGCGCCGGGCCGATGCGGCCGTGCACGACGAAGGGGATGCGGTTTTCCCGCAGGAAAGCGGCGCGCGGATCGTTATCCGACGGGCTGAACAGCACGAAACCGTCCAGCATGCCGTTGCCGATCAGGCGCTTGTAGACCTCGGTGATCGGCTCGTCCTGGCGCGCGACATGCAACACGAACTGCATGCCGCGGCCCGAGAACTGGGCCGAAAGCCCGGCGACGCCCTCGATGAACAGCCCGTCCTCGGACAGGTTGGTGGATTGCGGCACCACCAGCGCGACCATGCCCGAACGGCCGGTCACCAGCTTGCGCGCCGAGATATTGGCCTGATAGTTCAGCGACCGCGCCACGGCCTTGACCCGTTTGCGCGTCATCTCGTTCACGTCGGAATGGTCGTTCAGCGCCCGGCTGGTCTGCGTGACCGACAGCCCGGCTGCCCGCGCGACATCCTTCAGCGTGGCCAATTCCCCAGCTCCCCCGGCAACCTCTCGGGCCAGCCCCGGCCGCCCGCTTGCCCCATGAAATGTCTAGAACATCCGCCCCGGCCGGTCCATAGCCGCGATCCCGGCCCGGGCAAGCGCCATGGCCGGGCGCGGCATCGCCTGATCGCGCGGTGCGGGCCGGCGCATTCCGCTTTCGGCCAGAACCATGCCCGGCAGGGGGCTCCCTCACGGCGTGGTCGGTCCAAAGAACTGGCAGCATCGGTAAGGTGCCGCCCCTGCCATGCCGCAAGCCCGTCGAAAAAGGGCGCGACGATCCCGTCCTCGCGCCCTTTTGTCTCAATAACAGCCGATCTTGGCGATCCGGCCGTCCTCGCCGATCTCGAAGTTCATCCGGCCGGCGTTGAAATCCATCGTCACCGCATCGCGCGGGCCGATGATGCGCGTGCCGGCCGGCAAGGTCACCCTGTCCAGCACCCCGCGCGGCTGGCCGACCAGGCCGCGAAACGATGCAGCGTTGCAGCTGTCGGCCCCGGGCTGGGGCACCTGTGCCGGAGGCGTCGCCTCGACACAGGCGGCAAGCGCGCAAAGCGGCGCAAGCAACAGGAACCGCTTGATCCCACGCATCCGTCAGCCGCAATCGATATTGTAGATATTGCCTGCCGCATCCAGCCGGAAGACGATGCGCAGCGGATCGTATTCCTGCGGCTCGATGCCGCGATATTCGACGACGCGATAGTCGCGGTTCACGCCCAGGGTCGGGATGATGCTGCCGGGCTGGCCCAGGGCCGAGACATAGTTCTTGGCATGGCAGGCATCGGGTTCGCGCGATTCCAGCCCGCTGACGCCGGCCACCGGCACGGGCGGCAGAGGCGCGACGGCCGGAGCCGGCTTGGGCGCCGGCGCATAGGCCGGGGTGCAAGCGGCAAGCGGGGCAAGAGCAAGAAGCGCGATCAGGGCTCGGGTCATCAGGCAATCATCCAATAAGGGAATTTCTGGCGCGCCATCATAAGGGTGCGTCATGCAAATGAGAAGCGGCCCGTCGACGAATACGGCGCGGCGTTGCAGCGGAACCGCGCCGGTCAATGCCTATTCGGCCGCAGCGACCAGCGCGTTCCCGCCATCGCCGTAGCAGGCAAGGAACATGGCCACCGCGCTGCGGTTCACCTTGCGCAAAAGCTCCTTGTCCACCGATTGCGGACCCAGGAACAGCGCACGGTCGTGGATGGTGACCCCGGCCAGTTCGATAAGCTGGTCGGCCGCCAGTTCCAGGTCGGGAATGCGCAATTCCCCGCGCTGGACGCAACGCTCCAGATAACCGATCAGCTGCTGGCGCAAAAGCGCCGGCCCGGATTCGTAATACTCCTGCGCGAGCGAGGGGAAACGCTCGGCCTCGCCCACGCTGACCCTGAAGATGCGCAGCCCGAACTCCGAGATCATATGCGCCGAGATGATCAGGACGATAAAGGGCAGAACCTGCCCGACCGGAAGCTCGACCTCGATCAGCGCGCTGGCATCGGCAGCCTCGCGGGAAAGCTCGTTACGAAAAACCTCCATGAACATGACGCGCTTGTCGGGAAAATAACTATAGAGTGTCGCCTTCGACACACCCGCCTCTCGGGCAATGTCATCAACGCTTGCCCCCTCGAACCCATCGCGCAGAAAGATCGTCCTGGCGCCCTCTAGCACCTGCAGGAATTTGCGACCGCGCGTTACTGGAAGAGCCTTAGGCATCCACGAGTACCCCCTGATTACTCCTTAACTTGTCTCGCGAAACCGCGGGACAAAACACAGACACCGGAACGCCGCCGAAATCGAGCCTTTCCGTTCATAAGGGCAAACCAGATTCTTTGCAAAGCTTCTGCGCGGCATGAAGCGCAATATGTCTAAAACTTGTCGTGGATTGTCGCGGGACTCATCACGGATCGCAGGGGGATCATCGGAATCGGCGCGGCCTTGCAGCGCGAACCGAGAGAACCGGAAGAACCGATGCCTTTTTCCGTGATCCCCTGCGACCTGCCTTGCAGCCGCGCCGGCAGGGCGATGGAAAATACGCCGGCCCTTGCCGTGAAACCCGGCAAGGCAAGGGCCGTTTTCACGATTCACGCCCCGAGATCATAACGGCCGCTGATATCGGAGACGAGGCCAGCCCGGATCGTCAGGCGCGATTCGGCAGGGGCCGCGCATCCCCGGCCGCGATTGGTGCTGATCGCCCCGGCTCCAGCCAGCTTCTTACCGAGGCCCTGCATCGTCATGCGCCATCGCGCCGCAGCCTGTCCCGCCGAGCCTGCCCGGCCAGATCCTTGCGCAAGGCATGCACGGCCTCGCCGCGGCCGAATTCGCGTGCGGCAGCCTGCCGGACCTGTTCATAGCCGGGCAGGATCCGGGCCAGCTCGCCCTCGGCCGCCAGCAGGGCCCGGCTGCGTTCGCCCGCCAGGGCATTCGTCAACCGCGCCTCGGGGATCGAGAACGGCTGGTCCGAGCGATAGATCGCCTCGAGCTCAGCCTCCAGCCGGCCGATCCGATGGCGCGCCGCCTCGACATGCGCGCGAAAGGCGGCCAGGCGCCGCATTTCCATATCCGCCTTCAGCCGGGCGATCCGTTCCAGCCCGGCAAGCGCATCGC
This sequence comes from Paracoccus denitrificans, assembly GCF_900100045.1. Lineage (GTDB taxonomy): Bacteria > Pseudomonadota > Alphaproteobacteria > Rhodobacterales > Rhodobacteraceae > Paracoccus > Paracoccus denitrificans. The sequence continues at coordinate 79,129 of NZ_FNEA01000021.1, read as the reverse complement.
TGACGCGCCTCATATCCCCTCCCTGCGCCGGGGCGGGCTGCCCCATCCCTCGCGCGCCTTCTTGCGCATGGCCTCGGCAAAGCGGATGGCGGCGGCGACCGGAGCGAAATGTTCGGCCTTGATCTCCTGTCCGATCTCGACCGTGGCGTGCAGGGCACGGGCGCAGGGCGGATCGGACCAGATGGGCACCCGATGATCCTGCGCGCGCTCGCGGATGCGGCGGGCCACGTCGTCCACCCCTTTCGCCAGGCAGACCGGAGCCCGGCCGCTGCCGCGTTTCCACTCCAGCGCCACCGCATAGTGGGTCGGGTTGACGATGATCACGTCGGCCTTCTGGACATCGGCCAGCATGGCGCTGAGCACGATGTCCACGCCCTTTTGCCGCCGCGCGGCCTTCAGGTGCGGATCGCCCTCGTTTTCCTTGTGTTCGTCCTGCATCTCCTGCCGGGACATGCGGTGCCGCTTCAGGTATTCGAGCCGCTTCCAGATCAGGTCGATGATGGCGAAGATCGCACCGATCCCCAGCGCCAGAAGCACCGCCCGGCGCAGGATCAGACCCAGCCCCTCGACCCATTGCAGATCCCGCATCGCGCCCGAGGTCATCAGCCAAGCCAAAAGCGAGGCGTAGAGAAACCAGCCTCCCACGCCGACCAGCAGGGCCTTTCCCAGCGAGATGGCAAAGGTGACCAGCCCGCTCTTGCCGAATTTCTGCGCGGCATTCTTGACCGGGTTGACGCGCTTGAAGTCGGGCAACAGCTTCTTGGGCGTCAGCACGACGGAACGCTGCGCCACCATGCCAAGCAGGATCGGCAGCGCCATGATCGCGACCCCCGCGACGGTCACCAGCCCGGCCTGCCCCGCCAGGGCACGCGCCAGATCGGCGACCGCGCGCCCTTCGGCATCGGGCCATGGCTCGCCGCCCAGGACGCGCGCGGCCATGCCGAGCCATGCCGGCACGGCCCAGATCGTGGCGAACAGTGCAGCGAACCAGAAACCCAGATACATCAGCGCCGATTGCAGTTCCGCCGAGCGCGGGACATCGCCTTCCTGCCGGGCCTTGCGCAGCTTGCTTTCCGTGGCGTCGAACTGCTTGTCGTCGTTGTTTTCCCGGCTCATCGCAGCAGTGCTCCCATTTTGCCGAGAACCGCATCGACCCAGACCGAAAGGATCGAAGGCGCCAGCATCACAAGCGCCAGCAAGGCCAGCAGGATCGCCCCCGGCGCACCGATGAAGATCACCGGCAGCGTCGGCATGACCTTGCTGATCATGCCCGACAGGACCTGGAACAGGAAACCGCCCAGGATGAACGGGGCCGCCAGCAGCATGGCCAGAACGAAGCTTTGCCGGACCAGTGAAACTGCGCTGGGCAAAGCCTCGGAGACCTGCGGCCAATCCCCAAGAGGCCGCAGCACCAGGCTTTCGCGCAACAGGTCGCATGCAAGGACCGGAAAGCCCAGAGCCATCAGGACGGCCAACCCGGCCAGATGCATCAGGTTGCCGATGGGGTGCGGGGAATATTCATTGGCCGCGCCGATCAGCTGCGACAGCGACGCGGTCGCAGCGATGGCCGTGGCAGCGATGTTCAGCGCAACGGCGAACAGCCGCACGAGCCCGCCAAGCACCAGCCCGGACAGGATCTCGGCCCCTGCCAGGGCAGCAAGATGCAGCAAACCGTCAATTCCACCCACCGATTGCGCATGTTCCGCCAGCAGGGGCGTGACCGCCATGACCAGCGCCGCGCGCACCCGGACCGGCATGGCGCGCTCGGAGAAAACCGGCAGCATCAGGAAGCAGGCCTGCACCCGGCAATAGGTCAGCAGCAGCCCGGCCAGCATGGCCGCCAGGCGCGGATCCGCCAGCAACTGGGTCATGGCCCGACCGTTCCCCGCAGCCTGACCTGTGCGCCCGGGTCGATCTCGTCCAGCCCCAGCACCGGGGTCGCGATCCCGGCCGAGGACAGCATCATCCGCACCAGGCGCCGACGGTGATCGGGCACCGCCAGGACCACCTCGATGCCGGGTGGCAAACCGCTCAGCGTGGCCTGCAAGGCATCGGCCAGCCGTTTCTGGATCTGCGGGATGGCGCCATTCCCCGCCCTTGCACTTTCGGCTTCGCTGCGGGCAATCTCTGCCTCCCATTGCGGATGCAGTTGCAGCAATTCCAGATAGCCGTCCTCGTCCAGGAACTGCTCGGTGATCTGGCCACGCAGCCGCTTGCGCACCTGCTCATAGACGGCCTCGGGCGAGGCACCGCCGCGCGCCTCATGCACCGCATCGGTGATCAGCACCAGGTTGCGGACCGAGATCCGCTCTTCCAGCAAGCCGCGCAGGACGGCCAGCAGCATCTCGGGCGGCACCTTGTCCGGCACCATGCTGTCGAAGAACCGCTGGTTCAGCTGGGCGCGATGCTCGTCCGAGACGCTGCAGAGTTCGCGGATCATCCGCTGCATCGAGGACATGGTCAAAAGCGCGGGCAGGTTGGTCTTGACCACCTCCATCAGATGCGTGGACAGCACCTCCATCGGGGTCACGACGGTAGCACCGGCGATCGCCGCCTCGTCCTGCCATTCCGGCGCGATCCAGCGCGCGGCGCTGCCATAGACCGGCTCGCGCACGTTTTCGCCGTCCAGTTCGTCGAGCATGGCTTCCGCACCCAACGCCAGCACGCCCTGCGGCCGCAGGACACCCTTGCCGCGCACGACGCCCTGCAACCGGACGACATACTCGCCCTCTTGAAAGCCGGTGCCGTCCGTGATGCGGACATCGGGCAGGATCATCCCATAGGCGCGCGCAATGTGCAGCCTGAGGTTGGTGATGCGCTGGCCCAACCCGCGCACCGGATCAAGCGCACTGAGAATCAGGCCCGCACCGATCTCGACGCATATCTCATCAGTATCCAGCACGTCGCCAATGCGGGTCTGCGCCGAGGCGGCGGCATGGGATTCCACGGGTGCCGCATCCTCGGGTCTGGTCTTGTCCTGCCGGGCGCGAATGAACCAGGCCGCCACGCCCAGCACCGCAGCCAGGCCGAAAAAGACCAGCGTCGGCATGCCGGGGACCAGACCGATGAACAGCATGCCCACCGCGCAGATGAAGGGCACCTGCCAGTTGCTGAGGAATTGCTGCGACAGCAGATCGGCGGTCGTCTCGGTCGCCCCGCCGCGGGACAAGAGCAGCGCCGCCGCCATCGAGGTGATCAGCGCCGGGATCTGGCTGACCAGCCCGTCCCCGATGGTCAGCCGGGAATAGGTGGACATGGCCTCGGCCACCGGCATGCCGTGCAGGATCACGCCCGCGGCCAGACCGACGAACAGGTTGATCAGCGTGATGACCAGACCGGCGATGGCATCGCCCTTGACGAATTTCGATGCCCCGTCGAGAGAGCCGAAAAAGCTGATTTCGCGTTGCTCGCGGGCGCGGCGGCGCTTGGCCTCGTCATGGTCGATCGCACCCGAGTTCAGGTCGCCGTCGATGGCAAGCTGCTTGCCCGGAAGGGAATCCAGAGCGAACCGGGCCGAAACCTCGGCCATGCGCCCCGACCCCTTGGTGATGACCATGAAGTTCACCACCGTGATCACGGCAAAGACCGTCAGCCCGACCAGAAGCGAGCCGCCGGCCACGAATTCGGCGAAGGCCTCGATGACATGGCCGGCGGCATTGGCACCGTTCTGGCCATTGGTCAGGATCAGCCGGGTCGATGAGATGTTGAGCGACAACCGGATCAGCAGCGAGACCAGCAGCAGGACCGGGAAAGCCTGGAAATCCGTGGGTTTTTCCACAAGCGAGGCCATCACCAGGATCAATGTCGCGCTGGCGATGGACAGCGCGATCCCCAGGTCCAGCAGCCGCGCCGACATGGGGATGACCATGGACAGCACGATCAGCAGCAAAACCCCGGTGATGATCAGCGGCCGCACCGCCCAGCCCGCTGCGGGTGTTTCGGCAATGCTCATTCCTGTGCTCCCTGGGGTCTTGCCGGTTCCAGCAGGCGCTCAATGCTCCAGGCCGGACCGATCAGCATGCCCGACCGCCTGAGAAAAATCAGGACCTCGATCCGGTCGGAGGGCGAAAGCCGCATCAGCCTGTCGTCGATATCCGCAGGCAGCGGCTCATCGTAAAGCAGCCGGTCCGTCGCGTCGCGGATCATGCCCTCTCGGGTCGGCACCCCGCCTGCGGCGGCTTCGGCCAGCGCGGCGGACAGGATCAGCGCCGCGATCACGACGCCCTCTTCAGCTCGCGCAGCGCGTTCTCGAGATCGCCGAACGAGGGACGGACATGATCGGGCGCCGATTGCCGGCCTACCTCGACACACAGATTGGTCGCATGCTGATGCAGGCCCGCCACCAGGACGGATTTGATCACGTCGTAAAAGGCCTGGTCCTGCTTGGTCACGGCCCCCAGCCGCTGGGCGAATGGGGCGACGATCGCATAGGCCAGGAACACGCCCAGGAACGTGCCGACAAGCGCGCCGCCGATCATCTTGCCCAGCACCTCGGGCGGCTGGTCGATCGAGCTCATGGTCTTGATCACGCCCAGGACGGCCGCGACGATTCCCAGCGCGGGCAGCGCATCGGCCATGTTCTGCAATGCATGCGGGGCGTGCATGGTTTCTTCGTTCATCAGGCCGATACGCTGTGAAAGCATCTCTTCGACCTGATAGGAACTGTGACAGTCTCGAAAGTTTCCTTGAAAATCAAGGCAGCGAAAGGGACACATCGGGCAAAATCAGCCCCTTGCAGGTCAATAGCTTAGAAGAGCGTTCGGGACACTCGACGCTCCGGCCGGTGCATGACTACGCGGTGATCTTCCTCGACCGGATCGAGGAAAACGCCCGCCGCCAAGCTGCGGCCCGTCACCTGATCAATGCCGCGCTGAACTGCGGCGCCGACGCGGTGCGCTTCCTCGAAATCATCCACGCCCATCTGTCGCCCGGCCATCCGATCCCGAACCCCTACCGGCTGATGCCCGAGGCGCGGGAATGGGCCAGCTGGGCCAGCACGGCCGAGCGCAAGGCCTATGCGCTGGCCTGCTATGAGGCACTGCCCCCGGCCGATCAGGTGGCCTTCCTGTCGTATGTCAGCGGGGAGGAGGCGGCATGAACGTCGAACGCATCCCCATGACCGGCCAGGACGCATGGTTGACCCTGACGGACACCAAACGGTGGGCGCGGGTCGATCATGAGGAAGAGGATCCCGATTTCGCCCGCATGATCGATGCGGTGGCGCGCGAGGCCGAGGATTACGCCCAGATCGCGCTGCTGGATCAGACTATCCGCATCCTGCTGCCGGGCTGGCCTCGGGGCCATGTGCGCCTGCCCATCGTGCCGATCCTCGACCGCGACAGCATCAACGTCACCATCAATACCCAGCCTTGGGCGGATTTGCTGATGGGCGGCGGGTCGCGGCCGCTGCTGATGATCTGCGGCAACCCGCCGCCCGGCGTGGTGGAGATCGAGTATCGGGCCGGGTTCGGCGCGCTGCCCGAGAATATCCCTGCCGATATTCGCCAGGCGATGACGGATCAGGTCGCGGTCTATTACGATGTGCGCGGCAATGCCAATGTGAAGGAAGTAACCCTTTCAGCGCATTTTGCCCGTATCCTCGGCCGCTATCGCGGGGTGCAGCTATGAGGGCCGAGGAAGCCTATACAGGCCACCCCGATGTTGACCGCCTGCTGTTTAGCTGGGGCCGCGTCATCGCCAATGCCAGGGGCTGGGAACGGGGCTTTGCCTTGTCCATCCAGCGCGACCGCAAGCGGCCGGGCTGGCGCCCCTCTCACAAGCAATTCGCCGTCATGGAGCGGCTGGTCGCGGCCACGCAACAGGATCGCGGTCCGGTCGGTGCATGTGACGATCTGCCGGACGATGTGATGCTGATCGACCGCGACGACTGACAGACATGACCCCGCGCATGACGGCACGCGGGGGCCGACCAGAGGACGGTTAGCATACGGTGGCTCTGGATCGGCTGCGCCCACCACGGGGCGGGAACATAGGCAAGGGCAGTCCGAAAGGTTGAGGCCCGTTCCCCAGGACAGTGACCACGTCCTGCAAGCAGCAACCGACGATCCGGCGCAGGTCACGCGCACGGCTCGGCCCAAAGCGACGGCCCGGCTCCGGCCAGCAAGATCGCCCAGGGCATAGGGACTAGCTCGGGCCATGTGCCGGGGCTGGTCGTCCTATGCCCTTAGCTCAAGCCCTCACCATCCAGCAGGGGGCAACGGTGAAGTCAGAGAGGAATGAGAGATGGCACGAACGACGAATCACAGAAAGCGGTTGACCAAGATCGCGCGCCGCAAGGGCGTGGCCGTCGATCATGTCGCGAACTGGGCAGCGCTGGCTGATCGCCTCGCACAGCATCACGGCATCCCGACGCCGAGGGCCGAGGCCAAGCGGTTCTGCTATCAGGTCATGGAGTGCCGGGGCTGGATCGCCCGCCGCCCTGTCGAGGTGTCGGCATGATCCCGGATCGCGACCTGTTCGGGCATGGTCCCAATGCCCAGACTTCGGTTTTGCCGGGGGACCGGCGCCAGAGTGTTCCTCTCTCACTTCTGGAAAAAATCCGGGGAAAATCGCCGTCGATGCGGGCGATCCAGTTTTTGGGCCTGTTGCGCGTTCCCGAGGGCAAAAAGGCCGGAAAACCGCTCAAACTGGCGAATTTCCAGAAAAAATTCGTGAAAGGTGCGTTCGGCAAAGGCGTGACGGTCGGCGTCCTGTCCATCGGGCGGGGCAATGCCAAGACGGCGCTTTCGGCGGGCCTCGCGTTGGCCGAGCTGGTCGGGGCGCTCCAGGAAGATCCGCAGCCGAACCGCGAGATCATCTTCGCGGCCCGCAACCGCGACCAGGCGCGCATCGCCTTCAATTTCGTGCTGGGCTACATCAACGGCCTGCCGGAGTCCGATCAGGCGCAGTTCACCATTCGGCGCGGCTCCAAGCTGGAAATCGAATTCGGCGGCAATGGCGGCGGGCTGGCGCGCTGCATCGCCGCTGACGGCAAGTCCATTCTCGGCGGTGCCCCGACGCTGGCCATCATGGATGAGCGCGCCGCCTGGGAACGCGAGAAGGGCGACAATCTCGAAAACGCCATTCTCTCGGGTCTCGGCAAGCGCGACGGCCGGGCGCTGATCATCTCGACCTCGGCCCCCGACGACACCAACACCTTCAGCCGCTGGCTGGATGAACCGCCGCCCGGTTCTTACGTCCAGGAGCATCGCCCGCCCTTCGGCCTGCCGGCCGATGATCTGGAAAGCCTGCTGCTGGCGAACCCCGGCGCGGCCGAGGGCATCGGCTCGACCCCGGAATGGCTGCTGTCGGCGGCAAAGACCGCCATCGCGCGCGGCGGCGCGGCCCTGTCCAGCTTCCGCAACCTGAACCGCAACGAGCGCGTGTCGATCGAGAATCGGTCGGTGCTGGTCACGGTGGACGAATGGCTTTCGGCCGAGGTCGCGCCCGAGGATCTGCCGCCCCGCGAAGGCCCTTGCATTCTCGGCGTGGACCTGGGCGGTTCGCGCTCCATGTCGGCGGCGGCGTTCTACTGGCCGGAAACCGGGCGGCTGGAAGCCCTCGGCACCTTCCCGGCCTTCCCGTCGCTGGCGGATCGCGGCGCGGCCGATGCCGTCGCCCATCGCTATGTCGAAATGCACGAGCGTGGCGAATTGTCGGTCATGGGCGAGAACACGGTTCCGCCCGGCCCGTGGCTGGCCGAGATCGTGCGCCAGCTGGACGGTATCCAGCCCGCCTGCATCGTCGGCGACCGTTTCCGCCATGCCGAGTTTGCCGAGGCGATGAACGGCGCAGGCCTCGCCCGCGTCCCTTTCATCTGGCGCGGCTTCGGCTGGAAGGACGGGGCCGAGGATATCGAGCGGTTCCGCCGCGCGCTGTTCGACGGCGACGTGAAGGTCGTGCCGTCGCTGCTGCTGCGCTTCGCCTTCGCGGATGCCGTGACCCTGATCGACCCGGCCGGCAACGCCAAGTTGGCGAAGGGCCGCGCCCTCGGCCGCATCGACGCGGCGGCGGCGGCGGTGCTGGCGGTTGCCCAGGGCGCGCGGATGCAGGCCGCACCGACCCGGAAAGCGAGGGCGGCATGGGCATGAAGCGCGACCAATGGCGGCGCCATTCCCGGCCCGTCCTGAAAACCAAGCGCTGGCAGGTGCTGCGCCAGATCGTGCTGGAGCGCGACGGCTGGGCGTGTGTGGACTGCGGCACGAAGCGCGGCCGGCTGGAAATCGACCATGTGAAGCCGGTGAGGACGCATCCGCATCTGGCCTTCGACCCCGGCAACTGCGCCACCCGGTGCAGCTCCTGCCACACCAGGAAAACCCGGATCGAATGCGGCCACCCCGCACCGATCCGGTCGCCCGAGCGCGATGCCTGGGCGCAAGCCGTTGCCGATCTGGCGACGAACCCAAACCCGGCAACATGAGGTATCACATGCTGGATAGTGTCAAAATCGCCCGTCGCCAGTCGGAAATCCGGCAGGCGCTTGCGGGTCTGGTCGGCAAGGAAAGCCCGACCGAGGACGAAACCCGCTCCATGGAGACCATGGACGCGGAATATCGCGCCAACGAAACCCGGTATCGCGCTGCGCTGATCGCGGAAGATACCGAACGCCGCGAGGCCGGGGCCGATCTGGAAACCCGTTCCGACCGCGAATATGCCGAACTGGTCGGTCGCTTCGAGCTGCGCCAGGTGGCGCTGGCCATCGATGAAGGCCGGGCGCTGTCGGGCGCGACCAAGGAAGTCGTGGACGAACTGCGCAGCAAGGGCGGCTATCAGGGCGTCCCGGTCCCGCTGGCGGCTCTGGAAACCCGCGCGGGCGAAACCGTCGCGGCCGACCAGATCAATCCCAAGACCATTCGCCCGGTAATCGACCGGCTGTTCCCGGCCTCGGTGGCATCGCGCCTCGGCGTCCAGTCCATCAACATCACCTCGGGCGAGCTGGAATTCCCGGTTGCGACCGCCGGCGCTGTGTTCGGCTGGCAGACCACCGAGCTGGGCAATGTCGGCGCGGCCTCGGAATACCAGACCTCGGAACGCAGCCTGAACCCCGACCAGACCGGCGGGGCGCAGATGATCATCAGCCGCAAGGCGCTGAAACAGGCGGGCGAGGGGCTGGAATCGGCCATCCGCCGCGACCTGAACGCCGCCATCGGGGCCGAGCTTGACCGCGTGGTGGTGAACGGTTCCGGCGCGGCCGGCCAGCCTCTGGGCATGATCCCCGGCGCGGCGACCTATGGCATCGCCTCGACCGCCGTTGGCGCGGCTGCGACCTGGGCGGCGTTCCGGGCGCAGGTGGTGGTCTTCATGCAGGCCAACGCGATCACCTCGGCTGCCCAAGTCAATCTGGGTTTCGGCCCGGCGATCTGGGCCGAGCTGGATGATGCGCTGATCACCGGCACCGCCGTTTCGGAATGGGACCGCCTGACCAAGCACATCGCCGGCCCGGCGATCAGCAATGTCATTCCCGATGAAACCGCGATCCTGACCGCGACCGTGCAGGGCATCGCGCCGGGCTATCTCGGCATCTATGGCGGCGTGGACCTGATCCGCGATCCCTACACCAAGGCGCAGTCGGGCCAACTGGTGCTGACGGCGCTGGTCACGGCCGATTTTACCGTGCCGCGTGGGATGCAGACCCGCATCCTGACCGGCATCGGGGAACCCTGATGCTGTGGGGGGCGTCACTGGGGGCGCTGGAACTGCGCAGCGAGGGCGGGGCAACCCGCCTTCGGGCGACGTTCCCTTATGGCGCGGAAACCGAACTGGCAGCCGGGCGGTATGAGGTTATCGCCGCCCGCGCCTTCGCAGACCGGATCGAGCGGGGCGAGGATATCCACCTGCTGGCCGGCCATGATTTCAACCGGCCGCTGGCATCGCGCGCGGCCGGCACCTTGCAGCTGCGCGATACCGATACCGCCTTGCAGATCGAGGCCACGATTGACGGCCAGACCAGCTGGGCGCGGGACTTCCTTGCCGCTCATGCCTCGGGCCTGATCCGTGGCCTGTCGCCCGGTTTCCGCGTTCCCCGCGGCGGCGAGCGCATCGAGCGCCGCGCGGCCGGGACGCTGCGCACCATCACGGCGGCCGACCTGTTCGAGGTCTCGGCCGTCACCCGGCCGGCCTATTCGCAAGCCCAGATCGAGGCGCGGGAATGGCAGCCCGTGGGCGAGGTCGCGGAACGCATCGTCGCGCATCACCTGAACCGATGGAGGCTCTGACATGGGGCTGATGGATATCTTCCGTCGCAAGCCGGTCGAAACCCGCGCCGTGCAGCCGGGCTATACCGCCGCGCTGATGGCGGCGCGCGAGGCGTGGATTGCCGGCGGCTCCGGCCTGGCCGAACTGACCTCGGCCGTTCAGGCCTCGGTGAGCCTATGGGAAAGTGGGCTGGCGCTGGCAGACGTGACCGGCACCGACCTGCTGGACCGGCGTAGCATGGCGATCTGCGCCCGCGCACTGGCCTTGCGCGGCGAATGCGTGTTCCTGATCCGCGACCGGCTGATCCCGGCCACCGATTGGGACTTGTCGACCCGCTACGGCCAGCCGCGCGCCTATCGCCTCGGCCTGCCCGAGATCGGCGGCGGGCGGTCGGAAACCGTGCTGGCCCCCGAGGTGCTGCACTTCCGCATCGGCTGCGATGCAGTCACCCCATGGGCCGGATCGGCACCGCTGGCCCGCGCCAAGCTCTCGGCCTCGCTGCTGGACGAAATCACCATGGCGTTGCGCGACGTGTTCCGCGATGCGCCCATCGGCAGCCAGATCATCCCGGTTCCCGAGGGCTCGGCCGAGGACATGGATACCATGCGCCGCAGCTTCCGGGGCAACCGGGGCGCGTCCCTTGTCATCGAGGGCACGGCCCAGGCGACCGCCGCCGGCATGAACCCGAACATCGGCCAGTCGCCCGACCAGCTTTCGCCCCAGCTCGACAAGACGCTGGCCGACAAGCTTCTGACCGAGGCCAAGGGCGAAATCTACAACGTGTTCGGCATCCTGCCAGGCCTGACCAACCCGTCGACCACCGGACCCATGGTGCGCGAGGCGCAGCGGCATCTGGCGCAGCTGGTGCTGCAACCCATCGTCAACCTGATGGCCGAGGAGGCGACCGAGAAGCTGGGCGCGCCCGTCGCCATCGACGTGGTGCGGCCGATGCAGGCCTATGACCACGGCGGCAAGGCGCGCGCCGTCGCGACCATGTTGCAGGCCATGGCGCAGGCGAAAGAGGCGGACCTGGACCCGGCCACCATCAAGGATGCGCTGCAATTCATCGATTGGGCAGACTGATGTTGGTCATGTCCCCCGAGATGAAAAGGCGGCTGCGCCGGGAAAGGAACCGCGAACGCGATGCCCTGCGCGGCCGCGTCGGCGCCGGCCGGTTTCACGCCATGGTCAAGGATCTTGCCGCGCTGGTGCGCCTGGCTTTCGAGGCCGGCGAGACGGCATCGATCTTCGGCCTTGAGGGGCCGCTGCGGGCAGGGCTGCGCGCCGATTTCTGCCTGCAGGGCTGGGGCTGGACCTCGGCCGACCTGATGGCGCGCGACCTGATGGCCGAGGTGTTCAACAGCGTGGGGGCCGAGCGGCCCGATTGGTATGAAGGACAGCCGGAATGGACTATCGAAGCGGGAACCCTGATCGAGCGGACGCGATGCGTTCGCTGCCACAAGCCCTTGCCCGAGGGGCACTACAAGTTTTGCAGCCGGCTATGCAACACCAGCCATGCGAGCCTGATGCACTGCAAGCGTCAGGCGACCGAGGATCACGCGGTATGGCTGGCGATCTGGAAGGACTGACTTGCGCCTGGTGCGGCAAGGCGCTGGCGAACTGCACCATTCGCCGCGAGTTCTGCGGAGCCAAGTGTCGCCAGGCGTTCTACACGGCGCGAGCGCGGGCCGAACGGATCACGGCGCGGCAGGGGCGAAAATGTCTGTGGTGCGAGGGCCAGATCCCTGCCGAGGCACGTGACGGCGTGATCTTTTGCAGCAAGATCTGCCGGAGCAAAGCCCAGGCCGACATGGCAAAGGAGCGCCGGACGTGCCAGAACTGCGGCAAGAGCTTCCGGGGACATGGCGAGCGGTTCTGTTCCCATCCCTGCTATGCGGCCAGCCGGCGCAAGCGGCACCCCAAGACCTGCCCGGTCTGTCAGGTGGTGTTCAAGCCGCACCGGGTCGAGCAGGTCTGTTGCAGCTGGGCTTGTGCTTCTCCCGGCAAGCGGCGTCTGTCGGATATCTCATGCGGCCATTGCGGCAAGGTGTTTCGTCCGAGACGGTCGGCGACCCGCTTCTGCTGCGGATCCTGCGCCCGGCGCGCTCGCAACGGTGCCGATCATGGCTGACAGCATAATCGCGGCCCGCGACCGGATCGAGATCGTCGGCGCGACGGATCGCGGGTTGCGCGCGCGGCAGAACCGGCTTGCGGCGCTCGGGGTGCCGATGATCTGCCCACCGCGGTTCCTCGTGATGCTGATCGAGGATGACGGCGGGCAAGCGGTGCTGTGGGATGGCACGAGCTATGAGCAAGCCATCATCGAGGCGGAACGGTGCTCGGCTAACTGGGCGGTGCCGGTGATGGATCGGGTTGTATAGAATCAGGCGTGCCACTGTTCAGGTCAATACCGCCAAGTCTGCTTGAACTCTTGTGCCCACCACCACTCCACTGTGTCAGACACGCTGCCTGTTGTGCGAAAGTCGAGATAAGAGGGGTGGTTCTCGCGCACCCATCGCAGGAAGTCTCCGAACGAGGGGTTGCCGGTTCCGTCCATGGCGCCTCTGTTCTGTTCGGCGAATTCCCAGCAAAGGTGACGAATCCCGGCTTCGGCGTCCGCTTTCTTCACAATTCTTTCCTCGCTTATGTCGATGCCAACATGTCAGGGCCATGAGATCGCAGCATGAGCAAGCTACTTGTTTGGAGGTTTCCACCCTTTGTTGATCAACATGCCGACGAACTGTTCCAGGAGTTGGTTGGCCAGATCGTCCACATCTTCATGGCTGCTTCCGCTTTTACCCGTCCGCGCAAAACTGTCAGCCAGAAAGCTCTGCTCAAGCCGCCAGACAATTTCCGCATTCATGCTGCGGCTGTTCTCTTCGGCTGCAGCCTTGATCCGATCCCGCATCCCGTCTGGGAGGCGGAGCATGTAACGGTCAACCCATGTGCGATTCTGATCTTCTACCATGGTGCCCTTAGGGCATAAATATCGTGTTGACGCAACTACTGCCCTTAGGGCATAGTCATTTATGTCCTAAGGGCAGCGTGTGAGGGTGTAATGAAGCAAAACAGGGCATTTCAAGATAAGTTTATGCTCCGCTTTCCCGATGGGGTGCGGGATCGGATCAAGGCAATGGCGGCCGAGAACGAGCGTTCAATGAACGCAGAGATTATCTTCCATCTGCGCAAGGCCATCGCCGAAAACGAACAAGACCGCCAGGGCGGCCACCCTGACGGTCTCATACAATCCTAATCGGTGAAAAAGGATCTCGACCATGAAAATGGCGCAAACCCAAATGGAAATCAATCCCCCTTGCGGGCTGACTGATGAACAGAGTTGCGAGGCCACCTATCGGGCGGCAAGTGAAGTGCGCGCGCTGGCGCAGGCCCTGCAAACGGTGATCGAGGCGAATGACCTCAACAGCAACAAGCATCCCGCGTGGATGCTGTCCGATATGCTGGTCGAGGCAACGCTCGACTTGGAGCGGAGGGTCGGCCTATGAACTCCTCGCTCAAAGCCTATCTTGCCGACCAGCAATCCCTTGCGTTGTCGTTGCAATACTGCGCGACAGCTGTTGAGAACCTGCTTGACGCTGGCCTTGGCGAAAGCTTGGCCGCATCCGAGGCCGCGGCTCAAGTCATCAAAATGGCGCGTGACCTACAAATTGCTTTGGATAGTGACAGTCTAGCCAAGGTGTCGCGCCAGCCGAGCTTGGTGCGGGGCGAGGTTTAACGATGTCCCGTCCTTCGGCCCCTTCCATGCCAACCGAGCGCCAGATACAGGAGGCGCATAAGGTCGTTGCTTCGCTCCATCCCGGCGCTCGGATCGCGCGGGTAGGGCCGGAGGGCGTCACCTTCGAGTATCCCGAGGCCCGCAAGCATGCCAGCAACTGGGACAACAAGCCGTTCTCTGCGGAGGGCGTATGAAGACCGTTCCCTATCTCCGCTCGAAACTGCGCCGGGGGCGCTGGTTCCACACCTATCGCCGGGGTGACAAGGAAATCTCGCTTGGGGTGCATGGCCTGCACCCCACCGACCCCCGAGTGTTCGCGGCCTACTGCGCCGAACATGCGCGGTGGGAGCATCGCCCGCCAGAGACCGCCACGCCCAAGAGCGGAACGTTCGCTTGGGCGGTTGACCTTTACACGTCCGGCAACTGGAAGTGGCTGAACGAATACAGTGAAGGCACCCGGAAAGCCCGGCAAGCCATCCTCAAGCGTTATGTGCGCGCCCAAGGCAATCGCCCGCTCTCTGCCATCACTCCGCGCGATATCGAGAACGCGCTTTACGCCAAGGGCGGGCATGGGGCTGTCAATGACTTCAAGGCGCTTAGGCCCGTGTTCGAGCATGTGAAGCGCCTCGGCTTCATCACCCGCAACCCGATGATCGGCATTGAGCTTGACCGGCCCATGTCGAACGAACTGCCAACTGCGGACGCGGACGATATCGCGGCGTTTATCAAGCGATGGGAGGTAGGGACGGTTGAACGGCTGATATTCGACCTCGGCCTATATACCGGCGCGGCGCGGGCCGACTTGGCCGTGATCGGCCGGCACAACATCAAGGGCAACGTGCTGATCTTCAACCGGGTGAAAACCGGCGTGCCCAGCTATGTGCCGATCACCCCGGAACTGCGGGCCGTCATCGCCCGGACGCCGGACATTTCGCCAACCTTCATCCTGTCGAAGTGGCGCAAGCCATACCAGCCGCAGAGCCTCGGGCAGCGTTTTGAGGAGGCAGCGGTGGCGGCGGGGATGAAAGCGAGGCTGCACGGCCTGCGGAAAGCCTTCTGCGTCTACTGGGCCGAGAATGGCAAAACCGTCCATCAGATTGCCGCGATGGCTGGGCATCTGACGCTGAAAGAAGTGGAGCGATACACCCGCGCCGCTGACCGTGAACAGATCGTCCGCCTGGTTATGGGGGAGGTGTGAAAATGGGACACGCCACCCCAGAGGCCGGGACACAGTCCATTAACCGTATGAATAAGCGTGAAAATCATGCAAAATCTGCCACCTGATAGGGATCGTCGTAGTTCAGGCTGGCCGAGCGCAGCGTGTCGGCGATCAGCGTCACGACATGCTCATCGGCCAGAATCCGGGGGTAAGCCTGGAAGATCGACGACGATTCGGGCTTCTCGATATGCTCTTCCAGTTCGACCGGGCTGGCGCGTGCGATCCGCAGCAGCTGGAACAGCAGGCAAAGCACGTCCTGCACGTCGGATTCGTGCCAGCGCGGCCCCTTGAGCGAGCGGCCGATGCCCCCCAGCGCCTGCTTGATGACCGCCGTCTCGTTCGACAGCAGGAACGAGCCGACGGCCGCCCCGCCGATCATCATCATTTCGAAGGGCAGCGAGTGCAGGATGACCCCCAGCTTTCCGCCTGCCAGGATGTATCCACCGAAGACCATCGCGAAGGTCACGACGATGCCGATCATGCCGAACATGTATTCACCTATTTCCCGGCGGCCCGTAGGGCGCCCATGTATGACGTCAGGATCGCGGCATGGCCCGGCTCGACCGAGGCCATGATCCGGGCACCCGTTTCGGGCTGAACGCGGGCAAGGATCTGCGCGGCAAAATCCGGCGGCAGGTTCGACAGGACCATGGCCGCCTGTTCGGGCTTCATCTGGTCATAGACCGCGATCAGCCGCGCGATATCCTCGGTCTGCGCCTGGCTCTGGCCCTGGTTGCCCTGGACGATCCGCTGCTTCAGCTTGCGCAGTTCGACCAACCTCTCGGTCAGCCGCTTTTCGGCAGCGGCAATTTCGGCCTTCCGCCGCTCGATCTCCTGCATGTAGCGGTCGAGGCGCAGGGCGCGCTCGCGCAGCGTCTCGGCCAGGGCAACAGCTTCGGGAACGTCGGTGCAGCCCGCCATCAATTCCGAAGGCTCGGCATTCGCCGACAGTCGCGACAGCCCGTCCATCAGCATCACCGCCTGGCCGGCCGCGGCCAGGATCATCACGCCGCCCAGGATCGACAGGATCGGCTTACGCATTGGCCACCGTTCCTTCGCGACGGCGGCGGCGCTGCAAGCGGGCGGGCCGCGATGGGCCAGCCTCGGCGAACTTCTGCTGCAACATCCAGAATGCGCGCTCCTGCTTGGCACGCTCGATCTCGTCGGCAAGCGCCTGGGTTGCGGCAGTGGCCTCGGCCTTGGCCAGCAGGATGGATTTCTCCAGCCGGCCAATTTCGCTGGTCATGACGGCGATAGCGCCGCCCAGTCCGGTTTCCAGGTCGTTCAGCTTGCGCAGCCGACGTGCCAGCATGAAGCAAAATCCCGACAGCCCGATGGTAAAGGCGATCAGGACCACCTGTAAAAGCTGCGCGATCGTCATTGGACCCTGAACTCCGTGATAAGGACATCGGTGAATGCCTCCCTGCCCAGGACAAAGACGGCGCGCGTTGCCAGCTCGTCCCGGACGATGTCCAATATCCCGCGTTTCTCGAAGGCCGTGCCGTCGATATCGGCAAGAAAGCCGTTGAAACTGTCCAGCAGGCGCGGAATCAGGTGTTCGACCTCGGCACGGTGGCCCTGGTCGGTCTCGATCTTGACCGTCATCACCAGGGTTCGCGCCCGGGGTCCGGCCAGCGTCAGCACGATCTGGGGGATATCGACGAAGGCAAGGGACGGCGCGGCCTCGGCCTGGGCGACCTGCTCCTTCGCCGAGAAAAGCGACATGGGCGACCAGAATCCCAGCCAGGTCGAGGCAAAGCCGGCCCCACCCAAGGCAAGGGCCAGGCCCAGCGGCAACAGGATGCGGCCGATTCCTCCGCCTGGTTTTCCTTCCGCGTTGATGTCGGCGACATCGGTCATGGTGATTCTCCATCCGTCCAGGGCCTGGATATCACTCGCGGGCTAACCAATTCTTAATCGCCCCCGTGCCATCAAGGTCGCGACAAGGATCACGGCGATTCGATGGGGGCGGTTTTGCTGAAACTGCAGGACTACTGGCGCGACAGAAGCACGAAGCAGAGGGCCATGCTGGCGGCGGCCTTCCTGTTCACATTTGCCGCCATTGCGGGATTGTCCTGGATGGCCAGCCGGCCCGGCATGGCGCTGCTCTATTCCGGGCTCGATCCGCAGCAGTCCGGCGCGGTGATGGCCGCGGTCGAAAAATCCGGCGTCCCCTATGAGATCCGGGGCGATTCCATCTGGGTCGCGGAAAGCCGCCGGGACGAATTGCGCATGACGCTGGCCGGCGAGGGGCTGCCCTCGGCCGGCGGCTCAGGCTACGAGATTCTCGACGGCATGTCGGGCTTCGGCACCACCTCGCAGATGTTCGATGCCGCCTATTGGCGTGCCAAGGAAGGCGAATTGGCGCGCACCATCCTGGCCTTGCCGAACGTCAAGGCGGCGCGCGTGCATCTGGCCGTGCCGCAGGGCCGCGGCTATCGGCGCGAGGCCGAGGCGACCGCTTCGGTCACGCTGACGACCGACGGCACGCCGATCAGTCGCAATCAGGCGAAAGCATTGAAGTTCCTTGTCTCCTCTGGCGTGCCGGGCATGACGGCGGATCGGGTCGCGGTGATCGACAGCGAACGCGGCGTGATTTCCTCGGGCGAGGATTTCGACGGCGAGGATCGCGAGGCCGAGATGAAACGCAATGTCGAGCGCATCCTGGCCGCACATGTCGGCCACGGCAATGCCATCGTCGAGTTGCATCTGGACGTGGTCAACGAATCCGAACTGCTGACCGAGCAGCGTTTCGACCCGCAGGAAAGGGCGCTGATCTCGCAGGAAAGCGAGGAAAGCGCCGATCAAAGCAGCAATGCGCAACAGGGCGCGGTCACCGCCGCCTCGAACCTGCCCGAGGGCCAGGACAGTGCCGGGGATCAAAGCCGATCCTCGCGGTCGGAGACCCGCCAGCGCTCGAACTTCGAGGTCAGCAAGATCACGCGCGAGGTGACGCGCCAGCCCGGCGCCACCCGGCGCCTGACCGTGGCCGTGCTGGTGAACGGGGTCGCCCGGACAGAGGCCAACGGCGAAGCCACGCTGGTGCCGCGCGAAGAGACCGAGCTTCAGGCGATCCGAGAACTGGTCGCCTCGGCCGTGGGCTTCGACGAAGGGCGGGGCGACGCGATTACGGTGAAATCGCTGCCCTTCGCCTCGCTTTCCCAGGCAGGCACGCTGGCCAGCGCCGGCGGTTTCCTGTCGAGGCTGGACCTGAACGGGCTGATCCGCATCGCCCTGGTCGGGTTTTTCGCACTGGCACTGGCGGCATTCCTGTTGCGCCCGCTGTTGAGGTCGAAACCTGCGGGCAGTCCGGGCCAGGCCATGCTGGATCGCCCGGAACGGCCGCCGGCTCTTGCGGGTGCCAGGACCGAGGGCGCCCCGGCCCCCGCCGTTGCCAATGTCGTTCCCGAGATCGACTTCGCGCCCGCGGGGACGGACGGCAGCGATCCGGTGGGGCGGCTCAAGGAGCTGATGAAATCGCGCAAGGACGAAAGCCTGCAAATCCTGTCAGGCTGGATCGAGAAGCGTGAGGACGCCGTATGAGACCCGCCGCGCTTCGCCTCGATTCGTTTTCCTTTGGCGCCGTGGGCGACGCGCAGCTGGCTGCGGCGACCGGGCGAGAGGAAGCTTTTCAGCACGGCTACGAGAAGGGCCTGACCGAAGGCCGCGAGGCCAGCCTGGATGCGTTGACCCGGGCCTTGGACGATCTCCGCCAGAACATGCAGGCCGGGCACGAAGCTGAAGCCGCGCTGCGCGGGGATATCCGCAACGCGCTGGTGCCGATCCTGCACGCCATCGTGGATGTGCTCGGCCCTTGCTCGGAAAAGGAGCGGTTGCGGCTTTCACTGGCCGAGGAGATGGCGCGGATCGTCGAACATGCGCCGGATCGGACATTGATCGTCCGATGTCCCGAAGACCTGCACGCGGACGTGGCGGATTGCCTTGGCAGCGGGCTGTTCCCCCATGTGCGGATCGAAAGCCTTCGGGCGGGCCAGGACATGGTCGAGCTGGTCGCCGGCCATGGTGCGATCATCTTCGATCCTTCGCGCGCCGCCACCGAGCTGAAAACCATCATCGACGACATCAAGACCGGGGAATGATCATGGACGATCTTGCAAGCCTGATCGCAACCGACCAGATCCAGGTGGAAATCACCATCCGGCTGGGCGGAACGCAACTTACCGTTGCCGAGCTTTCGCGCCTGCGGCCCGACGACATCCTGACGCTGGACCAGGACATGTCGGACGGCGTCGAGATCTGCGTCGGCGACAAGGTCATCGCCCGCGGCGAACTCGTCTCGGGCGACGAAACCGACAACCGGCTTTGCGTCCGCATCCTTGGCCCGGCCGGCGCATCGTGATCAGGCTCGTCCTTGTCCTTGCGGTGCTGCTGCTGCCCCAGCCCGGGTCGGCCCAGGATCTGCCGCTGATCGACGCGGCGGGCCTCGATGCGGTCGCAGGCGGCGTCGGCCGGCATGCGATCACGCTTCTGGCAGTGATGACGGCGCTGTCGCTGGCGCCGGGCATCGCCATCATGGTGACCTGCTTTCCCTTCATCGTGACGGTGCTTTCGATCCTGCGCCAATCCCTGGGGCTGCAGCAGTCGCCGCCGAACATGCTGATCGTCAGCCTGGCCATGTTCCTGACCTGGTTCGTGATGAACCCGGTGCTGACCGAAGCCTGGGACGTCGCCGGCGCACCGTTGCGCGACGGCCGGATCACGGTCGAGCAGGCGTTCGAGCGCGGCATCGTGCCCTTTCGCGGCTTCATGGAGCATCGCACCGATCCCGAAATGCTGGCCACGCTTGCCGAGATCGCCCCCGACCCCGAGGCAGCGCCCGACCGGCTTTCCGTGCTGATCCCCGCCTTCATGATCAGCGAGATTCAGCGCGCCTTCGAAATCGGCTTCCTGGTCGCGCTGCCTTTTCTCATCATCGACCTGGTGGTTTCGGCCGTGCTGATGTCGATGGGCATGATGATGGTGCCCCCGGTCGTGGTGGCCCTGCCCTTCAAGCTGGCATTCTTTGTCGTGGTTGACGGTTGGGGCATGATTGCGGCCGCGCTGGTGCGAAGCTATCAATAGCCGACCGTTCCGCCGCGCATTCGGGGCCAGAACTGCCGAAAGCGTCCCCATGCGGCGGGTCGGACGGCTTGCGGGATGCCGCATTTGTTTTGTCGCGTGTCACCGGCGGGTATGAGCCGGGGCGGATGCATCCGCGAGGTCATGTCGTTCGGGATCTTTTCAGGAGCAGCGAACTTGAGCATCCGATCGGAAACGCACGACAGGTCAGGCGACCGGGCCGTCATGCCGCGCCTGATGCCGCTGGTCCTGGCGCTGCTTTTCGCGACCCAGCCAGCCCTGGCCCAGCCCCCCTTGCGTGTGGAGTTCGTACAGGTCGAGCAGACCGAACTGACCTTCGACGCCGCCCTGACCGGAGCCGTCCATGCCAAGGACAGCGTCGATATCGGCTTCCGGCTGGGGGGACGCGTCACCGAAGTCCTGGTGCGCGAGGGCGACCGCGTCACCCGGGGACAGGCGCTGGCCCGGACCGATCCGCTGCAACAGGAACAGGCGCTGCGCGTGGCCCAGGCCGCCGTGGCCTCGGCCGAGGCGGCCGAGGCGCAGGCCAGCCAGGCGCTTCAGCGCGCCGATGCGATGCTCAGCCGCGGCGTGGGCACGCGCGCGGCGCTCGACGCCGCAAGCCAGGCCCTGTCGGCCGCCAGCGGCGGGCTGACACAGGCGCGCTCTGCCCTGGGCCAGGCCCAACGTGCGCTGGAGGATACCGTGATCCGCGCACCCGCCGACGCCATCGTCACCGCACGCCGGGCCGAGCCGGGACAGATCGTAGGGGCGGCGCAGGCAGTGATCTCGCTGGCTTCCGCGACGGGGCGCGAGGCGGTGTTCCAGACCTCGGATACGCCGTTGCTGCGGGATGCGATCGGTGCGCCGGTCACTCTCAGGGGGATCGATTTCCCCGATCTTCACATGACCGCGCATGTGACGGAGATCGCGCCCCTGGTCGATCCCGCCACGGGCTCGGTCACGGTGCGGGCCGAGATCGACAATGCCCCGCCGGCCGCCAGCCTCCTGGGTGCGGCAGTGCGGGGGGCGGTGCATTTCCCGGCCGGCAGCGGCATCGCCGTGCCCTGGACGGCGCTGACCTCGGCGGACGGCAAGCCGGCGGTCTGGCTGGTGGGCAACGACAATCGCGTTTCGCTGGCATCGGTCCAGATCGAGCGATTCGCCAACGGCACGGTGATCCTCAGCGGAGGGATCGAGCCCGGGCAGACGGTGGTCGGCGCGGGGTCGCAGATGCTCTATCCCGGCCGCGAGGTCACGAACGCGTCCCCATCGGCGAGGCAGGAATGATGCGCAAGGCCCTGATCCCGGCGGTCCTGATCCTGGTCGCGCTTGCCGGCGGCGCGGCCGGCTTCACCCTGCCCTGGCAAAAGCCGAAGGTCGAGGCCGCCGCAGCCCCCCGCCCGGTGGTGAGCATCCTTGTCAGCGACACGCAGGCGGCCGGCCACTCCATCCCCGGCGTGATCGCCGCCCGGATCGAGGTCGCCCTGGGCTTCCAGACCCTTGGCCGGGTGACGGCGCGCAATGTCGATATCGGCGATGTCGTCCGCCAGGGCGAGGTGCTCGCCACGCTCAATCCCGACGACCTGCAAGGCGATGTCCGCACCGCCCAGGCCGCGGTCGAAGCGGCGCAGGTGGAACTGCGCACCGCCCGGGCCACGGCCGAGCGCACGCGATCGCTGGTCCAGCGCAACGTCGCCTCGACCGCGCAGCTGGAACAGGCCGAACGCGCGCTGGCCGCCGCGCAGGCCGCCGAGCAGCAGGCCCAGTCCGAATTGATCCGCGCCCGCGACGCCGAAGGCTTCGCCGAGATGCGCGCGCCCTTCGACGGGGTGGTCAGTGCGGTTTTCATCAATGCCGGCGCCGTGGTCAGCGCGGGCGAACCGGTGCTGCGGCTTTCGACCCAGGACGGGATCGAGGCGGTGATCGACCTGCCCGATATCGTGCTGTCGCGCGTCAGGCAGGGCGATCCTTACGAGGTATGGTCGGAAAGCGACCCCGGCCGCATCCTGCCGGCGACAGTCTCGCAGATCGAGCCGGTGGCAGATGCCGCGACCCGGACGCGGCGCATCCATCTTGCGCTTGGGCAGGATGCCGATCTGCGCCTGGGGGCGCTGGTACGCGCGCGCATCGCCGGCGCTGCCGCCGCGCAGCTGGTGCTGCCCCAGTCCGCCATCATTGAACAGGACGGCGCCGAACATGTCTGGGTCGTCAGCCGCGACGGCGAACAGGGCACGGTCGCCCTGCGCCGGATCGAGACCCTTGGTCCGCCGGTCGGCGGGCGCATCGCCGTCGCCTCGGGCCTTGCCCCGGGCGAGGAGGTGGTGATCCGCGGCATCCATTCCCTGACCGAAGGCCAATCCGTGGGACAAAGCGTGACACCATGACCAACCGCGGCTTCAACCTGTCCGACTGGGCTCTGCATCACCGTTCCCTGGTGTGGTTCCTGCTGATCATCTCGATGGTGGCAGGCACGCTCAGCTATCTGCGCCTCGGCCGCGAGGAGGATCCGAATTTCACCATCAAGATCATGGTGATCAGCGCCTCGCTGCCCGGCGCCACCATCGAGGACACGCTGAACCAGGTTACCACGCGGATCGAGACCAAGCTTGAGGAACTAGACGAGCTGAAATTCACCCGCTCGGTCACCATGCCGGGCCAGTCGGTGGTCTACCTGGAGCTTGACCCGACGATCCGCGGCCCGCAGGTGCCCGAGGTCTGGAAGCGCGTGCGCAACATGATGTCGGACATCCGCCCGGAATTTCCGCAGGAATTCCAGGGCTTCCAGTTCAACGACGATTTCGGCGACGTGTTCGGCAATATCTATGCCTTCACCTCGGACGGCTTTACCCAGCGCGAATTGCGCGACCGGGTCGAGGATATCCGCAAACAGGTCCAGGCGCTGCCGATGGCAGGCAAGACCCAGCTTCTGGGGGTGCGCAAGGAACAGATCTACCTGGAATTCTCCTCGGCGCGGCTGGCGGCTCTGGGGCTGAACCACAACCAGGTGGTGCAGACACTGGCGCTGCAAAACGCGATCTCTCCCTCAGGCATCGTGCAGGCCGGGCCGGAACAGGTGCTGGTGCGCGTGGGCGGGCAGTTCGACGACGCCCAATCGATCGCGGCGGTGAACCTGCGGGTCGGCGACCGTTTCTTCAACATCGGCGACGTGGCCACCGTCACCCGCGGCTACGAAGACCCGCCAAGCGCGCTGTTCCGCTATAACGGCAAGGAGGCCGTCGGCCTTCAGATCGGCATGCGCGAGGGCGGCAACATCCTGGAATTCGGCCAGCACGTCGATGCGCTGATGGCCGAGGTGGCGCGCGGCCTGCCCATCGGGATCGAGATGGCGAAGTTCGCCGACCAGCCGCATGTGGTGGACGAGGCCGTCGGCCATTTCGTCCAGGCCCTCGCCGAAGCGGTGGCCATCGTGCTGCTGGTCAGCTTTGTCAGCCTGGGCCTGCGCGCCGGCTTCGTGGTGACGCTGACCATCCCGCTGGTTCTGGCGATCACCTTCGTGATCCTGGACATCTATGGCATCACGTTGCAGCGGATCTCGCTCGGGGCGCTGATCATCGCCCTGGGACTGCTGGTCGACGACGCGATGATCGCCATCGAGACGATGATCTCGCGGCTGGAGGTCGGCGACAGCCTGGAACGCGCCGCCAGCCATGCCTGGAGTTCCATCGCCTTCCCGATGCTGACCGGCACGCTGGTGACGGTGGCGGGCTTCATCCCCATCGGGCTGAACAGTTCGGCAGCGGGCGAGTTTACCTTTTCGCTTTTCGTGGTGATCGCCGTCTCGCTGATCGTCAGCTGGATCGTCGCCGTGCTGTTTGCGCCGCTTCTGGGCGTCACCATGCTGCCCGCGACCATGGTGCATAAATCCGAGCGGCCGAGTTGGCTGCGCCGGCGGTTCCACGGCCTGCTCCTGTGGGGCATGCACCACAAATGGCTGACCATCGCCGTCACCCTGGCCGTGTTCGCGATTTCGGTGGTGGGAATGCGCTTCGTCGAGCAGCAGTTCTTTCCGACTTCGGACCGGACAGAGATCATCGTGGACGTGACCGAGCGCGCCAATGCCTCGATCGCCAAGACCGATGCCGACATGGCCAGGATCGAGGCGATGCTGGCCGAGGAACGGGACGCGCTATTCTGGACCACCTATGTCGGCCGCGGCGCGCCGCGGTTCGTTCTCTCGATGGATGTGCCCACGCCCGGCCCCTATATGGGCCAGATCGTGATCCAGACCCCCGATCTGGCGGCGCGCGACAGGCTCAAGGCGCGGCTGATCGAATTCGCCGGGCGCGAACTGATCGGCACCGACATCTATGTCAAGAACCTTGAAATCGGGCCGCCGGTCGGCAAGCCGGTGCAGTATCGCGTCTCGTCGCCCGACCTGGACCAGGCGCGCGACGCGGCGCGCGAGCTTGCCGCGGTGCTGGCGACCGAGCCGCGGCTGCGCGACATCGCGCTGGACTGGAACGAGCCCGCGCGCGTGGTGCGGTTGCAGGTGAACCAGGACCAGGCCCGCCGGCTGGGCCTGACCAACGAGGATATTTCGGGGGCGCTGTCGGGAACCTTCAGCGGCCGCACGATCACCCAGTTGCGCGACGGCATCTTCCTGATCAACGTCACCGCCCGCGGCTCGCAGGAGGATCGCGAATCGCTGGCCTCGATCCAGAACCTGCAACTGGCGACGCCGACCGGCACGCCGATCCCGCTCGCCTCGCTGGCCAAGCTGGAATACGATACCGAGCAACCGCTGATCATGCAGCGCGACGGGTTGCCGACCGTCACCGTCAAGGCCGATATCGCCAGCAAGGACCAGCCCGCCACGCTGGTCGAGGCGCTGGCCGACAAGGTTGCGCGCTTCCAGGCCGGATTGCCGCCAGGGGTCAAGGTCGTGGTCGGCGGCACGGTCGAGACCTCGGCCGAAAGCCAGGAGCCCATCGCCGCCGTGGTGCCGATCATGCTGCTGATCATGGCCTCGCTGGTGATGGTGCAGATGCAGGGCTTCCGGCTGTCCTTCATCGTCTTTGCCGCCGCACCGCTGGGGCTGATCGGCGTGGTCGCGGCACTCTTGCCCTTCGGGGTGCCGATGGGCTTCGTCGCCATCCTCGGCATCCTGGCGCTGATCGGCATCCTGATCCGCAACTCGGTCATCCTGGTGCACGAAATCCAGGAGCTGATCGCCAAGGGCCATGCGAAATGGGACGCGGTCTTCGAGGCATCCGACAGCCGCGCCCGCCCGATCCTGCTGACGGCGGCGGCGGCCAGCCTGGCACTGATCCCGATCTCGCGCCAGGTGTTCTGGGGGCCGATGGCCTTTGCCATGATGGGCGGCATCATCGCCGGCACGCTGGTGACGCTGATCTTCGTCCCGGCGCTTTACTGCGCGGTATTCGGCGTCCGCCCGCCCAAGGGCGACCCGATGCCCAGCGCCGAGGACCGCGCCCGCGCCGCCGCGCAGGAATAAGGCCGCCAAGGGCCTATCCGCCGACAAAAGCGGGGCGGTCGATTGCCGCGCCGCTTGGGAGGCGCACCTGCGGCAGCCGCCAGATCTGCACCGGGCCGCAAGGGCGCTCAGCCCTCGGGGTCGGCGGCGATCTCGGCGGCGAAGGCGGCGCCGAAACGGTCCAGCCGCGCCGCGTCCAGATAGCGCGCCAGGTCGCGTGGTCGGTCCTCGGCAATGCGGCGCAGGGCGGAGTTACTGACGGATAGTGGCTTTTCCGTGCCGTCCTCGCCTCGCATCAGCCGGGCCTGCGCCTCGGCCAGCCGGTCGAACAGATCGCCCGAGGCGCGGCCGGCAAGCGCACGGCGCGCGGGATGCATCGGCGCCACCTCGCCGGCGATGACGCGCAGGAACTCCTCGCCATAGCTTTCCAGCTTCTTGGCGCCGACGCCGTTCACCCGGGCCATCTCGTCCAGCGTGCGGGGGCGGCTTTGGGCCATCTCGATCAGCGTGCGGTCGGGAAAGATGACATAGGCCGGCACCCGCGCCGCCTCGGCCAGCGCGCGGCGCTTGGCCTTGAGCGCGGAAAGCAGCGGCGCGTCCTCTTCATCGACCTGCGTGCGAACCACCACGGCGGGGCGTGCGCGTGTCATGGCATCGCGACGCAGGGTGATACGCTCTTCGCCGCGCAGCACCGGATGGGCGGCGGCGGTGATGGCCAGGCCGCCGTGACGCTCGGGATCGGGGCGGATCAGGTCGCGGCCCAGCATCTGCCGGATGACCGCCTGCCATTGCGGCTTGGCCATGTCGCGCCCGACGCCAAAGGTCGGCAGCCGGTCATGGCCGCGCTGGCGTATGCGGTCGGTCATGGTGCCGGTCAGCACGTCGATGACATGACCCGCGCCATAGGTCTGGCCGGTGCGCAGCACGGCCGACAGCACCTTTTGCGCCGCCTCGGTCGCGTCGAAGCATTCGGGCGGGTTGTCGCAGATGTCGCAATTGCCGCAGGCCGCGGCCTCTTCGCCGAAATAGCGCAGCAGGGCGACACGGCGGCAGGCCGTCGCCTCGGCCAGGCCCAGCAGGGCGTTCAGCCGGGCATGGTCGGCGGCCTTGCGCTCGGGCGGGGCCAGCCCCTCGTCGATCTGGCCGCGGCGCAGGCGGATGTCGTCAGGGCCGTAAAGCGTCAGCGTCTCGGCCGGGGCACCGTCGCGGCCGCCGCGGCCGATCTCTTGGTAATAGGCCTCGATGGATTTCGGCAGGTCGGCATGGGCGACCCAGCGGATGTCGGGCTTGTCGATGCCCATGCCGAAGGCCACGGTCGCCACCACGATCAGCCCGTCCTCGCGCTGGAACCGCGCCTCGACCTTGCGGCGCTGGTCGGGCTCCATGCCGCCGTGATAGGCGACGGCGGCAAGCCCGGCCTCGTTCAGCGCACCGGCCAGCGTCTCGGTCTTGGCGCGGGTGCCGCAATAGACGATGCCCGACTGGCCCCGGCGCGCGGCGGCGAAATCCAGGATCTGCCGGCGCGGCCCGTCCTTGGGCTGGAAGGCCAGGTGGATGTTCGGCCGGTCGAAACCGCGCAGGAAGCTTTGCGGCTGCGCACCGTCGAACAAGCGCTTGACGATTTCCTCGCGGGTCTCGGCATCGGCGGTGGCGGTAAAGGCGGCCAGCGGCACGGAAAGCGTCCGGCGCAACTCGCCCACGCGCAGGTAATCGGGACGGAAGTCATGGCCCCATTGGCTGACGCAATGCGCCTCGTCCACGGCGATGGCCTGGACGCCCGCGCGGCGCAGCATCGGAATGGTCGCACCCGAGGCCAGCCGCTCGGGCGCCATGTAGAGCAGCCGCAATTCCCGTGCGTTCAGCGCCCGCAGAACCTCGCTGTTTTCCTCGTCCGAATTGCCGCTGGTCAGGGCGGCGGCGGCGACGCCCGCCTCGGTCAGCGCCCGGACCTGGTCGCGCATCAGGGCGATCAGCGGCGATATGACCACCGTCAGCCCGTCCCGCATCAGCGCCGGCAGCTGGTAGCACAGCGACTTGCCCCCGCCGGTCGGCATGATCGCCAGCACGTCGCGGCCGGCGGCCACGGCATCGACGATCTCTTCCTGCCCCGGCCGAAAGGCGTCGAAGCCGAAGACCTGCCGCAATAGGGGCGCGGCCGACATGCCTAGAAGCCGTAGAACCAGGCCGCGTTGTTGGCGAGCGCGCGTTGCAGGATGATGATGCCGATAAAGACGACCAGCGGCGCCAGGTCCAGCCCGCCCGTGTTCGGCAGGATCGAGCGGACGGGGCCGTAGATCGGCTCCAGCAGGCGGTTGAGCCCGTTCCAGACCTGCCAGATCAGCGGCTGGCGCAGGTTCAGCACCTGGAAGTTGATCAGCCATGACATGATGATATGGGCGATCATCACGAACCAGACGACGTCGAGTATCAGCATCAAGGCTTCGTAGAGCGTGCCCATTCCATTCCCTTCCGGCTGTTCCGTGGACAGGTAAGGCAGGCATCCGCGTTGCGCAAGGCACAGCTTGGCCGCAGCGTTCCGATTGACGCCCGTGCCGGCCAGGGCTAGCCCGCTTCGGTGCCCAAGGCAGGAGAAGCCGCCGATGTATCCCATGCTCCGCTTTGCCAAGGAGATGCTGAAGTTCCGCCGCAGCCCCCGCATCGGCGTGCTGGAGGCGCATGTCTCGACCCATCGCTGCTGGCCCTGGGACCTGGACCCCTGGATCGAGCTGAACAACGGCCGCACGCTCACGCTCTACGACCTCGGGCGGCTGCCGATGGCGGTCAGGACCGGGATCATCGACACGATGCGGCAGAACCGCTGGGGCATCACGGTGGCGGGCAACACGGTGCGCTATCGCCGCCGGATCAAGGCCTTCAACCGCTTCACCATGGTTTCGCGCACCCTCGGTTGGGACGAACGCTTCCTTTACATGGAGCAAAGCATGTGGCGGGCGGGCGAGTGCTGCAACCACATGCTGCTGCGCGGCGCCATCACCTCGGACCAGGGCATCGTGGCGCCGGCGCGGCTGATGCAGGCGGCGGGGCGCGACCCGGTCAGCCCGGAACTGCCGGGCTGGGTGCAATCCTGGATCGCGGCGGATGCCCAGCGGCCCTGGCCGCCGGTGCTGCCGCCCATCCTGCCTGCCGAGCGCAATCCGGACTTGCCAGCCTGAACCCGCTGGGGCCTTATGCGCCCGGGCTGCGGAACAGGCACGGCCCGGGGGCAAGAGGGGCGCGGCATGGAACGCAAACGCATCTGGGGCTGGTGGTTCTTCGACTGGGCCAGCCAGCCCTTTGCGACGCTGCTGATGACCTTCATCTTCCCGGTCTATTACGCCGAGATCGCCCGCCAGCACTATACCGCGCAGGGCATGACGCCCGAGGCGGCGGGCGCGGCGGCGCAATCGCTGTGGGGCTACGGGCTGGGCATCTGCGGGGTCATCATCGCGGTGCTCGCCCCGGTGCTGGGCGCCATCGCCGACAATACCGGCCGCCGGCTGGTCTGGGTCTGGGTCTTTTCCGTCTTCTACATGGCGGGGTCATGGGGACTGTGGTTCCTGATGCCCGACCAGCCGAACCTGCATCTGGCGATCCTGTCCTTCGGCATCGGGCTGATCGGCATGGAGTTCGCCACCATCTTCACCAATGCCCTGTTGCCGGGGTTGGCGCCGCATCGGGAAATCGGCCGCATCTCGGGCTCGGGCTTCGCCTTCGGCTATCTCGGCGGCGTCATCGCGCTGGCCGCGGTGCTGCTGCTTCTGGCCGAGAACGCCCAGACCGGGCGCACCATGCTGGGCATCCCTCCGGTGCTGGGCCTCGATCCGGCGCTGCGCGAGGGCACGCGGGCCGTGGGGCCGTTCACGGCGCTGTGGTATCTGGTCTTCATGATCCCCTTCGCGCTTTGGGTGCCCGAGACGCCGGGGCCGCGCCGACCGCTGCATCTGGGCGCGGCCATGGCGGAACTGGGCCGGCTGCTCGCCAGCCTGCGGCACCGGCATTCGCTGGCGGCTTGGCTGGCCTCGTCCATGTTCTCGCGCGATGCGCTGAACGCGCTTTACGCCTTTGGCGGGGTCTATGCCGGCACGGTGCTGGGCTGGCCGGTCTTCCTGGCCGGGGTCTTCGGCGTGGTCAGCGCCGTCTCGGCCGCCGTCATCAGCTGGATCGGCGGCCGCGCCGACCGGCGCTGGGGGCCGAAGCCGGTGATCGTCGCCTGCACGCTGGTGCTGATCGGCGTCTGCATCCTCGTCATCGGCATGAGCCGCCAGCAGGTCCTGGGCCTGCCGCTGGCCGAGGGCTCGCGCCTGCCCGATGCGCTGTTCTTCCTGTGCGGCGCGCTGATCGGCGGTGCCGGCGGCGCCCTGCAATCGGCCAGCCGCACGATGATGGTGCGCCACGCCACGGCCGAGCGCGCCACCGAGGCCTTCGGCCTCTACGCGCTTTCGGGCAAGGCGACGGCTTTCCTCGCGCCGCTCCTGATCGCCACGGTGACGGATGTGACCGGCAACCAACGGCTCGGCATCTCTCCGCTCATCGTGATGTTCCTTCTGGCGCTGGTTCTGCTAATTTGGGTCAAAGCAAAAGGAGAGGCCGAGCAGTGATCCGCAAATTCCTGACCGCCGCCGTGCTGGCGCTGACCGGGCTTGGCCTGGTCCAGCCTGCCGGGGCCGACCCGCTGGCCCGCAGCGTCTTCGGCGCCGTTCCCGGCCCGACGGGGGGCGCCCCCGTCTCGATCGGGTTCTATTCCAAGGGCTGCGTCTCGGGCGCCGTGCAGCTGCCCGAATCCGGCCCGACCTGGCAGGCCATGCGCCTGTCGAGGAACCGCAACTGGGGCCATCCCGAACTGGTCGGCTTCCTGATCGGCCTGTCGCAGGCCGCCCGTCAGGTCGGCTGGCAAGGGCTTTACATCGGCGACATGGGCCAGCCGCGCGGCGGCCCTATGACCTCGGGGCATGCCAGCCACCAGTCCGGCCTCGATGCCGACATCTGGATGCTGCCGCCCCAAAGCCTGCAACTGAGCGCGGCGCAACGCGAGAAGATCTCGTCGCAATCGGTGGTGAACAAGGCCGGCACTGCGCCCTCGGGCCTGTGGAGCGGCGGACACATGGCGATCATGCGCGCCGCCGCCCGCGACCCGCGGGTCGAGCGCATCTTCGTCGATCCGGTCGCCAAGGTGGCGATGTGCCAGATGGAGACCGGAGACCGCACCTGGCTGCGCAAGGTGCGCCCGCTGAACGGCCACGACTATCACTTCCACGTCCGAATGGCCTGTCCGGCGGGCTCGATCTGCCAGCAGCAGGACGCGCCCCCGCCCGGGGACGGCTGCGCCGAGGCGGCAGAGTGGATCAAGAACCGCATCGATCCCGGCCGGGTCAAGCCGGTGCCGCCCGATCCGAACTATCGCCACCCCCGCAGCTTCCGGCTGAGCGAGATGCCCCGTCAATGCCAGGTCGTCGCCACCGCCCGCTAAGGCGCGGCGGCAGGGCCGGCGGCGCGGCAGGACGGCCCCGCCGCCTGCCGGGCCTTGCGCTGTCGCTGTTGCTTCTCTCTGCCTCCTCGGCCTGCGCGGCCGATCCGGCGCCGCAACCGGCGCCGCGCGTGGACTACGTCGCCACCTATGTCTGGCGGATGGAGGACGAGTCTTTCGGCGGCTTCTCGGGCATCGAGATCAGCGCCGACGGCGACCGTTTCACCGCGCTTTCCGATCGCGCCACGATCCGCTGGGGTAGTGTCGAACGCGACGCGCAGGGCCGTATCCGCGGGCTGGAACTGGCCGGCCGCGCCCAGTTGCGCGACAGCGCCGGCAAGCCGCTGAAACCCGGCTGGCAGGGCGACAGCGAGGGGCTGGCCATCGCCCCCGACGGCACGATCTGGATCAGCTTCGAGGGGCTGACCCGCGTCGCCCGCTACGACACGCCCGACAGCCCGGCCAAGCCCCTGCCCCGGCCGCCCGAATTCAAGGCGATGCAGCGCAATTCCTCGCTGGAGGCGCTGGCGATCCTGCCCGATGGCACGCTGCTGACCCTGCCCGAACGGTCGGGCGCCCTGACCCGGCCCTTTCCGGTCTGGCGCTGGCGGGACGGCAAATGGGACCAGCCCTTCTCGATCCCGCGCTCAGGCGACTGGCTGGCGGTCGGCGCCGATATCGGCCCGGACGGCCGCTTCTACCTGCTGGAACGCGATTTCAAGGGGCTGCTGGGCTTTCGCGCGCGCGTCCGGCGCTTCGACTTGTCGGAAAGCGGTGTCTCGAACGAACGGGTGCTGCTGGAATCGCGGCCGCTGCAATATGACAACCTTGAGGGGATCTCGGTCTGGCATGACGGGCAGGGCATCCGCATCACCATGATTTCGGATGACAATTTCGGATGGCTGCAACGCACCGAACTGGTCGAGTATCGGGTGACGGAATGAGCCTCTCTGTCAGCATTGCCGCGCTGGACCGTGCCGTCGACAATGCACTGTCCGAGCGGCGGATCGTCGGCTGCGTGGTGCTGCTGGCCGAGGATGGCCGGCTGGTCCATGCCCGCGCCGAGGGCCTTGCCGACCGCGAGGCAGGCCGGCCGATGGCCCAGAACACCTGGCTGCGCTATGCCTCGGTCTCAAAGCCCTTCACCACGGTCGCGGCGCTACGGCTGATGCAGGCGGGCCGGCTCGCGCCCGAGGATCCGGTGACGCGCTGGCTGCCGGATTTCACCCCCGCGCTGCCCGACGGCAGCCGCCCCGCGATCACCGTGGACCAGCTGATGTCGCATCTGGCGGGGCTGGACTATGGCTTCAACCAGCCCGAGGACGGCCCCTATGCCCGCGCCGGGGTCTCGGACGGGATCGGCGACAGCGGCATCTCGCTGGCCGAGAACCTGCGCCGCATCGCCTCGGTGCCGCTGGACCGGCCGCCCGGCACGCGCTGGCGCTATTCGGTAGCGACCGACGTGCTGGGCGCAGTGATCCAGTCGGCGGCCGACATGCCGCTGCCCCAGGCCATGGCCGAGTTGGTGACCGACCCCCTGGGCATCGAGGCCGGTTTTCACGCCCCGGACTCCGCCGACCTGGCCGCGAACTACGCCGATGCCCGCCCCCAGCCGCAGCGGATGCGCGGCCCGACCCGGGTCAGGAACCCGCTGCAGCCCGAGCAGAGCTATGCCTACCTGCCCGAGCGCATCCGCGACCCCTTGGCCTATCCCTCGGGCGGCGGTGGCATGGCGGGCACGGCCAAGGCCGCGCTGGCGCTGCTGGAAACCCTGCGCGACGGCTCTTTCCTGGGCGAAAGCCTGCGTGCCGAGGCGCAACGCAACCGCATCCGCCAGCGTCACCCGCTGCGCGGGCCCGGCTGGGGCCATGCCTGGGCGGGCGCGGTCATCACCGATGCCGAAGCGGCCGGTATCGGCCTGCCGCAAGGCTGCCTCAGCTGGGGCGGCATCTACGGCCACAGCTGGATCGTCGATCCCGCCCGCCGCCGCAGCCTGGTCGCGCTGACCAATACCGCGGTCGAAGGCATGAACGGCGCCTTTGCGGTGGAAATCGCCGCCGCAGCCGCGCTATGACCGCGCGTGACGGTTGACAGAAACCCCGGCCGGCCTTATCGGGCCTTGCCCCGGACGGGGCCGAGTCTCCGCGACCTTGCCAAAACGGAAAACCAGACATGCCCCGTATTCTTCCCGGCGTCATCGCCATGGCCGCAGTCGTGGTGGCCTCGAACATCCTGGTCCAGCACCTGCTGGGCTCCTGGCTGACCTGGGGGGCGCTGACCTATCCGGTCGCCTTCCTGGTGACCGACATCATGAACCGGGTCTATGGCCCGACCGCCGCACGCAAGGTGGTCTATGCCGGTTTCGTGACCGGCGTGCTGTGCTCGCTCGTCGCCGCCGGCATGGACAAGACCACGCTGCGCATCGCCGTCGCCTCGGGCGCGGCCTTCCTTTCGGCGCAGTTGATGGACATCTCGGTCTTCAACCAGTTGCGAAAATACAACTGGTGGCTACCACCCCTGGCGGCAAGCGTCGCCGGTTCGATCCTCGACACCACCGTTTTCTTCACCATCGCCTTCGCCTCGCAGCTGACGCCGATCTTCCCGGCAGACGATGTTTCCTGGGCAAATGAACTGGTTCCGCTGCTCGGCCACGGCCCCGTGCAGCCGCTGTGGGTATCGCTGGCGGTCGCCGATTGCGGGGTGAAGCTTGCGCAGGCGGTCCTGGCGCTCGTGCCCTTCCGCATCGTCGTCGGAAATTTGATCCAGCGTCGCGCGCAAACTAATTGACTGTCGGAGGTTCTGTGGCAGGCTGAACCCATACGGCAACTTATTGAAAGGAGGTGGTCCAGTGTCGAGAGTGATATTGGAGAGAGGTGTCGGGACAGTCAGGGGGGCCGTGGCCTGAGGGCAGCCCCAAGGGTCGTAAACCCTGGCTGGGACGGTGGGCACCAACCCTAACCGGACCATCTCCGTGGATCTCGCGGGCCGTTCTCCAGCAGAGCGGCCCGTTCCATTTCAGCCGCCTGTCCTTGCAGATCGGTTCGCGACCGGCAAGCTCGGTAAAGCTTGAAAGGCCCCTTGAGTATTTTTGGAACGAAGAAGCCAAACCGGCGCTTCTTCGTTCCCCAAATACTCATGCTGCATGGCAGGCAGAAAACCCGGCCCCGATAAGAAGCCGGGTCGAAGCGGGATCAGATGCGCTCGATAGCCAGCGCGATGCCCTGGCCGCCGCCGATGCACATGGTGATCAGCCCCTTGCTGCCGCCGGTCCGCATCAATTCATACATCGCCTTGACCGTGACGAGGGCGCCGGTCGCGCCGACCGGATGGCCCAAGGCGATGGCGCCGCCGTTCGGGTTCACCTTCGCCGGATCGAGGCCGAGCCCCTTGTTCACCGCCAAAGCCTGCGCGGCGAAAGCCTCGTTCGACTCGATCACGTCGAACTCGCCGATCTTCAGGCCGGTGCTCTTGAGCAACGCCTCGACCGCCGGGACCGGGCCGATGCCCATGACCTCGGGACGCACGCCCGCCACGGCATAGCCGAGCACCCGGAACAGCGGCTTGGCGCCCGCCGCCCTGGCCGCGTCCGCGCGCGCCAGCACCAGAGCCGCCGCGCCGTCGTTGATGCCCGAGGCGTTGCCGGCGGTGACCGTGCCATCCTTCTGGAAAACCGCCTTCAGTCCCGCCAGCTTCTCCAGATCGGTCGCTTTCGGGTGCTCGTCGGTATCGAAGGCCACCATGCCCTTGCGGGTCTTGATCTCGATGGGAACGATCTGCTCCTTGAAGCGGCCCTCGGCGATGGCGGCCGCAGCGCGCTTCTGGCTTTCCAGCGCGAATTCGTCCTGCGCCTGGCGTGAGATGTCATGTTCGCGCGCAACATTCTCGGCCGTCACGCCCATATGGCCGGTGCCCATCGGGCAGGTCAGCGCGCCGACCATCATGTCGAGCATCTGCACGTCGCCCATCTTGGCGCCGAACCGGGCCGCCGGCACGGCATAGGGCGCGCGGCTCATCGATTCCGCACCGCCCGCCACGGCAAAGTCGGCATCCCCCAGTATCAGCGCCTGCGTGGCCGAGACGATGGCCTGCGCCCCCGAACCGCAGAGCCTGTTCACGTTCATCGCCGGCGTGGTATCGGGCACGCCGGCGTCCAGCATCGCCACGCGCGACAGATACATGTCGCGCGGCTCGGTGTTCAGCACATGGCCGAAGACCACGGTGCCGATGCGCTCGGGGCCGATCCCCGCGCGCTCGATCGCCGCACGGGTGACCGTCGCGGCAAGCTGGATCGGAGGCACCCCCGCGAGGCTGCCGCCGAAGGTGCCGATGGCCGTGCGCGCCCCCGACAGGATGACGATTTCGTTCTCTGACATGATTCCTCCGGTCATGCTGGAATTTTATTACTCGTAGTCGCGCCACGGCGAACGGAAAAGACCCGACCTCTTGCAACGTAACGGAAACCGGGCAAGATACGGCCATGATGAACGATCCACGCATCAGCCTGCGCCTGCATTTCGAATCCGGCCTTACCTTTGGTCGCGGCAAGGCCGACCTCCTGCAAGCCATTGACGAAGAAGGCTCGATCTCGGCCGCCGGGCGGCGGATGGGGATGAGCTATCGCCGCGCCTGGTCGCTGGTCGAAGAGATGAACCTGCATTTTGCCACGCCCCTCGTGGACAGCAGCCGCGGCGGCGCCAAGGGCGGCGGCGCCCAGCTGACCGAACGGGGCCGGCAGGCGCTGTCCGATTATCGCGCGCTTGAGGCATTGCTGCGCGACCAGGGCGCCGGCCTGCTGGCGCGGCTTCGCGGCAGCCAGCGTTCTGCTTCGTCGTAAATAACGGTTGCCA
Organism: Paracoccus denitrificans; assembly: GCF_900100045.1. Classification (GTDB taxonomy): domain Bacteria; phylum Pseudomonadota; class Alphaproteobacteria; order Rhodobacterales; family Rhodobacteraceae; genus Paracoccus; species Paracoccus denitrificans. The sequence goes on along the minus strand of NZ_FNEA01000021.1, from coordinate 43,135 downwards.
GCCGCGCCGCCGCTTGGTTATGTCCGTTTGAACATAATGAATGGACCAATCCGATGCGCCTGTCTTACCTTGCCGCCGCCTTGATCGCATTTGCCCCCGCCGCGCAGGCAGACGAGATCACCATCTTCGCCGCCGCCAGCCTCAAGGACGCGCTGGACGAGATCGCCGCCGATTGGCAGAAGAACCATGACGATATGGTAGTGATCTCCTATGCGGGCAGTTCACAGCTTGCCAAGCAGATCCAGGAGGGCGCGCCGGCCGACCTGTTCATCTCGGCCTCGACCGCGTGGATGGATGCGGTGCAGGAGTCCGGCGACATCGACCCGGAGAGCCGCCGCGATCTTCTGGGCAATACGCTGGTGCTGGTCGGCACCGGCACGCCGGCCGAAGCGCCCGTGACCGAACTGCCTGCGCTGCTGGGCGAGGGTAAGCTGGCCATGGCGCTGGTCGATTCCGTGCCCGCCGGGCAATACGGGAAAGAGGCGCTGACCTCGCTGGGCCTTTGGGACCAGGTGGAAAGCCAGGTGGCCCAGGCCGACAACGTCCGCGCCGCGCTGAAGCTGGTCGCGACCGGCGAGGCGCCGCTGGGCATCGTCTATGGCAGCGACGCCGTGGCCGAGCCGGGCGTTGGCGTGGTCGCGACCTTCCCGGCCGACAGCCATGAAGAGATCACCTATCCCGCCGCCGTGACCAAGGTCGCCGACACGGCGCAGGCCGCCGCCTTCCTTGACAGCCTGTCGCAAGACCCGGCAAAGTCGGTCTTTGAATCGCAAGGCTTTACCGTCACGCAATGATCCCGACCGACTGGCTTGGCCCTCAGGAATGGCAGGCCGTGCGCCTTTCCCTGCGGGTGGCCGCCGTCGCCACGCTGGCCAGCCTGCCGCTGGCCGTCGCGGTGGCATGGCTGCTGGCGCGGCGGCGCTTTCCGGGGCATGGGCTGGTCAGCGGCATCGTGCACCTGCCGCTGATCCTGCCGCCGGTGGTGACCGGCTACCTGCTGCTGGTCACCTTCGGCACGCAGGGCCCCGTGGGCAGCCTGCTGAAACCGCTGGGCATCGTCTTTGCCTTTCGCTGGACCGGCGCGGCGCTGGCCTGCGGGATCATGAGCTTTCCGCTGATGGTCCGCGCCATTAGGCTGGGCTTCGAGGCCGTGGACCCCAAGCTTGAACAGGCCGCCGCCACCCTTGGCGCGCCGCGCGCCTGGATCTTCCTGACCGTCACCCTGCCGCTGATCATGCCCGCGATCCTGGCGGGCGCCACGCTGGGCTTTGCCAAGGCGATGGGCGAGTTCGGCGCCACCATCACCTTCGTCTCGAACATTCCCGGCCAGACCCAGACCCTGCCCTCGGCCATCTATGCGCTGTTGCAGGTGCCCTCGGGCGATGCGGCGGCGCTGCGGCTGGTGCTGGTCTCGGTGGTGATCGCCATGGGGGCGGTGCTGGTCTCGGAATGGCTGGCCCGGCGCATGGCAGAGCGCATCGAGGCGCGGCGCTGATGCTGGAGGTCGCCTTTCGCCACCGCTTTCCCGGACTTTCGCTGGAGGTCGCATTCCAGGCGCCGGGCGGGGTGACGGCGCTGTTCGGCCCCTCGGGCTGCGGCAAGAGCACGGCGATCAACGCCATCGCCGGGCTGCTGCGCCCCGACCAGGGCCGGATCGCGCTGGATGGGCGGGTGCTTTTCGACGGTGCGACGAACCTTTCGCCGCAGGCGCGGCGCATCGGTTGCGTGTTCCAGGACGCACGGTTGTTCCCGCATATGACGGTGGCGGCGAACCTGCGCTATCCCTCGCGCTGGCGACGCGGCGCGGCGCGCGATTTCGACCGCATCACCGAGATGCTGGCGCTGGGGCCGCTGCTGCATCGCCGCCCCGGCACGCTGTCGGGAGGCGAGCGCCAGCGCGTCGCCATCGGCCGGGCGCTGCTGTCGGACCCGGCGCTACTGGTCATGGACGAGCCGCTGGCGGCGCTGGACGAGGCGCGCAAGGCCGAGATCATGCCCTGGCTGGAGCGGCTGCGGGACCAGATCCGGCTGCCGATCCTCTATGTCAGCCATTCGGTGCCCGAGGTGCTGCGGCTGGCGACCACGGTGGTGCTGATGCGGCAGGGCCGCGTCACCCATTCCGGCGCCCTGGCGGACATCCTGGCCGATCCCGAGCTTGCCCCGCAACTGGGCGCGCGCGAGGCCGGCGCGCTGATCCGCGCCACGGTCGAGGCACGCGAGGCCGACGGCCTGACCCGGGTCGCGACCGCGGGCGGCCCGATGCTGCTGCCCGAGCTGGATCTGGCCCCCGGCCGGGTGCTGCGGCTGCGAATCCTGGCGCATGAGGTCATTCTGGCACGCGAGGCGCCGCGCGGCCTTTCGGCGCTGAACGCGCTGCCGGTCGCGGTGACGCGCATCGAGGGCGGGCTGGTGCAACTGGCGCTGGGTCATGGCGCGCAGCATGAGCGGATGCTTGCGCAGGTCACGCCGCGCTCGGTCAAGGCACTGGAATTGCAGCCGGGAACCGCCTGCCATGCCATCGTGAAATCGGTCTCGGTCCTGCCCAGCTAACCGGGTCGAGCCTTTGTCATTTGCGCGGCCCCGGCAATTTCGCTTATCCTGCCTGCAAAAAATATGAGGGCAGTATGAACAGGTTTCTCAAGCTCGCCATCGTCGGGCTGGTGGCCTCTTGCGGAGGAGGCGGGAACTACAAGGCGCCGCGCAATCTGGACAACGCCTGCGCCATCGCGGCCGAGCGGCCCGCCTATATGCGCGCGATGAAGGCGACCGAGCGGCGCTGGGGCGTTCCGGTCCATGTCCAGATGGCGACGATCCACCAGGAATCGAAATTCATCGGCAATGCCCGCACGCCGCATCAATATGCGCTGGGGCTGATTCCGATCGGGCGGCAAAGCTCGGCCTATGGCTACAGCCAGGCGCTGGACAGCACCTGGGACGATTACCGCAAGCAGACCGGCAATCGCCGCGCCCGGCGCGACAACATCCGCGACGCCACCGACTTCATGGGCTGGTACATGAACGATTCGGCGCGGGTGCTGGGTATTTCCAAATGGGACGCCGCCTCGCAATACCTGGCCTATCACGAAGGCCGCTCGGGCTTTGCCAGGGGCTCGCACAATTCGAAGCCCTGGCTGATGAACGTGGCCGGCAAGGTCCAGACCCGCTCCGAGGCCTATCGCAGCCAGCTCGCCTCCTGCCGCTGATCGCGCTCGCCCGCCTATTTCCGGCGGGCGATCTCGTTCTGGATGGCGAAGGTCGAGGCCGGGAAGGACATTCCCGTCTGCATGTCGCCCAGGATCACCGTGGTGCGCTTGCCGGTGTCGTCGGTCACCACCCATTGCCGCAGCTGCGTCGGGTTGGCGGTAAAGACCATCTGGATATTGCCGTATTCCGGGTGCTGGGGATCCTGCGCCGTGACGACGGTGGTGTTCTTCTTCTCGGTATAGCCGGTGACCATGCGCGCGCGGCTCAGGTCGATATTCGGCGCCAGGATCAGCGACAGCGGCGTCTTGGACAGCGGATATTGCTGCGGCGCGCCGCGCGTCTTGCCGTCGAACACCGCGACGTTCCCGGCCGAGGCCATGACCAGCGTGCGGTCGCCCTTGTATTCGAAGCGCACCCGCTGCGGGCGCTGGATATAGACGATCCCGGTCGAGATCGAGCCGTCGGCATTCACCTGGGTGAAATCCGCCTTGGCGGTCTTCAGGCTGTTGAGATAGCGCGAGATCTCGTTCAGCGAGATCTTTTCGGCCAGGGCGGGAAAGGCCATGGCCAGGCACAGGACGGGCGCAAGGGCGAGCGTTTTCAGTTTCATGAGCGGAATGATACCGATCCTCCAAAGACATGCACATCACGTTCGCTGGATGCGCGCGGGGCCAACGCTGACGGCGGCGTGAGCGTTCCCTAAAGCCGCTGCCCGGTCAGCAGGCGCGGCATCGGATCAAGGCTCAGCCCCGCCGCCTGCCGCATGAAGCCGCGCCGCAGCGGCGGGATGGCATCGACCAGCCCCATGCCCAGTTCGCGCGCGGTGCGCAGCAACGGGTTGGCATTGGAAAACAGCGCGTTCACCCCGTCCATGCCCAGCGCCAGCGCCGTCGCGTCCGGCCGCCTCCAGTCCTGATAGCGGGCCAGCACCGTATCGGCGCCGATATCCTCGCCCCGGCGGCGGGCGGCGACGATCACTTCGGCCAGCACCGCCACGTCACGCAGGCCCAGGTTCAGCCCCTGCCCGGCGATGGGATGCACGCCATGCGCCGCATCGCCGACCAGCGCGACGCGCGGGGCGACGTAACGCTCGGCCAGCGTCAGGTTCAGCGGATACGAGAATCGGGGGCCGGCCAGCCGGATCTCGCCCAGGAAATCGCCGAAGCGCGGGCGCAGGACGGCCAGGAAATCCGCGTCGGGCAGCTCGATGATGGCACGGGCGCTGGCCTCGGCCTCGGACCAGACGATCGAACTGCGGTTGCCCGGCAGCGGCAGGATCGCCAGCGGGCCGGTCGGCATGAAATACTGATGCGCAGTGCCGTGATGCGGCAATTCGTGATCGACCGCCGCGACCAACGCGATCTGGCCGTAGTCGTGGCCGATGCGTCGGATGCCGGCCCGCGCCGCCACGCCCGATTGCCGTCCGTCGGCACCGACTAGCAGCCGGGCGGTGATGCTGCGCCCGTCCGACAGGCTGGCGCGGATCGCCGCGCCCTCGGCCTCCTGCCCGGTGACGGACAGGCCCGGCAGATGCGTGACCCGCCCCTGCATCGCGGCCAGAAGCGCGCGGTAAAGGAACCGATCCTCGAGCATATAGCCCAGACGGCCCTCTTCAATCTCGGCGCCGTCGAAATGCAGGCCGAAGGGGCCGGCGCCTTCGCCCGGCACGCCCTGCGTCGCCTCGACCTTGCGGATCTCCTGCGCGTTCGGGGCCAGGTCGCGCCACAGCCCCAGCGCCGACAGCAGCCGCTGCGAGGCCAGCGCCAGCGCATAGGCGCGGCCGTCGAAGGCGTCGCCGGCACGGGCGTCGGCCGGGCGGGCATCGGCGACGGCCACCGACAGGCCGGCATCGGCCAGCGCCAGGGCAAGGGCCGGGCCGTTCAGCCCGCCGCCCGCGATCAGGATGTCGAAATCGGTCCTCATGCTGCGCAATATGACCTTCGGCCGGGCAATGTCCATGCGGCACAGCCGCCACCAAGCGCATTGCGGGCCTGCCCGCGCCGGGATAGCCTGTATCTTATTTGGCATTTGGACATTGGTCGGGGGAAGGGCATGGATTGGCTCAGGGCATCTGCGGCGGAACAGGGACGGGCGATCCTGGCCGGTCTGATCAGCCCTGTCGAGCAGGCCGAGGCCTATCTGGACGCCGCGGCCCGCCACCCCTATGGCGACCGCATCTATGCCAGGCTGACGCCGGAACGCGCCCGGGCCGAAGCCATCGCCGCCCATGACCGCGCCCGCGCCGGGCTGCGCCGCGGGCTGCTGGACGGGGTGGCGATCAACTGGAAGGACAATATCGACAGCGCCGGCATCGCGACCGAGGCCGGCTCGCGCCTGCTGCAAGGCCGCACGCCAAGGCAGGACGCCGCGATCCTGGCCGGAGCCACGCTGGACGGGCTGGTCTGCCTGGGCAAGACGCATATGACCGAGCTGGCCTTTTCCGGGCTGGGCGTGAACCCGATGACGGCGACGCCGCCGAACAGCATCGACCAGGAACTGGCCCCGGGCGGATCGAGCTCGGGCGCGGCGGTTTCGGTCGCGCTGGGACTGGCGGCGGCGGCCATCGGCTCGGATACCGGCGGCTCGATCCGGGTGCCGGCGGCCTGGAACGGGCTCGTGGGCTTCAAGCCGACCACCGACGCGGTCAGCGGCACGGGCATCGTGCCGCTGTGCCGCCGCTTCGACGTGGCCGGCCCCATCGCCCGCACGGTCGAGGACTGCGCCGAGCTTTTCGCCGTGCTGCGCGGCGAAACCGCGCCCGACCTGACGGATGCCGGCCCGCGCGGACTGCGGCTGATGGTGCTGGACGGCGTGCCCTTCGACGAGGCGCGCAAGGAGCCCGTCGCCGGTTTCGAGGATGCGGTGAGCCGCCTGTCCCGCGCCGGCGCCCGCATCACGCATGCCGCGCCGCCCTGCGTGGCCGAGGCCATGGTGCTGGCGCCGCTGCTGTTCGCCCCCGAGGCCTACGGCATCTGGCGCGAGCAGATCGAGGCGGCGCCCGAACTGATGTATCCGCCGATCCTGGAGCGCTTTCGCGGCGGCCAGTTCGTGCTGGCGGCCGATTACGTCGCCGCCTGGGAAGAACTTGGCCGGCTGCGCGCCAACTGGGCGCGGCTGGTCGCCGGCTTCGATGCGGTGATCCTGCCCACGGCGCCGATCCTGCCGCCGCCGGTCGACCGGCTGCTGGCCGAGGAGGAATTCTTCGCACGCGAGAACCTGCTGACGCTGCGCAACACCCGCATCGGCAACCTGCTGGACCTGCCCTCGATCAGCCTGCCGACCGGCCATCCGGGCTGCGGCATCATGCTGATGGGCCGCACCGGCGGGGACCGCGCCCTGCTGGCGGCGGCCGCCGCAGCCGAGGCGGCATTGCGCTGAGCCGCGGATTTTCCGGGCAAATCCGGCACGGGCGGGCGCAATCTGGCCGTGAAACTCTGGACGCATGGGGGGATTGCCGGTAATCTTGCCGCAAAACGGGGCGCGACGACCCCGACTGAGAGGCAGCCATGGCAATTCCCGAGCGGTTCTCGAACCTGCCGGATTACGCATTTCCGCGCCTGCGGAAACTGCTCGCGGGCATCGAGCCCGGGGGCGATCCCCTGATCCTGACCATCGGCGAGCCGCGCCATGCGCTGCCGGATTTCGTCGGCCCGGTCATGGCCGAAAGCATCGCCGATTTCGGCAAATACCCCTCGAACGAGGGAACGGCCGAACTGCTGGCCGCGATCTCGGGCTGGCTCCAGCGCCGGCACGGGCTGGATGTCGCGCCCGAGCGCATCATGGCGCTGAACGGCACGCGCGAGGGGCTGTTCAACGCCGCCTTGGCACTGGCGCCGGAACGCAAGAACGGCCAGCAGCCCGCGATCCTGATCCCGAACCCGTTCTATCAGGTCTATGCGGTCGCCGCGGCGGCGGTGGGCGCCGAGCCGGTCTTTGTCCCCGCCGTGCCGGAGACCGGCCACCTGCCGCGCTTTTCCGGCCTGCCGGCCGAGGTGCTGGACCGTGCCACCGTGGCCTATCTGTGCTCGCCGGCCAATCCGCAGGGCAGCATCGCGTCGGAGGATTACCTGGAAGAGCTGATCGCGCTGGCCGACCGGCACGATTTCCTGATCTTCGCCGACGAGTGCTATTCCGAGATCTGGCGCGACACGCCGCCGCCGGGCGCGCTGGCGGTGGCCACGCGCATGGGCCTGCCCGACCGGGTGGTGATGTTCAACTCGCTGTCGAAGCGCTCGAACCTGCCGGGGTTGCGTTCGGGCTTTGCGGCAGGCGGCGCGGCGCAGATCGCCCAGTTGCGGCAATTGCGCAACTATGCCGGCGCACCGCTGCCGCTGCCGGTGCAGCGCGTCAGCACCATGGCCTGGACGGACGAGGCGCATGTGGATGCAAGCCGTGCGCTTTACCAGCAGAAATACGCCATCGCCGACCGGGTGCTGGGCAACGTGCCGGGCTATCAGCCGGTGCAGGGCGGCTTTTTCCTGTGGCTGCCGGTGCCCGAGAGCGTCGGCGACAGCGAGGACGCCGCCAAGAAGCTGTGGGCCGAGGCCGGAATCCAGGTGCTGCCCGGCGCCTATCTGGCCCGCGACACGGCCGGCGGCAATCCGGGCCGGAATTTCATCCGCGTGGCGCTGGTCGCAGCGGCGGACCAGACCGAGGCGGCCCTGAACCGCCTGAAAAACTGTTTGTATCAAGGGGGTTGACGCATGGCGAGCTGGCAGGCGAAACATCGCGATCCGTTGTTTGACCAGAGCACGCAGGCAGCACTGGAACGGCGCGGCAAGGAACTGCTGGGCGCGGGCCTGGTCATCCTGGGCGTGCTGATCGCGCTGATGCTGGTCAGCTATTCCCCCGACGATCCCAGCTTCATGTCGGCGACCGACCAGCCGGCGCAGAACTATCTGGGCCGCTTCGGCGCCTATGTCGCCTCGGCGCTGTTCATGATCACCGGCTACGGCACCTGGGTCCTGGTGGTCGGCGCGGTCGTCTGGGGCCTGCGGCTGATGCTGCACCGGGGCGAAGAGCGGCTGATGCGCGGCATCTTCCTGCCCATCGCCATGGTGCTGGTGTCGATCTATGCCACCTCGATGGCGCCGCCCCCGGAATGGACGCAAAGCTTCGGCCTTGGCGGGCATCTGGGCGACATGCTGATGGGGGGCATGCTTTCGGCGATGCCGATGAAGGCGTCCATCGCGATCAAGCTGCTGGCGCTGCTGACCGCCATCGGCGCCGTGGCCTTCCTGGCCTTCGTGCTGGGCTTCGACCGCAAGGAGCTGACGACCATCGGCACCTTCCTGCGCGAAGGGCTGGCCACCGCCCGCGTCCTGGCGCTGCATGCGGTGGATCGCGGGGCGCGGTTGTCCTCGGGTGCTGCGCACGGGCTCAAGTCCCGCGCCGAGGCCCGTCGCGAGCGTGTCGGCCGCGCCGGTTCTGCCGCGCTGCCGCAGGCACCCCGCAGCGGCCTGCCGGGCCTGCGCCCCGCCCCGGCACCTCTGGCCGAGGACCGCGATTTTGCGCCCGAGCCCGAACTGATCGACCCCGAGACGCATTACGCCGACGATGACGAGCCGCCCTCGAACGCCGCGATCAGCGCCCGCATCACCGACGCGATCCGCACCCGTTCGGAGGGCGCCCGTTCGGAAGGCAGGGGCCTGCTGTCGGCAGTCACCGCGCGCCTGACCGGTGGCCGCGCCGCGCCTGACCGCCATGAGCCGCCGCTGAGCGCCGACGAGGATGAGGACGAGGATTTCGCCGAACCCGTCACCGCCGCACCCTTCGGCGCCGGGACGCCGCGCGTGGTGGTGCCGCCGAAAAAGCCCGTCCCCTCGCGCCAGGCGCAATCCGAGGCGCAACCGGCACTGCGCTTCGACGAGGCCGCCAGCCAATACGAACACCCGCCGCTGTCGCTTCTGACCGCACCGACCACCGTCGAGCGCCACCAGCTTTCGCAAGAGGCGCTGATGGAGAACGCCCGCATGCTCGAAGCGGTGCTGGACGATTACGGCGTCAAGGGCCAGATCACCGAGGTCCGCCCCGGCCCCGTGGTCACGCTTTACGAACTGGAGCCCGCGCCGGGGCTGAAGGCCAGCCGGGTGATCGGCCTGGCCGACGACATCGCGCGGTCGATGTCGGCGCTGTCGGCGCGCGTCTCGACCGTGCCCGGCCGGTCGGTGATCGGCATCGAGCTGCCCAATGCCCGGCGCGAAAAGGTGGTGCTGCGCGAGATCCTGGCATCCAAGGCTTACGGCGACGGCACCCAGCCTTTGCCGCTGGCGCTTGGCAAGGATATCGGCGGCGGGCCGGTGGTGGCGAACCTGGCCAAGATGCCGCACCTCTTGATCGCCGGGACCACCGGCTCGGGCAAGTCGGTGGCGATCAACACCATGATCCTGTCGCTGCTCTACAAGCTCTCGCCCGAGGAGTGCCGGCTGATCATGATCGACCCCAAGATGCTGGAACTGTCGGTCTATGACGGCATCCCGCATCTGCTTTCCCCCGTCGTCACCGATCCCAAGAAGGCCGTCGTCGCGCTGAAATGGGTCGTGGGCGAGATGGAGGAACGCTATCGCAAGATGTCCAAGATGGGCGTGCGCAACATCGAGGGCTATAACGGCCGCGTGCGCGAGGCGCTGGACAAGGGCGAGCTGTTCAAGCGCACCGTCCAGACCGGCTTTGACGAGGATACCGGCGAGCCCGTCTTCGAGACCGAGGAATTCCAGCCCGAGACCTTCCCCTATATCGTCGTCATCGTGGACGAGATGGCCGACCTGATGATGGTGGCGGGCAAGGAGATCGAGGCCTGCATCCAGCGCCTTGCGCAGATGGCCCGCGCCTCGGGGATCCACCTGATCATGGCGACGCAGCGGCCCTCGGTCGATGTCATCACCGGCACGATCAAGGCGAACTTCCCGACCCGGATCAGCTTCCAGGTCACGTCCAAGATCGACAGCCGCACCATCCTGGGCGAGCAGGGTGCCGAGCAATTGCTGGGCCAGGGCGACATGCTCTACATGGCCGGCGGCTCGCGCATCACCCGTGTCCATGGGCCCTTCGTCAGCGACGAAGAGGTCGAGGAGGTGGTGAACCACCTGAAATCCTTTGGCCCGCCGTCCTATATGGCCGGCGTGGTCGAGGGGCCGGACGAAGAGCGCGCCGACAGCATCGACCAGGTGCTGGGCCTGTCCACCGGCGAAGGCGGCGATGCCGAGCTTTACGACATGGCCGTCGCCATCGTGGCCAAGGACCGCAAATGCTCGACCTCTTATATCCAGCGCAAGCTGGCCATCGGCTACAACAAGGCCGCGCGGCTGGTCGAGCAGATGGAGGAACAGGGCGTCGTCACCCCGGCGAACCATGTCGGCAAGCGCGAGGTGCTGGTGCCGGAGGTCTAGGTCGGCCGCATCGGAACCAAGGGCCGGGCCGTTGCGCCCGGCCTTTTTCGTTGCGCGCCCCGCTGCGGCCTAGCCGGCCGGCCTGCCCAGATGCAGTTCCAGCGCCTCGCGCGCCGCGGGGCCGATGAGCGAGCCGTGGTTTTCCGCAGGATGGGGCCGGTGGATGAGGTCGAGCCCCGGAATGCCCGACAGCAGGGTCACGATCGGCGGCGGCACGGCCGGGGCCGAGGCGCGCCCGGCCGAATTGGCGATCAGCAGCGGCACCGCCGGCTCCAGCCGCCCGCCCGCCGCCATGATGCCGCCGCGAAAGGCGCGGGCCTCGCGCAGGGGCTCGCCGGCGTTCCACCAGGTCGAGGGATCGGCAGCGGCATAGCGGGCGAAAAGCCCTGGTTGGGTGAACAGCGCATTCAGCACGAACAACCCGCCCAAAGAATGGCCGAACAGCGTCAGGTCGCCGGCATCCAGCGGCAGGCGGCGGCCGAGTTCGGGCAGCAGTTGCGCCGCGATCATCTGGAGAAAGGCGTCCTGTCCGCCGGTCGGACGATCACCGGGGCCGCGCAACCCGTCTTGCGCCGGCACCGGCTGCTTGCCGGGCGAGGTCAGGTCGAACCAGCGGCGGGCGGGATCGAAGCGGGTCTCGACCGGATAGCCGATGCCGACCAGCGCCACCGGCGCCTCGGGCGCCAGCCTTTCGCGCAGATGCCACAGGATCGGAAAGGTTGCGTTGCCGTCCAGCGCCAGAATCGCGGAATAGCCGCCCTGCGGCGCCGGGGCCTGCGGCAGGCCCAGAAAGATGCGCCAGGGCGCCTTGGCCGGGCCAAGGTCGAAATGGCTGGCACGGGGATGGTCGATCCGCTCGGCCGGCTCCAGCCCGCGCGGCCGGCGATCCTGCGCCCGCGCCATGCCGCCGGCCATGGCGATCAGCGATGCCGCCAGAAGGCTGCGTCGGGAAAGGGGAATCTGCATCGTCGCCTCCGGTCCGTCGATGGGCTGGCGGAAGCGGGCTTGCCCTTGCCCGCAACGGGTAGCGGGCAAGGCGGGCGGGCGCAAGGCCGCTTCCGTCGGGCTGAATCAGCCCTCATGCCCCATGATCGGCCGGGCCTGGGCCGAACGGTCGGCGCCCGAACCCTCGTCCACCGTCACCACCACCGACAGGCCCGGCTCCAGATACTCGGCCATCTCCTGCCCCGGATCGATCGCGATGCGCACCGGCAGGCGTTGCGCGACCTTGGTGAAGTTGCCCGTGGCATTGGACGCGGACAACAGGCTGAATTCCGAGGCCGTGGCAGGCGAGAACGCCTCGACCCGCCCGGTGAAGGAGCGGTGCTGCATGGCGTCCACGGTGAAGGTGGCGCGGTCGCCGATGCGGATGCCGTGCAACTCGGTCTCGCGGAAATTGGCGATGACCCAGACCTCGGGGCCGACATGGCTGACCAGCGCCGTGCCGGCGGTGACATATTGGCCGACGCGCACGCCGACCTGGCCCAGCCGGCCGTCCGATGGCGCGCGGATCACCGTGTTGTCCAGGTCGATCCGCGCCAGTTCCACCGCCGCCTTGGCCGAGGCGATCTCGGCGCGTTTCGCGGCCAGCCCCACCTCGGCGCCCTTGACGTTCTCGCGTGCGACCGCGATGGCGCTTTCGGCTTGGGTGACGGCGGCTTCGGCCTGACGCAGCGCCAGCTCGGTCTGGTCGGCCGAGCTTTGCGCCGTGACGCCGCGCGATTGCAGGGCCTGCGCGCGGTCCCAGGTCGATCCCGCCGTATCCCGCGCCGCCTGTGCCGCCGTCAGCGCGGCCTGGGCCGATTGCAGGCTGGCCCGGGCGGAATGGACGCCCTGGCTCTGGATCTCCAGCGCCGCTTCGGCGCCTTGCTGCACGGCCTGGGCCTGCGCAAGCTTCTGGCGATATTGCCGGTCGTCGATGCGGGCGATGACCTGGTCGCGGGTCACGGGCTGGAAGTCCCGCACCTCGACTGCCGCGACATAGCCGGAAAGCTGCGGCGCGATGGTGGTCAGCTGGCCGCGGATATAGGCGTTCTCGGTCTGCGGATGCGCCGGACGGAATGGCGGCAGGTGCCAGGCGTAAAGCACGATCAACAGGCCGGCCAGGCCGGCCGCCAGGGCAATCAGCGTCGGGATAAGGTGGTTCTTGGTCATGTCTTGGGCTCGGAATGGGTTGGGGTGCTGGAGGAGAGCGGCTTGATGCGCGCCGCCAGCCAGTCGCGGAACAGGTGCAGGAGCAGCGCGCAAAGCGCCGCCGCCGCCACCAGGAAGGTCAGGAAATAGGCATCGTTATAGGCCATGACATAGGCCTGCACGCCGGCATCCTGCGCGATCTGGGCCACCGCCTGCGCGTTGCGCTGCGCCACATCGGCGATCTGCGGCGCCAGCGCCATGCTGCGCTGCGCGATCTCGGCCGCGGTCAGCGGGTCGGCAGCGACCAGTTCCTCGCGCAGCACCTGCAGATGCAGCACCTGCCGGTGGTTGATGAAGGTCGAGAACAGGCCCGAGCCGATGGCCCCGCCCAGCGATTGCGTGGACAGAAAGACGATGACGAAGGACAGGATGTAGTTCGGCCCGCGCGCCAGGGCCGAAAGTAGCCCGCGCATCATCGCCGGCGCCAGGAAGAACGAGCCGGCAAAGGCGATCATCGCCTGGCTCAGCATCATCTGCGCCGGCCGGGTGTCCATGGTGGCATGGCTGTCCATGAAGGCGCCGGCGGCGATCAGCACCAGCGCGATGACATGGAACAGCGGCACGCGCTCGGGCTTCATGAAGGGGATCAGCGCCAGCCCGCCCAGCACCGTCGCGGCCGAGATCAGCGCGAAAAGCGGCACCAGCTGGTCCTGCGTCACGCCCAGCACCTGGAACATGCGCGGTGCGCCCGAGCTTTGCTCGGACAGCACCAGCCGAAAGATCAGCAATGTCGCCGTCAGGTGCAGCATGGCCGGGCTGACGAGCCAGCGGATGTCCAGAAGCGGCGCCTTGCGGTGCAACTCGATCACCACGGCCAGCGTCAGCGCCACGATGGCCAGCGCCAGAACCCAGCCCAGCCAGTCCGCATCCGTCCACCAATGAAGCGAGCCCATGACGAAGGCGACCGTCAGCCCACCGAATCCGGTGGCGATCAGCAGCCAGCTGACCAGGTCCATGGCCGCGATCACCTTGACGCGCGGGGCCGAGGTCAGCGGCAGGGCATAGACCAGCCCCAGCGAGACCGCCGCCAGCCCCAGCGCCATGAAATGCAGCCCGTCCCAGCCGTGATCGCCCATCAGCGCCGGCGAGATCACCCGCGCCAGCATGGGCCCGGTGGCGACCGTGGCCAGCACCATGGGCAGTCCCAGCCGCATCTTCCACTGGGGCGGCAGCGGCTCGAGCATATACATGAAGGCCAGCGTGGACAGCGGAGCCGAGGCCATGCCGGCAAAGAACTGCACCGCCACCGCCGAGCGCAGGTCCGAGATGGCAAAGGCCGCCAGCGAAACCGCCAGATAGACCAGGATGGCAACCTCGGCAAAGCGGCGCAGGCCGAATTGCGTGCGGATCTTGATCAGCAAAAGAGGCATCGAGGCGCGCGGGATCATGAACGCCGCCATCAGCCAGGTCGCCTGCGTGGTGGTGGCGCCCAGATCCCCGGCGATCTGCGGGATATTGGTGCTGACGAAGCCTTGCGCCAGTCCCTGCGTCAGCCCGATGGTGATCGAGGCGCCGATATAGCCCAGCGTGGCCGGCCAGGACATCGGCACGAAGGGCGGCGCAGCCGGGGCTGCGGACGCGGGCACAGGCGCCGCGGGGCCGGCCGGGGATTGGCTCATGCCTGCCTCAGCCTGTCCACATTCTGCGCCATCCGCGCCAATGTCCGGCGCGTCACCACCAGATCCTCGGGCGTGATGCCTTCGGCCAGCGCGGTATCGACCTCGGCGCGAAAGCCCAGCAGGGGCTCGATCCGCGCCGCCTCGGTCAGATGGATGGCGTGCTTGCGCGCGTCCTCGGGGATCGGGCGGCGCTCGGCCAGACCCTGGTCCTCCAGCGCGTCCAGAAGGCGCTTCAGCGTCGGGGTCTCGATACCCAGAATCGCGGCCAGTTCGGCTTGGCTTGCGCCCTCGTGGCGGCCGATGGTGGTCAGCAACCGGGCGCGCGCATAGGTCAGCCCGTGCCGTTCGACGCGCTGCTCAAAGGCCGCACGCAGCGCCCGGGTCAGTTCGATCAGCGTTTCCACAAGCGTGAAGGGACGGTCTGGCATGGGTGCTTCCGCTGTTTTCGCAAATTTCATTAGCTAGCTAATAAAACTGTCGCAGGTATTCAAGACCCCGCCGCGCGGCTGCGGGCGGGGTCCATTGCTGCGGCCTTTGCGGGGCCGGGGTCAGTAGTCGCGTTCGTAGAACAGGCCGATGGTGCTTTCGCCCTCGCTGTCCACCGAGCCACGGGCGGTCAGGGTCTGGGAAATGTCCAGGTTCAGGTTCAGCTTGGTCTTGCCGTCGCCGCCGACCTGCACGTCGGTATAGAGGTTCTCGGATAGATACTTGCCCGCCCGGACCGAGACGTTGCCCTGATCGTCCGTGGCCAGGTCCAGGTCGTCGAGCCCGGTCGAGGCGCGCAGCCGCCCGACGATCCCCTCGCCGCCGCGCCCGGCCAGCGTCGCGACGGCGCTGGCCAGCTGCGCGGCCTGCAAGGCGCTGATATTGTCGAGGCCGCGGCCGAAGAGCAGTTGCGACAGCACCTCTTCCTGCGGCATCTCGGGCGAGGATTCAAAGGTGATCTCGGGATCCTGCGCCTCGCCGTCGATGATGATGCGGGTTGTGATGCCGTCCTGCACCGTCTCGGCCACCAGCCGGATCACCGGGATCAGGCTGCCCTGCAATTCGATCAGCCCCTCGGTCATGTCGAAGCGCTTGCCCAGCAGGTCGACCCGGCCGCGGATCAGTTCCAGCTGGCCGATGGGAATGGGCTGGCGGGCATTGCCGGTCAGGCGCAACTCGCCGCCCAGTTCGGCATCGACGCCGCGACCGCGGACAAAGACCTGCGAAGGGGCCGAGATCAGCAGGTCGAACCGCGCGGGATTGGCCGGCGGCGTCGCCGGCGGTGCGGCCATACCGGCCTGGCGCGAGGCTTCGCTGGGATATTCCAGCAGCCCGGCCTTGGCGCGGGTCTGGCGCTGCGGCGGGCGTTCGGAACGGTGGATGATGTCCGGGATCGCCTTGGCGCCGCCCAGCCCGGTCGAGGGGATGCGCAATTCGGTATGGCCGACATCGATGCGGCCCGAGACCAGCGGCCCCTGCCCCACCGTGCCCGCGACGTTGATCGCGCCGTTCACCAGCGTCTGGTAAAGGTTCGGGTCGCGCAGCACCACGTCGGACAGCCGCACGTCCAGGTTCATCTGCCGGTCGCCCACCAGGCTGACCGGACCGCTGACGGTGATGGTCCCTCCGGCCTCGACCGCGCCGCGCAGATCGACGGCGATGCGGCCGGCGTTGAAATCGGCATTGGCGTTCAGGCTGCCGACAGCCAGGCCGAAGCGCGGCTCGGCCAGCCGGCCATTCGTCAGCGCCACCCGGCCCGACAGCGATTCCAGCGCCGGCCGGCCGTTCAGGCGCAGATCGAAGCTCAGCGGCCCCTCGACCGAGCGGGTGCGCAGGAAGGGATTCGCCGCGGCGGCATTGCTGCTGCCGCTGACCGTGATATCGGCAGTGGACAGATCCGTCGCCGCCGTGCCGGTCACCCTTGCCTGGGTATTGCCCGGCCCGGTCGCGGTCAGGTTCACGTCATAGGCGCGGCCGGTGTTGCGGATGGTGCCGGCAACGGTGGCCGGCCCAGGAAAGCCCGGCACCACAAGGCCCAGGTCGTTCAGCCGGGCATCGAGGTTCAGCCCCTCGGTCGGGTTGCCGTCGCCGGTAATGCTGAACTGGCCGTTGCCGGCGCGCAGCCGGCTGACGGTCAGGCTGCCATCGGGGCGCTGCGCGGCGTCGAGGTCGAAGCTGGTCTCGCCCGCCAGCACGGCATCGGCCTGCGGATTGCCCACGCCCAGCCCGCGCGCCGAACCGTTGGCGGTGATCTGACGCCCGCCCCCCTGCTGGTCCACGACATGGCCCGAGGCGCTGACCGCGCCCCGGAAGCCGCGGCCAAGAAAGCGCAGGTCGTCCGCACGCAGCGTCGCGGTCAGGTCGGTCGCGCCCTGGCCCACGCGGCCCTCGGCGCCAATGTTCAGGCGCGGGTTCTCGACCGTGGCGGTCTCGATGGAAAACACGCCGTCGCGCTCGACCCCGTGCAGCGCCAGCCGGGTCTCGCCCGCCAGCGCGCCATCGACTTGTGCCTGGCCAAAGGACAGGTCGGTGCCGGTGCCGGTCACGTCCAGCCGCCGCGCGCCCGAACCGTCGTCCTTGAAGCTGCCCTGCGCGTTCAGCGCACCGCGCCAGCCGCGGCCGAAGCTGGCCAGCGACCTTACCTCGACCCGGCCGGTCATGTTGGTGCCGCTGGGCGCGATGCGGCCCTGCGCAGTCGCCAGCATCTGCTGGTTGGTCAGGTTGAAATCATGCACGGCGATCTCGTCGCCGCGCTGCTCGGCCGAAAGGCGCAGGTCGGTCACGCCGGTCAGCGCGCCGTCGACGTCCTGCTGGCCGAAGCGCAGTTCGGTGCCGCGCCCGGTCAGCTCAATCCGGCGAACGCCGTCCTGTTCCACCGCCGTCGCCTCGGCGGTCAACCCGCCCGAGAAGCCGCGCCCCAGCACCGCAAGGTCGGGCATCGACAGGTCCAGCGCGGCATCCATTGCACCCTTGGCGAAATTGCCCCGGCCCTGCGCATCAAGCTGCGGATTGGTCAGCCGGAAGGTCTGCACCTCGAAACTGCCCTGCGCCTCGGCGGCCTCGACCAGCAGGTCGGTTTCGCCCTTCAGCGCACCGTCGAGCTCGGCAATGCCGGTGACGAGGTCCTGCGCCTTGCCGGTCAGGGTGATCTTGCGCGTGCCGGCAGCGCCGGTGACGCGGGCCTCGGTGCGGACGCTGCCCGAAAAATCCGGGTCGGCGACAGACAGGTCGGGCATGGCGATGGTTGCGGTCAGGGTGCTGGAATAGCTGTCCAGCCGGCCCTGCGCCTCGGCCGTCAGGTTCTGGGCGTTCACCGTCAGCTTGCGCAGGTTGATGCCCGAGGTGTCACGCCGGGCGCTGAGCTCGATGCGCGACTGGCCGGCCAGCATGCGGTCGGCATGGTCCTGGCCGATGCGGATGTCGTTGCCCAGGACCTGCGCCTCGACATCGAAGCCCTTGCCCAGCAGCGCATAGCGGCCCTTGATATGGGCATCGGCGGTGCCGCCAAGCTCGCGCCCGGCCAGGGTCGAGAAGCGGCCGACATTGCGATGCTGCGCGGTGATGTCGCCCGACAGCGTGATGCCCGAGCGCAGGCCCGAAACGGTCGTCTCGCCCTTGAAGCCGAAATCCTCGCCGTTGATGTTCATGCCCCAAAGCTGCAGCGCATTGCCGGGGGTGAAGGCAAAGTTCAGGCCGCCGTTCAGCGTCCGGCCCAGGGCCTGCGCCATGCCCGGATCGGCCGGCGCCAGGTCGTCCATGCCGAAGGCGATCCAGCCGCGCACCTCTTCCAGCGCCTGCTCGGGGGTCAGCGCGATACGGCCGCGCCCGTCCATCCGCAATTCGGAAAGCGCAACGTCGTCGCGAACGATATCGCCCACCACGCCCTTGAGCACCCAGCCCGAGCCCTGCGCCGCGTCGTAATCCAGCCGCAGGCTGCCCGAGCGCACGGTGGTCGGCCGGTCGGCCCAGGGCAGCCGCACCGGCAATTGCGTGGCGCCAGCGTCCTCGCCCAGCAGCAGCGTCAGATGCGCGCTTTCCGGCGCGCCGCGACTGGTGGTGGCAAGGTTGCCGTCCAGCCGCAGCGCCTCGGTCGCCAGCCGCAGCGAGGGGATGACCAGCCGGCCGTCCTGCCCGCGCCAGCCCTCGGCCAGAAGCTGGGATTGCGTGCCGAAAAAGGCGCGATGCTGCGGCGGGACAAGCGCGGCCACGTCGCCGCCAAGTTCGGCGCGGAAGGCAGTGCCGGGGGCGCCGTCGCGCTCGGCCGCATCGACCGAGACGATGCCGGTCACGCGCGGCTGGCCGTCGGTCGCAAGCTGGATGTTGGCGTTGAAGTCCGACATCGGCCCTTCGCCCGCGATCTCGGCGCGGACGGCGGGTCGGTCGTGCAGCTTGACGATATTGGCGAACAGCCCGTCGCGATCCTCGTCCAGCTTGAGGTCCAGGCGCAGAACCCGCGTTTCGTTGGAAAAGCTCGTATCCAGCGCAAACTCGCCGCGCGGCCCGTCCACGCGGTTGATGGTCAGCTTGGTCTCGCCCTCGCCGCCCGACAGGTTCATCGAGCCGTCGATCGCGATCACCGCCTCTTGCCCGATGATCGGCTGGCCCAGTTCCACCCGTTCGACGGCGATGCGATCGATGTTCACCCCCACCGGCAGTTGCGGCAGGGAAAACTCCCGCGCCTCGGCCTGCGGTGCGCTGTCGCCGCCACCCGGCAGGCGCGGCAGGATGATGCGCTCGGCCGAAAGCTCGTTGATCTCGACCCGCCGGGACAAAAGCGCCGAGCGGGTCCATTGCATCGCGCCGTTTTCCAGCGTGATCCAGACCCCGTCGTCATCGGCGATGGTCATGCGGTCGAAGGTCGCGCGCGAGGAAAGCGCGCCGCGGAACCCCTCGATCACCACCTGCCGCCCGGCACCGGACAGCTTTTCCTCGAGGAAGCGGGTGATGAAGCCGCGGTCGTCCTCGACCTCCTGCGAGATCTCGGCAGCGGTGTCCTGCGCCAGCGCGGCCAGAGGAACGGCCAAGGCCAGGCCGAGTGCGACAACGAGACGATAAGCCAGATCACGCATCAGAACGCCTGCCCCAGACCGATATAGACCTGCACCCCGCCCTCGTCGCCATCGCCGCCGCCGACCGGGGTGGCGATGTCGAAGCGCATCGGGCCGATGGGGGTCTTGTAGCGGATGCCCGCGCCGGCCCCGGCCTGCCAGCCGCTGGCGCCGGACCAGCTGCTGTCCTCCCAGACCCGGCCTGCATCGGCGAAAAGCGCCAGACCGATACGCTCGCGGACCTGGATGCGGGCCTCGGCGGTCAGGGTGACGATGGACATGCCGCCGGTCCTGACCGGGCCGTCGGGGCCCTGGATGACCTCGACGCCCAGCGATTCATAGGAATGGCCGCGCACCGTGCCGCCGCCGCCGGACCAGAACAGATAGTCGCGCGGGGTTTCCTCGATCTCTGGGCCGACCACGGTGCCCAGCCGCGCCCGGCCGGCCAGCGTGAAGCGGTCCTCGGTGCCGAAGCTGTAATAGGCCCGACCCTCGGCCAATATCTGCGCACCCGAGCCGGTCTCGTCCTGCAGGCCGACAAAGGGGGTGATGCCCCCCGACAGCCAATAGCCGCGCTTGGCGTCGTTCGGCTCGTCCCGCTTGTCCCAGGTGACCAGGGTCGGCAGGGCGAACAGCCGGAAATTGGTGCGGCCGCTATCGTCGTCGACGCGCAGCGCCCGGTATTGCAGGGCGATGTCGGCCGTCAGTTCGTCGCTGGGAATCCAGGTGAACCCCAGGCCGAAGGTGCCGGACTTGAGGTCGTAATCCTCTTCCTGAAGGCTTTCGACCTTGGCCAGCACATATCCGGTGGTGTCGGCGGTGATGGTGGCCGGCCGGTCGACGCGCAGCCCCAGGCTGTAGTCGCGCCCGGTATCGCCGCCGATATCCGAGATGCTGGCATCGACGCGCAGCCGCTCGCCGCCGCGGAACAGGTTGCGGTTGATCCAGTAGCCGGTCAGCGACAGTCCGTCGGTGTTGGAATATTCGAAACCCGCGCCCAGCCGGCGCAGCTTTTGCTCGGCCACCAGCAGGTCGACGTCCAGCGTATTGCCGGGGCCGATCTGGTCGGCCTCGGTCAGGGTGATGGCCGAGAACACGCCCGAGCGGCGCAGGCGCTTGCGCACGTCGTCGAGCTTTTCGGGATCGAAGCGCTCGCCCTCGGGGAAACCGGCGATCTTGCGCAGCCGGCGCGGGTCCATGCGCTGGTAGCCGCGAATGGTCAGCTGGCCGAAGCGCAGTTCGGGGCCAGGCGCCAGGCGGATGCGGCTGTCGATCAGGTTGGTGGCGTGATCGGCGATGATCTCGGTCTCGGCCACCTCGGCCTTGGCATGGCCGACATCGCGCCAGCCGGCAACGCCCGAGGTCGCGGCGTTCTTCATGTCGCCGGTGCGGGCGACCTCGCCCCGCCGATAGCCGCGCGGCAGCTCGGTCCCCGGCGCCACCGGCGCGATCTCGGCGCGGCTGTAGCGAAAGCGCGGCCCCGGCTGGACCGAGACCACCACCTTCTGCACCACCTTCGGCGCGTCCAGCGGTGCGATGCTGGCCGCCTCGACCCCGTCCAGCGAGATGTCGATGATGCCCGAATAATAGCCCTGATCGTAAAGCACGCCCAGGATGCGGGCGTAATCGCCCCGCGCGGCAGCCAGGATGTCCTGCCCGGTCACCCGCCCCTCGTCCTGCGCGCTGACCAGAAGCGAGGTTTGCCGGATCGCCGGAAGCAGATCGTCGTCGCCGCCATCGACCTGGAAATCCAGGTTGACGGGCGAGCCGTCATTGCTGTCCCTGCCGAACCAGCCCGAAAAGGGCGAGGAGGAAGGCGAGCCCGAGGACTGCGCCCAGACCATGCCCGCGCCGGTTCCCAGCACGATTACGGCAGCCGTTCCTGCCTTGATCCAGCTTTTCATTGCCTGATTGCCCTGCTTCTGGCGGTTTTGCCGGAAGCATCGCAGGCCGCGTTAACAAAATCCAGCGCAGCAGCCCGAATTCGGGCGATTTTCAGCGGATTGCGGCCAGACAGCCATGCAGCGCGGCCATGTCGTCGCGGATCACGCCGACCGGGACCGCCTGCGGAATCCGCGCCATCAGCGGGTCGGAGAGGAAGGCGCGCTCGAAAATTTCGAACCGATCGGTACAGGAGCGGGCGACACTGCCGGCCAGGAACATCCCGTCCATCGGCATGAATCGCAAGGCAAGTTCGCGGCAGAGGAGCCCGAACAGCCGGGCATAAAGCGCCAGCGTTTCCTCGGCCGCGCCATCGCCTTCGGCGGCGGCGGCAACCACGGTTTCGGCCCGGCCCTGCGGCGTGCCCATGCGCAGCGCGTGCAGCCGGGCAAGGCCGCGGCCGGCGAACAGCTCCTCGACCGAATCAATCGCACGGCCGGCATCGCCCAGTGCCTCGGCCAGCGGATCGGCCACCGAAAGCGGCAGGCGGGTATGGCCTTCCTCGGCCTCGAGGCAGGCGATCCCGCCGTCCGGCAGCACCTTGACCGCGCAGACGTTGAAGCCGGTGCCGGCATTCACCACCAGCCGCTGGCCGTTCGACAACGCACCCTCGGGCGCCGCGCGCAGGAAACCCGCCGCCTCGCCGTCCAGCGCGGGCGTGGCATAGCCCAGGGCGGTCAGGTCGTTGATCAGCCGGGCGCGCGGGGCGCCGGACAGCGCGCAAAGCCGCGCCTCGGAAAAGGTCCAGTCGCGATTGGTCAGCCGCGCCTCGTCACCCCAGACCGGGCCGGCGACGGCGACGCAGACCGCGTCGATCCGCGGGCTGCCCTGCTGGGCCAGGAACTTCGTCACCACCTCGTCGAAGCTGGCATGGTCGTCGCCGCGAAACCGGGTGATGGTCCCGGACGCAAGCGCGCCGTCCCGCGCCAGCGCCATCCGCGCATTGGTGCCGCCCACATCCGCCAACAGGATCGCCATGCCTTCCCCCCCCTTTGCCGCGTAGCCTCGTTCGGGCCCTTCTAAGCCATCCGGCACGATCCTGCTAGCGCTCACATTCGCATCCCTGCCAGAACTTTTCGGGAACCCCGGCGGGTCGGCGCGGGTTTTTCCGTCGATCACCCGCGCAAGCGAAAGGTTGAGGCAATGAACATGACCCTGGCCCCCCGCATCGCACCCGCCCTGCTGGCGGTGCTGCTGGCCCTGCCCGGCCAATCCGCGCAGGCGTCGATCCAGACCCGCGAGGAGAACATGGCCGATCCGCGCGGATGGTCCGCCATCGCCGGCATGGACCCGCGCGCCGTCCGCGAGGTGGCGCGCACCCTGCCGCTGTCCGAGGACGCGGTGGACGACCAGCCCTGGTGCGAGCACAAGGCCGATCTGGAGCAGACCCTGAGCCATGATTTCGGCGAGGCCCGCATCGCCACCGGGACCGATGGCGTCACGCTGTGGGGCTCGGACGTGCTGGGCACCTGGACGGTGGTGTTCGAGCGGCCGGATGCGACAAGCTGCGTGATCGCCTCGGGGATCGGGTTCAGCGATGCGACCAGCCCGCAGGTGTTCTTCGTCAAGGCGGGTTTCAACGGCTGACCGCTTGGGTTTGCAGGACCGCGCCGGGAATGGTAAGGCCGCGCCGACAGCACAAGGCGCGAGGGCCCCATGACCGATTCCATCATCCGAGACATCGCCCTGGCCGATTACGGCCGCAAGGAACTGGACATCGCCGAAACCGAGATGCCCGGCCTGATGGCGCTGCGCGCGGAATACGGCGAGGCGAAGCCGCTGAAGGGCGCCCGCATCGCCGGCAGCCTGCACATGACGGTGCAGACCGCCGTGCTGATCGAGACGCTGGTGGCGCTGGGGGCCGAGGTCCGCTGGGCGTCCTGCAACATCTTCTCGACCCAGGACCATGCGGCGGCGGCCATTGCGAAAGCCGGCATCCCGGTCTTTGCCGTCAAGGGCGAGACGCTGCCGGAATACTGGTCCTATACCGACCAGATCTTCCAGTTCGCGGAAGGTCCGGCGAACATGATCCTGGACGATGGCGGCGACGCGACCATGTATGTGCTGCTGGGCGCGCGCGTCGAGGCCGGCGAAACCGGGCTGATCGACGTGCCCACCAGCGAGGAGGAAGAGGCGCTGTTCGCCCAGATCCGCAAGCGGCTGGAAGCCTCGCCCGGCTGGTTCACCAGGCAGCGCGATGCGATCCGGGGCGTCAGCGAGGAAACCACGACCGGCGTGCATCGGCTTTACGACCTGCACAAGAAGGGGCTCTTGCCCTTCCCGGCGATCAACGTGAACGACAGCGTCACCAAGTCGAAATTCGACAACAAGTACGGCTGCAAGGAATCGCTGGTCGACGGCATCCGCCGCGCCACCGACGTGATGATGGCCGGCAAGGTCGCGGTGGTCTGCGGCTATGGCGACGTGGGCAAGGGCTCGGCCGCGTCGCTGCGCGGCGCCGGCGCACGCGTCAAGGTGACCGAGGTCGATCCGATCTGCGCGCTGCAAGCCGCCATGGACGGGTTCGAGGTGGTGCTGCTGGAGGATGTGGTCGCAACCGCCGACATCTTCGTCTCAACCACCGGCAACAAGGACGTGATCCGCATCGAGCACATGCGCGAGATGAAGGACATGGCCATCGTCGGCAATATCGGCCATTTCGACAACGAGATCCAGGTCGCGGCGCTGCGCAACCACAAATGGACCAACGTCAAGGAACAGGTGGACATGATCGAGATGCCCTCGGGCAATCGCATCATCCTGCTGTCCGAAGGCCGGCTGCTGAACCTGGGCAACGCGACCGGGCATCCCAGCTTCGTGATGTCGGCAAGCTTCACCAACCAGGTTCTGGCCCAGATCGAGCTGTGGACCAAGAACGACGAATATGCGCCGGGGGTCTATATCCTGCCCAAGGCGCTGGACGAAAAGGTCGCCCGGCTGCATCTGGACAAGATCGGCGTCAAGCTGACCAAGCTCAGCCGGGAACAGGCCGATTACATCGGCGTGACCCCGGAAGGGCCGTTCAAGGCGGAGCATTACCGTTACTGAGCATTTGCGCGGGTCCCGGGCACCCCGGGGCCTGCGCCGCATAGCGGCAAGAGGGTTGCCAGATGTCAGACGATTGCCTGTTCTGCCGCATCGCACGCGGCGAATTGCCGGCGCACCGGGTCCATGAGGACGACGAGATCCTGGCCTTTCTGGATCTGCATCCCATCCGCCCCGGCCATTGCCTGATCATCCCCAAGCGGCATTATCCCTGGTTCGAGGACCTGCCCGAAGATCTTGCCACCCGGATCACCTCCTGGGCGCAGCGCCTCGCCCGGCAGATGAAGACGATCTACGCGGTCGAGCGGGTGGCGCTGTTCTATACCGGCATCCATGTCGCCCATGCCCATGCGCATGTCGTCCCGATGCATCATGTGCACGACGTCTCGTCCCAGGCCTATCTGCAGGACGGCATCGGCAGCTTTTCGGCGCCGCCGCAACTGCCGGCCGAAGAGGGCGCCCGGATCGCCCAGGTGCTGGCCCCAGCCTTCGCAGGACAGGATGCCGCGCCGTAGGTGCGCAGTTTCAGTTGATATTTGCCCGCCCGGCGCTAGGCTTTCCCTCGGATGACCAATCCGAAGGGGACAGAGCAATGAGCAAGCGCGACGATCTGATCGCCAAATACGCCGCCGACATGAAGGAAAAGCTGGGCGTCACGCCCGACATGGAGTTGCTGACCAAGGTGGTCATCGGCTGCGGGCCTTCGATCTACAATGCCGACGGCGAGACCGTGGCCGGGTCGGACAAGACCGAACTCGAGCGCATCAGGACCAGCTACCTGGTGAAGAAACTGGGCCTGCCGGACGGCCCCGAGCTTTCCGCGGCCATCGACGATGTCGTGGCGAAATACGGCAGCTCGAACCGCAACAAGTATCGCGCGGTGGTCTATTACATGCTCTGCACGCATTTCGGCAAACAGTCGGCCTATGCCTGAAGGCCGTGCTGTGACGCAACGTCACACCGCATTTCGCGACTGAATCCCCGCCCGCCGCGCTGCAGGCGGGCGCCAGGCGGAGGCGTCAGTCCAGCATCCGCTTGATCGCCGCGATGTGGCCGGCATCGGCCGCGCAGGCGTCGCCGGCCAGTGCCGCGGCCTCGTCCAGCAGTGCCTCGGGCGCGACCAGCCGGTCGATCAGGCCCCAGGCCAGCGCCTCTTCGGCGGGGATCTTCTGGCCGGCCATCAGGATCATCCTGGCGCGCGACGGCCCGACCAGCGCGCGCAGCCGCACCGGGTCGCTGGGCTGGGGCAGGAAGCCCAAGCGCATGACCGGATAGAAGATTTTCGCCCCCGGCACCGCCAGCCGCAAATCGCAGGCCAGCACCATGCCCAGCGATCCGCCCGCCGCCGTGCCGTTCAGCGCGGCGATGGTCAGGCAGGGCATCGAGGCGACGCGGGCGGACAGCCGCTCCCATTCCGGGGACAGGGCCAGCCCGGCACGGGCCTCGTCCAGATCGGCCCCGGCGGAAAACACCGCGCCCTCGCCGGTCAGGATCACGGCGCGCAGGCCGGGCTCGGCGGCAAGGGCGTCGAAGGCCGCCGTCAGGTCGGCCAGCATGGCGCCGGTCAGCGAGTTCGCCTTGGCCGGGCGCGCAATGGTGATGCGGCCGATTCCGCCGACGAATTCCCTTGCGATCATCATTCCCTCCTTGGACCCGCGCGCTGGCTGTGGCAAAAGCCGGGTTGGTGTTTCTTATGCAATTCTCGCCGAAAAGGTGTTATGAAATGAACCTGCGACTGACAAGCTCTGCCCTGGCGCTTGCCGCGATGACCGCCCCGGCCTTCGCCGACGTGACTTCGGAACAGGTGTGGCAGTCCTGGGTGGATTACTACCAATCGCTTGGCTATACCGTGACCGAGGGCAAGCGCGACAAGGCCGGCGATACGCTGACCCTCAGCGACATCGCCATCAGCGGCGGCGTGCCCGACAGCCAGGTCAGCTTCAGCATCCCCCAGGTCACGCTGAGCGACAGCGGCGACGGCAAGGTCAAGACCGTCTTCGCCGACCAGATGACCGGCGAGGCGCAAGGCACCGATCCCGACGGGGAAAGCTACAGCCTGCCCTTTACCGTGGACATGCCGGGCAACGTCATCGTCACCTCGGGCGCGCCCGAGGACATGACGCATGAGTTCGACTATCCCACGATGGATTTCACCCTGACCACGATCAAGAGCGGCGACAAGGAAACCCCGCTGCCGATCAAGGTCGGCGTGGCGGATTCGACCGGCACCTTCCACATCGTCGCCGGCTCGCCCGCGAAATACGACTATGCGATGAAATCGGGCGCGATCACCTTCTCGGGCGATGTGAGCAGCGAGGAAGGCGGCACCGTCAAGTTCGAGGGCAGCCTCAGCGATCTGGAAACCACCGGCGAGATGGCCGTCCCCGACGGCACCAAGATCGAGGAGGACATGAACGCCGCGCTGAAGGCCGGGCTTGCCATGAGCGGCGTGCTGAAATCCGGCGCGCTGGTCGCCAACTTCGACTTTGCCGGCACGGACGAGAACGAGCAGCCGACCAGCGGCGCCGGCAAATACGACGGCAAGGGCTTCGAGCTGAGCTATGCGCTGTCGCAGGACGGCATGGCCTATCAGGCGGGCTCGGACGCCGGCAGCTTCGAGCTGACCAGCAGCGACATGCCCTTCCCGATCAACTACGCGATCGAAAGCGGCAGCTTCGACATGCAACTGCCGGTGATGCAGTCCGACGAGGCACAGCCCTTCAAGTTCGCCTATTCGCTGGCCGGCCTGACGCTGGGCGATGCGATCTGGAACCTGTTCGACGCGCAGGGCCAGCTGCCGCGCGACCCGGCCTCGCTGGACATCGACGTGACCGGGCAGATCAAGGTGACCAAGGACATCTTCGACCCGGCCAGCATGGCGCCCGCCGCCGACGAGGCACCCGAGGACGGCAGCGAGGATATGGACGCGGCGGAAGCCTCGCCGCAGCCCTTCGAGCCGGTCGAGGTCGCCATCAACCAGTTCGCGCTGAACGCGCTTGGCGCCAAGGTGAATGCCGAGGGCACGCTGAAGGCACCGGAAAGCGGCGACATGACCACCCCGGTCGGCGAGGTCAACGCCAGCTACGAGGGCGTGAACGGGCTGATCGACAAGCTGGGCGCCATGGGCCTGATCCCCGAGGACCAGATCATGGGCGTGCGCATGATGATGGCCATGTTCGCCAAGCCGGTCGCCGAGGGCGAGGACAAGCTGGAAACCAGGCTCGAGTTCAAGGAAGACGGCTCGATCTTTGCCAACGGCCAGCAGATCAAGTAATCCGTCCGGCGCGGCGCCCGGTGCGCCCTGACGGATCGCATTGCGGGGGCCGGGCGTTGTCGTCGCGGCCCCCGCGCTTATCGAAGGTGAACCGCATGTCCGAATACCATCGACTCGAGGCCCTGGCGCAGCAGCTTCTGGCGGCGGCGCGCAAGGCGGGCGCCGACCAGGCCGATGCCGTGGCGCTGGAAGCCGCCGCCGTCTCGGTGGATGTGCGGGCCGGCCATCTGGAGCATGCCGAGCGCGCCGAGGGGGTCGAGATCGGGCTGCGGGTTCTGGTCGGCGGGCGGCAGGCCTGCGTCTCGGCCTCGGACCGCTCGGCCCGCACCATCGAGGAAATGGCCGCCCGCGCCGTCGCCATGGCGCGCGAGGCGCCGGTGGACGACACGCTGGGCCTTGCCGAGCCCGAGCAACTGGCCCGCGACACCGACAGCGGCCGGCTGGGCCTTTACGATTCCAGCCCCGAGCCCACGCCCGAAGCATTGCAGGATGTGGCCCTGCGGGCCGAGGCGGCGGCGCTGGCGGTCGAGGGCGTCTCGCAGATCGAATCCGCCGGCGCCAGCCATTCTCAGCGGCATATGTGGCTGGCGGCGACGAACGGCTTCTCGGCCGGCTACGGACGCAGCGGCCACAGCCTGTCCACCGTCGCCATCACCGGCGAGGGGCTGGGGATGGAGCGCGACTGGGCCGGCGAAAGCCGTGTCCATGCCGCCGACATGCCCTCGCCCGAAGAGATCGGCCGGCTTGCCGCCCTTCGCACCGTCGCCCGCCGCGGCGCAAGGAAGCCCCCGACCGGCGCCTTTCCGATCCTTTACGACGAGCGCGTCGCCTCGGGGCTGATCGGCCATCTAGTTGCGGCGGTGAACGGCGCCTCGGTCGCGCGCGGCGCCAGCTGGCTGCGCGATGCGCTGGGGGAGCAGGTGCTGCCCAAGGGGTTCGACCTGCGCGAGGATCCGCACCGGCCGCGCTATGGTTCCTCGCGCCTGTTCGACGGCGAGGGGCTGGCGACCGCGCCGCGGCTGATGGTGGCGGATGGCGTCTTGCAGGGCTGGACGCTGGACCTGGCCACCGCCCGCAAGCTGGGCATGGAATCGACCGCCAACGCCATGCGCGGGGCCGGCAGCCCGCCCTCGCCCGGCGTGACCAACCTGGAGCTGACCCCGGGCGAGAAATCGCGCGAGGAGCTGATCCGCGAGATGGGGCGCGGGCTGGTCGTGACCTCGATGCTGGGTGCCTCGATCAACAGCACGACCGGGGATTACTCGCGCGGCGCCGGCGGCTTCTGGGTCGAGAACGGCGAGATCGCCTATGCCGTCAACGAATGCACCATCGCCGGCAACCTGCGCGACATGCTGCTGCGCATGACCGCCGCCAGCGACCTGCCCGATTGGCGGGCAATGCGCGTGCCCAGCCTGCTGGTCGAGGGAATGACCGTTGCCGGCGAGTGACCTTGCCCTGCTGGAACAGGCCGCGCATGAGGCGGGCGAGATCGCGCTGCGCTACTGGCGGCGCGATCCCCGGGTCTGGGACAAGGGCAACGGCGCCGGCCCGGTGACCGAGGCCGACCTGGCCGTCAACGCACATCTGGAGCGCCTGCTGCGCACCGCCCGCCCCGATTACGGCTGGCTCAGCGAGGAAAGCGCCGACGATCCGGCCCGGCTTCAGGCCGAGCATTGCTTCATCATCGACCCGATCGACGGCACCCGCGCCTTTATCGACGGGCAGGTCGGCTTTTCCAATGCGCTGGCGATCGCGCGCGGCGACCGGGTGGTCGCGGGCGTGGTGCATCTGCCGGCGCAGCGCACCACCTATGCCGCCTCGGCCGAGGGGCCGGCCCTGCGCGACGGCAAACCCATCGCACCCTCGGCGCATGGGTTCGAGGGCGCGCATGTGCTGACCGGCAAGCCGAGCCTCGACCCCGTGCATTGGCGCGGCGTGGCGCCGCCGCTCAAGCGCGGCTTCCGCCCCTCGCTGGCCTGGCGGCTGTGCCTGGTGGCGGACGGGCAGTTCGACGCCACGCTGTCCACCCGGCCGGCCTGGGAATGGGACGTGGCGGCGGGCAGCCTGATCGCCGCCCGTGCCGGCTGCGTGGCAAGCGACCTTACCGGCGCGCCGATGCGCTTCAACGCGGCCCGGCCGCTGGCCGACGGGCTGGTGGTGGCACCACCCGCCCTGCACGATCAGTTGCTTGCGGCGATGACCCCGCACAGGCTGCGCACCGCCAGCCAGCTTGATGCCCCGCCGCGCGGCGGCTAGAAAGGGGAAAAGGCCGGAGCCGCTCTGGTCTAGTCCCGCAGACGACGACAGGGCGCGAACATGAGCCGTCTTCCCCCCGCGACCCGCGACCGGCTGGCCGACGAGATCACCTTCCATCCCGCCACGGCCGAGGCACGGCTGCTGCGCGAGGCGCTGGGGCGGTTCGCCACCGGCGTCACCGTGGTCACCACCGCCGGACCGCAGGGACCGCTGGGCATGACCGTGAACAGCTTTTCCAGCGTCTCGCTGGAGCCGCCGCTGGTGCTGTGGTGCCCGGCCCGCACCTCGGCCCGCCACGCGGCCTTTGCCGAGGCCGGGGCCTGGTCGGTGCATGTCCTGGGCTCGGAGCAGTTGGAGACCTGCCTGCGCTTTACCCGCGGCGGTCGCCAGTTCGAGGGGCTGGACACGGTGCTGACCCCCGAGGGCGTGCCGGTGATCCCAGGCGTGGCGGCGCGTTTCGACTGTGCCGCCCATGCGGCGCACGAAGCGGGCGACCATTCGGTGCTGATCGGGCGGGTGCTGCGCGTGACCGTGGCGGGGCCGGGCGATCACCCGCTGGTCTTTGCCGCCGGCCGCTTCGGCCAGTTCGAGCCGGATGCCGGCTAGGCCGGGCTAGCCGCGCATCAGCCGGCGCAGCATGGCGCGCACGATCAGCCGATGCGCCGGTCCCACCACCAGCATATAGGCCCGGCCAAAACGGTTATGCGTCACCACCGAGGAGGTGATCGCCAGTTCCGCCCCTTGGGTCGAAATGCAGGTCATCACGTCCAGGTGCCGGTCGCGCTCGGTCAGCACCAGCAGGTCGGGCGCGGCATGTTCGACCAAAAAGAAATCCAGGCGCTGACCGGCGCGCACGCTATCGCTGGGCGCCTTGCCCAGCCCGCCGATGCGCCGCACCCCGAACCGCGCCGACACCGCGTCGCGAATGCGAAAGGCCAGGCCCAGCAGGGGCAAGGGCTGGCTGCGAATGCGGTTCCACGCCTCCAGCGGGGTGATCGGCGCGGGCAGCAGCACCGCCTGTCGGTCGAGATAGTTCAGCCGCCCGGGCGGTGCCAGCAGCGGCACCCCTTGGATCTGATCGGTCCGCATTGGCCCTCCGCCGCCGGTATGGGCGCAGTCTAGGCGGGGACGGTGCTGCGGAAAGCCGTCAAACTGTCGCAGCCGGGCTCAGCTGCCCTCCAGCGGCGGCAGCGGCTGCGAGAAGATGTCGTCGATCCGCGGCACCGGCGCGGTGCTGGTGCGGATCGACCGGCCCGGCCCGGACAGCGTGGCGATCTGGCGGGCAAGCTGGGCGATGGCCTGCGACTGCGCGCGGGCGATGGCGGCGGGGTTCTGGTCGGCAAGCGGCACGGAAATGTCGAAGCTGCGCGCCTGGTTGGCGCCGCCCGCCCCCTCGTCCGAGACGAAATAGCGCCCGGTCAGGCGATAAAGCCCATCGGCCTGCGCCAGCGCCTTTTCGACGCGCACCTCCAGCCGCCGCCGCGGCGGCTCGGCCAGCGGCCAGGGCTCGGCGATCACCGTGGCGCCCGAGAGGTCCGAGATCGCCCGCGCCAGCGTCAGGGTAAAGGCCCGCTGCGGATCGTCCGCCCAGAGCTGTTTCGTGTTCGAGCGCACGGCCCCGTCCCCGGTCTGCCAGCTGACCTCGCCGCCCGAGGCGTATTCCGGCAAGGACACGTCCTTGAGCTCCGCCGTGCCCAGCCGGTCGGCGACCCGCTCGCCCGTGGCCGGCGGGTCGATCAGGTAGCGCGCGGTCTTTTCGCCGTTCGAGCAGGCGCCGAGCAGGGCAAGACAGGCGGCAGAGGCAAGGATCAGGCGCATCTTATCGTCCCAGGATGAAGGCTTGCGGATTGCGTTCGATGGTCCGCGCAAGGCTGCCGAAGGCATTGGCGGCGCGGCGCATCTCGCGCATCAGGTTGATGGTCTCGTTGTTGAAGCTGGAGCGGTCGCCATAGGCGGCGATCACCGCATCGGCCCGTGCCGCCAGCGCCTCGAGCCGCGCGGAAAGCTGCGGCAGGCGCTTCGCCGCATCCGAGACATCCTGCGCCGCGGTGCTGGCCGAGGCGAGCGCGTTGTTGAGGCTGCCCGCCGCATTGCCGTCGCGCAGGTCGTTGAGCAGGCCGGAGGCGGATTTCAGCGTCTCGGACAGGTTCCTGGGCAGTTGCTCGGCATCCTCCGTGCCCAGAAGCGCACGCACATCCCTGAGGATGCCCTCGGCCTCGGTGCCGATGGCGGCGTAATCCACCGCCTCGATCTTGACCGCGGCGGCATCGATCTGGTCGACCATCGCCGGCACGTCGGCGGCGGCAAGCTTGACCGCCTCGGCTGCGGCGGCGGCCTCGTCCACCATGCGGCGCAACTGCCCCACGGCACCGGATTCGCGCAGTTCGGTGGTGACTTGGCGGATCTCGCCGGCAGCGGCCTGCGCATCCTCCAGCGTGCCGCGCAGGGCGCCGGGGATGGCGCGGGTGTCCTCGCTGCTGGCGATGGCGGTGACGCTGTTCATCATGTCGGTGACGGATTTCAGCGCTTCCTCGATGGGCAGGTTGCCGACGCGGGTCAGGAAGCCCTGCGCGGTCTCGCTGAAATCGGAAATGTCGCCGGGAACCGAGGGGATGATCGGATGGGGCCTGCCCTCGCGGTCCAGCTCGGCCGGTTCGGCATCGGGCAATTCGACCAACTCGACCTGAAGCGAGGTGCCGAAGAAGCCGGCGCTGGCCAGGCGGGCGCGCAGGCCGCCCCGGACCTGGCCGGCCATGAAGTCCAGCGCCTGCTCCGGCGTCACGTCGCCGGACAGGCCCAACCGCTCGGGCGTAAGGGCCAGCGTCACTTCCTGCTCGACCCGGTCCTGATCGTCCGCATCCTGGACGATACGCGCGGCCAGCCTGGTGACGCGCCCGACGGTCAGGCCCATGAACTGCACGTCGGCGCCGGTCTCCAGCCCCTTCACCGACTCGTCGATCAGCATGGTCAAGCGCAGCGCCCTGCTTTCGTCGGCAAACAGGTTCGCCTCGGCCGCGCTGCGGTCGGGTTGCAGGGAAAAGACGTGCCCGTTCTCGACCGGCGCCCCGCCCGAGGTCAGCGTGGCGAATTCCGCACCGCCCTGAAGCACCGAGGCCAGCGAGTTCACGTTCAGCGAAACCCCCTGCGCGCCCAGCGAGACCGAAAAGCCCGAAGTGTCCCAGAACACCGTGTTCGTGGTCAGCAACTCGTCATAGGGCGCGGCGATGAAGACGTCGGTCAGCACGCCCTCGTCGGTTTCGGAAAGCCGCAGGTTCTGCATCCGCCCCACCGGCAGGCCACGGAACAGCACCGGCGCGCCCTCGGTCATGCCGCGCGAGCGTTCGGCCGCCAGCACGATCCAGGTGCCCTTCTCGCCGAAACTCGTCAGCGGCGGCTTGTCGAGGCCCTGGAACCTGGTCTGCGGACCGTCCACCTGGTTGTCCCAGTAACCCTCGACGAAAGAGCCGGTCAGAACGGTATCCAGCCGCGAGATGCCCTGGGCCGAAACCTGCGGCCGCACGATCCAGAACTGCGCATCCTTGTCGATATAGGGCGCAAGGTCCTTGTCCACGCGCATGTTCACCTCGACCTGTTGCAGATCCTCGGTGAAGCGGACCGATTCCACCTTGCCCACGGTGATCTCGCGGAATTTCAGCGCCGTCTCTCCGGGCGTGATGCCGGTCGCGTCCTTGAAGGCGACCGAGATCAGCGTGCCACGGCTGGCGATGGCGTTCCAGCCCACGCCCAACGTCACGATCAGCGCCACGATGGGCACCAGCCAGATCAGCGGCAGCCCGGCCCGCACGGCGCGGGCCGCGGGCTTGCGGGCGGGTTCTGCGGGTTTCAGGGGGGCGTCGCTGCGCTCGGGCGAGGGCCTGTCGGTCATTCGTGGTCCTTGCGGCTGCGCAGCGGAAGGCCGCGCCAGATCAATCTCGGATCGAAGCTTTGCGCGGAAAGCATGGTGAAGGCAACCGACAGCGCAAAGGACACCGCGGCAGGCCCCGGATGGATCGAGGCGACGAAGCCCAGCTGCACCAGCGCCGACAGGATCGCCACGATGAACACGTCGATCATCGACCAGCGGCCGATGAACTCGACCACTTCGTAAAGATGCAGGCGCTTATGCGCGGCCCGGACGGTCGCAGGGCGCCCCGCGACCAGCGCCAGCCAGCTGATGGCGATGAACTTGCCGATCGGCACCACGATCGAGGCCAGGAAGACGATCGCCGCGACGCCGTAATTGCCATAGTGCATCAGCTCGACCACGCCGCCGAGGATGGTGGATTCGCTGTTGCCGCGCAGCCCGCCGAAGGTCGAGGTCTTTAGCATCGGAAACAGGTTCGCCGGGATATAGAAGACGAACCCCGCCGCCAGCCAGGCCCAGACCGCGTTCAGGCAGCGCCGGTCGGGCGGCACCAGCGCGCCGCCGCAGCGGCGGCATGTGGTTTCGGATTCGGGCCAGACCCGGCCGCAGCTGCGACAGCCGACCAGCCCGGCGCGATGCGCGGTCAGCACCGGCGCCGGGGCTTGGGGCGCGCTCATGCCCGCGTCTCCGGCACGATCTCGCGCCCATCGGTGGCCATCCCTGCATCCTCGATGGCGTCCCAGATCGTGGTGGCGCTGGTAAAGGCGTTGCTGGCGGCGTTGACCAGGATCAGCCCGCAAAAGGCCCAGAATGCCGGGCCCAGGCTGATATTCGCCAGCCCCGCGACCTTGACCAGCGCAATGGCGGTGCCGATGACGAATATCTCGGCCATGGACCAGGGCCGCAGCGCCTCGGACAGGCGAAAGGCCGGGACGGCATGGGCATAGGGCGCCCGGTTCCGCGACAGGGGCAGCAGCGTATAGACCAGCAGCACCGCCCGCAGCACCGGCAGGCCGACGATCATGCCCAGAACCGCCACGGTCAGCGGCATCAGGGCCCCGTGCGAAAAGGCCAGCGCCACCCCGAAAAGCGAGGTCTCGTTGCCGAACCCCATGCGCGAGATCTCCAGGAAGGGAAAGAACACCGCCCCCACCATCAGCACCAGCGAGGCAAGGGACAGCGCGATGATCCGGGTAAAGGCGCCGGCGCGGGGGCTGGCCAGAACGGTGTTGCAGCGCACGCAGCGGGCGGTTTCGCCCGGTTCCAGCTCGCGCTCGACATGCAACGCGTCGCAGCGCGGACAGGCGATCAGCCCCGCGCCGGTGGACAGATCATATTCGCCCTCGGTCTGCATCGGGGCAGAATATAGGGGCGCGGGGCCGGCGCAAGATGCCACGGCGGCGGCCGATTCGTCGGCCTTGGACGATTCCGCACGGCTCCGGCCGGCGGCTACTTCATCGCGCACGGCGATGCCGGCCGGAGATGGGATTGATATCCCTTCATAAAAACTCCGCCTGACAGGAGCACCCAAGGGAAATAGCCGGCATTTGAGCCATTAACTGGAATTTCACCGCCCCGCACCTGACCTTGCGTGCAGGCAGCGAAAGGAATGGCTCATGGCCGGGAACGGCGGCAGCGCCCCGATCATCATCAAAAAGGTTCAGGGCGGGGGCGACGCCGGCCATCACGGCGGCGCCTGGAAGGTTGCCTATGCCGATTTCGTGACTGCGATGATGGCCTTTTTCCTGCTCATGTGGCTGTTGAACGCAACCACCGAAAAGCAGCGACAGGGGCTGGCGGATTATTTCAACCCGACGCTGATCCAATCGACCCGCAGCGGCCATGACGGTCCCTTCGGGGGCGAGGTGCAGGATGCCGAGACCAATTCCGGCAAGGGTGCCGGCGCCTCGCGCGACAGTTTGGCCGCCCGCACCCAGGACGGGCGTGATACCGGCTTCGAGGACATGGCTCGCCACATCCAGGACCAGTTGACGGGCAGCGGCGCGGAATCCCTGCAAAAGGTCAACCTGCTGCGCCACGTCGTGACCCGCATGACGGACGAAGGGCTGGTCATCGAACTGACCGACCTGATGGACGAGCCGCTTTTCGTCGGGGACAGCGCCCAGCCGACCCCCGCCATGAAGGAATTGGCCGGTATTCTCTCGGGCGTGCTGGGGCGCGTCAGAAACGAGATCGCCCTGACCGGCCATGTCCGCGCCTACCCCGAGATGCTGATCCAATCCCCGGTCTGGGCGCTGTCCGACGCCCGTGCCCATGCCCTGCGCAACCTGCTGGAGGGCGCGGGTTTCGACACCACGCGTATCCAGCGCGTCACCGCATTCGCCGACAGGCGCAACCGATCGGTCAACCCAATGGACCCGGACAACAACAGGATCGAAGTGATTTTACTGAGATGACCCGCCGCGGCAGGGCGCCGTTAGCGGCATGTTAACCCCCGGTCGCCAAACTTCACGCGAAACGACTCACACAGGGGTGACAATAAAATGTCGATCTCATCTGCCCTCAGCGCCGGGGTGTCCGGGCTCGCCGCCAATTCGACGCGCCTGGCCACCATCTCCGACAATATCGCGAACTCCGGCACCTATGGCTACAAGCGGGTGGACACCAGTTTTGAAAGCATGGTGATCAACCAGGGCCGCGGCGGCGGGCTTTATACCGCCAACGGGGTCCGCGCCGCCACCAGCCGGATAGTCGATGAGCGCGGCAACCTGGTTCCCACCTCGCATCCGCTGGACATTGCGATTTCAGGGCGGGGGATGCTTCCGGTCATATATTCCGCATCCCTGGATTCAGGGACGGCCACGTCAAGCGACCTGGTGATGACCAGAACCGGCTCGTTTCGCACCGACGACCAGGGCTACCTGCGCACCGATTCCGGTCTGGTGCTGATGGGCTGGCCGGCCAACTCCGACGGCACGATTCCCAGCCAACCGCGAGATTCCACGACCGGCCTGCAACCGATCATGATCAGTCCCAGCCAAACCGCGGCAGACCCGACGACCCGGATCAACCTGCGCGTGAACCTGCCCGCCGGCGAAGCGGTCGGCGGTGCCACCGGCACCGAACGCGAGATGGAGGTCGAATATTTCGGCAATCTCGGCAATTCCGAAAGAATGACCGTCACCTTCAGGCCGGACATCACCGGCGCTGCCGGGGCTCAGACGAATCGCTGGACGATGGAAATCCGCGACTCGGCGATCATCAACGATCCGGCCACGCCCGCCGACGAATCCCTGATTGGCATCTATACGCTGGAATTCGACAACAGCCAGGCCGGCGGCGGCACCCTTGCGAATGTCACGACGGCGGCCGGTGGCGCCTATAGCGCGGCAACAGGCCTGCTGACGGTTCCCGGCGCGAACGGCCCCATGACCATCAATCTGGGCCGATATGGCGACAACCAGGGGATCACGCAGCTCAGCGCCAGCTTTTCCCCCACCAATGTCAGCAAGAACGGCTCACCCGTCGGCAACCTGACCGCGCTTGAGATCGACGAGAACGGCTATCTCCAGGCCACCTACGACACGGGCTTCACACGGACCCTGTATCAGGTGCCGCTGGTGGATGTTCCCAATCCGAACGGCCTGATCGCAATGGACAACCAGACCTACAAGATCTCGCCCCGATCCGGCGCGTTCTATCTCTGGAATGCCGGCGATGGCCCCACCGGAGCCGTCGCGGGCTATGCACGCGAAGCATCGACGACCGATGTCGCGGCCGAGCTGACCGACCTCATCCAGACCCAGCGCGCCTATACGTCAAACGCCAAGGTCATCCAGACCGTCGATGAGATGCTGCAGGAAACGGCCAATCTCAAACGCTGACCTTGATCGGGGTTGATCCAGACCGCACCCCGCGCCCAGAAACCGGAGCTTGTCCATGAGCATTTCGTCCGCCATCTCCAACGCCGTTTCGGGCCTGACCGCAGCCTCGCGGGGCATCGAGATCGTATCCTCCAATATCGCAAACGCCCTGACGCCCGGCCATGCGCGCCGGGAACTCGACCTGTCGTCGCGCCCGTCCGAGCACGGTGGCGGCGTAAACATCGATGGTGTCAGCCGGATATTCACCGCCGGACTGATTGCAGACAATCGGCTGGCCGAGGCGGGTGTCGGCTCGTCCCGAACCGTCGCCGCATTCCACGCGGCCATGGAAAAAGCCTTCGGCACCGGGACCGGGATCTCCTCGCTCGGGCAAAGCCTGACGGATTTCGAATCCGCCCTGACCAGTGCGGCATCACGACCCGACAGCGATATGCGCCTATCGAATGTGCTCGACACCGCCACCGCCTTGGCAAAGAAGATCAACGACATATCCACAACGATCCAGGCGGAGCGCAGCAAGGCCGAACAGGCCATCGAAAGCGACGTTTCACGGCTCAATGCGGCGTTGCAGCAGGTGGCGAAACTGAATGCACAGATCGTTACGATCACAGCGCAGAGCAAGGATGCTTCCTCGCTGGTCGATGCCCGCCAGGCGGCGATAGACGGTATCTCGGATATCCTGCCGATCAAGGAGGTGCCGCGCGAGAACGGCAGGATCGCCCTGTTCACACCCGACGGAGCCATTCTGCTGGACGGAACCGAGCCGGCGAGGATCGAGTTCAGCGCCGTCCCTGGCATCACCGCCGAGATGTCCATCGGCAGCAGTGCCCTTTCTGCGTTGACCCTCAACGGCAAGCCGCTTACCGGCCCGCAGCAGCAGACCATGCTGAGCGGCGGAAGCCTGGGTGCGAATTTCGCCATTCGCGACCAGATCGCTCCTGCCTATCAGCAGCAGATCGACGCTTTCGCCCGCGATTTGTATGACCGGCTGTCCGATCCCATGATCGACTCTTCCCTGAATACCGGCGGCCCGGGACTGTTCACGGATGCACAAGGCGCCTTCGACCCCGCCAACGAATCCGGTTTCGCTGGCCGTATCGCCGTAACTTTCCTGGTGAGCCCTGAGACGGGCGGACAGCTGTGGCGGATTCGCGCCGGTATCAACGCGCCCGACCCCGGCAATTCGGGGGAAAGCGCATTGCTTGACCGTCTAAGCTCGGCAATCTCGGCCTCGCGCTTTCCGGCTTCCGCCCATCTTTCCAACGCACCGCGTAGCTTGCAGACACTTTCCGCAGAGCTGTCTTCGGGCGCAGCCACGAATCGCATTCGTTCCGAAGCCAGCGCGCTGCAAAGCAGCTCGCACCAGTCCGGTCTCAAGGCGGCCCTCCTCGCAGAAGGGGTCGACAGCGACAAGGAAATGGAAAGCCTGCTCGCCCTGGAGCGCGCCTATGCCGCCAATGCCAAGGTCTTTCAGACCGCAAACGATATGCTCGACGCTATTCTGAGGCTGACATGACTTCGTTTCATTCCATCGGCGATCTGTCCCGCTCCTATCAACTCCGGCTTGGCCAGAACGGGCTCAGGACCAAGCTGGACCGCTTGACCCAAGAGATGATCTCCGGGGTCAAATCGGATATTCCCAAGGCACTTGGCGGCGATTTGGCTGGAATTTCGCATATTGAATCGCGATTGCAGCTTCTGACCACCTTCCAGCAAAACGCGTCGGAAGCACAGAACCGGCTCACCACGATGCAGGCGGCACTTGAGCAGGTGTATGGCGTCGTGGACGATTTGGGCCCTCGACTGCTGAGTGAGCCCAACATCTCTGGCGAGCACGATCTGAGAGCGCGCGCCGACAGTACCAAGCAGGATTTCCGGTCGATGTTCAGCGTCTTGAACACCAGTATCGGTGGGCAATATCTGTTTGCAGGCAGCCGAACCGACAGTGCACCGCTTGGCAGTTTCGACGTGATGCTCGCGGAACTGACCAGCACGGTCGCAGGTGTCACTACGGCTGCAGATATCGCAGATCGCATTGATGCGTGGTTCGACGCACCCGCCGGGATGGGAGGTTTTGCCGACAGGATCTATCAAGGCGACGACAATGGCAGCACCCGGTTTTCGATCTCACCGGATCGCCAGATCGACAAATCCCTGACAGCGAATTCGACGGCACTGCGCGATACGCTGAAGGGAATGGCGATCATCGCCTATGCATCCGAAGCAGGCGCGGCAATCGACACGGCAACCTTGCGGGATCTCTTTTCCGAGGCCGGAACACGGCTGCTCAAGGGTGCCGCCGGGTTGATCAGCGCCCAGGCCGACCTGGGCCGACAGCAAGCGATCGTCACCCAAGCGCAAACCAGAAACTCAGCAGAAACGGCGGCGCTTTCGATCGCACGTACGAACCTGATCGGCGCCGATCCTTTTGAAACCGTGACCACCCTGGAGGAGACCGAAGCAAAAATTCAAAGCCTGTATGCCATCACGGCCCGGCTTTCCCGCCTTAACCTGACGGATTACCTGTCATGAGGTTTCTCTGCCTTATCCTGATACTGTTCAGCCTTGCCAGTC
Source organism: Paracoccus denitrificans (assembly GCF_900100045.1). Taxonomy (GTDB): domain Bacteria; phylum Pseudomonadota; class Alphaproteobacteria; order Rhodobacterales; family Rhodobacteraceae; genus Paracoccus; species Paracoccus denitrificans. Next base: position 2,898 of record NZ_FNEA01000021.1, on the reverse strand, counting down.
CGGGTCTTACCGCCCCGGTGCGCATCAAGGATCTTGCCAATATCGACGGTGTTCGGGGCAACGACCTGGTCGGTTATGGTCTGGTGGTCGGGCTCAACGGCTCGGGCGACAGCCTGCGGAACTCGCCCTTTACCGAAGAAATCATGGCCGGCTTGCTCGAGAGGCTGGGCGTGAACGTCACCGACGAAGCATTTCGTCCCAAGAACGTCGCGGCAGTGATCGTCACCGCAACCCTGCCGCCATTTGCACGCTCCGGTTCGCAGATTGATGTCAGCGTCGCGGCGATAGGCGACGCAAAAAGCCTGTTGGGCGGCACGCTGGTCATGACGCCGCTGAACGCGGCGGACGGTGAAATATACGCCGTTGCGCAGGGTTCGGTTCTGGCGGGGGGCGCCGAGGCTTCTGGCAAAGCCGCTTCGGTCGTTCAGGGCGTTCCCACGACCGGTGCGATTCCTTCTGGCGCCAGGATAGAACGAGAGGTCGCCTTCGATTTCTCCCAGATGACGAATCTGCGCCTGGCGCTGAGAAACCCCGACTTCACCACCGCTGCACGTGTGGAGGCCGCGATAAACCGCAAGCTGGGGCGTGGACTGGCCGAACTTGTCGATTCGGGAACCATCGTGATCGACTCCACCGTTCTGGGCCGGGTGAATCCGGCACGTCTGATGGGGCAAATCGAGAATATTACTGTCGAGCCCGAGATGGCCGCACGAGTCGTCATCGACCATAAATCCGGCACGATCGTCATGGGCGAGGACGTGCGCATCTCGCGCGTGGCCGTCTCACAGGGCAACCTGACGCTGCGGGTCCGCGAAACTCCCGTCGTGTCACAGCCCAACCCCTTCGCACCGGGAGAGACCGTAACCCTGCCTAGGACGCAGGCCGAAATCACGCAGGAGCCAGGAATCGGCTTTGCCGAAATAACCGGCGAATCATCTTTGTCGGACGTGGTCGCGGGGCTCAATGCGCTAGGCATCAGACCCCGTGATATGATCGATATCCTGAAGGCAGTGCATGCCGCCGGGGCGCTGCATGCCGAATTCATCGTGAACTGAAACCAAAACGGAGCGGCAGGAGGGGTATCAAGACTTGTTGCCATACTACGATTCCGCGAAATCAGGAGGGGTGCCATGGTCGTTTCTTCGATGTCGCTCGGCGCGACCAAATGGCACTGTTACCGGATCGGGTGGAGGACTGGATTGGCGATGATCATCCGGTTCGGATGGTCGATCTGCTCGCACGTGAACTGGATCTGCAGGGTTTCATGCAGTCAGCTCTGCCAAAACCGGTCAGCTCGGTTATCGCCCGGCAGTGCTGCTCAAGCTGCTCATCTATGGCCACCTGAACCGGATCCCGTCCAATCGCGGACCGGAGCGTAAGATCAGCGGGAATGTCGAAGTGATGTGGCTGATCGGCAGGCTGACGCCCGCCCACAAGACCGTTGTCGATGTCCGGCGCGATAGCGGCCGGCTATCCGCAAACTTATGCGCAATTCATCCAGCCATGCCACCGGATTGGCGTGCTGATCCGTTCAGCGGGGCGCTTTACGTGTTCCGGGCGAAGCGGGCGGACCGGGTCAAGATTGTCTGGTAGGATGGCAGCGGGATCTGCCTCTTTGCCAAGCGGCTCGAGCAATCCTCGTTCTGCTGGCCGCGGATCGGGCCTGTCCGGGTGCAGCTCAACCACGCCCAACTGATGGCGCTGCTGGAGGGCCTGGACTGGAAGCGGGTGCGTCCAGTGGTGGTGAAAGCGCCTGTATTTGCTGGATAACCAGACTGCGGCAAAGTAAATCACCCCCGCTCCGAACGTGGATCACCCGAGGTGCGGCAAGGCGGGATGTGCTATCCTGTGCAGCATGCGCACCGATGATCTTTCCCTGCCCAATGACATGGACCTGCTCAAGGCCATGGTCCGCGCCATGGCGGACAAGACGACCGTGCTGGAGGAAGAGAATGCGGCCCTGAAGGCCCGCAGCCTCGATGCCGACGCGCGGATCAAGCGGCTGATGCAGATCCTGAAAGCCTATGACCGCGCCCGGTTCGGGCGGCGCTCCGAGAAGCTGGGCGTCGTCGGGGTCGGTGCTGACGAAGAGGCGCAGCACGCTTTCGTCTTCGAGGAAATCGAGACCGGCATCGCGGTGCTGAAGGCGCAGACAGGCCAAGACCGGGCCTCGGGCGAGAAGCGGGCTCCGCGGCCGCGCAAGGGCTTTCCGCCCCATCTCGAGCGGGTCGAGGTGGTAATCGAACCCGAGGTCCAGCCGGAACATGCGGGCAAGCAGAAGGTGCTGATCGGCGAAGACATCTCGGAGCGGCTGGACGTCACCCCGGCCAGGTTCTGTGTAATCGTTACCCGCCGCCCGAAATATGCGTTCAACGGCGCGGATGGCGTCATCCAAGCGCGCGCCCCCGGCCCACATCATCGAAAGCGGCCTGCCGACCGAGGCGCTGCTGGCGCAGATTGCGGTCTCCAGATACGCCGATGGCCTGCCGCTGTTCCGGCAGGAAGGGATCTATGCTCGCGACCAGGTGGAGATCGACCGGCGGCTGATGGCGCAGTGGATAGGCAGGGTCAGCTTCGAGCTGGAGATCCTCGCTGCGCATGTGGTGGGCGAAATTCTGAAGGGTCCGCGCGTCTTCGCCGATGAGACCGGCCTTCCGACCCTCGCGCCCGGAACCGGCACCGTGAACAAGGCCTGGCTCTGGGCCTATGCCCGCGACGACAGCACCTTCGGCGGCAGCGGACCGCCCATGGTGCCCTATCGGTTTGAGGACAGCCGATCCGGAGAATGCGTGCGCCGGCATCTCGGCGGCTATGGCGGCATCCTCCAGGTGGACGGCTACGCCGCCTACAACCAACTCGTCCGCAAGGACGGGGGCAATGCTGGCCCGAGCCTTGCCG
>NZ_FNEA01000012.1 GCF_900100045.1 Paracoccus denitrificans | reverse complement strand
GCGGGCGCCCGCGTGCTGCCGGTGCCGATGATGAACATCATCAACGGCGGCGAACATGCCGACAACCCGATCGACATCCAGGAATTCATGATCATGCCGGTGGCGGCGGAGAACATCCGCGAAGCCGTGCGCATGGGCTCGGAAGTGTTCCACACGCTGAAGAAGGAGCTGTCCTCGGCGGGTCTGGCGACGGGCGTCGGCGACGAGGGCGGCTTCGCCCCGAACCTCAGCAGCACCCGCGATGCGCTGGACTTCATCCTCAAGGCCATCGAGAAGGCCGGCTACCAGCCCGGCGACGACATCATGCTGGCGCTGGACTGCGCCTCGACCGAATATTTCAAGGGCGGCAAATACGAGATGGCCGGCGAGGGCAAGTCGCTGAGCCCGGCCGAGAACGTCGCCTACCTGGAAGCACTGTGCAACGACTACCCGATCCTGTCGATCGAGGACGGCTGCGCCGAGGACGACTGGGACGGCTGGAAACTGCTGACCGACACGCTGGGCGGCCGCGTACAACTGGTCGGCGACGACCTGTTCGTGACCAACCCGGCACGTCTGGCCGAGGGCATCGCCAAGGGCTGCGGCAACTCGCTCCTGGTCAAGGTGAACCAGATCGGCACCCTGACCGAGACGCTGGACGCGGTGCGCATGGCCGACCGCGCACGCTATACCTCGGTGATGTCGCACCGCTCGGGCGAGACCGAGGACGCCACCATCGCCGACCTGGCCGTGGCGACCAATTGCGGCCAGATCAAGACCGGCAGCCTCGCGCGCTCGGACCGGCTGGCGAAATACAACCAGCTCATCCGCATCGAGGAAATGCTCGGCGCCACCGCCGAATATGCCGGGAAATCCATCCTGCGCGGCTGAACCGGACGAGATCGGAACGCTGAAGGGCGGCCCCGGTGGCCGCCCTTTTCATATCCACCAGCGATGCGTCAGGGCAAAAGAGCCAAGCGCAAGCCGGCGGCGGAACTCCGAAGGCGCGGCACCGGCCAGTGCCTCGATCCCCCGCGGCGCGGCCTGCAAGGCGGCCCGCACGCCGGCGCCCGGGAACAGCACCGGCGCCAGCCGGCGCGGCACATGGCGACGCTGCGCCTTGGCCTCGGCGAGTTTCGCCCGGGCATGGCCGGCGATCTGCGCCAGCGCCCCGGGCGCGGCATCCCAAAGCCCCAGTCCCAACCCCTGCAAGGCCGGCAATGCGGCCAGCCAATGCGCCAGCCCCACCCCCTCGGCCTGCGCGGCGATGACGCTCGCAACCTCCGTGTTTTTCCGTTTTCCAAATACCCCGCGGGGGTCCGGGGGCGCGAAGCCCCCGGTGGCGCCATCCAGGGCCTCGGCCGCGAACTGCGCCAGCGGCACCGCCGTATCCCGCACATAGGCGACCACCGCATCCGGCCCGTCCAGCGGCGCGCGCGCCGCATCCCGGCGGCGGGCTTCGGCCAGGACCGCGAAACCGGCGGCGCGCGGACCCCAGGCTTCGGCCAGGGGCGTCAGCAGCTCATGCGATTGCGGCTTGCCCGCGCCGATATCCTCCAGCCGTTCGATCCACCATTGCAACCGCATCTCGGCGATCAGCGGCTCGGTCGAGGCCAGGGGCGCTCGCGCAAGCTCCAGGTTCAGCGCATAGAGCGTCATGAGCTTCGCCCGCGCCTCGGCCGGCGCCAGCAGGCAGATGCCGAAGCGGTCGGGATCGTGGTCGCGCAGCGCGTCGGCGCAATCCTCAAGGCTCATGCCGGCACCACCCCGTCGCGGATCAGCTTCCAGCGGATCGCCTCGACCAGCGCCTCGAAGCTGGCATCGACGATGTTGGGCGAGACGCCGACGGTGGACCAGCGATGGCCATGGCCGTCGGCGCTGTCGATGATGACCCGGGTCGTCGCCTCGACCCCTTCGCCGATGATGCGGACGCGGAAATCGACCAGATGCATGTCGTCGATGGCGGCCTGATAGGGGCCCAGATCCTTGGCCAGCGCCCGCCACAGCGCGTTGACGGGGCCGCGATCATGCCCCTGCTCGTCCAGGCTTTCGCTGACCGAAAGCATGCGCTCGCCGCCGATCTGCACCACCACCACGGCCTCCGAGACCGAGATGCGCTTTCCCAGCGCATTCTTGCGCCGCTCGACGGTGACGCGATAGCGCTCGACGGTGAAGTAGTGCTGCATCCGGCCCAGCTCGGCCAAGGCCAGCAGCTCGAAGCTGGCCTGCGCGCCGTCATAGGCATAGCCCGCATCCTCGCGCGCCTTGACCAGGTCGAGGATGCGCGCCAGGGCCGGATCGTCGCGGCCGACCTCGATCCCCGCCCCGGCAAGGCGGGCGCGCAGGTTCGACTGCCCGGCCTGGTTGGACATCGGGATGATGCGCTCATTGCCCACCGTGGCCGGGTCGACATGCTCGTAGGTCGCGGGGTTCTTCAGGATGGCGCTGGCATGCAGCCCGGCCTTGTGGGCAAAGGCCGAGGCGCCGACATAGGGCGCGGCGCGGGTCGGCGCGCGGTTCAGGATCTCGTCCAGCCGGCGCGAGATGCGCGTAAGACCGGCCAGCCCTTCGGGGGCGACGCCGGTGGCAAGCGCCGAGCGATAGGGCTCCTTCAGCAGCAGGGTCGGGATGATGCTGGTCAGGCTGGCATTGCCGCAGCGCTCGCCCAGCCCGTTCAGCGTGCCCTGCACCTGCCGCGCGCCGGCATCGACGGCAGCCAGCGTGCAGGCCACCGCATTGCCGGTGTCGTCATGGCAATGGATGCCCAGCCGCTCGCCCGGAATGCCGCCGGCGATCACCGAGCGGGTCACCTGACCCACCCGCTCGGGCAGGGTGCCGCCGTTGGTGTCGCACAGCACGATCCAGCGCGCGCCGGCCTCCAGCGCGGCATGCAGGCAGGCCAGCGCATAATCGGGATCGTCGGCATGGCCGTCGAAGAAATGCTCGGCATCGAACAGCGCCTCGCGCCCCGAAGCCACCAGATGCGCGACCGAGGCGCGGATATTGTCGAGGTTTTCCTCCAGCGAGATCCCCAACGCCTCACGGACATGGAAGGGATGCGTCTTGCCGACCAGACAGACGGCGCGGGTGCCTGCATTCATCACCGCCGCCAGCACGTCGTCGTTATCGGCCGAGCGCCCGGCGCGCTTGGTCATGCCGAAGGCGGTCATGGTGGCGCGGGTCGCGGGCGCCTGGGCAAAGAAGTCGCTGTCGGTCGGGTTGGCGCCGGGCCAGCCGCCCTCGATGTAATCCACGCCCAGCCGGTCCAGCATCTGCGCGATCTCTGCCTTCTCGGCGGCGGAGAACTGCACGCCCTGGGTCTGCTGTCCGTCGCGGAGCGTGGTGTCGTAGAGGTAAAGGCGCTGGCGCGTCATCGGGGTGGCCCCTTCGGCTGGCTGGTGTTCGGTTATTCGGGCAGTTTCGCGGCGTCGAAATCCGGGCCGGGCAGAAGCTCGACCCCGGCGGCGCTCATGCGGACCTCGACCCCCGCATCCAGAAGACGCTGCTTGAGCGCATCCACGGCCGAGAAATCCTTGCTGGCCTTGGCATCGGCGCGCAGCGCGGCCATGCGTTCGGTCAGCGCCGACAGGTCGGGGCCTTCGGCGATCCAGCCGCCCAGATCCTCGGTCAGCAGCCCCAGCATCCGGGCGCCGGCCAAAAGGCCGGGACCGTCGCCCTGCCCCGCCATCTCGTGCAAGGCCGCGATCGCCCCCGCGGTATTGAGGTCGTCGGCAAGCGCCGCGACGACGGCGGGGGCCGGGCCTGGCGCGGGCTCGACGCCGGCGACAAGGCCGCGCCAGCGGCGCAGCACGGCTTCGGCCTCGCGCGCCTTTTCGGCCGTCCAGTCCATCGGCTTGCGGTAATGCGTCGACAGCAGCACGAAGCGGATCACCTCGCCCGGGATACCCTGGTCCAACAGATCGCGGACGGTGAAGAAATTGCCCAGGCTCTTGGACATCTTCCTGCCCTCGACCTGCAGCATCTCGTTATGCAGCCAGACGCGGGCGAAATCCCCGTGCGGATGGGCGCAGCAGCTTTGCGCGATCTCGTTCTCGTGATGCGGGAATTGCAGGTCGATCCCGCCGGCATGGATGTCGAAGCTTTCGCCCAGCAGTTCATAGGACATGGCCGAGCATTCGATATGCCAGCCCGGACGGCCCCGACCCCAGGGACTGTCCCAGCCGGGCAGCTCGTCGTCCGACGGCTTCCACAGCACGAAGTCCATCGGGTCTTCCTTGAAGGGCGCGACCTCGACCCGGGCGCCGGCGATCATGTCGTCCACCGAACGCCCCGAGAGCTTGCCGTAATCGGCGTAGGAGCGCACGCGGAACAGCACATGGCCATCCCGGGCATAGGCGTGGCCGCCGGCGATCAGCGTCTCGATCATGGCGATCATCTCGCCGATGTAATCCGTGGCGCGCGGCTCGTGATCGGGCCGCTCGGCCCCCAGCGCATCCATGTCGGCATGATACCAGCCGATGGTCTCATGCGTGCGCTCGCGGATCAGCTCTTCCAGCGTGCCGGGGGTGCCGGCCTCCTTGCGGGCCAGGGCGGTGGCGTTGATCTTGTCGTCCACGTCGGTGAAGTTGCGCACATAGGTGACGTGATCCGCGCCCAGCAGATGGCGCAGCAGCCGCACCAGCACGTCGATCACCACCACGGGACGGGCATTGCCCAGATGCGCCCGGTCATAGACCGTCGGCCCGCAAAGGTAGAGCCGCACATTCTGCGGGTCGATGGGCCGGAAAACCTCTTTCCGGCGCGTCCTGGTATTCGTCAGCCTGATCTCGACCATGACTTCCCCTTTGCGGGCGTCGTCAGGTCACCATGAACCGCCCGCCTGAATTTTCAGCCGGTAATGATGCAGCGGATGGTGGCGGTTCCTGCCTTCATGCGCCCGCCTTAACGCATTGTCTTGCCTATGCCAAGAGAGGCTGCAAAACTCCGCCCATGAGCCGCGAACTGGTCAACGAGATCTGCGCCGCACAGCCCGGGGCCGAGTGGTCGGATCCCTGGGGCGGCGGCCATGATTGCTGGAAGATCGGCGGCAAGACCTTTGCCGTCACGGGCGCCGTCGGCACGCATGTCTCGGTCAAGACCGACAGCGTCGAGATGGCCGAATTCCTGATCGAGACCGGCGTGGCCGAACGCGCGGCCTATCTGCATCGCAGCTGGGTCGCGCTGCCGCTCGATTCGGCACCGGACGAACTGGCGCATCGCATCCGCCATTCCTATCGCCTGGTGCGCGGCGCCCTGCCGAAGAAGGTGCAGGCCACCCTGCCGTCCTTGTGACGAAAATGGCCGGCCCCCGAAGGAGCCGGCCAGAGGCGAAGGGCCGAGCGACTGGCCCCGCGCCAGGAACGATCAGCAAAGCGTCAGGCCGGAACCTGCGAGGCGAGCTGTTGCAGCAAGCCTTCCATCTGCTTGCAGAGCGCCTCTTCGGTGGTGTTCTGCTCGGTCGCGGCATCGGCCAGCGTGCGCTCGACGCCCATGGCCGAGACGGTGCCTTCCTTGCCCTTGGCTTCGGCGGCATCGCCCATGGCGGTATCGCCCGCCGGGATCATCGCCAGAAGCTTGGTCTGGATCTCGACCGCCGTGCCGTCGATATGGCCCTGTTCCTGGCAATAGGCCAGGACGCCCAACTGGTTGCGCGCGCTTTCATAGGCGGCGCCATTGTCCTGCGCCGGCACCGCGGCAGGCGCCTCGGTCGTCGCCGGCGGGGCGGCGGGGTCGGCCGGCGCCGTCTCTTGCGCCAGGGCCAGGCCCGCGGTCAGGCCAAGGGCCAGGGTGGGCAGAATTGCGAAACGTGCGATCATCTCGATCTCCGTCTGTTGCGTTGTGCCGGGACTGTGGCACGCCCCAGCCGGGGCCGCAAACAGGGTCGGCGGAATGCCGCGGTCGCTTTCGCACCGGATCAGCGGAAAAGCACCAGCGACCCCGGAGACCAACTCACATTCGCGCGGGTGCCGACATCCTGCACCTCGCGGCCGAAGACGTTGCGCATGGCGATGCGGACCGGGCGCGCCTGGCCGTCGAAGCCAGCCGAGCCGTCCAGCCGCACGTCGTAATAGGTCATGTCGCCGTAATAGACGACCTCGTCGACCACCCCTTCGGTGACCCGGTTCGCACCCTGCGCGCCGGATGCCACCAGCGAGACCGCCTCGGGTCGGAAGCCGACCGTCGGCCCCAGGTCGCCGGGATCGGCGCGGCTGACATTGGCCATGGGAATGTCGACGCGGCCCAGCCCCGGCGCCTCGATCTGCACCGCCCCGCCCGTCTCGCCCAGCACGCGGGCGGGCAGGAAGTTCATCACACCGATGAAATTCGCCACCCGGCGGCTGGTCGGGCGGGCATAAAGCGCTTCGGGCCCGTCGAGCTGGGCGATCTGGCCCTCGAACATCACCGCGATGCGGTCGGACATGACCAGCGCCTCTTCCTGGTCATGCGTGACCAGCACGAAGGTGATGCCGACCTGGCGCTGCAGCTTGATCAGCTCCACCTGCATCTGCTCGCGCATCTTGCGGTCCAGCGCCGAAAGCGGCTCGTCCAGCAGCAGCACCTTGGGCTTGAGGATCAGCGCGCGGGCCAGGGCCACCCGCTGGCGCTGCCCACCGGAAAGCGCATGGCTGGCGCGGGTGCCATAGCCCTTCAGCCCGACCATCTCCAGCGCCTCCTCGACCGCCGCCGCCTTCTCGACGCGCGAGCGCGGATCGCGGCGCAGGCCGAAGCCGACATTCTCGGCCACCGACAGATGCGGGAAGATGGCATAGGACTGGAACACCATGTTGGTAGGCCGCCGGTTCGCCGGCACCCGCTCCATGTCCTTGCCGTCGATCAGGACGGCGCCCGAGGAGATGTCCTCGAACCCGGCGATCGTGCGCAGGAGCGTGGTCTTGCCGCAGCCCGAGGGCCCAAGCAGCGAAAAGAACTCGCCGGCCCGGATGGTCAGGTCGATGCCGCGCAGCGCGTGATAGTCGCCGTAATGCTTTTGCACCTCGCGGCATTCGATCATCGGGCGCGCATCGGCCAGCCGGTCGAAACGGGTCTCGGTCAAAGGAAGCCTCCGGTATTCTTGGCGCCGGTCTTGGCGATGCCGCGACGGCGGAAATATTCGGCGATGGTCAGCAGCAGGATCGACATGATCACCAGCACCGTCCCCAGCGCCATGATCATCGGGATCTGCTTGGGAAAGCGCAGCTGGCTGAAGATATAGGTGGGCAGCGTCGGCTCGTTCCCCGCAAGGAAGAAGGCGATGATGAATTCGTCCAGGCTGATGGTAAAGCTCATCAGCAGGGACGAGATGATGCCCGGCATGACCAGAGGCAGGATCACCAGCCGGAAGGCGCTGATCCGCGTCTCGCCCAGGTCGTAGGCCGCCTCTTCCAGCGAACGGTCCAGCGAGTTGAAGGCGGTGGACAGGATCACCGTCGCATAGGGCATGCAGATCAGCGTATGGCCCAGGATCACCGTCAGGATGCTGAGCTTGACCCCCAGCGACAGGAGCACCACCAGAAGCGAGATCGAGACGATGATCTCGGGCAGCACCAGCGGCAGCATGATCAGGCCCATGATCGGGCCCTTGCCCGGAAACTCGAACCGGGTCGAGGCGCGCGCGGCGAAGATGCCGAGGCAGGTCGCCAGGATCGAGGCGCTGACGGCGATGGTCAGCGAATTGGTCAGCGCCCGGCGCAGCGAGGCATTGCCCCACATCTGGCCGAACCATTCCGTCGTGAAGCTTTTCAGCGGAAAGGCGATGATCGTGCCCGAGTTGAAGGCAAAGATCGGCAAGAGCAGGATCGGTGCATAAAGGAACAGCAGATAGACCAGCGCATAGGCGCGCAGCCCCCGCCCCTTCATTGCCGCACCCTCAGGAAGCGGCGGTTCAGCGCGATGAAGACCAGGCTGATGACCGCGACGATCAGCATGGCCGTCACCGCCAGCGCCGAGCCCATCGGCCGGTTGTCGAGGTCCAGCATCTGCGCCTGGATCATGTTGGCGATCATCGGGATCTTGCCGCCGCCGATCAGCGCCGGCGTGACATAGTCGCCGATGGTCGGGATGAACACGATCAGCGCCGCCGCCACGACGCCCGGCATGGCGAGCGGCAGGGTGACGCGCCAGAAGGTCATGGCCCGGCTTTCGCCCAGGTCGCGCCCGGCCTCCAGCAGCGAGCGGTCGATCTTTTCCAGCGCGATGAAGATCGGCAGGATGGCAAAGGGCGCATAGGCATGGGCCAGCGTGATGACCATCGAGTTCACGTTGTAGAGGATGAAGGTCAGCGGCTGCTCGATGATGCCCAGCGTCTTGAGCCCCGAATTGATCACGCCGTTATAGCCCAGGATCACCTTCCACAGGAAAACCCGGATCAGGTAGCTGGTCCAGAACGGGATGGTGATCAGGAACAGCCACATGGCCTTTTTCTGCGGCGAGACCGCGAAGGACAGGAAATAGGCCACCGGAAAGGCCAGCACCACGGTCGCCAGCGTCACCAGCGCCGCCACGACAAGCGAGCGCAGCATGATGCGGTGAAAGATCGGATCGGCCCAGACCGCGCGATAGTTTTCCAGCGTGAATTCGCGGATCACCGTCAGATAGCCGTCCTTGAAAAAGGAATAGGCCAGGATGGTCAGCAGCGGCGCGGCCAGCACCAGCACCGCATAGCCCAAGGGCGGCGCGATCAGGGTCAGGCCCTGGGCCGTCTGAGATCGGTTTCCTGACGCCATGCCCCGCCCTGTGAATCCCTGTCGCTCGGTGTCGCAGGTTTCCATATCCGCGCCGCGAGGAAAAGGGTTTTCCTGCGGCGTGGTTGACCGGCCTCACGCCGCCTGGAAATGCGCCGCCACCTCGCGCCGATGCGGGTGGGTGCGGTGCTCGACCAGATAGATGCCCTGCCAGGTGCCCAGTTCCATCCGGCCGCGCGCGACCGGGATTTGCAGGCTGACCGGCAGGATCGCGGCCTTGAGATGGGCGGGCATGTCGTCCGGCCCCTCGGCACGATGCGTCAGGTAGCCCATCGACGGATGATCGGCCGGCGGCGCGATACGGTCGAGCCAGGCCAGCAGGTCGCGCTGCACGTCGGGATCGGCATTCTCCTGCACCAGCAGCGAGCAGGAGGTGTGGCGCACGAACAGCGCCACCACCCCATCCACGGCACCGATGCCGCGCAGCCAGGCGACGACCTGATCGGTGAAGTCGTGGCAGGCCGGGCCGCGGGTCTGGATGGTGAAGCGGGTGGCGCTCATTCCGCCGCCTCACCCGGGGCTTCCAGCACGGCGCCGCCGTCATGGTCCAGCGCGATGCGCTTTTGCGTGCGCGCGCCCAGATCGCGCAGCATCTCGGCCTGGCGGATGACGTTGCCGGGGCCGCGGGTCAGCCGGTCCATGGCGGTGGCATGGCTTTTCTGCGCCCGGTCGAGCGCCGCACCGACATCCTCGACGGCCGAGACGAAACCGTGCAGCTTGTCGTAAAGCTGGCCGGCACGGGCGGCGATCTGCATGGCGTTCGATTCGCGCCGCTCGACCGTCCAGATGTGATCGACCGTGCGCAGGGTCAGCATCAGCGTGGTCGGCGTCGCCAGCCCGACCCGGTTCTCCATGGCGAACCGCGCCAGATCGGGATCGACGCGCAGCGCCTCGGAAAAGGCGCCTTCGACGGGGATGAACATCAGCACATAATCGACCGAGCTTTCGTCGATCGCCTGATAACCCTTGGCGGCAAGCCCGGCGACATGGGCACGGACCGAGGCGACATGGCGGCGCAGCGCGGCGTCGCGGGTGGGCAGATCCTCGGCATTCACCGCCTCCTCATAGGCATTCAGCGAGACCTTGCTGTCGATCACCAAAAGCTTCTTCTGCGGCATCTTCACGATCACGTCGGGCCGCCACAGCTTGCCGTCGCCGTCGCGATGGCTCGATTGCGTGTCGTAATGCGTGCCGGCGATCAGGCCGGAATCCTCGAGGATGCGCTCCAGGATCATCTCGCCCCAGGCGCCGCGCTTCTGGCTGTCGCCCTTGAGCGCGCGGGTCAGCGCCACCGCCTCGCGCGAGATGTCCTCGGAACGCTTGTGCAGATATTCGATCTGCTCGCGCAGCCTCGCGCGTTCCTCGTCCGTGGCCTTGTTGCGGGCCTGCAACTCGGTCTGGAAGCGGTGGACCTGGTCGCGAAAGGGCGTCAGCAGCGCCGAAAGCTGCTCGCCATGCACCTTCTGCATCTCGCCGCCCTGCGATTTCAGCGTCTCGCTGGCCAGCAGGCGAAACTGGCCGGTCATCTCCTCGCGCAGCTCGCGCAGGGTGGCGATGTCGCGCTCGGCCGCCTCGCGGTCCTTTTGCGCGGCAAGCCGGGTCTCGGCCAGATCGCGCTCCAGCCGCGAGACCTGCTGGCGTTCGCGATGCAGTGCATCGGTCAGCCCGTCGCGCTCCTCGATCAGTTCCTGCAGGCGCTGGGTCAGCGATTCCGCCCGGGTCTCCAGCCGGCTCACGGCCAGAAGCTGATCGCGCAGGGCAGCCGATTCGGCGTCGCATCGCGCCTGCAACTCTCCCTCGCGCCGCCGGGCCTGCGCATCGGCCGCCTCTGCCGAACGCCGCGTTCGCCACAGCGCAACAAGGCAGAACGCCAAGACCGCCAGTGCCGCGACCAGCAACAGTCGCAGATTGCCTGCATCCGCCAGCCATGCCTGCATTTTCTCTGCCTCGCCCATCGGCCCTTGCGCCTTTTCCGGTCCACGGTCATACGCCGCTTGGCCGTCACTGTTCACCTTTTTCCCCCAGAATGCAAGCGCGGCTCCCCTTTCCTTGGCCGGATCGCACCCCTAGCCTGTCGCGGAAAACCGCAAGAGGAGATCAGGCATGGTCAAGACCGTCGCCGTCATGGTGGGATCGCTCCGCAAGGATTCGCTCAATCACAAGCTGATGAAGGTATTGCAGAAACTGGCCGAGGGCCGGCTGGAATTCCACCTGCTGCATATCGGCGACCTGCCGCATTACAACGACGACCTTTGGGCCGATGCCCCCGAATCGGTGCTGCGGCTCAAGGACCGGATCGAGCATTCCGACGCGGTTCTGGCGATCACGCCGGAATACAACCGCAGCTATCCGGGCATGATCAAGAACGCCATCGACTGGGCCACCCGGCCCTATGGCCAGAACTCGTGGAAGGGCAAGCCGGCCGCCGTCATCGGCACATCGCCGGGCGTGATCGGTGCGGCGCTGGCGCAGGCGCGACTCAAGAACGACCTGCTCCATGTCGGCACGGTGATGATGAGCATGCCCGAAGCCTATATCCAGTGGCACGCCGAAGCCTATGCCGCCGATGGCAGCGTCACCGACGAAAAGACCGCGAAGTTCCTGCAAGGCTTCGTCGACGCCTTCGTGGACTGGATCGAGAAACACGGCTGATCCCGGCCGCAGAATGACAAAGGCCGCGCCCGGAAGCGCGGCCTTTTTTGGTCGATCCGGCGGTTACTGGTCCAAGAAGGACCGCAGCTTGCGCGACCGGCTGGGATGCTTGAGCTTGCGCAGCGCCTTGGCCTCGATCTGGCGGATGCGCTCGCGCGTCACGCTGAACTGCTGGCCGACCTCTTCCAGAGTGTGGTCGGTGTTCATGCCGATGCCGAAGCGCATGCGCAGCACCCGCTCCTCGCGCGGGGTCAGGCTGGCCAGGACGCGCGTGGTGGTCTCCTTCAGGTTTTCCTGAATGGCGCTGTCCAGCGGCAGGACGGCGTTCTTGTCCTCGATGAAATCGCCAAGCTGGCTGTCCTCTTCGTCCCCGATGGGGGTTTCGAGGCTGATCGGCTCCTTGGCGATCTTCATCACCTTGCGGACCTTTTCCAGCGGCATCTGCAGCTTTTCGGCCAGTTCCTCGGGCGTCGGCTCGCGGCCGATCTCGTGCAGCATCTGGCGGCCGGTGCGCACCAGCTTGTTGATCGTCTCGATCATGTGGACCGGGATGCGGATGGTGCGGGCCTGGTCGGCGATCGAGCGCGTGATCGCCTGCCGGATCCACCAGGTCGCATAGGTCGAGAACTTGTAGCCGCGCCGATACTCGAACTTGTCCACGGCCTTCATCAGGCCGATATTGCCTTCCTGAATGAGATCAAGGAATTGCAGGCCCCTGTTCGTGTATTTCTTGGCGATCGAGATCACCAGCCGCAGGTTCGCCTCGACCATTTCCTTCTTGGCCTGGCGCGATTCCTTTTCGCCGCGCTGGACCTGGCTGACGATGCGGCGGAATTCCTCGATATCGACGCCGACATGCTGGCCGACCATGGCCATCTCGGCGCGCAGGTTCTCCACCTGGGGGCGGGATTTCTCGAACAGCGCCTGCCAGCCGCGGCCCTTGTTCTGCATCATGCGCTCGACCCAGGTCGGGTCGAGTTCGCTGCCGCGATAGGCGTCGATGAATTCGCGCCGGTTGATGCGCGCGGCGTCGGCCAGCTTCACCACGTTCGAATCGATGGTGACGATACGGCGGTTGATGCCATAGATCTGGTCGACCAGCGCCTCGATGCGGTTGTTGTGCAGGTGCAGTTCGTTCACCAGCGCGACGATATGCGAGCGCAGCACCTGATAGGCGCTTTCCTGCGCGGCCGAGAAGGTGCCGTCCTCGTTCAGCGTCGCCGACATGCGGTTGTCCTGCATGTGCGACAGCTCTTCATAGCCCCGTGCGATGGCCTCCAGCGTCTCCAGCACCTTGGGCTTGAGCGAGGCTTCCATGGCGGCCAGCGACAGGTTCTGGCCGTCGTCGTCCTCCTCGTCCTCCTCGCGGCCCATCGGGTTGCCGTCGGCGTCGAATTCCTCCTCCTCGCGCGCGGTGCCGGCGGCGCCGGCGGTATTCGCGGCCGGGCGGGTCTCGGTCGGCAGCACCTCCTCTTCCTCGCCGTCCTCGTCCATCGCGCGGCCGAAGGTGGTCTCGAGGTCGATCACGTCGCGCAGCAGGATGTCCTCGTCCAGAAGCTCCTGGCGCCACATGGTGATGGCCTTGAAGGTCAGGGGGCTTTCGCAAAGCCCGGCAATCATGGTGTTGCGGCCGGCCTCGATGCGCTTGGCGATGGCGATCTCGCCCTCGCGGCTCAGCAGCTCGACCGAGCCCATCTCGCGCAGATACATGCGCACCGGGTCGTCGGTGCGGTCCAGCTTTTCCGTTTCGGTGGTGGCGACGGTCAGCTCGCGCGAGGTCGAAGCCGTGGTCGCCAGTTCGCCGCCCGGTTCGGCCTCATCGGCCTCCTCGTCGCTCTCGACCACGCGGATGTCCATTTCCGACAGCATGGACATGACGTCCTCGATCTGGTCGGAACTGACCTGTTCGGGCGGCAGGACGGCATTGAGCTGGTCATAGGTGATGAAGCCACGCTCGCGCCCTTCGGCGATCATGCGCTTGACTGCGGCCTGCGACATGTCCAGCGAAGGGTCGTCGTCCTTGGGGTCGGGCTTCTGGTCGTCGTCGTTGGCTGCCATGCTGGCTCCCTTGAAGCGGTGATTCGCGAATCGGCGAATCGGGATCGGCTATCGGCCGCTTCTAGCGCGAATCGCCGGCGATTCAAAGCCTGCGACCCGGCTGCGGCCAAGGTGATTCGGCGCGGGTGATTCGCGCATCCTTCAGCGGCGCGGCTTGCGCCAGATCTCGTTCTTCAGCGCCGCCTCCAGGATGGCCCGATAGGCGTCGCTGTCCTCGCCCAGGTCCGACAGGTCGGCCAGCGAGGGATGGTCGGCCTGTTGCCGGGCACGGGCGGATTGCGCCATGCGCCAGGTCAGGCCCTCGTCGGCCAGCCCCTCGATCTCGGCCTCGGCTCGGGCGATTTCCTCGCGCGCGGAGCGGCGGGACTCGATCCGGTCCAGGGCGTTGGCAAGGATGTCCGCGGCGGCATCGCCGTCATGCGGGCGCAGGATGGCCGGGGCCGCCCTCACATGGGGGTCGGACATGATGCTTTCAAGGGCGCGCTGCCCGGCCTGCGACTGCGTGCCCGACAGGAGGTCGTGGATCAGCGCCGCACGGTCCGCGTCCTGCGGCTCCAGCCGTTCCAGCCGCGATTCGACCGGGGCGATCAGCCCGGGATGGGTGGCGCAGATCGCCAGCACCATGGCCTCGACCAGCGTCTCGGCCTCGTGCTCGCCCGCACCGGGCGAAGAAAGCCGCGAGGCCCGGGTCGGCGCCACCGGCGCCACCGGCTGGAAGCGGGCGCCACCGCCCTGCCATTCGCGTCCCTTCCAGTCGCGGGCGGGTCGCGCGGCCGCGGGCGCATCGCTGCGGCGCCGGTTGCCGAACAGCTCCCATTTCAGGTTGCGCAGCACGGCATGGTAATGGTCGCGGGTGTCCTTGTCGGGGATCTTCGCCACCGCCTCGCCAAGCGCCTTGTCCAGCGCAGCGCGACGCTCGGGGCTGTCGAAGACACGCCCCTCGGTCTCGCGCCGCCACAAGAGATCGACCAGCGGCCGCGCCTCGTCCAGCACCGCCGCCATCGCCCCGGCGCCCCGGGCGCGGATCAGGTCGTCCGGGTCCTGCCCCTGCGGAAGGAAGGCAAAGCGCAGCGCCTGCCCCGGCCCGGTCATCGGCAGCGCCAGGTCGATCAGCCGCATCGCGGCACGCAGCCCCGCCTCGTCGCCATCCAGCGCGATCACCGGCTCGGGCGAGATGCGCCACATCAGCCGCAGCTGGTCCTCGGTGATGGCGGTGCCGAGGGGGGCCACCGCGCCTTCGAAGCCGGCGCGGACCAGCGCGATCACGTCCATATAGCCCTCGGCCACGACCAGCGGCCTGCCCTTGGCGACCGCCGCCCGCGCCGGGCCGATGTTGTAGAGGTTGCGGCCCTTGTCGAAAAGCGGCGTCTCGGGACTGTTGAGGTATTTCGCCCGTGCGTTCGGGTCCATCGCCCGGCCGCCGAAGGCAATGCAGCGCCCGCGCCCGTCGCGGATCGGAAACGTGATGCGGCCGCGGAAACGGTCGAAGGGCGCGCCGCCATCCTCGGGCTTGGCCGCCAGCCCGGCCTCGACGATCAGCTGCTCGGCGATGCCCTTGGCGCGCAGGGCGTTGAACAGGCCCTGGCGCTGGTCGGGGGCGAAGCCGATGCCGAAGCGTTCGCAGGCGGCATCGTCCAGCCCGCGCCGCGCCAGATAGGCCCGCGCGGCCTCCGCCACGCCCATGCCCAGTTGCATGCGGAACCAGCGCACCGCCTGCTCCATGACATCGACCAGTTCGGTGCGATGGTCGGCGCGCTGCACCTGGCGCGGGTCGCGTTCCGGCATCGGCAGGCCCGCCTCGGCGGCCAGCAGTTCGACGGCCTCGATGAAGCCCAGCCCCTCGGCCTCGCGCAGGAAGGTCAGCGCATCGCCTTTCGCATGGCAGCCGAAGCAGTAGTAAAAGCCCTTCTGGTCGTCGACATGGAAGGAGGGGGTCTTTTCGCCGTGGAAGGGGCAAGGCGCCCACCAGTCGCCCTTGGCCTGATTCGAGCGGCGCAGATCCCAGACCACCTTGCGCCCGATCACGCGCGACAAAGGCACGCGGGCACGGATCTCGTCAAGGAATTGCGGCGGCAGGCTCATGCCGCCTTATATCGGATCACGCCGGCCGGTTGCAAAGGGTCATGCGCCGACCGCGCCGCGCACCAGCTCCCAATAGACCTCGACCACCCGTTCCTGGTCCAGGCGCCCGCCCTCGCGATACCAGTTGGTGACGCCGGTCAGCATGGCGATCAGCGCCATGGTGGCCAGCCGCGTGTCGGGCACCGTCATCGTGCCCTCGGCCTCGCCGGCGATCAGGATCACCTCCAGCGCGTCCTCGTAGCGGCGGCGCAGGGCGGCGATCCGGCTGCGGTTGTCCGGCGTCAGGTTGCGCAGTTCCATATAGGACAGGAACACCGCCTCGGGGCGCTCCAGGCTGGTCTGGATGTGAAAGCGCAGGAACGCCTCCAGCCGGTCGAGCGCCGGGCGGGCGGGATCGTCGCGCCAGGCGGCCAGCAGCTCCTCCATATGCACCCGCAGCAGGTCGGCCAGCAGCGCCTGCTTGTCGGGCGTATAGGCGTAGAGCGCGCCGACCTGCACGCCCACCTCGGCCGCGATCTGCCGCATCGAAACCGCCGCATAGCCCTGGCGCGCGAACAGCTTGCGCGCCGTGTCGCGGATCAGCGGTCCGGTGATCTCTGCCCTTGAGCCCTGGGTTCTTGCCATGCCGCCTTCTAGGCGGCGAGCCGCGGCAAGGTAAAGAGCGCATCTTGCCCCCGCCGCCGCCCTGGGCCTATGGTCCGGCGCATGAGGACATTGGGGAACGGCATGGGGCGGATCTGGAGCGCGCTGGCGCTGGCAAGCCTGGCCGCATGCGGCGACACGGCGGGCGACTATCCGGCGCTGATGCCGACCGACCGATTGCTGGCCGAGCCCGCCCTGCCCGGCCATGCCGCCGATGCCGCCCGCGACCCGGCGGCGGTCGGCGGCGCGCTGGATGCCCGCGGGCGGTCCCTTGCCGGCCGCTCCGGCACGGGGCCGGCGGCGCATGACGCCGAATTGCAGCGCCGCGCCGATGCCCTGCGCGCCCGGGCCCGCGCGCTTTCGCAGCAATCCCTGGCCGAGGACTGCCCCGAAGGCAGCACCGACTGCCCGCCGAACTGACCCGCCGAACCGAGGAGAACACCATGCCGGTCATCACCTGCATCGACGACCTGAAGGCGATCTATCGCAGGCGCGTGCCGCGCATGTTCTACGACTACGCCGAAAGCGGCAGCTATACCGAGGGCACCTTCCGCGAGAACTGCACCGATTTCCAGCGCATCAAGCTGCGCCAGCGCGTCGCGGTGGACATGACGGGGCGCACCACCGAAAGCACGATGATCGGGCAAAAGGTCGCAATGCCGGTGGCGCTGGCCCCGGTCGGCATGACCGGCATGCAATGCGCCGATGGCGAGATCAAGGCGGCGCGCGCCGCGAAGGCCTTTGGCGTGCCCTTCACCCTTTCGACCATGTCGATCTGCTCGATCGAGGACGTGGCCGAGGCGGTCCAGGCGCCCTTCTGGTTCCAGCTCTACGTCATGCGCGACCAGGAATTCCTGGAGGCGATCATCGAGCGGGCCAGGCGCGCCAATTGCTCGGCGCTGGTGCTGACGCTGGACCTGCAGATCCTGGGCCAGCGCCACAAGGATCTGAAGAACGGGCTGTCGGCGCCGCCGCGGCTGACCCTGCCGGTGCTGCTGGACCTGGCGACGAAATGGCGCTGGGGCATCGAGATGCTGCGCACGAAGCGCCGCTTCTTCGGCAATATCGTCGGCCATGCCAAGGGGGTGGGCGACCCCTCGTCGCTGATCGCCTGGACGGCCGAGCAGTTCGACCCGCAGCTCGACTGGGGCAAGATCGCCCGCATCCGCGACCTCTGGGGCGGCAAGCTGATCCTCAAGGGCATCAACGATCCCGAGGATGCCCGCATGGCCGCGGATTTCGGTGCCGATGCGATCATCGTCAGCAACCATGGCGGCCGGCAACTGGACGGCGCGGTCAGTTCGATCCGCATGCTGCCCGAGATCGTCAAGGCGGTGGGCGACCGGGTCGAGATCCATCTCGACAGCGGCATCCGCTCGGGCCAGGACGTCTTGAAGGCGCTGGCCATGGGCGCCCATGCCACCCATATCGGCCGAGCCTTCATCTATGGGCTGGGCGCCATGGGCGAGGCCGGCGTGACTCGCGCGCTGGAGGTGATCCAGAAGGAGCTGGACATCACCATGGCGCTGTGCGGCGAGCGCGACGTGAAGGCCCTGGGGCGGCACAACCTGCTGATCCCGCCGGATTTCCTGCAAGCCTGGGCCTGATTCCCGCCAGGGCGCGGCGGCCACGCCACCTAGCGATAGGCGCGCTTGCTGCGCAACGAGGGCAGCAGGCGCGGCAGCAGCCGTTGGAACGCGGCGGCGATCAGCACCGGCACCGTCACGCCGACCAGCACATAGACAAACAGGCTCTTGGCGCCGAAATGGCGAACGACGAAGATCAGGAAGATGTGCAGGAAATAGATGCTCGCCGACCACAGGCTCAGGCTGACCGGCGCCTCGGGCAGTTCCAGCCGCAGGAAGGCCATGAACAGCAGGACGGCGGCGGGATAGGACAGGAACGGCAGTTCGGGCATGCTGAGGATCGACACGCCATAGGCCTGCATGGACATATAGGCCTCGACCAGCCGCAGCGCGAAGAGCCCGGCGATGACCAGCCACAGCGTCCTGGCGGAGGGCAGCGCATCCAGCCCCCGGTCGCGGACAAGCCCAGCCAGCGCGTAGCCGAAGGCAAAGAAGGGAAAGATCACCGTCGCGCCGTTCCTCGAAACGTCGAGGGGCAGGCTCGGCTCATGCAGGAAGGCCCAGAAGGCCAGCCCCGTGCCGAGCAGGGCACAGACCAGCGCCGCGCCCAGCAGCGGCGCAAGACCCGTCCGCGTCCGCCTGCCCAGCCAAAGGAACGCGATCAGCAGCCCGGCGGCCAGGATCAGCCCGGCGACATACCAAAGATGCATCGTGCCCAGCAGCAGCACCTGCAGCGCGTCGGCCGCCGTGGTGTCGCGATTGACCCAGATCGGCGCGTAAAAGCCGATCCAGAACAGATAGAGCAGGATCAGCCCGCCCAGCCACCTGCCGGCCTTGCCGCGCGAATAGGTGACGAAGAAGCAATAGCCCGACAGGGTCGAGAATGTGGGCACCAGGCTGCGCAAGACGCCATTGCCCAGCATGTAGCTCCAGGGAACCAGCTGATTCTGTATGAGGATGGAATGGGCCAGCACGACGCCGATCGCCAGCAGAACCTTCAGGTAGTCCAGTGAATGTATGCGGTGCAACTCGAAAAACCCCGGCACGACTTGAATTGCTTTGCTGCGTCTGCGTGCTTCTGGCAAGGGTTTTCGCATCGTAGGCCGGGCTTTTTTCACTTCACATCATCCCGGCACCGCGCTATAGGCCCGACTTCGGCCATGCACCCTTGGAGGATGGCCGCCATTTTGTAGCACAAGGAAACCAACCATGGCCAAAGAGATCCCTGATCTGGTGGCCGAGGCACGCGCGGGGACAGGCAAGGGGGCCGCCCGCCAAGCTCGCCGCGAAGGCAAGGTGCCCGGCATCGTTTATGGCGACGGCAAAGAGCCGCAGCCGATCCAAATCGAATTCAACTCGCTGCTGACCAAGCTGCGCGCCGGCCGCTTCATGTCCACGCTGTGGAACCTGAAGGTCGAGGGCCAGGACGACGTGCGCGTCGTCTGCCGCGGCGTCCAGCGCGATGTGGTCAAGGACCTGCCGACGCATATCGACTTCATGCGCCTGCACCGCAACACGCGGGTGAACCTGTTCATCCACGTGAACTTCGAGAACCAGGACGAAGCCCCCGGCCTGAAGCGCGGCGGCACGCTGGTCGTGGTGCGCCCCGAGGTCGAGTTGGTCGTGACCGCCTCGGACATCCCCGAGCAGATCACCGTCGACCTGACCGGCAAGCAGATCGGCGACACCATCCACATTAACGACGTGGTGCTGCCGAAGGGCGTGAAGCCGACCATCGACCGCAACTTCGTCATCGCCAATATCGCCGCGCCTTCGGGCCTGCGTTCGGCCGATAACGAAGAGGCTGCTGCCGAAAGCGAAGCCACCGAAGCCTGATCGCGGGCCAGAGGCTGAACGGAATCGGGCGGCACCCCTTGCGGGCGCCGCCCTTTCTCTTGCCGCCATGGCCCGCGATTGCTAGGAGATCGCGCCTGACGCGAAGGGAAAAAGCATGGAACCGATCCATATCATCGGCGCGGGTCTTGCCGGATCCGAGGCCGCCTGGCAGATCGCCCGCGCCGGCGTGCCGGTGGTGCTGCACGAGATGCGGCCACAGGTCGCCACCTTCGCCCATCGCACCGGCGATTGCGCCGAGATGGTCTGCTCGAACAGCTTCCGCTCGGACGACGACCGCATGAATGCCGTGGGGCAGCTGCATTGGGAGATGCGGGCGGCGGGCGGGCTGATCATGGCCATGGCCGACCGCCATCGCCTGCCCGCCGGCGGCGCGCTGGCGGTCGACCGCGACGCCTTCTCGCAGGCCGTGACCCAGGCGCTGCAAGCCGAACCGCTGGTCAGCTTCCAGCCAGGCGAGATCAGCGACCTGCCCTCCGAAGGGCACTGGATCGTCGCCACCGGGCCGCTGACCTCCGAGGCGCTCGGGAGGTCGATCCGCAGCCTGACCGGCGAGGGCTCGCTCGCCTTCTTCGACGCCATCGCCCCCATCGTCCACGCCGAAAGCATCGACATGTCGATCTGCTGGCGCCAAAGCCGCTACGACAAGGGCGAGACCGAGGAAGAGCGCACCGCCTATATCAACTGCCCGATGACCCGCGAGGATTACGAGGGCTTCATCGACGCCCTGCTCGCCGCCGACAAGACCGAGTTCCACGAGGGCGAGACCGCCGGCTATTTCGACGGCTGCCTGCCGATCGAGGTCATGGCCGAACGCGGCCGCGAGACGCTGCGCCACGGGCCGATGAAACCCGTGGGCCTGACCAACGCCCATAACCCGGCCGAAAAGCCCTATGCCGTGGTGCAGCTGCGTCGCGACAATGCGCTGGGGACGCTCTACAATATCGTCGGCTTCCAGACCAAGATGAAATATGGTGCGCAAGTGGATGTTTTCCGGCGCATTCCCGGCCTGCAGGATGCCAGTTTCGCCCGGCTCGGCGGCATCCACCGCAATACGTTCCTGAATTCGCCGCGGCTGATCGACGACCGGCTGCGGTTGCGCGCACGGCCGCATCTGCGCTTTGCCGGCCAGGTGACCGGGGTCGAAGGCTATGTCGAATCCGCGGCCATGGGCCTGCTCGCCGGGCGCATGGCCGCAGCCGAGGCGCTGGGGCGCGACCTGCCCCCACCGCCCGCCACCACCTCGATGGGCGCGCTGGTCAGCCACATCACCGGCGGCGCCGACGCGAAGACCTTCCAGCCGATGAACGTGAATTTCGGCCTCTACCCGCCTCTGGACGCGATGCGCGGCGGCCGCAAGGGGCGCAAGGACCGCTACCCGGCCTATACGGACCGAGCGAAAGCCGATTTTCAGCAATGGGTTGCGGGGGAAAGTTGAACCGGACCCGGTTTGCCCCCTCGCCGACCGGCCCCCTGCATCTGGGCCATGCCTTCGCGGCCCTGACCGCGGCACGCCTTGCCGATCCCGGCCAGTTCCTGCTGCGCATCGAGGATATCGACCAAAGCCGCTGCCGCCCGGAATACGAGGCGCTGATCGCCCAGGACCTGCGCTGGCTGGGCCTCGACTGGCCGCAGCCGGTCATGCGCCAGTCCGAACGCCTGCCCGCCTATCAAGCGGCCCTCGACCGGCTCGCGGCGCTTGGCCTGACCTATCCCTGCCGCTGCCGCCGCGCCGATATTCGTGCCGCGCTTTCCGCCCCGCAAGAAGGCGCGGCGCCAGTGATCGGCCCGGACGGCCCGGTCTATCCAGGCACCTGCCGCCATCGCCGCATGGCGGATGCCGGGCCGGATGACGCCATCCGCCTGAATGCCGCGCGGGCGCTGAACCATCTCGGGCTCGACGAGGTCGCATTTCATGACGAAAACGTAACCCCCGGCCTGCCGCATCGACTTTCGGCACGGGATTTCGTCGCTGGCGTCGGCGATATCGTGCTGGCGCGGCGCGGCATGGGCACCAGCTATCACCTCTCGGTGGTGGTGGACGATGCCGACCAAGGCATCACCCTGGTCACACGTGGAAAAGATCTTCTGGATTCAACATGGATCCATATCATTCTTCAGAAACTGCTGGAACTTCCGGTGCCGCGCTATCACCATCACCGCCTGATCCGGGACGAGCATGGCAAGCGCCTTGCCAAGCGCGACGACGCCCGGGCGCTGAGGCTTTTCCGCGACGAAGGTGCCAGCGCCGCAGAAATCCGTCAGGCACTGGGGTTCTGAGGCGCCATGATGACGACCTCTTGCCCCTCGCGAATAGCGGTATAGAAACAGCTGCGCCGGTTGGTGTGGCAGGCCGGCCCGGTCTGGTCCACCAGCAGCAGCAGACAGTCGCGGTCGCAATCCACCCGCAACTCGACCAACTTCTGGACATGGCCCGAACTTTCGCCCTTGACCCAGAAACCCTGGCGCGAGCGCGACCAGTAGGTAACCCGCCCGCTATCCAGCGTCTGCCGCACGGCTTCGGCATTCATCCAGGCCATCATCAGCACCTCGCCGCTCTGATGATCCTGCGCGATCGCGGGAATCAGGCCGTTCGCGTCATATTTCAGGCTTGCGGTGTCGAACATCGGCTTTCCTTTCGGGCTTGCCGCACCTATCTAGACCCGACGGCAGCAAGGGAAAAGACCATGTCCGACAGCGACCTGATGCAGCTTTATTCGCGGCGCATCCTGGCGCTGGCCTCGGACATCCCGCATCTGGGCAAGCTTGATCATGCGACGGGCAGCGCGCATCGCCGCTCGCCGCAATGCGGCTCCTCGGTCACGGCGCATGTGGCGATGCGGGACGGCCATATCGCGGATTTCGCGCAAGAGGTGCGGGCCTGCGCCCTGGGCCAGGCCTCGGCCGGAGTGCTGGGCCGCACCGCGCTTGGCCGCTCGCGCGACGAGATCGCAAAGGCCCGCGACGAATTGCAGGCCATGCTGAAATCGGACGGCCCCGCCCCGACCGCGCCTTTCGACGAACTGGAAGCTCTGCTGCCTGCCCGCGAGTTCCCCAACCGCCATGCCTCGATCCTGCTGGCTTGGGAGGCGCTGCTGGGCGCGATCGACGCCTCGCCGACCTGATCGCTTCTCTGTTCTCCAAATACTCCCCCGCCGGAGGCGCCTGCCGGCGCAACCGGCACACGCGCCCGGACAAAGAAAAGCCGGCCCAAACGGGCCGGCAGTTGCGCGCATGATCGTCCGGGGGAAGGTTCCGGCCCCAGGCGAAGGGCCGTCGATTGCGCGGGGCAGTGAGGGGTCAGGCTGCCAGGATAGACGGCAGCGAAAACAGGATGATCGCGGTCACCGAAATCGCGACGGTGCCAAGCAGGTCAGAGAGGGATTCGCGGGTCATGAGGTCTCTCCACGGATTGTTTATGATTTGTTCTCACGACTCGCGAACAAAGTAAAGAACTTTTTAAGAACATCGCGCGAACATCTATCCGGCGGTGATCAGCCGGATGGCGCGGTCCTGCTCCATCAGCCACAAGAGCAGCCGCACGGCCTGACCGCGCTCGCTCTCCATGGCCGGGTCGCGCTCCAGGAAGCTTTGCGCATCCTTGCGTGCCAGCGCCATCAGCCCGGCCTGGCGTTCTAGGTCGGCGATGCGGAATCGCGGCAGGCCCGATTGCGCCGTGCCGATCACGTCGCCCGCGCCGCGCATCACCAGGTCTTCCTCGGCGATACGGAAACCGTCCTCGGTCTCGCGCAGGATCGTCAGCCGCCGCCGTCCGGTTTCCGACAGCGGCTCGTGATACATCAGCAGGCAGCTCGACGCGCCCGAGCCGCGACCGACCCTGCCGCGCAACTGGTGCAATTGCGCCAGGCCAAAGCTTTCCGCCCGCTCGATCACCATGATCGTCGCCTCGGGCACGTCCACGCCGACCTCGATCACCGTGGTCGCGACCAGGATGCCGGCGCGGCCTGCGGCGAAATCCGCCATGGCCGCGTCGCGCTCGTCGGCGGGCATCTGGCCGTGGACAAGCCGCACCTGATCGCCGAATCGCGCCCGCAGTTCCTGGAAACGCGCCTCGGCGGCGGTCAGGTCGACGGCCTCGCTTTCCTCGACCAGCGGGCAGACCCAGTAGGCCCGCGCCCCGCCGTCCAGCGCGCGGGCCAGATGATCCACCACCTCGCCCATTCGCGCGTCCGAAATCACCGTGGTACGGATCGGTTGCCGCCCGGCGGGCTTTTCATCCAGCACCGACAGGTCCATGTCGCCGAATTGCGCCAAAGCCAGCGAGCGCGGGATCGGCGTCGCCGTCATCACCAGCATGTCGGGCGGCTGATGCCCCCCCTTGGCGCCCAGTTCCATGCGCTGGTTGACGCCGAAACGGTGCTGCTCGTCCACGATGGCCAGTCGCAGGTCGTGGAACTCGACCGATTTCTGGATCACCGCATGGGTACCGACCAGGATGACGATCCGCCCCTCGGCCAGGTCGGTCAGGATATTGGCGCGGGCATCGCCCTTGTCGCGGCCCGTCAGTGCCTCCAGCCGGATGCCGGCAAGCCGCGCCAGCGGTTCCAGCGCACGGAAATGCTGGCGGGCGAGGATCTCGGTCGGGGCCATCAGCACGCCCTGCCCCCCCGCCTCGACCGCGACCAGCAGCGCGAAAAAGGCGACCAGCGTCTTGCCGGCGCCGACATCGCCTTGCAGCAATCGGTTCATCCGCCGCGGGGCGGCCATGTCGGCGGCGATCTCGTCGACCGCGCGGCGCTGCGCCCCGGTCGGCGGCCAGGGCAACCCTGCCAGCACCTTGTCGCGCAGATGTCCGTCGCCCTGCGTGGCCAGTCCCGCCTGCCGTCGCCGGTCGCGACGCAACAGCGCCAGCGTCATCTGATGCGCGAAAAGCTCGTCATAGGCCAGCCGCGCCCGGGCCGGATCGGTCGGCGACAAGCCCGCCGGCCCCTCGGGCGCATGGGCACGAACCAGCGCCGTCTGCCAGTCCGGCCAGCCCTCGCGCGCGACAAGCGCGGGGTCGATCCACTCCGCCGCCTGCGGCAGCCGCGTCATCGCCGCCTGCACCGCCTTTTGCACCACGCCCTGCGTCAGCCGGCCCGAGAGCGGATAGACCGGCTCGAAATCCGGCGGCGGGTCGGAGCCCTCGGCGCCGATATGGTCGGGATGCACCATCTGCGCCATGCCGTCGAAAAGCTCGATCTTGCCGGAAACCAGCCGCCGCGCGCCCGCAGGCAGCTGGCTTTCGATCCAGTCCTTGCGCGGATGGAAGAAGACCAGCAGCAGATCGGCGCTGCCATCCGAGCAATGCACGCGCCAGGGCCGGCCCTTGGCGGTGGGCGGGCTGTGACGCTGGACGGTGATCGCCACGGTGACGATTTCGGGCGGATCGGCCTCGGCCAGCCGGGCGATGCGGCGGCGGCGGATGCCGGAATGCGGCAAGGTCAGGACCAGGTCGCGCAGCCGCATCACGCCCATCTGGGCAAAGGCTTCGGCCGCGCGCGGGCCGACGCCCGGCAGCGTCTCGACGCCCGCGAACAGCGGGAACAGCGCCGGCGGGCGGCCCGGCGTCACCCCTGGGCGATCGCCAGCCATTCGTCCTCGTCGATGACCTTGATGCCGAGTTCGGCAGCCTTCTTCGCCTTCGACCCGGCCCCCGGCCCGGCGATCAGCAGATCGGTCTTGGCCGAGACCGAGCCCGCGACATGTGCGCCAAGCGCCTCGGCCCGTGCCTTGGCCTCGGCCCGGGTCATCTTTTCCAGCGTGCCGGTAAAGACCAGCGTCTTGCCGGCAATGGCGCTGTCGGTGGCGCGCGCTTCGGGCGGCAGCACGGTCAGAAAGGACACCAGCCGGTCGATCGCCGCCCGCTCGCGCTCATTGGCAAAGGCGTCCGACAGCGACATGGCCAGCACCGGGCCGATGCCGTCGGCGGCGATCAGGCCCGTCCAGGCAGCGGTGGCCTCGGGCGACAGATCGACCTGCGCCAAGGCTGCGGCGCGGGCCTCCGAGGGACGGGCGCGGCGCCCCTCGGCCCGGGCGGCCTCGCGCTCGGCCAGCGCGGCATCCTCGGCAACCCGATGCGCCAGCGCCGCCGGGCGAGCGGTGTCGAGCGCGATCTCCAGCGCCTCCCAGCTGCCGTAATGGCGGGCAAGATCCTGGGCGGCAACCTCGCCGACATGGCGGATGCCAAGCGCGAAAAGCAGCCGCGCCAGCGGGATCTCTCGGCGCTTCTCGATGGCCTGGAACAGGCTTGCGGCACTTTTCTCGCCCCAGCCCTCGCGGTTCTTCAACTGCGTCAGTTGGCCGGGGCCGTAACGGTCCTGCAAGGTGAAGATGTCGGCGGGTTCGGCGATCCAGCCGTCGCGGAACAGTTCCTCGACCAGCTTGGCGCCCAGCCCCTCGATGTCGAAGGCGGCGCGCGAGACGAAATGGCGCAGCTTCTCGACCGCCTGCGCCGGGCAGATCAGCCCGCCGGTGCAGCGGCGGACCGAATCGCCCTCTTCCCGAATGGCGGGAGAGCCGCATTCCGGGCAGGTGGTCGGGAAGGCATAGGGCTCGGCTTCGGAGGGGCGCTTGGCCAGGTCGACATCGGCGACCTTGGGGATCACGTCGCCGGCGCGATAGACCTCGACCCAGTCGCCGATGCGGATATCCTTGCCGCCGCGGATCTCGCTGCCATCGGCGCCGCGGCCGGCGATGTAATCCTCGTTGTGCAAGGTGGCGTTCGAGACGACCACACCGCCCACCGTCACCGGATGCAGCCGCGCCACCGGGCTCAGCGCGCCGGTGCGGCCGACCTGGATATCGATGGCTTCCAGCCGGGTCCAGGCGCGCTCGGCCGGGAATTTATGCGCAAGCGCCCATCGCGGCGTGGTCGAGCGCATGCCCAGCCGCGCCTGATAGGCCAGGTCGTTGACCTTGTAGACGACGCCGTCGATGTCATAGCCCAGCGTGGCGCGCATCTGCTCGATCTCGGCCCATGCCGACAGCATCTCGGACACCGAGGCGCAGATCCGCGTCAACGGATTGGTCTGGAAGCCGAATGCCTGCATCCGCCGCACCGCCTCCATCTGCGTGCCGGCGAAGGACGCGCTGACCTCGCCCCAGGCATAAGCGAAGAAGCGCAGTGGCCGCGCCGCCGTCACCGACGGATCGAGCTGGCGCAGGGAACCCGCCGCCGCGTTGCGCGGATTGGCGAAGACGCGGCCGGTCTCGGATTGGTTCAGCTTTTCGAAATCCTCGTGCGACATGTAGCATTCGCCGCGAATCTCCAGCACCTCGGGATAGCCGTCGCCGGAAAGTTGCCCGGGAATATCGGCGATGGTGCGGGCATTGGCGGTCACGTTCTCGCCCACCGCGCCATCGCCCCGGGTCGCGGCCTGGACCAGCCGCCCGCCTTCATAGCGCAAGGACAGCGACAGCCCGTCGATCTTCGGCTCGGCCGTGACCTCCAGCGGCGCACCGGATGCGAGGTTCAGGAATGAGCGCACCCGCTGAACGAAGGCTTCGACATCGCCCTGGGAAAAGCCGTTTTCCAGCGACAGCATCGGCAGGCGATGCGGCACCTTGGCAAAGCGCGTGTCGGGCGCAGCGCCGACCTGCGCCGTCGGGCTGCCGGAATGGGCAAGGTCGGGAAACCGCGCCTCGATCTCCTCGAGCCGGCGCTTGCTGGCGTCGTATTCCGCATCGCTGATGAAGGGCGCATCTTCCTGGTAATAGGCCAGGTTCGCCTGCGCCACCTCCTCGCTCAGCCGGGCATGCTCGGCCTCGGCCGCCTTGACGTCCAGGCCGGAGACGGGCGGCAAGGCCGAGGGCGGCGGCGCCCCCTCTGCTGCCGGAACCGCCCGATCCTCGTCATCTCCGGCCATCTGCCCTCCGCCTTCTGCCGGCCCTGTGGGCCGTGATCTGCGCAGCAGGTGATACCGGGGCAAAGGCCGGGTTGTCCAGCGCCCGGCCCCTTTCCCATCGCCCTTCCTCCGCCCCCCCCCCTGGCCGGTCAGCCTTGGACTAGCCCCCTGGGTCCGGTCAGGCGCGCAAGGCCATGCGCTCGGCGTTCTGCACTTCGGAGGCGGGATCGCGCAGGACATAGCCCCTGCCCCAGACCGTCTCGATATGGCTTTCGCCATTCATCGCCGCCGCCAGTTTCTTGCGCAGCTTGCAGACGAAGACGTCGATGATCTTCAGTTCGGGCTCGTCCATGCCGCCATAAAGATGGTTCAGGAACGTATGGAAAGCCCAACGGAATCAATGCCAATGGCTGAAATATCGGGCGGGACAAACCGGGACCGAATCGGGAATCTTGAAACGCCCCACCACAGAGGAATGACGCCATGAGCGACGAGGACGATTGCACGCTCTGCGGCATGTCGGACGGCCCGTGCGTTCGATGCGGACGGGACGAGTGCCACCCACCCCCGCGACCAGAAGGAGAGGACATGAGCGACTGGCAACCGATTGAGACGGCACCGAGGGCAGAGCTTGATGATATTATCGTGTTCAATGGAAAGCTCGTGCAGTGCGGGCAATGGTGGGAGGGTGGATGGGTTGATAGCATGAGCGAATGGATTGAGCCGCAGCCCACCCACTGGCTTCCCCTCCCCCAGCCCCCGGAGGACGCGCGATGAGTGACGATCTGATTGAGCGGCTGCGCACCATCACAAGCAGCGGCTGCAATCCATATTCGGCGTGCCACGAAGCCGCCGTTGAACTCGCCCGCCTCCGCGCCGAGGTGGAGAGGCTGCGCGGGGTGCTGCGAAAGCGGACGGAGGAAGCCGACAGAGCCGACGAACGCGCCGACAAGGCCGAAGCCGCCCTAGCCGACGAGCGGGCGCATGCGGACGCGCTGGCCGCCGCCTTGCACAATGCAGTGAAGGCGCTGGAAATGGTCACGGATCAAAACGCGATCAAGAACAGCCGCGTCGATATCGCCTTTGCTGCCTGCGTCGAGGCGGCATCGATCGGCAGAAAAGCCCTGTCGGATCAAAACCCGATCAAAAACCGCGCCCGGCGTCAGGGGTGACAGCCGGCCTCAAGCTGGTCCAGCAGCCGCAGCCCTGCCCGCTGGGACCGCGCCCCGCCGTCCTCGATCAGCGCGGCAGCCAGCGCCTTGCGGGACGCGGCGGTGCCGTCACAGATCGCGGTCTGGCTTACCGGCGTGCTGGCGCAGGCGGTCAATAACAGAAGCGTCGTCCAGATCATCAGTCGATACATCGTCCATCCTCCTGCGCGTCTCACGATAGGCCGCATCCTCTCGCGCCTGTGCGTCCGCCCTGCCCCGTGAGCGGCCCTTGAGCCAAGCAGCCACGGCGGCGGCGATGGCCCCGAGGATGGTGAGAAGCCACGCGGTCACTTCTTCCCCCACCGCCAGAACACCAGCGCATTCAGCACCCCCGCCCCAGCCAGCGCGATTGCAGCCTGTTCCAGGTCGATGGTGAACGTCCCGGCCTCGGGATCGAACGTGCCGATTCCCAGCGAGGACAAGGCAATTGCCAACGTGTAAAGCGCCATGCGCAGATAGACGGGGTTCATGATTTTCCTCCGAACGGGGACTTGAAAAGCGCCAGCAGCGCGGCGATGATGCCCGCTGACGGCGCCGCAGGCTTGGTGGCATTCGGCGTCGTCACCTTCGACATGGCGATTGCTTCCTCGCGCACGCTTTCCACGCGCCGCGTCCAGCCCTTGCCGTAGGTCGGCCACAGCACGGCCCCGGTCTTGGTGTTCTTCGCCACGCGCAGGAACGCCAGCCGCGCGCTGATCGCCCGGTCAATGACGGCCTCGGGATGGGCTGCTTTTGCTGCGGCGATGGTCTGGGGGCCTATCATGCCGTCAGCCGTAACGCCGAGCGCCGATTGCAACCATTTTGCCCCCCGAGAGACGCCGCTGTTCACGGATGCGTCGAACGCGACAAGATCCAGCCCCGCCGGCAGATCGTCGCCGCGAACCGCGTCCCAATAGTTCTGCCGGTAGATGGCCGCTACCTCGGCATCGGTGATGTTGCGCAGTTCAGCTTTCGTGATTGGTCGCTTCTTCCAGGCGCGATAGGTGGCGAAGGTGATGCCCTTCATGGTCGCCCCGCCCGCATCGCGCGGGTCGTCAGCCCAGCCTCCCTCGTGCGCGAGGGTTTCGGCCAAGCAGCGGTCGAAATTGCTTCTCATGGCTATTTCCTCTCGTGGATCTGGGAGTAAATGCGGTCCAGCGTGATCTTGATGCCGCTCAAGGCTTCCTCGATCCGGGCTTGCAGGATGGCCTGCGCCTGAGCCTGTTGCTCGATACCGCGCAGCCGCGCCTCGTGGCGGTCCAGCCTGTCGGCATGGTCCTTGGTCCGCAGGTCTATCTTGCGGCTCCACCAGATGATGCCGACGATAGCCATGATCTGCGTCCAGCCGGATTGGATCAGGCCAAGCAGCCCGTGGGGTGTGTCAGGCATCACTCACCCCCGGACTGCTGGGATTCGAGAGCGGCAACCTTGGCGCTCAACTGCTGGACCGCGCGGATCAGGTCAGGCACGAATTTCGAGTAATCGGCCGACCACATTTCATCGGGCGTTTCTCCCGGCGTCAGGGCATAAGGCGCGATCAGGGCTGCATCCTGCGCGATCACCCCGCGCCCTCGCCCGGAACCGTTGACCCATTCGTAATCCCAGACCTCAAGCGCGTTGATCGTCCCGAGGCCGTCGAACTCTTGCAGGTCGGTTTTCAGCCGGCCATCGGACGAGGTGTTATAGGAGGTCGCGCTCGTGGTGACGGAGATGCTGCCAACCTGGGTGTTTCCGGCCCCCTGCTGGAATGCCACGATGACGCCTTCGCCATCGCGGCAATACTGGTGCATCAGCGCATCGCGACGGGCGCGCATCAAACCGCCATCATAGGCGATAACGCCGGATACCCCTGCGGTCAGCAGATCGCCCAGCGTAGCCCCTGCGCCGATCCCGACCTTGCCGGCAGGGACGTGCAGGCCGCCGGTTTGCAGTATCAGGCCGGCTTGGGACGCCCCTACGTCGCTTGCCGAGAAGCGGGCCACCTCTTCCATGGAGCCATCGGCCTTGGAGACGGCGAGGACCGCTTGCCCGCGATCATCCGAACCGGACACCTGCCGCCCGCCGAACCACGCCTTACGCTTGACCGGCGTGCTTGCGGTGATGAAACCGCTCTGATCGTCGCTTTGGGTCGCCTGCGTGTTCAGGTAGAAGCCGATGCCCCCCAGCATGCCGGCCGGAAACGGGTCATTGCCGGTTTCCGAGACGTAGACCTGAAACGCCTCGTAGTAGTCGCCATATCGCGGGCGCCAGCTAGGATCGCCGCCGACATTCTCTCGGTTTTCCTCCCATCCGGCATCGACAAAGGCCCGGACGGGACCGCGAAACAGCGGCCGGCTGTTCTGGGCCGCCCGGCGCCCGTCGAAGGATGGAGCAAGCCCGCCAAGGTCAGCAGGATAGGGCAGCGCCAGGGTGGCGCGATAGGCCAGATCCTCGCCGCTGCCATCCAGCCGCATCCGCCGCAAAACTGCCGTTTGCGTCCCCCGGATCAGATCGATGTAGTTGAAATGGTAAAGCGACAGGTCCGGCGTTTCTTCCTCGGCCGCCGCCTGGATGAAGGTGGTGATGTTGATCCAGCGGATGCCGCCGACCTCGGTATCCCACACGCTGCCGGGGGGCACATTGCTCACATGACCATAGGTCGCGCAGACGATATGATCCGTGTATTTCGACAGGATCGGTTGCAGCCGTGCCACGCCATGGATGATCCCATAGGTGCTGTTGTCGGACGTGACGTTCGGGTGCGCTCCATACATCGGCGCGTGGAAGTGCAGCCAGATGTTGAGGCCCCGCAGGCTGTCCAGCGTGGTATCGAGCCACGCCAGCGTCTGCGTCATGATTTCCTGCGATGCCCCATAGCCCGCGCCGTCACCGACGAACACATGGGCCATGTTGCCCTTGACGATGTAATAGTCCGTCGCGCCGATCCATCGCTGGTATTCCTCTGTCGTCGCCCGCGTCGGAATGTCGCCCGTAACGTGATCGCTCTCGTGGTTGCCCGGCAGGAAAAACCAGCGATCCATGCTGATGCCGGTCGCATAGATGTCCTCACGGAACTCCTTGAAGCCGTAATGCGATGCCGCCCCGGTAGTTTTCAGGTGCGGCCGGTCCACGAGGTCGCCGTTGTAGAACGCCAGATCCACACCCGGCTCGATCTTCGCGATCTGGTCGCGCAGGAACTGACGGCGGCGAGCCTCTTCCTCGGGCGGGTAGAAGTTCGGCGGAACCGCTCCATCATCCAGACGCAACTGCCAATCGGCCGTGAACAGCCACTTTTCCGTTTCGGCGCGTTTGACGTTCTCGATTTCCTCGGTGAGGGTGTTGATATCGTCAATAACCTCCTGCGCGGCAGAAGCGGCCTGCTGAGCATCAACGGCTGCATCGGCGGCCTGCTGCGCGGCGTCCTGCGCGGCTGCTGCCGCCTCTTGGGCATCCTCGGCCGCCTGCGCCACATCGTCGTAGCCGTCCAGCGCCTCAATGACACGCTGGGTCAGGTAACGGCTGTCGGCCTGGACGATGATCGTCCGGTTGATCGCGGTCATGAATGCACCTCGTAGACGGAGACAGGCCCGATCCAGACCAGCGACAACTCTGGCTCGGGGGCGTTGATGCGGATTTCATAGGTGGCGTCGATGCGGGCCGGGCTGCGGAGCGTCTGGCCGACCGTCTGGGGCACGGTGACGGAGACATAGCCCTCTGCATCCAGATCCAGCGGGGCCTGCCAGATGACCGAGCCGCAGCGCAGGATCAGGATTTCGGCGGTGTAGCCCACGCCTTCCAAGGTCTGGGTGAAATCGACCGGGGTTTGCGCTTCAAGGTAGCGCCAGCTTTGCCGGGTATCGCGGTCGGGCCACAGGTTCAGCGGGGGGATTTGAACGGGCGCGCGCATCAGCGTAGCTCCGCCCAACACTCAAGGCCATCGCCTCCAAAGGCACGATACTGATGCCCGGCGGGGATGATCGCGGTCATGGTATCAACGTCAGGATTGCCAAGAGCGATGGTGATCCATGGCGACGACGAGTTGACACGAACCTGCAATCGCGCGTGCAAGGCGTTGCTGCCGTTGGCCGTGACGCTGATGAAAATCGGCCGCGCCGTGTTGTTGGTGTAGACCGTATTCAGTGCCCGGCTCGGGTTCTGCCACGTCTGGCCCACCCCCACGGCCAGAGCGCCGACTGCGGCGCGGATGCCCTTCGGCGTGGCGGCATAGGCTGCGGTTGACGATCCGGCCGACCAGACCTCATCGGTGGCGGTATCGGCCGACTGCATGAGATGCGCCCATGCCGCCCAAGCGCCATCGTTCTGCGCCCGGAGATGGTGCCGGCGGTTGCCCTTCTGGATCAGGTGCACCAGCGCGTTGCCTGCGCTCTGACGCCAGACCAGCACGATTCCCGTTGCGCTGGACGCCATGCCGCTGGGGCGCGTGCCGACCGTGGATTCGTCAAAGCGGTAGAAGCCCGAGGCGATGCCGGTAGCGTCCAGATCGGCCAGCAGGGGCGCATTGCCCGTCACGCCGAGGCCGTAATCCAGAAGCGGCTGGATCATGTTCGCTTGCACCCGCTCAATCGCCGCCTGCACGTTCGTCTCGGGAATGTCCTCGGTCGGATCGAATTGGATGGCCGAAGCGCCGGCTGCATCGGTATCCACCACCCGCACCGGGTCCATGGGGTAGCCGGCCAGCATGACGCCCTCGGGGGTGGTGACTTCCACCTTCACGTCGCCGTCGCCCGTGTCGTAGATCGCAGGGAACACCCCTGCCCCGTCAGCGGCCAGAGGCGATGGATGCGGCAAGGTGCATTCAGGGTCGCTGTAAACGATCCGCTCGCGACTGGTGCCGCTGTCGTAGAACGTCGCCAGCGCGCCGGGCACGGCGAAGCCCGACAGGTCTGCGGCGCGGTTCGGGTTAAAGCTAACGATGGTGGTCATGGGCGCTCCATGCAAAAAGCCCGCTCGAAAGCGGGCCGGATCGTGGTAACGGTGGGGTGAGATTCGCTAGGAGGTTGATATGCAAGCGATTGTTCTGGCTCTGGTGGTGGCGGTCGCAGGGTGCGCGTCGAGCATCATGCAGTCCTATGTCGGCAAGGACATTACCGAGGCGGCTATGGACTATGGGCCGCCGGCCGGCGTGATGGATCTTCCTGACGGTCGCCGCGCGTTCATGTGGCGGATGACGCAGGGCGCCGTCATGCCGCAAACTACAAACTACAGCGCGGTTCAGTCTGGCAATTGGGTGACCGGATCGGCAACGACTTACGGAGGCGGTGTGTCAACTTGGCAATGCACCTACACCCTGATCGGGCAGAGGAACCCGAAAGGCAGCTATACAGTGGTGGATTTCCGCAAGCCCAGCCTGTCTTGCGAGTGATTGCGGCATCCCCCGGCCCGGTGTAGGATCGGGGGATGGTCATTTCAGATAGCATGCTCTACGGCGCACTGATCGTCATCGTGTTTGTCATCGTAGTTCGCGGGATCGAAGAAATCCGCGCTGAGCGGAGATGGCTCAAGAAATACAAAGAGCGGAAGTCCCTAAAGGACGAATGACTACCGACCCGTTGCAGATTGCGCCGATCTGGCGGCCATCAGTGCAGCGGCCATTCGCTCCATGTCTGCCAGGGCATTGGCTGGCATCTGACCGCCGTTTCGGATCATGGCAGACAGGGCGTTGATCTGATTGTTTGTCAGCATCTCTGCCCCTGTTTTCATGCCATAAGTCATACCCATAGCCGCAGCGCCCGCCATTGGATTGAGGCCAGAACCAATGATATTGCCGATGAGAGGCAGGGCGCCGGAAGTTGGCGAAAGTCTGCCGCCCAAGCGAAGGGCGTTGACGACAGGCGTTCCCCGAACGATCCTCTCCATCTCTACCAGTTCCTCGGGGGAATAGCCTCGCTGGGCCTTCGGATTGTCAAGAATCTGGCGAATATTTTGCCTTGCCGTGTTGACAGAGTTCCCGCCCGTTCCGGTGCTGGCCGCGCGCCGTTCGGCCTTCTCAACCCGATAGTCCACGTCCTTCGCGCGCTTCATCCGCCCATAGAGAGCGTCCGCCTGCTTGTATTCGGGCACATGTTGCCCGCGCCAGTCATCGAACTTTTCAAGCAGGATGGCCCCGATGCGGCGGTCTGCCGGGTCCGCGCTGCCTGCCGCGTCTTGCAGCATGCGGCGCATGGTCTGCATTTGCTGCGGCTTCATCGACTGGCCTTGGAAATCGTCCAGCACGTCAAGGAATTTCTTCACGTTCCCATCCGCAACCACGCGACCGGCGGGCGTCTTGACGTTCAGTGCCTGCAACTCGTTGTCGATCTGGGATGCCAAGCCCTGCACTGATGCGGGGTCAGCGCCAGCACGCGCCGCGCCGGTCTGATACAGCCCCTCGGCCTGCGCTTTCAGATCGTCCACGCTCGGCGCCTGCGGGCCTCTCGGGCGGGTTGCCGCAGCAACCACACCGCTTGCCACCATCGGCGCGATGGCCCTTGCCCACGGCTCATAGGCGGTCCCCTCGGTCAATTGGCCCGCGCCCTCGGATGCAAGGCCGGGCACCACGCCATAGACCAGCGCATTGCGCAGAAGGTTGCCGCCGCCAAACGGCGAGCCGGGCAGAAACTCCCCGACCGTGCCAGCATATTTGCCGGCGGTGGTTTCGCCTCGGAACTCGGTCGCCCCGCCCGTGGCCTCTGCGGCTGCCTGACGGTATTTGTCGCCCGATCCGAAGCGCGATTGATCGGCCACTCCGGTCGCCATCTGATGCGCGGCCTGCGCTTCCTCCGGCGATGCGAGGCCGGTTTTCTCGGCCACCCAAGATCCGGCCCGGCTGCCAGCACCGAAGATCATCCCCGGCAGGTCCAGCATTCCGGTTGTGCCACGAGCGGCGCCAGCGGCACCTGCGGCGGCCATGTCCTGCGCGACGTTCGGCTGCGGCTCCACCTGCGGGAAATCCAGCAGGCTGCCCGGCTGGGGGCGATCCGCCTTTGCCTGCCTTGCCGCCAGTTCGCGCTTGGCCTTTTCGAGAAGCGCCGCTTTCAGAAGATCATCCGCCATTTTTCGCGATCCAATCCGCAAGTTCGTCGTCGCTCATGGCCGAGAAATCAGGAACGCCGCCCGGCTGGGATGACCCGCCGCCGAACCCGAAGTCGGCCGCGTTCGGATAGGCCGCTGCCTTCTCGGCAATCGGCTGATAGACCTGTTTCAGCCGCTCAAGGTTCGCGCGCAATTGGTCAGGAGACTGCGCCGTATCCAGCGATCCGAGGACCGCTTGCAGCATCTGCAATTCCTGAATGGCGATACCGCCAAGCGCGCCGCCGGTCGGGCTGGCTTCGCGCATCTGCTGCAGGCGGTCGAAGCCGATATTGGCGCGAATGGTATCGAGGCTGGCTTGCAGATCGCGCGCACCGCTGCCGGGGATGCTGGACAGCGTCGATCCGGGACCGGCCGTCCAGTTGGAAACCTGCCCGATTGCCTTGTCGATGTCCTGCACCACGATACCCGCCGCGCGCGCGCTTTGCGCCTCCCGCGCAGCATCTTGCCGCGACGTGTCGGCGGGGCCGCCGGGGATCGGTTCCTGACTGACGAGGTTGCCGTTCTCGTCATAAACGTTCCGATAACCCTGCGGAACGGTTCCCGTTGACACGTTGATGCGCTGCCCGCCGCCCTGCAACGGCGTGTCAGGCGGCAGAAGGCCGGCGTTGATATCGGCCTGAACCTTTCCAGGATTGGAAAGCGGCGACGGACCCGCCTGCCCCTTGAGGATAGCCGACACTTCCATGTAGCGGTTTGCCAGCGCCTGCCGGTTCTCGAACTGCCCGACCAGATCGGGGGCGCCGACCGATTGCACCAGCGCGTCCCATTCCTGCGGCGACTGCGCGGCAAGGCCGACTTTCACCGCGTCCTCGATCTGCTTCGCCTGCGCCTCGCGTTCCTGCGCCGACAGACCGCGAGCATACTCGTCCAGCTTCATCTGCCATTCCTGATCGCCGCGAGCGTCCAGCTTGGCGGCGCGTTGGTCCAGCTCGGCATCGCGACCACGCTGATACCGCCGTTCGTCCTCGCGCCACGCACGGTCCTGCTGGCGGCCCATCATGTCGAAGGCGGCGGTCGGGTCCAGCCGCGCATACTGCGCCAGCGCGTTCTGGTCGCCCTGCATCAGCGCCTCGGCATTGTCGCCAAGGAAGCCGCGCAGTGCGTTCTGATGCTGCTGCTGGTTCACCTGCTGCGCGAGGGCGTTGCCTTGGTGCATGGCCCCGAGAATATCGGCAGGCTGGCCGGAAAGGATGATCGAGGGATTTAGCGCCATCAGCGGAACCTCGTGGAAAGCGGGGAAATGGAGAATTGCGGGGCAGCAAGGGCGTTGCTCACCGGAGCCTGAAACGCCGAGGCGTCAAGGAACGTGCCGATCTGCGGAAGGGCCGGTGCATATCGCACCGCACAGAGGGAGGCGTAGATGGGGAGGCCGGAAACCACGCTCAAGCGCATGCTGATCGCCAGCAAGGAAGCCGGCTATATCGTGGCCGGCGCCAAGGCCGAGGGCGACAAGATCGAACTGATATTCGAGACGCCGAAGGATGCCCTGCCCGCTGACCTGATCAATTGGAGCCGCAAGAAGTGAAGCGGTCTTTGCCGGCATATGTCTATGCAAAGGGGAAGCGGGGCTATCTCTACTTCTGCCGTTGGGGCAAGACCCAGCGGATGTATGCTGCCCCTGGGACAGCGGAGTTTGCCGCGGAATATGCCCTGCTGATGCGCGGCCGGCCGCCTGCCCCGAAGCGCACAATCAAGGGCCTGATCCAGAAATACATGGAATCCGAACGCTGGCCCGCGCTCGCTCAGAACACCAAGAAATCCTATCGTCGGCATTTCGGCTATCTCGAAGAGGTTGCGGGTCACATCGATCCGGCCACGCTGCGCACCGCCCATATCTACGAGATGCGGGACGCGCTGCGAGACACGCCGACCGATGCCAACCGCAAGATCGGCACCCTATCCACGCTGCTGGCGCATGGCGTTCGGATCGGCTGGCTGGACCGCAACCCGGCCGAGGGGGTCGAAAAGCTCAAGGGCCTGCGCCCACCGCGCGAGCCTTGGCCGGATACCAAGATCAAGGCGTTCAGAGGGGAGGCCGCGCCCCTGCCCTTGCTCATCTTCGAGATGCTGCTGGGGACAGGACAGCGAATCGGGGACGTGCTGAAGATGCGGTGGGACGATATTGAGGACGGCGGGATCTGGGTTCGGCAGCAAAAGACCGGGGCCGGAATCTTCGTGCCGTTCACCGATGAGCTGGCCGCTATACTCGAACAGACGCCCCGGCAGGGCGACACGATCATAGCGCAGCCAAACGGC
The DNA here is from genome assembly GCF_900100045.1 of Paracoccus denitrificans. GTDB lineage: Bacteria > Pseudomonadota > Alphaproteobacteria > Rhodobacterales > Rhodobacteraceae > Paracoccus > Paracoccus denitrificans. The sequence goes on along the minus strand of NZ_FNEA01000012.1, from coordinate 124,170 downwards.
CGGCCGTGCAGCTACTCGTTCGCCCACAAGCTGGTGACGGAGGTGCGGGTCAAGATCGACGCCATGGCTTGGGACATACATGCTCTGCGCCATTCCGCCGCCGCTGAAATTGCCAGCCTGCCGGGCATGAGCATCGAGCATGTTATGGCTATAACGGGCCATTCGAGCGAGCAAATGGCGCGCCACTACAGCCGCAAAGCCGACATGCGCGCGAAGGCCAGAGAGGCGCAGAACGCACGGCGAACGAAGCACGAAACAGGAAATGCAGGCTGAAACGGCATATTCGGACTATGAAAAATCAACATGTTACGGTAAAATAAAAGTGGTTCAGGAACATCTCCTTGGTCAGCGTCGTGCCCTTGCGGAGGCTGAGGAGTTCCAGGATCTGGTATTCCTTGCCGGTCAGGTTGACCGCGCGTCCGCCCACCTCGACCGAACGCGCGTCCAGGTTCACCACCATCTCGCCGGTGCGGATCACCGACTGGCTGTGACCCTTGGAACGCCGGATGATGGCCTGGATGCGGGCGACCAGCTCATCGCGGTTGAAGGGCTTGGTCATGTAGTCGTCGGCACCGAAGCCGAAGCCGCGCAGCTTGCTTTCGGTATCGTCCGAGCCGGTCAGGATCAGGATCGGCGTATCGATGCGCGACATGCGGATCTGGCGCAAGACCTCCATCCCGTGCATGTCGGGCAGGTCCAGGTCCAGCAGGATCAGGTCGTAGTCGTAGAGCTTGGCAAGGTCGATGCCTTCCTCGCCCATATCGGTGCGATAAACATTATAACTCGCATTCGTCAGCATCAGTTCGATGCTGCGCGCCGTGGTCGGATCGTCCTCGACCAGAAGGATTCTCATATCATTTCCTCTTGCTAACCAGGCTACCGGCAAAACTACTCCGCAAAAGGTTAATATCACGTTACCGGCTTATTTATCAAATTCGTCTCAATCTCAGGTTGTCTGAATTTTTGCAGCTGCGTGATTTTCAGCGCATTGCGGCCATGCCGGCGAAAGGCGCTGGCCCAGGCGTCGAACTCCTCCTCGGTCAGGCCATAGCGGCGAATCGCCTCGTCTCGGGTCAGAAGGCCATGATGCACGGCATCGACGACCGCGGCCTTGCGGCTGGCCACCCAGCGCGTCTGCGGTTCGGGCAGGTCGGCCCGGGTCAGGATGCTGCCATCGGGCAGGGTCACGATGCGCGGACCGGGGGTTTTCTTCAAAAACATCGGCAAGTCCCTGTTCTTCCTGCCTCCTTATGTCGGGAAGTTCTTAATCCGAGGTGAAGTCGCGCAGCGTTTTCCGCCCCCTGCCCTTGAGAATGGCTGGATTTTACCTATAAATGTCATGAACTGCGGGACCAAAGCAGCGCGCCCGCGATAAGGACGATCCATGACAGCGCCAAGCCTCTCTCTGCGCCATGCCGCGCCATATTCGACCGTCAATTCGCTGGGCTTTCCCAAGCCGCCGGCGCAGACGCGCGTGGTCGTCGCGATGTCGGGGGGCGTGGACAGCTCGGTCGTCGCCGCGATGCTGGCCGCGCAGGGCTACGACGTGATCGGCGTGACCTTGCAGCTTTACGACCACGGTGCGGCGCTGGCAAAAAAGGGGGCATGCTGCGCCGGGCAGGACATCCACGACGCGCGCCGCGTGGCCGAACGCATCGGTTTCCCGCATTACGTCCTGGATTACGAGAACAAGTTCCGCGAATCGGTGATCGAGGAATTCGCAGACGCCTATCTGGCCGGCGCCACCCCGGTGCCCTGTATCCGCTGCAACGAGCGGGTGAAGTTCCGCGACCTGTTGCAGACCGCGCGCGAGCTCGATGCCGATTGCATGGCGACCGGGCATTACATCCGCCGCCTCATGGGTCCGAAGGGCGCCGAGTTGCACATGGCCGCCGACCCGGCCCGGGACCAAAGCTATTTCCTGTTCTCGACCACGCAGGAGCAGCTGGATTTCCTGCGCTTCCCGCTGGGGGGGCTGGCCAGCAAGGCCGAAACCCGGGCGCTGGCGGCGCAATACGGGCTCGCGGTCGCCGACAAGCCCGACAGCCAGGACATCTGCTTCGTGCCGAACGGCGATTATGCCAGCGTGATCGAGAAGCTGCGCCCCGGCGCCGCCGATCCGGGCGAGATCGTGGACATGGACGGCAATGTGCTGGGCAGCCATCGCGGCGTGATCCATTACACCATCGGCCAGCGCCGCGGCCTTGGCATCGGCGGCCTGGGCGATCCGCTCTATGTCGTGCGGCTGGAGCCCGATACCCGGCGCGTCGTCGTCGGCCCCAAGCAGGCGCTGGCGACGAAGATCGTGCCGGTGACCGAGGTCAACTGGCTGGGCGACGAGCCCTTCGAGGACGAGATCGCCGTCACCGCCCGTATCCGCTCGACCCGCCCGCCGCGCCCTGCCATCCTGCGCGTGACCGGCAAGCACCGGGCCGAGATCGAGCTGCTGGACCCGGAGGAAGGCGTCAGCCCCGGCCAAGCCTGCGTGTTCTATGCCACCGAAGGCAGCCGCGTGTTGGGCGGCGGCTGGATCTCGCACCGGCGCGGCGGCTGATCCCGGCCGAGGTTCAGGCCGCCGCAGCCAGCAGGCGGATGCGCTCGACCATGGCGCGCAAGCCGTTCGAGCGTTGCGCCGAAAGATGTTCCTCCAGCCCCAGCCGGCCAAGCTCGGCGCTGGCATCGATCGCCGCGACCTCGCGGACCGGCACGCCGGAATAAAGCGCATGCAGGATGGCGATCAGCCCCCGCACGATCAGCGCATCGCTGTCGCCCTGGAAGTCGAAGTGCCCGCTCTCGATCCGGGGCATGATCCAGACCTGACTGGCACAGCCCTCGACCTTGGTGGCAGGCACCTGCAGGGAGGGGTCCATCGGCGGCATCGCCTTGCCCAGCTCGATGACATGGCGGTAACGCTCCTCCCAATCCTCCAGGAAATCGAAGGTCTCGGCGATGTCTTCAAAGGCGGGCGTGGCCATCGGGGCTTCCTCTTGCGGCGGGCGAACTTGGCATAGCGCGATGGGGCCGCAAGGTCAAAGAGGCTTTCGCGCCCGCCCGACTTGTCCTATCACTGCGGCAAAGACTTAGTAAAACGGGGGCAGGCTTCATGCGGTCAGGAACCTTGGGCACTCTTGCCTGTGCGATGCTGGTGCTGGCCGGCTGCGGTCGCATGGGGGACAGCAGTTGGAACCCATTCCGCTGGTTCGGCGGCGCGCCGGCGCAGCAGCAGACGCTGGAGCCCCAGGGCGGATATCCGACCACGGTCCAGGATGGACGCCTGCCGCTGGCCCAGGTCACAGGCGCGAAATGGGAGCCGCTCTACGAAGGGCGGATGCTGGTCGTGACCGGGCTTGCCCGCAGCAAGGGCTGGTGGGATGTCGCGCTGGTGACCGAGGTGCCCATGCCGAGGGGACGGATCCGCCCAGACGCAAACGGCGTGCTGCGCCTGCGCCTGGTCGGCAAGCCGCCGCTACCCGACACCTTCGCCGCCGCCAATCCGCCGCACCCCGCCAGCGATACGGTGACGGTCGCGCTGACCATTCCCAACGCCGCCCTGGCAGATCTGCGCGAGGTGGTGATCACCAGCGCCGGCAATGCCATCACGCTGCGCCGCTGACGCTGGGCGGTCGTGGCCCGGCAGCGCCATGGACTGCCAGCGCTGCATTCGGTGGCATGGTTGCGATATGAGTATTTGGAGAACGAAGAAGACCGCCGTAGTGCGATGATCTTCTTCGTTCCTGAAATACTCATGGCGACAGGGACGCAGCACCACTCGCCAACGGATCATCGGGCCGCTGAAGCAAGGCAGCGATGCGCGCCATCCTTGCCCGGTGACAAGGCACGACGTCGCTCCGGCCATTAAAAAGGCTCGCATGGTAACCATGCGAGCCTTTCGGAGTGCCGGCAATCGCGGACCAGTCAGGCCATCTTGCGCAGATAGGTCCAGGTTGGCACGCGGGCCTCGCGCGCCACCGACCAGCTTTCCGCATCGCCGAGATATTCGAAGCCGCAATTGGTGAGCACCCGGGCCGAGCCGGGATTGTCCTGGAACGCCTCGGCGAACAGCGTGCGCGAGCCGTGGGGATTGGCTTCGACCAGGGCCGAGACCGCCTCGGTCGCGAAACCGGTGTTCCAGAACCCAGCCCCGATCCAGAAGCCGAGTTCGGATTGTTCCTTGTCGATCCGCGTCAGCGAGACCACGCCCAGGACCTCGGCAAGCTTGTTGGCCGAGCCGTCGATGGCCCAGACATCCTCGTCCCGTTCATCCGACATGGCGCGGCGGACATAGGCTTCGGATGCACCGGGCGGCAAGGGGTGCGGGATCGAACGGGTTCCCTCGGCCACGCGTCGATCGGCGGTGTAATGCGCGATGAGCCCGGCATCCGATGCCCGAAGCGGGCGCAGGACGAAGCGCTCGGTCACGATCTCGATCTGCCGTGCGTCCGAGGAAATCAATTCGTTCATGTCGCTATTCTCCCCCAATTACTCGCAATCATATGGGTGCGCTTCCCGAAAACACGAAGGGGACCGGCCTTGCCGATCCCCTTTTTTATAGCACCCGAGTGTTGAAATCGGCTTACTCGGCGGCCTCGAGATTGGCGGGAAGCACGGAAATGTAGGTGCGGCCCTTGAGGCCCTTCTTGAAGGTCACATGACCGTCGGTCAGGGCGAACAGGGTATGGTCGCGGCCCATGCCGACGTTCTGGCCCGGCCACCAGGTAGTGCCGCGCTGACGCACGATGATGTTTCCGGCGACGGCCAGCTGGCCGCCATAGAGTTTCACGCCGAGACGACGACCGGCCGAATCGCGGCCGTTGCGGGACGAACCGCCTGCTTTCTTATGTGCCATGGCTCAGTCTCCTTCTGCCTCAGTTGGCGTCTTCGGCCGAGGCTTCGGCTTCCGACTTCTTGGCTTTCGCCGGTTTGACGGCCGGCTCGATCTTGGTGCGGGCGCCGACGGCAGGCTTCACGCCGGACTTGTCGCCGCCTTTTTCAAGCAGGTCCGTGATGCGGACCAGCGTCAACTGCTGGCGGTGGCCCCGGGTGCGCTGCGAGGAGTGCTTCCGGCGACGCTTGACATAGGTGATGACCTTGTCGGCCTTGATGGTGTCGATGACTTCGGCCTGCACGGCCGCGCCCGCGACCAGCGGCGCGCCGACGGCCGAGCCGATCATCAGCACGTCGTTGAACTGGACCTTGTCGCCTGCTTCGGCGTTCAGCTTTTCGACGCGCAGCACGTCACCGGCCTGAACCCGGTATTGCTTGCCGCCCGTCTTGAGAACTGCGAACATTCCGTCTTTCCTTGCTCTGCCGCGTCCTTCGGCCCCCGCTTCGCGGATGTTCGGGGACGCAAGGCCCCGCCTTCGGACAGCGCACCCTTTGCCCGGGTGAGGTTCAAAATAAGATGCCGGCAACGGACATAGGCCCGGCCGGTCGCGGGTATATCGCGGATTCGGGCGGGCAAGTCAACCGGAATGGCGTCTCAGCGCCACAGATCGCGCGCCGCCTCGACCGTGATCCGCCGCCCCTCGCGCAAGCTGCCGGGATCGCGCGACAGAAGCGGTGCCGGGCGCGGATCGCGCTCGACATAAGTGCCGCGCGCGTGGTTATGCGGATGCCCAGGCGCCTCGTCGATGGAGAGCACCGGCGCGGCGCAGGCATCCGTCCCCTCCAGCGCGGCCGCCCAGTCGTCGCGGCTGCGGGTGGCGATGCGCGCGGCCAGGATCTCGCGCAGCGCCGCCCAGTTCGCCGGATCGGCACGGTCGGGCAGATCGGCCTCGGACAGGTCCAGCCGCCGGACCAGATCGGCCCAGAACTGCGGCTCGATGGCACCGATGGCCAGAAAGCCACCGCAGGCGCAGCGGTAGCAGCTGTAATAGGGCGCGCCGCCGTCCAGCAGGTTCGCCTGCCGCTCGTCGCGCCAGAGCCCGTTGACGCGCAGCCCCGAGATCATCGCCATCAGATGCGCCACGCCGTCGGTGATCGCGGCATCCACGACCTGCCCCCGGCCGGTCTCGCGCGCCCGCAGGATCGCTGCCAGCATCCCCGCGACCAGATACATCGAGCCGGCGGCGAAATCGCCGACCAGGTTCAGCGGCGGAACCGGGTGGTCGGCGGGACCGATGGCGGAAAGCGCGCCGGTGATCGCCAGATAGGTCAGATCATGGCCGGCCGAATGCGCCAGCGGGCCGGTCTGCCCCCAGCCGGTCATGCGGCCATAGACCAGCCGCGGGTTTTCCGGAAAGTCGCCGGGACCGAGACCCAGCCGCTCCATCACGCCGGGACGCATGCCCTCGATCACGGCATCGGCACGCAGGATCAGGTCGCGCGCGATCACGCGGCCTTCGGGCGATTTCAGGTCCAGTTCCAACCAGTCGCGGCCGCGATCGAGCACATCGCGCTTGAGCGGAAAGATCTGCGGCGAGCCGGGCCGGGCGATGCGGACCACCTGCGCACCGTGATCGGCAAGCCACATGGCCGAAAACGGCGTCGGGCCGATGCCGGCGATCTCGACGACGCGCAGGCTGGACAGGGCTCCGCTCATGCCCGGCCTCCGGGCGATTGGCAGGCGGCGAGGAATGCGGATCCCCGGCATTCCCGGCGCAAACGAGACGTAATCGACCTGATCGAATTGAAATTATTGCGGTTCATGCCCCCACCTTATCAACGAAACCAGCCGATATCGACTGGAACAAAAGGGGATTTAGAATCCCCTTTTGCGGCAGCGCCCAAGTCTGAGCGACGCGGGTTCCCGCGCACCGAAACCGCTCGCGACACCTTGGTCGCGGCCTGGACCCAGCCGCGAGTCAGGGGGCATACCTGACCCGTCGCCCGGCTCTCGGATGCGACGTCGAGGATTGGCGCGCAACTGGTTACTGCAGGAGCGCCGAAACCCGATGGCATCCGCACCGGTCACCCTTAGGGCAAACCGACCGGCGCTTCCCGCGCCAGCCGCCAGACGCCTGGCGCGTCAGGCCATGCCGTCCTTGAGTCTTCGCGCGACATACCATGTGATGGGCAGGGCCATGATCGCGCCCGCTGCAGCAGCCAGAAGAATGGCTCGCAGATCGTACAACCCCATTGCCAGAACCACGATCACGCCGATCCCGGCAAACGTCGTCAAACTGATAGACAGCAGCATCATGAAAAGACGGGTCATTTCATCCTCGGTCTGATTGCCAGACCATGCTAGGCACATTCGGATGCGATGCGCTTTGATAGGGATCAAAACAGCCGGCATCGGTGCGGAGAGCCGACGATCCAGGGCGCGACAAGACCCGCGCCCCCGGGCGCTTCAGGATGGGGAACGGCGCAGACGGCATCGGCCCTCATGCGGACCGGGCAAGGGGTTCGGAATGCCCGACCGGGCCAAGCCCGAAATGCTCGCGCAGCGTCCGGCCCGTGTAACGGGTGCGGAACAGCCCCCTTTTCTGCAACAGCGGCACGACCTGCTCCGCAAACAGCTCCAGCTGTTCATAGATGATCGGCGGCATGACGTTGAACCCGTCCGCCGCACCGGAGACGAACCAGTCCTCGATCACGTCGGCGATCTTTTCTGGCGGACCCGCGACCGTCAGATGCCCGCGCGCCCCGGCCAGGCGCTGCAACAGCTTCCGCATGGTCAGGCCTTCGCGCAGGGCCAGGTCGGCAATCCCCATGGCGCGGCTTTTCGACGCCTCCACTGCCGCCGGATCGGGAAAATCGGAGGCGCGCAGCACCCGGTCCAGCGGCACCGAGGTAAAGTCGTATCCGCCGAAACGGGCCGACAGGCGGGCAAGACCCAGTTCGGGGCTGGTCAGCGCGTCCAGTTCCTGGAACACCCGGTCCGCCTCGGCCTGGGTCGAGCCGATGGCGGCGCTTATGCCCGGCAGGATCACCACATCCTCGGCGCGGCGTCCCTTGGCCACCATGCGGGATTTCAGATCGCCATAGAAAGCCTGCGCGGTGTTCTTGGCCAGATGGGCGGTAAAGATCACCTCGGCCCATTCAGCGGCAAAGGCACGCCCGTCCTCGGACTGGCCGGCCTGCACATAGACCGGGCGACCCTGCGGCCCGGCCGGGACATTGAGCGGGCCCAGCGTGGCGTGATAGGGTCCGCGATGATCGACGGGACGGATCAGGTCGTGATCGGCATAGATGCCGCCAGCCCGGTCGTCGATCACGGCTGCGGCTGGCCAGCTTCGCCACAGCGCATCCACCGCCTGCATGAAATCCTGCGCCATCGCGTAGCGTTCGGCATGACCCGCATCGGTGGTGCGGCCATAGTTCTGCCCGGCCTGCGGCGCCCATGATGTGACAATGTTCCAGCCCGCGCGGCCCTGCGACAGATGATCGAGCGTCGCGAACTGGCGCGCCAGCGTATAGGGCAGGCTGTAGGTGGTCGAGGCGGTGCCGATCAGCCCGATGCGCCGGGTCAGCGCCGCCAGTGCCGACAGCAGGGTGATCGGCTCCAGATGGCCCGAGGCCACCAGCCCGCCCGTCGTCGGCGCGACCAGCGCATCCGCCAGGAAGACGGCGTCGAAACCGGCGCTTTCGGCAATCTGCGCGGCTTTGGCATAAAGCTGCAGGTCGGTCAGGCTTTCGGGCGCTGAACCCGGGTGACGCCAGGCGCTTTCGTGATGTCCGCGCGGCATGAGGAACAGGTTGAGATGAAGCTGGCGCGTCATGGCGGCCTCCTGTCAGATATGTTCGGTTTCGACCCCCAGGCTGCGCAGCAGCCGGCGGCGCAGATCCTCGAAATCGGGATGGCTGGGGCGCCGCGGATGCGGCACGGTCACGCGGTGATCCTCGGCGATGACGCCGTCGCGCAGCACCAGGATGCGGTCGGCCAGCAGCACCGCCTCGTCCACGTCATGGGTCACGAGGACGATGGTCGGGCGGCTGCGTTCGACCAGCCGCAGCAGCAGGTCGTGCATCTTCAGCCGTGTCAGCGCATCCAGCGCCCCGAAGGGTTCATCCGCCAGCAGCAGATCGGGGTTGCGCAGAAGCGAGCGAGCAAGGGCCGCGCGCTGTTTCTGCCCCCCGGACAGCGTGGCCGGATAGGCCCGCGCCTTGTCGCCGATGCCGACGCTGTCCAGCATGGACTGCGCGGCCTGCACCGCATCCTGTCGCCTGAGGCCAAGCGTCAGGTTGTCGATGACGCTGAGCCACGGCAACAGGCGCGCGTCCTGAAACAGGACCGAGACGTTCTTGGGCACGCTGTAGCTGCCCGACTGCCGGGCATCGTCATCCAGCCCCGCAAGCGCCCGGAGCAGCGTGGTCTTGCCCGAGCCGGATTCGCCCAGCAGCGCCACGAACTGGCCGCTGGGGATGTTCAACGTGATGTCGTGCAGCACGGGCCTGTCCCCGAAGGCGCGCGACAGGCGGCGGACGGCAACGGCCGGGCTGATGGCGCGATGCAGGGTCATGAGCCGATAGACCTGCGATAGCTCAGCGCGCGGGCCTCGACCATGCGCACCGCCGCGTCGGAAAGCAGGCCGAGGACGGCATAGATCAAGATGCCCACGACGATGATGTCGGTCTGGCCCCAGTCGCGGGCACGGTTCATCAGATAGCCGATGCCCGTCTGGGTGTTGATCAGTTCCAGCACCACGAGCGAGGTCCAGCACAGGGTGACCGCCAGACGCAGCGAGACGAAAAAGCCCGGCAGCGCCCCCGGCAGCGCGACGTTGCGGATGAACTCGGACCGGGTCAGGCCCAGGGTTCGGGCCAGTTCGACATGGCCGATATCGATGCCGCGCAGTGCCGCATGGGTGTTGACATAGACCGGCACCAGCACGGCGGTGAAGATGATGAAGATCTTCATCGCCTCGCCGATCCCCAGCCACAAGATCACCAGCGGGATCAGCGCCAGGGTGGGAATCGCCCGCTTGATCTGGACCAGCCCGTCGATCAGCGCCTCGCCGGTCATGGTCAGCCCCGAGGCAAGGGCCAGCACGACCCCCGCCAGAACGCCAAGGAACAGCCCCGCATAGGCCCGCCCTGCCGATGCCGCCAGATGCGGCAACAGGGTGCCGTCGGCGAACATCTCGAACCCCGTCGCGATGGCGGTCGAGGGCGCGGCGAGCGTATGCGGCGAAAGATAGCCCAGCCGCGCCGCCGCCTCCCACAGGACGACCAGCAGGACGGGCCCGGCCAGTTGCAATCCGCGCGGCAGCTTTCCCGGCGCCAGGCGATTGGAGGTGGTGGTTTTCCCGGTCCTGCCGGGCGCGGGGTCGAGGAGCGTCCCGCCGTGGCTGCGCGTCATGTCGTTCATGGCCGGGCCTTTCCGCTGCGTCAGCGCTCTGCGGCAATCAGGTCGTCATAGGATGCGACGAACGAGCCCGCGGCATCGAAGCGCTCGGGCAACTCGCCGGCTTCGTAAAGCAGGTCCACCAGCTTCTGGTGATGGGCGACGGCCTCGGTCGAGGTCTGGAAACGCGCGGGCGCCTGCGCGGCCAGGACGGCCGCGGTATCTTCGGGCGCAAGCCGCTGATAGTCGGTGTAGTAGGCCTTGCCCCAGTCCTCGCGGTTTTCATTCATCCAGTTGACGGAATGGATCGCCGCCTTGATGAACTCGCCGATGGCGGCGGCCTTTGCCGGATCGTCGAGCGCCTCGGGGCGGGCATAGAAATACCATGTCCCGGGCAGCAGCTTGCGCTCCTCGGGATCGGCGACACGGCTTGCGCCGATCTGCTTTTCCAGCCGGGTAACATGCGGCTCCTGAAGCACCGCCACGTCCACGGCATTCGTGCGGATCGCGTCCGGCAGGTCGGCGACGCGCAGCGGCACGGGCTGGATGTCCTTCAGCGTCAAACCCGCACGGTTCAGCGCCTCGATCAGATAGGCCTGACGCCCCGACCCTTCGATATAGCTGACCCGCTTGCCCCTCAGGTCCGAAAGCTTCCCGATCTCCAGCCCCGGCCGCGCGGTCAGCCAGTATTCCGAGCGTTCGCGGTCGACCGTCGCCACGATCGGCAGCAGCGTGCCCGAGGCGCGGGCCTGAATGGGCGGCGTATCCCCGACATAGGCCAGATCCAGCGCTCCGGCACGCATCGCCTCCAGAATGGCCGGCCCCCCGGCAAAGTTCGGCAGCTCAAGGCCGAAGGTGATTTCACCGGCCGCACCGCTGGCCTTCAGCAGGTTGGCGAAAAGCTCGCTCTGATCGGCGACGACAAGCTTCGTGCCCGGCGGCACCTCCTGCGCCGTCACAGGCGAGGCGAGCAGCAGGACAGAGGCTGCGACGGCGGCGATCCTGGTCATGATCCGTGGCAAAACTGGACATCCCTTGCAGAGTTCTGCGGGGATTTTTGGTTCTGCCCGGCGCGAGTTCAATCTCGATTTGGTTGATCGTGAATATTTGGTGTGCCTGTTATTCCAGACCCGCCGAGAATGGATTCCGCTTTCCCGGAACCCGCCCCGGACGACAAGAATTTTCTCGAATCGCGCAAAGCCCCATCCCGCAATCGACAGGGACCGGATCCGGATCACGCCGAAAATCGCCCCGGATCCCATGGTGACCCGTCTGTCGCAGAGCAGGAGCAGTTCAGGATCGGCCGGCCCCTGAGCCGGCCTCGGCCAGGATGGCACGGGCGCGGATGCGCACCGGCTCGTCCACCATCGCGCCATCGACCGAGGCCGCGCCATCGCCCGAGGCGATCACACGCCGGGCCCAGTCGATTTCCTTTTCGGTCGGGGCAAAAGCCCGGCGAACCTCGGTGATCTGCCTGGGGTGGATACAGAGCTTGCCGGTCATTCCCAGCGCACGGGCATGGGCGGCATCGTCATGGCTGACCGAAAGATCGTCCAGTTGCACCGTCACCCCGTCGATGGGAGCGGCAATACCTGCCAGACGCGAGGCCAACACCAGTTCAAGGCGCACCGGCAGCAGCACCTCGCGCAGATGGGCGCAGGCGAGGTCGGCACAGAAATCGACCGAACCGAAGGCCAGCCGCGCGACGCCAGCCGCCGCCATGGCGCGGGCATTGGCAAGGCCGCGCGCTGTTTCGACAAGCGCGATCACCGGCACCCCGTCCAGCGCCGCGGCGACCCCGGCAACCATCTCCGCATCCTCGGCCTTGGGCAGGATCACACCGGCCGGGCGCAGCGCCGCCACCGCCGCCACGTCGGCCTCGTGCCATTCGGTGCCGCAGGCATTGATGCGCACGATCACCGGCAGGTCGGTGAAGCCCGTGTCCAGCGCCGCGCGCGCCCTGTCCTTCGCCTCCGCCGCCACCGCATCCTCAAGATCCAGGATCACCGCATCGGCGCCCGACGCGGCGGCCTTGGCGAAACGCTCCGGCCGGTTCGCGGGCACGAACAAAGGGGCGCGGATATCGGTCACCACGTCGCCCGCGCCTCCATCGCGACCGGCCCATCGGCATAGGACGTCCACAGCCTCAGCCCCTCTCCGTCCTCGACGGCGTTCAGCGTATAGTCGGCGATGTCGAACAGGGGGGAGAGAGATCGAAACTCGAACCGCGCCGGCCGCCTGCCGCTGATCTTCTCGGCGAATTGCACCAATTGCGTCGCCTGAAGCGGCCCGTGAACGATCAGGCCCGGATAGCCCTCTTCCTCGCGGACATAGGGTGTGTCGTAATGGATCCGATGGCCGTTGAAGGTCAGCGCGGAATAGCGAAACAGCAGCGGCGCCGAGGGCTGGACCACCACCCGATGCGCGCCATGCGGGGCAGGCTCGGGCGTCCTCTTCGCGCCGCCGGGGGCATCGGCGTTGCGATAGACGATATCCTGCCGCTCCTCGACGACCAGGCGACCGGCGCTTTCGATGCGGTGATCCACGGTGACGAAGCAGAGCACGCCGGTCCTGCCTTCCTTCACGGTCACGTCGCGAATGGTCGAGCGGCGGGTCACGCGCTCTGCCACCCGGATATCGTCGTGAAAGCGCATTGCGCCGCCGGCCCACATCCGGCGCGGCAGGGGCACCGGCGGCAGGAAGCCGCCGCGCGCCGGATGCCCGTCCGGGCCAAGCCCCGACGTGGGCGCGGCCGGGGGCGCAAGGCACAGGTGGATCATCACCGGGGCGGCATCCCCGTCCCGGGGCCGGCCCTCCAGATCGAAGGTAGCATTGAAGCGGCCAATGAGCGAATCGGTGACCAGCTCCGATTGCTCCTCGGAACGGCCGATCCACCGGCGCAGATGATCGATGTCGATCATGTCGTCACCTCAAGCTTGTTCAGCTCCGGCACCGGGCCGTAGTCACGTTCTTCGCCGACGAAAATCGCGGCGGGGGCGGGGTAGCTGACCGGGCCCTTCGGGGTGTCGACGGTAATGCGGCGCAGATGCGGGTGGCGCGAGAGCGTTTCCATGTCGTTCACCGAGGCGAATGCCACATCCGCCGCCTGCAGGGCCGCTATCGCGTCCACGGCCGTCCTGCGGGCAAAGCCCTCGGCCACCGCCGCATCGGTCGCGGCCCGGTTCGTCACGCGGACGACATTGGTGGCGAACCTCGGGTCGCTGCCCAGCTCCGGCTTGCCCAGGAACACCGAGGCCAGGTTGCGCCATTCGCGGTCGCTTTGCACCGCGATCAGCACCTGGACGCCGTCCCTGGTGGTGAAGACGCCATAGGGCGCGATCGAGGGATGCGCCATGCCGATGCGCCTGGGCGACTTGCCGCCTTCGTGGTTCAGCAGCGGCACGGTCAGCCAGTCGGCCATAACGTCGAACATCGAGACCGAGATGTTGGCACCCTCGCCGGTCACGCCGCGCCGGATCAGCGCCTCGAGGATCGCGGCATAGGCGGTGGCGCCGGTGGCGATATCGACGAGCGAGATGCCGACCCGCGCCGGGTCGCCGGGGCCGCCGGTGATCGAGCAAAGACCGGATTCCGCCTGGATCAGCAGGTCATAGGCCTTGCGGTCGGCCATCGGGCCGCCCTCGCCGTAGCCGGTGATCGAACAGGTGATCAGCCGCGGCCAGTCGCGTGCCAGGCGCTCGAAGGAAAACCCAAGCCTGGCCAGCGCCCCGCGCTTGAGGTTCTGGATCAGCACGTCGGCGCCGTCCAGCAGCCGCGCCAGCTCGGCCTTGCCGTCATCCGAGGCCAGATCCAGCGTGACGGCTTGCTTGCCCCGGTTCAGCCAGACGAAATAGCTCGACTGGCCCTTGGCGACATCGTCGTAGCCGCGGGCGAAATCGCCCTCGGGCCGCTCGATCTTGATCACCCGCGCGCCCGCATCGGCAAGCCGCGACGTGGTGAAGGGGGCGGCGACGGCCTGCTCGATGGCGACGACAGTCAGCCCTTCCAGAGGTAGCCGGGCCATCAGAAGCTCCTTGGCAGGCCGAGGACGTGTTCGGCGACATAGGACAGGATCAGGTTGGTCGAGATCGGCGCCACCTGATAGAGCCGCGTCTCGCGGAACTTGCGCTCGATATCGTATTCGCAGGCAAAGCCGAAGCCGCCGTGAAATTGCAGGCAGGCATTCGCGGCCTCCCAGCTGGCCTTGGCGGCAAGGTATTTCGCCATGTTGGCCTGGGCGCCGCAATCCTGATGTGCATCGTAAAGCCGGCAGGCTTCAAAGCGCATCAGGTTCGCAGCCTCGACCTCGATGAAGGCCTCGGCGATGGGGAACTGCACGCCCTGGTTCTGGCCGATGGGGCGGCCGAACACGTTTCGCTCGCTGACATATTTCACCACGCGGTCGGTGAACCAGTAGCCGTCGCCGATGCATTCGGCGGCGATCAGCGTACGCTCGGCGTTCAGGCCGGTCAGGATGTATTTGAAGCCCCTGCCCTCCTCTCCGATCAGGTTCTCCGCGGGGATTTCGAGATTGTCGAAGAACAGCTAGTTGGTCTCGTGATTGACCATGTTGGGGATCGGGCGCACTTCCATGCCCGATTTCATCGCTTCCTTCACGTCGACGATGAAGATCGACATGCCTTCGGTCTTTTTCCCCACCTCGGACAGCGGCGTCGTCCGCGCCAGCAGGATCATCAGGTCGGAATGCTGCACCCGGCTGATCCAGACCTTCTGGCCGTTGATGACGTAGCGGTCGCCCTTCCTGACGGCCGTGGTCTTGATCCGGGTGGTATCGGTGCCGGTGGTCGGCTCGGTCACGCCCATGGATTGCAGGCGCAACTCGCCCGAGGCGATCCTGGGCAGGTATTTCCGGCGCTGCTCTTCCGAGCCATGCCGGATCAGCGTATTCATGTTGTACATCTGGCCGTGGCAGGCACCGGAATTGCCGCCCGCCCGGTTGATTTCCTCCATGATCACGGACGCTTCGGTCAGGCCCAGTCCCGAGCCGCCGTATTCCTCGGGGATCAGCGCCGCCATCCAGCCCGCCTTCGTCAGCGCATCGACGAATTCCTCGGGATAGGCCCGGGCCTCGTCGATCCTGCGGTGATACTCGTCCGGAAATTCGGCGCAAAGCGCACGCACCGCGTCGCGAATGTCCTGATACCCATCACTGCGATCGTGAATCATCGAGATCTCCCTGTGAACCGCATTCGCGGTCGTCGGGTCGGAGATTGCCGTCCAAAGGACGATATATCAAATATATGATGATGCTAGCAGACATAACGGAAAGAGATCACTCAGTCACCAATTCCGAGATTTCGATCAGGTTCAGATCCGGGTCGCGCAGGTAGATCGACCGCAACGGCCCCGTCGCCCCCGTGCGCCGCACCGGACCTGCGACGATGGCTGCGTCTTTTGCGCTCAGCATGGCGATGACATCGTCCAGGGGCCGGTCGGCGATGAAGCACAGGTCCAGGGCGCCGGGGACCGGCAGATGCGCCTTTGGCTCGAATTCGCGGCCCTTGACGTGAATGTTGATCTTCTGCTCGCCGAAACGGAGCGCCTTGCGGCCTGCGCCAAAGGTTTCCAGCCGCATCCCCAAGAGGCCGACATAGAATTCGATGCAGGCGCGTTCGTCAGTGGTGGTCAGCACCAGGTGGTCAAGACGGTCGATCATGGGCAACCCGCATTCTACATCGCTGCCGCAAGGATCAGCACCCAGACCGAGATCGTGCATCCCATCAGCAGCGCATAAGGTCCGTTCCAGCGCAGCCCCGCCTCTCGGGCGGGCACTCCGCCATAGCTTCCGACAAGCAGGACCGAAGCCGTGAAGGGCGATGTCGTGCCGCTGATCGCCCACCCTCCGGTGATCGCCGCGACAAGCGCCGCTGGATGAATGCCCATCGCCGCAGGCGACGGCAAAAGCGGCACGATCAGCGAAACCGAGAGTATCGGGTTCATGCCGAGTTGCCCGGCCAGGGGCACCAGCCAAACCATGGCAACCACGATCAGCAAGGGCGGCAGCACCGAGAAATCCAGCCCAAGGCGGGGCGTCAGGGGCACCAGCAGAAAGGCGCCCAGGCTGCCGATGAATGCCGCCATGAACAGCAGGACGATCTGGCCGCCATAGGCCGGAAGCTCTCGTCCCAGGAATTCGCCGAGACGATGGCCGACATGGCCCAGCCGTCCGGCGGGCATGCGCGCCCCCTGAAGCCAGATCCAGGCGATGGCGACGATGGGGGCGAAGGACATCACCGCACCGATGACATCAACCCCCGTCGCCTCGTGCAGCAAGGCGACGCCGACGACCACCGCACCCAGCAGCAGCAGCAACGGCCGCAGGTGAAGCAGCCAGCCTCCTGCGGGCACCGCGCGGACCGGCGCGGGCTGGGCGAGCCGCGGCTTGAAGACCGTGTCCAGCCCCCATCCCACAAGGATCATCAGCACGGCATTCAGCAAGCACGGCACCACCACGGCGCTCCAGTCCGCACCCGGCACCAATGTCAGGGTGATCGCCATGGAAAAGCCCAGGGGCGACCAGCACAGCGTGGCGGCAAAGCCCCGGTTGATGGCGACCAGCATGCGCCGCAGCCGATGGCGTCGAAGCTCTGCATCGGCCTCGCGCGCGGTGCTTTCCGCGGCCAGCGAGCCAAGCAATGCGATGGAGCCGTAAAGCAGGATCAGCCCGAAAAGATGACCGCCGATGGTCAGCGCCACATAGCGCAGGCCCGGCCTTTGCCCGGCAAGGAAGCGGCCGCATTCCACGATCTCGCCCGAGCCCATGGCGGCGATGCGAATGGCCGTCAGGGCAGTATATAGCGCGACGACGAAGCTGCCGCGCTCGACCGCCGTCCAGGTTCCCTCGAACCAGTCGGGGCGGGTGGCGACCGCCGCGCCGGCCATGGCGATGCCGACCAGGACGAAGATGATCGGCGCCGTGCGGTCGGCAAGGCTGAATGCGATGACACCGGCCAGCGCAAAGCCGCCGGCAAGCGCCGCCGCCGGCGGGCTGGCGCTGTATTCCCACAGGACCGTGGCAAGCATCGCACCGGCGGGAAGCAGCCCGGAAATTCCCAGGATGCCGGATCGAAGGCCCGGACTCATCCCGCGCAACGCTCCGGGCTTGCCTTCATGGCGGTTGGGAACTCCCGGGTCGAGGCAGGGTCCAGCATTTGCCGCAATCCTCTGGCAGCCATCACTGCCTCCGGCCCTGCGGCCAGACCTGGCGCATCTCTGCCGTCCGGTTCATTCTTCGCCCCCACGTTCCAGTGTCAGGATGCGGGACCTGGCAACCTCCCG
Source organism: Paracoccus denitrificans (assembly GCF_900100045.1). Taxonomy (GTDB): domain Bacteria; phylum Pseudomonadota; class Alphaproteobacteria; order Rhodobacterales; family Rhodobacteraceae; genus Paracoccus; species Paracoccus denitrificans. Next base: position 106,643 of record NZ_FNEA01000012.1, on the reverse strand, counting down.
TCCAATAAGATTTCGACAAGCCGGCCATAACTTTCTTATATAATGCGGGACGTGATGTTTACTTGAAGTTTTGGCTCACACATGCTCCGCATATCGTCGGAAGGCAGGAGGATGAGATGCAGCACCCGAATCCACTGGAAAAGCCGGAAGATCTCCTGGCCCGGGCACGCTCGGTAAGCTCCGATACGGCGGGCGTCCTGATCACCAGCCTGCGCGAGGCAAGGTCGCGGCGCATCCTGGAACTGGGTTGCGGCGATGGCACGATCACCGCCCTGCTGCACGAGGCGGGCTTCGACGTTACCGGACTGGACCCTTCGGCCGAGGCGCTGGCGCGCGCCCGTGCCCGCTTGCCGTCGGTCACCTTTATCGAAGCGCATGCCGAGGCGCTGCCCGAGTTGCGCCCCTTCGATGCGGCCTGTTTCGTCAACGCGCTGCATCATGTGGAACCTCCCGCCATGACCGGCGCCGTCCTGAATGCGCTGTCCGTCCTGCGTCCGGGGGGGCTGCTTCATGTTGTCGAACCCCTTGCCACGGGCAGCTTCTTTCGCGCCATGCGCCCGGTCGAGGATGAATCCGCCATCCGGCAAAAAGCGGTGCAAGCCGTCGAGTCCCTGATTTCCGAGGGGCGGATCGTGTTGCGGGATCTCCGCCGCTGGACCCGCGAAAGCCGGTTCCGCGACCTGGAGGAGTTCGTGGATTACCTGGCCCGCGTCGATCCCGATCGCGCGGCGCTGGCGCAAGGCAATGCCGCGGCGCTGGCGCGGGCATGGCGCGACAACATCCGCGTCCGGGACGGCAAGGCGGTGCTCGTCCAGCCCCTGGTCTGCTGGACGCTGGCGCGGGCCGAGGATTCCGGGGGGCGACCATGATGGACATCCGCCAGCTTCGCTATTTCGTGGCCATCGTCGAACACGGCTCGTTCTCGCGTGCCGCCGAATTCCTGCATGTCGCCCAGCCGGCGCTGTCGCTGCATGTGCGCAACATGGAGGCCGGGCTGGACACGCCGCTGCTGTTTCGCAGCCCGCGCGGGGTCGAGCCGACCGAGGCGGGGGCGATCCTGCTGCGCCATGCCCGGACAATTCTCGACCAGCTTGCCGTCGCCGAGGAGGAGATCCGCGGCCATGAGAACGATCCCGCGGGCGAGGTCCGTCTGGGCCTTCCCGGCACGATCGGCGAGATCCTGGCCGTGCCGCTGATCACCGCCGTTCACTTGCGCTACCCCAAGATCAAGCTGCGCATCGCCGAGGCGATGAGCGGCTTCGTGCTGGAATGGATGCGAGAGGGCCGGATCGACCTTGCCGTGCTCTACGGTCAGGCGGCAGAGCACGGCATCTCGACCGAGGCCCTGCTGGAGGAGACGCTGCGGTTCTTCGGCCCTGCCCACCTGGCCGCAAGGGATGACCTGCCCGCACCCGGCAAGCCCATCCCCATGGCCGAAGTGACACGCAAGCCGCTGATCCTGCCCGGCGAAGGGCATGGATTGCGGGAATTGCTCAAGCGCCAGGCGCTTTCGGCCGCGCAGGAGCTGAACACCGTGATGGATGTCGATTCGTACAGCAACATCAAGCTGCTGGTTGGGGAGGGGCTGGGGTATTCGGTGCTGCCCGAGAACGCCATTGCCCCCGAGATCACCGAGGGCCGGTTGCTGAGCTGGCCCATCGGCGAGCCGGCGATCCGCCGGACCGTGCATCTGGCGCATTCCGCGGACCGGCCGATGACGAATGCGGTCACCGTCGTGCGGGCGCTTGCGCGCGAGATCCTGCGCGACCTGGTCCGCAATCACCGCTGGATCGGTGCCACGGTCCTTGCCGCCGAGGAACCCGCCAAGCCGCCCCCCTGAGGAACAGCCATGCCCGCGATCACCGAAGGCCATGTCATCGACAGCGTGGCCGACGCCCTGCAGTTCATATCGTATTACCATCCGCGCGATTTCATCCGGGCGATGTCGGCGGCATGGGCGGCCGAGCGAAGCCCGGCGGCCAGGAACGCCATGGCGCAGATCCTGGTCAATTCCCGCATGGCCGCGATGGGGCACCGGCCGATCTGCCAGGATACGGGCGTCGCCAACATCACCGCCCGGATCGGCGTGCGGGCGCAACTGGACTGGGACCGGCCGCTGCAAGAGATCGTGGACGACGCCGTGCGCCGGGCGTATCGCAACGATGCCAATCCGCTTCGCGCCTCGGTCGTGGCCGATCCGTTCGGGCGGCGGCGCAACACCAGCGACAATGCCCCGGCCATGCTGCATGTCGAGATGGTCGCTGGCACCTCGGTCGAGTTCGACGTCTCGGCCAAGGGCGGCGGTTCCGAGAACAAGACGAAATTCGCGGTCCTGAACCCCTCGGCCGATGTCGCCGACTGGGTGGTCGGGACGGTCGAGGCGATGGGCGCGGGCTGGTGTCCTCCGGGCATCCTGGGCCTTGGCATCGGCGGCAGCGTGGACAAGGCCATGGTCATGGCGAAACAGGCCCTGAACCAGCCGATCGATGCGACCGAGCTGCGCACGCGTGGCCCCGCGACCCCCGAAGAGGAGCTGCGGCTGGAGATCATGGACCGGGTCAATGCGCTTGGCATCGGCGCGCAGGGCCTGGGCGGCATCACGACGGTCCTGGACGTGAAGGTTTGCAGCTTTCCCACCCATGCCGCCTCGCTGCCGGTGGCGCTGGTGCCGAACTGCGCGGCGACGCGCCATGTGCATTTCACGCTGGACGGATCCGGGCCGGCGCGGCTGGTTCCGCCCGATTTGTCCGACTGGCCCGAACTCGACTTTCGCGACGCCTGGAAGGATGCCCGCCGCGTCGACCTGGACCGCCTGACCCGCGAGCAGATCGCAAGCTGGCGGCCGGGCGAGACCCTGCTGCTGTCCGGGCGCCTGCTGACCGGGCGCGACGCCGCCCATCGCCGGATCGAGCAGATGCTGGCCGAGGGCAAGCCCCTGCCGGTCAGCTTTCGCAACCGTGCGATCTATTATGTCGGCCCGGTCGATCCCGTCGGCGGTGAGGTGGTCGGGCCGGCCGGTCCCACCACCTCGACCCGGATGGACCGCTACAGCGACATGATGCTGGAAACGCTGGGCGTGTCGGTGATGATCGGCAAGGCCGAGCGCGGCCAGGAGACGATCGAGGCCATCGCCCGGAACGGCGCCGCCTATCTGGTCGCGGTGGGCGGCGCGGCCTATCTGGTCTCGCAGGCGATCCGCGAGGCGCGCGTGCTGGGGTTCGAGGATCTTGGCATGGAGGCGATCCACGAATTCACCGTCAGGGACATGCCGGTCACGGTGGCGGTGGACGCGCGCGGCACCTCGGTCCATGCCAGCGGCCCGCGGCAATGGCGGATGCCGCCGCCCCGGGCGTGACGCGAAGGGACCGCTTTCGCAGCCCCTTCCTGTTCAGAACCGCAGTCAGAACCCAAGCAGGTTCGGCAACAGCAGGGTGATGGCCGGTATGTATGTGATCAGCGCCAGGAAGATCAGCGCGGTCAGCAGCCACGGCACCACCGCCACCGATACCTGCGTCAGCCCCAGCCGGGAGATCGCCGAGCCGACATAGAGGTTCAGGCCCACCGGCGGGGTGCAGAGGCCGATCTCCATGTTCACCACCATCATGATGCCGAAATGCACCGGGTCGATGCCCAGTTTCGCGGCCACCGGGAACAGGATCGGCGCCATGATCAGCACGATGGCCGACGGCTCCATCACCATGCCGATGACCAGCAGCATGACGTTGACGACCAGCAGGAACCCAACCCAGCCCAGGCCCAGGTCGACGATCCAGGCCGACAAGGCCTGCGGGATCTGCTCGGACGTCAGGATGAAGGCGAACATCACCGCATTGGTGATGATGTAGAGCAGCATCGCCGACATCGCGGCCGAATTCAGCAGCACGCGCGGCACGTCGCGCAGCCTGATGTCCTTGTAGACGAAGACGGCGATGAAGAAGGCATAGACGGCGCTGACCGCGGCGGCCTCGGTCGGCGTGAACAGGCCGCCATAGATGCCGCCCATGATGATGGCGATCAGCATCAGGCCCCAGACCGACTCGCGAAAGGCCTTCCAGCGGTCGCGCCAGCTTGCGCGATCCAGGCGGGGATAGCCGTTGCGCCATGCCCGCCAGACGGTCGTCACTCCGAACATCGCCGCCAGGAGCAGCCCGGGCACGACGCCGGCGATGAACATCTCTCCGATCGAGGGGGCCATCACCTGCGCGCCATCGGGGCCGGTCACCATCATGCCCGAGGTCGCGACCGAATACATCACCATCACGATCGACGGCGGGATCAGGATGCCAAGGCCGCCCGCGGTCGCAACCGTCGCCACGCCGAACTTTGCCGGATAGCCCATCTGCACCATGGCGGGGATCATGATGGACCCGACCGCCATCACCGTCGCCGGGGAGGAGCCCGAGATCGCCGCGAACATGGCGCAGGACAGCACCGCCGCCAGCCCCATGCCGCCATACCAGTGCCCCACCATCGAGGTCGCGAAACGGATCATCCGCCTGGCCACGCCGCCATGGGTCAGGAAGTTGCCGGCCAGGATGAAGAACGGGATCGCCATGATCTCGAACTTCTCGATGCCGGTGAACAGCTTCAGCGCGATGCTGTCCATCGGAATGCTGGTGAAGCCGAACAGGAAGGTGAACACCGTCAGCCCCAGCGCGATCGAGACCGGCATGCCGGTGATCAGCAGCACCGACAGGATGAAGAAAATGATCAGCGCGGTCATCCGTGACCTCCCTTGGCGATATCGTCGGCCTCTTCCTGCACGCCTTCGACCGAGCCCATATCGTGATGGGCGACATGGCCGGTGGTCAGATACAGCCACAGCGCCTGAACGAAGCGAAAGCACATCAGCGCCGAACCGACCGGAACGGCCAGATAGACGATCCACATCTTGATCTCGAGATCCGGCGAGATCTGGCCGCCCTTCCAGGTGTGATAGACGAAATCCGTCCCGATCCAGGCGATGATCGCGGTAAAGATGATCCCGCCCGACATCGCGACGACGGTCATGGCCTTCTGCGCGGTTCCCGTCAGGCTTTGCACCAGAAGATCGACGCCGACATGGATGCCGATGCGCACCCCATAGGCCGCGCCGAACTTCGCCATCCACACGAACAGGTAGATGCAGGTCTCTTGCGCCCAGGTCAGCTTGAGCGAGTTGATCCATCTGAAGATCGACCGGGCCGTATCCTGCAGCCCGGGCATATCGTGGGCACGGGCCCAACCGACCAGGTCGGCGGCGGTGCCCAGCGAAAAGCGATGAACGACCGCAACGAAGATCAATGCGACGGCAAGGGCCATCAGCACCGAGATCAGGATTTCTTCGAAGCGGTCGAGGATGCGCAGAATCATGGCAAACCCCTCGTATGAAAAGGGGACGCGCTTAGGCGTCCCCTATTTGCGGCCGTCACTCGATCCCGAGTGCGGTATAGGTTTGCCGGATAAGATCCGCACCGACCCGCTTTGCCATGCTCTCATGCACGGGCTTGAGCACCTCGAACCATTCGGCACGCTCTGCCTCGGTCATGTCGTGGAATTCGGTTTTTCCGGCATCGCGCATGGCTTGCAGGGCGGTGGCGTTCTCGTCTTCGGCGATGTCATTGGCATAGGCCGTCGCCTCGGCCATCGCCTTTTCCAGATCGGCGCGCACGCCCTCGTCCAGCCCGTCCCAGAACGCCTTGTTCACGATGACGGCATAGCCGATATATCCGTGGTTGGAGACATTGCCGTATTTCTGCACCTCGTTGACGCGCTGCGTATAGGTGTTCGACGGCGTGTTCTCGGTCCCGTCCACGACGCCGGTCTGCAACGCCTGGTAGACCTCGGAAAAGGCCATGACCTGGGGCACGGCGCCAAGGGCCTCGAACTGCGCCTCCAGGATCTTCGAGGACTGGATGCGCATCTTCAGGCCCAGGAAATCGTCGGGATGGACCAGCGGCGAATTGGCGGTCATGATCTTGAAGCCATTGTCCCAATAGGCGAGCCCGATGATGCCCTTGGCCTCCAGTTTCCCCAGCAGGGCATCGCCGATCTCGCCCTCGGTGATCTTGCGCAGGTCGTCGCGATCCTTGAACAGCATGGGCAGGTCGAACAGCTCGAATTCCGGCACCCCCAGCGGCCCGAACTTGGCAAGCGACGGCGCCAGCATCTGCACCGCACCCAGTTGCAGGGCCTCGAGTTCTTCCTTGTCCTTGTAGAGCTGGCTGTTGGGATAGACTTCGACCTTCACCGCGCCGTCGGTATACTGCTCCGCCAGTTCCTTGAACCTGACGGCCGCCTTGCCCTTCGGCGTATCGGGCGCGACGACATGGCTGAACTTGATGACGATGGGGTTCTGCGCCAGTGCCGGCATGGCGGTGGACAAGGCGATGATGGCGGCCCCAGCCATTGCGGCAAAACTGCGACGAGTAAACATGAACTTCCCTCCCTGGTGCCGCATCGGCGATGCGGGCGTTCTCCTCACCGGCTGGCGGGCTGCGCTGTCGAAGCTCCCTCGCAGGCATCCCTGGCCGGACAGGGTCGAGGATGCGCATAGCGGGACAGATACATCAAATATATGATCCGTATATCAGTCATATAATTATGATATGCCAGTTCGATCCTCCTGCGGGAGGATGCCATTCCCATCAGGGCCTTGGACCGCGCCGGCAGATGCCGGGCGCGACATATCCGCGCGCTGCCGGTAGTGCCGTCACGTCCGGTTCCCAAGGCTTCCCGCTCTCGGTTTCCTCTCACCTGACCAGCAGATGCCGACCACCGGCGGAAAGGTCCGAGCCGACCCGGAACATCTGCACGATCCTGATGGCACAGAGGATGCCCGGCGGCAGGCAGATTGCCCAACCGTCCAGCCCGACGTCACGCCGCGCGAGCGCCGTCAAAGCGCTTGGAAGGCCGCCTTCTGCCGATCCGTCCAGCGCAGGCGCAGGCGCACGCCATCCTCGGCCACCTCTTCGGCGGTGATCACGCCTTGCTCGTGCAGCCAGGCCCGGCGCCGCCCGTCCGAATGCGGCAGCACCAGTTCGGCCTCGCGGCGCGGCTCATCCAGCACCTCTGCCAAGCGCGCCTCGATGGCGGCCAGCAGCGTATCCAGCCCCTCGCCCGACAGCGCCGAGATCGCCTGCACGCCTTGGGTCCGTGCGTCGGTGCGCTGAAGTGCGGCGCGGGTCTCCGGCGAAAGCGCGTCGATCTTGTTCCAGACCTCGATCAGCGGCACGTCCTCTTCGACGCCCAGCGAATCGAGGATCTCGCCGACATCCCCCGCCTGCTCCTCGGTCTCGGGATGGCTGATGTCGCGCACATGCAGGATCAGGTCGGCCGCCAGCACCTCTTCCAGCGTGGCGCGGAAGGCGGCGACCAGTTCATGCGGCAGGTCCGAGATGAAACCCACCGTATCGGACAGGATCACCCGGCGCCCACCGGGCAGCGTCAATTGCCGCATGGTCGGGTCCAGCGTGGCGAAAAGCTGGTCCTGCGCCAGGACCTCGGCCCCGGTCAGACGGTTGAAAAGCGTGGACTTTCCGGCGTTGGTATAGCCGACCAGCGCGACGATCGGATAGGGCACCTTGGCACGGGCCTTGCGGTGCAGCTCGCGCGTCTTGACCACGCGCTCGAGTTGGCGGCGCAGGCGCACCACCTGCTCATCGATGGCGCGGCGGTCAGCCTCGATCTGGGTCTCGCCGGGGCCGCCGACGAAGCCAAGCCCGCCACGCTGGCGTTCCAGGTGGGTCCAGGCCCGCACCAGCCGCGTGCGCTGATAGGCCAGCGCCGCCAGTTCCACCTGCAAGACGCCCTCGCGCGTCTGCGCCCGGTCGGCAAAGATCTCGAGGATCAGCCCGGTGCGGTCGAGGATCTTGACGCCCCATTCCTTTTCCAGATTGCGCTGCTGGACCGGGGTGACCGGCCCGTCGATCAGCACCAGCTCGGCCCCCTCGCCCGCGGCGGCGGCCTCCAGGTGCTGGCCGATCTCTTCGCGCTTGCCCTTGGAGAACAGCATGCCCGGATCGGGATTGCGCAGCCGTGCCACTTCGGCCCCCGTCACCTCGATGGCGGGCAGCGCGTGGGCCAGCGCCACGGCCTCTTCCAGGGCCAGATCCGGCGAACGGCGGGTGCGCGAATTGCCCAGATCGGGATGGATCACATAGGCCCGGGTCGGGCGTTCGCGGGTTTCCGTCGGTTCGGCCAATCAGTCCTCGCCCTCATAGAGGCTGATCGGCTGCCCCGGCATGATGGTCGAGATGGCGTGCTTGTAGACCAGCTGCGACTGACCGTCGCGGCGCAGGAGCACGCAGAAATTGTCGAACCAGGTGATGACGCCCTGCAATTTCACACCATTGATAAGAAAAATCGTAACCGGAACCTTGCCCTTGCGCACATGGTTCAGAAAAGCGTCCTGGAGGTTCTGTTTGTCGCCGGCCATTCGGGGCACCTTGTTCTTTCTTATCGCGGGTTTTCAAGACTTAGGCGAGCGGGCAGCGGCTTGCAAGCATGTGATCCCGCCTAGCGACGCCAATATTCCGGCGAGACCAGCGCCAGGATCGCCAGCGTCTCGACCCGGCCGACGATCATGGCCCCGGCCAGCACCGCCTTGGTCAGCCCCGGAAGCCCCGCCCAGCCTGCCCAGGGGGCGCCCGCCATGCCGGCCGAGCCCTGGAAGGTCGGCGTCAGCGGAATGGCACCGGCAAGCTGGCCGGTATTGGTGAGCGCCGCGATGGACAGGATGGTCGCCGAATCGAATTCGATGCGTTGCAGCGAGATCAGCATCACCGTCACGGCGATGGAACTGGCGAAAAGCATGAAGAAGATGAAGGCGAGATAGGCCCCCTCGCGCCGCAGCCGCCGCGCCATCAGCCCGCCGCCGCCGACCGAGGCGGGATGCACGATCCGCTCCAGCTCGCGTTCGGAATGCCGCGCCAGCGCATAGACCCGCAGCAGCTTGACGCCGCCCGCCGTGGTGGCGACGCCCCCACCCATCATTGCAAGCCCCGCCAGCATCAGGCCGGGCGAACTGAGCCCCGACCAGTTGCGCGCGCCCTGCCATTCGACCGAGTTCCAGCCGGTCGTGGTGAGGTAGCTCAGCCCGTTGAAGATACCGCCCCAGGCGGCCGAGGCGGCGCTGTCGAGCGTGTCCAGGACCCCCTTGGCGCCGGTCGGAGAGACGCCGATGGCGCCGACGAAATGCCGCGCGAACAGCACGGCCGAGATCAGCAGCACCACGCCGGCCGCCATGCGCAACTCGGGATCGCCGACCCAGCTTTCGCTGGCCTTGAGCTCGCCGCCGCCCGGCCAGAAGCGGCGCGATAGTGCCGGGATCAGGAACAGGAAGATCACCACCTCGCCGGCGATGCCGCTGCCCTGCCCGGCCGGGCCCGTGACCGGGCTGATGCCGCTGGTCGAAAGCGTGCCCATGGCGCGGGTCAGCGCCACCAGCCCGGTCTCGCCCAGCATCAGAAGCAGCATCCACATCGACAGCGTCAGCCCGGCATAGACCGGCAGCACCACCCGCCCCGCCCGCATCACCCGATGCACCGGATCGGCGAGTTCGGTCTGGAAGGCGGGATGCGTCAGCGGGGCCAGGGCGTCCGGCCCATCGGCCGAGCGCGGCAGCCGCTCGAACCGCTCGCTGCGGCCATAGGGCGAGGACATGATCTCGAAGCCCCCGACCCGCAAGGGCGCGAGCAGCGCAATGGCCGCGACCAGCATGAACAAGCCCCCCAGCCAGCCGACGATCGCCCGCCACAGATGCAACGGCGCCGGCAGCAGATCGGCCGAGTAAAGCGAGGCCCCGGTCGTGGTCAGGCAGGAGATCATCTCCCACCAGGCGTTGAAGAAGCCGGTATCGGGCAGGGCCAGGGCAAAGGGCACGGCCAGCATGGCCGGCAACAGCACCATGGTTCCCAGCATGGTCAGAAGCACGCCGCGCGCCCGCAGGCCCTCGGGCCGGTCGGCCGTGGCAAGGCCCAGGATCGCGGCCAGGATCACGAACAGCCCCGCCGTCCCCAGGAAGATCGAGCCGATCTTGTGGCTGTCCAACGCATGCGCATACAGCCCCGGCAGCACCATGGCCAGCGCACCGATGGCCCCCAGGATCACGATCAGCGGCAGGCGCAGCAAAAGCCCCATCCCCGGCCTCAGAAGAAGTCGATCGAGACCTGAAGCAGGCGCTCGACCTCGGGAATGTCGGAGACGAGCGCGAAGATCACCACGATGTCGCCCTCTTCGATGCGCAGGTCGCCCGTCGGCTTGACCACGCGCTCGCCCTTGCGCACGGCGCCCATCAGCGCGCCTTCGGGAAACTCGATGTCGCGCACCGCCCGGCCCGCGATGGGCGAGGTCGAAAGCACCTGCGCCTCGATCACCTCGGCCTCGGCGTCGCCGATGGAATAGATGTCGCGCACCCGCCCGTGCCGGATATGGCGCAGGATGGTCGAGACGGTGCTGGCGCGCGGGTTGATGAAGGCGTCGATGTCCAGGGGCTCCATCAACGACATCAGCGTCGGGTCGTTGACCAGCGAGATCGCGAGCTTGGCGCCGGCCTGCTTGGCGCGCACGGCGGCAAGGATGTTGGTCTTGTCGTCGTCGGTAATGGCCAGAACCGCATCGGCGCGCGGCACGGCTGCCTCCTCCAGCAACTCGGCCGAAAGCCCGTCGCCATTGAGCACGATGGTGCGGTTCAGCGCATCGGCGGCATCCTCGGCCCGGGCACGGCTGCGCTCGATCAGCTTGACGCGGATGCGCTCGGGACGCGCTTCCAGCGATTGCGCGACGGCCAGGCCCACGTTGCCGGCGCCGATGATGACCACGCTTTCCTGCTTGGCCATGGGCTTGCCGAAAATCTCCAGCGTGCGCGCGACGTCTTCTGTCAGGGTGAAGACATAGACCTGGTCGCCCTCGAAAAGCTGGTCGCCCGGCTCGGGCGCGAACAGCTTGCCGCCGCGCCGCACCCCGGCCACGACGGCGCTGAGGCTGATGAACATGTCGTTAAGCTGGCGCAGGGGCGTGTTCAGCACCGGGCTGTCGGGCTCCAGCGAGATCCCCAGAAGATGCAGCCGCCCCTCCAGAAAGGTCTCGGCATCGAAGGTCGAGGGCGCCGAAAGCCGCTGCATCGCCGCCCGCGCCACCTCGCGCTCGGGGCTGATAACCACGTCGATGGGCAGGTGATCGGTGCGGTAGAGATCGGAATAGATCGCGTCCAGATAGGCCGAACTGCGCAGCCGCGCGATCTTGCGCGGCACTTGGAAGACGGAATGGGCCACTTGGCAGGTGACCATGTTGACTTCATCCGAATGGGTCGCAGCAATGATCAGGTCGGCGTCGCGCGCGCCCGCACGGTCCAGCACGTCGGGATGGCTGGCGAAGCCGGTCACACCCTGCACGTCCAGCGCGTCGGTGGCCCGCCGGATCAGTTCGGCATTGGTGTCGATGATGGTGACATCGTTGCGCTCGCCCGCAAGATGGCGCGCGATATGCCAGCCGACCTGCCCAGCCCCGCAGATGATGATCTTCATTCCGACCCCGGTTCATGCCCTTGGTGAGACGCGATCCTAGCGCGAGGCGCCAGCGACCGATACAGGGAAAACGCCGGCGCGAGCGCTGCACCGATGGCGCCGGCCGAACGGTCGCATGAGTATTTATGGAACGAAGAAGCCGTTAAGCACTCCTTAATCTTTAGCGATCAGAATGGCCGCGCGGTACAGGCTGGAGAGCCGATGACCGCGAACGGAGAAGTCGTCCCGGCCATTTGGCCAAAACCTGTCCTGCCTGAACCGCAGGGGTGGCCGGGGCGCAACGCTTCGGCTTCTTCGTTCTTCAAATACTCATGCGACGGTGCGGCTCGCGCGTCATTTCCCCATCATCTCCTCCTCGACGCGCATGCCCCCGACGACGCCCAGCGACTTGAGCTTGCGATGCAGCGCCGAGCGCTCCATGCCGACGAATTGCGCCGTGCGGCTGATATTGCCGCCGAAGCGGTTGATCTGCGCCAGCAGGTATTCGCGCTCGAAAAGCTCGCGGGCCTCGCGCAGCGCCAGGCTGGTGATCTGCGGGCCGAGCGCTAAGGCCTCGCTGGTGCCGGCGCTGCCATTCTGGCTTTCCAGTTCCGAGGGCTGGATCGGCCCGGTCCCGTCGCCCAGGATCAGCACGCGCTCGATCACGTTGCGCAGCTGGCGGATATTGCCCGGCCAGTTCATCGCCTGCAGCGCGGCACTGGTTTCCTCGGGCAGGGCACGCTGCGGTAGGCCCTGGCTGGCGTGGAACAGTTCGATGAAATGCGTGGCCAGCATCGGGATGTCGTCGCGGCGCTCCGCAAGCGAGGGCACCGCCACCGGCACCACGTTCAGCCGGTCGTAGAGTTCCTGCCGGAAGCGGCCGGCGGCGATCTCGGCCGCAAGGTCGCGATTGGTCGAGGAAATCACCCTGAGATCCACCCGCACCTTGTCAGTGCCGCCGGCGCGCTGGAACTGCTGCTCGGTCAGCACGCGCAGGATCTTGGGCTGGGTGCCCAGCGGCATGTCCGCCACCTCGTCGAAATAGATCACCCCGCCATGCGCCTGCTCCAGCAGGCCCGGCTCGATGCCGCGTTCGGCGGTCTCGCGGCCGAACAGCACCTCCTCCATGTGCTCGGGCTCGATGGTGGCGCAGGGCACGGTGACGAAGGGCTCGCGCGCCCGCGGGCTCTGGGCGTGGACATAGCGCGCGGCGATCTCCTTGCCCGCCCCCGGCTCGCCGGTCAGCATCACCCGGCCGTTCGATTTCGCCACCTTGTCGAGCTGTTCGCGCAGCCTGCGGAAGGGCGCCGAATTGCCCAGCATCTCGGCCGCCCGTGCCTCGCCGCGCTTCAGCGTCGCGTTCTCGCGGCGCAGGCGCGCCGTCTCCATGGCGCGGCGGATCACCACCAGCAACTGGTCGATGTTGAAGGGCTTCTCGATGAAGTCGTAGGCGCCCTGCTTGATCGCCGCCACCGCGATCTCGATATTGCCGTGGCCCGAGATGATGACCACCGGCACGTCCGGGTTGTTGCGCTTGACCTGCTTGAGAATGTCGATCCCGTCCATCTTGCTATCCTTGAGCCAGATGTCGAGGATCATCAGCGCCGGCTCGGCCGCGTTCAGCTCGGCCACCGCCTGGTCGGAATTGGCGGCGAGGCGGGTCGAGAAGCCCTCGTCGCGCAGGATGTCGGAAATCAGTTCGCGGATGTCCCGCTCGTCATCGACAATCAGAATATCGCTCATTTCAGTGTTTCCTGCTCGTGTTTGTGGCGGCGCGCGGACAGGCGCACCGGCTGGCGCTCGCGCGGCAGACGGATCTCGGCCATGGCGCCGCGGCCCTCGGGGGCATCGGTCAGCATCAGGCTGCCGCCGTGCTCTTCGACGATCTTCTTGACGATCGGCAGGCCGAGGCCGGTGCCGCCGGGTTTCATCGTGACGTAGGGCTCGAACAGCCGGGTGCGGTCGTCCGGCAGGCCGGGACCGTTGTCGGTGATGCGGATGGCAACGGAATCCGGGGCCACGCGCAGCTTGACATGGACCTGGGGAGTCCAATCTTCCGGTGGATTTTCCCGCAACTCGTCAATGGCCTCCCCGGCATTCTTCAACAGGTTCGTAAAGACCTGCCGCATCATGCCGGCATCGGCATCGACGATCACCGGCTCGTCGGGGATGTCCGAGACCAGAGCCCCTTGCAGTGCGTCGCGCTGCATCAGTTCGGCATCGCGCAGCAGCTTGGCGATGTCGGTTTCCTTGCGGTCCGGCTCGGGCATGCGGGCGAAGCGCGAAAATTCGTCGACGATCCGGCGCAGGTCGTTGGTCTGGCGGATGATGACCTCGGTATATTGCTCCAGCGCCTCGCGTTCCTCACCGGCGATGGGGCCGAACTTGCGCTTCAGCCGCTCGGCCGAAAGCTGGATCGGGGTCAGCGGGTTCTTGATCTCATGCGCCACGCGGCGGGCCACGTCGCCCCAGGCCGCCATGCGCTGCGCCGAGACCAGGTCGGTCACGTCGTCCAGCGCCACCACATAGCCCTCCAGCCCGCCGGCCGCGCCGCGGCGGATCGCCATGCGGACCAGCAGGCTTTCCACCCTGCCCTCGCGCGTCAGGCGGATCTCGTCCTGCACCGATTCATTGACCGACTGCGCCAGCCGTTCGAAGAGCGGCGCGAATTCCGGCACCGCCTCGGACAGCAGCCGGTCATGCGCCGTCGCCGGATCCAGGCCCAGAAGCCGGGTGGCCGAACGGTTCAGGAAATCGATCTCGCCCGCCGCATCGAGGCCGATCACCCCGGCAGTGACCGAGGACAGCACGGAATCGAACAGCCGGCGCTGGTCGTCGGCGGCTCGGTAGCTTTCGACCAGCTCCTGCCGCTGTTGCTTGAGCTGCCGGGTCATGCGGTTGAAGCTTTCGCCCAAGGTCTGGATCTCGTCGCCGGTGTCGGGCGCGGGGATCTGGAAGTCCAGGTTGCCCTCGCCCACCTGCTCGGATGCCTCGGCCAGCCGGCCGATGGGCCGCGACAGCCGGTCGGCGAACCACAGGCCCAGCCACATCGCCGCCGCCACCAGAAGCAGCGCAAACCCAAGATAAAGCAGGGAAAACTCGAACAGGACCCGGCCGCGCTCCTGCTCCAGCCGCTGATAGTCGCCGACGGTCTGCCGGGTGTCGTCCAGCAGGCCCAAAAGGCTGCCGTCCACGTCGCGGGTGACGTAAAGGTAGCGATCGGCCAGCGGCACCAGCGGCACCAGGGCGCGGAACTCGTTGTTCTGCCAATCCTCGATCAGCACCAGCCCGCGGGTCGCCGCCTCGTCGAACTGGACGGGCGAGGGCTCCTCATACCAGAACTGGTAGCTGCGCTCGCCGCGCGCGCGGATCGTGCCGCGGCCGTCGATGACATAGGCTTCGCGCAGGCCCCGCTGGATCAGCGCCTGGCCCTGCCCCAGCAGCAGCCGCAACTCGCCATCGTCCAGCATCGGGTTCTGCCGCGCCGCCTGGGTCAGCGCGCCCGCAAGCAGCTTGGCGTCGTTGGTCAAGTCTCGGCGATGCTCGTCCTGATAGGCCTCGGCCGCCGCCAGCGAGGTCGAAACCACCTGCTGCACCCGGTTCGAGAACCAGCCCTCCAGCCCGATATTCACCGTCAGCCCGGCGAACAGCGCGACCAGCACGGTCGGCACCAGCGCGATGGTGGCAAAGACGCCCACCAGCCGCATGTGCAGCCGCGAGCCTGCGGCCGACTTGCGCCGCGCCGCGACGATCTGCGCCATGCGCGCCACGACAAGCCCGGTCAGCACGATCAGGTAAAGCAGGTCCGCCAGCAGCACCAGCCGCAGCACCGTGCCGCCCGAGGTTGAATCGGCAAACGGCCCCATCACCGCAAAGGTCAGCCCAGCCAGCGCCGGCCCCAGCAGGGCAAGGCCAAGCGTTGCGGTATTGCGATAGAGCCGCAGGCGCCGCAGCCGTGCGACGCGTTCCCATGTGCCCTTGGACAGCGTTCCCGCCACCTTGCCCGTCCTCACGGTTTCGCCGCTGTGTCCGCGGCCGTTCTGTGGCCGTTCAGCGACTCTCGCAAGGCCATCTGTGGCCGTTTTACATCAGTTTGCGGCGCCGTGTCACCTCGATATTCAGGTCGGTCAGTTTCTTGCGCAGCGTATTGCGGTTTATGCCCAGAAGATCGGCACAACGCAGCTGATTTCCGCCGGTGGCGTCCAGCGCGATCTCCAGCAGCGGCTTTTCGATCTCGCGCAGGATGCGGTCGTAAAGGCCCGGGGGCGGCAGGTCGTCGCCATGCAGGTCGAAATAGCGTTGCAGATGCATCTCGACCGATTGCGCCAGCCGCATGTTGGCGGGCTCGCCCAGCGGCGTGACCGGGGCGGCCGGGCTGATCGTGCCGGCGGCCGAGGTCGGCACGGCGGCCGGGGCCTGCGGCATGATGGGGCTGGATTGCGCCAGCGCGGTGCGGGCCTCGGCCTCGCTGATCTCGGCCGCCGCGGCGGTCAGCGCCAGCCGCCGCATCAGGTTTTCCAGCTCGCGCACGTTGCCGGGAAAGGGATAGGCGCGGATCAGCGCCGTCGCGCCCTCGGAAAGCTTGCGCTGCGGCAGGCCCTGCGCGGCGGCACGGGCCAGCAGGTGCCGCGCCAGCGGCGGGATGTCGTCCACCCGCGCCCGCAGCGGCGGCACGGTGATCGTCACCCCGGCCAGGCGGTAATACAGGTCCGCCCGCAGCCGGCCCGCGGCCACGTCCGCCTGCGGGTCGGGGCCGGTGGTCGAAACAAGGCGCGGCATCAGGTTGCGGCCGGGGCCGACCTCCCATGCCTCGATCATGCCGATCAGCCTTGCCTGGGCGGCGGCGTCGAAGCCGGCCGGGTCCTCGATCAGCAGCGTGCCGCCCTGCGCCCGCTCGGCGGCGTTGTGGATGGCCTCTTCGGACAGGTCGGCCGCGGTCAGCACCACCAGCCCTGCCTCGCGCCGGTCGGAGAGGTCGTGGAACGAGCGGGCGACCACGGTCTTGCCCACCCCCGCCTCGCCGGCGACGATCACCGGCAGGTCGGCATTGAGCACGCGCGCCACCATGCGAAACAGGTTCTGCATCGAGGGCGCATGACCGATCAGCGGCAGGGCCGGGTCGGCGCCGGCCTCGGGCGCGGGTGCCGCCGCGGCGGGCGCCGGGTCGGACCTGCGCACCCGGCGCGACAGCGCCTGGCCGGCCCGCGCCATCAGGTCGGGCAGGTCGAAGGGCTTGGGCAGGTAGTCGAAGGCCGCCGCCTCGGTGGCGCGAATGGCGGTGACGATGGTGTTCTGGGCCGAGATCACGATCACCGGCAGGTCGGGCCGCGCCTTGCGGATCGCCGGGATCATGTCGATGCCGTTGCCGTCGGGCATCATCACGTCGGTGACGACCAGATCGCCGCGCCCCTCCTCGACCCAGCGCAGCAACTGCGACAGCGAGCCGGTGGCATGGACCCGACAGCCGGCCCGGGTCAGGGCCTGGGTCAGGACCGTACGGATGGTGCGGTCGTCGTCAGCGATCAGAACGGTGCCGTCCATGGAAAACCTCAGGCTTTGGGCAGTGAAATGCGGAAAACGGTGCGACCGGGGCGGGATTCCAGTGCGATCCAGGCGCCATGGTCGGTGACGATCTTGGAGACCAGCGCGAGGCCGAGGCCGGTGCCGTTCTCGCGCCCCGAGACGAAGGGCTCGAAAACCTCGCCCATGATGGCCTCGGGAATACCCGGGCCGTCGTCCTCGATCTCGATCTGCAGGGGCAGGCTGCGGCCCTGCGGCTCGGCCTCGGTCGGCGCAAGGCGCAGGGTGCCGTCGTAGAGGCTGCGCAGGCGGATGGTGCCGCCCTGCCGCGCCCGACCGATAGCCTCGGCGGCGTTCTTGACGAGGTTCAGGCAGACCTGCACCAGCTGATCGGCATCGACCAGCGCCGGCGGCAGCGAGGGGTCGTAGTCGGGCACGATGCGCAACCCCTTGCCGAAGCCCACCGCGGCCGAGCGGCGCACGCGCTCCAGCACGTCATGGATGTTCACGGCCGAGAGCCGGGGCGCCGAGGTGTCGCCGAAGCGTTCCACCTGGTCCAGCAATTCGACGATGCGGCGCGATTCCGCGACGATCAGGTCGGCGAGGTCGCGATCCTCGGCCTTGAGGTTCATGCCGATCAACTGCGCCGCGCCGCGGATGCCGGCCAGCGGGTTCTTGATCTCATGCGCCAGCATCTCGGCCATGCCGATGGCCGAGCGCGCGGCGGATCGCGCCGCCTGCCCCTGCCCCAGCCGGCCGCCGCCGTCGGCAGGCGCCAGCAGGATGACGGTGCCGCCCTCGGGGCTGGGGGCCTGGCCGGCATGGACGGTGGCGATGCGGTCGGAATGCCCGCCCGAGCGGTCGCCGATCTCGAAGCGCACCCCGGCGCGGTTCAGCGCCTCGTGCCCCTCGCGCATGCGTTCCAGGATCGCGCCGAGCCGGGGCACGATGCGCAGCCGCTTGAGCATCTCGGGCCCCTCCAGCGCCTGTCCCAGCGACGAGCGGCAGGAGATGTTCAGGAAAGCCTCGGCCAGGTCGTTCATCGCGGCGATGCGGCCCTGTGCGTCCAGGATGATCGCGGGCAGCGGAAGCGCCGACCAGTTCGGCCCGACCTCGGCCGGGACAAAGCCGCCGCCGGTCTCCATCTCGGGATCGGGCAGCATGTCGGACCCGGCCCGGCTGGTCATGAAGGCACCTCGGTCGCCTGTGCGTTGGCATGGACCGCATCGCCCGGCGCGGCATCGGCATCGCCGAAGCCGGCCCGGATCGCGGCCAGCGCGGCCTCGGGCGTGGGCGCGCGCAGAAGCTCGGCGCGGTTCGGGGCGCCGTTCGCCTCGGCATACCAGCCCAGGTGCTTGCGGGCGACGCGCAGCCCCAGTTCGCGCCCGTAAAGCGACAGGATGTCGTCGTAATGCTCGGCCACTGCCTCGGCCAGCCGCGCGCCCTGCGGCACATCCGGCGCGGGCGTGCCCCAAAGCTCATGCGCGATCTGCGCCAGCCGCCAGGGCGCACCTTGCGCGCCGCGGCCGACCATGACGGCCTCGGCGCCCGATTGCCGCAGGGCCGCGCGGGCCGAGGCCGCATCCACCACGTCGCCATTGGCGACCAGCGGCGGGCGGCCCGGCAGGTTCGCCACGGCGCGGATCGCCGCCCAGTCGGCACTGCCGGTATAGAACTGCGCCCGCGTGCGGCCATGCACGGTCAGCATCCCGACCCCCGCCCCGGCGGCGCGGCGCGCAAGGTCCGGCGCATTCAGGCAATCGCCGTCCCAGCCCAGCCGCATCTTCAGCGTCACCGGCAGGTCGGGCACCGCGGCGACCACCGCATCGATCAGCCCCAGCGCATGGTCGAGGTCGCGCATCAGCGCGGCGCCAGACAGCCCGCCCGTCACCTTCTTCGCCGGGCAGCCCATGTTGATGTCCACGATGCGCGCGCCCATGCCGGCCACGATCCGTGCCGTCTCGGCCATGGCGCCGGCCTCGCGACCGGCGATCTGGACCGAAACGGGCAGCGCGCCCTCGGTCAGCGCCTTTGCGCGCACGGCGGCGCGGGTCGAGGGGCGCGGCGTCACCATCTCGGTCGAGGCGACCATCTCGCTGACCATCAGCCCGGCCCCGCCATGGCGCGCGACGGCGCGGCGGAACGGCAGGTCGGTGATCCCGGCCATGGGCGCCAGAAAGACCGGCGGGCCAAGCCGCACGGAGCCGAGGGTGATGGGTTCGGGCAGTGTCATGGGAGAACTCGTAGGCCAGCCAGCAGGAATGCGAAAGAAAACGGCGCGTGCCCGATCGGCAGGCTTTCCTGCCGTGACGGAATTTGCCGCTTTTTCATGCTTGATGCCTAAATAGTCGGCAGGCACGGTTTCGTCAAATGTCGCGGAGCTTCAAGTCCGCTGTCGCAACCGCGCTGGCCTGTCGGGCGCGCGGCGGCTAGGCTTTCCGCGCCAGCCAGGGAGTGCGCGATGTTTCTTTCCGTCTTCGACATCTTCAAGATCGGAGTCGGCCCGTCCTCGTCCCATACCATGGGGCCGATGGTGGCCGCAGGCCGCTTTCTGGACGCGCTGCGCGAACAGCCCTTTCGCGCGCACGGGCTGCGCGCCAGCCTGCACGGCAGCCTGGCCTTCACCGGCAAGGGCCACGCCACCGACCGCGCCACCATCCTTGGCCTGGCCGGATTCCTGCCCGAAACCATGGATGCCGAGGCGGCCGAGGCCGTGCTGGAGAAAAACCGCGAGACGAAGATCCTGTCGCCGCGCGACCTGGGCGATCTGGCCTTCGACCCGATGCGCGACCTGATCTTCGACTACGACCACGCCCTGCCCGGCCATGCCAACGGCATGGTCCTGATGGCGACCGACGCCCAGGGCGACGTGATCTTTCGCGAGGTCTATTACTCGATCGGCGGCGGCTTCGTGCTGACCGAGGGCGAGTTGGCGGCGCGCGGCGACGACACCCGCTCGGATGCCTCGCCCAAGGTGCCCTTCCCCTTCGCCTCGGCGGCCGAGATGCTGGAGATGGCCGAAAGATCGGGCAAGTCCATCGCCCAGATGAAACGCGAGAACGAGCGGGTCTTTCGCAGCGATGCCGAGATTTCAGCCGGCATCCGCCGCATCTGGCAGGTGATGCGCGACTGCATGGACCGGGGGCTTGCGACCGGCGGCATACTGCCCGGCGGGCTGTCGATCCGCCGCCGCGCCGCCGGCATCCACGAGGCGCTGAAGGCCGAGGCCGGCATGAACCTGACCGCGCCGCATGTCATCAACGACTGGATGTCGATCTATGCCATGGCCGTGAACGAGGAGAACGCGGCCGGCGGCCAGGTCGTGACCGCGCCGACGAACGGCGCGGCGGGCGTGGTGCCGGCGGTGATCCGCTATTGGCTGGACCATGTGCCGGGCGCGTCCGAGCGCCAGCTCGACGAGTTCCTGCTGACCGCCGCGGCCATCGGCGGGCTGATCAAGCACAACGCCTCGATCTCGGGCGCGGAATGCGGCTGCCAGGCCGAGGTCGGCTCGGCCAGCGCCATGGCGGCGGCAGGGATCTGCGCCGCGATGGGCGGCACCGTCACCCAGGTCGAGAACGCCGCCGAGATCGCGCTGGAGCATCACCTGGGCATGACCTGCGACCCGGTAAAGGGACTGGTGCAGGTGCCCTGCATCGAAAGGAACGGCCTTGGCGCCATCAAGGCGGTCTCGGCCGCCAGCCTGGCGCTGCGCGGCGACGGCCAGCATTTCGTGCCGCTGGACGCCGCCATCGAGACCATGCGCCAGACCGGCCGCGACATGAGCGACAAATACAAGGAGACCTCGCTGGGCGGTCTGGCCGTCAACGTGCCCAACTGCTGACCGCGTGCGAAGAATCGCGCAAACCCGGGCCCTGGCGGCGGTCGGGGCTTGTCGGCGCTTGCCCAAGTCCCGGGCTTCCTGTAGCCAATCAGCATAAGCAAAACCCATGGAACCGGGACAGAGCAGATGAAATTCCGTTCGGCATTCGCCGTCCTCTCGATGACTGTGGCCCTTGCCGCCTGCGGCGAACTGCCCTTCCAGAAATCCGACGAGCCCGAGGCGCAGGGCCATTCCGGCCCGCCCACCGTATCGCCGCTGGAGCAGCCGATCGAGACGGGGACCGAAGGCAAGCCCATCGCCACCGCCGAGGCCAGCACGCTGAGTACCGCGATGTTCCGTGCCGCAGGCAGCGGCTGGACCGTGACCGCCGCCGACAAGACCGCCGTCTATGAACGCCCCGGCGCAAGATCGGTCGGCGTCACCGTGCGCCGCATGGTCTATGGCCGCGGCGTCGAGTTCATCGGCACGATGAACGGTTCGGTCTTTGCGCTGAACATCCAGGCGGCGGAATGCGAAGCCGGCGGCCAGAAGACGCCCTTCACCGCGCGGCTGCGCGTCGGCAGCCAGCGCCTGAGCGGTTGCGCGGCACCCACCGACACGATGCCCAAGGCGCAGGTCCGCGCCTCGTCCGCGGCGCCGAAGCCCAAGACGCAGCCGAAACCGGCGGCGCCGGCGGCAAAGCCCGAAGCCGCACCGGCAGCCGAAGCCCCGACGACGGCCCCCGCGGCTGCGGCCACCGGAGCCACCGCCCCGGCAACCGCCACGCCCGAGACGACGGCACCCGAGACGGCGGCGCCCACCACGACCCCGGCGACCACCCCCTCGGCGGGCAGCCCGACCGAAGGCGCGGCAACCGGCACCCCGGCGACGGGGACCACCACGACCGACGCACCGGCGGCCGGGGCACCCTCGTCCACGCCCGCCGCCCCGTCCCCGGCTTCGGAAAGCCCGGCGGCAGGCGGCAGCGGGTCCGATACGACGGGCGGCGTCCCCGCCCCCGCGCTGATCCTGCCCGAACCGCCCGCACCGAGCGAATAAGCCACAGATCCGGGTGCCGCAGGACCAAGCCCGCGGCACCGAACCACCTGCCGCCCGCAGCGGGCCGCGACCTGAGAGGAGCCGCCGATGAGCGCCCATTCGATGCTTACCCGTCGCCTGCTGGCCTCGACCGTGCCGGTAGCGCTGCTTCTGGGTCTCGGCACCGGCCCGGCCCGCACCGATCCGATGATCGGCGACGTGCTCAACAGCTATGGCCTGCCCGGCGGGGTCGAAACCCCGACGGCCGAGATGCTGCCCGACGGAACCCTGGGCGGGACCGTGTCCTATAACGAGCTGGGACGGCGCCACAACGTCGTGTTCCAGCTGCACCCGCGCATCACCACCGCGCTGCGCTATTCGCGGGTCGAGGGCATGAAGGACCATATCGAAGACCTGGGGGACCATATCTGGGACCGGTCCTTCGACATCCGCTTCCAGGTCCTGGACGAGGCGGGCTGGCGCCCCGCCGTCGCGGTCGGGCTTCAGGACTTCCTGGGAACCGGGGTCTATTCCGGCGAATACGTCGTCGCCAGCAAGACCATCACCCCGAACATCCGTGCCAGCCTTGGCGTCGGCTGGGGCCGCCTGGCCGGCAAGATGCGCGAATCGGATGACAACCTGGGCGGCAAGCCCAATGTCGACCAATGGTTCTCGGGCAGTCCCAAGGCCTTCGGCTCGGTCACCTGGCAGGTCAACGAAAAGCTGAGCCTGGTCGCCGAATATTCCAGCGACAAATACGCCCCCGAGACCGAGAGGGAGACGAAGGAAGCCCCGGGCAGCCAATTCAACCTGGGCGCCTATTACACCTTCAGCCCCAGCTATCAGCTTGGCCTCTATACGCTGGGCGGCGATACGTTCGGGGCGCAGTTCAGCTTTGCGCTGAACCCGCGCAACGCGCCCTTCCCCTCGGGGCTGGAAAAGGCGCCGGCCCCGGTGCGGTCGCGCCCCGCGCCCTCGGCCGATCCCGAAGGCTGGTCGGGCGCCTGGTCGGCCGATCCGACCGCACAGCCGGCGATCCAGACCGTCCTGGCCGATGCGCTGGCCGATGAGGGGCAGATCCTGGAATCCATGGCACTATCGGCGAACCGGGCCGAGGTGCGCATTCGCAACACCCGCTATATCCAGCAATCCGAGGCCGTGGGCCGTACCGCGCGGCTGATGACCCGCGCCCTGCCCCCCTCGGTCGAGACGCTGGTCATCACCTCGAACTCCGAGGGCATGGCGACTTCGTCGGTGGTGCTGAAACGCTCGGATGTCGAGCGGCTGGAGAATACCGAGGCCGGGCGGATCGCCAGTGCCTCCACGCTGGTCGATGCCGATCCGCGGCCGGGCGATCTGGTGGCGACGCAGGGTCTGTTCCCGCGCTTCCGCTGGAACCTCGGGCCCTATCTCGACATCGGCCTGTTCGACCCCGAGGATCCGCTGCGCTACGAAATGGGTGCCGAGCTCAAGGCCAGCTACGAGCTTGTGCCGGGCCTGGTCCTGTCGGGCAGCATGCGCCAGCGCGCCTTCGGGAACATGGACCAAAGCGGTCCCGCGATTCCGCCGGAGCTGAATGGCGGTGTCAGGGGCGATCACTACACCGCAGAGGAATACAAGGCCGATCCGAGCCTGGAGACCTCTCCCGACGGGGTTCCTCGCGTGCGCTCCGACACCCGGATGTATACGGGCCGGACCTCGCCTACCATCCCCGAGCTGACCCTGGCCTGGTATGCCCAGCCGACCGAGCAGGTCTATACGCGGGTGACGGTCGGCCTTCTGGAGCGCGCCTATGGCGGCGTCTCGGGCGAGATGCTGTGGAAGCCCGCCAATTCGCCCCTGGCCTTCGGCGCCGAGGTCAACCATGTGAAGAAGCGCGATTTCGACGACGTCTTCGGCTTCCGCGACTACGAGGTCACGACCGGGCACCTGTCGGCCTATTACGAATTCGCCAACGGCTTCACGGCACAGCTGGATGTCGGCAAGTATCTGGCCGGCGACAAGGGCGCGACCATCACGCTGACCCGCGAATTCGCCAACGGCTGGCGCGTCGGCGCCTTCGCGACCAAGACCGACATGAGCGACGAGGAATTCGGCAACGGCTCGTTCGACAAGGGCATTACCGTCTCGCTGCCGATTTCCTGGGCCGCAGGCACGCCGTCGCGCGATCGCGCGAGCAGCACGCTGCGGTCGCTGTCGCGCGACGGCGGGGCGCGCGTGAACGTGGACGGCCGGCTCTACGACAAGGTCCGGGACGCGCAATCGGTCAAACTCTATCAAGGCTGGGGGAGGTTCTGGCGATGATCACGACCCGCATCCACCGGGCGGTGCTGCCGGTGCTGCTGATCGCGGGCCTTGCTGCCTGCGGCAACGACGACACCGGCAGGGAGGCAAACCCCCTGCTGATCGCCGCCAGGACCGCCGGCAGCGCCGTGAGCGGGATGCGCGGCGGCGAGGCCGAACAGGCCCCCGCCGCCCCACGCACGCCCGAGCAGATGGCCGCCGAGGCGCTGCGGGTCAATCCCGCACCGCTGGTCATGGTCAACTTCGAATCGCTGGGCCGGACGCAGGTCATGGCGATGACCGGGCAGAACGGCGCGATGCGCACCTATATGGCGCCTTCGAAAGAGGCCCTGATCCTGCGCGACGGCATGCTGATCGGCACGCGGGGCCTGGGCAACGACCTCTCGGTCGTCGAGCCGCAGACCGAGGCGCTGATCCGCGCCGGCCGTTCGGGCTCGGCCCAACGCGTCATGCGCTATTACAGCGGCGACGGGCTGGAACGGCCGCTGAGCTTCGACTGCACCGTCGGCCCGGGCCCGAAGCCCGGCGTGATCGTGGAAAGCTGCGAGGGCCACGGGGCGCGTTTCCAGAACAACTTCATGCCGCAGGGCGGGCATCTGCCGGTCTCGCGGCAATGGGCCGGGCCGCGGCTGGGTTATATCACCATCCAGACGCTGCGACCCTGACAGTCGCCAGTCAGAGGCAAGATGAAAAACCGGCCCACTTGCGGCCGGTTTTTTCATGCCCGGCCGTGCAGGGGATCACGACAAGGACGGGCAGCGGCGGACTGCAATAAAAAAAGGGCTGACCAATGGCCAGCCCCTCTGAGCTTTGCGAAACCCGGGTTCCGCTCAGCGATCAGTGGTCGTCGTCGTCCGAAGCGACGGCGGCAATGACGCCCAGCAGCAGCAGAGCCGGAACGACGAGGCCAGCGTTGGTCGAAGCGGGCTTCTCGTCCACGACAACCGGCTCGACTTCAACGACCGGGGCAACATAGCCACCGGCGAGAGCGGTCGAGGCCGACAGGCCAAGGGCCAGGGCGAAGGTAGCGAATTTGGTCATGATCATGCTCCGTTCAGTACTTTGACGGCTGCCGTTTCCGGCAACATCGCTGCGACAGTCGCATAATCCCAAGGACTTGGAAAGCGGTCTTGATCGGGAAATCATGCGCGCCCCGGGCGACTGTTGCATAATAGCCAACACCTGCACCGTTAGGCGAGATGCCGCCATCGGATCGGCGGAAACCCGCAAGTTTCCGCCCGCTCCGATACGTAGGTTATTTCCTGCAAACCACTAATGTCACGGCATAAATCGCTGCAGAAATCGCCACGATCGAAGGGCCTGCCGGCGTGTCCAGCCACAGGCTGGCCCAAAGCCCGCCGAGAACCGAAATGGCACCGATCAGGGTGGCGGAACCTGCCATCTGCTCGGGCGTTGCAGAGAATCCCCGCGCCGCCGCGGCCGGCACGATCAGCATGGCCGAAATCAGCAGCGCCCCGACGATGCGAATCGCGATAGCCACGACCACAGCCAGCGCCAGGGACAGGATCAGCCGCTCGCGCGCCGGATCGATTCCCGCCGCCATGGCCAGTTCCTCGTTCACCGAGGCCGTCACCAGCCGCTGCCAGCGCCAGATAAGCAGCCCCAGCACCGCCGTCGCACCGGCCCAGATCCAGGCAAGGTCGGCCCGCGTCACCGCAAGGATGTCGCCGAACAGAAAGGCCTCCAGCCCCACCCGCAGCGAAGGCACGAAGCTGACGCCCACCAGCCCCAGCGCCAGCGCGCTATGGGCCAGCACGCCCAGCACCGTGTCCATCGACTGGCCCCGCGCCGTAAGCTGCGCGACGATCAGCGCCATGGCGACGGCCACCGCCAGCGTGCCCAGATAGATCGGCAGCGAGAAGACAAAGCTCAGCGCCACGCCCAGAATCGCCGCATGGGCGGTCGAATCGCCGAAATAGGCCATGCGCCGCCAGACCACGAAGGAACCCAGCGCCCCCGTCGCCAGCACAAGGCCAAGGCCCGCCAGGGCGGCTCGGGTCAGGAAATCGTCAAGCATGGGACCTCAATGCGGATGGGCGCAGGCCGGGCCGTGGCGATGGCCCTCTGCGACATGGTCGTGGTCGTGATCGTGGTGATGCTGGTAAAGCGCCAGCGTGCCCTGCGCCTCGCTGCCGAACAGGGCGCGATAGGCGGGGGCGGCGCTGACCGCCTGCGGCGTGCCCTCGCAGCAGATATGGCCGTTCAGGCAGACCACCCGGTCCGAGGCGCGCATGACCACCAAGAGGTCGTGGCTGACCATCAGCACGGCGGCGCGGGTTTCGGCCCTGACCTCCTCGATCAGCTTGTAGAAGGCGACGATGCCGGGCTGGTCCAGGCCCTGCGTCGGCTCGTCCAGCACCAGAAGCTGCGGATCGCCGAGCAATGCGCGGGCCAGCAGGACGCGCTGGAACTGCCCGCCGGACAGCGCGGTGATCTGGCGGCCCTCTAGCCCCGGCACGCCGGTCCGCTCAAGCGCGGCGGCGGCCTGCGCATCGCCGACCCGGCGCGGCAGCGACAGGAAGCGGCGCACGGTCATCGGCATGGCCCGCTCGATATGCACGCGCTGCGGGACATAGCCGATGCGCAGCCCGGGCACGCGCTCGACCCGGCCCGAGGACAGCGAGACATGGCCCAGAAGCGCCCGCACCAGCGTCGACTTGCCCGAGCCGTTCGGGCCGACCACGGTGACGATCTCGCCTGGGCGGATCAGGAAATCGACATGGCTCAGCACCGGCAGATCGCCGCCATGGCTGACCGACAGGTCGGCGGCGCAAATCAGCGGCGTCACAGGCCGGCCTCGGTGCAGCGCGCGCAGAGGCCCAGCAGTTCGACGGTGCTACGCTCGATGCGGAAGCCCGTCGCCCCGGCCAGCCCGTCCAGCGCCGCGCGCAACTCGGGCGCCTCGGCCTCGGCCACCTGCTCGCAGCCGCGGCAGATCAGGAAGGCCGGCGAATGGTCGCGCTTGGCCGAAAGGCAGGCGGCATAGGCGTTCAGGCGTTGCACGCGATGCGCGAGCCCCTGCTCCACCAGGAAATCCAGCGCCCGATAGGCCACCGGGGGCTGCTTGCCGAAGCCTTCGGCCGAAAGCCGCTCCAGCACCTCATAGGCGCCCATGGCGCGATGCGATTCCAGCAGGATCTCCAGCGCGCGGCGGCGCACCGGGGTCAGGCGCACGCCTTCGGTCCTTGCCTGCTCTTCGGCACGGCGCAGCACCGCGGCCGCGCAATGGGCGTGGTCGTGCTCGTGAAACGGGTCAGGCGGGGATTCCGAAGTGGGCATGATGTTATATCGTTACATTTTTGCTTGACGGGTTACGATATAACATAAATAACCTTGGCGTTTCCGCAAGTGAGTCTCGCCATGATCCGACCTTCTTCCCTTGTCCTTGCCGCTGCGCTTGGCACCGCCGCCCTGCCCGCCCGGGCCGAAGTCCCGCGGGTGGTGACCGATATTCCCGTCGTCGGGGCCATGGTGCAGCAGGTCATGGGCGATCTGGGCCAGCCCGAGATCCTGCTGCAGGCCGGCGGCGATCCGCACAGCTATCAGCTGCGTCCCAGCCAGGCCCGCAGCTTGCAGGATGCCGACCTGCTGATCTGGGTCGGCCCCGAGCTGACCCCGTGGCTGGAGCGGGCCGCCACCAGCCTTTCCGCGCAGAGCGAGATGCTGGCCCTGCTGGACCTGCCCGCCACGCATCGCCGGGACTATGCCGGCGGCGAGCATGAGCATGAGCATGAGCATGAGCATGAGCATGAGCATGAGCATGATGGACACGGCCATGCCGAGGAGCAAGCGCATCACGACCACGACCACAGCGGCACCGATCCTCATGCCTGGCTGGACCCGGCGAATGGGCAGGCCTGGCTTGCCGGCATCGCCGAGACCCTGTCCCGGCACGACCCGGACAATGCAGGCGTCTATGCCGCCAATGCCGCGAAGGCCGCCGACGAAATCGCCGCGCTGGACGAAGAACTGAAATCGGCGCTGACCCCCACGCAAGGCAAGCGCTTCGTCGTCTTTCATGACGCCTATGGCTATTTCACCGAGCATTACGGGCTGGAGCCGGCCATTGCGGTCAGCCTTGGCGATGCCTCGACGCCCTCGGCCGCGCGGCTCAGGGCGATTCGCGACGAGATCGCCGAAGAGGGCGCGGTCTGCGCTTTCCCCGAGGCGAATCACGATCCGAAACTGATTGCCGCGGTGATCGAGGGCAGCGAAATCCGCCAGGGCGCCGCGCTCGACCCCGAAGGGACCGGCGCGACTCCCGGCGCCGGGCTTTATGCGGAGCTTCTGCGCGGCATGGGCCAGGCGCTGGCCGATTGCCTTGGGGCTGACTAGGAACTGCCGGTAAATCCGTCCCCCTTCCGGGGCTTCAGCAAGGCGGGCGTCCATGTGGCGCCCGCCTTTTCGCTTTCAAAACGACGGGTTATGTGGCGGGAAAATTCCCGACTATTTTCCTTTGACATCTCCTAGGAAATTTGTCAGGTTACACTCACCGCGACAGAAACGAGGAACTGGACATGACCGCGACCCGCCCCGCCGAATTCACGCGTCCCGGCGTGACCGCCCTGCAACGACTGCCCGAATATGACGCCGAATTGCTGACTGCCGGCGGCAATCAGGCGCTGATCGTGTTGGGCGATCAGGTCTACAACCTGCGCATCACCCGCGCGGGCAAGCTGATCCTGACGAAGTGAACAGCCCCGGCAAGGGCGGCGCGATCTAGCCGCGCCGCGGCCCTTTTCCCTCTGGTCGCGCTCCCTTTCCGGGGGCGCGATTCGTTTTTGCGAAGCCCGGTTTCGGACCGGGTTTGCCGCCCGGCTTGCCCGTGGCCCTGCCGGGCTTGAAATCGCGGGCCGGCTTGCCTTCGCCGCGCGGCTTGAAGCCGCCTTCGGTGCGGGGCTTGAAGCCGCGCTCGCCTTCGGTCGCCCTGGCTTTGAAGCCCGGCTTGCCGGCGCGCTCGGGACGGTCGCCATCGCGGCGCGATTCGTCCCGCGGCCCCTTGCCGAAGGGCTTGCGCGCACCGTCGCGGACAGCAGGCTTGCCATCGCGATCCTCGCGCCGGGCAAAGGGTTTGCGCTCGCCATCCTCGCGTTTCGCAAAGGGTTTTCGCCCCCCATCCGGGCGCTTGCCGAAGGGCTTGCGTTCGCCATCCTCGCGGCGTGCAAACGGCTTGCGATCACCCTCTTCACGCCGCGCAAACGGCTTGCGGTCCCCATCCTCGCGGCGCGCAAAGGGCTTGCGGCCGCCCTCGTCGCGCGGCTTGCGCGGACGGGCATCGCCCTCGGCCGGCTTGGCCGCGCCGCGCTCGCGGAAACTGCGCGGCTTTTCCTCGGTCTCGCCGGTCAGGAGCCCGCCCAACTGGTCGCGCAGCACCTTGCGCTTGACCTCGCGCACCTCGTTCTCCTCGAGGCCGGTCAGCTTGAACGGGCCATAGCCGATGCGGATCAGCCGGTTCACGATCAGCCCGACATGGGCCATGGCGCGGCGGATCTCGCGGTTCCTGCCCTCGCGGATGCCGACGGTCAGCCAGGCATTGGCGCCCTGCTGGCTGTCGAGGTTGATCTCCATCGGCGCGAATTCCTCGCCGTCGATGGTGACGCCGCGGCGCAGCGGCGCGAATGTCAGGTCGTTGGGCTGGCCGTTCACCCGCACGCGATAGCGGCGCAGCCAGCCGGTGGTCGGCAGCTCCAGCCGGCGCTTCAACTCGCCGTCATTGGTCAGAAGCAGCAGCCCCTCGGAGTTCAGGTCCAGCCGGCCCACGGTCATCACCCGCGGCAGGTCGCGCGGCAGCGCGTCAAAGACGGTCTGCCGTCCCTTTTCATCCGAATTCGAGGTCACCAGGCCCAAGGGTTTGTAATATAGCCACAACCGCGTCTCTTGCGGTTCCTCCAGCGGCTTGCCGTCGACGCGGATCCTGTCGGCGGGCGTGACGTCCAGCGCCGGGCTGTCGATCTTCTTGCCGTTCACCGTCACCCGGCCCTCCAGGATCATGCGCTCGGCCTCGCGGCGCGAGGCGACGCCGGCACGGGCCATCACCTTGGCGATGCGGTCTGCCTGCGGATTGGGGGCGGTTTCGGGGCTGTCTTCGGTCATGGCGATCTCCTGCGCATCTCTGCGGTGGCAAAGCGGGCTCTCTACGCCCAACGCAGGAAGATGGAAAGCAGTTCTTGCGCGCAAGGCAAGCCCGCGCGAAAAGCGCGCATGGATTTTGCCTCGCACATGCCCACCGCGCTCGATGAGGCCCGTGCCGCCGCCCGGCGCGGCGAGGTGCCGGTCGGCGCCGTCCTGGTGGGTGCCGACGGCGCCGTGCTGGCCCGCGCCGGCAATCGCACGCGCGAGATGCGCGACCCCACCGCCCATGCCGAAATCCTGGCGATCCGTGCGGCCTGCGCGCATCTCGGCTCGGAACGGCTGCCGGGCGCGCGACTGTGGGTGACGCTGGAGCCCTGCCCGATGTGTGCCGCTGCCATCTCGGCCGCACGGATCGAGATGCTCTATTACGGCGCCGAGGACCCGCGCATGGGCGGCGTGCGCCATGGCGCGCGGGTCTTCGACCATCCGCAATGCCATCACCGGCCAGAGATCATCGACGGCATTTCGGCAGAAGAATCGCGCCGGCTGCTGCAAGAATTCTTTCGTGAACGCCGCTGAGATGAGAAAACCCGCGTCGCGAAACCGTCGCGAAGGGTGCTTGCGCTGCACCGCAGCATAGTTAGGATGCCCGCCGGGCGAACATGGGGGGACTGATGTTCCGTAAGATTCTTATTGCGAACCGTGGCGAGATTGCGATCCGCGTGATGCGGGCTGCGAACGAGCTTGGGAAGAAGACGGTCGCGGTCTATGCCGAGGAAGACAAGCTGAGCCTGCACCGCTTCAAGGCGGACGAGGCCTACCGCATCGGCGGCGGCCTGGGGCCGGTCGCGGCCTATCTGTCCATCCCCGAGATCATCCGGGTGGCGAAGGAATCCGGCGCCGATGCGATCCATCCCGGCTATGGGCTTCTGTCCGAAAACCCCGATTTCGTCGATGCCTGCACCGCAGCGGGCATCGCCTTCATCGGGCCGAGCGCCGACACCATGCGGGCGCTTGGCGACAAGGCCAGCGCCCGGCGCGTGGCGATCCAGGCCGGCGTGCCGGTGATCCCGGCCACCGAGGTGCTGGGCGAGGACATGGAGGCGATCAAGCGTGAGGCGGCCGAGATCGGCTATCCGCTGATGCTGAAGGCCAGCTGGGGCGGCGGCGGGCGCGGCATGCGCCCGATCATGGGCCCCGAGGAGCTGCCCGAGAAGGTGCGCGAGGGACGGCGCGAGGCCGAGGCCGCCTTCGGCAACGGCGAGGGCTATCTGGAAAAGATGATCCTGCGCGCCCGGCACGTCGAGGTGCAGCTCTTGGGTGATGGGCATGGCGGGCTCTATCACCTCTACGAGCGCGACTGCACCGTGCAGCGCCGCAACCAGAAGGTCGTGGAACGCGCCCCGGCGCCCTACCTGACCCCCGAACAGCGCGCCGAGGTCTGCGAGCTGGCGCTGAGGATCGGCCGCGCCGTCGGCTACCGCAACGCCGGCACCGTCGAATTCCTGATGGATATGGACAGCCAGGCCTTCTACTTCATCGAGGTGAACCCGCGCGTTCAGGTCGAGCATACCGTGACCGAGGAGGTCACCGGCATCGACATCGTGCAAAGCCAGATCCTGATCGCCGAGGGCGCGACGCTGGCCCAGGCCACCGGCGTCGCCTCCCAGGCCGGGGTGCATCTGAACGGCCACGCCCTGCAATGCCGGGTCACGACCGAGGATCCGCTGAACAACTTCATCCCCGATTACGGCCGCATCACCGCCTATCGCTCGGCCACCGGCAACGGCATCCGGCTGGACGGCGGCACCGCCTATTCCGGCGGCGTCATCACCCGCTATTACGACAGCCTGCTGGTCAAGGTCACGGCGCATGCCCAGACGCCCGAGAAGGCCATCGCGCGGATGGACCGGGCCTTGCGCGAGTTCCGGGTGCGCGGCGTGGCGACGAATATCGAATTCGTCATCAACCTGCTGAAACACCCGACCTTCCTCGACGACAGCTATACGACTAAGTTCATCGATACCACGCCGGACCTGTTCGCGTTCCGCAAGCGCCGCGACCGGGCGACGAAACTGCTGGTCTACATCGCCGACATCACCGTGAACGGCCATCCCGAGACCGCCGGCCGGCCGCTGCCGCCGGCCGAGGCGCGCATTCCCGTGCCGCCTGCGGCCAAGGCCGAGCCCGCCCCCGGCACGCGGCAGCTCCTGGAGGAACGGGGGGCGAAAGCCGTCGCCGACTGGATGCTGGACCAGAAGCGCCTGCTGATCACCGACACCTCGATGCGCGACGGCCACCAGAGCTTGCTCGCCACGCGGATGCGCTCGATCGACATGATCCGGGTGGCGCCGGCCTATGCCGCGAACCTGCCCGGCCTCTTCTCGGTCGAATGCTGGGGCGGCGCGACTTTCGATGTCGCCTATCGCTTCCTGCAGGAATGCCCCTGGCAGCGGCTGCGCGACATCCGCGCCCGCATGCCCAACCTGATGACGCAGATGCTGCTGCGGGCCAGCAACGGCGTCGGCTACACCAACTATCCCGACAATGTGGTGCAGGAATTCGTCCGCCAGGCGGCCAGGACCGGCGTGGACGTGTTCCGGGTCTTCGACAGCCTGAACTGGACCCCGAACATGCGCGTCGCCATGGATGCGGTGATCGAGGCCGGCAAGATCTGCGAGGGCACCATCTGCTATACCGGCGACCTGCTCGATCCCGCGCGCGCGAAATACGACCTGCAATATTACCTGAAGATGGCGCGCGAGTTGCGCGACGCCGGCGCGCATGTGCTGGGGCTGAAGGACATGGCGGGGCTGCTGAAACCCGCCTCGGCCGGCATTCTGGTCCGCGCGCTGAAGGAAGAGATCGGCCTGCCGGTGCATTTCCACACCCATGACACCGGCGGCATTGCCGGCGCCTCGATCCTGGCCGCGGCCGAGGCCGGGGTGGATGCGGTGGACTGCGCCATGGACGCCTTTTCCGGCAATACCTCGCAGCCCTGCCTGGGCTCGGTGGTCGAGGCGCTGCGCCACACCGATCGCGACACCGGCCTGGATATCGAGGCGATCCGCCGGATCTCGAACTACTGGGAGGCGGTGCGCGAGCACTATGCCGCCTTCGAGAGCGGCTTGCAGGCCCCGGCCTCGGAGGTCTGGCTGCACGAGATGCCCGGCGGCCAGTTCACCAATCTCAAGGCCCAGGCGCGCTCGCTCGGCCTTGAGGATCGCTGGCACGAGGTCGCCCAGGCCTATGCCGAGGTGAACCGGATGTTCGGCGACATCGTCAAGGTCACGCCCAGTTCCAAGGTGGTGGGCGACATGGCGCTGATGATGGTGGCGCAGGGGCTGACGCGGGCGCAGGTCGAGGACCCGGCGGTCGAGGTCTCCTTCCCCGACAGCGTCGTCGACATGATGCGCGGCAACCTGGGCCAGCCGCCCGGGGGCTGGCCGGCGGCGTTGCAGAAGAAGGTCTTGAAGGGCGAGCCAGCCCTGACCGCCCGCCCCGGCGCGGCCATGCCGCCGGTGGATATCGAGGCCACCCGCGCCGAGCTGATCCGCCAGCTGGAAGGCAAGGCGGTCGACGACGAGGACCTGAACGGCTACCTGATGTATCCCAAGGTCTTCCTCGACTACATGGGCCGGCACCGGCAATACGGCCCGGTGCGGACGCTGCCGACGCGGACCTTCTTCTACGGCATGGAGCCGGGCGAGGAGATCGAGGCCGAGATCGACCCCGGCAAGACGCTGGAGATCCGGCTGCAGACCGTGGGCGAGACCGACGAGAAGGGCGAGGTCAAGGTGTTCTTCGAGCTGAACGGCCAGCCCCGGGTGATCCGGGTGCCGAACCGTCTGGTCAAGTCGCAGACCGCCGCCCGTCCCAAGGCCGACCCGGCGAACGAGGGCCACCTGGGCGCGCCCATGCCCGGCGTCGTCGCCTCGGTCGCCGTCACCCAGGGGCAGAAGGTCAATCCCGGCGACCTGCTGCTGACCATCGAGGCGATGAAGATGGAAACCGGCATCCATGCCGACAGAGCCGGCGTCATCAAGGCGCTGCACGTCAGGCCGGGAGAGCAGATCGACGCGAAGGATCTCATGGTCGAGATGGAGTGAGACGAGCCGGGGCGCGAAAGCGCCCCGGG
This sequence comes from Paracoccus denitrificans, assembly GCF_900100045.1. Classification (GTDB taxonomy): domain Bacteria; phylum Pseudomonadota; class Alphaproteobacteria; order Rhodobacterales; family Rhodobacteraceae; genus Paracoccus; species Paracoccus denitrificans. The sequence goes on along the minus strand of NZ_FNEA01000012.1, from coordinate 72,244 downwards.
CCGACCGGGAAAATCGTCGCCGGATCATGCCGCTACGGCACCATCCACGGAATGGCGCGGCAGGCTTGCAGAATGCTGCGAATAACGGCCAGAGCGTCCGCCGCAATACTGGTCTTTCCTGACGACAGTGACGGGCAGGTGCTCCCCGCACAGCAGGGCTGCAAAGGCGGCGGCAGACCCGTCATGCAGGAAATACCGGCCTGCTACGCTGGTATCCCGGGAAACCGCTCTGACAACGGCCAATCCGCTGACGGCAGCCCCTGGCGAATGGCCGATCTTCGCAGGGGCGATATCCGGCTTGCGGGCATCTTCGCCCCCTTCTACCCGCGAAGCGCCGGGACGAAATTTCAGTCCACGGCGCCCTGAAAACCGCCGATCAGACGGCGCAGTCCGAATGCGGCGCCGGCCACGATGGCGATGAGGGTGACGGGCCCGGACCAGGCCAGGGCCGCGAAGGCCGAAACCCCCTGTCCGACCGAGCAGCCCATGGCCACCACACCACCGGCCCCCATCAGGGCGGCGCCGCCGATCTGGCGGCCCAGTTCGCGCGGATCCTCGCAGGCCTCCCATTTGAACAGACCCCGGATCATCGAGCCGATCAGCGCACCGGCCATCACGCCCACGACGGAGCCCACGGAGAAGGTGATCCCGCCTGCGGTCGAGGTCATCAGGAAGATCAGCGTGCGACCCACCGGGGCGGTAAAGGACGGACCCTCGATCTGCACCGCGCCAAGGCTGTGGTCGTAAAGCCAGCTGGTGCCGAAGAAGCTCCAGCTGACGGCCAGCCCGGCGGCCGCACCCCAGGCGATCATCTGCGGCCTTGCGCGCAACGGGGCATGGCCCAACCCCCAGGCCAGGGCCGAGACGCCGATCAGCGCCACCGTGACCGGCGCCGGCAGGCCCATAAGGCCCAGGTCGTGGACGATACCCTGCGGACCGTTGGCCTCGGGCTGCAGGAACAGCAGGACGCGCAGCGGTGCCAGCGGGCCGGACAGCACGATGAAGCCGACGATGGCCATCACCACCACCACCACCAGCGAGCGCAGGTCGCCGCTGCCGAAACGCACCAATGCGCCGAAGCCGCAATTGCCGGCCATGGCCATGCCATATCCGAACACCAGCCCGCCGATGATCGAGGCCAGCGGGTTCCAGTGGATGGTGTGGTAGAAGCTGTTCTCCAGCTCGATCCAGCCGGTCAGGGCCAGCGCCTGCGTCGTCAGGATCGCCACGCCAAGCACCACGCCCCATAACCGCAGGCGGCGGGAATCCTTGCCATAGACCGCCGATTCCAGCGCGCCGAGCGTGCAGAAGTCGCCCAGCCGAGCCGAAAGACCCAGCACGATCCCGCCCGCCAGCCCGACCAGGGCCGCAAGCACTCCATAGGGCAGCTCATCCATCGCGTCTCTCCCATTCCCGCGAAAGAACCCTTTCGCGGCCTCCTTGCGTCATCCCGCCCCCCGCGCCGGGTCAGCAATCCGTGCCGAACAGCTTTTTCAGAACGGTCAGCAAGTCAACGACCTTGGGATCGAGGATCGAGTAAAAGATCGTCTGCCCGTCGCGCCGCGCGCTGACCAGCCCTTCGTGGCGCAGCCGCGCCAGTTGCTGACTGACGACGGCCTGGCGCGAGGACAGCAGGTTCTCGAGTTCGGTCACGCTTTTCGGACCGCTCATCAGATAGCACAGGATCATCAGGCGGCCATCATGGCCAAGGGCCTTCAGAAAGGTCGAGGCTTCGTTCGCAGCCGCGATCAGCGCGTCGAAATCGGTTTCCTGTTCCGGTTCGTGCCGGATGTTCTCGATTCCGCCCAAAGGCTCATCCCCATTCCTTTCGATCCCTAAATGCAGGGTAAGCCGGCGCACGGCAACCGAAACCGAAGGATTGGGCCAATTTATCGCGGCACCGATGGGCGGGGAGGTCACGGTGCCGGCTCCGCCACGGCGATCAGTCCGGCTAGCAGGGGCCAGAAGAAATCCTCGCCCGGATAACCTTCCAGCCGGCCGGCCTCGACATCGTCGGCCGTCAGCACGAAGGTCGGGGTAAAGGTCACCGGCCGCGCCAGTTCCAGTCCGGGCGGCAAGGGTTCGCGCAGTTGCAGGCGCCGCACCGGCGCGGCCTTGCCTTCGTCGGTCAGCGGATATTGCGGCGCGATCTCGGTGTTCCAGCGGTCGCAATAGACGCAGCCGGGCTGCTCGAACATCACGAGCCGCAATTCGGCCGCCGTCGCAGGCCATGCCGCGGCAAGAAATGCCAGCAGCGCCAAGGGCGATCGTCGACGGGATTGACGCCAGAATTTGAACATAGGAATATTCTAATATAATGCCGGCCACCGGGCAAGCACCGGCAGGATGGCAGGCTGCGGGGGAGAGGCCGATGCTGGATGTCACCTATGGCGGAGCCGCGCTTGCGGGGCTGCTTTCGTTTCTGTCGCCCTGCATCCTGCCGATGGTGCCGTTCTATCTGTCCTACATGGCCGGGGTGTCGGTGCGCGAATTGCGCGACGGCGGCACGGTGGCGCCGGGCGCGCGCGGGCGGATGGTGCTGCGGGCCTGGGCCTTTGCGCTTGGCGTGACCACGATCTTCCTGCTGCTGGGGCTGGGCGCCACGGCGCTTGGCAAGGCCTTCGCGCAATGGAAGGAAACCCTGTCTTGGGCGGCTGCCGGGGTGCTGATCCTGTTCGGCCTGCATTTCCTGGGCGTGCTGCGGATCGGCCTACTTTATCGCGAGGCGCGGGTGCAGACCGGGGCCAGGCCCTCGACCCTGGCCGGCGCCTATGTGATGGGGCTGGCCTTCGGCTTCGGCTGGACGCCCTGCGTGGGACCGGCGCTGGCGGCGATCCTGATGGTGGCCTCGGGCATGGGAGATCTGTGGCGCGGCGGGCTGCTGCTGGTGGTCTACGGGCTTGCGATGACCCTGCCCTTCGTGCTGGCGGCCTTTTTCGCAGGACCGTTCCTGGGCTGGGTCGCGCGCCACCGCGCGCTGATGGGACATGTGGAAAAGGCGATGGGGGTCATGCTGATCCTGTTCGGCATCCTGATCGCCACCAATTCCGTGAATGTCATCGCCGACTGGATGATTCGCCACTTCGACTGGACAGCCACGCTTACCTGAGAGGAGCCCGACCATGAAACCGATCCGTGCCCTGGCCGCCTGCCTGTTGCTGGCCGCGACACCCGCAGCCGCGGTCGAAACCGGCGATGACGGCCTGCACAAGCCCACCTGGCTGCGCGAGACCTTCAAGGACCTGCGCGAGGATCTGGCCGAGGCCAATGCAGAGCAGAAGCGCCTGCTGATCCTGGTCGAGCAGCGCGGCTGCATCTATTGCGCCGAGATGCACGAGAAGGTCTTTCCCGACCCCGAGATCGACGCGCTGATCCGCGACGGCTATTTCGTCGTCCAGATGAACCTGTTCGGCGATGTCGAGGTCACGGATTTCGACGGCACCGCGCTTTCGGAAAAGGACATGGCGGTGCGCTGGGGCGTCATGTTCACGCCGACGATGATCTTCCTGCCCGAGGACGTTCCCGAGGGACAGACCGCCTCCGAAGCGGCCGTCGCCCTGATGCCGGGCGCGTTCGGCAAGGGCACCACCAGCGCCCTGCTGACCTGGGTTCGGGCGCATGGCTATGAAAATGGCGAGCATTTTCAAAAGTTTCTTGCGCGCGAACTGGAGCGCAAGAACTAAGCCCACCCTCACGCGCCTCGCATACATATAAATATTCATAAATTACTATATTTATGTTGTCAGACCATCCGGCCTTTCGTTATCATCGGGTCAGGGAGAGCACAGGGAGGACAGCATGAGCAGCCATCTATGGCATGCGGCGGTGGTGGCGATGGCCATCGCCACGCCTGCCATCTGTGAAACGGCACCGAAGGACGTGGACTATGCCGAGGGCGCGGTCGAGGCTTCCCTGACCGGCGTTCCGGGCAATCCCGAGGAAGGGGTCCGGGTCATGACCACCAACGCGCTGGGCAATTGCGTGGCTTGCCACCAGATCGGGGCGCTGCCGGATGTCGAGTTTCCCGGCACCATCGCACCGCCGCTGGACGGCGCGGCGGATCGCTGGACCGAGGCCCAGCTGCGCGGCATCGTCGCCAACGCGAAGATGACCTTCGAAGGGACGTTCATGCCGGCCTTCTACAAGGGAGAGGGCTTTGTCCGGCCCGGCGACGGCTTTACCGGCAAGGCCGGGACCGAGCCGCTGGCCCCCATCCTCAATGCCCAGCAGATCGAGGATGTCGTCGCCTTCCTGGTGACGCTGAAAGAGTGACGCCTGTCCCGACAGGCCCCGAAAACCAAGGAGAAAACGATGATCCTTTCAAGACGCGAGGCGCTCTGGATCGGCTTTGGCGGCCTTGCCGCCGCCGTCCTGCCGGGCAAGGCCGCGCTGGCCGCCACCGTTGACGAGTTGACCGCGACCTTCACCGGCGGCGCGGCGGTGGGCGAAGGCGGGCTGACCCTGACCGCCCCCGAGATCGCCGAGAACGGCAACACCGTGCCGGTCGAGGTCAACGCGCCGGGCGCCGTGGCGGTCATGCTGCTGGCCTCGGGCAACCCCGAACCCGCGGTCGCCACCTTCACCTTCGGCCCCGCCGCCGCCGAACAGCGCGCCGCCACCCGGATCCGCCTGGCCCAGACCCAGGACGTGATCGCGCTGGCCAAGATGGGCGACGGCTCGGTCGTCAGGGCGCAGACCACGGTCAAGGTCACCATCGGCGGCTGCGGCGGCTGAATCCAGCAACAGGAGATTACGATGGCAGATGATGCAAAGCCCCGCGTGAAGGTTCCGAAATCGGCCAAGGCCGGCGAAACCGTGACCATCAAGGCGCTGATCTCGCACAAGATGGAATCGGGCCAGCGCAAGGATGCCGAGGGCAAGCTGATCCCGCGCTCGATCATCAACCGCTTCACCTGCGACCTGAACGGGGTGAACGTGGTGGACGTGGCGATCGACCCGGCGGTCTCGACCAATCCCTATTTCGAATTCGACGCCAAGGTCGATGCGGCGGGCGAGTTCAAGTTCACATGGTATGACGACGACGGCTCCGTCTACGAAGACGTGAAGCCGATCGAAGTCTCGTAGGCGCCGCAACAGGTCCAGATCCAGGGAGGAGACGCCATGCCGCGCTTTACCAAGACAAAAGGCACCTTGGCCGCCACGGCCCTTGGCCTCGCCCTTGCGGGCGCGGCCTTCGCGGAGCCGGCCGAGGACGAGCTGGTCATCGAAACCGATGACGGCCCGGTCGAGATCGCGACCAGGACGACCCCGCCCGCCTTTCTGGCCGACACGTTCGACGAGATCTATTCGGGCTGGCTGTTTCGCGACGACACCACGCGGGATATGGAACGGGACGATTTCGACAACCCCGCCATGGTCTTCGTCGACCGCGGGTTGGACGCCTGGAACGCGGCCATGGGCAGCAACGGCGAAAGCTGCGCCAGTTGCCATCAGGGACCCGAGACCATGGCCGGGCTGCGCGCGGCCCTGCCGCGGGTCGACGAGACCTCCGGCAAGCTGATGATCCTCGAGGATTACGTCAACGCCTGCGTGACCGAGCGCATGGGCCTGGAGAAATGGGGCACCACCTCGGAGGACATGAAGGACATGCTGTCGCTGATCTCGCTCCAGTCGCGCGGCATGGCGGTCAATGTCGCGATCGACGGCCCCGCCGCCCATTTCTGGGAGCAGGGCCGGGAGATCTACTATACCCGCTATGGCCAGCTGGAAATGTCCTGCGCGAACTGCCACGAGGACAATTACGGCAACATGATCCGCGCCGACCATCTGAGCCAGGGCCAGGTCAACGGCTTTCCCACCTACCGCCTGAAGGATGCCGGCATGGTGACGGCGCAGCAGCGTTTCGTCGGCTGCGTGCGCGACACGCGCGCGGAAACCTTCAAGGCCGGCTCGGACGAGTTCAAGGCGCTGGAGCTTTACGTCGCCTCGCGCGGCAACGGCCTGTCGGTCGAGGGCGTCTCGGTCCGGCACTGAAGCCCTGCGGCCGCCGGCGCGTCCGGCGGCCCGACCCCAACCTTCGAAAAGGGCATGTCCGACGCGCCTTGGCGCGGCGGGGAAGTCTTGCCCGAAACGCATGAGGAGTAACCGAGGAATGATTACCCGACGCGAGTTCTTCCAGGCCGCCATGGCCGCCTCGGCACTGGTCGGGGCCTCGGGCTTCGGAACCTGGTCGCGGGTGGCCGCGCAGCAGGCGCTGACCCAGGACCAGCTGCTGCAATTCGACGATTTCGGCAATGTGACGCTGATCCATGTCACCGACATCCACGCCCAGCTGAAGCCGATCTACTTCCGCGAGCCCGAGATCAATATCGGCGTGGGCGATGCCAAGGGCCAGGTGCCGCATGTCACCGGCGCCGCGTTCCAGCAGATGTTCGGCATCGCGCCGGGCTCGGCCGACGCCTATGCGCTGAGCTACCCGGATTTCGAGGCGCTGGCCCGCGGCTATGGCCGGATGGGCGGCATGGACCGCGTCGCCACCGTGGTCAAGGCGATCCGGGCCGCCCGGCCCGACTCGATCCTGCTGGATGGCGGCGACACCTGGCACGGCTCGATGACCTCGTTCCTGACCAAGGGGCAGGACATGGTCAACGTGATGAACGCGCTTGGCGTCGACGCCATGACCAGCCACTGGGAATGGACCTATGGCACCGAACGGGTCAAGGAGATCGTCGAGACGCAACTGAAGTTCCCCTTTCTCGGCGCGAACATCTTCGACGCGGAATGGGACGAGCCGGCCTTCGAGCCCTACAAGGTCTTCGAGCGCGGCGGACGGCGCATCGGCGTGATCGGCCAGGCCTTCCCCTACATGCCAATCGCCAATCCGAAATGGATGTTTCCCGAATACAGCTTCGGCATCCGCGAGGAACGCATGCAGCAGGTCGTGGACGAGTTGCGCGGCGAAGGCGTCGATCTGGTCGTGCTACTGTCGCATAACGGCTTCGACGTGGACAAGAAGATGGCCGGCCGCGTCAAGGGCATCGACGTGATCCTGTCGGGCCATACCCATGACGCCGTGCCCGAGCCGATCCTGATCGGCGAGACGATCCTGATCGCCACCGGCTCGAACGGCAAGTTCGTCAGCCGCGTCGATCTGGACCTGCGCGACGGCAAGATGATGGGCTTTCGCCACAAGCTGATCCCGATCTTTTCGGACGTGATCGCGCCGGATGCCGAGATGGCCGCGCTGATCGACGCCGAGCGCGCGCCCTTCAAGGCGCAGCTCGAGGAAAGGATCGGCACCACCGAAAGCCTGCTCTACCGGCGCGGCAACTTCAACGGCTCGTGGGACGACCTGATCTGCGACGCGGTGCGTTCCGAACGCGATGCGCAGATCGCGCTGTCGCCGGGCGTGCGCTGGGGCACCACGCTCTTGCCCGGCGATGCGATCACCCGCGAGGACATCCACAACGTCACCTCGATGACCTATGGCGCGGTCTACCGCACCGAGATGACCGGCGAGATGCTCAAGACCATCCTGGAGGATGTCGCCGACAACATCTTCAACACCGATCCCTATTACCAGCAGGGCGGCGACATGGTGCGCGTGGGCGGGCTGGCCTATGCGATCGACATCTCAAAGCCCATGGGCGAACGGATCGGCGCCATGGCGCTGGCCGATACCGGCGAGGCCATCGAAGCCGCGAAATCCTACACGGTCGCCGGCTGGGCCTCGGTCAACGAAGGCACCGAAGGCCCGCAAATCTGGGACGTGATCGAGACGCATATCCGCAAGATCGGCACCGTCCGGCTGCAACCCAACACCTCGGTCACCGTGACCGGGGTCTGACATCACGAAGGAGCGTTCGCCCATGAAAGACGAACCCACCGGGAACGGCAAGGATGCCGCGGGCACCTCGCGCCGTGCCTTCCTGCGCGCGGGCGCGGCGGCCGGGGCCGGCCTTGTCACCGGGGCCGGCATCGCCCGAGCCGCCGAGACCCCCGACCCGCTGATCACCGAGGTCCAGCCCTGGGCCACGGAGTTCGGCGAGGCGGTCGATGCCCACCCCTACGGCCTGCCGATCCATTTCGAATCGCATGTGAAGCGGCAATATGTCGAATGGCTGACGGAAAGCCCGGTATCCTCGATCAACTTCACGCCCATCCATGCGCTGGAAGGCACCATCACCCCGCAGGGCTGCGCCTTCGAGCGCCACCATTCCGGCGCCATCGAACTGTCCAAGCAGGACTACCGGCTGATGATCAACGGGCTGGTGGAAAAGCCGCTGGTCTTTACCTTCGAGGATCTGCTGCGTTTCCCCCGCGCCACCACCACCGCCTTTTGCGAATGCGCCGCCAATGGCGGCATGGAATGGGGCGGTGCGCAGCTGGAGGGCTGCCAGTATACCCAGGGCATGATCCACAACATGGAATATGTCGGCGTGCCGCTTTCCGTGCTGCTGGCCGAGGCCGGGGTGAAGCCCGAGGGGAAATGGCTTTACGTCGAGGGTGCCGACGCCTCGTCCAACGGCCGCTCGCTGCCGATGGAAAAGGCGATGGACGACGTGATGCTGGCCTTCTTCGCCAATGGCGAGGCGCTGCGCAAGGAACATGGCTATCCCGCCCGCCTGGTCGTGCCCGGCTGGGAAGGCAACATGTGGGTGAAATGGGTCCGGCGGCTGGGCGTCTATGACCAGGCGGTGGAAAGCCGCGAGGAAACCTCGAAATACACCGACCTGATGCCGGACGGACGGGCGCGGAAATGGACCTGGGTGATGGATGCGAAATCGGTCATCACCTCGCCCAGCCCGCAGGTGCCGATCCGCCACGGCAAGGGGCCCTTGGTGATCTCGGGCCTAGCCTGGAGCGGCAACGGCCGCGTCAACCGCGTCGATGTCTCGCTGGACGGCGGCAGGAACTGGACCACGGCGCGCATCACCGGCGATGCCAGGCCCAAGGCGCTGACCCGCTTCCACCTCGACATCGACTGGGACGGCTCCGAGATGCTGCTGCAATCGCGCGCCGTGGACGAGACCGGCTATGTCCAGCCGACCAAGGACGCGCTGCGTGCCATCCGCGGCCGCAACAACGTCTATCACAACAACGCCATCCAGACCTGGTGGGTCAAGGCCGACGGGGAGGTCGAGAATGTCGAGGTCGCATAAGCTGTTCTTCGCCTCGCTGCTGGCGGCATCGGCGCTTGCCGGCCCGGCCATGGCCGACAGGCTGGGACTGGGCCGCGAGGCCCTGCCCGAGGAAATCAGCGCCTGGGACGTGGCGGTCCTGCCCGATGGCCAGGGGCTGCGCCCCGGCTCGGGCGACGTCATGACCGGGGACGAGCTTTTCGCCGACAACTGCGCCTCGTGCCACGGCGATTTCGCCGAGGGGCTGGACAGCTGGCCCGTGCTGGCGGGCGGCGACGGCAGCCTGACCGACCCGCGCCCGGTCAAGACCATCGGCAGCTACTGGCCGCATCTTTCGACGGTCTATGACTATGTCCACCGCTCGATGCCCTTCGGCTCGGCGCAGACCCTGTCGGTCGATGATACCTATGCGATCACCGCCTTCCTGCTTTACTCCAACGGGCTGGTGGAGGACGATTTCGTCCTGACGCATGAGAACTTCACCCAGGTCGTGCTGCCCAATGCCGAGGGCTTCTATCCCGACGACCGGCCCGAGACGGAATATCCGCTGTTCTCGAAAGAGCCCTGCATGACGGATTGCGCCGCCGCGGTCGAGATCGCCAAGCGCGCGGTCGACCTGAACGTGACGCCCGAGGATGCCGACGGGCGCCCGGCCGGCACCATGCCCGACATCGGCGCAGGCGCCGCACCGGCCGAACCTGCCGAGCCGGTCGAAAAGAAGGCCGAAGCCGCGCCGGCCGAGGCACCGGCCGCCGCGCGCGAGAGCGTGGTCAAGACCGCCGCCGTCGCGCCGGAAGCCCCGGCCCCTGCCACGGCAGACACCGCCACCGATCCCGCGCTGGTCGCGGCGGGCGAAAAGGTCTTCAAGAAATGCACCGCCTGCCACAAACTCGGCGAGGGCGCGAAGAACGGCACCGGCCCGCTGCTGAACGGCATCGTCGGCCGCCCGGCGGGCGAGATCGAGGGCTTCAAGTATTCCAAGCCCCTGCTCGCCATGGCCTCGGACGGGCTGGTCTGGGACGATGCCGCGCTGCACGCCTTTCTGGAAAACCCCAAGGGCTTCATGAAAGGGACCAAGATGTCCTTTGCCGGGCTGAAGAAAGAGGACGAGCGCGCCGCCGTCATCGCCTATCTCGCCACGTTCGACGAATAGCGGATGAGACGGTGCGCCATCCCTGCTGCGCTGTCCATTGCGGTCGCGTCCGGCGCCTTTCCGGTCGCGGCCAGCGAGATCGGCGATCCGCTGCGCGGGGCCGAACTGTTCGCGGAGGAATGCTCCGCCTGCCACCGCATCGGACCGGGGGCGACGGATGCCACCGGCCCAAGGCTGAACGGCATCTTCGGCCGCCGCGCGGGCAGCCTTGCCGGCTTCAACTATTCCAGGGCGATGCTGCGCATGGGCAATGACGGCCTGAGATGGACCCTGCCGACGCTGGACGCCTATATCGAGAACCCGAAGGCGCTGGTTTCGGGCACGCGCATGGCCTATCGCGGGCTGGCCGATGCGCAGGCAAGGGGCGATCTGATGGCCTATCTGCGCGCCTATTCCGACCGGCCGCAGGACATCCCGGAAGCCGAGCCCACCGCCCGCGCCAGCGCACCGGTCCTGCCCGGGTGGATACTGGCCTTGCAGGGCGATCCCGGGTTCGGCGAATACCTGTCCGCGGAATGCACGACCTGCCACCAGCGCGACGGATCGGATCAGGGCATCCCCTCGATCGCGGGCTGGCCGGAGCAGGATTTCGTGGTGGCCATGCATGCCTATCGGCAAAAGCTGCGGCCGCATCCGGTGATGCAGATGATGGCCGGGCGCCTGAGCGAAGAGGAAATCGCGGCGCTCGCGGCCTATTTCGCCACGCTCGAATGACCGAAGGCGGCCGGGGCAAAGGCCCCGCAGCCGCAAACAGGAAAGGAACGAGACCATGATCCTGACCAGACGAGAACTGATCGCCGGCAGCGCGGCCGCGACCGGCCTGCTTTATGCGCCCGCCGTTCTGGGACAGGGCAAGCCCAAGGTCGTCGTCATCGGCGGCGGCGCCGGCGGCGGCACGGCGGCGCGCTATCTGGCCAAGGATTCCCAGGGCGCGCTGGACGTGACGCTGGTCGAGGCCGATCCGGTCTATACGACCTGCTTCTTCTCGAACCTTCATATCGGCGGGCTGCGCGATTTCGACAGCCTCCGGCACGGCTATGACAAGATGGCCGCGGGCGGCGTGACCGTCGTCAACGACCGGGCGACGGCGGTGGACCGCGAGGCGCGGACGGTCACGCTGGCGGGCGGGCAGGTGCTGGCCTATGACCGGCTGGTGCTGTCGCCCGGCATCGATTTCGTCGAGGATTCGGTTCCGGGCTGGTCGCTCGACGCGGCCGAGATCATGCCCCATGCCTACAAGGCCGGGCCGCAGACCGAGTTGCTGAAGCGCATGATCCAGGCGATGCCGCAGGGCGGCACCTTCGCCATGGTCGCGCCCCCCAACCCCTATCGCTGCCCGCCCGGCCCCTATGAACGGGCCAGCATGGTGGCGCATCTGCTGAAGCAGACCAACCCGACGGCCAAGATCATCATCCTGGACGCCAAGGAGAAATTCTCCAAGCAGGCGCTGTTCGAGGAGGGGTGGGGCAAATATTACGACGGCATGATCGAATGGATCAATCCCGAGTTCGGCGGCGCCGATGTCGCCGTGCGGCCCGACAGCATGGAAGTGGTCGTCGAGGGCGTGGCGCAAAAGGTGGATTGCTGCAACGTGATCCCAGCCCAGACCGCCGGCCGCATCGCCGCCATCGCCGGGCTGACCGACGAATCCGGCTGGGCCCCGGTCCATCCCGACAGCATGAAGTCCCGCATCGACGGGAATGCCTGGGTCCTGGGCGATTCCAGCGCCCAGGGCGACATGCCGAAATCCGCCTTCTCGGCCAACAGCCAGGCCAAGGTGGCGGCAATGGCGATCCGGGCCGAACTGACCGGCTCGCGCCTCTTTCCGGCCAAATACTCCAACACCTGCTGGTCGCTGCTCGCGCCCGAGGACGGCGTCAAGCTGGGCGCCTCCTATGAGCCCAATGACGACAGGATCGCCAGCGTCGAGAGCTTCATCAGCGACACGGGCGAGGATGCCGCGCTGCGCCGGCGCACCTATGAGGAAAGCCTCGGCTGGTATGCGGGCATCACCGCCGACATCTTCGGCTGAACCGAAAGGAGAACCCCATGCACCTGAACCGCCGCCATTTCCTTGCCGCTTCCGCCGCCGCCCTGGTCCTGCCCGGCAGGCGGGTCTGGGCCGCCAGCACCCTGACCATGGGAACGGTGCGCGTCGACAGCCTGTCGGACGGGCATCTGGAACTGCCGCTGGACTTTACCTTCGCCGGCCTGCCCGAGGCCGAGATCGCGGCCCTGCTCGACCGGCACGGGCTGGCGGCGGACGGGCTGACGCCGCCCTGCAACCTGACGCTGCTGCGCGACGGCACGAACACCGTGCTGTTCGACCTGGGCGCGGGGCCGGATTTCATGCCCACTGCCGGCAAGCTGGCCGAGGCGCTGGAGGCGCTGGACCTGACGCCCGGGGATGTGACGCATGTGCTGATCACCCACGGCCATCCCGATCACCTCTGGGGCCTGCTGGACGAATTCGACGAGCCGGTCTTCGCCGATGCCGAATACATGATCGGCCAGGCCGAGTTCAACTATTGGATGGACCCGGCCACGGTCGAAAGCATCGGCGAGGACCGCGCCAGCTTCGCCATCGGCGCCTCGCGGCGGCTGGAGGTCGTCGCGGACAGCATCCGCAAGCTGGCCGACGGCGAAGAAGCCCTGCCCGGCATCACCGCGCGGCTGACGCCCGGCCATACCCCCGGCCACCTGGCCTATGAGATCGCCACGCCCGAGGGCACGCTGATGGTCGTGGGCGACGCGATCGGCAACCACCACGTCGCCTTCGACCGCCCCGACTGGCCCGCGCCCTCGGACCAGGATCCCGCGCTGGCCGCCGCCACCCGCGTCGCGCTGCTGGAGCGGCTGGCGGACGGGGCCATGCCCTTCATCGGCTACCACCTGCCGCAGGGCGGGCTGGGACGGGTGGAAAGAACCGAAACCGGCTATCGCTTCGCGGGGGACATCTGATGCGCCGGCTGATCCTTTGCCTGATCGCCCTGCCCGCCCTGGCATCCGAGGACATTCCCGACCAATATCCGCAATCGGTGCTGTATTCGAAGCCGGTCGAGGTGATCCCGCATGTCTTCTCGGCCATCGGCGCCACGGCGCCGCCGACCTATGACAATGCCGGGCACAACAACAACCTGACCTTCATCGTGACCGGCGACGGCGTGATCGTGGTGAATGCGGGCGCCTCGTGGCAGTTGGCCGAGGCGCTGCATGCCGAGATCCGCGCCGTCACCGACCAGCCGGTGAAACTGGTCATCAACGAGAACGGCCAGGGCCATGCCATGCTGGGCAACGGCTATTGGGCGGCGCAGGGCGTGCCGATCCTGGCGCATGAGGAAGCCGCCGCCGAATTCGCGGACGGTGCACCGCAGGACCTGGCCAGCCTTCGAAACTATGCCCGGGAACGGGCCGAGGGCACGGTGATCGCCCCTCCGACCGAGACCTTCACCGACCGCAAGGACATCGCCATGGGCGGCGTCGCCATCGAGGTGCTGCACCTGGGCCCCGCGCATTCGCCCGGCGATACCCAGGTCTGGATTCCGGAATGGTCGATGATGATCGCCGGCGACATCGCCTTTCACGAGCGCATGCCGCCGATCTTCGAGGGCACCTGCACCTCTTGCTGGATCGAGACCTGGGAGACGAAATTCGCGCCGCTCGCCCCGGCCCATGTCATTCCCGGCCACGGCCATCCGACGAATCTGGCGCAGGTCACGCACCATACCCGCGACTATTTGGCCGACCTGCGCGAAAAGATCGGCGCACATATCGAGGAGGGCGGCGATCTGGCCGGCGCCTATTACGTCGACCAGTCGCGCTGGTCGCATCTCGACACGTTCGAGGAACTGGCGACCAAGAACGCCGGCGTGGTCTTTGCCGAGATGGAGTTCGAATAGGGTTCAGGCCGGGGCACGTTTCCCGGCCTGATCGACCAGCAGGTCGGTGATCGCGGCCCCGATCCACATGCACAACAGCGCAAGCCAGGCCGTCGCCACGAAGATCGAGCCGCCCGAAACACCGGCGCCGATGGCGCAGCCCCCGGCCAGCATGGCGCCGAATCCCATCAGCGCCGCCCCCAGCATCGAGCGCCGCATCTGCCCCTCGCCCTCGAAGCCCTGGAACTTCAGCCGCCGCTTCAGCGCCGCCGACAGAAAGGCCCCCGCAAAGACGCCCGGCACCAGGCCGATGTCGAAATCCAGCCCCGGCTTTTCCGTCAGAAAGAACATCAGCGTGCTGGCAGACGGCCCCGAGAAGGTGGCCGATGTCACGCTGACCGGCTCGAAAGCCTGTTGCGACAGGGAAAAGGTCAGCACCCAGCCAAGCGCCACCGCAAATCCCGCACCCGAGGCGAAGACAAGCACCCGCACGCCGATCCGGTTCGCCCGTGCCAGCCAAAGCGCCGCCGCGGCAAAGCCGAAACCGATCAGGATGGCACCGGATTCGGGCAGGGGCAGCGCCGTCAGCAGGCTGACGTTGCGGCCGCCCGCCGTGGTCCACAGCCCCGCAAGCTCTTGCCGCAAGGGGGCCAGCCAGCCATGCAGCGCCATCTGCGCCACCACCGCGAAGATCAGCCCCGACACGACCGAGCGCAGGTTCCCGGTGGCGGCCAGCACCAAGAGCCGCCCCGAACAGCCCCGCGCCAGCACCATGCCCGCGCCGAACATCAGCCCGCCAATCACCGCACCGGACCAACTGCCGGTAACGGCCATCATCCGGGCGTCCTCGGCTCGAAACAGCCCCAGCAGGCGCGCGCCCTGCACCCAGATGACCGCAGTGGAAAAGGTCAGCAGCCACACGGCGACCCTGGGCCCCAGGCTGCCGCGGGCGAACTCCACCGTCGCGGCCCGCAGGCAAAAGGACGAACGCTCGGCGGAAAAGCCGAAGACGGCGCCGACCAGAAGACCGAAGAGCGCCGCCAGATACGGCTCGGGGAAATGCTCGAGAAGAAGGGCAAGGTCCATGACAACCGTCCTTTTCGACATATGACCCCAGGCATGTCGGCCGCGCCTTGACATGAATCATATGCCCGCCGCCGCGAATCCAGAAGCGCCAGGGCATGGAGAGATAACTGCGGGCCAAGGGCCGCAGCCCCTCCTGCCACCCATCCTGACGTTCAAGGTTGTTCGGCGGATCGGGGTTTCGCCAATAACGAGCGCACCGCCATTTTTTACACGCCGGGCGCCTGTATTTTGAGGCATAGCGGACACTTGCGCGCTTGACTTGGTCCCGGGACGCACTCAATCTTATTTGAAAGGCCAGCGATCCAAGGGGGAAATAAGGGAACCGTATATCCAGGGATGTTCTCGGCCATCAGGAAACCACGCCGTCTTCTGGAATCGGGCAATTGGAGATCGAATGATTAGCCGCATAATCGGCGGGGTCTCCCGCGTGGTCAGGAGAAGGGTGGCCCAGCAAAGGCGCTGGATGAAAACGCGGCATCTGCATGGCCCGGAATTCGTGGAACTTTCCGATACGCAAGCCATGGTGACATTGCTTGCACGCAACTCTTCCTGGTTCATTCGGAAGTTCATCGAGCATCATTTTTCGCTTGGCGCAGCACATATCCTTGTGATCGACAACGGCTCGACCGATGCAACCGTAGATATTTGCAGGAATTATGATCGGCTGACCGTTCTGCAGAACGACCTTCCGGCCAAGCTGTATGAAAGCGCATTGCGCTCGGAATTGTCGCAAAGGGTTGCAAAGGGCGGATGGATACTGTTCGCCGATTCCGACGAGCTGATCGAAATTCCCACCGGCGGGTTGACCCGGTTGCTGGGATATTGCAACGATCGGGGATATACTTCGGTCTTGGGGCAAATGCTCGATCACTTCTCAACCCTGCCCTATCGTGAGTTGCGATATATGGATTATGCGGAATCCATCAAGGCGCATAATCTCTATTCCCTCAGGCAGATCGAGGTCATTCCATATTTCGACCAACATGCCACGAGCTTCAACTGGTTCCTTCGCAACAACATATGCGACCATCCGCAAATAAGCTTTCGGCGCGGCGGCGTGCGGGCCGAGCTTTTCGGGGAAAATCCCTTTCTGTCGAAACATTCCCTCGTGCGGAACCTGCCCGGCATAACGCCGATGCCGCACCCGCATTGCGCCACGAACGTCACGCTGGCCGATACCATGCTGCTTGTCCGCCATTACAAACTGGCCGGGGATTGGGTGGCGCGCGACCGGCTGGCGATCCGCGAGGGCCGGTGGGATCACGGCGAGGACAGCAGGCGCATTTCCGCCATCGGCGACGAAAACGCCATGCGGCTGGACCCGCAGGAGCCTCGTCCATGGCGCGGGATCGATACCTTGCGGGACGAGGGCTTTCTGTTCTCGTCAGCGGAGTTTCTCGCCGCCATGCAGGACGATCCCGAAACATCCGGCCAAGTCGCATGCGCCCAGATCAGAGCAGGGGGAGCGGGTCTTTGAAAATCCTTCTTTTCCAGATCTACGGAAATCAGCGCGCCTATCATCTTGAACTGACCTACTGCGTCCTTTCCGCCATGCGCTTTCTGCAGGACGACCCGGCCGGGATTCGCATTGTCCTGGCCGCGGATGCGGAAAACCGTCGCCCCGATCTTCCCGCCGATCACCTGCCGATCACGCCCGATACGCTTCTGGAATGGCAGATGAACGGCAGCTATACCCATGCCATCCAGGCCCATGCGCTGCACCATGCCGTCCGGCATTTCGACGCGCCGACGATCCTGATCGACAGCGATACCGTTTTCCACGCCCACCCCAAGCACCTGTTCGACCGGATAGGGCCGGGCAAGACCCTGATGCATGCCCGCGAAGGAATATTGCGGGACAGCCCGGAATGGCCGGAATGGGAAAGCCTGATCCGCAATACCGGCGGCGTATTGGCAGGCTGGCCGGTCGACCGGAATACGGTCATGCACAATGCCGGCGTTCTGGGCCTGCACCCCAGCGACGCCGCGCTCATGGAGCGCGTAAAGGCCGCGATGCAGGAAATCCGCGCACAAAGCTCGGTGTTCACGGCCGTGCAACTGGCCGCGTCGCTGGGTTTCGGCAATGAGACGGAACTGTCGGATTGCGACGACCTGGTCGAGCATTATTGGAACGGGCCGCGGGCCTATTACCACTATCAGATCAAGCGCATGTTTCCGAAAATCCTGCAAGGCGGCGGGATAGAGGGAATGAACATGCCGCTTGCACCGCTGGAAAGAAACCCGCCCTGCCGGATGGGAAACCGCATTGCCGCGCGAATCAAGCGGATGCGGCGGGGCGGCGATGGCGAATATGCCTATGCCTATCTGGCCTATCTCAATGCGCTGTCGCTGCGCAGAAGCGATATGGACATGGCGAATGTGTGGGCGGTCACGGCATTGGACATGCTGTCATGGGGCGTATCGCGCCAACACCAGGAAATCACTACGGATTTCTCGCATTTCTCTCCGGCAGGCCTGGACGCGCAAGACTGGATGCAACCCACCTTGCGCCGGCGTTGGCATGATTACTGGGCGGCGCGGACATGACCTGAAAAGGCGGGGCTAGACCTTTTCGCCATTCGCCCGGTCGAAGCGCGACTGGGCGGTATGGATCGCGTCGATATTCGCCATCGCCCATTCCGCAAGGGCGCAGACCGGCTTGCGCAGCGATTGGCCAAGCTCGGTCAGTTCGTAATCGACGCGGGGCGGGATGCTGGGCGTCACCGTGCGCGACACCAGCCCGTCGCGTTCCAGCCCGCGCAGGGTCAGCGTCAGCATGCGCTGGGAAATGCTGGGGATCTCGCGCCGCAATTCGTTGAACCGCTTCGGCCCTTCGGCCAGGACCGAGACGATCAGCAAGCTCCATTTGTCGCCGATCCTTTGCAGGACGGCGGTGAAGGCCCTGCAACCGAAACTGTTCGGATCATGCATCTGGTTTCTCCGGTTACCTCGGTGTGACCAGGTCACAGCCATGTAAGTGCGGCACAGGATTGTGCCTTCTTGCGGGGGGTTCCCCGATGGTTACTTAGGGGATCTCAGTATAGATTCCATACCTAGGAGACAAGAGTGACCATCCTGCATATCGACAGCAGCATCACCGGCGAGAACAGCGTCAGCCGCATCGTCAGCCAGGCGATCATCGACCGGCTGGCCGAGGCGCAGCCCGGCATCCCCGTCATTCGCCGCGATCTTGCCAGCGCGCCGCTGCCGCACCTGACGCTGGATGCGCTTGGCGACACTTCGGTGCTGGACGAGTTCCTGGCCGCCGATACGGTGGTGATCGGCGCGCCGATGTATAACTTCACCCTGCCCAGCCAGCTCAAGGCATGGATCGACCGCATCGTCGTTGCCGGCAAGACCTTCCGCTATACCGCCGAAGGGCCGGAGGGGCTGGCCAAGGGCAAGCGCGTGATCGTCGCCCTGGCGCGCGGCGGTTTTTACAGCGACGAGGCCAGGATCGCGCTGGAGCATCTGGAAAGCTATCTGCGCTCGGTCTTTGCCTTCATCGGCATCGAGGCCGAATTCGTGATGGCCGATGGCGTGAGCATCGGTCCCGAACAGCGCCAGGCCGCCATCGACCAGGCGCTTGGCCAGACCCGGCAGCTTGCCGCCTGAGCGCGCCGCCGCCTGTCCTTCACGGCAGGCGGCTGATCGCCGGCCAGTAATCGGCCAGCCACAGCAGGAACGCCGCCGCCCACAGGACCGCCGCGACCAGATGCAGCGGGCCGGGCGGCCAGGGCATCAGCCCCATCTCGGGCAGGGCGCGCAGCAGCACCGCCGCGGCGGCCAGCACGAAAGCGGCCCGGGTCTGCCAGTTCAGGCCCAGCCCCTGCCCGGTATGGAACCGCCCCGCAATCGCCAGCACCGCCAGGACGCCCAGGCCCAAGCCCCCCATCAGCGCCAGATGCAGCGGCCCGGCCTCGGCCCAGGGCGCACCCAAGGCTGCGGCACCCAGACCCAGCAGCCCCACTCCGGCAAAGCCCGCCGCCGCCATCAGCACCATGATCTCGGCGCAAAACGCCTCGGGGCCGACAAAGCCCTCGGCCATGCGGTCCATGAAGGCGGCGCCGGCGGCGATCCACAGAAAGCCCGCGACCGCCGGCGACAGGCCCGCAACCTGCCCGATCAGCGCCAGGGCCACCAGCCCGGCCGACAGGTTCAGCCGCCCCGGATGCGGTCGGAAGGGCGAGGTCCTTTCGCTGGGGTCCAGCACGATGTTCGTGACCGGCACGGTGATCCGCGCCAGGGCAAGGGCGAGCAGCCCCAGAAACACCAGCCCCGCGATGCGCAGCCATTCCGCCGCCGCCTCGACCTGCCCCGCCAGCATCGCCATGCGCGCCATCAGCCCCGCCAGCGTCAGCGCGAAAAGCCAGCCCGCAAAGCTTAGCAGCCGCGTCGTGCGCTGCTCCAGCGAGACCTTCAGGAAATAGGCCAGCAGCAGCACCAGCCAGGCCAGATCCGCCAGCATCGCCGGCAGGATCAGCGCGTCCGCGCCCATAAGCCCCGCGATCCGCGCCAGCCCCCAAAGCGCGGCAAGCCACCACAGCGGCCGCCCGCGCAGGCGCGGCGTGTCCGTCCATTCCGGCGCGGCAGTGGTCAGAAAGCCCAGCAGCGCCGCGCCCCAGGCGCCGAAGATCATCTCGTTCGCATGCCAGATGCCGGGCGGGATCCGGCGCGCAAAGGGCAGGTCAAAGGACCAGAGCGCCACCCAAAGCAGCGGCCACAACGCCGCATGCAGCGCCGCCAGCGGAAAGAACAGCCTGAAGCCTTCGTCGGAAAGCACGCGATGCAAGGGGGGCTTCATGGGCGCAGCCGTTCGTCGATGTCGTGGATATGCGCAAACAGCGGGTCGGCGGTCAGGTAATGCTGGCGCAGGGCAAAGATCGCCGCCTCGTCGCGGGTTCCGGGGTTGCCGGGCGGCAGGCGCTCGCCCGCGATGCCGCGCCCGCCCGCGTCCAGCACCAGGATGCGGTGGCTGATGCGGATGGCCTCCAGCAGGTCGTGGGTGATGAACAGCGCCGCGAACCGCGCCGAGGCGGCGGCCTCGATCACCAGGTCCTGCATCCGCCGTTTCAGCGCGACATCCAGCGCCGTAAAGGGTTCGTCGAAATAGATGAAATCCGGGTCGGTCACCAGCGCGCGGGCGATGGCGGCGCGCTGGCGCATGCCGCCCGAAAGCTCGGAGGGGTATTTCCCCAGATCCTCGGGCAAGAGCCCGGCGCGCAGCGCGGCATCTCCGATCATCCGGCGCCGCATCCGGCGCGGCGCGCGCGACAGGCGCAGCGGAAAGCCGATATTGCCGGCCGCCGTCGCCCAAGGCATCAGTCGCGGATCCTGGAACACCATCGCATGGCGAAGGTAGCGGCGGGCGACGCGCCCCTCGCGCGGCTCGACCAGCCCGGCGGCGATATGGGCGAGGGTCGACTTGCCCGAACCCGACGGCCCGACCAGCGCCACGATCTCTTGCCGCTCGACGGTCAGGGTGATGCCCTCCAGCACGGTGCGGCCGAAAAAGGCGTGGCCGATGCGATTCAGCTCCAGCAGGCTCATCGCTTGACGCCCCAGGGTGCGGCGGCTTCGCGCCAGCGTTCCAGTTCGGCCCGGACCGGACGGATCAGGACGTATTCGACAGCGATCAGCGCGGCGACGGCCAGGCTGACCCAGGCCAGCGCCTCGGCAATGTCCAGCATGGCCCGCGCCCGCGCCAGCGCGCCGCCGATGCCACCGGCATTGGCCAGCAGTTCCGCCATGATCGCGACCTTGAAGGCCGAGCCGAGTGCCAGGATCAGCGCCGGGAACAGCTGCGCCGAAATCTGCCGGGCCGATACGAACAGAAAGCGCCGCAAGGGGCCGGCGCCAAAGACCCGCGCCATGTCGTCAAGGCCGCGGTCGCGCGTCACCACCCCCTCGACCGCGCCGACAAAGACCACAGGCGTGGCCGAGATCAGGATCGTCACCGCCACGGTCATGTCCGAGGGGCCGAACCAGATCATCGCCAGCACGATCCAGGCGATCGGCGGCACGCCCAGAAGCAGGGTCAGGACCGGCCGCGACAGCCGCAGCGTGGCCGGCGAATAGCCCGCCGCCACCCCGGCCAGCGTGCCGATCAGCGCACAAAGCCCGAAACCGGCCAGCGCTCGGGCGGTGGTCAGCGCCAGCAGTTCCTGCGCCCTGCCCTCGTGCAAAAGCCGCGCCGCGGCGGCCAGCGTGTCCAGCGGCGCGGTCAGGATGAAGTCGCCATAGGCCTCGTGCCCCGCCTGCCACAGCGCACCGATCAGCGCGAGCCCCGCCAGCCCGGCCCAGGCCGACCACAGGAACCGGCCCAGCCGCGCCAGCCGGTCGAGACAGGCCGCAAGCAGGCTCACAGCAGATAGAACCCCGCATCGGGCAGCTTGCCGCCGATGATCGCGGCATCGGTTTCCGCCATCAGCGACAGGATCGCCTCGACGGCCGGCCGCGCCTCTCCGGCCGGGCGCACGGCCAGCCGGGAATGGGGAACCGACAGCGCCAGGATCGGGGCGGGCATGTCCAGCGGGCCGGAGGCTTCGGTCGCGGCCTGCACCGGATCGGCCAGAACCTCGTCATTCGCCCGCACCAGCGCGGCCTGCAACGGCTCCAGCAGTTCCACGCCCCCGGCCAGAAAAGCGTCGGTCGCGGCCAGCCCGGCCTGCGGCAGCACCGGGCCGACATCGCCCTGCCGGCCCCATTCCGCTTGCAGGTCGATCACCCGGGCGAAAGCCTTGCCCACCGTCCGGCCGCGCATGATCGCGACGCTGGAGGCAGGCTCGCTCAGCAGCGCCGCCTCGATCTGGCCGGCCAGCAGCATCTGCGCGGCCTCGATGGGGCTGCCGACGGGCACCAGTTGCACCTTGTCGGCGATGCCCTGCCGCGCCAGCAGCGCGCGCAGCACGAAATCGGGCGTGTCGTTGACGAAGGGCACGGCCAGCCGCATGCCCTCCAGCGCCGCGAGATCCGCGACCGTGCCGGATTCGGCCACGATGAACAGCAGCCCGTCCGTCATCGTATTGACCAGCCGCAGCCCCATGCCGCGGTTGTAAAGGTTCGCCGCGACCTGCACCGGCACCACCGACAGGTCGATGGTCCCCGAGGTCAGGCCGGCGCGCAACTCGTCCGGGCTGCGCCAGACGGTCAGCGACACCTCGGCCGACAGATCCTTCAGCGCGCCGCTGGCCACGGCATGGGCCAGGGTGATGCTGGGTCCGGCAGGCGGGCCGAACAGCGCCAGACGGGCAAGCGGCGCAGCGCGCAGGAGGCGGGGTGCCGCCAGCGTGGCGGCCAGCGTCCCCGCCCCGGCAAGGACGGTGCGGCGCGAGGGATTGCGAAGGATAAGGGACATGGCTGCCCTCCTGGCAGGCGCAAGGTGAACGGGGGTCGCTGGCGGAGGGCTGGCGCGGCGTTGTCGATACCATAGGCCGGTACGGCCGGGCATCCTTGACATAGGTCAGGTCGAGGCCGCGAAATCGCCCGGCCGGGCACAGAACTCGACGAAAAACCGCACCGGCGCCGGGGCCGCAACCTCGTGCGGCCGCTCTGGATGGATCAGCGGATGGATGCCCGGCCCCAGCAGCAGTTCGGCACCGTCCACCAGATCGCGAAAGAGCAGCCGCCCCTCCAGCACATGCAGCCGCGCCCAGGTGCCGGAGCGGGTCGCATGGGCACGCAAGAGGCCGCCCGGCACGGTGGTTTCGGTGAATTCCGGGGTGCGCCGATAGGGGGCGGCGTCACCGGGCCAAGCCGGGCGGTTCATTCCGCCGGCCAGTCGTAGAGATGGATCAGCTTGGGGTCGTCGGCCGCCGCCAGCATCCGGCGCACCCGGTCCTGGAACAATACCGCGAAACGGGCCTGTTCGGCCGGATCGGCCAGTCCCGCGACCGCGGGCGGCATCAGGTCGGCGATGGCCGGGTCGTGCGGGACATGGCCGGTGTCGATGTCGATGACCACACCCGCGCCATCATCGCGCCGCCGCAGCGCCATGACGCCGTCGATCGGCGCCTCGAAGCGCAAAAGCCCGCGGCGCGAGAACAGATGCCCCGACCCGATGCCGTGAAAGCCGCCCTCGGCCGCGGCACCCGTGACCAGCGTCGCGACCGAGGCGGTGACGCCGGTCGTGCCCTGCGCAACACCGTCGCGCATATGGACCTCGATGCCGCCGCGTTCGGGCAGGTCGTCGCCGTAAAGCCATTCCAGCCCGGCCAGCACCATCAGCCAGGCGCCGGCGACCACCGGGCAGGAATGGCCGCAAAGCCGCACGGCATCGGCATAGCGATAGGTCATCGCCCCGCCCTCGGCCGTGCCGAGAAAACCCGCCAGCGGATCACGGACCCGGATCACCGGCGCATCGTCGAAGAAGGCGGGAAAACCCATGGCTCACTCCTGTTCGTCGGCCAGCAGGTCGGCCAGCGTGCGGCGGTCCATCACCTGCAGGAAGGCGGCAAGCGCATCCCGGATCGCCGCGTCCAGCGCGCCGGGGCGGTTGGGATCGCGGATCTCTTCGGGGCCGAAGCATTCGGCGGCGGCCATGTCCGGCTCGGTCACCCGCAGCACCTCGCCCAGCCGCAGCGCGGCCGGATCGCGGCCCAGCTCCAACCCGCCCGAGCGGCCGCGAACCGAGTTCAGGAACCCTGCCCGCGTCAGCACATTGGCCACCTTGGTCAGATGGCTGCGCGAGATGTCATAGGCAAGGGCCGCCCCTTCGATGGTCACCAGCCGGTCGGGATGGCGCGCCGCATAGATCAGCAGCCGCAGCGCATAATCCGAAAAGCTGGTCAGTCGCATGAAGGGGGCTTCCTCGATCCGCCCGCACAAAAGCACGGCCCGCGCCCGCCGGTCAATGGCACGCACCGGGACACGGTGCGGCCCTCTCGCATGAACCGCAGGCAAGGCATGGGGCATCCGGGCGGCGGCGCGCTCCATCATCAGAACCGCAGCCGCGTGCCCAGATAGAAGGCCCGCCCTTCGCCCGGGATGAAGGCCGCCTGCCCCGCCGATGCCTGGTCCACGACCAGCGTCGAGGCGGCATATCGTTCATCCGTCAGGTTGGTGACCTGGAGATGGACCAGGGCATTCGGCGTCAGCGCGTATTCGACCCCCAGATCGACCAGCGCATAAGGGTCGTTGAATACCGTGTTCATGTTGTCCACCGGCGTCTTGCCCGGCACCCAATGCAACTTGCCGGTGACCGTCAGCCGCTCGACCGGGCGCCAGTCCAGCACCAGCGAGATCACGTTGCGCGGCGCGCCGGCAATGCGGTTGTCGCCGCGCAAGGGATCGTCGTCGAAGCGGAAATCCTGCCAGGTCCATGCCAGCCGCGCCGCCAGCGTTTCCGCAAGATCGCCCGACAGGCCAAGCTCGACCCCGCTGTGCCGCGTCCGCCCGGCATTGACCGAGGCCAGCGTGGCGCCGGTCACGTCGCGCAGCGAAAGCAGTTCGTTCTTCAGCCGCGCGTGATAGACGGTCGCGTCCCAGGACAGGTTCTGCCACGTCCCGCGCCAGCCCAGCTCCAGCGTGGTCGAGGTCTGCGCCTCCAGGTCGGGCGTCGCGAACATCGCCGCCGGCGCCGCGGGATCGGCGGGGTTCGGCCGGCCCGGCCCGCTGTTCGGCGTGCCGCCCACCGTGCCCAGCAGGTCGTCATGGGTCGGCGGCTCGAAACCCCGCGCCAGCGAGATCCAGGCGAACTGCCCCTCGGCCGGGGTCCAGGACAGGGCCAGCGCCGGGGTGAAGCCGCTATAGCTGCGGTCGTAGCTGGTCGAGACCGCCGGCACCGCCCCATCGGGCAGGCGCATGCCGGGGTTCATCGGGCTGTAGGCCACCGTCGGCCGGGTCGCCCCGCCCCAGCGGTCATCGCTTTCGCGACTGGCATGGTTGAAGGCGATCGAGGGCGACAAGGTGAACCCACCCAGCGGCAGGTTCGCCCCGGCAAAGACCGACACCGTATCGGCCGTCAGCCGGTTGCGGCCGAAGGCCGGGCCGCGCGCGCCGCCCAAGTTGTGGAAATAATCGCGGTCGGCCTTGCCGAAGGACCAGGTCAGGCCGGTCTCGAACAACGGCAACGCCCCCTCGCCCAGTCGGCTGTAGCGCGCGGTCAGCGTCGCGTCGGTGCCCTCGGTGTCGCGGAACCCGGCCGAGATCGGAAAGGCGAAGCTGTCATCCGTCCGCGACAGGCTCAGGCCGAAGTCATAGATGTTCTCGCCGCGCTCCAGCGTCGTCCGCGCCCCGGCCAGGGTCTGCCGGGTCTCGCGCCGGGGCCGGTCGCGCAGCACGTTCGGCCCCGGCCCCTCCGGCACGCCGCCGACGATCACCGGCCCGGCATGGTTGCTTTCTGGATCGTTCCGGATCGCGTCCCAGGTCAGCGGCCCGGCCACGTCGAATTCCAGGTCGGTATGGCTGAGGAACAGCCGCGTCACAGCCTCGCCCGTCTGCAAGGTGACGTTGCCGCCGATCCCCGTGCGGCGCGAGCCGTTGTAGTCGCGATAGCCGTCCTTCTGCGCGTGTTCGAAGCGCAGCAGCACATCGGCGCGCTCGCCGTCGATGCCATAGCTGCCCGCGACCTCGCCCCGCCCGAAGCTGCCGCCGCCGAAGCTGAGCCGCATCCCCGGCGCCGAGGCCCCCGAGGGCGAGGCGAAGTTGATCGCACCGCCCAGCACGTTCGCGCCGATGCGGTTGGCCGAGGCGCCGCGAAACACCTCGATGCTCTCGGCCTGGCCGGGCGCCGCAAGGCCGACGACATAGGAGCCGTCGGCGCGGTTCACCGGCATGCCGTCCTGAAGGATCAGCAGGCCGCGCTCGGCCGGGTTCTGTTGCAGGCCCGAGCCGCGGATCTGGATGCGCGGCTGGTCGTTGCCGCCGAAGAACTCCTGCACGACGACGCCGGGCACCTCGGACAGCGTGTCGGCCAGCGTCGGCGCCGCCTCGCCCGACGCATCGCTGCGGTCGATCAGCGCCACAGCGCCCGGCGTCGCCTCGAAGCGCCGCGCGGTGGTGTCGGCGCGGATCTCGATCTGGTCCAGCACGATCACCGCGCCGGGCGAGGCCGATTGCGCCAGCGCAGCACCCGCCTGCAAGGACAGGCCGGCGGCCAGCCCGGTCAGCGCGGGGATCATCCGGGGAAAGGCTCTGGTCTTGTCGTCTGCATCCATGGCGGCACGTCCTTGATCTTCCCGCGAGGGACAGCGCCGGCGGCGATGCACAGGCGCGAGGGTGGCAATGAGACGGCTGGCACAAGGCTTGCGATGCGGCATGGCGGCTGCGGGCATGGGCTGCGGGCGCGCCGGAATGAGCCCGTCTTGGATAGGCCAATCAAACATGAATGTGAAGGTCATATTTTAGCCAAGGCACTTTTGCCGCAGCCCGGCGCGCGCGGGGATGCGCGGGGTGCGCGCTGGACAGCCCGGTCGCCGGCAAGCTACACAGGGACGGCAAAAGCGACCCGAAACAGCGCGAAAGACGGAAAAGCCAACCCATGTCGAACCAGGGCCGGAAACTGGAACAGGCGGCCAAGGCGGCGTGGCTCTCTTACGTCGCGGGCAAGACCCAGGACGAGATCGCGGGGATCATGGGCATCTCGCGCCAGACCGCGCAGCGCCTGGTCGCGCAGGCCATGGCCGAGGGCATCGTCAAGATCCGCATCGACCATCCCTTTGCCCATTGCATGGACCTTGCCGCCGAATTGCAGCGCAAATACCGGCTGGATTTCTGCCAGATCGCGCCCTCGGACGCACCCGAGGCCGGGGTGGCCCTGATGCTGGCCGACGTGATCGAGCAATGGCTGCGCCGGGCCGAGCCGATGACCATGGCGATCGGCACCGGCCGCACCCTGCGCAGCGCCATCGCGCAATTGCCGCATATCGACTGCCCGCAGCACCGCATCGTCTCGCTGACCGGCAATATCGCGCCGGACGGCTCGACTGCCTATTACAACGTGCTGTTCACGCTTTCGGACCTGGTCAGCGCGCGCAGCTTTCCCCTGCCGCTGCCGGTCATCGCCCCCAGCGTGCGCGAACGGCAGGCAGTCAACAGCCAGCCCAGCATCGAGCGGCTGATCCGCATGTCCGCCGGGGCCGCGGTCGCCTTCGTCGGCATCGGCACGGTGGGCGCGCAGGCTCCGCTGA
Organism: Paracoccus denitrificans; assembly: GCF_900100045.1. GTDB lineage: Bacteria > Pseudomonadota > Alphaproteobacteria > Rhodobacterales > Rhodobacteraceae > Paracoccus > Paracoccus denitrificans. Next base: position 44,898 of record NZ_FNEA01000012.1, on the reverse strand, counting down.
TGCTGGACGGGTTCCTGTCGCAGCCCGACCTGGACGCGCTGGTCGCGGCCGGCGCGGTGGGCGAGATCACCGGCTGGGCCTACGACGCGCGGGGCGCGCTGGTGGCGGGGCTCAGCAACGACCGCGTGGCCTCGGCACCGATCCCGCCGCGCGAGACGACGCTGGTGATCGGCGCGGCCCATGGCGCCGAAAAGGTGCCGGCGATCCGCGGCGCGCTGCGCGGCGGGCTGATCAGCGGGCTGATCACCGATGCCGCGACCGGGGCCGCATTGCTGGCCGATTGATCGCTACATCGCCGCGATCTCGGCGCGCTGCTGCTGCATGCGCAGAAAGATGCGCCAGTCCCGCTCGCGCCGGGCACGGGCGGCGGGGTCGGGGCGGGTCACCTCGACCGGCCTTGCGAAACGGTCGCGCGCCGGGCGGATTCCGCCCAGCAAAGGCGCGGCGGCGGCGATGGCGGTGCCGCGCAGCACCGCATCCTCGGGCTGCCAGTGGATCTCGGCCCCGGTCGCATCAGCGTAAAGCTGGCGCAGCAGGGCCGAACGCGCCTGGCCCCCGGCCATGGCCAGCGCGGCGGGCGCCAGGCCCATATGCGCGATGACCTGCCGCGTCCCCAGCGCGATGCCGACCGCCGCGCGCCAGTAAAGCGCATCCAGCGCCGGCGCGCTGCGTTCCAGCGTCAGGCCGTGGATCGCGCCGCGCAGCAGCGGATCGGCAAAGGGCGTGCGGCTGCCCTTGATGTCGGGCAGGACATGCAGGTCGGGCTCCGGCTCGGGATCGGCGGCGATGCGGGCCAGGATCTCATCATGGCTGACCGGCTGCGGATAAAGCCCGCGCACCCGCTCCAGCAACGCGCCGGTGGCGGATTGGCCTCCCTCGGTCACGCTTTCCCCGGGCAGGATCGCACCGGGATAGGGGCCCCACAGCGCCGGGCGCGGCGCGAGCCCTGTCGCCATGACGCAATTCGATGTGCCGGCGATCAGCGCCGGCATGTCCGGCGCCGCGCCAAGCGCGCCGGCAAAGGCGTCGATCAGCCCGGTGGCGACCAGCGCTTCGGGCTCCAGCCCCAGCTCGGCCGCGCCCTGCGGCGACAGCGGACCGATCCGCGTGCCGGGCGGCAGGACCGCGCCGGGGCGCGGGAAATCGGTAATGCCGAGCTTTTCCAGCAGATCCGCCTGCCAGCCGCCCCGGTCGGGCAGCCAGGGCCATTTCGCCGCGGCCGCGCAAAGCGACCGCGCCTCGATCCCGGTGGCGCGAAAGGCCAGGTGGTCGCAAAGATCGCGCACCCCAGCCAGCACGGCCCAGACCTCGGGCCGATGGCGGGCCAGCCACATCAGCTTCGGCGTCTGCATCTCGGGCGAGACCGAGCCGCCGGCCCGCGCGACGATCTCATGCGGAATGCGGCTGAGTTCGCCCGCCTCGGCGATGGCGCGGTGGTCGTGCCAGGCGATCACGTCGGGCGCAAAGCCCGGCGCCTCGACCACCAGCGAGCAGGTGGCGTCGAAGGCCAGCGCGCCCACCTGTGCCGGGCTGGCGCCGGCCTGCCGCCGCGCCTCGGCCAGCGCTTCGGCCACGGCCTGCCAGATCTCGGCGAAATCGTGCATGGATTGCCGGTCCGGCCCCGGAATGGTGGCGAAACCCCGGCTCGCGCGGGCGACCAACCGGCCGTCGAGGGTAAAGAGCCCCGCTCGCGCACGGGCCGAGCCCACATCCACGGCCCCGATCAGCACGCCGATTCCCCTTCCTAGCCCAGACCGGCGAGAGTCTTGGGCAAATCCCGGGCATGGTCAATCAGCGCGTCGGGGGCCAGCGCCGCCAGCTTTTCGGCCAGGCGCGCGGGCGCGGCATGGCTGCCGCCCAGAAAGCCGATCACCCGCATCCCCGCGGCACGGGCGGCGGACAGGCCGGCCGGGCTGTCCTCGATCACCACGCAATCGGCCGGCGCGATGCCCAGATGCCGGGCGGTGAACAGGAACAGGTCCGGCTCGGGCTTGCCGCGCGCCACCTGCGTCGCGGAATAGACATGCGGCCCGAAAAGCGGCGCGAGGCCCGTCAGCGACAAGGACAGCCGCAACCGCTCGGGCGCGCTGGAGGAGGCCACGGCGCGCGGCCCGGAAAGCTGCGCCAGCGCTTCGGCCATGCCGGGCACCGGGCGCAATTCGCGGCGCAAGCGCAGGGCCAGCGCTTCGGCATAGCCGGGCAGCGCCGGACCCAGGTCGACGCCATGGTCCCGCGCCGCATCGACGATGGTCGAGAACGAGCGGCCCAGGAATTCGTCATAGATGCGGGTGCGGGTGATGGGCGCACCCAGCCTTTGTAAAAGCGCCTCGATCTCGGCCGCGGCAAGCGGTTCGGAATCGACCAGCACGCCGTCGCAATCGAAGATCAGCCCCCGCGCCACCGCCTAGCCCTTGAGATAGGCATCAAGCGTCGAGCGCGTGCCCCTGTCCCACAGCATGGCGAGCCATCGCGCGAAAGGCTCGGCCAGGCGCGGATCGCGGCCGGTCCCGCCATAGATCTCGGCCATGCCGAGCCAGGCCGAAGGGTCGGTCCGGGCCGCCTGCGCCACCTGGACGAGCTTGTCCCAATCCGGGTCGTTCGGCTCGATCACCGCGCCGCTGTCGGTGGTCCCGGCGCAATAGCGGCACCACAGCGCCGATTCCAGCGCCAGCCCCTCGACCGGCAACCCGCGCTCCAGCCGGTGCGCGATGGTCGGCACGATGAATTTCGGCTGCCGGTTCGAGCCGTCCAGGCAAAGCCGGCGCACCGTATCGCCGATCTTGGGATTGGCGCAGCGTTCGGCCACCTTGGCGAAATAGGCGCCAAGGTCAGTGCCGGGCACCGGCGGCACGGCGGGGATGATCTCATCCGCCTCGATCTTTTCCAGGAAGGCGCGGACCTGCGCGTCCTCCATCGCCTCATGCACGAAATGGATGTCCAGAAGCCCGGCCGGATAGGCGATCACCGCATGGCCGCCGTTCAGGATGCGGATCTTCATCAGCTCCCATGGCGTCACGTCGGCGACGAACTCGACACCGGCCTTTTCCAGCGGCGGCCGGCCGGCGGGAAAGTTGTCCTCGAGCACCCATTGGATGAAATCCTCGCAAAACACCGGGGCTTCGTCATGGATGCCGAAATCCTCGCGCACCATGCGGCGCTCGCGATCCGAGGTCGCCGGCGTGATGCGGTCCACCATGGCATTCGGAAAGGCGACATTCGCCAGGATCCACTCGGCCAGCTGCGTGTCCAAGAGCCGCGCTGTTTCGGCCACCGCCTCGCGGGTGACATGGCCGTTATGCGGGATGTTGTCGCAGCACATGACGGTGAAGGGCGCGTGCCCCGCCGCCCGGCGCGCCTTGAGCCCCGCGACGATCAGGCCGAAGACGGTCTGCGGCGCGTCGGGGCTGGCGGCATCGGCGGCGATGGCGGGATGCGTGGGGTCGAAATGCCCGGTGGCGGCGTCGATGAAATAGCCGCCCTCGGTGATGGTCAGCGCCACGATGCGGATCGCCGGATCGGCCAGCGCCGCAATCACCCGCCGATGGTCGCCCGGCGCGATATAGTCCACGATCGGCCCCAGCACGCGCGCGTCCGAGCGCTCGGCCGATTGCTCGACCAGCGTATAGAGGTAATCCTGCGCGGCCAGCGTGTCGCGCATCCTGGCGTCGCCCGGCATGACGCCGGCGCCGATGATGGCGAAGTCCTGCGCCAGCCCCATGTTCATCAGCCGGTCCAGATAGGCGGCCTGATGGGCGCGAAAGAAGTTGCCGACCCCGAAATGCAGGATGCCGGCGCGCAGGGCGGCGCGGTCGTAGCCCGGCACCGGCTGGCCGAGGCGGTCGAGGGTCTGGTTGGAAAGCCTGTCCATCCGAATTCATCCCGGTTCTGTATTGCAGGAAATAGGGCCGCCGACGCGACCCCGAGGGGAAAGGCGCGGCTAGAGCGCCAGCCCCTGCTGGTCGAAGCGATAGACCCGGCCGTCCTGCGGGGTCAGGTAGATGCGGTCGCCGTGATGAACCGGAAACTCGCCCGCCGCCCGCGCGACGATATGGGTGCCGCCGTCCAGGTCGACATGCAGGAAGGTATCCGACCCCAGATGCTCGGCCACGCCCACGGTGCCGGCGAACTGGCCCTCGCTGGTGGACATGGCGAAATGCTCGGGGCGCACGCCGATGGCATGGGCGCCCAGCCGGGCCGCCGCCTCGCCCTCGATGAAGTTCATGTTCGGGCTGCCGATGAAGCCGGCGACGAAGCGGTTCCGCGGCGTGCGGTACAGCTCCAGCGGGCTGCCGACCTGCTCGACCAGGCCGGCGCGCAGGACGACGATCTTGTCGGCCATGGTCATCGCCTCGACCTGGTCGTGGGTGACGTAGATCATCGTCGTCGCCAGCTTCTTGTGCAGCTCGGAAATCTCGACCCGCATGTTCACCCGCAACGCCGCATCAAGGTTCGACAAGGGCTCGTCGAACAGGAAGGCCGAAGGCTCGCGCACGATCGCGCGGCCGATGGCGACGCGCTGGCGCTGGCCGCCCGACAGCTGGCCGGGGCGGCGGTCCAGGTAATCGGTCAGGTTCAGGATGCCGGCCGCGTGCTGGACGCGCCGCTCCTGCTCATCCGCCGCCATGCCCGCCATCTTCAGCGGAAAGGCGATATTCTTCCTGACCGACATATGCGGGTAAAGCGCATAGGACTGGAACACCATGGCAAGCTTGCGCTTTGCCGGCGCCGCCTGGGTCACGTCCTGCCCGTCGATCAGGATCTGGCCCGAGGTCACGTCCTCGAGCCCCGCGATCAGCCGCAAGAGCGTGGACTTGCCGCAGCCCGAGGGGCCGACGAAGACCACGAACTCGCCGTCGTGGATCTCCAGATCGACGCCCGGGATGACCTCGACATCGCCGAAAGCCTTGCGGACCTGTTGAAGCGTGATGCTACCCATCATTCCCCCCTTTATTTCACCGCGCCGAAGGTCAGGCCGCGCACGAGTTGCTTCTGGCTGAACCAGCCGAGGATCAGGATCGGGGCGATGGCCATGGTGCTCGCCGCCGAGAGTTTCGCGTAGAAAAGCCCTTCGGGACTGGAATAGCTGGCGATGAAGGTCGTCAGCGGTGCCGCTTTGCTGGTGGTCAGGTTCAGCGTCCAGAACGCCTCGTTCCAGGCCAGGATCACGTTCAGAAGCAGCGTCGAGGCGATGCCGGGCACGGCCATCGGCGTCAGCACATGCAGGATCTCGTTCTTGAGGCTTGCCCCGTCCATCCGCGCCGCTTCCAGGATCTCGGACGGGATCTCGCGGAAATAGGTATAGAGCATCCAGGTGATGATCGGCAGGTTGATCAGCATCAGCACCACGGTGATGCCCATCCGCGTATCCAGAAGCCCCCAGCTGCGGAACAGCAGATACATCGGGATCAACACGCCGGCGGCCGGCATCATCTTGGTGGACAGCATCCACATCAGCAGGTCCTTGGTGCGCTTGGCCGGCTGGAAGGCCATCGACCAGGCGGCCGGAATGGCGATCAGAAGGCCCAAGAGCGTCGAACCGACCGAGATGATGACCGAGTTCATGAAATGCCGGAAATAGGGCGAGCGGGACTGCACCTCGGCATAGTTCTGGGTCGTCCAGTCAAAGAACAGGAACTTCGGCGGCGAGGCGATGGCGTCGGCCTCGGACTTGAAGCTGGTCAGGATCGTCCAGAGGATCGGAAAGAAGATCAGCAGCGCCACGCCCCAGGCCAGGATGGTAAAGCCCCAGCGGCGGGTATCGGAAATCTTGCGGGCCATGGTTTTTACTCCAGCGTCTTGCCAATCATCCGCATCAGGAAGATCGCGACGATATTGGCAAGGATGACGGCGATGATGCCCCCGGCGGATGCGCCGCCCACGTCGAATTGCAAAAGCGCCTGCGAAAAGACCAGATAGGTCAGGTTGGTGGACTGATAGCCGGGCCCGCCATTGGTGGTGACCAGGATCTCGGCAAAGACCGAAAGCAGGAAGATCGTCTCGATCAGGATCACCACGGTGATGGCGCGCGACAGGTGCGGCAGGATCAGGTGGATGAACTTGGACAGCGCGCTGGCCCCGTCCATCTCGGCCGCCTCCATCTGCTCGCTGTCCAGCGATTGCAGCGCCGTCAGCAGGATCAGCGTGGCAAAGGGCAGCCATTGCCAGGCGACGATCAGGATGATCGACATCAGCGGATATTGCGCGAGGAAATCGATGGGCTGCGCGCCCACCGCCTTGGCAAGCCAGGCGAAAAGCCCGTTCACCGGGTTCATGAACATGTTCTTCCACACCAGCGCCGAGACGGTCGGCATGATGAAGAAGGGCGCGATCACCAGGATGCGCACGATCCCTTGCCCGAACATGGGCTGGTCCAGCAGCAGCGCCAGCAGGATGCCGCCGCCCACGGTGATGACCAGCACGCCCCCGACCAGCAGCAACGTGTTCTGCATCGCGGTCCAGAAGGCGGGATCGGACAGGAAATACTTGTAGTTGGTCCAGCCGATGAACTGTTCCATGCCGGGCGAGAGCAGGTTGTAGCTCTGGAAGCTGAACCACAGCGTCATGGCCAGCGGCACGATCATCCAGCCCAGAAGCAGCAGGACCGAGGGCGCGACCATCAGGCGCGCGAGTGTTTTCTGATGTCGGGTAGCCATCGGCGCGCCTCCCACGCGAGCGATGAGGGTTCGGATTGCGGCAGGGGCCGGGCACGCCGCCCCCCGCCCGGTTCGTGGCCGTCAGGCCAGGCCGCGCATCACTTCGGATAGCCGGCCTTGGCCATCTCGCGCTCGGCGATCTGCTGGGCCATCTGCAGCGCCTGGTCGACGCTGGCCTGCCCGGCCAGGGCGGCCGAGAATTGCTGGCCGACCGCGGTGCCAAGCGCTTGGAACTCGGGGATGCCCACCCATTGCGTGCCGATATAGGGCACCTCGGCGGTGGTCGGGTTCTTCAGGTCGGCCGACATGATGCTGTCGAGCGTCGGCTTGGCGAAGGGCGCGGCCTCCTGATAGGCGGGGTTCTCGTAGAGCGAGGTCCGGGTGCCCGGCGGCACGTTCGCCCAGCCCTCTTCCGCCGCGACCTGCTCGGTATAGGCTTTCGAGGTCGCCCAGGCGACGAACTTCTTGGCCGCATCCGGCGCGTCGGTCGAGGACGGGATCGCCAGCGTCCAGGCCCAAAGCCACATCTGCGGCTTCTCGCCCTCGGGGGCCAGCGCATAGCCGACCTTGTCGGCCACGGTCGAATCCTTGGGGTTCGACACGAAGCTTGCCGCCACGGTGGCGTCGATCCACATGCCGCATTTGCCGGTCTGGAACAGCGCCAGGTTCTCGTTGAAGCCGTTGGACGAGGCGCCGGGCGGGCCGGCCTCGTTCATGATCGCGACGTAGTCGGTCAGCGCCTTCTTCCACGCCTCGCCGGTGAATTGCGGCTTCCATTCCATGTCGAACCAGGGCGCACCGTAGCTTGCGCCCATCGAGGTCAGGAAGGCCATGTTCTCGCCCCAGCCGGCCTTGCCGCGCAGGCAGATACCATAGACCTCGGCCGACTTGTCGGTCATCTTGCGCGCCGCGTCATAGATGAAGTCCCAGGTCGGGCGCTCGGGCATCTCCAGCCCGGCCTTTTCCATCAGGTCGGTGCGATACATGATCATCGCGGATTCGCCATAGAAGGGCGCGGCATAAAGCTTGCCGTCCAGCGACAGCCCCTCGGCGATGGGCGGCAGGATGTCGGCGGCATCGTAATCCGCGCCCATGTCCTCAAGCGCCAGGAGCCAGCCTTGCTTGGCCCAGATCGGCACCTCGTAATTGCCGACGGTCACGATGTCATATTGCCCGCCCTTGGTGGCGATGTCGGTGGTGACGCGCTGGCGCAGCACGTTCTCTTCCAGCGTGACCCATTCCAGCTGGATGTCCGGGTTCGCGTCGGTGAACGGCTTGGTCATCTTCTGCATGCGGATCATGTCGCCGTTGTTCACGGTGGCGATGGTCAGCGTCTCGGCCCATGCGGGCGCGGCCAGCGCCGTCATGGCGCAGGCCCCCATCAGGCCGCGCAGCATCATGCTCATTCGATTGTCCTCCCCTGCGGATCAGCATTTGCTAATACGATGGGCAAATGCTCACATATTCGCAGCGGGACTGTCAAGCGAAATCGGCGCGGCCCGATACCCGGGACCGCGCCGACCGATGATTTCTTGCAGGGTGGTGGGGCCGGATTCAGCCGCGGCCGCGATAGGGCGGCACGTCCTGATCGGGGATCCAGACCCCCTCGGGCATGGGGCCGGTCTGCCAGAACACGTCGATGGGCATGCCGCCGCGCGGATACCAATAGCCGCCGATGCGCAGCCAGCGCGGCGCAAGGAACCCTGCCAGCCGCCGACCGATCGAGACGGTGCAGTCCTCGTGAAAAGCACCGTGATTCCGAAAGCTTCCAAGGTAAAGCTTCAGCGACTTCGATTCGACCAGCCATTCGCCCGGCACATAGTCGATCACCAGGTGCGCGAAATCCGGCTGCCCGGTCATCGGGCAAAGCGAGGTGAACTCGGGCGCGGTGAAGCGCACGTTGTAGGCCACGTCGGCCTGCGGGTTCCGCACCCGCTCCAGCTCGGCCTTGTCGGGGCTTTCGGGCAGCAGGGTGGCGCCGCCCAGTTGCTTGAGGCCGCTATAGATCGTCTCGGTCATGGTTCCCTCCGAATGTCAGACGCCGCGCCGGTTGCCCCAGATCAGGACATGCAGTTGCGGCAGGATGCGCGGTTTCAGCCAGCCGCGGCCGACCGTGTTCTCGACCAGCCACAGCAGCCGGTCGGCCAGGGCCTGCGGATCGACCGGCAGGGCGGGATCGGTCTCGGGGTTGCCGGGTTGCAGGTAAAGCGGCAGGCCGGGATGGCGGGCGGCAACCTCGCGCGCCCAGTCCAGGTCGACCTGGTCGAAGATCACGATCTTCAGCACCCGCTGCCCCGCACCCTCGCCCGCCTTCAGGCAGCGGTCGAAAGCGTCCCAATCGACCACCTGCCCGCTCGACGGCGGCTTCGGCGACAGCACCAGCGTGGACAGCTCCGCGAACCAGGGCTGCGCGACCGAGCCCTGCGTCTCGCAGGCGAAACGATAGCCCTGCTCGCGCCCCAGCGCGATCAGCGGGGTGAAGTCCTGGATCGCCGGATTGCCGCCGGACAGCGAGACGGTCAGCGGCTGGCCGCCGGACAGGCGCCGCACCTCGGCCCAGACCGCCTCGGCGCTCATCGGCCGCCATTCGTGGCGGTGGCTGCTCTCTACCGCGTGCAGGCTGTCGCACCAGACGCAGCGATAATCGCAGCCGCCGGCGCGGACAAAGACCGTGGGCTCGCCGATCAGCGCGCCCTCGCCCTGGATGGTCGGGCCGAAGATCTCGGCAATGCGCAGCGTCATGGCCGATACTCGGCCCAGGTCTTGGGCGTCTCGGACACCCGGACCGCCACCGTCTCGGGCCAGCGCGCCTTGCACCAGTCATGGAAATGTCGCGCCATGTTCTCGGCGGTCGAGGGACCGTCCAGCACGTCGTTCAGGTGGCGATGATCGAAATGCGTGTCGATATAGTGCTTCAGCGGCGCAAGCTCGTGATAGTCGCGCACGAAGCCGTCGGCATTCAGTTCCTCCGCCGCCAGTTCGACCACGACGATGTAATTGTGCCCGTGCAGCCGGGCGCATTGGTGGTCGGGCGGCAGATGCGCAAGCTGGTGCGAGGCCGAGAAATGGAACTCCTTCGAGATGCGGAACATCAGGCCCGCTCCCGTTCCGCGATGGCCTGCCGCCAGAAATCCGCGTCCTCATAGGCGGTCGGGTCGGGGATGCCGGCCAGGTGGAACGCCTCGCGCCGCTCGACGCAGGTGCCGCAGCGCCCGCAGTGAAGCGCTCCACCCTTGTAGCAGGACCAGGTCTCGGCAAAGGGCGTGTCGTGGCGGGCGCCCTCGGTCACGATGTCGGCTTTGGTGCGATGCACGAAGGGCGTCAGCAGCCGCGCCTGCGCATAGCCGTCCAGCGCGGCGTCCTGCATCTGCTGGAACGCCTGGGTAAAGGCGGGGCGGCAGTCGGGATAGATGAAATGGTCGCCGCCATGCACGGCGGTCGCCACCGCCTGATCGCCCATCGCCGCCGCCATGCCGAAGGCGACGGTCAGCATGATGGCGTTGCGGTTCGGGACCACGGTGATGCGCATGGTCTCCTCGGCATAATGCCCGTCCGGCACCTCGGCCCCGCCGGTCAGGGCCGAGCCGGTCAGCACCGCCCCCACACCGCGCATGTCGATGACGTGATGCGGCACGCCCAGCCGCCGGGCGGCAAGGGCGGCGTAATCCAGCTCCTTGCGGTGGCGCTGGCCGTAGTCGAAGGAGATCAGGCGCGTCAGCCCGCCTTGCGCGGCGACCATATGCGCCAGCGAAACGGAATCGAGTCCGCCCGAGCAGACAACTATCGTCTTCATGATGTGACCCTTGTTTTGATGACCGGGTAGGCTGCGACCGGTATGGGCGCCCGACATAGCGGGCTTTGGCCGGCGGCGCAACCGCCGGGCCGCATCACTCGGAAAGGTCCAGCGCCGGGGTTTCGCCGCTTTCCTGCAGATGCCGGACCGCCTGCCAGCGCCCGTCGCGGCACACAACAGCGGTGACGCTGGGCCGGATGCGGATCGGATGGCCGGCGGCGAACCGCGACCCCGCCGCCGGCGTTGGTCCCGAAAGCAGCAAGGAGCCGACCATGACCGAGCGGATCGAGGGTGTGACCATCTCGCATCCCGAGCGGGTGATCTTTGCCGATGCCGGGCCGGGCAAGGCGGGGCTGACCAAGGCGGGGCTGACCAAGGCGAGGCTGGCGCGTTACTACCAGCAGATCGCGCCCCTGATGCTGGAAGAGGCCGCGAACCGCCCGCTGTCGCTTCTGCGCCTGCCCGACGGGATGGCGGGCGAGCGGTTCTTTCAGAAGCATCCCGGCAAGGGCTTTCCCAAGGCGATCCGGCAGATGCAGATCACCGAAAGCGACGGCGAAGCCGCGCCCTATGCCTATGTCACCGATGCCGCGGGGCTGGTCGCCGCCGTGCAGATGGGCACGGTCGAGTTCCATATCTGGCCCGCCCGCCGCGACCGGCTGGAGCGGCCCGACCGGCTGGTCCTGGACCTCGACCCCGATGAGGGGCTGGGCTTCGATGCGGTGCGCAGCGCCGCCCTGTCGCTGCGCGGCCGGCTGCTGGACCTGGGGCTTGAGCCCTGGGCGATGCTGACCGGCGGCAAGGGCGTGCATCTGGTGGTCCCGCTGCGCCGCAGCCTCGGCTGGGACGATCTCAAGCGTTTCGCCCGCGGCTTTGCCGCGCTTTGCGCGCAAGAGGAACCGGATCGCTATACGGTGGAACTGGCCAAGGCCAGCCGCAGGGGCCGGATCTTCATCGACTGGCTGCGCAACGAGCGCGGCTCGACGGCGGTCGCGCCCTTTTCGGTGCGCGCCCGGCCCGGCGCGCCGGTGGCGGCCCCGATCGGCTGGGACGAACTGGCCCGGATCAGCACCGCCCGCGCCTTCGGCATCGCTGCGGCGCAAGAGCGCGGCTGGGCCGGCGTGACGCGGGTGCAACAAAGCCTGACCCGGCCCATGTTCGAGGCGGTGGAGAAGGCGCTGGCCGGTTGAACGCCCCCTTCAGCCCTCGATGCGCCGTCCGCTGACGGGATCGAAGAAATGCAGATGCGCCGGATCCGGCACCGCCTCGACCCGGTCGCCGCGCGACAGTTGGCTGGTGCCGGGCAGGCGCAGCACCATCGGCACCTCGGAGCCCTCGATCATGCCGTAGCCGAAGGCATCCGCGCCCAGCCTTTCGACCGAACGCAGCACAACCGGAATCGCCGCCTCGCCCGGCTGTGCGGTTCGCAGATGCTCGGGGCGCAGGCCAAGCCGAAGGTCGCCGCCGCGCGGCACCGGCAGCGGCAGGACCGCGCCGCCCGGCAGGGTGACGCGCCCGTCGGCAGCATCGACGGTAAAGATGTTCATTGCCGGCGAGCCGATGAAACCGGCGACGAACTCGCTGGCCGGCCGCTCATAGACTTCCAGCGGCGTCGCGATCTGTTCCGCCACGCCCTTGTTCATCACGATCAGCCGGTCGGCCAGCGTCATCGCCTCGACCTGGTCATGGGTGACGTAAAGCGTGGTCTGGCCGGTGCGCAGGTGCATCTCCTTGATCTGCAAGCGCATCTGCACCCGCAGCTTGGCATCGAGGTTCGACAGCGGCTCGTCCAGCAGCAGCGCGGCCGGCTCGCGCACCAGCGCCCGGCCCATGGCGACGCGCTGGCGCTGGCCGCCCGACAGCGCACGCGGCTTGCGGTCCAGATAGGGCTCCAGTTCCAGCATGGTCGCGGCCTTGGCGACGCGGGCCTCGATCTCGGTTTTCGGCAGTTTCGCGATCTTGAGGCCGTAAGCCATGTTCTCGCGCACCGACATATGCGGATAAAGCGCATAGTTCTGGAACACCATGGCGATGTCGCGCTGGCGCGGTTCCAGGTCGTTGACCACCTTGCCGCCGATCTCGACCGTGCCGGCGCTGATGGCTTCCAGCCCGGCCACCATGCGCAGCAGCGTGGACTTGCCGCAGCCCGAGGGGCCGACGATCACCACGAACTCGCCGTCGGCGATCTCCATGGTGATGCCGTGGATGACCTGGTTTCCCGCATAGCTCTTGCGGACGTCGTTGAGCAGGATGCGGGCCATCTATTTCTCCGTCTCGACCAGGCCCTTGACGAACCAGCGCTGCATCAGCACCACCACCAGGATCGGCGGCAGGATGGCCAGCACGCTTGTGACCATCACGAGGTTCCAGGGCGTATCGGCATCGGCAAAGGAGATCATCTTCTTCAGCGCGATGACGATGGTGTTCATTTCGTTGGAATTGGTGACCAGCAGCGGCCACAGGTATTGCGTCCAGCCATAGATGAACTGGATCACGAAGATCGCCGCGACATTGGTCAGCGACAGGGGCCACAGGATGTCCTTGAAGAACCGCCATGGCCCCGCGCCGTCGACGCGCGCCGCCTCCAGCAACTCGTCCGGGATGGTCATGAAGAACTGCCGGAACAGAAGCGTCGCGGTGGCCGAGGCGATCAGCGGCAGGATCAGCCCCGGATAGGTGTCGATCAGCCCCAGGTCGACCATGACCTTGTAGGTGGGCTGGATGCGCACCTCGACCGGCAGCATCAGCGTGATGAAGATCAGCCAGAAACAGGCCATGCGCAGCGGAAACCGGAAGAAGACGATGGCATAGGCCGAGGCCATCGAGATCGCGATCTTTCCCAGCGCGATGCCCATGGCGACAATGGTGGTATTGGCCAGGAGCCGCCACAGGCTGACCCCGCCGATGCGGCTGATCCCGCCCGAGAAGGCGTCGGAATAGTTCCTCGCCGCCTCGGGTCCGGGCAGCAGGGGCAGCGGCGGGCGCAGGATGGTCTGCACCGAATGGGTCGAGGCGACGAAGACATAATAGACCGGAAAGGCCACCACGATCACGCCCAGCACCATCCAGAAATGCGCCAGCAATCGCCCGGCGCCGCGCGCGGCCAGCGGAGAGGGCTCAGCCATAATGCACCCTCCTCTCGATGAAGCGGAACTGGAAGGCGGTCAGCGCGATCACGATGATCATCAGGATCACCGATTGCGCGGCGGAATCGCCCATGATCAGGTTCACGAAGCCGTCGTTATAGACCTTGTAGACCAGCGTCTCGGTCGCCTTGCCCGGGCCGCCGCCGGTCACGGCATGGATGATGCCGAAGGTGTCGAACAGCGCATAGACCGTATTCACCACCAGCAGGAAGAATGTCGTCGGCGCCAGCAGCGGAAAGGTGATGGTCCAGAAGGCATGGCGACGCGAGGCGCCGTCGATGGCCGCAGCCTCCAGAAGCGATCGGGGAACCGCCTGCAAGCCCGCGACGAAGAACAGGAAATTATAGCTGATCTGCTTCCACGTCGCGGCCGCGACCACCAGCGCCATCGCCTGTTCGCCATCCAGCAGCGGGTTCCAGTAGATGCCCATCTGCCGCAGCGGCCAGGCCAGCGTGCCGAAGCTGGGATTGAACATGAACAGCCACAGCATGCCGGCGATGGCGGGCGCAACCGCATAGGGCCAGATCATCAATGTGCGGTAGAAGCCCTTGCCGCGAATGATCTTTTCCGCCTGCACCGCCAGGAACAGCGCAATCGCCATGGCGCAAAAGGCGACGAGCACCGAGAACACCACCGTCACCCGGACCGAGTTCAGATAGTTCGGATCGCTCAGCACCTTGCGGAAATTCGCCAGCCCCACGAAGGTCGTCTTCAGGCCAAAGGCATCCTCGCGCAGCACGGACTGGCGAAAGGCCTGCGCCGCCGGCCAATAGAAGAAGATCAGCGTGATCGCCAGTTGAGGCGCCAGCAGCAGCCAGGGCAACAGCTTGTGCGGAAAGACCGTGCGTCTCATCCGTCCCCCTTGTCGGATCGAGCGGGCGCCGGGACGCCCGCCCATGGTTTCAGCCGCCCACGGCTTCCCTGATCGCGGCATTGCCGCGCTCGACGGCGTTCTTCAGCGCCGTGGCCGCGTCCTGCTGGCCGGCCAGCATCTTTTCGTATTCCTCGTTCTGGATGTCGCGCAGCTGCGGCAGGTTCGGCGCGCGCACGCCCTTGGAGTTCTCGGTCGGCTCTTTGCCCATCATCTGCAGGATCGGCGTCTCGCGGCCCGGGTTCTGCTGGTAGAAGTCCGAACCCTTCGTGACTTCGTAAGCCGCCATGGTCACCGGCAGATAGCCCGACTGCTCGTGCAGGTATTGCTGCACGTCGGTCTGCGACAGGTAGTTGAAGAAGGCGGCGACGCCCTTGTAGGTCTCTTCCGACTTGCCGCCCATCACCCAGAGCGAGGCGCCGCCCGGCGTGGTGTTCTGCGGCGCACCCTCGGCCGTCTCGTCATAGGGCAGCTGGCCGATGCCGTAGTTCATGCCCGACTTGACGATGTCGCCAAGCCCGCCCGAGCTTTCGGTCAGGATGCCGCATTCGCCCGAGGTGAAGTTCTGCTTGGCCTCGCTGGTGCGGCCGCCATAGACGAAGACGCCCTCTTTCGCCAGATCCGCAAGCTCCTGGAAGTGCTTGACGAACAGCGGGCCGTCGATCTTCAGTTCGGGCGGGCCGGCCAGGCCGTTCTCGTTCGTGCCCCAGCTGACGTCGTTCCAGGCGGCGAAGTTCTCGGTATGGATCCAGGTCAGCCAGGTCGAGGTATAGCCGCAGGTCGCGGCCCCCGATTCCTTGATCTGGCGCGCGGCGGCCCAGACCTCGGCCCAGGTCTTGGGCGGGTTCTCGACATCCAGCCCCGCCTTTTCGAAGATGTCCTTGTTGTAATACAGGATCGGCGAGGAGGAGTTGTAGGGGAAGGACAGCATGTCGCCCTCGGGCGTCGAGTAATAGCCGACGATGCCGGGCAGATACTGCCCCTTGTCGAAGGCATAGCCGCCCTCTTGCAGCACCTCGGCCACCGGCTTGATCGCGCCCTGCGCGCCCATCATCACGCCCGTGCCCACGTCGAAGACCTGAATGATGTCGGGCGCCTGCCCAGCGCGGAAGGCGGCGATGCCGGCGTTCAGCGTCTCGGGATAGGTGCCCTTGAAGACCGGCTTCACCTCGTAATCCGATTGGCTCGCGTTGAAGTCGCCGGCGATCTTGGTCACCACCTCGGCATTGGCGCCGGTCATCGCGTGCCACCACGAGATTTCGGTCTTGGCCTCGGCCGCGACGGGCAGCGCCATCATCCCCGCAAGCCAGAATAGGGTTCTTTGCATGATAATCCTCCGAGTCGTGCCTTGCGGCGTCATCGTTCCCGGACGGCAGCACCTGGGCCAAGGCCCGCCATGCGCCATCCGCCTCCTTCTGCGGATTTGTCACCTGCCAGGGGCCGGGGTGTCAATTCGCAACTGGACCGTCTGGTATGGCAGGCAGCAGGCAGACACCGCGCCGGTCACCGCGGCTCTGTCGCATTGTTTTATGAAAATTCAATGACACCAGTATGTAATATTCAAATTATGATGTTGTTTCTTGCTTCATGCGCATGGCCTGCGCATCGGAAAGCGGCCCGGGTTCCGTAGCGTCCGCCCGCCGGCATCCGGCAGCGCCGCGGAATGTTTGCCATTCGTCCCGCCAGCGGGCGCGGGAAATTCACGCCGCAATCACAGGCTTGCGCGAAGATCGGGAAAGCCCTCTGCCAAGGACACCCGCGACGCGATGGAAAAACCCGGCCCCCGCGCCCCCGACCTGACCGAAAACTGGCAACGCCATGACTGGCGCGAAAGCTTCTTTGCCCCCGGCTTCGTCATCCTGCAGGCGCTGACCCGGGACGGCCGCACCGCCAGCGGCGCCGGCCGGAACCGGGACGAAGCCTTCGACCGCTGCATCGGCGAGACCGCCGAGATCCTGGCGCTGGCCGCCTTTCGCGCCGGGGGCGGAGCGTTCGAGCCCTGGCGCGACGGGCTGGCGGCGCATCTCGATCCCGGCCCGGCGCGCGAGGCCGCGATGGACGAGGCCTGCGAACGGCGCGCGGTCGCGGATTGGTGGCTGGGCCGGCGTCCCGCCGTGCCGGTGGCTGCGGAATGGGTTCGGCAGGCCGGGCTGGCCGCACAGCTTGATCGCGCGCGCGACGGGGCGGCGCTGCGGCGGCGCACCGACTGGTGGCAGATCGGGGCCGCGGGCGACCCTCGCATCATGATCTGCCGCAGCATGAGCCCCGAGGGGCAGGACCCGGTGCTGGGCTATGGCGCCCATCGCGATCCGGTGCGGGCGGCCGGGAAAGCCCTGCGCGAGCTGCTGCTGATGGAGTTGAACCTGATGGAGCTGCTGGCCGCCCGCTCCTTCGGCCGCGAGGGCGCGCTGCAAGCGGTGCGCAACCGCATCCGCGGCTATGCCCGCCGCGCCGCCCTGCTGTTCCCCGAGGCCGTCGCCATCCATCCCGCGCCGCCGGGCGATGCGGATGCCGGCGGCTGCTTCGACACCCCGCCCGCCTGCCATGAGATCTCGCCGCCCGAAGGGCCGCTCAGCGTCTGGATCTGCCGTCCCGACGCAGCCGCGCCGCCTTTCACCGACGAGACGGGCCTGCCCTATCTGTGAGGATTGCGATGCGCGACGACAGCCTGGCCAGAAACCTGCGGGCACCGGGACCGGGGCAAGGCGGCTGCCCCATGGGCTGCGCGCCGCTGATGGGGTCGCTGCGCGACATGGGGGCGCTGGCCTCGCCGCTGTCCCAGGCCGACGACCGCCCCGATATCGGCCAGCGCCTGCCCCAGATCCTGCTGAACACAACGCCCGACTGGCGCGCGGCCTGCCTTGAGCTGACCGCGCATATCCCCTCGGGCTATACCTATCTGGCGCAACTGATGGGCCATGACATGGGCAGCAGCGTGCCGGCCGACAGCGTGCCCTATGCCCGGCCCGAAGGCGGCGTCGGCCCGGCCAGGCGCTACAACCTGATCGACAATCCGCTGACGCTGGAAACGGTCTATGGTCCCGGCCCGGCCATGCTGACGCATGTCTACGATCCCGAGACCTGCCTGTTCCGCCTGACCCGCGGTGCGCGGCTGGCGCGGCTTTATGGCCGTGCCGCCGGCGCCTCGTCGGACCCCGATCCCCGGCCGATCCGGGCGCTCTATGACGAGCGCAACCGCGACTCGCTGATGCTGCACGAGCTGACGGTGGCCTGGATGCAGTTCCACAACCGGCTGGCCCGCCACCTGATGGCCGAGGGGCTGGAGCCGTTCCGCGCCTATGTCCTGGCCCGCGCCCATGCCCTGCGCTGCTGGCACGGCATCCTGGCCGGCGACCTGCTGCCGCGTTTCCTGCATCCCCGGATCGCGGCGCTGGACGGCGATGCCCTGCCCGGTTGCTGGGCGCTGGACGAGACCACGTTGCTGCATGGGCTGTGCCGCGCCTTCCACGCCCTGCCGCTGGCGGCCTATCACCTGGGCCGCTCGGGACTGCACAACCTGGGCACGCTGCTCAAGCGCGGCTACGCCCCCAGCGAGGCCGAGACCGACTGGCATATCGACTGGCCGCTGTTCCTCGGCGCCAGCCCCGGCGCGCCGCTGACCGGCATCTCGGCCAGCGTGGCGCCCGAACTGCGCGCGCCGGTGACGGCGGCGGCGGTGATCGCGCTCGACAACCGCTCGGCCGCCGAGGCCGGATCGCTGCGGCCCGGCAACGATCCGATCCGCGCCGCCATCGCCGCCCTGCCCGGCGACTGGCCCACGCGCATCGCCCCCGCCCGGCTGGCCGACGATTTCGCCGCCGCCCATCCGCAGGCGCCGATCCGCATCGATGCCGAGGGGCTGGAATGGGGGCCGCTCTACCAGTTCCTGATGGTCGAGGCGCAGCTGCACGGCCGGCTGGGCGGCTTCGGCCCGCTGGGCAGCGCCTTGTTGCGCGGCTCGGTCCTGGGCTCGATCCGCCGCGTCGTGCTGGCGCCCGAAACCGAAGCGACCGCCGGCCTGCCCCGGCCCGCGACCATGCTGGAACTGATCACGCTTGCCAGGCAATAACGGAGAAACGACCATGACAGGGACGCGCCGCAAATACATCATCATCGGGGCCGAGGTGGACCAGCCCGAGGCGTGGCTGCACAAGGACGGCAGCATCAACGCCAAAAAGGGCGGCGACGGCGAGCCGCTGAACGTCGAATATATCGGCCGGCTGATGGTCGATCTGTCGCAGCGCGGCAAGTCCGGCGTGCCCAAGGCCGAACTGGACGCGCTGGAGGAACGCATCAAGCGCGCGCTGGTGGTGCAGGATTTCTCGGCTCATGACGGCACGGCGCCGCTGAGCGATGCCGAGCGAGAGGCGATCCTGGACGCCACCACCGTCCGCATCGAGTTCGAAAGCCGCCGCCGCGGCAGCAAAAAGCCCGACCGCAACACCCGCATCCTGGTCGTGCCCTCGGACGAGACGCTGGCCATCGCCGATGCCATGCTGCGCGCCCAGGGCGAGGCCGAGGGGTTTCGCCCGCCGCTGTCCTATGAACTGGACCGGGCGCTGATGCTGGCCGGCATGCAGACCGAGATCATGGAGATGGTGCGTGAGTTCGCCGCCCGCGCCGAGCCGGGCTGGACCCCGGCGCTGCAAACCGCGCTGGAGGCGCATGTCGAGCAGGCGATCCGCGAGCGCAGCCGCTTCAAGGACGCCAGCGGCAGGCCGGCCAGGGACGTGAAGAACGAGATCATGTCGAGCCCCCTGCGCGCCTTTCACCGCTCGGTCGGGATCTATGCCACGAACATGTGCCGCTAGGCGTGAAAGCGGCAACTGGACGCGCCGGCCTGTTCCAGCGTCTCGCGCAGCTCTTGCCGCCAGTCTTCGTTGCGCAGGGGAAAGATGGACAGGAACCAGTCGAGGATCTGCGCATCCGTCGGGTCGGGGGGGCCGTGCCATTGCCCGCGCAACTCGGCCAGATAGGCGTGAATCCGCCGCGCCGCCGCCTCGGCCTGTCCCAGCCGCCACAAGGCGGCGCTGTGCCAGCCGCCCACCGTCGGCATCAGCCCGGCGCCGCCTTCGCATTGCCGCGCCGCCGCCGCGAAGTCGCCGCACAGATAATCCGCCGCCGCCAGATAGATCCGGTGAAAGGGCTCCATCACCGCGGCATGGCGCTTGGTCTCGGCCACCAGCCCGGCGGCCTTCCCCAGATCGCCCGCAAAGGCGAAGCCGAGCGCGCAGGAGGCCAGCGTCAGCGGGTTGTTGCGGTTCAGCACCAGCGCCTGGTCGAAATGGAACTCGGCCAGGTCGAAATAGCCCAGATGGCAAAAGCACCAGGCCAGCACGCGATGCGCGCGAGTGTCCAGCGGATCGGCGGTGACGGCGACGATGGCGTGATGCATGGCGTCGCGCTTGAGCTCCTCGGTCTGGTAGGTGCCGGGCAAAAGCACATGGCGCACGTTCAGCGCGCCCGCCAGTTCGGCATGGGCGGGGCCGAAGGGCGGCGAGCGCGCGGCGATCTCGCGCAGGATGGCCAGCGCCTCGGCCTCGGTCTCGGGCGACCAGCTGTCCAGAAGCGCCTGCGCCCTGAGCCAGTTGTCATAGATGCCCGAGCCGGAATCCGACAGCGACCGGTCCGAGACCACCACCGACAGCGCATTGGCGATGTTGGACAGCAGGACGCGGACCTTGGCCTCCCAATCGGTCTGCGGCGCCTCGATCCATTCCGACCAGACCAGATGCCCGCCGGCGCCGCGCTGCACCTCGACGAAAAGCCGCAGCCCGGCGGGCAGGTGGAACGGCTTCAGCGTGACGCGCACCTGCGCGGGATCGGGGGCGCCCTCCTCGACGATGCACCATTCGCGGAAGCGGCCCATGCGCATGCGCAGATCCGAAAAGAGCACGTTGGTCAGGCTTTCCAGCCCGTGCCCCTCGCCCTCGGCCTCCAGCAGCAGGACCGACAGGCTGGCCTGCGGCAGCCGGTCGCGCTGCCGGTGCTGCCCGCCCCCGCCGGGGTCCAGCTTGATCGCCGCCAGCAGCTCGACGGTCTCGGCCTCGGGCTCCTGGTCGAACATCTCGTCCAGATGGGCGTAAAGCGTGTTGTAGCGCTCGATGGCGCGGGTCGGCCGGCCCGCCTGCCAGTCGAGCCGCATCAGAAGCCGCGTGGCGTTCTCGTTCGACGGCTCCAGCGCGACGGCGAATTCGGCCAGCGCGCGCTGGGTTTCCGGGTCGGAACCTGCAAGCCCCGCAAGGCGGCGGTCCAGCACCTGCCGCACCCCGGCCAGCAGGCCGGCACGGGTGATCGCCAGCCAGCTGTCGAACGAGGCGCTGATCCCCTCGAGCTGCACGGTCTGGTCGATCAGCAGCCGGATGCGGCCGGCCTCGCCGGCATCCCAGCCCGAGGCCGACAGCCGCGCCGCCAGCTCTTCTTGCAGCACGAAGCCGCCCGGCAGGCGCAGCGCGATCTCGCCCGCGCTGGTTTCCAGCGCCCAGCCCGGCATGGCCTCCATGGCGCGGCGGATATGCTTGACCGCCTGCCGATAAGAGGCCGAGGCCTTGTGCTCGTCCGAGTTCTGCCAGAACAGGTCGGTGACCTTTTCCGTGCGATGCACCGGCGTCCGGTCGGCCAGCAGGAAATACAGAAGCGCCCGCGCCTTGCGCAGCCGCAGCGCCTCAAGAACCTGCAAAAGGCCGTCCAACTGCATATGCATCCCTTGCCGCGACTCGCACCTGACGCGCGACACACCCGCAACCCATGAGTTTTCCAAGGATTCGCCATAACGGGGCGGCGATCAACGGTTCATCGCGGCAAAGCGGCGGTTTTTGCCGGCGCTACCCGGCCGAACTGCCGGGCTGCGCCTCGCCCGGGGCGACGGGGCGGCCGAAGGCCAGGGTGTAGACCACGCCCTCCCCGGGCTGGGAAAGCCCGATCAGCGCGTTCAGCCGGCTGTCGCGGAACCCGCCCATGCACAGGCTCGCCAACCCCTGCTCGGCCGCCGCAAGGCAAAGGTTCTGCGCGGCATGCCCTGCCTCGAGCAGCACATAGCGATAGCCGCGCGGCCCGTATTTCTTCTGCGTGCGCGAAAAGATCGCGGCCAGGCACAGGATGACCGGCGCCTCGGCCACGAAGGGCCAGGTGTAGAACATCGGCTCGGCCTCGGCCTGCCAGGGGCCGGGGCGCAGCAGTTCCATCGCATCGCCCTGGGCGTCGTAGTGATGGATGCCGGGCGCCAGCCCCTCGACCCGCGCCACCAGCGCATAGATCTCCAGCGGATAGGTGCCGCCGGCCGAGGGCACGCTGCGGCGCAGGAACCGGCCGCCGGTCTCGAATGGCTCGGGGCCGGTCAGCCCGTATCCGGCGCGCATCAGCCGCGCCAGGGCTGCAAGCGGCAACGGCTCGGGCAGGAAGGCGCGGGTCGAGCGGCGCCCCATCGCCAGCGCCTCGACCGCGCCCGGGTCGGTTGCGGGCAAGACCACGCGCGGCGCCTGCGGATAGCTGCGGAAATCCTGCAGATAGGGACCGGCGCGATAGGCTGCCTCGTTCAGCCAGGGCTCGGAATTCAGGTGAAACAGGCGAGACAGGGCGGTAGGGTCGTGGACGGGAATGCTCATCGGATCACGCCAGCGGATGGGGACAGGGATTCAGGTCGGCCTCGGCCAGCGGCTCGGCGCGCAGGCCCCAGCGCAGCGGCGCCTCGTAAAGCCGGCGCCCGCCCAGGCGGCCCTCGCCATGGCCGAAATGGATCGGCTGGAACCCGGTCGCAAAGCAGCGCACCACGCGCGGGCCAAGCGGCGCGATGTCCGGCGCGGTGATATCGACATAGGCGATGCGGGCACCGGCGGCATTCGCGGCCTCGACCAGCCGGGCCAGCACCGCCTCGGGGTCCGGGGCAGCCGGGCGCGGCAGGTCGTCCAGCCGCACCCGGCTGCCCGAGGCGAACAGGAAATCGAACGCGCCCAGATTGCGCGGCAGGGCATGATAAAGCGGGTGGTCGTCGAGGTCGCGCACATCCTCGGGGCCGCGCAACCGCTCGGCCGCGTCGCTGCGGGCAAGGCGCGAGATCATGCTGGGCCGGGCCTGGCACAGCTCGAACATCGCCTTGTCGACGGCAGAGGCCGGGTCGGGGTCGCAACCCATGCCGACGATGCGCGCGCCCTGCGCCGGGTCCGGGTTCTCGGCCACGGCCATGACCACGAAGGCGGCCTGGTCGGTGGCCAGCGACAAAAGCCGCACCACGACCCCGAAGCGGCGGTAGTGCCTGATGATCGCGGCGGCCATGCAGCCGGTCTCGGGCGTCTCGATCAGCGTGGCGGGCAGGCGGTTGAGCCAGGTGATCATCAGCGCATCGCGCTCGATCAACTCGCAAAGCCCGCCGATGACGGCGCGGGTCAGGTCGGACCCTGCCGCCAGCCCGTTCGAGGTGACGGCGGCGACATGATCCTGGGGCCGTGGCAGCGGGCTGAGCAGATAGACCAGCCCCGCCGGCAGTTCGACCGGCCGGCCCGAGGGCAGCTCGACCCCCTCGATCCAGCTCGTCTCGGTCGCGGGACTCCAGCGCGGATAGGGCAGGCCGGCGCGATATTGCGCCTCGGAATGCAGCACGCAATCGGCGGGGGTGATCGCGCCGGGCAGCGCCGGGCCGACGCGGATGCGCGAGGCGTCCCAGTGATAGGCCGAATACCGCTCGATCGCCTCGCCCAGGGCGGAAAGCCGCGCCTCGGCCTCGGTCCGGCCCTTGCCGGCATTCAGCCGCTCGGAGGGACCGGCGGCGCGGAAATCATAATGCGCCAGCGTCGCCGTCCACAGATGCGGCGGACAGGGTTCCTCGGGGCCCCTGCCCTGCGGCGCGAGTTCGCGCACCAGCCCGCAACGGCGGCTGACCAGCGCCGCACCCAGCCGTTCGGCCTGCACCGCATCGTCCCTCATCTCGCCGTCCCGCCGCAGACCGGGCAGCCGGGCTTGCGCAGCACGCCATGCTTTTCCTGCCGCAGCCCGGGCAGTTCCACCACGAGGAAACGCCCGTCCAGCGCCGGCTCTCCGGCACCGGTCAGCACCGCGACCGCCTCGGCCGCCATCATGCCGCCGACGATATCGGCACCCATGGCCAGGTTCTCGCGCCGGGCGGACAGGTCGCGGCGCAGCCGGTCCAGATGCCGCTCCAGCGCGAAACGGGCCTGCGGATTAGCGGCGCAGGCAACCTCGCGCATGCGCCAGCACATGTAGCAGGCGGCATCGGGGTCGCCGGAAAAGCCGGGGCCGACGACAAGGTCCAGCCCCTCCATGCCACCGGCCAGCCAGCGCATGCCGAGGTCGCGGCAGGCCCGGTTCAGCTTCAGCGCCAGGTTCAGCTCTCCGGCGTCGAGACAGCAAAGCACCATGGCCGCCCCCTCGATCAGCGCGGCGATGTCCTGCGGGCTGTCGGGGCGAGTGGTCCGGGTGCGGATGCGGCAATCCGGCGCCAGTTCGGCCAGCGCATCAGCCAGGGCCTCGGCGCGCAGGCTGCCGGCATCGCCGGGCCGGAACAGCGGCGAGAAATAGCTGTCGCTGGCGCCGACCTCGGCCGGATCGACGATCAGCAATTCGCCGATCCCGGCGGCCGCGAGGCCACGCGCCGCCGCCGCACCCGGCCCGCCGCCCCCGAACAGCACCACGCGCGCCGCCGTCAGGTGCCGCTGAGCGGCACGGCCCTCGGGCGCGGCCTCGCTGAGCCAGGCGAGCTGCGGCTGCAACCCGGCCGGCAGGGCGGCCGCATCCGCCCCTCCGCCCTCGACCACGACCCCCTGCCCGCCCAGCATCTCCAGCGCGGCCTCCAGATCCTCGCGGGCGAAGATGTCGGCAACCTCGTCGCAGATCCGGTCGATGCCGGTGCGGCCGTCGAGCAGCGGCACCACCTCGCGGCTGAATTCGCGGAAGGAATGGCCCTTGAGCGTCAGCGCCCGCCGCCATGACACGATGCGCAGCAACTCGTCGCCGCCCTCGTCGGGGGGCTCGGCCCAGGCCAGGAAATGCTCAGGCAACAGCGGGTTCCGAAAGGGCATGGCTCTCTGCCTGGATGGTCGGGGGACGGATGCGGAAGACGGCGAGCGCCAGCGCGCGCTCGCCCTGCCGGGCGATCAGCCGTGCGCGGTCCAGATCGGCCAGTTCGGCCTCGATCCGCGCCTCGGGCTCGGCGGTGGCATGGGCGAGCCCGGCGATCGAGGCCGCGCTGTCGCAAAGCGCGTAAAGCCGCGCGGCAAGCCCGGTCAGCCGGTGGCGGCGGGCGGTCGCGACGGCACGGCTGTCGCGGATGGTGACGCCGCCCGCATCGAATTCCGCATCCAGCATGGGCCGGCCCTCGGGGGCCAGGCTGGCATTGCGCCAATCGGCGACCGCGGCCTGGACGGGGCTGACATAGACGGCCGGCTCGCAACCCGGCTCGTGGTCGAAATCGAAGAAATAGGCCAGCCGCGACAATTCCCGCCGACCCAGCGGATAGACGTAGAAATAGGCCCGCGCCGGACGCATGCGGCGAATGCCCAGGGCCTCGGCCCGGCTGTGGAACGGGCTGAAGCGGTCCAGCCGCAGCATGCCGCAGGAACAGGGCGGGTCCAGATGCGTCAACTGCGGGATCAGCCGGGCCATGGCGGCATATTCCTCGGGCTCCTCGCCCGGAAAGCCGGAAAGCACGTTCCAGGCCACCTCGATCCCCAGCTCGCGGCACCAGCGCATCAACTGGATGTTCTGAAATCCGGTGCAGCCCTTGTCCATCAGCTTCAGCACCCGGTCGGAAAAGCTTTCGATGCCGGGCTGGATCTGGGTCACGCCCCCCGCCCGCATCTGCCGCAACTGGTCCAGCCGGAGGTTCGACTTGACCTCGTAGAACAGGTCGAGGTGATAGCCCGCCTCGGCCAGCCGCGGAAACAGCGTGGTGACGTATTTCATGTCGAGGATGTTGTCCACGCAGCCGACCCGGCTGGCCTTGTGGCGTTGTGCGAGCCAGGTGATCTCGTCAAAGGCCCGGTCGGGGGATTTCGAGCGGAAGGCCATGGTGTCGCCGTTCAGCCCGCAGAAGGTGCAGTGATGCTTGGCGCCCCACCAGCAGCCGCGCGAGGTCTCGAAGACCAGGTGCCCCTGGAACTGGCCCGCCAGCGGCGATTGCGCCAGGTGCAAGAAGTAATCGTCGAAATCGGGATAGGGCAGCCGGTCCATCTGCGTCACGCCCTGCGAGCGCAGCGGCGCCTCGGCCGCGCCCCGGTCCAGCACGCCGGGGATCGGCCCCGGCTCGCGCCGACCCGAGAGCCGGTCGAGCAGCAGCGGAAAGCTGATATCCGCCTCGCCCGAGCAGACATGGTCGATCCAGGGAAAGCTGCGGATCATCTGCCAGCCCATCTCGCCTTCGCAATTCGCGCCGCCGAACACGACGACCGGCGGATCGGGCAGCGCCTTCAGCCGCCGCGCCAAGGCAAGGCAGGCGCAGGTCTGGTGAAAGACCGTGCTGAAACCGACCACGTCGGGACGGCGCGCGATGATTTGGGCCATGCAGGCGTCCAGATAATCCGGCAGCAGCGCCCGGATTTGCCGCATCGCGGCATAAATGTCGCGGTCATCGCCCAAATGCGGATGCAGAATGTCGCGAATGAATTCATCGGGCGATGATATTTCATCCCCGAACAATTCCGCGGCGAAAAGCCATTCGCCGATCAGCAGGTTCGGCGGGAAATTCGTGGCAATGCGCTGATAGGGCACCAGCCCGATGCGGGCGGCCATGTCGATATTCAGATAAAGCGCCTCGGCGCTGTGACCGGCCTCGCGCGCCTCGGCGATCAGCAGGCCGACACCCATGGCCGGCCGGCCGATATCGGCGAAGGGAACGACGGGAAACAGGACATGCATTCGCCCCTCCACTGGTCATGCAACGGGCTGCTCAGCCGCCCAGGCCGCCGAAACCTCCTCCGCTGAAGCCGCCGCCGCCGGGCGCGCAGCCGCCGCCGCATTCGTTGATGCAGGGCTGGATGATGGTGCAGGCGCGGATGGTGCAGGCTTGCACCACGCAAGGCCGGATACATTGCGAAATCACAGTGCATTGGCTGATCACGCAGGGGCGGACGCATTGCTGTATCACGCAGGCATCCGGCACGGGGGTCAGGGCCGGGCTGGTTGCCGCGGCCGCGGGCTGGGCCGTGGCCATCATCGAGGCGACCTTGTTATAGGCGCGCATTTCCTCTTCGGTGACCTCCAGGCCCTTCAGCTTGTCCTCGAGCTCGGCCACCCGCATTTCCAGGGTCTTTCCCGTCTCCTTCTTCTCACTACCGGCCATCGTGGAATCCTCCGACAGAACGTGGGTTGCTCCATTTTCGATCCTATCACGAAATCTTGCGGCTCGATAATGTTTTCGTGAACACAGGCTGTTTCGAATAAACCATTAATCGAAAAGACTGCGGGTTGTGATTTTCACGATTGGGCTGCTGGAAATGAAAGGCGTCGGGCATTCGATCATCACGAAAAAATGGGATTCCGGGGCCTGTCTTTTCCCGGTGCGGGAATATGCGGCATTCTCCCCTGGGTTGTCATGCCGCGCGATTCGCGCCGTGCCGGGAATATCCCGGCACGGCGACTGCGCCCCGGCCGCAAAAAAGCCGACAGGTTTCCCTGGAACGCCGTGGCAGAACGACGGCGCGATCCCAACGGCACACATGGCCGGCCGGTCAGGGCTATCGGGGACCGGCCCTGGAGGCCGCGTAAGCCGGGGGCTTCCCCCCGCCCGCCGGATATGCCACGCACGGGGCCGCAGCGCCGTCATCGCCCTGCCCGAACTGGCCAAGCGGACGGAACGGGCGACCCGATGCGGCCGCGGGTGCTGCACCGCGAGGATGGCGACCCGTCGCCGGCCCCGCCCGACGAAGGAATTGGAAGGAAACTGCCATGCTGCGCGCGTTCTTCGCCTATTACCGCCCCTGGATGGGGCTTTTCTGGCTGGATTTCGGCTGCGCGGTGTTGTCGGGCCTGTTGGAGCTGGCCTTCCCGCTGGCGGTCACCGCCTTCATCGACCACCTGCTGCCGCAGGGCGACTGGGGCCTGACCATGCTGGCGGCTGCCGGGTTGCTGGGACTGTACACGCTGAATGCCGGGCTGATGGCGATCGTCACCTATTGGGGCCACAAGCTGGGCATCAACATCGAGACCGAGATGCGCGCCCGCGCCTTCGACCACCTGACCCGGCTGTCCTGGCGCTGGTATGACCGCGCCCGCACCGGCAAGCTGGTCGCCCGCGTCACCCGCGACCTGGAAGAGATCGGCGAGGTCGCCCATCACGGCCCCGAGGATGCCTTCATCGCCATCATGACCTTTTTCGGCGCCTTCGCGCTGATGTTCGCGATCAATCCCGATCTGGCGCTGGTCGTGGCGCTGGTGGTGCCGGCGATGCTGGCGCTGGTGATCGTCTATGGCGGGCGCATGACCCAGACCTGGCAGGCGATCTACTCCCGCGTCGGCGATTTCAACGTCCGGCTGGAAGAGGCGCTTGGCGGCGTGCGCGTCGTGCAGGCCTTCGGCAACGAGGCGCATGAAAGCGAACTGTTCGCCGCCGACAACCAGCGTTATCGCGCCGCCAAGCTCGATGCCTATCGCATCATGGCCGGATCGCTGGCGCTGCAATACATGGGGCTGCGGCTGGTGCAGGTAGTGGTGATGGTGATCGGCGCCGGCTTCGTGCTGACGGGCGCGTTGACCACCGGCGGCTTCGTCGGCTTCCTGCTGCTCGTCGGCGTCTTCTACCGCCCGCTGGAAAAGATCGCCGCGGTGATCGAGACCTATCCGCGCGGCATCGCCGGCTTTCGCCGCTATCAGGAACTGCTGGCGACCGAGCCCGAGATCCGCGACGCCCCGGATGCCGTTCCCGCCCCGCCGCTTGGGGGCGACATCCGCTTCGAGGGCGTGGGCTTTTCCTACGATGCCAACCGCCCGATCCTGCGAGGCATCGACCTGACCATCCGCTCGGGCGAGACGGTGGCCTTCGTCGGCCCCTCGGGCGCCGGCAAGACGACGCTGCTGGCGCTGCTGCCCCGCTTTTACGAACCGACGCAGGGCCGCATCACCGTGGACGGCATCGCGCTGGACCGGATGCAGCTTCACAGCCTGCGCCGCCAGATCGGGCTGGTCAGCCAGGACGTGTTCCTGTTCGGCGGCACGCTGCGCGAGAACATCGCCTATGGCCGGCTGGGTGCCTCGGACGCCGAGATCATCGAGGCTGCGCGCCAGGCCCGGCTGGGGCCGCTGATCGAAAGCCTGCCCGAAGGGCTCGACACCCTTGTCGGCGAACGCGGGGTGATGCTGTCGGGCGGGCAGAAGCAGCGCGTCGCCATCGCCCGCGCCTTCCTCAAGAACCCGCCGATCCTGATCCTGGACGAAGCGACCTCGGCGCTGGACAGCCAGACCGAACGCGAGATCCAGTCGGCGCTGGACGCGCTGGCCGTGGGCCGCACCACGCTGGTCATCGCGCATCGGCTGGGCACGATCCGCCATGCCGACCGCATCGTGGTCATGCAGGAGGGCCACATCGTCGAGGCGGGCGATCACGGCGCGCTGATCGCCCGCGGCGGGGTCTATGCCCGGCTGGCAGGGTGACCGCCCAGGCGGCGCAGGGACGCTTGAGTATTTGGGGAACGGTGAAGCCCTCAAGGGAAACGGCCAGCCTTGCAAGGCTGGCCGTCATCCCCGGGGTGGTGCGGATCAGAAGCTGCGAGAGACCGACAGCTTGAAGTTCCGCCCCGGCGCCGGACCGCTGAGCCAGGTTGCGGGCGTGTAGTCGCGGTCGGTGACATTGTCGACGCCGACATGGACCTCGATCCCCGCCGCCGCACCGCCCTGCGGCACCCAGGTGGCAAAGACGTCATGCACGCCGTAGCCGGCGCGATGCGTGCCGTTAGGCTTGTCGCGGCCATCGGCCAGCGTGCTGCGCAGGCCAAGGCGCAAAGCGTCGCTGGCTTGCCAGATCGCCTGCAGGGTCACGCGGTTGTTGGGCAGCGTGTCCAGGTCGGCACCGTCCTGATCCACCCCATTTACGACCGAGAAGGCCGCTCCGAACTCCCATGCGGCGACGGAATAGGTCGCCTCGAGTTCGCCGCCGCGCAGATAGGCGCGGTCGATATTGACATAGGCCGGCATCGGCGCGGGCGCATTGGTGCGCACGATCATGTCGTCGATATGGTTTCGGAACAGCGTGAGCTTCACCACCGCCTCGTCGCTCGCGGTCAGGATGCCGCTGCCGTGATAGGACAGGCCCAGCTCGATGTTCTTGCCCTTCTCGTCCTTCAGGTCACCCGAAGGCGCGCCTCCCATGAAGCTGTCGTAAAGTTCGTCCACCGTCGGCATGCGGTTCACGAAAGCCACTGAGCCAAAGACCGACAGGCTGTCGTTCAGGCGGTAGATGGCGGCGACCTGCGGTTCGACCGAATCCGCGTCGTAGGTGTCATCCGTCACCGTGACCGAGGATTTCGGCTCGGTGCGCTGCTTTTCGTATCGCAGGCCGGAGTTGATCGTCAGGTCGCCCCAGGTCAATTCGGACAACGCATAGGCGGCCCAGGCGCGGGTATAGGCCTCGGGATGCGAGCTCGACGGAACGCTGGAGGAGCGGTCCTGTTTCAGCACCTCGGCGCCGGTGGTCAGGTGGTGGTCGTAACCCGCCCCCGACAGGTCTGCGACGTTGCTCAGCTTGAATTTCCACAGCCGGTAGTCGCGTTCTCCCAGCAGCGAATCCATGATCGGCTCGTCCGGGTCGTCGCCCTGCCGCACGTCCTTGAGCGTGTTGGTATAGGACAGGGTAGCGGTCAGGTCGACGTAGCGATTGTCTTCGGGGTTCCAGCCCCAGATGAAGCGCGCGGTCTGGTCGCGGGTCGTGATGTCGCCAACCCCCCAACCCGGAAAGCCGGGAAACAGCCCGACCTGCGCGCCTTCGAGCTGGTTGAAGTCCTGATCGTCGCCCTTGGCCTCCAGATGCTGATAGGAGAAGGCGACATACTGGTCGCCGAAGGTCTTCTTGGCTTTCAGAAGCAGGTTCGGCGTCTTGGAATTCGCGCGCACGGTGGTATTGCCGTCCGCATCCTTGGTATCGCCCAGCTTGCGCCAGGCGAAGGCGGCGAGCGCCTCGAAATCCTCGGCCGGGCGCCAGCCAAGCGCGACGCTGCCCAGCACCGTGTCGGGATTGCTGGCATAGCCGAGCTTGGTCCGGCCGCCGAAGGTCTGGCCCTCGGCGATCAGGTCGCCGGCCTCGATCGTCTCCATGGCGATCACGCCGCCAAGCGCGCCCGAACCGTAAAGCGTGGACGAGCCGGGACCGCGCAACACCTCGACCTGGCGCAGGAAGTCAGGTTCCACGAACAAGGCACCCTGGCGGTAGGATTCGTAATATTTCTCTTCTCCGTCGATCAGCTGGACGATGCCGGACTCTGACGCCGCGGCACCCGAGGAGCCGAAGCCGCGGATGTTGAACCCCTGCCCGAAGAAGCTGCCCGAGCCGACGCCGGCGACGCCGGGCACCGTGGCCAGCACCTCGCCGATATGGATGGGCGCGATGTCCTCAAGCTGCCGGCTGTCCACGACCGAGACCGATTGCGGCACTTCCGACGCCACCTTGGGCTTGCCGGCGCGCAGCACGATCTGGTCGAGCACATAGGTGGATTGTGCGGAATCGGCCCCGGCGCGTTCCTGCGCCAGCAGCGGGGCGGTGAAGGTCAAGGCGGTCAGGCAGGCCGTTCCGGCCAGAAGTGCGCCGCGGATCGAGTGGCGTGGCATGTGTCCCCGTTGTCATGTCGTGAAGTTCGCGGCTGGCCACGGGGCTGGCATCTTGCGCGAAGTAAAATATTCTTAGTAAAACTGTCAATGATTCCTTGCGCCCTGACTGGAACCGAACAGGGCCGAGGCCGGCGCGCAACAGCAATGAAGGACACCGCGATGACCGACCATTCCCCCGCAGAGCTGCGCCGCATCCTGGCCGAGGACGGCGGCCGCCCCTTCGACCTAGCCGAACGGCTGGGCGTCCCCGAGGCGGCGCTGGTTGCGGCCCGGATCGGCCACGGCACCACCCGCATCGACCCGCTGCCCGGCCGGCTGATCCCGCGGGTGCAGGCACTGGGCGAGGTCATGGCGCTGACCCGCAACCGCTCTTGCGTGATCGAGAAGATCGGCACCTACAACGACTTCCACGACGGCGAACATGCCGCCATGACCGTGGACCCCGAGATCGACCTGCGCATCTTTCCGCGCCATTGGGTCCATGCCTTCGCCGTCGAGCAAGAGGCCGAGACGGGCACGCGCCGCTCGATCCAGGTCTTCGACGCGGCGGGCGATGCGGTCCACAAGATCCACCTGCGCGAGGGCTCGGACCTGCCGGCCTGGGAGGCGCTGAAGCGCGACCTGGCGCTGCCGGACCAGTCGGACACCGCCAGCTTCGAGCCCCGCGCGCCGGTCGAGCCGCCAAGGGCCGGCGCCGAGCGCGCCGATGCGCTGCGCCGGGAATGGGCGGCGATGACCGATACGCATCAGTTCAACATCCTGATCCGGCGGCTCAAGATGAACCGGCTGGGCGCCTATCGCATCGCCGGCGCGCCCCTGGTGCGGCCGCTGGCGGTCGAGGCGGTGCCGGCGCTTCTGGAGCGCGTCCATGCCGGGGGCGTGGGCGTGATGTTCTTCGTCGGCAACATGGGCTGCATCGAGATCCATTCCGGCAAGGTCCATTCGCTCAGGCCCATGGGGCCGTGGCTGAACGTGATGGACCCGCGCTTCAACCTGCACCTGCGCGGCGATCATGTCGCCGAGGTCTGGGCGGTGGACAAGCCCACCAAGCGCGGCCCGGCCATCTCGGTCGAGGCGTTCGACGCCGAGGGGGCGCTGATCTTCCAATGCTTCGGGCTGCGCCCGGAAAAGGGCGGGAATGCCGAGCAATGGGCGACGCTGGTCGCCGACCTGCCGGCGCTGGCAGAGGCGGCGGAATGAAACGGCTGGCCCTTGCCCTGATCCTGCTGGCGGGCACCGCCGGCGCCGAGACCTATCCCGAGGCCCGGCGCGTGCTGTCGCTGGGCGGCTCGGTGACCGAGATCGTCTATGCGCTTGGCGAAGAGGCGCGGCTGATCGGCCGCGACACCACCTCGAACTGGCCGCCCGAGGCCAATGCCCTGCCCGATGTCGGCTATGTCCGCGCGCTGTCGCCCGAAGGGGTGCTGTCGGTCTCGCCCGACCTGATCATCGCCGAGGACGGCGCCGGCCCGCCCGAAGCGGTGGCGGTGCTGCAATCGGCCGGGGTGGCCTTTGTCAGCGTCGAGGAACGCTATGACGCCGAAGGCGTGCTGGACAAGGTCGATGCGGTCGCCGAGGCGCTCGGCGTGCCCGACAAGGGCCGCGCGCTGCACGAAAGGCTGGCGGCCGACCTGCAAGCGGCGCTCGGCCGGGCGCAGGCCGTGGGCGAGCCGAAGAAGGTGCTGTTCGTGCTGTCCCTGCAGGGCGGGCGCGTCATGGCCGGCGGCGCGGACACGGCGGCGGACGGCATCATCCGGCTGGCCGGGGCGCAGAACGCCATGCAGGGCGTCCAGGGCTACAAGCCCGTTACCGACGAGGCGGTGATCGAGGCGGCGCCCGATGTCATCCTGATGATGCGGCGCGGCGACGAACGGGCGGACGCGGATGCCAATGGCGGCAGCAGCCACACGGCGGCGAAAGAGGCCGCGCTGGCCATGCCGGCGCTGGCCCAGACCCCGGCCGGGCGCGAGGGCCGGCTGGTGATGATGGACGGGCTGAAACTGCTGGGCTTCGGCCCCCGCACCGGCGAAGCCGCGGTCGAGCTGCACGACCTGATCTATACGGGGTCGTGATGGTGGCCGTGACGCCCGACCTTCGCCCCGAACGGCTGGAAGGGGACCGCAGCCACCGCGCCCGGCGCCTGGGCCTGTTCCTGGCGCTGCTGCTGGCCGTGGTGGCGGTGATCTCGCTGGGCTGGGGGGCCTCGGGGACGTCGCTCACGCGGGCGGTCTCGGACCTGATGGCGGGGCGCGAGCTTGCGGTGCAGGACCGGGTGGTGCTGATGGACATCCGCCTGCCGCGCGTGCTGATGGGCATCTTCGTCGGTGCCTCGCTGGCGGTCTCGGGCGCGGTGATGCAGGGGCTGTTTCGCAACCCGCTGGCCGATCCGGGCATCGTCGGCGTCAGCTCGGGCGCCTCGCTGGGCGCGATCCTGGCCATCGTGCTGGGCAGCGCGCTGCCCGCCGGGATCGCGGCGTTCTTCGGCTGGTATCTGGTGCCCGTCGCGGCCTTTGCCGGCGGCTGGCTGACCACCATCGCGCTTTACCGCATCGCCACGCGGCGCGGGCGCACCTCGGTCGCGACCATGCTGCTGGCCGGCATCGCGCTGGCCGCGATCATGGGGGCGCTTTCGGGCGTGGTGATCCTGCGCGCCAGTGACCGGGAATTGCGCGACCTGACCTTCTGGGGGCTGGGCTCGCTTGCCGGGGCGAACTGGCCCAAGCTGCTGGCCGGGGCGCCGATCATGGCGCTGGCGCTGCTTTACGCCCCCTGGCTGGCGCGCGGTCTGAACGCGCTGGCGCTGGGAGAGGCGGCAGCCGGCCATGTCGGCATCCGGGTGCAAAAGGTCAAGAACCGCGCCATCCTGACCGTCGCCGCCGCCACCGGCGCCGCCGTTGCGGTCTCGGGCGGCATCGGCTTCGTCGGCATCGTCGTGCCGCACCTCTTGCGGCTGGCCAGCGGGCCGGACCACCGCTGGCTGCTGGTCAACTCGGCGCTTCTGGGCGCGGTGACGCTGCTGCTGGCCGACATGGTCAGCCGCACCGTCATCGCCCCGGCCGAACTGCCGATCGGCATCGTCACCGCCATCATGGGCGGGCCCTTCTTCCTGTGGATCCTGCTGCGCAACCGGGGGGTGCTGGACCTGTGAGCCTGATCGCCACCGACATCCGGGTCAGCCTTGGCCGCAAGGAAATCCTGCACGCCGTCTCGGTCGAGGCGCGCGCGGGCGAGATCACCGCCATCGTCGGGCCGAACGGCTCGGGCAAGACCACGCTGATGCGCAGCCTGACCGGAGAGCTGCCCAGCCGCGGCCGCATCGCCCTGAACGGGCGCGACATCGCCCGCATGTCGCCCGAGGAGCTGGCGCAGCGCCGGGGCGTGCTGCCGCAGGCCGCCGCGCTGTCCTTCCCCTTCACCGTGGCCGAGGTGGTGCGCATCGGCGTCGAGGCGCGCGGCGAACGCGCCGAGGCGCTGGTGCCGGCGGCGCTGGCGGCGGTCGATCTGCCAGGCTTTTCCGGCCGGCTTTACCAGGAACTGTCGGGCGGCGAACAGCAGCGGGTGCAGCTTGCCCGCGTGCTGGCGCAGGTCTGGCAGCCGGTAGACGCGGACGGCCCGCGCTGGCTGATGCTGGACGAGCCGGTCAGCAGCCTGGACATCGCGCATCAGCTGACGGTGATGCGGCTGGCCGCCGATTACGCCCAGGCCGGCGGCGGCGTGGTCGCGATCATGCACGACCTGAACCTGACTGCGCTTTTCGCGCAAAAGCTGGTGCTGATGAGCGGCGGCCGCGTGCTGTGCCAGGGCCGGCCCGGCGAGGTGCTGACCGACGACTCCCTGTCGCTCGCCTATGGCTGCCGGCTGCGGGTCAATGCCGTGCCCGACAGCGGCATCTGGGTGCTGCCCCACGCGGCGGCGTGACCGGCAAGCGCGAAAACTCCGCGACCTAAAGCCGCGCCCATTTGCAAGCCGGGCCCGCCGCCCGCATATTGGGCATGACCCCGGCGATGGGAGAAGGCGGATGCATGCCATGGTGCTGGAACGGATCGGCGCGCCGCTGGTCTGGACCGAACTTCCCGACCGCGAGCCCGGCCCGGCCCAGATCCGGGTCGCCGTCTCGGCCTGCGGCGTCTGCCGCACCGACCTGCATGTGGTCGACGGAGAGTTGCCCGACCCGGTGCTGCCGATCATCCCGGGGCATGAGGTCGTCGGCCGGATCGAGGCGCTTGGCCCCGGCGTCGCCGGCCTTGCCCTGGGCCAGCGGGTCGGCATCCCCTGGCTGGGCCATAGCTGCGGCGCCTGCCCCTATTGCCGCGAGGGGCGCGAGAACCTGTGCGATGCGCCGGGCTTCACCGGCTATACCCGCGACGGCGGCTATGCGACCTCGGTGATCGCCGACGCGCGTTTCGCCTTTCCCCTGGGCGAGACGGGCGAGGACGTGGCGCTGGCGCCGCTGCTTTGCGCCGGGCTGATCGGCTGGCGCGCGCTGGTGATCGCGGGCAAGGCGCCTCGGCTGGGACTTTACGGCTTTGGCGCCGCGGCCCATATCGTCGCGCAGGTGGCGGCATGGCAGGGCCGTGCGGTCCATGCCTTCACCCGCCCCGGCGACCTGCGCTCGCAGGACTTCGCGCACAGCCTGGGCGCGGTCTGGGCAGGCGGCTCGGACCAGGCGCCGCCCGAACCCCTGGATGCGGCGATCATCTTCGCCCCGGTTGGCGATCTGGTGCCCCTGGCGTTGAAAGCGGTGCGCAAGGGCGGCCGCGTGGTCTGCGCCGGCATCCATATGAGCGACATCCCCGCCTTTCCCTATGCCCTGCTCTGGCATGAACGCCAGATCGCCTCGGTCGCCAACCTGACGCGGCAGGACGGGCTGGACTTCCTGTCGCTCGCGCCCCGCATCGGGATCGCGACCGAAACCACGACCTATCCGCTGCGCGAGGCCAATCGCGCGCTGGACGACCTGCGCGCCGGCCGTTTCGACGGCGCGGCCGTGCTGGTGCCCTGAGCCGCCCGCCGGGCGCGGTGGCGCCCGGCCCATGCCTTTCCTGCCGGGATCCCTGCCATGACGCATAAGGTGAACACCCCCGAAGCCGGCCCCGCCGGGACCGATACCGCCCCGTATCGCACCATCGACCGGCTGCGCGAGGCGATGGCCGCCGGATTCGGCACCGGCGTCTCGCCGCTGGCGCTTGGCATGGCGCTGATCGACTGGTCGGCGCATCTGGCCGCCGCGCCGGGCAAGCGGCTGGAACTGGCCGACCGGGCCGCGCGCGAGACGGCCGAGCTTATGGCCCATATCGCCGCGCTGGCCACGGACCCCAAGGCCGAGCCGGTGATCCGCCCCGGCCCGCAGGACCGGCGATTTGCCGCCGCGGCCTGGCAGAACCCGCCCTTCAGCATCTGGGTCCAGGGCTTCCTGCTGGCGCGGCAATGGTGGCACGAGGCCACCCATGACGTGCCCGGAACCGATCCGCATTACGAAAACCTGCTTTCGGCAATGGTGCGGCAATGGCTCGACATGGCCTCTCCGGCGAACCTGCCCTTCACCAATCCCGAGATCATCGCCCGCAGCATGCAGACCGCCGGGCTGAACCATCTGGCCGGCATGCGCAACTGGTGCGAGGACATGGCACGGCTCGCCGCCGGCAAGCCCCCGGTCGGAACCGAGCGGTTCCGCGTCGGTTACGAGGTCGCGGCGACGCCCGGCAAGGTGGTGTTCCGCAATCACCTGATCGAGCTGATCCAATACGCCCCCGCGACCGAAACCGTGCTGGCCGAGCCGGTGCTGCTGATCCCGGCCTGGATCATGAAATACTATATCCTGGACCTATCGCCGGAAAACTCGCTGGTCCGGCATCTGGTCCAGGCCGGGCATACGGTCTTTTGCCTGTCCTGGCGCAATCCCACGGCCGACGACCGCGACCTGACGCTGGACGACTACCGCCGCCTGGGGGTCATGGCGGCGGTCGAGGCGATCAATGCCATCCTGCCCGGGCGGGGCATCCATGCGGCGGGCTATTGCCTGGGCGGCACGCTGCTGGCCATCGCGGCGGCGGCCATGGCCGGGGCGCGGGACGACCGGCTGGCCAGCGTCTCGCTTCTGGCGGCGCAGACGGATTTCACCGAGCCGGGGGATCTGGCGCTGTTCGTCGACCACGACCAGCTGCACAGCCTGGAAAATGCGATGCGGCAGCGCGGCTACCTGACGGCCGAGCAGATGCTGGGCGCCTTTCGCTTCCTGCGCTCGAACGACCTGGTCTGGTCGCGCATGGTGCACGCCTATCTGATGGGCGAGCGCGAGCCGATGACCGACATCCTTGCCTGGAGCAGCGATTCCACCCGCATGCCCTATCGCATGCAGGACGAATACCTGCGCCGGCTCTATCTGGAAAACGCGCTGGCCGGCGACCGGCTGCGGGCGGACGGCCGTCCCGTGGCGCTGCGCAACCTTCGCGCACCGATCTTTGCAGTCGGCACCGAAGAGGATTACGTCGCCCCCTGGCGATCGGTCTATCAGCTGCATTGCCTCAGCGATGCCGAGCTGACCTTCGTGCTGGCGGACAAGGATCATCTGGCGGGCATCATCTTCGACCCCTCGCAGCCGGGCAGCCATTACCGCATCGCCACCCGCGGCCCGGACGATACCTGCCTGCCCCCCGAGGACTGGCTGCGCGCCGCCGCATGGCGCGAGGGCTCATGGTGGCCGGCCTGGAGCGGTTGGCTGGCGCGGCATTCCGCCGCCGAGCGGGTGGCGCCCCCGGGCATCGGCGCCGCCGCCGCGGGCTATCCGGCGCTGGAGGATGCCCCGGGCAGCTATGTCCGCCAGCGCTAGGCCAGCAGCGCGGCGGCCTCCATCGCCATCATGCATTCCTCGTTGGCGGGGATGACCAGCGTGGCGAAATCGCCCAGCGGCGCCATGTGGCGCAGGATCGCCTCGCGCACCGGGGCGGCGTTCTCGCCGATGCCGCCGGTAAAGACCATCGCGTCGATGCCGCCCAGCGAAACCGCCATCGCGGCCGCCGCCTGCGCGCATCTCAGCGCAAAGAAGTCCAGCGCAAAGCGCGACTGCGCCGAGCCGTCCGTCAGCAGCGCCGCGACATCGTTCGAGCGGCCCGACATGCCCAAAAGGCCCGAGCGGTTATAGATCAGATCCTCGATCTCTTCGGGCGTCATGCCGAAGCTGCGCTGCATCAGCAGGATGGCGCCGGGATCGACCGCGCCCGAGCGCGTGCCCATGGGGATGCCGTCCACCGCGGTCATGCCCATGGTGGTATCGACGCTGCGCCCCTGATGCATGGCGCAAAGGCTGGCGCCATTGCCCAGATGCGCGGCGACGACCCGGCCGCGATGCAGCTCGGGATGGTCGCGCGCCAGAACCTGCGCCAGCCATTGATAGGACAGGCCGTGAAAGCCATAGCGGCGCACGCCCTGCTCGAACAGCGGCTCGGGCAGGGCGAAATGGGTGAACAGCGCGTCGCGCCCGGCATGAAAGGCGGTGTCGAAACAGGCGAGGTTCGGCACGTCCTCGCCCACCAGCCGGCGGGCGGCGGCGATGGCGGCCAGACCATGCGGCTGGTGCAGCGGCGCCAGCGGGATCAGCGCCGCCAGATCGACCAGCACCTGCGGCGTCACCGGGGTCGAGCGGGTATAGCGCGTGCCGCCATGCACGATGCGATGCGCCACCGCCTCGATCCGCCAGCCCTCGTCATGGGCGTCGATGAAATCCAGCACCGCCTGCATGGCGGCGGCATGATCGCCGCCGGCGACCGGGCTGCGGACCTGGGACGCGCCGGTCAGTTCGGCCACCAGTTCGGCATCCGCGCCGATGCGGCTGACCGCGCCGCGCGCCAAGAGCGCCAGCCCCTCGCGCGCAAAGACCCGGAACTTGAGGCTGGACGAGCCGGCGTTCAGCGTCAGGATCGCCGCGATCATTTCACCTGCCCCAGCCGGCGCGCCTCGGCCATCAGCACGGCCAGCGCGGTGGACAGCATGCGGGCGCGCACGGAATCGGCGCGGCTGGACAGCATGACCGGCACCCGCGCGCCCAGGACGATCCCCGCCGCATCGGCACCGCCCATGAAGATCAGCTGCTTGGCCAGCATGTTGCCCGATTCGATGTCGGGCACCAGCAGGATGTCGGCCTGCCCCGCCACCGGCGAGGCGATGCCCTTTTCCCGCGCCGCCGCCGGGCTGATCGCATTGTCGAAGGCCAGCGGACCGTCCAGCTCCGCATCCTCGATCTGGCGGCGATCGGCCATCTTGCACAGCGCCGCCGCATCCAGCGTGGCCTGCATCTTGGGATTGACCGTCTCGACCGCGGCGAGGATCGCGACCTTGGGCCGCGCCGGTCCCCAGAGCACGCGCCAAAGCCCGATGGCATTGTGCACGATGTCGGCCTTGACCATCAGGTCGGGCGCGATGTTGACCGCCGCATCGGTGATGATGAAGGGGCGCGGATAATCCTCGGTCAGCATCAGGAAGGCATGGCTGATCCGCCGCTCGGTGCGCAGCCCGCATTGCGGGTGAATGACCGCACCCAGCAACTCGTCGGAATGCAGCGAACCCTTCATGATGGCGCCGACCTGGCCGGCCGCGGCCATCTGCGCGGCGCGGGCGGCGGCGGCATGGCTGTGCTCGGTATCGACGATCTCATAGGCGTCGGGGGCATGGCCGGCCTCGGCCAGCGCGGCGGCGATGCGGGCGGCGGGGCCGATCAGCACCGGCTCGATCAGTCCGGCCGAACGCGCCTCCTCCACCGCCTCGAAGACGGCGTGCTGCACCGGGTGGACCACGGCGGTGCGCAGGGGCGGCAGCCCGGCGCAGCGGTCGATGATGGCTTGATAGGCGTCGGTCATCGCTATCCTTCCGTTCTGGCCTTCCGTTCCGGCGCGAGTCCTGATCCCGAGGATCCCGATC
Organism: Paracoccus denitrificans; assembly: GCF_900100045.1. GTDB lineage: Bacteria > Pseudomonadota > Alphaproteobacteria > Rhodobacterales > Rhodobacteraceae > Paracoccus > Paracoccus denitrificans. Next base: position 4,761 of record NZ_FNEA01000012.1, on the reverse strand, counting down.
TGCCGGCCGGAGACAAGCGAAATCCCGGTCGCGACCCGGAATGCCACAGGAAACGCCGGCCCGCTGCGACGATCCGACACGGGCAGGCAGGATCCGGGGTCAGCGTTCGGGCTCAGTTGGTCGCGCCCAGCAGCCGCGCGATCTCGGCGCGCAGTTCCGACAACTCGAAGGGCTTGGCGATGAAGCCGTCAGCGCCAAGCGCCAACCCCTTGCGGCGCTCGACCACCGAGCCGCGCGCGGTCATCAGGAGCACCCGCACGTCGCGCAGGGCGGGATCGGCACGCAGCGCCCCGACGATCTCATAGCCCGAGATGTCGGGCAGCATGATGTCCAGAAGCACCAGGTCGGGCCGGTTGGCGCGGATCTCGTCCAGCGCACCGCCGCCGCCGGCGATCCGCCTGTAGCTGTGGCCGGCCCGCGCCAGCAGGAACTCCAGCGCGGCGGCGATGTTGTCCTCGTCCTCGACGATCAGGATATGGGCCATCACCCCTCCCAAAGACCGGACACCAGACCCGGCACGGCCGGATCGAGACGACGAAGGCCCGCCCCCGAAAGGGACGGGCCGCCATTCCCGGCTTCAGTGCGACGAGGCTTCCGACGCGCCGATCCCGGTTTCCGAGCGCACCTGCTGGGCCAGATAGCCCGCCCGGTCGATGCGTGCCCGCGCGCCGTTGTCCATCTTGGACACGATCCAGATGCCCAGGAAGGCCAGGGTCATCGAGAACAGCGCCGGCGAGGTATAGGGGAAGGGCGCCGATCCGGCAGGGTTGCCCAGCGTCGCCTCCCAGACCGAGGGCGACAGGATCGTCAGCACCACCGAGGAGATCAGCCCCAGGAAGCCGCCGGTCACCGCGCCCTTGGTCGTGCAATCCTTCCACAGCACCGACATGAACAGCACCGGGAAGTTGGCCGAGGCAGCCACCGCGAAGGCCAGCGACACCATGAAGGCGATGTTCTGGTTCTTGAAGGCGATGCCCAGCACGACCGCGACCAGGCCCAGCACCAGCGTGGTGATGCGCGAGACGCGCAGCTCGCTGCCCGGCGCGGGGTTGCCGTTCTTGATCACGGTCGCATAGAGGTCATGGCTGACCGCCGAGGCGCCCGAGAGCGTCAGCCCGGCGACCACCGCCAGGATGGTAGCGAAGGCCACGGCCGAGATGAAGCCCAGGAAGACGTTGCCGCCCACCGCCTGCGCCAGATGCACGGCCGCCATGTTGGAGCCGCCGACCAGCGCGCCGGAGCCGTCCAGGAACTCGGGATTGGTCAGCACGAAGGTGATGGCGCCAAAGCCGATGATGAAGGTCAGCAGGTAGAAGTAGCCGATCCAGCCGGTCGCCCACATCACCGACTTGCGCGCTTCCTTGGCGCTGGGAACGGTGAAGAAGCGCATCAGGATATGCGGCAGGCCGGCGGTGCCGAACATCAGCGCCATGCCGAAGCTGATGGCCGAGATCGGATCCTTGATGAAAGTGCCCGGACCCATGATCGACTGGCCCGCAACCGCGGCTTCCTCGGCGGTCTTGCCGCCGGCGGTTGCCAGCTCGGCCTTGACGCGCACGGCATCGGCGAACATCGCCTCGGGGCTGAAGCCATAGTGCCACATGACCATGAAGGACATGAAGGACGCGCCGCCCAGCAGCAGGCAGGCCTTGATGATCTGCACCCAGGTCGTCGCGGTCATGCCGCCGAAAAGCACATAGATCATCATCAGCGCGCCGACGATCACCACGGCGATCCAGTAGTCCAGCCCGAACAGCAGCTGGATCAGCGAGCCCGCGCCCACCATCTGCGCGATCAGGTAGAAGGCCACCACGACCAGCGTGCCCGAGGCGGCGAAGATGCGCACCGGGGTCTGGGCAAAGCGGAAGGCCGCCACGTCGGCAAAGGTGAAGCGGCCCAGGTTGCGCAGCCGCTCGGCCATCAGGAAGGTCAGGATCGGCCAGCCGACCAGGAAGCCGATCGAATAGATCAGCCCGTCATAGCCCGAGATCATCACGGCGGCCGAAATCCCCAGGAAGGATGCGGCCGACATGTAGTCGCCGGCGATGGCGAGGCCGTTCTGGAAGCCGGTGATGCCGCCGCCGGCGGTATAGAAATCCGCCGCCGACTTGGTTTTCGCGGCCGCCCATTTGGTGATGTAGAGCGTCGCCAGCACGAAGGCGGCGAACATGGTGATGGCGGTCCAGTTCGTCGCCTGTTTCTCGGCGCCCTGGATCACGTCGGCGGCCATGGCGCTGCCGGGCACGGCCAGGGCCGCGGCCAGCAGGCCCTTGCGCAGGATGTTGTGGTTCATTTCAGCGCCTCCCGCCGGACCTTCTCGCTCAGCTCGTCGAACTCGCCGTTCGCGCGGCGGACATAGACGCCGGTGATGATGATGGTGAAGATGATCACGCCAAAGCCCAGCGGGATGCCCCAGGTCATGACGCCGTCGCCGATCCGCGCGGCGAGCATCTCCTTGTCGAAGGCGATCAGCAGGATATAGCCGTAATAGACGATCAGCATCGCGATCGTCAGGATCCAGCCATAGCGGGATCGCTTCGCCTTCAGTGATTGATAGTTCGGATCTGCGGCGATCCGTTCGGCCAGGTTGTCTTGCATCGGGGTCGTGCTCCTCCACTGCCACGATCTGCGGTCTTTTCGGCCGCGCCGGCGGCATGCCGGCGAAGTCGGGCCTTGCTGGGCGGCTGTCGGCGGTTGGCGGGTTTCTCAAGCCAAGCCGCAGCCGGTCCATGGGCGCGGTGCTGCGCCCATGGTGATCGGTGTCTTGTCCGGGGCCGGCGGCGCGTTGCCGCCGGCCGCTGCCGTCAGTGACGGTTCATTCTGTTTTCGATGAGTTGGTCCACGACGCCCGGGTCTGCGAGCGTGGAGATGTCTCCGAGGGCGCCGAAATCGTCCTCGGCGATCTTGCGCAGGATGCGGCGCATGATCTTGCCCGAACGGGTCTTGGGCAGGCCCGGCGCCCATTGGATCAGGTCGGGCTTGGCGATCGGGCCGATCTCGGTGCGCACCCATTTCTCAAGGTCGGCGCGCAGCTCGTCGCTGGGCTCGACCCCGTTCATCAGCGTCACATAGGCATAGATGCCCTGGCCCTTCAGCGGGTGCGGATAGCCCACCACCGCCGCCTCGGCCACCTTCTCATGCGCCACCAGCGCCGATTCCACCTCGGCCGTGCCCATCCGGTGGCCCGAGACGTTGATCACGTCGTCCACCCGCCCGGTGATCCAGTAATAGCCGTCCTCGTCCCGCCGGCAGCCGTCGCCGGTGAAGTAATAGCCCGGATATTGCTGGAAATAGGTCTCCATGAAGCGCTGGTGGTCGCCCCAGACCGTGCGCATCTGCCCCGGCCAGCTGTCGGCGATGCACAGCACCCCCTCGACCCCGTCGCCCTCCTGCACCGCCCCGCTCGAGGCATCCAGAACCACCGGCCTGACCCCGAAGAAGGGCAGCGTCGCCGAGCCCGGCTTGGCCTCGATCGCGCCGGGCAGCGAGGTGATCATGTGACCCCCGGTCTCGGTCTGCCACCAGGTGTCGACGATCGGGCAGCGCCCCTTGCCCACATGCCGGTCGTACCAGACCCAGGCCTCGGGGTTGATCGGCTCGCCCACCGTGCCCAGCACCCGCAGGCTGGACAGGTCGTGCTTCTCGACCCATTCCGGCCCCTGCCCCATCAGCGCCCGGATGGCGGTCGGCGCGGTGTAGAACTGGTTGACCCCGTGCTTTTCGCAGACCGCCCAGAAGCGGCCGGCATCCGGCCAGGTCGGCACGCCCTCGAACATCAGCGTCGTGGCGCCGTTGGCCAGCGGGCCGTAGACGATATAGCTGTGCCCCGTCACCCACCCCACGTCGGCCGTGCACCAGAAGATGTCGCCGTCCTTGTAGTCGAAGACGTATTGATGCGTCATCGCGGCATAAAGCAGGTAGCCGGCGGTCGAATGCACCACGCCCTTGGGCTTGCCCGTCGAGCCCGAGGTATAGAGGATGAACAGCGGGTCCTCGGCATTCATCGGCCGCGGCGGGCAATCCGGGCTGACCTGCTCCATCATCGCCAGCACGTCCACGTCGCGCCCGTCGATCCAGCTGGTCTGGTCGCCGGTATGCCTGACCACCAGGCAGCGCACCCGGTCCGAGCAATGCAGCAGCGCCGCGTCGGTATTCGACTTCAGCGCCGTCTTGCGGCCGCCGCGCGGCGCGGTGTCGGCGGTGATCACCAGCTTGGCGCCGCTGTCGTTGATGCGGTTGGCCAGCGCGTCGGGCGAGAAGCCGGCGAAGACGATGGAGTGGATGGCGCCGATCCGCGCGCAGGCCAGCATGGCATAGGCCGCCTCGGGGATCATCGGCAGGTAGATCACCACCCGGTCGCCGCGCATCACCCCCTGGCTCAGCAGCACGTTGGCGAAGCGGTTCACCTTTTCCGACAGTTCCGCATAGGTGATGTGGCGCGCCGGCTGGTCCGGGTCGTCCGGCTCGAAGATGATCGCGGCCTGGTTCGCGCGCCCGGGCAGGTGGCGGTCGATGCAGTTGACCGAGGCGTTCAGGATGCCGTCCTCGAACCACTTCACCGAGACCTGGCCCATGGCGAAATCGGTGTTCTTCACCCTGGAATAGGGGTGGATCCAGTCCAGCCGCCTGCCCTCGCGGCCCCAGAACCCGTCAGGGTCCGAGATCGATTCGGCATACATGCGGGCGTAATCGCCAGGCTGGACCAGGGCATCCCCAAAACCCGGCGGAATCGGATGTTTCCCAGAAGTTTCAATGGTCATG
>NZ_FNEA01000054.1 GCF_900100045.1 Paracoccus denitrificans | reverse complement strand
ATAGCTGTCGTATTCGTCCGCAAAGGACAGGTTGGCTTCGTCGTCCCATCTGCCCGCCGGGCTTTCCGGGTCCAGCAACCCGATAGGGTCCCAGAGCGACCAGCCGATATCGCGCAGCTTCGACAGCTTGATCCGGGGGTGCGTTGCGATCTCGGTCATGGGGGCGTCGTGGCAAGAGTCGGGTGGATGGTCAGCTTCGCGCAGGCCGGGGAAGGGTCGCAACGGGAGACGCTGCTAATCCTTCGGCGCCTTCGGCCTCGGCTGATGCAGCCGCCGCCGCACATTCGCGCGCAAGGCATTGCGCAGATCCTTGTTGATCAGGTCGAGATCGAACCATTCCGGATCGAAACGCCCGCCCGCCCATCGCAGCGTGGAGCGGTGCTCCTCGTGCGTCGGGTCGCGGATGATCCCGAGGAAATCCTTGTAGCCCCAAGGCCCACCCACATCCTCGGGCGGTCTCGCCCGTGCGCCCTCCAGACAGAGCGCGTGGCGCGGCGCCGGATCGAGCGCCGACCAATCCTCGATCCGGATCAGGTGCTGCCAGTCGTCCCCGAAATCATAGGCATAGGTGAAACCGACGTCATGCCCGACGAAATCCTGCAGCCGCACCTCGGTAGAGTCGAAAACGCGGGGGCCGCCGAAGCCGTCGTCCAGCAGCGCCGGATCGCCGTAACGCAGCCCGCCGATGCGGAACTCGTGCAGATGGCTGTCGGTCCAGCCGAAGGCCGCCTGCAGGACCGGATGCAGCCGATCCAGCGTCCAGTCGCAGGGAACGACCAGCCGCCGCCAGATCTCCGGCTCGATCTCGGCCAGGGAGACATGCAGCCGCACCGCATTCGGAGGCTGGAACACCCCTGCCCTCCCCGGTCAGATGGCAAAGTCTTCGAGGGATTTGCCGGCCTCCAGAGCCCCAGCGATCCAGGCGGGCTTGCGGCCGCGACCGCTCCAGGTGATCTCGGGGTTTTCCGGATGGCGGTATTTCGGCGCAACGGCGGCGCGCTTTTGCGCCGGGGTCATTTCCGCCAGTTCGCCCAGCGAGAAACCGTGTTCCTTTGCCACCGCTTCCGCCGCGGCACGAGCCTCGGCCTTGCGGCGATCCTCGAAAGAGGCGATGGCCTTGGTCAGGTTCTTTTCCAGCTGCTTCAATTCGGCCAGCGACAAGGCATTCAGGTCGATATCGGTCATAAACGTCCCCTGTTGTTAGGGCGCCGGTTTAATCCAACAGCGGTCAAACGGCAATTCCCACGCTCAATCGGGGATCCGCCCAAGCCTCGGACAAATCATCGCCTGATCAGCTTTATCTCCCTGAGCGGATGCCCCGTGTCGATGAACAGCCGTCCCGTCGGTTTCAATGCGGCCCGCAATCGTTCAAGGGCGCGTTGCTCGATATCCGGGTGGCGCCCGTCCAATGCCCCGACACGTATCGCAAAGGCGATGTCGAAAGGCTCTTCATTGGGCGGCAGCTCGAAATCCTCGATCGCCGCTTGCAGGAACCGCAGGCGGCCGGTGGCGATTTCGGCCCGCGATCCTGCCACCGCGCTTTCGATCGCCTTGGCCGAGCGATCGATGGCCAGGACGAAGCCGTTCCCGACACGTCGGGAAACCGCGCGGGCGGCCACGCCCGGACCGCAGCCGATCTCCAGCACCCTCTGGCCCGGCGCCAGCGGCAGGGCGTCGACGAAAGACGCGATCCGGTTCGATATCCGCGGGGCCATGCCGGTCGATCCTCAGGTTTGGTCTTCCCCAGATTCAGGCACCGATCCGAACTGCCGCTCAAGCCAGTCGACCCCGAAGGCGACGATATCCTGCGCGTCGAACAAATGGCAGCGCGCGGCGCCGACCATGCCCTCCCGGTACCGGCCCGTCGCGACATAAGCGCGGGCGATGGTCTCGACCGCATCCGGCTGGCCCTCGACCGCGAAGCAATCGAGGATGCCGTTCGAGTCGAAATCCGTGGCAGCCTCCCAGATGGTCCGGCCATCCGGGCCCGGCATCGGCATCTCATAGCTGACGCGGCGCTTGCCGGGGATGTCGGCGACGGCCTCGGCGTAATGCAGCACGGTCACGGCATCGAGCGGCGCACCCAGCAGCAGGGTCTTGCCGCCAAGGCGGACGAAGCGTTCCAGCGGCGAGCCCTCGCGCAGGGCCTGGCCCAGCCGGTGCGGCTCGTCCAGGGTCCCGGCCAGCGGGCCGACCGCGACCATCGAGGCATCCGGGTGGGCGCTGCGCCGGGCCTCCGGCAAGTCCGCAAGGAATTGGTTCAACAAGCCGAAGCCGCGATAGGTCCCGGCAGTCCGGGGATCGAAGGCGGGCCAGTCGCGGCGCAGGGCCTCGTCCATCCGGGCGCCGTTCAGGGTTTCCTCATAGGGGGAGCGGTCCCAGGAGGCATATCCCATCACCGTGCCGCCCGGCCTCAAGGCATCCAGCAGCGCCTGGACGACCCCGGCCGCGCCACCCTCGACCGGGCCGAGCGCCTTCAGCGAGGCGTGGACCATCACCAGATCGCCCGGTTTCAGGCCAAGCCGCCGAAGATCCGCCGTGATCGAGGCCTTGCCGCGCATGGGCCTAGGGATTGTCCCTGAACCAGTCGGCGATGGCGGGCATGTCGCGCTCGAACCCGCCGGGGATGAAGACGTTCAGCAGACCGACACGCTCGGCGGTACGGTTCCTGAAATCATGGGTCACGCCGGCCGGGATGCGCAGGAACGTCCCTTGCGGCGCGTCCAGCCAGTCCTCCCCGGCAAGGAAGCTGACGGTGCCGGCGATGACGTAGAAGATCTCGTCATTCACTTCATGCGCATGCGCGCCCGGCCCGTCGGCGCCAGGCTCCAGCCACCATTCCGAGACGCTGCAGCGGGCAGCCGTCTCATCCTCATCGGCCTTGAACACCGCCGTCATCCGGCCGAGTTCATAGCACCGTCCCGCACCTGGCGGCAGGTGCAGAACACTCTTGCCCGCGTGTTCGTCGCTCATCGCTGCCTCCCGCTGGCTGATAGAAAGGACCCCAACAGCATAGCCTGCCACAGGCCCGCTGTCAGGTTCCGAGCGAGGGGCCGGTTTGCGCAGCAAGAACCGAAGGCCCTATGTCGCGTCCTGATCCGCCTTGCGCAGAACGACCCTCAACTTGCCGCTGCTGCCGCCGCCGCAGAAGAACCGGGCGCCGCCATCCGATTCCAACCCCGAGACCCCGGTGCCCGGCGGCATCTCCAGCCGTTCCAGCACTGCGCCGGTGGCGGGGTCGATGCGCCGGATGTCGCTTTCCTCGCCCTGCCAGGTGCCGTGCCAGAGCGCGCCGTCGGCCCAGGTGACGCCAGTGACGAAGCGGTCGCAGTCGATGCTGCGCAGCACCTTGCCGGTCTCGGGATCGACCTGGTGGATGCGGCGCCCGCGATGCTGGCCGACCCAGAGCGAGCCCTCGGCCCAGGCCAGCCCGGAATTGCCGCCCTCGGGCGCGGGAATGGTCGCCAGAACCGCGCCGCTCTCCGGGTCGATCTTGCGGATGACCGGCCCGGCGATCTGGAACAGATGCCGGCCGTCGAAGGCCGTGCCGGCATCGGCGGGGATCTTTAGCGCGCCCAGCAGCTCGCCGCTGTCGGGGTCGAGCGCGTTCAGCCGTTCGCCGCTGGCGAACCAAACCTGCCTTCCGTCGAAACTGACGCCATGCACCTCCTCGATCCCCGGAAAGGGGCCATATTCGCGGATGATTTCGGCCATGCGTTTCATGGGCCCATCCTAGCGCATCGGCACGGGCGCCGGGAGTAACAAGCCTGTCGGGAAACCCGGCACGCTTCGCGCGACCCAACGCCGGGCGCGGCCGTGGCCCAGCCATTCCACCCTGCCGGCCCGCTCCAGCGCCTTGAGCCCGCGCTGCACGCTGCGCGGGCTGACATCCAGCGCCAGGGCCAGCGCCGAACTCGACCAGGCCTCGCCATCGGCCAGCAGGGCCAGCAGCCCGGCATGATCACCCTCGACCGGCGGGGCCAGCACGGCGATCCTGCGCCCTCCGCAAGGCTCCAGCACGAAGCCCCGGCCCGTCGCCTTTATCCCGGCCAGCGGGGAGAGGTGTTCGCGCAGCCGCCCGATCTCCACCCGCAATCTTGCCCGATGCGACTCGTCGGCATGGCGGGCGCGAAAGGCACGCGCGAGCAGGGTTTCGCGCGGCGCGTCGCCGGGCCATGCCTCGGCCAGCGCGCGCAGCAGCGCCATCAGCACCGGCCGCCCGGCCAGCGGCACCAGCGTCGCGCCGCCGCGCAGAAGGTTGCGGCAGGCATCGACCAGCAGCAGGTCCGCGCCGAGCAGCGCCTCGACCCCGGCCAGGTCCAGCAGGGTCTCGCGCCCGCTTTCGATCAGCCGCCCGGCCGGGGCGTCGAAGGCGGCGCGCGCCTGTGCGACCTCGGCCGCCAATGCGGCGATGCCCGTCTGATGCGCGGCACGGGCGGCCCGGTCCAGCGCGGCCCGCGCATCGCCGGCCCGGATGCGCCGCATGGCGATGCCCGCGGCGACCAACCAGCAGCCGGGGCGCGACGCCGGGGGCAGCGCGGCGGCATCCAGCGTCTCAAGCACCGCCTCGGCCTGATCGAGACGCCCGGTCAGCAGCAGCAGCCGGGCCTGCAGGTAGCCGGCATGGGCGGCGTTCGCCCAGTCGCCTTGCGCCGCAAGCGCGCCTCGCGCCGTGCCAAGCGCCCGCTCCAGACCGCCCAGGTCGCGCGTGACCAGCGCGATTTCCGCCGCGGCCAGCCGGCAGCGGGCGCGGGCCAGGGGATCGGCACCGAGCCCCCGCGCGGCGCGGCGCAGCAGGTCCCGCGCCCGGTCCAGATCGCCAAGCTGCGCCATGGCGATGCCGCGCAGCGCCAGCGCCGGCGGATCGTCGCGCAGGGCGACCCGCTTCAGCGCGGTCAGCGCATCCCCCGCCGCCAGCGCCTGCGCCGCCGCCGCAATCCCGTCATGCTTGTTACTCACGCCCGGATGTCGCCCCGTCCTAGACTGCTTCATGTCCCGCAAAGCATCGGACGGGAGGCCCGCAATGACAACGCCCACGGAAAAGCCCGGCGCGGCCGGCTGGCTGGCCCTTGCGGCGGCGCCCTGCTTCACGGCCATGGCCTGGATCACGACGGCCTCGCCTGCGCTCTGCCTGTCCGACCCCGGCCCGCTGCCGCTGGACGGCATGACCACGATGTATCTGCTGATGGCCCTGTTCCACCTGCCGCCCTGGCTGCGGCTGATGTCGGACCACCATCCCATCCCGAAAGGAGACCGACCATGACCCAAGCCATCGTTTCCCGCGATGAGTGGCTGGACGCCCGCAAGGCGCTGCTGGCCCGCGAACGCGACATGACCCACCAGCTCGACGCGCTGCGCGCCGAGCGGCGGCGGATGCCCTGGGTCCGCATCGACAAGCCCTATCGCTTCGACGGTCCCGACGGCGAGATGACGCTGGGCGATCTGTTCGGGACCCGCAGCCAGCTTGCCGTCTATCACTTCATGCTGACGCCGGGATCGGAGCATCTCTGCTCGGGCTGTTCCTTCGTCGCCGATCATGTCGATGCCGCCCGGCAGCATTTCGAGCAGGCGGACCTGGCCTTCGCCGCCGTCTCGCGCGCGCCGGTCCCGCAGATCGAGGAGGTCCTCCGGCGGATGGGCTGGCGCTTTCCCTGGCTGTCTTCGGGAGACGGCGATTTCAACTACGATTTCGGCGTCTCGTTCACGGAAGAGGACCGCGCCGCCGGCCGGGCGATCTACAATTACGGCACGGTGATCAGGAACAGCCCGGACATGTTCGGGGTCAGCATCTTCGTGCGGCAGGACGGCGCCCTCTTCCACAGCTATTCCACCTATCACCGCGGCGTGGAACTGCTGATGGGCGCGTTCAACTGGCTGGACCTCACCCCCAAGGGCCGCAACGAGAACGGCGCCATGAGCTGGCTCAGGCTGCATGACGAATACTGAGCCGGGCGCAGAGGATCAGGGCGGGCGCTGAGCATCCGGCGCTCTGGACGATATCAGGGCATCTGTCCGGACGAGGGGCCGGGCGCGGCTGGCCGGGCAAGAATGCCCCTCGATAACCGCGAGCAAGGGGAACAGGTCGCAAGCGGCCAGGGGACACGGCTTGCAGCCCCCGGCTGCCCGCCCTAAATTCCGACCATGATGTTCATGTCCACATTCTTCCCGCTGATCTGACCGGCCCTGCCGCCGGCGCTTTCGCGCCATCAGATCGACACGGCGCCCGCGATTGGGGCGCCAAGCGGAGAATGCATGATGACCAATCCCGAACCCACCGGCCTGACCGAGCGTCAGGTCCAGAGCTTCATCGAGGACGGCTTCGTCAGGATCGACGGCGCCTTCCCCACCGACCTCGCCCGGCAATGCCGGGACGAGTTGTGGGCAGCTGCGGGCCTCTCGCCCGACCGGCCCGAGGGCTGGACGCGACCCGTCATCCGGATCGCAGCGATGTCCACGCCCGCCTTCGTCCAGGCCGCCAACACCCCGCTGCTGCGCCGGGCCTATGACCGGCTTGCCGGGCCGGGGCGCTGGCTTGCGCCGCAAGGGCTGGGCAGTTTCCCGATCCGCTTCCCCTCGCCCATCGCCCCCGGCGACGATGGCTGGCATGTGGACATGAGCTTCGGCGACAGCCCGGATTTCATGGAGTGGCGGGTCAATGTCAAAAGCAGTGGCCGCGCGTTGCTGATGCTGTTCCTGTTCTCGGATGTCGGGCCCGGCGATGCACCGACCCGGATCAGGCGGGGCTCGCACGCCACCATTGCCCGAGAGTTGCTGCCCCATGGGGCGGCAGGCGCGACACTGCGGCAATTGTCGGCGAACGGCTATGCCTCGACCGAGACCTGCCCCGAGGTGCTGGCGACCGGCGCGGCGGGCACGGTCTATCTGTGCCATCCGTTCCTGGTCCATGCCGCACAGCCGCACCGGGGAACAAGACCCCGTTTCATGGCCCAGCCGCCCTTGCTGCCCAAGGGCGAGTTCGACCCGGCCTTGCCGCCCTCGCCGGTCCAACTCGCCATCCGCAGGGCCTGCGGGCTGGCGTTCTGAAACCGGCAAGGTCCGGGGCTGCGTCAGATGAGCGACGCCCAGGCATCGGTGACGACACCCTGCGTCTTCCTGGCCCTCTCCATGCCGCCGCCGTCGTTCACCTTGCGACGATGAAAAGACGGCTGCCGTCGCGGATCAGTTCCAGCGCCGCGACGGCTCGGTGGCCGGCAAGCATGTCACGCAAATCCGCGACCGAGGAAACCGGCGTCCGGTTGACGGCGACGATCATGTCGCCGCGGCGCAGGCCGATCCAGGCCGCAAGGCTGTCCGGCTCGACGCTGTCGACCATGATCCCGGCACCCCCCGCCCGGCGCGCCTCCTCCGCCGAGGCGTTGCGCAGCCGGGCGCCATCCAGCGGCGTGCCGGCGAAATCACCGGAGGAGGTCGCATCGGCGGTGATGGTCAGGTCGACCTCCCGCGCATCCCCCTCGCGCCTGACCGTCAGGCGGATGGTGCTGCCGACGGGCGTCAGGCCCAGCCGGTTTCGCAGATGCGTGGCGCCCTGCACCGGGGCGCCGTCGACAGCGGTCACCACGTCCCCCGCCTTCAGCCCCGCCTTCTCGGCGGGAGAGCCGGGCTCGACATTCGCGATCACCGCGCCGTGGATGCCGCCCAGCTCCAGCGCCTCGGCCAGGTCGGGCGTCAGATCGTGCATGCCGATGCCCAGCCTGCCGCGCCGCACCTCGCCGTGCTCGATCAGCTGCCGCATCACCGCGACGGCCATGTTGCTGGGCACCGCGAAGCCGATGCCGATATTGCCCCCTGCCGGGGTCAGGATGGCGGTGTTGATGCCGACCAGCCGGCCGTCCAGCGTCACCAGCGCGCCGCCCGAATTGCCCGGGTTGATCGAGGCGTCGGTCTGGATGAAATCCTCATAGCCCTCGCGGCTGATGCCGCTGCGCCCCAGCGCGCTGACGATGCCCGAGGTCACCGTCTGGCCCAGGCCGAAGGGGTTGCCGATGGCGGCGACGAAATCGCCGACCTGAAGGCGGTCGGAATCGCCGATCTCCAGCGCGACCAGATCCTCGGCCTCGATCCGCAGCAGGGCGATTTCCGTGGCCTGGTCGGCGCCGACGAGCTCGGCCCGGAACTGGCGCCCGTCCTTCAGGGTGACGCTGATCGCGCTGGCCTCGGCGACGACGTGATGGTTGGTCAGCACATAGCCGTTTTCGGCATCGACGATCACGCCGGAGCCGGCGCTCATCTGCCGCCGCATCGGCGGGTCGCGAAGATCGAAGAAGCGGCGGAAATAGGGATCGTTGTAAAGCGGGTTCGATACTACCGGGGTTTCCGAGACCACCGCGATATTGACCACCGCCGGGGTCACGCGCGACAGCATCGGGGCAATGGTGGGAATACCGCCCCCAGCCTCGGGCATGGGCTGCCCGACAGCCGCTTGGGGCGGCGCGACCAGCGCCAGGATCGTGCACAGCGTGATGACGGCCGCGCGCAGTCGGGGGATTTTCATCGACATCGGCAATCTCCGTTTGATCGGTGGTGATTTCCTTTCTCGCCCGAGACCAGACGGAGAACAAGAAAACGGCCCGGCGGGTTGCCGGGCCGTTCGGGACGTCACGCTGTCGAATAGGGCCGGTCGCCGCCCGACCACAGGCTGACGCCCGCCAGGATCGCGACGACCAGACCGGCGATCACATGCACCCACATCGCCGCCGCGAGGGTCGCGAAGCCCAGAACCCAGGGCGCGATCACCGCCCAGAGGCCAAGGGCGGCATTGGCCCATTCCTCAAGCCTGTGGAACGCGAAGAGCGCGGCCAGCGCGATCAGCGTCATCGCGGCCCCGACGAGCCAGGCGTTCCACGCCGCGGCGGTCTCGGCCGCGAAGCCGAGATACCAGGGCGACAGCAGAAGACCGAGACCGGCAACGACATTGGCGATGTCGAATGCCGTCCGGCGATCGAGAGACAGGGATTTCAGCATCGTTCACTCCTCCTTGTCGGTTGCTTGGTGATCCCGTCAATGGACCTTCCCCTGCGGGGGAAGGCTGGATGCGGCGGCGGTTGTCGCCGCCGCGATGGCTCAGCCCTTGATGGCGATGCGCTTGACCTGCGACTGCGCCTTTTCCGTCTTGGGCAGGGTCACGGTCAGCACGCCGTTCCTGAAATGCGCATCGACCTCGTCCTCGCGGATCTCGGCGCCCAGCGGGATACGGCGCTCGAAACGGCCGTAAAAGCGTTCCGAGAATTGCCGGTCCTTATCCTCGACCTCCGAGCGTTTCTCGCCCTTCAGCGTCAGCACGCCGTCATCCAGCAGGACTTCGATGTCCTTCTCGTCAAGGCCCGGCACCTCGGCCGTCACCCTGATCTCCTTCTCGTTGTCGGAGATCTCGACGCTCGGCCAGCCGCCGCCAAAGGCAGGGACCGTGCCGACCGCGGGCAGGCCGAAGCCGCGGAAGACGTCGTCGAACAGCCGGTTCACCTCGCGATGCAGCGACAGGAAGGGATCGCGGTCGCCGTCGCGGAAGGCGGTGGGAAGCTGGTTGCCGCCATTGCGGTTCCAGGGGATCAGATCACGGACATTCATGATTTTCCTCCTTCATGGCAAAAGGTTGCCGGAAACGCCGGGCGCTGCCCGGCGCCATGCGCGGATTGTGCGGACAGGGCCTCAGGCGGCCTGCTTGCCGGTCTCGACCTGCTGCGGCTCGGATTTGGGCAGGGTCTGGGCCGGGGCGATCTCGATCCGGCGCGGCTTCATCTCTTCGGGGATCTCGTGCCGCAGGTCGATCGTCAGCAGCCCGTTCAGCAGCTCGGCGCCGGTCACCTTCACATGATCGGCGAGCTGGAAGCGCCGGCGGAAGCTCCGCTCGGCAATACCGCGATGCAGATACTCGCCCTTGTCCTCGCCAGCCTTCCGGCCGGTTACCGTCAGAACGGTCCGTTCCTGCGTGATGGCCAGCTCGTCGGGCGAGAAGCCCGCCACCGCCATGGTGATGCAATAGTCGTCCTCGCCGGTCCTGGCGATGTCATAGGGCGGCCAGTTGTCGATCGTCTCGATCCGGCTTGCCGCTTCCAGCGCGCTCAGCATCCGGTCGAAACCGATGCTCGACCGGTAGAGAGGGGAAAAATCGAAAGTGGTTCTCATAGCCACATCCTCCGTTGAGCAACATGGGTACAAGTCTTTCGCCGTGGGATGCCGTTGCATCCGCCCCGGCATGCCGGACCCGTCAGAGGCTTCCGGCGATCCACGATTTAGGGCGAGGAAATGGCGGTTCAAGGGGGTGAAAGCACCGCGAATGCGGCCTCTTTCGTGCGCTCGGAAAGCCCCTGTCTGGCTGATAAAAGGCACAGGAAAAGCGCGGGAGACTGTCCGCCGTCAAGCCGGCTAGCGCTGGCCTAAAAAAAGATGAATATCCCCTGCATCCCGTCCAATCGGAATCATGGGAAATGGATCGAGACATCTTCGCGCAGCGTTTCGGCGGTAGGTAGAGTCGGCGTTACAGCGAAGAAAGCAGGTGCCCCCGCGCATCCGCTATTTCTTGCGTTTTTTCGCAGGCACGCCGGTGGCGGCGTCTGCCGCCTCTTTCGCCAACCGTGCAGCCTTGAGGGATGCCGTCAGCTCGCTCCTCTTGCGGGCCTGTTCATCGACGATGAGCTTCGCCTCGGAAGTCGTGCGATCCATCGCCGTCAGGGGCGCAGGGTCGCGGAAAAGGTTTCTCGCCTTGGCCAACATACGGGTCTCCCGAAGGGGTTCAGCCCGGCCAGATGGCCAGGCTGTTCGACAGGATCAGGCGAGCGCCAGCCTGCTGGCCGATTCGCGACCATCGCGGCCCGACTCGATTTCGAAGGTCACGGCCTGACCATCCGCAACGCTGTTAAGCCCGGCCCGCTCGAGGGCCGAAATGTGCAGAAACACGTCCTTGCCGCCATGCTCGGGCGCGATGAAGCCGAAGCCCTTGGCGGCGTTGAACCATTTCACGGTGCCATTGGCCATCGTGATATCTCCTTGTGGATTTGTCGCTCGCGGAATGCAGCAACCCGGCCCGGTCAGTTCAAAAGCAGACTGAAGCCGAAAGGAGACAGGATGCAGAGAGAAGCAACGTAGCGCCCCCTGTATGCGCCTTCGCGCCGGATAAAGCAAAACATTCTTGCATCGCATTTGTCCGATGCCTCAATCAATGGAGCCAAACCTGGCTATTTTCCACTTGGCCAGACAAAAATTCCCGGAATCGCTCGAAAACCGATTGATCTGAGAATTTTCGACTGGAACCCGACCATGAGAATGGTGGGACATTATCTTCTGCCCCCATCTTCGGACGCACCTATAGCGTATACCTACTAAGCGCAGGGTTGGCTTGTACGCCAAGGGCATCGGAATATCCGAGGCACTCGAAAGTCCCGGTAGCTTATCTTTCTTGCGATAGCTCTTGGCCGAGGCCCCACAGCCTGTTCAGGATCGACCAGCTGGCTTTCGGCTGGTCACTCTGCGGAGCATTTCCATTCCCGCACAGGCACCGCCATAGCAGGACCAACCCCGGTCTCAGATCGTCGCCATGCAAGCGGACAAGGGACGTGCGGATTGTGCGATCGAGGTTTCGGGCACGAAACCGGCAGCTTTTGCAGCAGCGATGAAAGCCCGTCGCGCCGATCCCACCGATACAAGGCAGTGCAGGGCGGCATCCAGCTGCTCCAGCGCATGGTGCTGGGCCGTATTGGAAACCGGCCACCTCCTGCGGAGCCAGTATCTCGCCTGCTCGATCGTGCTGAACTTCTGCACTTCGCCTGCAGACGAAATGACGAATGAAAGGGGCGTACCCCAGTGAATTTCCATAATGAAACTTTTCTGTCGGAACGGTCGGAATGGCGGGCAACGCATGCCCACCCTCCTCAAGGAAAAGCGGAGACGGCATGAAGCCGACCCCGCCTGTATTACCCTTCGGCGCTGCTCTCAGGAGAGAACGAGATTCGTTGCCGATTCCCGGCCATTGCGGTCACGCTCGATATCATAGGCGATCGCCTGGCCATCGTTCAGATGATGGATGCCGGCGCGCTCGAGCGCGGAAATATGGATGAAGACATCCTTCGAGCCCGTTTCCGGGGCAATGAAGCCGAAGCCTTTATTGGAGTTGAACCATTTCACGGTGCCATTGGCCATCGTGCTGTTCCTTTCAAAAATGCCGCTCACACAGTGCAGCGGCCCGGCAAAGCTGAAGATCGAAGCTGAGCCGCAAGGAACAGGGTCCGAAAACAAGAGATGCAGATCCTATATAGGTCATGCCGGCTGAGTTTACGAGGAAATTCCGGGAATCACGCGATCCCGGCCCATTACCCGTTGTTCGGCAAGGAAAGAATTTGCGACCCGCATCGACGGAAAATCCGGAGAAACGCCGTTTTTACCGCAAACTGCAAGTCTCAGCTTTCGTGCTGTTCCTTGCCGCCCAGTTCCCTGGCGTTCGTTTCCGCTATCGTCTCATGCAGCCGCGAATGGGCGGATTGCCATGCATCGAGCGCGCCCACGGCCTGGTCGAGCGCCTTTCTGTCCGGCCCATCGAATTGGGGAGCCGCCTCCTTGATCGCCCAGTAGAGCCGGCGCACCACCGGGGTCATCCGCTCCAGCCAGGCCAGGACATCCCTCAGGCTCTGCTCCTTGCCGCCGGGGTTGGAGTAGACCCCGCCCTGGAGGCCCTGCAGTTCCAGCTCGCTCAAGCGGAGCTCGATATCGCTCAGCCGTTCCCTGATATCTCTGTCGCTGTTCTCGACCAATGAGACCATTTTCGCCCCCTCCCTTTATGTGATTGCTCTTCTTGGGCCTGCCGGCCCATCGATCACGCCTGATCGGTCGTCGGATCGTCCATGCCGCTCGCGACGCGAACCAGCATGCCGCGCTCGTTCCCGTCCCTTTTCCGACGCCGGCGCGCTCCTGCATCATGCTGCGGCTCGGGTCGTTTCTCGGGGGTGCTGGCGATGTCTGCGGAATCCACGGTCTGGGTCTCCCTGTTGCCGGACGAAAAAATTCGAACAGGCATGGCTGATATGGGGTGTCAGGGGGCTGCAGGCCATAGGAGACATTCGCCTATCGACCAACCTCCGGAAAGCCCGAGAAAGAAATCTCGGTGACGACGAAGCGGTTCTGCAACGGCAGGATGAGGTCAGCGCAGTCGATGGCCGTTACGACGAGTTTTGCGTCAGTCGGCTTTTGCGATTCCTATTCAGGCGCGGGATCGGTTCTTTCCGCTGCCGCGTCGATCCGGTCGGCCCATTCGATCAGCAATCGCGCTGCGCCGAAATCTCCGTGCCTGTCGCGCTTCTGGGCGGCGAGAGCGAGGTGTTCCCGCAGATCCGTCGTCATGAGCAGGCCGGGCCGCTCGGTGGCCAGAAAGAGCATTTGCAGCAGGTGCTCTATGGCGGCTTCGTATTGATCCGGGCTTTCGATTGCCACCTTCCTGCCTTCCATCGGTTGCTGCCTGGCGCCTCGTGTCAGGCGATTGCTGGTTGCCCCAAAGGACGAAGACCGGATACCCGTTTTGCATCGGTATCGGCCCGCTTGACAGTCAGCATGGCTGGCGCGTGTCGCGTCACCAGTCCCGGAACCGCTCGAACAGCCCGGACGTGCAAGATCTGATCGGAATGAGCCGGGTTGTTCCGTCGTCATGGGCGAGCTTCACCAGATCCCCATTCTGGAAATGGCGGATCCCCTCAAGATGCCACGGCGGCTGAGCAAAGATTTCGGTAGCTCCGGTGAGCGCGTCGGTCAGGGCAACACGTTTGGTCATGGAAACCTCGCTATCTGGACGAGCGAAAACGGCGGACCTGGATCCGCCGCTTCACCTTCCAGCTTTTGAATGCCGCATACCAGCGCAGATTTCGACCACACCTTGGTGCGGCAATTTACCGGAAGATCGGGGGTCCGCAGGTTTCCACCCGCTTCGCCTTTCGCATGGCAGCCGGCTGTCATCTGTGGTCAGCAGGCTTCCGCATTGGGTCATCTTTCGGATCGTTGTCGCCCTGCTGCGGGACTGCCGGCGGCTCGCCCTGCTGGGCCTGACGGGTCTCCCCCTCGGGTCCAGAGCGTCGTTCTTTGGGCCGGTGCCCACAATGGGGTCTTCCATGGCACCGCCCGGAGATCCCGCTCGGATGAACAAGACATGGGGTCGAAGGGATGGAATTGCGCCCTCCGGATCGAAACTATCGTGCAAGCTGGTCATATGGCTGGAAAGAATGTCGCTCCGATCTCGTGGCTCCTTAAGCGCCGCCAGCGTCGTTACCGACCGTCGGGGCCCGCGCCCTCGAGATACGATGATGTCACGTCAGCTATTTCCTCCGCGCGTCCAGGACATGGGAAACGAGACTTTACAGATGCTGAACTGCGTCCGCTTCAAGGTTGACCTTCCGCGGATTCCCCGAACAGCCGTCGTCGAGACGCACCTGCTGGCTTGACAACATCAGGTCTCACCTTCATTGTCTCAACATATCTTGAGAGGTTGATTCGATGGAAGAGCAACACGCCCTTGTCGGCTTCGCGGCCCTGTCGCAGGAAACCCGGCTGCGCATCGTCCGGCTGCTGGTCAAGGCCGGGCCGGAGGGCATGGCGGCCGGAGCCATCGGCGAGGCCCTGGGGGGTGCCAGCACCTCGCGGCTGTCGTTTCACCTGACCCATCTCGAACATGCCGGGCTGATCCGGTCCCGGCGCGAAGGGCGCTTCATCATCTACAGCGCCGTCTTTGCCACATTGGCGGGGCTGATCGCATTCCTGATGCGCGATTGCTGCGACGGCCACCCGGACATCTGCGCGCCGGTCGCGGCCGCGCTGGATTGTGCCTGTGACCCCACTTTGACCCGCGAGGCCTGAGCATGGATGTCGTGATCTATCACAACCCGGATTGCAGCACCTCGCGCAACGTGCTGGCCATGATCCGCAATGCCGGGATCGAGCCGCATGTGGTGGAATACCTCAAGACGCCGCCCTCGCGCGCGATGCTGGAGCGGCTGATCGCCCGCATGGGCATCGCACCTCGCGAGTTGCTGCGCGAAAAGGGCACGCCCTATGCCGAGCTTGGCCTGGACGATCCGGCGCTGACTGATGCCGCACTGATCGAGGCGATGCTTGCGCATCCGGTGCTGATCAACCGGCCCATCGTGGTCAGCCCCAGGGGGGTGCGGCTTTGCCGGCCTTCGGAGCAGGTGCTGGATTTGCTGCCACCGCAGCAAGCGGCTTTCAGCAAGGAAGACGGCGAGCAGGTCGTGGATGCCCAGGGCAACCGCATCCGCCCGGCCTGAAAGGAATAGGTGATGACCCCCGACCGCCCGGCCCGCCGGCTTTCCTTTCTCGACCGCTACCTGACCTTGTGGATCTTCGCGGCCATGGCGATCGGCATCCTGCTGGGCACGCTGTTCTCCGGCCTGCCGGATGCGCTGAACGCCATGGCGGTGGGCTCGACCAACATCCCCATCGCCATCGGCCTGATCCTGATGATGTATCCGCCGCTGGCCAAGGTCCGCTACGAGGACCTGCCCCGGGTCTTTGCCGACAAGCGCGTGCTGATGCTGTCGCTGGTGCAGAACTGGCTGATCGGGCCGGTGCTGATGTTTGCGCTGGCGGTGATCTTCCTGCGCGACCAGCCGGAATACATGACCGGGCTGATCCTGATCGGCCTGGCGCGCTGCATCGCCATGGTGCTGGTCTGGAACCAGCTGGCGCGCGGCGACGGGCAATATGTCGCCGGGCTGGTAGCGTTCAACTCGATCTTCCAGATCCTGTTCTTCTCGACCTATGCCTGGCTGTTCCTGACCGTGCTTCCACCCCTGTTCGGGCTGGAAGGCAGCGTGATCGAGGTGGGTTTCCGGACGGTGACCGAGGCGGTGCTGATCTACCTGGGCATCCCCTTCGCCGCCGGGTTCCTGACCCGGCATGTGCTGATCGCGCGCAAGGGCGACGCTTGGTATCAGAACGTATTCCTGCCGAGGATCGGCCCGATCACGCTGGCCGCGCTGCTTTTCACCATCGTGGCGATGTTCAGCCTGAAGGGCGGCGACGTGCTGCGCCTGCCGCTCGACACGATCAGGATCGCTATCCCGCTGGTGCTGTATTTCGCCATCCAGTTCG
>NZ_FNEA01000014.1 GCF_900100045.1 Paracoccus denitrificans | reverse complement strand
CGTTCCCCCGCCCTGGGCCGGCTGTTCGCCCTGTTTAGTCGCGGTTTTCCCTTTGGTCGATTTTGGCGAGGGCGCGGTCGAGGGCTTCGGCCTCCGGTCCCAGCTCGGCCAGCAGGTCCGCCTGGAAGGCCTCGGCGATGCGGCCGAGCCGCGCCATCAGCGCCCGGCCCGCAGGCGTCAGCTCCAGCGCGACCAGCCGGCGGTCGGCCGCGTTGCCCGATTTCCGCACCAGCCCCGCCTCTTGCAGCCGCGAGGCGGCGCGGCTGACCATCGACTTGTCCAGATGCACCCGCGCCGTGATGTCGCGCACGCTCACCGCGCCGGAATGGGCCAGATGCGCCAGAACCCGCCATTCGGGCGTGCTCAGCCCCGCTTCGGCCTCGTAAAGCGCGGCAAAGCGGCGGCTCAGCCGCGCGGCCGCCACGGACAGGCGATAGGGCAGGAACCGGTCCAGATCGAATGACATGCGCTTCTCCTTGGCCGGCAGAACAGCAGAAAGCCGTTGCGCCTGCAATAAAGATCGGCCCGGATGCAGATCCGCATTGACATCGTTGCCATCGCAATGACATAATCGTTGCAACTGCAATGACACCGCAGGGAGGAGCCCCATGACCCAGCACGACCTGCCCCCCGGCATGACCCGCGCCGCCGTCGCCACCGGCACGCATCCGGGCTACATGCCCGGCTTCGGCAACGATTTCGAGACCGAGGCGCTGCCCGGCGCCCTGCCGCAGGGCCAGAACAGCCCGCAGAAATGCGAATACGGGCTTTATGCCGAGCAGCTGTCGGGCACCGCCTTCACCGCGCCGCGCGGCCAGAACGAGCGGACCTGGTGCTATCGCATCCGGCCCTCGGTCCGCCATACCGGCGATTTCGCGGCGATCGATCTGCCGCATTGGAAGACGGCGCCGAACCTGCGCGACGACATCGTCAGCCTGGGCCAGTATCGCTGGGACCCGATCCCGGTCCCGGAGGAGGAGCTGACCTGGATCACCGGCATGCGCAGCATGACCACGGCCGGCGACGTGAACATCCAGGTCGGCATGGCGTCGCATGTCTACCTGGTCACCCGCTCGATGCAGGACGAATATTTCTTCTCGGCCGACAGCGAGTTGCTGGTGGTCCCGCAAGAGGGCCGGCTGCGCTTCTGCACCGAGCTGGGGGTGATCGACCTGGAGCCGCGGGAAATCGCCATCCTGCCGCGCGGCCTGGTCTACCGCGTCGAGGTGCTGGAGGGCCCGGCCCGCGGCTTCGTCTGCGAGAATTACGGCCAGAAGTTCGACCTGCCGGGCCGCGGCCCGATCGGCGCCAATTGCCTGGCCAATCCGCGCGACTTCAAATGCCCGGTCGCCGCCTTCGAGGACCGCGAGGCGCGCTCGCGCGTGGTGATCAAGTGGTGCGGCCGGTTCCACGAGACCTGGATCGACCACAGCCCGCTGGACGTGGTGGCCTGGCACGGGAATTACTGCCCCTACAAATACGACCTGCGCACCTATTCGCCGGTGGGCGCGATCCTGTTCGACCATCCCGACCCGTCGATCTTCACCGTGCTGACCGCGCCCTCGGGCCAGGAGGGCACGGCGAATATCGACTTCGTGCTGTTCCGCGAGCGCTGGATGGTGGCCGAGCACAGCTTCCGCCCGCCCTGGTATCACAAGAACATCATGTCCGAGCTGATGGGCAACATCTACGGCATCTACGACGCCAAGCCGCAGGGCTTTGCGCCGGGCGGCATCAGCCTGCACAATTGCATGCTGCCGCACGGCCCGGACCGCGACGCCTTCGAGGGCGCCAGCAACGCCGATCTGAAGCCCGAGAAGCTGGAGGAGACCATGAGCTTCATGTTCGAGACCCGCTTTCCCCAGCACCTCACCGAATTCGCTGCGCGCGAGGCCCCGATGCAGAAGGACTATATCGAAGTCTGGAACCGGCTCGAGAAGAAGTTCGACGGAACGCCAGGCGTCAAGTGAGGCCCCAAGGTCGAAGGCCGAGGGCCGAGGGCCGAGAGCCGGGGATATTTGCACAAGAAAGAAGGAGGCCGGATGTGGCTCTATTGCGGTCCTGGCTCGAAAGCGCCGCAAAGGCCAGCAGCATCCAGCCGCCCAGAGAGCATCGGACGCCGGGAGCACGGCACGGCCCACGAAACCAGGCCCGGCATTACCACCTGCCGGGTCGTCAACGGTGGAGCCCACGAACCTGAAGCCGATCTCGCCTGACTTGCCGGCAGCGATGATCCATAGTCACCCATGAAAGGCCGCCTGACCAGGAAGAACGACCCAGGTCGGGGGATATGGCATGAGACGAAATCCACTCGTCATCTCCACAGCGCTTGTCCCGGACCGACTGCGCCGCCTGCCTCTGCCGAAAACCGCTGGAACGGACGGACCGCCCCCATGTCTGGCCCACCGGATCGGGCGAGGATATGGCCCCATTCAACGCGCGCCCTCGGTTTCCTTCGACAAGTTCCTTTCCGATGTCCTCGACGACCTGGACAACCCGCTTTTCCTGTCGGGACATGCCCGCAAGGATCGCCTCGTCTTGCTGGGCGACATCAGCTATTCGTCAATGGACGTGGACTATGAAAGCGGCGGCACGCGGCTCGACGTGACCATGGCCGAACCGCTTTCGGCATGACCTGGCGTTTCTGAGCGGAGATGGACGATGTTTCGAAAACTGGCCGCAGCCTTTGCGCTGACCGCGACCCTGACGGCCCCCGTGGCCGAGGCCTGCACCCGCGTGACCTATCTCGGCCCGGAGGGGCGCGTCCTGACCGGCCGCTCCATGGACTGGAGCATGCCGATGGTGAGCAATCTCTGGCTGTTTCCCAAGGGCATGAAACGCGACGGCGCGGCCGGGCCGCGTTCGGTCGAGTGGGTCTCGAAATACGGCAGCGTCGTCGTGTCGGGCTATGACATCTCGACCGTGGACGGCATGAACGAGGAGGGGCTGGTGGCGAACATGCTGTGGCTGCTTCAGTCGCGATACCCCGAGGATGACGGGCAGACGCCGCGCATGTCGCTGGCCGTCTGGGCGCAGTTCTTCCTGGACAATTTCGCGACCGTGGACGAGGCGGTGCAATATCTGCGCGCGCATCCCTTCGACACGGTGACCAAGGACGTTCCCGCCCAGCCCGGCAAGCTGACCACGGTGCATCTGTCGCTGTCGGATGCGACGGGCGACAGTGCGATCCTGGAATGGATCGACGGCGAATTGCAGATCCATCACGGCCGCCAGTATCGCGTCATGACGAACGACCCGCCCTATGACCAGCAACTGGCGATCACCGATTACTGGAAGGGGATGAACCCACGCGAGACCCTCCCCGGGACCACCCGCGCCGCCGACCGCTTCGTGCGCGCCAGCACCTATGTCGACATGGTCGCGCAAAGCGACGATCCGCGCATTGCCGCCTCCGCGGTGTTCAGCGTGGTGCGCAATGCCTCAGTCCCCTACGGCGTCAGCATTCCCGACGCGCCCAACCTGTCCACCACGCGCTGGCGGGTCGTGGCCGATCAGAAAAGCCGCCTCTATTACGTCGAATCGGCGATCTCGCCCAATACCTTCTGGGTCGACCTGAAGGAGCTGGATTTTTCCGAAGGCGCGCCCGTGCGCAAACTGGACCTGGGCGTGGACATGGCGACGATCCATGCGGGCGAGAGTTCGGACGCCTTCGCCGATGCGGAGCCCTTCCCCTTCGAGCCGGCGGATTAGGCCGCGCCAAGGCCCCCGACGAGGATCGCCGTTCCCGGCCGGCCGCAGAGCGCCGCCGCCGCATACCCGGTGCGTCACCGGCTTTTCAGCAAAGGCGGCGGCAGGCTGCGCCAAGATGGATTGGCAGGGGGCTGCACAGAAGGCCCCTCTGGACCTGTTCACCGGATCGGACGAGCCTGCGTGAAACCGAAAGGTGCTCGATTCCCACAGACATTCCTGCCACCCCCGAACGGGGCGCCATGGATCCATCTGCAAGGGGGGAAGTGGTAGCGGAGGAGGGATTTGAACCCCCGACACAAGGATTATGATTCCTCTGCTCTAACCAGCTGAGCTACTCCGCCACGGGTGCGTGCGATTTACGGTGCGCGGCGGGGAGCGTCAAGGGGCCGAAAGCAGCTTTGTCAAAGTTTTTGACCAACCTGCCGCGCAGTCGGCCCCATTCGCCACGACAGCCGCCGGCCAGCTTCTTCGTTCCCCAAAATACTCAAAAAAACACGCGCGGCGGCGCGACCAAAACCGCCGCCACCCGCGTGGAAAAGCCCGTGCAATCAGACCGAAATCCCGCTGCGTCCCGCCAGGTCGGTAAAGAACTGCCAGGCCACCCGGCCCGAGCGCGAGCCGCGGGTCGCCTGCCATTCGATGGCCTCGGCACGCAGCCGATCCTCGGGGATCTGCAGGTCGTAGGCGTCGCAATAGCCGCGCACCATGGCGAGGTATTCGTCCTGCGAACAGGGATGGAAACCCAGCCACAGCCCGAAACGGTCCGAGAGCGAGACCTTTTCCTCGACCGCCTCGCCGGGATGGATCGCGGTCGAACGCTCGTTGTCGATCATGTCGCGCGGCATCAGATGGCGCCGGTTCGAGGTGGCGTAAAGGATCACGTTGGCCGGCCGGCCCGAGATGCCGCCGTCCAGCACCGCCTTGAGCGACTTGTATTGGGTGTCGTCATGGCTGAAGGACAGGTCGTCCGAGAACAGTACGAAGCGGCGGTCGCTCGCCCGGCCCAGGATCGCCAGCAGCCGCCCGACCGAGCCCAGGTCCTCGCGCGCGATCTCGACCAGAACCAGGGGCAGGCCCTGGCGCACCGCCTCGGCATGCACCGCCTTGACCAGCGAGCTTTTTCCCATCCCGCGCGAACCCCAGAGCAGCGCATTGTTCGCCGCATGGCCGCGGGCGAATTGCAGCGTATTCGCCAGGAGCGTGTCGCGCGCCCGGTCGATGCCGATCAACTGCACCAGATCGACGCGGTTGACCTCGGCGACTGGCTCCAGCCGGTCGGGATCGGGTTGCCAGACATAGGCGGTCGCCTCGGTGAAACTCGGCTCGGCCGCGGGCGGCGGCGACATGCGTTCCAGCGCCGCGGCGATGCGCGACAGGGCTTCTTCAGACATCGGCTTCCCGTTCTTCCAGTTCGCGTTTCTTCTCGATCCGGCGCACGAGGAAGATCGACACCTCGTAAAGCCCGTAGATCACAGTAAACAGCACGATCTGGCTGATGACGTCGGGCGGGGTGACGATGGCGGCCAGTATCAGGATCACCACGATGGCATAGCGGCGCACGCTGCCCAGCCCCTCGGAAGACACCAGCCCCGCCTTGCCCATCAGCGTAAGCGCCACGGGCAACTGGAAGGACAGGCCGAAGGCCAGGATGAACTTGGTGGTCAGCGTCAGGTATTCGCTGACCGAGCCCTGGAAGACGATCCCGGCCAGATGCGGATTCTGCTCGGCCGCCGCCGGATCGTCGGGCAAGGCCAGCGGGCCCTGCTGGAAGCCCAGGAAGAAATCATAGGCCATGGGCAGGATGATGTAATAGGCGAAGGCCGCGCCGATCATGAACATCACCGGCGAAGCGACCAGGAACGGCAGGAAAGCCGCCTTTTCGCTGCGATACAGGCCCGGCGCGACAAAGCGCCAAAGCTGGTAGGCGATGATCGGGAAAGCCAGCACGAAGCCGCCCAGGAAAGAAATCTGGATGGCGACGAAGAAGCCTTCCTGAAGCTTCAGCAGGATCAGTCCGCATTCCTGCCCACGCGTCTCGAGTGCGTGACAGATCGGCCGGGTCAGGAAGTTGTAGATCGGGTTCCAGACCGTATAGCACAAAACCATCGCCACGACGAAGGCCAGGACCGACCAGATCAGCCGGGTCCGCAACTCAGCCAGATGCTCGATCAGCGGGGCCGAGCTGTCGTCGATGCTGTCGGGGTTCTTGTCGGATTTCGCGGACACTCAGCGATCTTTCGTATCGGAGCGGCGCACCGCATGCAGGCGGCGCTGGCCGGGTATGTGATCGTCGGCCGCGATCGACGCCGCCGGCGCGGCCTCCGGCCCGGACCCGGATGCGGCAGGGCTGTCGGAGGGGCTGCCGGCCGGGTTCGGGCCGTCGCCGGGCTCGGGCCCGGTCGCGCCCGGATCCGGCACGGCCTGCGTGCTGCGCGAGGGGGCCTTGGGTTCCCATTTCTCGAACCGATCGGCCGCGCGCTCCAAGGCATCCAGCCCCAGCGCCTTCTTCGACGTCAGCGACTTGACGTCGCGCAAGGCGTTGCCGGCCTCGTCCAGGCCGGCACTCTTGGCGGCATCTTCCATGGCGCTGGAAAACTCTCTCGCCATCGAGCGGGCGCGGGCCGTGATCCGTCCCAGCGAATGGAACAGATGCGGCAGATCCTTCGGCCCGATCACGATCAGCGCGACGATGCCGATCAGCAGCAGCTCGCTCCAGCCGATATCCAGCATTGCGATGTCCCGCGCCGGTTACGAACGGTCGGTGCCGTGCGGCGTGACGTCGCGCATGGCCTCGTTGGTCTGGGCCTGGGCGCGGGTCGCGTCCTCGGCCGGGCTCTGGCCGATGGGCTTCTTGGCGTCCTCGGCGGCGCGGTCATATTCCTCGGCGCCGTCCTTGACGCCCTTCTTGAATGCGGTGATGCCCTTGCCCACCTCGCCCATCAGGGACGAAACCTTGCCGCGCCCGAAAAGCACCAGCACCACCACCGCGATGAGCAAAAGCCCCGGAAGGCCGATGTTGTTCAGCATGTCGTTTCCACTCCTTGCCGGCAGTGCCGGCGTTGACGGGCCATATGTAGTCCTCGACCATTGCAATGCAAAGCCCAAACGAGCCCTTGTCTTCCCAACCATGGCAGCCCGGCGGAAAATCCGCCATGCTTTCCATCGCATGAAATCCGGGGAATAAAGTAACGATATGGAGATAACCCAGATCATCAGCGCCTTCGTCACGCTGTTCGTCGTGATCGACCCGGTGGGGCTTGCGCCGCTGTTCATCGCGCTGACCCGTGGCATGACGCCGCAGCGGCGGCGGCGAATCGGCTGGCGGGCATTGGCCATCGCGGCGGGGCTGATGACGCTTTTCGGCCTTGCGGGCGAGGCGATCCTGACCGGCATCGGCATCTCGCTTTCCGCCTTTCGCATCGCCGGCGGGCTGCTTCTGTTCCTGACCGCGCTCGACATGCTTTTCGAACGCCGCACCGAGCGGCGCGAGGGCCAGGCCAGGGACGATGACGACGACCCTTCGGTCTTTCCGCTGGCGACGCCGCTGCTGGCCGGTCCGGGGGCCTTGGCCACGATGATCCTGCTGGTCGGCCATGATGCGAGCGCCGCCCACACGCTGATGATCCATGGGGTCATGCTGGCGGTGCTGGGGATCGCCGCGGCGCTGTTCGCCGTCGCCGGGCCGATCGCCCATGTGCTGGGCCGCACCGGCACCATGGTCGTCACCCGGCTTTTCGGCATGCTGCTGGCAGCGCTGTCGATCCAGTTCGTGATCGACGGGCTCAAGGGCTCGGGGCTGGTCTGATGGGCGAGGAGTTCGGCCGCTTCGCCTATCTCGCGCTGCTGCTGGTCGCGGTCGGGGGCTTCCTGCTGGTCGAGCTGCGCAGCCGGCCGGGCCAGGCGCTGCGGCAGGCGGCGGCCTGGGCGCTGATCTTCCTGGGCGTCGTGGCGCTGGCCGGGCTGTGGGACGATATTCGCGGCACGGTCTCGCCCCAGGCGCGCATGCTGGAAGGCGGCCGGATCGAGGTGCCCATCGGCAATGACGGCCATTACCACCTGACGGCGGAGGTGAACGGCACGCCGGTGCGCTTTGTCATCGACACCGGCGCCAGCACCATTGCGCTTGGGCCCAGGGATGCGGCCCGGGTCGGCATCGACCCCGACGGCCTTGCCTATGCCGGGCAGGCGCGCACCGCGAACGGCATCGTCCAGACCGCGACCGTTCTGCTCGATTCGGTCGCCATCGGCGATATCCGCGACACCCGCGTCCCGGCCGTGGTGCTGCGCGCCGATCTCAGCCAGTCGCTGATGGGCATGTCCTACCTGTCGCGCTTTGCCCGCGTCAGCATCGAGGGCAACCGGCTCATCCTCGAACGCTGATCCGCCCCGTCCTGCCCGGATAGGGGCTGGGGCAGGCTCGCGAAGACCCGCGCCTACTGCTTGCGCTCCCAGCGCCCGCCGGCTTCGGACCAGTATTCCGCCGCCACGTCCTCGGCCTTCAGCGCCCGCCATTGCGCGCGGGCACGCTCCAGCGCCTCGGGGTCGTTGCCGTCGAAGATGAGGCAGGCCCGTTCCAGCGCCAGGCATTCCGCGCCGGAAACCTCGGCCCCGTCCAGCGCGATCAGGCAGCGCGCCGCATTCGCCGCCGCCTGGCCCTCGACGGTCAGCAGCACCGGCTGGCGCGCGTCGTGCGGCCCGCCGGCCAGGCCATGCGGCAGGAAACCCTCGCGCAGCCACAGCGCCTCGTCCAGCGCCACCTGCCGCGCCCGGTCCCTGCCCCGCAGCTCGACCCGCCAGCCCGCCTGCAGGCTCTTGCCGATCAGCATCGGCAAGAGCTGCGCCGGACCCGAGCGGGTCAGGTGATAGAACAGGGCCGAACCCATCAGCCCTGCTTCTCGAAGCGGTCGCGCACCAGCCGGTCCAGCGTCATCACGCCCCAGCCCGAGGCGCCCTTGGGGGCCAGCGCGGTTTCGGCGGGCGGCAAGGCGACCCCGGCGATGTCCAGATGCACCCAGGGCACGTCCTCGCGCACGAAGCGCTGCAGGAACTGCGCGGCGGTGATCGAGCCCGCCGGGCGGCCGCCGGTGTTCTTGATGTCGGCCAGGCGCGAATCGATCAGCTTATCGTAACCCGCTCCCAGCGGCAGGCGCCAGGCGCCCTCGCCCTCGGCCTTCGCGGCGTTCAGCACCGCCGCGGCGAAGGCGTCGTCATTCGAGAACACCCCGGCATGCTCGTGCCCCAGCGCGATGATGACGGCGCCGGTCAGCGTCGCCAGATCGACCATGGCGGCAGGCTTGAAGCGTTCCTGCGCATACCAGAGCACATCGGCCAGCACGAGCCGGCCCTCGGCATCGGTGTTGATGACCTCGATCGTGTCGCCCTTCATCGAGCGCACGATGTCGCCCGGGCGCTGCGCGCGGCCGTCGGGCATGTTCTCGACCAGGCCGACCAGCCCGACGACATTGGCCCGCGCCCGGCGCAGCGCCAGGGCGCGCATGACGCCGGCCACCACACCCGCGCCGCCCATGTCCATGGTCATCTCTTCCATGCCGGCGGCGGGCTTGATCGAGATGCCGCCGGTGTCGAAGACCACGCCCTTGCCGACCAGCGCCAGCGGCGCGGCCTCGCCGCCGCCGTTCCAGCGCATGACCACGACCTTGGACGGGCTCTCGGAGCCCTGCCCCACGGCCAGCAGCGCGCGCATTCCCTGCCTGGCCAGTTCGTCCTCTTCCAGCACCTCGACCTCCAGGCCCAGCTCGCGCATGGCAAGCAGGCGGTCGGCGAAGTCGCCGGTGGTCAGCACGTTCGCGGGCTCGTTCACCAGATCGCGGGTGAAGAACACGCCCTCGGCCAGCGCGGCACCGTCGGCCGCCGCGCGCGCCAGCGCCTCGGGGTCCTTGTGCATGAAGATCACCCGGCCGCGCGGCGTGGCGCCCGAGCCCGCGTCAGGGGTCGGCTCGGTCCCGCCGGCCGCGTCGGACAGGCGCGCATCCTCGGGTGCGCCGGTGCGGCTGGTGGTCGCGGCAGGCTCGGCCGGCGCCTCGCCCCCGGCAGCAGCACCGTTGTCGGATTTCTTCGTCTTGTAGGCCGAGAAGTCATAGGCCCGCAGCGCCAGCCCCAGCGCCACCTCGGCCGCACGGCCATGGTTGCCGGCCAGGACCAGCGTCTCGGCCTTGCCCAGTTTCGCGCCGATGCTCGCACCCGCGGCGCGCGCCGTCGCCACATCGGCATCGGCGGGCAACAGGACGAGTTGCAGCGCCTCGGCCTTCAGCCCGGCGGGAAAGGCCAGCTCCAGCGCCTTGCCGGGCTTGACCGCCTTCCACGCCTCCGACTCGACGGCCCGCGCCAGCGCCTCGCGCGTCGCGCGCGGCAGACCGGCGGGAAGCCGCCCGGCCTTCGGCACCAGGATGGCGATGCGGCCGGCCCGCCCGGCCAGCCCCGCGACATCCGTCGCCGTAAAGGAAATTTCGACCGGATGAGTCATGTTCCTGCCCTTCGCGTTGCTCCATCTTGGCGGAAACTAGTCACGCCCGCGCGGCTTGACCAGAGCCGGGGCTTTCCCAACGGTCGCGCAGCGGCTAATCAGTCGGGGTCCGAGCCCGCGAAAGCCCCCATGCCCCGCATCGACCGCTACATCCTGTCGCAATTCATGACCCTGTTCGGGTTCTTTGCGCTGGTGCTGGTCTCGGTCTACTGGATCAACCGCGCCGTCTCGCTGTTCGAGCAGTTGATCTCGGACGGGCAGACGGCACTGGTGGTGCTGGAATTCACCGCATTAACGTTGCCGCTGGTGATTTCGGTCGTGCTGCCCATCGCGGCCTTCGCGGCCAGCGCCTATGGCACCAACCGGCTGTCCTCGGAATCCGAGCTGGTGGCGATGCAGGCGACCGGCATGTCGCCCTGGCGGATGGCACGGCCGGTGCTGGTCTTCGGCGTGCTGGTCGCGCTGATGGTGGCGCTGCTGGTCCATGCCGTCGTGCCCATGGCGCGCGGACGGCTGGCCGACCGCCAGGCCGAGATCGCGCAGAACGTCACCGCGCAATTCCTGCGCGCCGGCGCGTTCCAGTATCCGGTCCGGGGGGTGACGCTTTACATCCGCGACATCGCGGCGGACGGGCGGCTGGTGGATTTCTTCCTGGAGGACGCCCGCAATCCCGACAGCCAGACCACCTATACCTCGACCGAGGCGCTGCTGGTCAGGACAGACGAGGGGCCGCGGCTGGTGATGATGCAGGGCATGGTGCAGAACCTGCGCCATGCGGGCAACCGCCAAAGCCTGTCGGTGACGCGGTTTTCCGAACTGGCCTACGACCTCGGCACGCTGATCGACACCGGAGAGAGCCGCAAGCGCGACCTGCGCGCCTATTCGACCCTGCGGCTGCTGGACCCCGATCCCGAATTGCTGGCCGCGACCGGCGCCACCCGCGACCGCGCCCTGGCCGAGGCGCATGAGCGGCTGGCCAAGCCCTTCCAGGCGCCGGTGGCGGCGCTGCTGGGCTTTGGCATGCTGCTTCTGGGCGGCTTCAGCCGCTTCGGGGTCTGGCGGCAGGTGGTCTGGGCGGTGGTCGCCCTGATCGTGGTGCAGTTCCTGAGCACGGCGGCCGAGAACCAGGTCGCCGGCAATGCCTCGCGCTGGCCGCTGATCTATGTCTCGCCGCTGGTCGGGGCGGCGATCTGCTGCGCCGTGCTGTGGCTTGCCGCACGACCGCGACGACTGCGCAACCCGTCAAGCACGCCGGCAGCGAAAGGAGGGGCGGCATGATCCTTTCGACCTATGTCGCGCGGCGCTTCCTGCGCATGCTGGTGATGATCGCGGCGATCTTCGGCGCCATCCTGTTCCTGATCGACATCGTCGAGCAGATCCGCCGCTTCTCGGACGAGAATATCGGGCTTTCGGGCGCGGCGGGGCTGTCGCTCCTGAACATCACCGCCAGTTTCTATTCCATCCTGCCGCTGATCACCGTGCTGGCGGGGATCGCGCTGTTTCTGAACCTGTCGCGCAGTTCGGAACTGGTGGCGATCCGCGCCTCGGGGCGCTCGGGCATCCGGGTGCTGGCGGCACCGGCCGTGACCGCGGCGCTGGCCGGGATGCTGGCGGTGGCGGTGCTGAACCCGGTGGTGGCGGCGACCACGAAACGCTATGACGACGCGGTCGCGCAGATGCGCAGCGGCGGCGGCCAGACCGTCAGCGTCGGCGACAATGCGGTCTGGCTGCGCCAGGCGCTGCCGACGCGCAACGGGAACGGGGACGAGACCTCGGGCCAGGTCGTGATCCGGGCAAGCCGCGCAAGCCCCGACGCCACCACGCTTTACGATGCGACCTTCATGGTATTCGCGCCCGATACCGGCCCGACCCGGCGCATCGACGCGGCCACGGCCCGGCTGACGCAGGGTGCGTGGGAGCTGACCGACATCAAGGAATGGCCGCTGACCCAACCCAATCCCGAGACCATGGCCCGCACCGCGCCGCGGCTGGAACTGCCCACCGACCTGACCGCCGCCCGCATCCGCGACAGTTTCGGCCGGCCCGAGGCGATCCCGGTCTGGCAACTGCCCGCCTTCATCAAGGGGCTGGAGCGGGCGGGCTTCTCGGCCCAGCGCCACAAGGTCTGGTTCCAGATGGAGCTGGCCCGGCCGCTGCTGCTGGCGGCCATGATCGCCATTGCGGCCGTGTTCACCATGCGCCACATGCGCGGGCGCAGGATGGGGTTGCTGGTCCTGGGCGCCTTTGGCTGCGGCATCGGGCTGTTCTTCCTGCGCAACCTGGCGCAGGTGCTGGGCGACAATGGCGGCATCCCGCCGGCCCTGGCCGGCTGGGCGCCGCCCATCGTGGCGCTGCTTTTCGCCCTTGGGGCGCTCTTGCGGCTGGAGGACGGCTGATGGCACGCAGGCACAAGGGACGACACGGACGCCAGGCGGCCGGAACGGCGGCACGCGCCGCGCTGCTGGCGGCATTCCTGCCGGGCCTGGCGCTGGGGCAAAGCCTGACGCCCGAGGGTCAGACCCTGCCGATCTATGGCCAGTCCGAAGAGGGGACGCAGGCCCCGGCCGGCCCCGCGCTGGCCCCGACCGAGGATCTGGACAGCAATGCCCGCTATGCCGACGGCACCGAGGCGTCGCATACGCCGCGCATCGCCGCACGGCCCGGCGCGGTACGTATCACTGGCAGCGAAGACGAGGGCGAAGGCAGCCCGGCCACGCTGCTGGCCGATCAGGTCACGCTGGGCGCGGACAACAGGCTGACCGCCTCGGGCGGGGTGGTGATCTGGTATCGCGGTGCGCGGCTGATCGCCTCGCGCGTGATCTACGACAACGAAACCGGCGCGGCGGTGATCGAGGGGCCGATCCACCTGACCGAACCCGCACGGGCGGGCACGCCCCAGGAAACCATCCTGGTCGCCGACAGCGCCCAGCTGGACCCGAACATGCAGGACGGAATCCTGCGCGGCGCCCGGCTGGTGCTGGCGCGCGAGATGCAGATGGCCGCGCGCGAGATGCGCCGCAGCGAAAACGGCGCCGTCACCCGGCTGGACAACGTCGTCGCCTCCAGCTGCCAGATCTGCGCCGAGGACCCGTTCCCGCTATGGGAGATCCGCGCCCGCGCCATCACCCATGACGCGCGCACGAACACGCTGCATTTCGACCGCCCGCAGTTCCGCGCGCTCGGCATGCCCATCGCGAGCCTGCCCCGGCTGACGGCGCCCGATCCCACCGTCGAGCGGATGACCGGCTTTCTGCGGCCGCAGTTCCGCACCACCTCGGGGCTGGGTTTCGGCATCAAGCTGCCCTATTTCATCACGCTGGGCGAACATGCCGACATCACGCTGACGCCCTATGTGGCCACCTCGCGCACCCGCACGCTGGAGCTGCGCTATCGCCAGGCCTTCAGCAACGGCGCGATGGAATGGAACGGCGCCATCTCGCGCGACGACATCGAGGAGGGCGAGACCCGCGGCTATCTGTTCGGCGGCGCGCGCTTCGAACTGCCGCGCGGCTACATGCTGGGCCTGCAGATCCAGATGGCCAGCAACCGCGCCTATCTGCTGGATTACGACATCTCCAGCGCCGACCGGCTGTGGAGCGGGCTGACGCTGGACCGGGTGCGCCGCGACCGCATGGTCATGGCGCGGATCGGCAATTACGAATCGCTGCGCGACGACGAAGCCGAGGAATTCGCCCCCTCGGTGGTCGCCGACGCGCTGTGGAAGCGGCGCTGGACCCCTGGCCGGATCGGCGGCATCGCCAGCCTGGAATGGTCGCTGCACGCCCATCGCCGCTCGTCCAGCCAGGATCGTGACGGGCGCGACATGGCGCGCGGCTCGGTCATGCTGGGCTGGCAACGCAGCGAGATCCTGCCGGGCGGCCTGGTCGGCGCCGCCCAGGCTCAGGTGAACGCCGATTTCTACCGCATCACCCAGGACAGCGAGTACGACGACTGGGTGATGCGGGCCGATCCGACGCTGGCGGTCGAGCTGCGCTGGCCGCTGGCGCGCCATTCAGGCAGCGTGACCCATATCATCGAGCCGGTGGCGCAGCTCGTCTGGTCGCCCGAACGCGAAGCCGAGGACGACGTCCCGAACGAGGACAGCCGGCTGATCGAGTTCGACGAGGGCAACCTTTTCTCGCTCAACCGCTTTCCCGGCTGGGACGCGCGCGAATCCGGCCTCCGCGCCAATCTGGGCGTCGGCTGGACGCGGATCGATCCGGCAGGCTGGTCCATCGGCCTGACCGCGGGCCGCGTCTTTCGCACCGAACCCGACCCCGCCTTTGCCTTTGCCGGCCCGGACGGCCCGGATTTCACCGGCCCGCAGGGCAAGAAACGCTCGGACTGGCTGCTGGCGGCGCATTATTCCGGCGCGAACGGGCTGGCGATCGCGAACCGGGCGCTGTTTGACGACAGCTTCTCGATCAGCCGCAACGAATTGCGTCTGGGCTGGTTCCAGCCGGGACTGCAGGTCTCGGCCGGGTATCTCTGGCTCGATTCGGATGAAAGCGAAAATCGCGAAAGCGACGTTTCCGAACTGACCATGGCCGGGGGCTGGCAGCTGGCGCAGGGCTGGTGGGCCACGACCGAGACACGCTACGACTTTACCGCCGACCGCGCGCAGAAGGCGCAGCTGGGGCTGGAATATCGCAACGAATGCATAACCGTGGAAATGTCGGTCGAGCGGCGCTTTACCTCGCTGGGCGAGGTGCGGCCGGACACCCGCTTCGATCTGGGCATCCGGCTGGGCGGCTTTGGCCAGCAAAAGCCCGGTCCGGGAACGGTGGCGCGCCGCGCCTGCCTGCGCTAATGTCCGGCGAAACCATGCGGCGAGGGAGCTGATGCGGCGAATTCTTCTGGGGGCGGCCATGGCCGCGATGCTGGCAGCAGGCGGGGTTGCCCCGGCCTTTGCACAGGGCAATCCGTTCCAGCCGCTGGTCTATGTCAACGATTCGGTCGTCACCCGATACGAGCTGGACCAGCGCATGCGCTTCCTGCAGATCCTGCGCGCGCCCGATGGCGACCGCGCCTCGGCCGAGCAGGCGCTGATCGACGACCGCTTGCGCCTCTTTGCCGCGCGCCAGATGGGCATTGCCGCCAGCGACGCCCAGATCGATGCCGGCCTGGCCGAATTCGCCGGCCGCGCCAACATGGATGTCGAGGAATTTACCCGTGCGCTGGCCCAGGCCGGGGTCGAACAGCAGACCTTCCGCGACTTCATCGCCGCCGGCGTGGTCTGGCGCGAACTGGTGCGCCAGCGCCTCGTGCCGCAGGTCCAGGTCAGCGACGCCGAACTGGACCAGGAGATGCAGCGGGTGATCGAGACGCCGCGCATCACCCATGTCGCCCTGTCCGAACTGATCATTCCCGCCCCGCCCGGCCAGGAGGCGCAGGCCATGCGCCTTGCGGAATCGCTGGTGCAGAGCGTACGTTCCGAGGCGGATTTCGCGGCCGCGGCGCGGCAGCATTCGGCGACTCCCTCGGCCGAGAACGGCGGCCGCCTGCCCTGGGCGCCGCTTGAGAACCTGCCGCCCTCGCTGCGGCCGATCATCCTGTCGATGCAGAACGGCCAGATCAGCCAGCCCCTGACGGTCGAGGGCGCAGTGGTGCTGTTCTATCTGCGCGACAGCCGCGGCACGCTGCGGCCGGGCGCCAAGGAGCAGGTGCTCGACTATGTGCGCTTTCGCCTGGCCAGCACCGCCGAGGCGAACCGGATCGCCGCACTTTCTGACACATGCGCCGATCTTTTCGTGCATGCCCGCAACCTGCCGCCCGAGCAGATCCAGCGCCAGACCCTGTCGCAGGGCCAGATCCCGACCGCCGAGGCGATCCGGCTGGCGGTGCTGGACGACAACGAATCGACCATCGTCAGCCAGGGCGGCTCGGCCGAGATCCTGATGCTGTGCAAGCGCCAGTCCGCACTGCTGGCAGGCAATGCGCAAGAGGCGCCGGTGCCGGTGACCGCCGAAGGCGAAGAGGGTGCTGCGCCCGATCCCGATGCGCTGCCCGACCGCGAGCAGATGCGCGGCCAGATCTTCAGCCGCAAGGTCGGGCAGGCGGCCGACAACTACCTGGCCGAGTTGCGCGCCAATGCGATCATCCGCCGGCCGTAAGCCCGGTTGAGACGCCGGGGGCGCTTCGCCCCCCGGACCCCCAGAGAGTATTTGGGAAACGGAGAAGATGACTGAAGCCCGGCCCATCATTCTGACCTGCGGCGAGCCGGCGGGCGTCGGGCCGGAGCTTGCGCCCA
The DNA here is from genome assembly GCF_900100045.1 of Paracoccus denitrificans. GTDB lineage: Bacteria > Pseudomonadota > Alphaproteobacteria > Rhodobacterales > Rhodobacteraceae > Paracoccus > Paracoccus denitrificans. The sequence goes on along the minus strand of NZ_FNEA01000014.1, from coordinate 138,580 downwards.
AGGCGCTGGCCTCGGGCGTGCCCTTCGTGTTTCTGGGCGATCCCCGCCACCTGCCCGAAGGGACCGCCTGGGCCGAAGTGACGGCACCCGGCGAGCCGGTGGCCGATGGCGTGCTGGCGGTGCTGCGGCACGACTTTCCGGCCCCCGCCCGACCCGGCCAGCCCGATCCCGCCAACGCCCCCGCCGTGATCGAGGTCATCGCCCGCGCGGTCGATCTGGCCATGTCGGGCGCAGCCGGCGGCATCTGCACCCTGCCGATCAACAAGGAAGCGCTGAAGCGCGGCGCCGGTTTCGGCTTTCCCGGCCATACCGAATATCTGGCGCATCTGGCCGGCGACGTGCCGGTGGTGATGATGCTGGCCTCGACCACCGTCCAGCCGCCCTGCCGGGTGGTGCCGGTGACGATCCACATCCCGCTCTCCGAGGTGCCCCTGGCGCTGACGCCCTTGCGGCTGGAGCAGGCGATCCGCATCACCGATGCCGCGATGCGGCGCGACTTCGGCCTCGCGCAGCCGCGGCTGGCGATCGCCGGGCTCAACCCGCATGCCGGCGAGAACGGCGTCATGGGCGACGAGGAGGCGCGCTGGATGGCGCCGCTGATCGAGCGGCTGCGCCGAGAAGGGTTCGACCTGCGCGGGCCGCTGCCGGCCGATACCATGTTCCATCCGGCGGCACGGGCGCGTTACGACGCGGCGCTTTGCGCCTATCACGACCAGGCGCTGATCCCGATCAAGACGCTGGATTTCGCCGGTGGGGTGAACATCACGCTGGGCCTGCCCTTCGTGCGCACTTCGCCCGATCACGGCACCGCCTTCGACATCGCCGGCCAGGGCATCGCCGACGCGGAGAGCGTCATTGCGGCGCTGCGCATGGCACATGAGATGGCGGCGCGGCGATGAGCGCCATCGACGGGCTGCCGCCGCTGCGCGAGGTGATCGCGCGCCACGACCTGCGCGCCAAGAAGCAATTGGGGCAGAACTTTCTGCTGGACCTGAACCTGACCGCCAAGATCGCCCGTGCCGCCGGCGACCTGACGGGCTGCGACGTGATCGAGGTCGGGCCGGGTCCGGGCGGCTTGACCCGCGGGTTGCTGGCCGAGGGCGCGCGCCATGTGCTGGCCATCGAAAAGGATGCCCGCGCCCTGCCCGCCTTGGCCGAGATCGCCACGGCCTATCCCGGCCGGCTGGAGGTGATCCATGGCGACGCGCTGGAGATCGACCCGCTGGCGCATCTGACGCCGCCGATCCGCATCGTGGCGAACCTGCCCTACAATGTCGGCACTGAGTTGCTGATCCGTTGGCTGACCCCTGCCGCCTGGCCGCCCTTCTGGCAATCGCTGACGCTGATGTTCCAGAAGGAAGTGGCCGAGCGCATCGTGGCCCAGCCGGGCGGCAAAGCCTATGGCCGGCTCGCCGTGCTGGCGCAGTGGCGCACCGAGGCGCGGATCGTGATGACCCTGCCGCCCGAAGCCTTCGTGCCGGCGCCCAAGGTGCATTCGGCGGTGGTGCATCTGACCGCCCTGCCCGGGCCGCGCTACCCGGCCGATCCGGCGGTCTTGAATCGCGTCGTGGCAGCGGGGTTCAACCAGCGCCGCAAGATGCTGCGCGCCTCGCTGAAGGGCCTGCACCCGGAGATCGAGGCGCTGCTGATCCAGGCCGGCATCGCCCCCACCGCCCGGGCCGAGGAAATCGGGCTGGAGCAGTTCTGCGCGCTGGCGCGGGGCCTGGCCGCCGCGCCGCGCTGACATTCACTCGCCCGAGGCGTTTTCCTGCTGGGCCTTTGCGGCCTTGGCACCCTGCCCGCGCGCGGATTTTACCGCAGGCTTTGCGCCGTCCTCGGCCGGTTTCTTGCGGCTGCGCGGTGCGGCCGCGGTCGTGGTGCGGCTGCGACGGCGCGGTGCCGGCTCGGCAGCGGCGGGTTCTTCCGCAGGGGCAGCGGCCGGCTCGGCGGGTCCTTCGACGGCGCTTTCCGGGGTCTCGACCGGGCCGGCGGCATCCTCGTCCGAGGAGATCACCGGCGGCAACCCGGCATCGGCGGGCGCAGCAGCCGGCTCGGCACGCTCTTCCGTGCGAGGGGCGGGCTGGCGTTCTTCCCGGCGATCCTCGCGACGTTCCTCTCGGCGGTCATCGCGACGCTCGTCGCGGCGATCGTCGCGGCGATCGTCGCGCCGGTCCTGACGCTCCTGTCGGTGGCCGTGATGGCCGTTGCCGTTCTCGGATGCGGTCTGGCCGTTGCCGTCGTGCAGATCGTCGTCGCGATTCTGATGCTGCTGGCTCTGACGCTCGGCCTGTTCGCGCTGCGCCTCACCCAGAAGCCGGGTGTAATGTTCCGCGTGTTGCAGAAAGCTCTGCTCGGCCACCCGGTCGTTGGAAAGCTGGGCGTCGCGGGCAAGCGTCAGGTATTTCTCGATGATCTGCTGGGGCGTGCCGCGCACCTTGCCCTCGGGACCCGAGGAATCAAAGACGCGGTTGACGATATTGCCCAGCGAACGCTGTCGGTTCGACTTGTTACGCGAACGGGATTTGGATGATCTCATCAGCTGTTTGTCAGTTTATGACCGGCAAGGGCCGGCTAAGGTTGGGGTCATTCCTAGGGCGGGTGTCAGCGCAGGTGCGGAACTTGGTCCGGCTCCCGCGTCACCAGTGAAAAGCTGGGTTATCTGAGTATGACTGACCCGTGCGTGGGCAGCGCGCCCCCGTCACAACTGCGAATAAACATGCTGGCGCGTCGCTTACAAGCGAAAATTTCGCCAAAACCGGCGAAAGATGCGGATCCTTGCCGGATCAAAGCGGGTTGCGGGCGCTGACGACGCGGTCGCGGCCGTCCAGATCGGGCAGGATCCGCGGCTCGGCCAGGCCGACGGCGCGCATCAGCGCTGCCACGGCGGCGCCTTGCGTGGGACCGATCTCGACCATCAGCCGGCCGCCGGGCAGCAGATGCGCGGGCGCCCCGGCCGCGATGGCGCGATAGGCGGAAAGCCCGTCCGCCTCGTCGGTCAGGGCCGCGCGCGGCTCCCATTCCCGCACTTCTGGCGAAAGCCCGGCCATCTCCTCCAGCGCGATATAGGGCGGGTTCGAGACGATCAGATCGAACTGTCCCGCAACCGAGGCAAACCAGTTCGATTCAAGGAAATCCGCGCAAACCCCGATCCGCGTGGCATTTTCCCGCGCCACCTCCAACGCTGCGGGCGAAATGTCGGTGCCCAGCCCGCGCGCGGCCGGCCGCTCGGCCAGGAGCGAGATCAGGATCGCCCCCGTGCCGGTGCCCAGGTCCAGCACCGAGGCGAAGGGCTCGGTCAGCGCCGCCTCGACCAGCGTTTCGGTCTCGGGGCGCGGGTCGAGCGTGTCGCGGGTCACGCGGAACTCGTGCTTCCAGAAGGCGCGCCGGCCAAGGATCTGGCTGACCGGCTGGCGCGCGGCCCGGGCGGCAAGGGATGCGTCGAAACGTCGCAGCGCCTCGGGCGGCAGGGGCATGGCCAGCGCGGCGGTCAGGTGATGGCGCGGCAGCTCCAGGGCATGGGCCAGCAACTGCCGGGCGTCCTCGGCCGCGCCGGGCACCCCGGCCTCGGCAAGCAGGGCCGCGCCGCGGCGCAGCGCCTCGGCGCCGGTCATGGAATCACTCACCCTGCGCGGCCAGCCGCGCGGCTTGGTCATGCGCGGCCAGCGCCTCGACGATCTCGCCGATCTCGCCCTGCATGATGCGGTCCAGCGCATAGAGCGTCAGGCCGATGCGGTGATCGGTCATGCGGCCCTGCGGGAAATTATAGGTGCGGATGCGCTCGGAACGGTCGCCCGAGCCGACCTGGCTCTTGCGGTCGGCGGCACGTTCGGCATCAGCGCGCGACCGCTCCATGTCGTAGAGCCGGGCGCGCAGCACGGCCATGGCGTTGGCGCGGTTCTGATGCTGCGACTTTTCCGAACTGGTCACGACGATGCCGGTCGGCAGGTGGGTGATGCGCACCGCCGAATCGGTGGTGTTGACGTGCTGACCGCCGGCCCCACTGGCGCGCATGGTATCGATGCGGATATCGGCGGCGGGGATGTCGACATCGACCTCCTCGGCCTCGGGCAGCACGGCGACGGTGGCGGCGCTGGTATGGATGCGGCCGCCCGATTCCGTCTCGGGGACACGCTGCACCCGGTGCACGCCCGATTCGTATTTCAGCCGTGCGAAGACCCCCTCGCCCTCGATCCGCGCCATCGCCTCGCGCACGCCGCCGAGGTCGGACCGGACCAGCTCCAGCATCTGGAACTGCCAGCCCTGCGATTCGGCAAAGCGGCGATACATGTCGAGCAGGTCGCCCGCGAACAGCGCCGCCTCTTCGCCGCCGGTGCCGGGGCGGATCTCCAGGATCGCCGGCCGGGCGTCGGCGGCGTCGCGCGGCAACAGCGCGACGCGCAGCGCATGTTCCAGGGCGGGCAGGCCGGCGCGCAGGCGCGACAATTCGTCCTGCGCCAGTTCGCGCATCTCGTGATCGGCCAACATGGCCTGGGCCTGGCGGATGTCCTCCTGCACCGAGCGCCATTGGGCGATCTGCGCGACGACGGGCTTCAACTCGGCGTATTCCCGGCTGATCGCGGCGATTTCCTCGGCCGCAGGCCCGGCATTCAGCCGCGCCTCGAGATATTCGAAGCGCTCGACGATCTGGATAAGGCGGTCTTCCGGCAGCATTCGTTGCAATTAGCCGCTGCTTCAACGGCCGGCAAGGCAGAACCTCGAAAACATCTGACCCAGATCAAAGCGCGACGGACCGTCATGGTGCAGGTTTCCGCGAGACGCGCCCACCAAGCCAAAGGAGGCACCCAAGTGAAACTCGTCCCCTTTCTGACAGCGACGAGTCTTGCCCTGTCCGCTCTGCCGGTCATGGCACAGACCGAAGCCATCGACGACAGCGCCCTGCGCGAGGAAGCCAAGGGGGTGTTCGAGGCGCTTCCCGAGAAGATGACGGCGATCAAGCAGACCGAGGAAAACCCCGAGGGCATCGCGCTGACCGCCGAAAAGATCGAGCTGGGCAAGATGCTGTTCTTCGACCCGCGCATGTCCAGTTCCGGCCTGATTTCATGCCAGACCTGCCACAACGTCGGCCTGGGCGGGGTGGACGGCCTGCCGACTTCGATCGGGCACGGCTGGCAGCGGGGGCCGCGCAACGCCCCCACCATGCTGAACGCGATCTTCAACGCCGCGCAGTTCTGGGACGGGCGCGCGGGCGACCTGGCGGAACAGGCGAAAGGTCCGGTCCAGGCCGGCGTCGAGATGAGCAACACCCCCGATCAGGTGGTCCAGACCATCAATTCGATGCCGGAATATGTCGACGCCTTCAAGGCCGCCTTCCCGGATGAGGCAGAGCCGGTCAGCTTCGACAACTTCGCCGTTGCGATCGAGCAGTTCGAGGCCACGCTGATCACGCCGAACAGCGCCTTCGACCGCTTCCTGGCCGGCGACGATGCGGCGATGTCCGACCAGCAGAAGCGCGGCCTGCAAGCCTTTATCGAGACCGGCTGCACCGCCTGCCACTACGGCATCAACCTGGGCGGGCAGGACTATCACCCCTTCGGCCTGATCGCCAGGCCCGGCGCCGAGGTGCTGCCCGCAGGCGACAAGGGCCGCTACGAGATCAGCCAGACCGCGGATGACGAATACGTCTTCCGGGCCGCGCCGCTGCGCAACGTGGCGCTGACCGCACCCTATTTCCATTCGGGCGTGGTCTGGGATCTGGCGGAAGCGGTGCAGATCATGTCCTCGGCCCAGATCGGCACCGAACTGACCGATCAGCAGGCCAACGACATCACCGCCTTCCTGGGCGCATTGACGGGCGAGCAACCGGTGATCGACCACCCGATCCTGCCGGTGCGCACCGACACGACACCGCTGCCCACGCCGATGTAAGGCACGCACAGGCGGAAATGACAAAGGGGCCCTCTCGGGGGCCCCTTTTTCGCTTGCGATCCGTGCGGCGGATCAGTCGGCCTTGACGGCTTCGACGGTGATCTTGATCTCGACCTCGTCCTCGACGGCCGGGGCGAACTTGCCCAGGTTGAACTCCGAACGCTTGATCTCGGCCTCGGCATCAAAGCCGGCGGCCTCCTTGCCGGTCATCGGGTGGGCGGCGATCTGGTTCAGGTCGACATCCAGCACGACCTGCTTGGTCACCCCGTTCAGCGTCAGGTCGCCCGTCACCTTCGCTTCCTTGTCGTCCTCGGGCTCAACCTTGGTCGACTTGAAGGTCGCGACCGCGCCGCTGGCATCGGTGTTGAAGAAATCCGGCCCGAACAGGTGCTTGTCCAGTTCCTCGGACACGGTGCGAAGCCCCGACAGCGGGATGGTCGCCTCGACGCTGGAATTGGCGGGGTTTTCGGCATCCAGCGTCAGCTTGCCGGTGACACCGTTGATGATGCCCGTGCTGGTCGAAAAGCCCATGTGGTTGTATTCGAAGACGACCTGGCTGTGCGAGGGATCGAAGTCGTAGACGACCGGCTCGGCCATGGCGGCGGTGGCGCCGAACAGGGTGATCGCGGCGACGGGGGCAAGGATGGGTTTCATTCTGGACTCCGGATTGAAAATGTCATGCACGGTTCTGCCAGAAAATGCCCAAGCATCAACAAGGGTTTCCGACAAACCCCCTGACATTTTCGTGTTTCGCCGCAGCGCGGAAACTGTTTCGCCGCAGCGGCGATCTTGCGGCACTTTCCAGGGTTTTGCCTTGCATTCCCCAGCGTGATCGCTATAAGGCCGCATCCTTCCGCAAATGCGAAACCGGCGCAGCCTCTCGTGGCGGGGCGCGGAAGGGTTGTCCCGCCGTTGAAGTGCGCCCCGAAGAAAGGTGCAGACATGCCGCTTTACGAGCATGTGCTGATCGCTCGCCAGGACCTGTCGAACGCGCAGGCCGAAGGGCTGATCGAACATTTCTCGACCGTGATCGCCGACAACGGCGGCAAGGTCGTGGACAACGAATACTGGGGCGTGCGCACGCTCGCCTACAAGATCAACAAGAACCGCAAGGGCCACTACGCCTACCTGCGTTCGGACGCCCCCTCGGCCGCCGTGCAGGAGATGGAGCGCCTTGCCCGCCTGCATGACGACGTCATGCGCGTGCTGACCGTCCGCGTGGACGAGCACAAGGACGGCCCCTCGGTCCAGATGCAGAAGCGCGACGAGCGCGAGCGCGGTGATCGTGGCGACCGCGGCGAACGCCGCGAGCGTCGTGACCGCGACGACCGGAATTAAGGGAAAGGAACCAGGATCATGGCCAACAAACCCTTCTTCCGCCGCCGGAAAGTCTGCCCCTTCTCGGGCGACAACGCCCCCGCCATCGACTACAAGGACACGCGCCTGCTTCAGCGTTACATAAGTGAACGCGGCAAGATCGTGCCCTCGCGCATCACCGCCGTCTCGGCCAAGAAGCAGCGCGAACTGGCGCGCGCCATCAAGCGCGCCCGCTTCCTCGCCCTGCTGCCCTATGCCGTGAAGTAAGGAGAGACGATCATGCAAGTCATCCTGCTGGAACGCGTGGCCAAGCTGGGCCAGATGGGCGAAGTGGTCAAAGTCAAGGACGGCTTTGCCCGCAACTTCCTTCTGCCGCAGGGCAAGGCGCTGCGCGCCTCGGACGCCAATATCCAGGCCTTCGAAGCCCGCAAGGCCGAACTCGCCTCGCGCAACGACGAGACCCGCGCCGAAGCCGAGAAGATCGCCGAGAAGCTCGACGGCCAGACCTTCGTCATCATCCGCTCCGCCTCGGATGCCGGCGCGCTCTACGGCTCGGTCACCCCGCGTGACGCCGCCGATGTCGCCATTGCCGAAGGCTTTGCGGTCGAGCGTCGTCAGGTCGTCCTGACCGCCCCGATCAAGGAGCTGGGCCTGCACGAGGTCCGCGTGCACCTGCACCCGGAAGTCGATGTGACGATCAAGCTGAACGTCGCCCGCTCGGCCGAAGAGGCCGAACTCCAGGCGTCGGGCAAGTCGATCCAGGAACTGGCCGCCGAAGAGGAAGCCGCCGCGGAATTCGAGATCGCGGAACTGTTCGACGACATCGGCTCGGCCGGTCGCGACGAGGACGAAGCCGCGAACTGATCGCGCCTTCATCGGAAAACGGAAGAACGCGCCGCAACCTCGGCGCGTTTTTTCATGCCCGGACGGCAGCGCCCCTTGCCCACGACGCGCGGGCGGCGGAACATTCGCCGGATTTCGGGGTTGAGGCACAAAGCGACCCTTCGCCAGAGGATTTGCCGGAATGCGCCATCAGGACGACCTGCCGCCGATAACCCACACCGAGGCCGATGACACCAGCCAGACCCGCTTCGGCCCCCGCCCGGTGCCCAAGGGGCATCGCCATCCACCGGGGCCGGTGGAATCGCGCCGCATCCCCCCGCATGGCGATGTCTCGCCCGATGGCAGCCGGCCTTGGCCCCGCCCCTCTCGCGGGGCGAAATGGCTGGTGCTGGGCGGCACCGGGGTGGCTGCGGCAGCCCTGACCGCCGGCAGCGTCATCGCCGCGCGGCACCTGCTGGGCCTCGCCTCCCAAGACACGCCCCCGCAACGCCGCCGCGACAGCTTCGCGCCGCAGCATGTCGCGCCCGATCCGGCCGCTCGCAAGCCTGCAGCGCCGCCCCCGCCTCGGCAGCACGAAGCCCGCCGCACGGCAAGGCCCGAAGCGGAACCCAAGCACCCCCGCCCCAGCCGCCGCCCACCGCGGCAGGGCCTGCTGCAAGAGGTCGAGGCCAACACCGCCAGCCTGACCAACGGCGTCGAGAACGTGATGCGGGCGCTGACGGCTGCCGTGGCCGGCTTCCGCACCGTCGCCGGACAAGCCAGCACCATCGTGCAGGAATTCGGCGATGCCGCGGCAATGGTGCGCGACATCATCGACCGCAAGCCCAGCCCGCCGCAGCCCCGCGCTTCGTCGCAAGACAAGCGCCACGGCGCGCATATGCCGGACCTGCGCGACGACCCGTTGCTGCACGACCCGATGGAGGGGCCCGACCCCGGCGGCCCCGCCGACCACAATCCTCGCGTGCACCGACTCTGACGCCAAACGGTCCGTTCCCCAATACCTAGTCAGCCTTTCCGTGCCGCCAGCGCGGCATCCCCCCGCGGTCCGGCCAAGACTTCTTCGTTCCACAAATACTCACCTGCGCAACGGTGCCACGATCCCGCCCGCACCGCCTTGGCACGACAACGAAAAAGGCCGCCTCAATGGGCGGCCTCTCTCATCGCGATCAAAACGCGGATCAGACCTGATCCAGGGCCTCGATGGCCTTTTCCAGCTCGTCCTTGGTCACGGGCTTTTCCGAAACCTTGGCGCCCTCGACGATATGGTCCACGACCTTGTCCTCGAAGATCGGCGCGCGCAACTGCTGCTGCGCCTGCGGGTTCTGCTGGATGAACTCGAAGAAGGCGCGCTCCTGGCCCGGGAACTGACGGGCCTGGCGCAGCACGGCCTGGGTCATCTCCTGATCCGAGACGGTGATCTCGGCCTTCTGGCCGATCTCGGCCAGCAGCAGGCCCAGGCGGACGCGGCGCTCGGCCAGCTTCTTGTGCTCGTCCGTCGGCTCGATCTCGCCATGGTTATGGCCGTGCTCCTCCGGATGCTCCTCGTGCCAGAGCTGATGCGCGATCTGGTGCGCCTCGGCCTCGACCAGCGATTCGGGCAGGTCGAACTTGACCATCTCGTCCAGCCGATCCAGCAGCGTGCGCTTGAGCACCTGGCGCGAGGCGCCCTTGTATTCGGCCTCCAGCCGCTCGCGGATCTGGCCCTTCAGCGCGTCCAGGCTCTCGGCGCCGAACTTCTTGGCCAGTTCGTCGTCGATCTCGGCCGCCTTCGGCGCCTTCACCGCCTTGACGGTGGTCTCGAAGACCGCGTCCTTGCCGGCCAAAGCCGGGTGGCCGTAATCCTCGGGGAATTTCACCTCGACCTTGACTTCGTCGCCGGCCTTGGCGCCGACCAGCTGTTCCTCGAAGCCGGGAATGAAGCTCTTGGAGCCCAGCACCAGGGGATAGTCCTCGGCCGAGCCGCCCTCGAAGGCTTCGCCATCGACCATGCCCTTGAAGTCGATCACGATCTGATCGCCGTCCTTGGCCTTGGTGCCCTTCTTGCGATCCTCGAAGCTCTGGGCGTTCTTGGCCAGGTTCTCCAGCGCCTCGGTCACCTGCTCCTCGCTGGCCTCAACCACCAGCCGCTCCAGCTCGACGCCCGAGAGGTCGGCTTCGGGAATAGCCGGCAGCGCCTCATAGGCGACGGTGACGACGACGTCGTCGCCCTCTTTCCAGGTCTCGCCGTTGACCATCTCGATCTTGGGCTGAAGGGCGGGACGGTCGCCCGATTTCTCCAGATGGTCGCGCAGCGCCTTGTCGATGGCCTCTTGCATAGCATCGCCCATGATACGCTGGCCGAACTGCTTCTTCAGCAGCGCCATCGGCACCTTGCCCTTGCGGAAGCCCTTCATCTCGACCTCGGGCTGGGCCTCTTTCAGCTTCGCATCCACCTGCGCCGCCAGGTCGGCCGCCGGCAGGGTGAATTCATAGCCCCGCTTCAGCCCTTCGTTCTGGGTTTCCTTGACCTGCATTTGTCTTCCTTCATCCACGAACCATCGCGCGGGTCCCAGAGGCATTACGGCCTCACCGGCGCCAGGACCTGCCGTCCCGCGCCCCCGCCTGTTTCAGCGCGCTAGCTATGGGATTTTGCCCCGCATAGCAAGGACGAAGGCGGGATTCGCGGTGCCTGCGCCGGGTTTCGGGCTGCACGCCCCAAGAGGCGATGCAGGAAAATACCCGACCCCGATGCGACCCAGGGGCGAAAGGACGGATCACCCGGCAGTCCTTGGTTGAATTGGGCATTATGGCTTCATCGCGGATCGACTGCCCGTCGGGATTCGATTGACGCAAGGTCAGTTAGGGCAAGCGATCTTTCGCTTGCCGACGCGATCTACAGCCAGAAGTTGCAGCCCCCGGGAAATCAACGAGCTGCCGTTATTAGGTCAGCAAACGTAACCTAACTTATGGATATATTCCCTTCTTCCTGCCGGCAGTGCATACAGGCATCGTTCCGTAAGCGGTTGTTTGTTAACCTTGGTAAGCGGTTCTTTTGTTGTTTGTTCAAACCTGACCGGGCGGGTGCATGTCTGCCCCCGCCCGGTTGTGAAACGGCAGGGAACTGCCGGATTCCCCCAGTCACGATTGCATGTTTATCAGGCAGGATCTGCCCCGACTCGCTCATGGCGATTGTGTGCCATGGCAAACAAAACGATCAAATCAGAGACTTGAGACAACAGTTCTCGAAATGGCAAAGGCCGCCTTCCCAGGCGGCCTTTTCGCATTGCACCGGGGCTGAAATCAGCCGCGCGCGCGCACGACCTGCAACAGCGGCATGACCTCGGACATGTCCGGCCCATGCGCCTGGCCGGTCAGCGCCTTGCGCAGCGGCATGAACAGGCCCTTGCCCTTGCGGCCGGTCGCCTGTTTCACCGCATTGGTGAACTCGCCCCAGGTCGCATCGGTATAGGGCGGCGGCGGCAGCAGCTTCATCGCCTCGGCGATGAAATCGGCATCCTCGGGATCGATCTGCGGCTCGGCCCCCGTCGAGAAGATCTGCCACCAGCCGGCCAGATCGTCCAGCTTGGTGATGTTCTGCGAGGCGACGCGCCAGAACCGCTCGACCAGTTCGTCGGGCACGCCAAGCGCGGCAATGCGGTCCCGGACCTCGGCGAGGGGGCGCGACTGGTTCGCCTCGCGGGTCAGCGGCCACAGATCCTCGGCATCGAACTTGGTGGGCGAGGCGCCGAACTGGCCCAGATCGAACCCTTCGGCCAGTTCGTCCAGCGACATCTTCAGCTCGACCGGCTGCGACGAGCCCAGCCGCGCCATCAGCGACAAGAGCGCCTCGGGCGCCACGCCGCTCTCGCGCAGGTCGCGGATCGACAGCGTGCCCAGCCGCTTGGACAGCTCCTCGCCCTGCGCGCCGGTCAGCAGGCTGTGATGGGCAAAGGCCGGCGGCTCGGACCCCAGGGCGCGGATGATCTGGATCTGCGTCGCGGTATTGGTGACATGGTCGGCGCCGCGCACGATATGGGTCACGCCCATCTCGGCATCGTCGACCGAGCTGGCAAAGGTATAAAGCACCTGCCCGTCGGCGCGGATCAGCACCGGGTCCGAGACGCTGGCCGCATCGATGGAAATATCGCCCAGGATGCCGTCGGCCCACTCGATCCGTTCCTGATCCAGCAGAAAGCGCCAATAGCCGGCACGGCCCTCGGCGCGCAGCCTGTCCTTGTCCTCGGCCGAAAGCTTCAGGCCGGCGCGATCATAGACCGGCGGCTTGCCCATGTTGAGCTGCTTCTTGCGCTTCAGGTCCAGTTCGGTCGGGGTCTCGAACACCTCGTAGAGCCGCCCGGCGGCGCGCAGCCCCTCGGCCGCCTCGGCATAGCGGTCCAGCCGATCCGACTGCCGCTCGATCCGGTCCCAGGTCAGGCCCAGCCATTCCAGGTCGCGCTGGATGCCGTCGGCATATTCCTGCTTGGACCGCTCGCGGTCGGTATCGTCCAGCCGCAGGATGAAGGTGCCGCCCGCCTTGCGCGCGATCAGATAGTTCATCAGCGCCGTGCGCAGGTTGCCGACATGGATATGGCCGGTGGGCGAAGGGGCGAAACGGGTGGTGGTCATGGGAGGTCTCCTGTCCGCTTCGCTCTTTCACAAACGGCGGTTTTTGTCCATATCGGGACCAAAGACAGAGGTTAGCCGATGCTTGACTGGAAGAATGCCGAGGCCCCCGACGCGGCCATAATCGAGGAACTGGCGCGCGAGGCGATCGCCGGGCTGCCGCCGGAATTCGCCGGTCCCGCCGCGCAGGTCGTGCTGCGCATCGAGGATTTCGCCAGCGAAGAGTTCCTGGACGAGCTGGAGATCGACGATCCGCTGGAGCTGACCGGGCTTTACGACGGCGTGCCGATGACCGAGAAATCGGCGACCGATCCCCAGCATTTCCCCGATACGGTCTGGCTGTTCCGCCGCGCCATCCTGGACGAATGGGCCTCGCGCGGGAACGTGACGCTGGGCCAGTTGGTCGCGCATGTCGTGGTCCATGAATTCGCCCATCATTTCGGCTGGTCCGACGACGACATCGCCACCATCGACCGCTGGTGGGAATGATGGACCAGGCACCGATCCTGACCATCACGCTGAACCCGGCGCTGGACGTCACCACCGCCGCGCGGCAGGTGGTGCCCGACATCAAGCTGCGCTGCGAGGCGCCGCGCTTCGACCCGGGCGGCGGCGGCATCAATGTCAGCCGGGCGATCCGCGCCATGGGTGGCGACAGCACCGCGCTGGTGGCGCTTGGCGGCGCGACCGGGCAACGCATCGCCGGGCTGCTGGAGGAAACCGGCATCCCGCTCATGACCCTGCCCGCGCCGGGCGAGACGCGGCAGTCCCTGACCGTGGACGACCGCACCATCCGCCAGCAATACCGTTTCGTCATGCCCGGCCCGGAATGGTCCGCGGCCGATGTCGAGGCCGCGCTGGACACCGCCGCCGGGGCAGCTGCACCCGGTGCGCTGGTGGTGCTGTCGGGCTCGAACCCGCCGGGGGTGCCGGTGCGCTTTGCCGCCATGCTGGCCGAGCGGCTGCGCGGCACCGGCGCGCGGCTGATCGTCGACACCTCGGGCAAGGCGCTGGCCGAGGTCGCATCCGCCACCGACCGCCGGGTCGAGATCCTGCGCATGGACGACGAAGAGGCCCAGGGGCTGGCCGGCCGCCCCCTGCCCTATCGCGCCGACACGGCCGCCTTCGCGGCGGGGCTCGTCGCCTCGGGTGCGGCGCATGGGGTGATCGTGGCGCGCGGTCGCGACGGCAATATCATCGCCACCGACCAGGGCATCTGGCATGCCGAGGCCGCGCGGGTGCAGGTGGTCAGCAAGGTCGGCGCCGGCGACAGTTTCCTGGCCGGCTTCACGCTGGGCCATGCCCGCGGCTGGCCGGTCTGCGATGCGCTGGGGCTGGCGGCGGCCGCCGCCTCGGCGACAGTGCAGACCCCCGCGACCGAGCTGTGCCGGGGCGAGGATGTCGAGCGGCTGTTCGCCGCCCGCATGGTCACGCGGATGGGCGCCTAGCCGCGCCCGTCCATGCGCACGAAATCCAGCACGCTGCCCTGCGCCGGGCGCAGTTCGGACCAGGCGCCGATCTGGAAATCGACCACCAGGGTCGCCGCCGTCGGATAGCGACGGAAATCCGGGTCCAGCGGCGCCCGCGCCGGCAACATGGCGGCGAATTCCGCGATGCCGGGATTGTGGCCGATCATCATCACCGTGGGCGCCGAGGCGCTGCGCAGGATCTCCAGCATCTTCTCGGGCGTGGCGTGGTAAAGGCCCGGCTCGTAACGGATATGCGGCCGCACCTCCAGCGGCGCCATGGCGATGCCGGCCCAGGTCTCGCGCGTGCGCTCGGCGGTCGAGCACAGCACCTCCTCGGGCTCATAGCCGCGGCTGGCCAGCCAATCGCCCAATTCACGGGCCGAGCGGCGGCCGCGCGCGTTCAGCGGCCGGTCGTGATCCGGTTGCGCCGGATCGTCCCAGGACGATTTGGCATGACGGGTCAGGATCAGGCGGCAGTGTCCGAGTGGAGTCATCGAATTGCCTTTTCGGTCATGCGGTTAAGGTTGGGCAGCGGGACCGAGCCTGCCATAGCTTCCGCCGCGCGGGCAAGCCCTGTCTTCACCCCTCGCGCGCGCTTGGGCTCACAGCCCGCTGTCGCCCTGACGCAAGCCGCGCGGCTTGACCCGCGGCTCGGTCGAGCGGATCAGCGAACCCGCGCCATGCTCGGTGAACAATTCCAGCAGGCAAGCGTTCGGCACCCGCCCGTCCAGGATCACCACCGCGCGCACGCCCTCGTCCAGCGCCTTCAGCGCCGTCTCGGTCTTGGGGATCATGCCGCCGGCGATGGTGCCGTCGGCGATCATCGCCCGCACCTGGTCGGGATGCATCGCGGTCAACACCTCGCCCGAGGCATCCTTGACGCCCGCGACATCCGTCAGAAGCAGCAGCCGGTCGGCCCTGAGCGCGCCGGCTATCGCCCCCGCCGCCGTGTCGCCGTTGACGTTGAAGGTCTCGTTATCCTCCATCCCCGTCGCCACCGGGGCGATGACCGGGATCAGCCCGGCATTGTAGAGGTCGCGGATGATCTGCACGTTCATCTCGACCGGGCGGCCGACAAAGCCCAGCTCCGGGTCGTCCGGCTCGCAGACCATCAGGTCGTCGTCCTTGCCGGAAATGCCGACCGCGCGGCCGCCGGCATCGTTGATCGCCTGCACGATGCGCTTGTTCACAAGGCCCGACAGCACCATCTCGACCACCTCGACCGTCTCGCGGGTGGTGACGCGCTTGCCGCGCACGAAGCGGCTTTCGATGCCCAGCTTGCCCAGCAGGTCGTTGATCATCGGGCCGCCGCCGTGGCAGACGACCGGATGGATGCCGACCTGCTTCATCAGCACGATGTCGCGGGCGAATTCGGCCATGGCCTCATCGTCGCCCATGGCATTGCCGCCGAACTTCACCACCACCACGGCGCCCGAATAGCGCTGCATATACGGCAGGGCCTCGGACAGAGTGCGGGCGGTGGCGATCCAGTCACGGTTCATCTTCTGCTTTCTCATCGAAGGCCCCTGTTCGTCGCAACCGACCCTAGGACGCGGGCGCCGATCAGTCCAGAGCGCCGCGGCCAGGATTCGGCTCAGTCAAGACTGGCGATGATGGCGCGCAGCGTGGCGATGCCCTGGCCCTTCTCCGAGCTTGTGATCACAAGCTCGGGATAGGCGGCGGGATGCTTTTGCAACGCCTCCTGCACCTGCGCGACGGTGGCCTCCATGGCCTGCGCGCCGATCTTGTCGGCCTTGGTCAGCACGACCTGGAAGGGCACGGCCGAGCGGTCCAGCAGCTTCATGATCTCGTGATCGACATCCTTCACGCCATGGCGCGAATCGATCAGCGTGAAGGCCCGGCGCAGGGTCGGCCGGCCGGACAGGTAATTCTTCAGCAGCGCCTGCCATTTCGCCACCACCGCGACCGGCGCCTTGGCGAAACCATAGCCCGGCAGGTCCACCAGATAGGCCCGCTCGCCCAGGGTGAAATAGTTGATCTCCTGCGTGCGGCCCGGCGTGTTCGAGGCGCGCGCCAGCGACTTGCGCCCCGTCAGCGCGTTGATGAGGCTGGACTTGCCGGCATTCGAGCGGCCGGCAAAGCAGACCTCGGGACGATCCGCGGGCGGCAGCCCGTCCATGGCGACCACGCCCTTCAGAAAATCCACCGGGCCGGCAAAGAGCAGGCGCGCGGCCTCGGCCGACTCGGCGTCGGGCTCGGGGGCGATGGGAAAGGCGACCTTCATGCTTGCACCTCGTTACCCAGGGCGATGTCGCCGCCGGTCACCACCTCGGCATAGATGCCGAAATCGCGATGGCCGAATTGCGCCTCCAGCGCCGCGGGCATGTCGATGTCGATGCGGCCCGTGGCAGGATCGGCACTGGTCGCCGGACAGCGGCCGATGGTTTCGGTCACGCGCAGCTCGACCGTGCCCACGGTCAGCACATGGCCGATCAGGTCACGCTCGGCATAAGGCGCCCAGCCCTCCAGCCAGAGGTTGCCGCGCCAGCGTTCGACGCCCAGAGGCTTGCCCAGCCGCGCTTCCAGGTCGGCCAGGCTCGACAGCGACAGGATCGAGATCCAGGGCTGGTTCGCGTCGGTCCAGCCTGTCGGACCGCGCACGAGCCGCGTCGGCGCCGGCTTTTCCGCCGACCAGAGCGGGCGCACCCATTCCACGAGACGCGGCCCCTCGGTCGCGGGGTCGAAATCCAGGTCGGGCAGGTCGGGATGGGTCAGGCGGATGCGACCCCCCTCCGCCCCCTCTCCCCAGCCGCCTTGGACGGCCTGCAGCCCGGCCGAAGCCGCACCGCGCAGGAAACAGGATTTCGGCAGCCAGCGCCCCGGCACATCGCCGGCATGGCGCTCCCCCCCCTCGGTCAGCAGGGCCCAGAGCCGGTCCCCCGGCAGGCGTCGCGCCGCATCCAGACGGGTGCGGCGCAGGTCCTCGCCGCCGATCGCCTTGATCGGATGCCGGCGTATCCGGGCGATGCGGGCGGTCATTTGCCGCCCTTGTCCCCGCCCTTGTCCCCTGCCTTGGCCCGCGAGGGCAGGCTGGAGCGGATATTGCCGAAGAAGTCCGGCCGGTGGCCGTGCATCGACATGATCGTATACTGCTGGATGATGGTGATGGTGTTGTTGGTGATCCAGTAAAGCACCAGCCCCGAGGCAAAGCCGCCCAGCATGAACATGAACACCCAGGGCATCCAGGCGAAGATCATCTTCTGCGCCGGATCGGTGGGGGCCGGGTTCAGCTTTTGCTGCATCCACATCGAAACGCCCAGCAGGATCGCCAGCACCGGCAGGGTAAAGCTGTGCAGGAAGCTGCCCTGGCCCGGCGCCGCCCAGGGCAGCAGGCCGAACAGGTTCCACAGGCTCGACGGATCGGGCGCCGCAAGGTCGCGAATCCAGCCGATCCAGGGCGCGTGGCGCAACTCGATGGTGACGAAGATCACCTTGTAGAGCGCAAAGAAGATCGGGATTTGCAGCAGCACCGGCAGGCAGCCCGCGGCGGGGTTCACCTTTTCGCGCTTGTAAAGCTCCATCACCTCTTTCTGGAACTTCATCCGGTCGTCGCCGGTGCGTTCCTTGATCGCCTCCATCTGCGGTTGCAGCTCCTTCATCTTCGCCATCGAGATGTAGGATTTGCGCGCCAGCGGGAAGACCAGCAGCTTCAGCACGAAGGTCAGCGCGATGATCGCCCAGCCCATGTTGCCGATCATGCCATGCAGCCAGTGCAGCAGGCGGAAGATCGGCTTGGTCAGGAAGTAGAACCAGCCCCAGTCGATGGAATCGACGAAACGGTCGATGCCGGGATTGGTCTGATAGCCGTTGATGACCTCCCAGACCTTGGCGCCGGCGAAAAGATAGCTGGAGCTGGTGCCGGTCGCGCCGGGGGCGACGGTCTGCACCGGCATCCGCGCCTCGGTCTGGTAGATGTCGGCGCCGGGGGCGTATTTCGCCACCGCGGTAAAGGACTGGCCAGGCGCGGGTGCCAGGGTGGTCATCCAGTACTTGTCGGTAAAGCCGATCCAGCCGTTCTCCTGCACCTCGACCAGCTCGGCAGGCCCCTCGCCCGGCAGCGGGTCGAGCTTGGTCATGTCCTTGTATTTCTTTTCCAAGAGCTTGCCGTCGGTCATGCCGACTGCGCCCTCGTGCAGGACGAAGAAGTTCTGGGTGTCGGGCTTGCCGTGACGCGCCAGGATGCCGTAGGGCGCCGCCGAGAAGGGCGCGGTCCCGGTATTCTCCAGCGTCTGGGTCACGGTGAACAGGAACTTGTCGTCCAGCTCATAGGTGCGGCGGAAGATCTGCCCGGCGCCGTTGTCCCAGCGCAACGTGACCGGCTGGCCGGGGCCGAGCTTCGCGCCGGATTCGACCTCCCACACCGTAGCCGGGCCGGGAACCAGCGCCGGATCGGTGCCGGCCGCCGGCATCCAGCCATAGACCGCGTAATAGGGTTTCTGCACCGCAAGTTCCGCACCGCCGCCCGGCGCCACCGGGCTGCCCTCGGCCTGCACGGTGGTTTGCGCGGTCGGCGACAGCAGGCGCACGAAGGGCGACCTGGTATCCAACGTCTCGCGGTAGCCGGTCAGTTCAAGATCGTCGATGCGACCGCCCGCAAGCGAGATCGTGCCCGCAAGCGAGGAGGATTCGATCGCCACCCGCCCGGCATTGGCCGAGGGATCGCTGCTGGCCGCCGCTGCCTCCAGCTCCGGCGCCGCGCCTTGCGGCACCGCACCCGGCGTCGCAGGACCGCCGGCCTCGGGCTGGGCCGTGCCCTGGGTGCTGGCCGCTGGCGTATCCTGCGCGGGCGGCACCGGCTCGGGGGCGAAGAAGATCGACCAGACGAGCATGACGAGGGCGGAAAGCACCATCGCCAGGATGAGGTTGCGGTTGTTGTCTTGCATTCCGGACCAGCCCTTCGTCGTCACCCAGTCTGAGGGTTCGGGCCGCTTCAACAGAAGCGACCGGCAAAGGTCAAGGGAATTTGCCGGAAAACCGGGTCAGTTTCCACCCGACCCGAGGCTCTGCCCGCCTTGCCCCGGCGCCGTTCCGCATCGAACCGGCATGTCACGCGCCCGCGCCTATTTCGGCCAGCACCGCGTCCCATGCCGGATCTTTCCCGGCCTTCACGCCTTGCGGCGCAGGTCGAAGGGCGCGGGCAGCGACTGGTCGCGATCCAGCAGGAAGCCGTCGACCGCCGCAGCCTCCAGCGGCGGCACCACGGCCGGCCCCTGCACCGCGTTGAAGCCGATCTGGGCCAGGAAGGCATTCTCTTCTTGCGTCGCCACCCCATCGGCCAGGGTGGCAAGGCCCAGGTGGTCCGCCAGCGCGAGGATGGCCAGGATCATGCGTTGCTGGTCCGCATGCCGGTCGCAGCCGGAAACGAACCCGCGCCCGATCCGCACCCGGCCGATGCCGAAGCGGCGCAGATCGTCCAGCCCGGCGCTGCCGGTGCCGAAGTCGCCCAGGGCGATGGCGCAGCCTGCGGCCCTCAGCCGCCGTAAGCTGGCGGTCACCGGCATGCGGCCGCCGCTGCGGCCGATCGGCTCGCTCACCTCGATTTCCAGCCGCTGCGGGGCCAGGTCGTTCCGGTCCAGCTCCCACAGGATCGTATCTGCGATGGAGGCGTCCCCCAGCACCCTGTCGGACAACGGAAGGGACAGCAGAGGCACCGGCCTGCCCAGGCGGTCCCAGCCCCTGAGGCCGGCAAAAGCCTGGCGCAGCACATCGGCGACGACCTGTCCCAACGTCCCGTCATCAAGCCGCAGCTCAAGTTCGGCCAACCCGCAACTGTCGCCGCCGTCCAGCCATATCCGGGGCAGAACCCGCAGCGCCGCTACCTGACCCGTATCGCAGCAAAGCTGGGGCTGGAACAACAGTCCGACGCGGTCGAGCGCCAAGGCAGGGGGCGCAGCCTCCCGCCCGGTTTCGACATAGCGGACTTGCCCCACGGGCGAAAGCGGGCCGGACCCCTGCAAGGCCAGCCGGCCATGGGCGTAAAGCGCCGCCGCCCCCTGCCGGCCGGTTTCGTCTCCAACGATCGCAGCATTCACCAGTGGGCGGATGCGCAGCCCAGGCAGGCCGATCCCGTCCGCGCAGATGGCCTGCAAACGCGCCAGCAGCCCAGGCACCGCCTGACAGCCCCCGAAGGCAAGAAGGCCCAGGATTTCACCACAGCCGCGACTGCATCCTTGGGGCAACAACCGCAGTTCCGCCACCAGTCGCAACAGGAGACGGTCCAGCATCTGCTCCAGCAGCGCCGGGCCGATACTGTCGCGCAGCACCTCGACATTCTCGACCCGCAGGACCAGCGCAAGCCGGACCTTGCCCCGTGTCGCCCCCTCGCCCCTGACAAGCCTTGCCAGCCGTGACGCGGCCGCCGCGATTCCGTAAGCCATTGCCTGATCCGAATCTTGTTCCACGGATCGCAGGCTAGACCGGCGAAGCTTTTCGTTCCGTTAATGTTCGCGCAGGATCGGGACGTCTTTTTCCCTAAAATCCGACATATCCGGCATGAGCGCGGTGAAGTCGAACAGCTTGGGGTCCGGCAGATGCGAGGGGCGCACGTTCATCAGCGCCCGGAACATCACCCGACGCCGGCCGGGGCTGCGCGATTCCCATTCGTCCAGCAGCCTCTTGACCTGCATGCGCTGCAACCCTTCCTGGCTGCCGCACAGGTCGCAGGGAATCACCGGATAGTTCATCGCGCGGGCGAAACGGTCGCAATCGGCCTCGGCCACGAAGGCCAGCGGGCGCAGCACGTTCAGGTCGCCCTCTTCGTTCAACAGCTTCGGCGGCATCGAGGCCAGCCTGCCGCCATGGAACAGGTTCATGAAGAAGGTTTCTAGGATGTCGTCGCGGTGATGGCCCAGCACCACGGCCTGGCACCCCTCTTCGCGGGCGATGCGGTAGAGATTGCCCCGGCGCAGGCGCGAGCACAGGCTGCAATAGGTCCGGCCCTCGGGCACCTTTTCCTTCACGATGGAATAGGTGTCCTGGTATTCGATGCGGTGCGGCACCTGCCGCTGGGTCAGGAACTCCGGCAGGACGGTCGCCGGAAAGCCCGGCTGGCCCTGGTCGAGATTGCAGGCCAGCAATTCGACCGGCAGGAGCCCGCGCCATTTCAGCTCGTGCAACACGGCAAGCAGCGTATAGCTGTCCTTGCCGCCCGACAGGCAGACCAACCAGCGGTCGCCGGGGCGGATCATGTCATAGGTCTCGATCGCGGCGCGGGTCTCGCGCACCAGGCGCTTGCGCAGCTTGCGGAACTCGGTCGAGCCGGGCGCGCCGTGAAACAGCGGATGGATCTCCTCCGCTTCAAGATCCTGGGTCTCGCCGGTCTCGTCCCGCATCTGTCGATCCTTATCGCGCCTTGGCGCCCTGATTAGCATGAAAGCGCCGCGTCAGTCCTGCCGCGGCGCCTCGCTCCCCGGCACGGGGTCGAAGCCATGCCCGCCCCAGGGATGGCAACGGCAGACCCGCCGCGCCGCCAGCCAGCCGCCCTTAGCCGCACCATGCCGTTCCAGCGCCTCGAGCGCATAGGCCGAACAGGTCGGCTGGAAACGGCAGCCATGCCCGACCCAAGGGCTGGCCACCAGTCGATAGGCCCGCACCGGCAGCGCCAAAAGATGCGCGAAGGGGCTCATTTCCCGGCCTCGCGCGATGATCCGTGCACCCGCGCCAGTGCGGCGGCAAGATCGGCCCGCAACTCGGCGAAGCCGCGCTCGACCGTGGCGCCGGGGCGCCCGACCAGCACATAATCCCAGCCCGGCCGCGCCACGCCCGGCATGACTTCGCGCGCCAAGGCACGCAGCCGGCGCTTGGCGCGGTTGCGCGTCACGGCATTGCCCAGCTTCTTCGAACAGGTGAAGCCGACGCGGATCGCCTGCCCCGCCTCGCCCTCGGGCCGGCGACGGGCCTGGAGCAGAAAGCCCGGCATGCCCTGCCGGCGGGCCGAGGCCGCGCGCAGGAAATCCGCCCGCTTGCGCAGGGTTTCCAGTCGCATCCCCGAAACGTCAGAAGCCGCCCTGTCCGGAATCGCATCTGCGACGGTCCGGTCAGCGGCGGCGGTTCTGGTGGCGCTGTCCATCACGGCAAGCCCACGCCCTGCGGCGCGAGGGCTTACGCGCTGAGGGTCTTGCGGCCCTTGGCGCGGCGGGCGTTGATCACCCGGCGGCCGCCCTTGGTCGCCATGCGTGCGCGAAAGCCGTGGCGGCGGGCGCGAACCAGGTTCGACGGCTGGTAGGTGCGTTTCGACATCTTTCAACTCCGGGTCAGGGCGTGCCAGGGTATGGGCCATCGGCCCACGCAAGACGCGCCGGTCATTCGAGGCCCGCTGGATAGTCGCCCCCGCAGACCAAGTCAACCACATAGAACGGATTTCGCCAC
The DNA here is from genome assembly GCF_900100045.1 of Paracoccus denitrificans. Taxonomy (GTDB): domain Bacteria; phylum Pseudomonadota; class Alphaproteobacteria; order Rhodobacterales; family Rhodobacteraceae; genus Paracoccus; species Paracoccus denitrificans. The sequence continues at coordinate 116,075 of NZ_FNEA01000014.1, read as the reverse complement.
AGTTGCGGGTTCCGGGGAACCGGGACCATGTCACGCAGGTTTGAACTGCGTAATGTCAGCCACTATGTGAAGCAACGGCGCCGAGACGAAGGGAATAGCAAAGCTCACCATGCCCCTGAATAGCTTATCGGGCCGATTCGCGGTGATCACGGGCATTTTCGTGCTCCTGGCCGAATTGCTGATCCTGCTGCCCTCGATCGCGAACTATCGGTTGGATTTCCTGGAATCGCGGCTGGAGCGGGCGCAGATCGCCAGCCTTGCGCTGCTGGCGACGGACGAATCACTGGCCGCGGACCTGGAATCGGAACTGCTGGAGAATGCCGGCGTCTTCAACGTCGTCCTGCGGCGCAACGACGTGCGCCAGCTTGTGCTGTCCTCGCCCATTCCCGGGCCGATCGCGGCCACCTACGATCTGCGCGACCAGCCGTTCTGGACCTCGATCCGCGACGGCATGGCGCAGTTGGCCGATCCGCAGAACCGGGTGATCCGGGTGATCGGCGCGCCGGTGAACCAGGCCGGCCAGCTGATCGAGATCACCACCGACACCGAGCGGCTGCGCACCGAGATGATCGATTACGGCCTGCGGCTGTTGCTGATCTCGGCCGCCTTCTCGGTCCTGACCGCGCTGCTTCTGAACCTGGCGGCGCAGCGGCTGCTGCTGGTGCCGATCCGGCGCGTCATCAGCCACATGACCGCCTATGCCAATGCGCCCGAGGACGCGCGCTCGATCATCACCCCCAACGCGCGGCTGACCGAACTGAACGAGGCCGAGACGGCGCTGGCCGCCATGCAGCGCACCGTCACCTCGGCGTTGAAGCAAAAGGACCGGCTGGCGCAGCTGGGCCAGGCCGTGGCTCGCATCAGCCACGACCTGCGCAACATCCTGACCACGGCGCAGATCTTTGCCGACCGGCTGGAGACCAGCGCCGACCCCGCCGTGCGCCGCGCCGCGCCCAAGCTGGTGAATTCGATCAGCCGCGCGGTGAACCTGTGCGAGACGACGCTGGCCTTCGGCAAGGCCGAAGAGCCGGCGCCGGCCCTGTCGCGCTTCAACCTCTCGGCCTTGGTGACCGAGGTGACCGAGGGCGAGGCGCTGGCCTCCGACCGGCCGGACGGGGCCGAGCCCATCGAGTTCCTGACCGACATCCCGCCCAGCCTGATGATCCGCGCCGACCGCGACCAGCTGTTCCGGGTGCTGTCGAACCTGGTGCGCAATGCGCGGCAGGCCATCGAGGCCACGCGCCGGCCCGGCACCATCGAGATCGGCGCCGGCGAGGACGAGCAGGAATGGTGGATCCGCATCGGCGATACCGGCCCCGGCCTGCCCCAAAAGGCGCGGGATTTCCTGTTCCAGCCCTTCTCGGGCGGCTCGCGCAAGGGCGGCACCGGGCTTGGCCTTGCCATCGCGGCGGACCTGGTGCGCAATCACGGCGGCCGGCTGGAGCTTTTGCGCAGCGACGAGGAAGGCACGCAGTTCATCCTGCACCTGCCGCGCGAACTGGCCGGGCTTGCCGCGCAGGTAGAGGCTGCGGCAGGCCAGCGCTGACGCCGATGTCAGAAAAAGTTTCCGCCGAAGCTCATTTTGGCCTTGCGCCCCCCCGGCGCTCACTCTAAATCACCGCCTCACAGCGGACCCGTAGCTCAGCTGGATAGAGCACCAGACTACGAATCTGGGGGTCGGGCGTTCGAATCGCTCCGGGTCCGCCATTTATCATCCAGACATCATTATCGTTTCTACGCCGCCCCATGCGGGCGCCGGCATGTGCAGGCATGCTCCGAAAAGGCCGAATTGCGGCTTGGAGTAGGTGGTTGCGACGTATCGCAACCCGTCCCGGGCACGCCGCCGACCGCCAGCCGGATGGGCCGAATCTGTCGCATGAATTGTGAGGCTGAGGCCAAGGCATATCCTCACGGCGAAGACCACACCGCGCAGGATTGAAAAACATGGCGCCGTCCACCCAAGCATAAGCGTTCTACGACGAATCGTCGGGCAGGATCGCATTGTCATTGTCCGATGTGCACAAGGAGGCAGCGTCCCAGGACGAAACGGTCAGGTCGCCCGCCGGTCCAGCCGCGGGAATACCCTGTGATACGAGGTGCTGGCGTGCCAGGATCGGGGCACAGCGGATCGGGAATGCTCGCCCGGGCGCAGAGGCTTTCGGCAACCCCGCGACAATTCCGCCCCCTTGTCATCGGGACACGATATGCTTCATCATGCACATCGTTAGGCAGGCCAACCGCAGGGCCAGGGAGGAATGGGCATGGATATCCGATATGTCTGCTCGGACGACGAGCGCAGGACCGACGCGGTGCTGACCGGCGTGGCCGAGCGGGCGGCGCACGCGGGGATCGGGCTTGCGGGGACGGTGCAGCCGGTCGACCCGGATCTCGCACAGGAAAAATGCCATATCGTCCTTGCCCTGCTGCCCGACGGGGCGCGGCACGACATCAGCTTTCCACTGCAACCGGGCGTCACCGGCTGCCGTCTGGATGCCGGCGCACTGGAGCAGGCGGTGCTGGTCGTCCACGAACGGCTGCCCGGGGCGCAGGGACTGGTCGTCAACAAATTCGGCAAGCAGGAGGCCGCCGGGCGCGGCCTCGTCACCGCCATCGGCGACGCCTGCGCGCGGGGGATCCCGGTGCTGGTCGGCGTCTCGCCGGCATGGCTCGATGCCTTCCTTGCCTTCTCGGATGGACAGGCCCAGCCGCTGCCTGCCGATGAAGAACGGGTCTTCGCATGGCTGCGGGACGCCTGCTCACACCCCGCGACCGCCTGAACACCAGATCCCGAGGTCATCGCCATGAAGCTCAGCGCCAGAAAGATCCTGCCCGGCACCGTGATCGAGATCGCCGGGGCCGCACTTGGACCGACGGTCGACACCCGCGCCTCGGCGGTGATCGAGGCGTCCGACGTGATGGTCGGGACGGATGGCTGAGACCTGCGCCGATCCCATCCGGCCGCATGAGCTGGCCGTGCCGATGCCGGAGCGCTTCGACGCGCAGCTCTGGTTCATCGGCCGCATCCATACGCCATGGACCAGGCGCGGCGAATGCCCGCGCCGGGGCGACCCGGACAACGGCCCCGCCTGCCGGATCGAGGTCTTCGAACCCTGGACCCCGGGCCTTTCGGGCATCGCGAAACACGGCCACCTGCAGATCCTCTATTGGATGGATCAGGCGCGGCGCGACCTGGTGTTGCAGAACCCCAATTACGGCGACCGCGCGACGGGGACTTTCGCCCTGCGCTCGCCCGTGCGGCCCAATCCGGTCGCCTCGTCCATCGTGCGGCTTCTGGCCGTCGAAGGGCCGGTGCTGACCGTGCGCGGGCTCGACTGCCTGGACGGCACGCCGCTGATCGACATCAAGGCCGAATTCGGAGCCGCGCCATGATGCCGCTTTCCCGCCGCCTTCTTGTCGGCGCCTTGCTGGCGGCGGCATTCGCCCTGCCCGCACCGGCCTTCGAAGGACGGACCGTCACCGACGCCACGGGTCGCACGGTGCAGATCCCCGCCGATCCGGCGCGGGTCTTTGCCGCCGGCCCCCCGGCCGCGGTGCTGCTCTATGCCCTGAAGCCCGAGGCGATGGTCGGCTGGGTCAGCGCCCCCAAGCCCGAGGCGCTGCCCTTCCTGCGCCCCGACGCGGCCGGCCTGCCCGAGCTGGGCCGGTTGACCGGCAGGGGCGATACGCTGAACCTCGAGGTCCTGCTGTCCTCCGGCCCCGACCTGATCGTCGATTACGGAACCGTCAACGACACCTATATCGACCTTGCCGCCCGCATCCAGGACCAGTTGGGCCTGCCCTATGCCCTGATCGACGGCAGCTTCGCGCATATGCCGCAGGGGATCCGAGAGATGGCCGGCATCCTCGGCGTGCCCGGGCGCGGCGAGGAACTGGCGGCCTATGCCGAAGGAACCCTTGCCGATCTCGACGCCCTTCTGGCCGGGATACCGGAGCAGGACCGCCCGACTGTCTATCTGGCGCGCGGCCCCGAAGGGCTGGAGACCCCTGCCAGGGGCTCGATCAATGCCGAGATCATCGAGCGGGTCGGCGCCCGCAACCTGGCCGAGGCCGAAACCCGCGGCCTTGCCACCGTGTCGCCCGAACAGGTCCAGGCCTGGGCGCCCGAGGTCATCATCACCATCGACCGGGATTTTGCCGCCAATGTCGGGCGGATGCCGGAATGGCAGGGCATCCCGGCGGTGGCGAACGGCCGGGTCTACCTGGCGCCCGCGGCGCCCTTCGGCTTCATCGACGCGCCGCCCTCGGTCAACCGGCTGGCGGGACTGGTCTGGCTGTCGCACAAGCTTTATCCCACCGCCGCGACAGGCGACCTGCGCGCCGAGATCGCCGATTTCTACGACCTCTTCTATGGCATGCGCCCCGACGAGGCTGCGCTGACGGGCCTGCTGGGTGAGTGACCGGCGCCTGACCGGGATGCTGGCGCTGGGGCTCGTCGTGGCGATGATGGCTGCGGCGGCGATCGGGCCCTTCGCCCTGTCGCCCGGCCGGATTCTGGCGGTTCTGTCCGGCGACAGGTCGGATGCGCAGGCGGTCACGGTGCTGTGGAACATCCGCCTGCCGCGGGTGATGGCCGCCGCCATGGTCGGCGCGGCGCTGGCGGCAGCCGGGGCGGCCTATCAGACCACGTTCCGCAACCCGCTCGTCTCGCCGGATATTCTGGGCGTGTCCGCGGGCGCGGGCTTCGGCGCGGTGCTGGGCCTGCTGCTGGGCCTGCCGGTGATGGCGATCCAGCTTCTGGGTTTTGCCATGGGGCTGGCCACGGTGGGGCTGGTCCTGGGCCTGACCCTGGCGCTGCGGGGCACCGGACAGGTGCTGGTCATGGTGCTGTGCGGCATCGCCATCGGGGCCCTGGCGGGAGCCGGCATTTCGCTGGTCAAGCTGCTGGCGGACCCCGAGCAGCAATTGCCCGCGATCACCTTTTGGCTGATGGGCAGCCTTGCCGGCGTGAAGCGCCCCGATCTGGCGGCTGCGCTTCCCGCGCTGCTGATCGGCGCCGCACCGCTGCTGGCCCTGCGCTGGCGGATCGGGCTGCTGGCCATGGGCGATGACGAGGCCCGGGCCATGGGCATCGATGCGACGCGCCTGCGGCTGCTGGTCATCGCCTGCGCCACGCTGATGACGGCGGCAGCGGTGGCGCTGGCCGGGGTGATCGGCTGGATCGGGCTGATGGTGCCGCATATGGCACGGCTGCTCACCGGGCCGCGCTTCGACCGGCTGCTGCCCGCCGCCATCCTGATCGGCGCGGGCTTCATGGTGCTGGTCGACACCGCCGCCCGCAGCATCGCGACGCTGGAAGTGCCGCTGGGCATCCTGACGGCGGTCTTGGGTGCTCCGGTCTTCGTCTGGCTGCTGGCACGCGGGGCAAGGCCATGGAGCGAGTGACCCCGCTGATCGAGGCCCACGGCCTTGCCGTCGGCCATCGCGGCAAGGCACTGATCGCAGGTATCGAGCTGCGCCTCGATGCGGGGCGGGTGCTGTGCCTTCTGGGTCCGAACGGCGCCGGCAAGACGACGCTGTTCCGCACCCTGCTGGGCCTGATCCCGCCCATCGCGGGCGAGATCGCGCTGGACGGCCGGCCGCTGGCCCGGCTGACGCGCGCCCGGATCGCCCGCCACCTGGCGCATGTGCCGCAGGCGCTGGCCACGCCCTTCGCCTTCAGCGCGCTCGACATCGTGCTGATGGGTGCGGCCGCCGGCCTGGGGCCCTTCGACCGTCCCGGCAAGGCCGAGGCCGAGCGGGCCATGGCGGCGCTGGATACGCTCGGCATCGCCGATCTCGCGCATTCCGAGGTGACGCGGCTGTCGGGCGGCCAGCGCCAGCTTGTGTTGATCGCCCGCGCACTGGCGCAGGATGCCGGCGCCATCGTCATGGACGAGCCGACGGCAAGCCTTGATTTCGCCAACCGGATCCGGGTGGGCCGGGCGGTCCGGGGGCTGGCCCGCGCGGGCATCGGCGTGATCCTGTCCAGCCACGACCCCAACCAGGCGGCCGCGCTTGGCGACGACGCCCTGCTGATGAATCGCCACGGCGTGATCGCCTGCGGTCCCGTCGACGAAACCATGACCGCCGGGAACCTGACCCGGCTTTACGGCATCAGGGTCCGGCGCGAGCAAGGCTCGGACGGGCGCCTGCGCTTTTCCTGACAGGCCCCGCAGACGGCCCGCGCGTCGGTCACTGCCGCGCCAGCCAGTCGGTGATGCTGCGGCGCAGGTTCGTCTCGCCCAGGGCGCGGGCATCGTCGATCAGCCGCCTCAACTCGCTCAGGTCGACCCGCCGGATCAGGTGCTTGACCGGCCCGATCGAGGCCGGACGCATCGACAGCCGCCGGAAGCCAAGCGCCGCCAGCGTCACCGCCTCGATCGGCCGGCCGGCATCCTCGCCGCAGAACGACACCGGCACCCGCGCCTCGTCGCAGCGCTGCACGATCTGGTCCAGCAGCGAGATGAACGAAGTGTTCAGCGTGTCATAGCGCCGCCGCACCCGCTCGTTCTCGCGGTCGGCAGCAAAGAAGAACTGCTTCAGGTCGTTGCCGCCGACCGAGATGAAATCGCACATCTCGAAGAACTTCTTCGGCGCAAAGGCCAGCGAGGGCGTCTCGAGCATCGCGCCGACCCGGATGTCCGAGGGCATCGCATGACCCAGCCGCTGTTCGCGCGCCAGTTGCTCCATCAGCAGCTTGTGCGCCTCTTCGAACTCGCCCATCTCGGTGATGAAGGGGAACATCACATGCAGCGGCCGCCCGACCGCGGCGCGGATCAGCGCCTGCAGCTGCATCCGCAGCACGCCGCGCTTGTCCAGCCCCACGCGGATCGCCCGCCAGCCCATGGCCGGGTTCGGCTCGTCCTGCGGCTTCATGTAGGGCAGCACCTTGTCCGAGCCGATGTCCAGCGTGCGGAACATCACCGGCTTGCCATGGGCGTTGTCCAGGACATAGGCGTAAAGCGCCGCCAGCTCGCCCCGGCGCGGCACACGGGTCCGGGTCAGGAATTGCAGCTCGGTGCGGAACAGCCCCACCCCTTCGGCGCCCGAGCTTTCCAGGCTGGGCAGGTCGGCCATCAGTCCCGCATTCATGTAAAGCTGGACCGTCGCGCCGCATTTGGCGGTGGCAGGCAGGTCGCGCAGCCCGGCGTAGCGTTTCTGCGCCTCGGCCTGCATGGCCATCTTGTCGCGGAACGCCTTGGCGACCGTGTCCTCGGGGCGCAGATGCACCACGCCCATGTCGCCGTCCACCAGGATCGGATCGCCGTTCAGCGCCTCGGAGGTGATGCGCTCGGCATGGATCACCAGCGGGATCGCCAGCGCCCGAGCCACGATGGCGGCATGGCTGCCGACCGAGCCCTCTTCCAGCACCACGCCCTTCAGGCGCCGGCCGTAATCCAGCAGCTCGGCCGGGCCGATGTTGCGGGCGACCAGGATCGGATCGTCGGGCATCTCGGCGCCAGTGTCGCGGCCCTGCCCGGTCAGGATGCGCAAAAGCCGATTCGACAGGTCGTCCAGGTCGTGCAGCCGGTCGCGCAGATAGGGATCGGCGGCGCTTTCCAGCCGGGCACGGGCCTGGCTCTGCTCTTTCTCGACCGCGGCCTCGGCGGACAGGCCCAGATCGATCGCCTCTTCCATCCGGCGCAGCCAGCTGCGGGAATGGGCGAACATGCGATAGGTTTCCATGACCTCGGCCGAATCGCCCGCCCCCATGTCGGTGGCGGCCAGCATCGAATCGACGGTGGTGCGCAGCATGGCCACGGCCTCGTTCAGCCGGGCCTTTTCCTTCAGCGGATCGTCGGCGACCGGGTTCGTGACCACGACGCGCGGCTCGTGCAGCCAGACGCGGCCCTCGGCGCAACCCTCCTGCCCGGTGCCGCCGCGCAACATGACCGGAAAGCGGTGGAGATGCGGCAGGCTGTCGGCCTGGGTGCCCAGAAAGGCGCCCAGTTCGGCCATCTCGGCCAGCACCATGGCGACGACTTCCAGGCCGTAGACCTCGTCCTCGCTGAACTGGCGGGCGTCGCGGGACTGCACCACCAGCACGCCGAGCTTTTCGCCCACGCGCTGGATCGGCACGCCGAGATAGCTGGAATAAACCTCCTCGCCGGTCTCGGGCATGTAGCGGAAACCGGGCTCGGCGGGGGCGTTGGCGGTGTTCACATGCCGCCCGGTGCGGGCGACGCGGCCGACCAGCCCCTCGCCCAGGCGCAGCCGGGTCTTGTGCACCGATTCGGGCTTCAGCCCCTCGGTCGCGCACAACTCAAGCGTGTCGGGATCGCGGAAAAGATAGATCGAGCAGACCTCGGTTCCCATCGAATCGGCGATGTGATGGGTGATCTGGTCCAGACGGTCCTGGCCGCCCCCGGGGGCGGCCAAGGTTTCGCGCAGCCGCAGCAGCAGCTTGCGCGAGTCGCTTTCCTTGCGTTCGGGCATAATCCTCCCGCTTCAGCCTATCGGCCCGGATTCAGGGCTTTTCCAGTTCGAAGGCATCATGCAGCGCCTGAACCGCCAGTTCCATATACTTGCGGTCGATCAGCACCGAAATCTTGATCTCGCTGGTGGAGATCACCTTGATGTTGATGTTTTCATCGGCCAGTGCCTTGAACATGCGCGCGGCGACCCCGGCATGGCTGCGCATGCCGATGCCCACGACCGAGACCTTGGCGACCTCGGTGTCCACGACCAGGTCGTCATAGGCGATATGGCCGGCGGCCTTGGCATCCTCCATCGCCTTGCGGGCGCGGGCCACCTGGTTCACCGGGCAGGAAAAGGTCATGTCGGTCACCGAGCCGGGGTGATCCTCGTAATCCTTTTCCGAGATGTTCTGCACGATCATGTCCACGTTCACGCCGGCCTCGGCCAGCGGCGCGAAGATCGCGGCCGAGATGCCGGGGCGGTCCTCGACGGTGACCAGGGTGATCTTGGCCTCTTCGCGGGAATAGGCGACGCCGTTGACGACTTTCGATTCCATGATTTCATCCTCATCGCAGACCAGGGTGCCGCTGTTCTCGTCGGTTTCCTCGAACGAGGACAGCACCCGCAGGCGGACCTTGTAGCGCATCGCCAGCTCGACCGAGCGGGTCTGGAGCACCTTGGCCCCCAGGCTGGCGAGTTCCAGCATCTCCTCGAAGGCGATCTTCTTCAGCTTGCGCGCTTTCGAGGTGATGCGCGGATCGGTGGTATAGACCCCGTCCACATCGGTATAGATGTCGCAACGCTCGGCCCCGAAGGCGGCGGCGAAGGCGACGGCGGTGGTGTCCGAACCGCCGCGGCCCAGCGTGGTGATGCGGTTGTCCGAGCCGAGGCCCTGGAAGCCCGCGACCACGGCGACCCGCATGCCCTCGGCGAATTTCTGGTCGATATTGTCGCGCGGGATGCTGACGAACCGCGCCGCAGAATGCTGCGAGGTGGTGTTGATCGGCACCTGCCAGCCCTGCCAGCTGCGCGCGGGCACGCCCAGCTCCTGCAGGGTCAGCGCCATCAGCCCGGCGGTGATGTTCTCGCCCGAGGCGACGACGGCGTCGTATTCGCGGGCGTCGAACAGCGGCGAGGTCGCCTCGACCCAGCCGACCAGCTCGTTCGTCTTGCCCGACATGGCGCTGACGATGACGATCACGTCGTAGCCACGCTCGACTTCGCGCTGAACCTTCAGCGCTGCGTTCTTGATGCGGTCCAGGTCGGCAACCGAGGTGCCGCCGAATTTCATCACCAGAAGCGGCATTCCCTTGCCCCCAGCATCACCAGTTTTCCGGGGCGCCTTCTAGGGTCGGGACGGAAAAAGAACAAGGGGCGGCAGGCAATTCCCGAACTTTACAGTGCATTATTTTGCCTGCACCGCCGCCGGGGCGGGCGGGATCTTGATACGACGCGCGCCGGGCCGCAAAAGGACGGTCATGAAAGTGACGCATGACGAATCCACCTTTACCCTGACCGGAACGATCTGGTCGGCCACCTATCCCCTGGACGAGCTGCCGAAATGGCTGGCCTTCTATCGCGGCCGCAAGGCGCGCTTTCCCAAGGCCGGCAACAGCTATGACGCCACCATCGCCGCGCTGGAGGAACTGGAGCGGCGCCTGGCCGCCAAGACCTAGGCGCCGCTGCGGTCGCGCCAGCGGCTATGGATGTTCTCGCAATGGGCCGTTTCGGAAAAGACGTGGTCCATCAGCACCATGAAGGCACTGCGCCAGGGCGATGGCGGCTGCCGATAGACGCGCGAGCAAAGCGGCTCGGATTGCTGTCCCCCAAGCGTCCGGTTGATGCAGACGGACGCGCTCCACCAAGCGTTCATGAGAACCTCACCTACTCATCAAAACACCTTCGATCAGACGAATGTGACGCCCGGGAAACAGCTGGGCGCCCATCCCGATATGAAGCGGCTGTGATGCAGCAAAGTCACGCTGGCTTTTTCGGCAGGCGGACCCGGAAACGGGCGGCCCGTGGGTCCCAAAGCACGCTGCGGAAAGGAAAGTGGTCGGGGCGAGAGGATTTGAACCTCCGGCCTACGGTACCCAAAACCGTCGCGCTACCAGGCTGCGCTACGCCCCGGACCTGTCGCGCTGTCTAGCGGCAGACCGCGCGGGGGGAAAGGGAAAACTGACGCCGTTCGTTCCGACGCGCCGCCTCAGTCGCAGGGCGCCAGCGCGCCGTCCTGCGGCAGGCGCGGATGCGACAGCACCATGCCGGGGCGGATGCCTAGCCGCGCCGCGTCGCCCCCCGGCACCTCCAGCACCATCAGGCGCTCGGGTTCAGGATCGCCGGGCGCGGCGCCGGGAATCTCGGTCTCGTCCAGCGGCTGCGCCATGGGATGGACGTGACGCACCTCGCCGCGCGCGTCGATGAAGATCATGTCGAGCGGGATCAGCGTGTTGCGCATCCAGAAACTGATTGGCTGCGGCGATTCGTAGATGAACAGCATGCCCTGCCCCGGCGGCAGGTCGCGGCGGAACATCAGGCCCCGCGCGCGTTCCTTGCCGGAATCGGCAATCTCGACCGAGACTTCGACGGGCGCGCCCCTGCCTTGGAACAGCGCCCGATCGGGATGGCATGTGGCCGCAAGGGCCAGGGATGGATTGTAGGCAAGAAGAGCTAGAAAAACCGTTGCGGCCCGCAACTTCATACCGCGCCCGCGACCAGCCGCAGTTTAGCGAGCGCGGCCGCTCCCCCCGGTTGCGACTGCCGCGCCTCGATCGCGGCTCTTTCCCAGGAAAGGATTTGCGCGGCCATCATCCCCCGCCGCCCATCGACCACCCGCAGCGCGATGGCCTCGCCCACGGCCAGGTCGGCAAAGCCCGAATGGCGCAGCACCTCGACGTGCAGGAACACGTCGGCCTTGTCGGCAAAGATGTTGGCAAAGCCGAATCCCTTGGCCTTGTCGAACCATTTCACCCGTGCCGGCAGCAGCGGCAGCTGCGCGATCTCTTCCGGCGTGGCCGAGCACAGATCGGCGATGGCCGGCATCGGCTCGCTGGCCGGGGGCGTGATCTCCAGCACCTCGACCGCCTGCATGCCGCGCGGCGTCTTCTGAATGATGGCAATGACATGAGAGCCCTCGGCAACCGAGCTCTGACCGAAATTCCTCAGCACGTTGGCGTGCAGCAGAATGTCGGCGCCTCCATCGGGATCGGTCAGGAAACCGAAGCCCTTGCTGCCATCGAACCATTTCACGACGCCCGCAATCTTGCGCTGTTGCCCGTCGTCTTCTTCCATGTCGTCCTGTCACCCGTTTGAAACCAGAAACAACCCGAAACTCCGGTTCCAGATCCTTCGATCTGGACTGAACGAAGGTGGAGCCGAATTGGTCAGGTTTTCCATACCATGGATAAATCCCGAACCCGCATCAAGGGCTAAGACGGCAGACTTGCCATAAACTTTGCGGAACTTCCTGCCCCTCATCCCGCAAGGCACTGTTTTCGCCCTGATAACTGGATTTGGTCCAGCGAAAGCGATCATGCAGGCGGAAGGCGCCATCGGCCCAGAACTCGATCTGGACCGGATGAATTCGATAGCCGCCCCAATGCGGCGGACGCGAAGGATTCAACCCAAGGCTGATTCCCAGCCGCGCAACTTCGGCCATCAGCGCACCGCGGCTGGCCAAGGGCCGGCTCTGCCGCGAAGCCCAGGCGCCGATCCGCGATTGCAAGGGACGCGAGGCGTAATAGGCATCGGCCAGCTCCGGCTCGACCCGGGTGACATGGCCGCGCACGCGAATCTGCCGGCGCAGGGATTTCCAGTGCATGACGAAGGCGGCGACGCCGGTGGCCTCGATCTCGACCCCCTTGGCACTTTCGTAATTGGTGTAGAAGACAAAGGAACCGTCCGCCGCACCGCCCTCGATATCCTTCAAGAGCACCATGCGCGCATCGGGCAGGCCGTCCGCATCGACGGTGGCCAGCGCCATGGCGTTGGCGTCGTTCGGCTCGGTCCTCTCGGCCTCGGCCAGCCAGCTGCGCGCGATGGCGAAAGGGTCGTCGCCCGCGAAAATTCCGCCACGATCGCTCATGGCTGCCTGCTTGCCGACACTTGATGCCTCCTTGCAGTTGTCCTAATCCTGCTGAAAACCGAAGAAGCGCGAAGGACAGTAGCATGTCAAGTGACGGCGGGAATGGGCTGATGAAGGGTCGCCGCGGCCTCATCATGGGTCTGGCGAACGACAAGTCCATCGCCTGGGGCATTGCCAGGGCATTGGCCGAGCAAGGCGCCGAGTTGGCCTTTTCCTATCAGGGCGAGGCGCTCAAGCGCCGGGTCGAGCCGCTGGCCGCCCAGATCGGTTCGGACCTGCTGGCCGAATGCGACGTCTCGGACGAGGCGTCCATCGACGGGCTGTTCTCGACCATCGCGGAACGCTGGGACAGCCTGGACTTCATCGTCCACGCCATCGGCTTTTCCGACAAGGAACAGCTGCGCGGCCGCTATGCGGAAACCACGCGCGACAACTTCCTGATGACCATGGACATCTCGGTCTATTCCTTCACCGCCGTGGCGCGCCGCGCCGCCGCGATGATGCAGAACGGCGGCTCGATGCTGACCCTGACCTATTACGGGGCCGAGCGGGTGATGCCGCATTACAACGTCATGGGCGTTGCCAAGGCCGCGCTCGAGGCGTCCGTGCGCTATCTGGCCGAGGATTTCGGCAAGGACGGCATCCGCGTCAACGCCATCTCGGCCGGGCCGATCAAGACCCTGGCCGCCAGCGGCATCGGCGATTTCCGCTATATCCTGAAATGGAACGAGCTGAACTCGCCCCTGCGCCGCAACGTCACCATCGACGATGTCGGCAAGTCGGCGGTCTATCTGCTGTCCGACCTGGGCTCTGGCGTGACGGGCGAAACCCATCACGTCGATTCCGGCTATCACATCGTCGGCATGAAGGCGGTGGACGCACCCGACATCGCCACCGCGAAAAAGGACTGATCCCTCGCGATGAGCGCCGAACAGGTCATCGCGCTTGTCTCGGCGCTGTCGCTGGCGATCCTGACCCCCGGCCCGGCGATCATCGCCACCGTGCAGACCGCCTTTGCCCATGGCCGCAGCCGCGCCCTGCCCTATGCGCTGGGGCTGGCCTCGGGCGCTTCGCTGTGGTGCCTTTTCGCGCTGGCGGGGCTGGCGGTGCTGTTCCGGCTGCATCCCGCGCTGTTCGCGGGGTTGAAGGTCTTCGGCGGCTTCTACCTGCTGTGGTTCGCCTGGACGCTGTGGCGTGCCGCGACCCAACCGCTGCCCAAGGCGGCAGGCGGCGTCTCCAAGGGCTATTGGGGCGGGATCGCGCTGAACCTCTCCAATCCCAAGCCCGCACTGTTCTATGCCGCGCTGATCCTGTCGGTCTTTCCCGAGCCGATGGCGATCGCGCGGCAGGCGCTGATCTATGGCATCTGCCTGGGGACCGAGCTGTTCTGGTATGCGCTGGTCGCCGTTCTGATGTCGACAGCCATGATGCGCACGCGCTATTTTGCCGCAAAGTTCTGGATCGACCGGGCCGCCAGCGTCGCGATGGCGTTGCTGGGCCTGCTGTTGATCGTCAACCACTAAGGAGCCAGCATGAACGATCGCCTGCCCCATGAACGCGGATTCCACATCAGCTGGGACCAGCTGCACCGCGACGCCCGCGCCCTGGCCTGGCGGCTCGAGGATCGCCCGTGGCGCGCGATCCTGGCCATCACGCGGGGCGGGCTGGTGCCGGCGATGATCGTCGCGCGCGAGCTTGACGTGCGCGTGATCGACACGATCTCGGTCAAGTCCTATCGCGGCAAGGGCGGGCAGGAACGCGGCGCGGTCACGGTTCTGAAGGCCCCCGACCCGGCGGTGATGCTGGACGGCGACGGCATTCTGGTGGTGGACGACCTGGTCGATTCGGGCCGTACGCTGGAACATGTGCGCACCATGTATCCCAAGGCGCATTTCGCCACCGTCTATGCCAAGCCCAAGGGCCGGCCGATGGTCGAAACCTATGTGACCGAGGTCAGCCAGGACACCTGGATCTTCTTCCCCTGGGACATGGCGCTGCAATACGTCCAGCCCTATCGCGGCGAGGATTGAGCCCGGGGACGCACGGCGGTCGCGGGGAAATCCGGCGCGGGGCGTGCGGGCCGACATGCCTGCCGCTCAGGCAGGCAGAGGCGGCTGCCTCGCCCCGCAAAGCCTCCTACTGCGCCGCCGGCTCCTGCGAGGGTTCGTCCGGCACCACCCCTTCGGGCGTGGCGCCGTCCTCCGGCTCCTGGCTGTCGCCCGAGGGGGCGGCCAGCCGGTTGTCCTCCCACTCGCCCGAGGCGACCTGGCCGGTGGCATAGCGCATCACCCCGGCGCCCTGCCGCTTTCCAGCGGTGAAATGCCCGGTATAGACGTCACCGTTGGCATAGGTCGCGACGCCCTCGCCATCGATCTCGCCCTCTTTCCAGCTACCCTCGTAGCGGAAGCCGTCCGGCGCGATCAGCCGCCCCTTGCCATGGCGCAGCCCGTCCACGAAGGAGCCGTCATAGGTCGTGCCGTCGGGATAGGTCGCCTGCCCCTGGCCATGCCGCTGCCCGTCGCGCCAGGCGCCGTTATAGACATAGCCGTCGGGATAGGTCATGCGGCCCTGCCCCTCGTTGCGGCCGCGCTTGAAGCCGCCCTCATAGACCAGGCCGTTGGCGTATTTGGCCACGCCCTGCCCCTCGATCACGCCGGCAATCCATTCGCCGTCATAGCTCGCGCCGTCCGGGTAGGTGATCATGCCACGCCCGTCCGGCAGGTCGTTTTTCAGCGCACCCTCATAGACCGAGCCGTCGGGATAGGTGATGCGGCCCAGCCCTTCCATGCGGCCCTCGGCCCAGTCGCCGGTATAGACATAGCCGTCGGTGCCGGTGAAGGTGCCCACCCCCCAACGCTTGTCGGCACGGAAATCGCCCTCGTAGCGGTCGCCGTTGGCATAGGTGGCGATGCCCTTGCCCTCGCGCTTGCCATTGGCGAAGCGTCCCTCGTAGCTGTCGCCCGAGGGCTGGACCAGCTTGCCCTGCCCGGCCATCTGCCCGGCCGACCAGCCGCCCTCGTAGTTCAGCCCGTCCGACATGGTCAGCTTGCCCTGCCCGGAGCGCTGGTTCGCCCGCATCTCGCCTTCGTAGCTGGCTCCGTCGGGATAGGTGATCTTGCCGACGCCCTCCTTGACCCCCGCCTTCCAGTCGCCCTCATAGCGATAGCCGTTGGGTTGGGTCAGCACGCCCTTGCCGTCGTGCAACGCGTTGACGAAGCCGCCCTCGTAGACCGAGCCGTTGGCGTAATGCGCCACGCCCTGGCCGGTGATCTGGCCGTCCAGCCAGTCGCCCTCGTAACTGCCGCCATCGGCATAGGTGATCTTGCCCTTGCCATGCGGCTTGCCCTTGGCAAAGGCCCCCTCATAGACCGACCCGTTGGGAAATTTCGCCGTGCCCTGGCCCAGGATCTCTCCCTCGACCCAATCGCCGGTATATTCGTAGCCCGAGGGCAGCCGGTATGTGCCGCGGCCATGCTGCTTGCCGTTGCGGAAGGTGCCCTCGTAGACGCCGCCGTCGTCGTATTGCTTGGTGATGACCGCCTGCGCGCCGGCCATGCCCGCGCCGGCAAGGATCACCGCGCAGGCGACAAGGGCTGCCTTCATGGGTGCTGCACTCCGCCTCGTTGCTGCTTTTGCCATCGGTTTATCCCAAGGGATGCGCCGGCGCAAAGCCCGACTTTTCCTTTGCCGCGCCCTCGCCTATCAACGGGGGCAAGATCCGGTAAGGAAACGCCATGACCGACACGTTCCGCATCACCCTTGGACAGTTGAACCCGACCGTGGGCGATTTGCCCGGCAATGCCGCCATGGCGCGCGAGGCATGGGCCAAGGCACGCGAGGCCGGCGCCAACCTGCTGGCCCTGCCCGAGATGTTCATCACCGGCTACCAGACCCAGGACCTGGTGCTGAAACCCGGCTTCACGCAGGAAGCCATGGCCCATATCGTCGACCTGGCGCGGGACTGCGCCGACGGCCCCGCCATCGGCATCGGCGGCCCCTATGCCGAAGAAGATCGGCTCTACAACGCCTACTGGATTCTCAACGGCGGCAGGGTGGCGGCGCGGGTGCGCAAGCACGAATTGCCGCACAAGCAGCTGTTCGACGAATGGCGGCTGTTCAATGTCGGGCCGATCTCGGGGCCCTACAGCCTGGACGGGCTGCGCATCGGCAGCCCGATCTGCGAGGACGCCTGGTGGCCCGAGGTCTGCGAAACCCTGGCCGAGACCGGGGCCGAGATCCTGCTGGTCCCGAACGGCAGCCCCTACCATCGCAACAAGCTGGACCTGCGCATGGGGCACATGGTCGCCCGCGTGGTCGAGACCGGCCTGCCGCTGATCTACCTGAACTCGGTCGGCGGGCAGGACGACCAGATCTATGACGGGGCAAGCTTCGTGCTGAACCCGGGCGAGGATGGCGGCGTGGTCAAGGTCATGCAGCTTGCCCCCTTCGACGAAATGCTGGCCCATGTCGATTTCACCCGCACGCCGCAGGGCTGGCGCGCGGCTCCGGGCCGGATGGACCACCAGCCCGACGAATGGGAACAGGACTACCGCGCCATGACGCTGGGCCTGCGCGACTACATGCGCAAGTCGGGATTCCGCAAGGTGGTGCTGGGGCTGTCGGGCGGCATCGACTCGGCGCTGGTCGCAACCATCGCCAGCGACGCCGTCGGCCCCGAGAACGTGCGCTGCGTCATGCTGCCCAGCGAATACACCTCGCAAGCCAGCCTGGACGATGCCGCCGATTGCGCGGGACGGCTGGGCACGCGGCTGGACACCGTGCATATCGAGGGCGCCCGCGACGCGGTGGGCGATGCCCTGGCGCATCTTATGGCGGGCACCCAGCCCGACGCGACCGAGGAAAACATCCAGTCCCGCCTGCGCGGCGTGATGCTGATGGCGCTGTCGAACAAGTTCGGCGAGCTGCTGCTGACCACCGGCAACAAGTCCGAGGTCGCGGTCGGCTATGCCACGATCTATGGCGACATGGCCGGCGGCTACAACCCGATCAAGGATCTCTACAAGACCCGCGTCTTTCAGACCTGCCGCTGGCGCAATGAAAACCACCGCGACTGGATGCTGGGTCGCGCGGGCGAGGTGATCCCGCCGCAGATCATCTCGAAGCCCCCCTCGGCCGAGCTGCGCCCGAACCAGAAGGACCAGGACAGCCTGCCGCCCTATGAGGTGCTGGACGCGATCCTGGAGGGGCTGGTCGAAAAGGACCTGGCGCTCAAGGATCTGGTCGCGCAGGGCTTCGAGCCCGAGACGGTCAAGAAGGTCGAGACCCTGCTTTATGGCAGCGAGTGGAAGCGTTACCAGGCCGCGCCGGGGCCGCGCATCTCGACCAAGGCCTTCTGGCTGGACCGCCGCTATCCGCTGGTCAACCGCTGGCGCGACCGGCTCTAGCGCGACGCGACCGCCCTGCCCTGGCCGCCGAACCCGGGGGCAGCCACCGCTGATGCGCGATCAGCCGGGTCTTGCCGCATGACGGCGGCCGATCTCGTTCGACGGCCGTCCGCCGCCTCCGGCAAGCAGTATGCGCCGGCAGCGACAAGGCGCCGACCGAGCCGGCGGATCAGACCACCACCGCCATGCGCTGCTGCTGGCCGACGTCGAATACGCGCTTGTAGCGCTCGATCTCGTCCTGGGGGCCGGTGGCCTTCTCGGGATTGTCGGAAAGCTTGACGGTCGGCCGTCCCTCGGCCGCCACCGCCTTGCAGACCAGCGAAAACGGCGCCAGCCCGTCGCCCGGCACCAGCCCGCGAAAATCGTTGGTCAGCAGCGTGCCCCAGCCGAAACTGACCTTGGCCCGACCGTGGAAGCGGTGGAACAGGTCCCTGATCTTGTCCACGTCCAGACCGTCCGAAAAGATGATCAGCTTGTTGCGCGGATCCTCGCCGCGCTCCTGCCACCAGCGGATCGCCGTCTCGGCGCCCTCGGCCGGGTCGCCGCTGTCGACGCGGATGCCGGTCCAGCCTGCCAGCCAGTCGGGCGCATGGTCCAGGAAGCCCTTGGTGCCATAGGTGTCGGGCAGGATGATGCGCAGCATCCCGTCATGCTCCTCGTGCCAGTCGGCAAGCACACGATAGGGCGCCTGGCGCAGTTCGGCGTCGCTGTCGGCCAGCGCGGCATAGACCATGGGCAGTTCATGGGCATTGGTGCCGATGGCCTCGATGTCGCGGCGCATGGCGATCAGGCAGTTCGAGGTGCCGATGAACCGCTGGTCGCCCAGCCCCTCGACCATGGCCTGCACGCACCAGTCCTGCCACAGGAAGCTGTGGCGGCGGCGGGTGCCGAAGTCGGCGATGCGCAGGTCGGGGCCGAGCTTGCGCAATTCCTCGATCTTTTCCCAAAGCCGGGCCATGGCGCGGGCATAGAGCACCTGCAGCTCGAACCGGCCCATGTCCTTGAGCACGGCGCGCGAGCGCAGTTCCATGATGATCGCCAGCGCCGGGATCTCCCACAGCATGACTTCGGGCCATCTGCCCTCGAAGACCAGCTCATACTGGCCGTCGCGCTTTTCCAGGTGATAGGCCGGCAGGCGCAGGTTCTCGAGGAACTCCATGAAGTCCGGGCGGAACATCTGCCGCTTGCCATAGAAGGTATTGCCGCGCAGCCAGGTGCTTTCGCCCCGCGTCAGCGACAGGCCACGCGCATGGTCCAGCTGTTCGCGCAGCTCGCCTTCGTCGATCAGCTCGGCCAGGCGGATGCGACTGCTGCGGTTGATCAGGCTGAAGGTGACCTGCGTGTCGGGCCGGTTGCGGAACACCGACTGGCACATCAGCAGCTTGTAGAAATCGTCGTCGATCAGCGAGCGGACGATCGGGTCGATCTTCCATTTGTGGTTATAGACGCG
Organism: Paracoccus denitrificans; assembly: GCF_900100045.1. Taxonomy (GTDB): domain Bacteria; phylum Pseudomonadota; class Alphaproteobacteria; order Rhodobacterales; family Rhodobacteraceae; genus Paracoccus; species Paracoccus denitrificans. Next base: position 96,718 of record NZ_FNEA01000014.1, on the reverse strand, counting down.
GGTGGCGATATCGACCGTCGGGATCATCATGCCAGTGTTACCCCCGCCTTGCGCATGTCCTCGCGCGCCGCCTCGCGCGAGCCGTTCAGGTCGATGGCGCGGGTGGCGTCCTCGATCACGGTGGCGCGGAAACCCAGCTTCGCCGCATCGATGGCCGACCAGGCGACGCAGAAATCATGCGCCAGCCCGACAAAGGTCAGGTCGTCCATGCCGCGGTCGCGCAAGTATCCGGCTAGGCCGGTGGGGGTGCGGTGATCGTTCTCGAAAAACGCGGAATAGCTGTCGATATGCGGGCGAAAACCCTTGCGGATCACCAGATCGGCGCAATCGGCGGCCAGCGTCGGGTGAAAGCCCGCGCCATCGGTCCCGATCACGCAATGCGCGGGCCAGAGCACCTGCGGCCCGTAGGGCATGTCCACGACCGAAAATGCCGCCGCGCCGGGATGGTTGTCGGCAAAGCTGGCATGGTCGTGGGGGTGCCAGTCCTGCGTCAGCACCACGGCGTCGAAATCCGCCATCAGGTCGTTGATCGCGGCGACGATCTCGTCCCCGCCGGCCACGGCAAGCCGCCCGCCCGGGCAGAAATCCAGTTGCATGTCGATGACGATCAGGGCCTTGGCCATCGCGCCTCTCCTGTTTCCCAGGAAAATTGGTAGGCGCAGGCGGCGGGGGCGTCAATGCGGCAACTTGATTGCACCCCCGCGCGGCGCTATGGCCAGCCCATGCTGATCGTCGCCGCACTTTACCATTTCACCCGCTTTCCCGACCCCGAGGCGCTGAAGGCGCCGCTGGCCAGATGCGCCTGCACGAACGGGGTCAGGGGCACCTTGCTTCTGGCACGCGAGGGGGTCAACGGCACCATCGCCGGCACGCGCGCAGGCATCGACGCGGTGCTGGCCCATATCCGCGCCCTGCCCGGCTGCGCGGGGCTGGAATGGAAGGAAAGCACCGCCGAGACCATGCCCTTCGGCCGCATGAAGGTCCGCCTGAAGCGCGAGATCGTGACCATGGGCCAGCCCGACGTGGACCCCACCGCCGCCGTCGGCCGCTATGTCGCGCCGCAGGACTGGAACGCGCTGATCAGCGACCCCGACGTGGCGGTGATCGACACGCGCAACGATTACGAGGTCGAGATCGGCACCTTCGCCGGCGCCGTCGATCCGGGCACGCGCAGCTTTCGCGACTTTCCCGCCTGGTGGCGCGAGAATGCGCATCGTTTCCACAACAAGCGTATCGCCATGTTCTGCACCGGCGGCATCCGCTGCGAGAAATCGACGAACTTCCTGCTGGGAGAGGGCGTGCCCGAGGTCTTTCACCTCAAGGGCGGCATCCTGAAATACCTGGAGGAAGTGCCCGAGGAGGAAAGCCTCTGGCGCGGCGAATGCTTCGTCTTCGACAAGCGGGTGAGCCTTGGCCACGGGCTGCGGCAGGGCCGCCACGACCTCTGCCATGCCTGCCGCCGCCCACTGGCGCCCGAGGATCGCACCCGCCCGGAATATGAACCCGGCGTCTGCTGCCATCGCTGCGCCGGCGAATATACCGAGGCCGACCGCGCCCGTTTCCGGGAGCGCCAGCGTCAGGCCGAGCGGGGCGAGTGCTTCGTCGGGACTGCCGCCGATGATGAAGCCAGCGAAATGGCAGGCTGAAATATCAAGACTTCTCAGTCCCTTGCTGAATATCTCGGATCACGCATCACACCCCATCACGCCGGCTTGAGTCCGAACCCCCTGTATCGGCAGGCTTTTCCCCCGGCCCTTCGCCTGCTCGGCTAACGGCCCGTCACTTGTCCGTGCCGCGGCGCCGCAAAGCCTTCCAATCCGGGGCCCGGGTGGTAGGCAGGCGGTCCGAGTTAAATGGAGAACTCACCATGAAGAAAGTCGGATACGCAGCTTTGGCTTCGCTGATCGCCGGTGGCGCCTATGCGGGTGGCTATGTCGCCCCCGTGGTCGAACAGCCGGTCGTGGCGCCTGCACCCGTGACGATCACCCCCGAAAGCGACTGGACGGGCTTCTATGCCGGTCTGCAATACGGCAAGGGCAGCGGCGATCTTGGCAATCGCGGCGCGCTGGCCGATTTCGGCGATTACGACGGCTATGGCCTGCATGCGGGCTATCAGCGCGACCTGGGCCGCTTCGTCCTGGGCGGCGAGCTTGACTACAACAAGATCTCGCCCGACGAGAATTACGATGACGGCGACCTGACCCGGCTGCGTCTGCGTGCCGGTGCCGACATGGGCCGGTTCCTGCCCTATGTCACGCTGGGCGCGGCCAAGATCTCGGTCGATGACTTCTCGGAAACCGGGCTGACCTATGGCCTCGGCGCCGATTTCAAGGTCACCGAGCGCTTCACCGTCGGCGCGGAATACAGCCGCAGCGACTTCAAGGACGTGCTGGAGGACGAAACCGGCATCAGCGGCCGCGACCTGGACACCGATCTGGTGCAGCTGCGCGCCTCGTATCGGTTCTGATCCCACCACGACAAGCAAGGCGCCCCCGCTCCGGGGGCGCTTTTCGTTTCGGGCGGCCGGTTATTTCACCTGCCCCAGCCGGCCTGCCGCGATGGCGGCCATGTTCAAGATATCGTTCACCGTCGAGCCGGTCGAGCAGATCTGGATCGGCAGCGGCACCCCGGTCAGGATCGGGCCGATCACCGTCGCCCCCGCCATCTCTTGCAGAAGCTTGACCGAGATCGAGGCCGAATGCCGGGCCGGCACCACCAGCACGTTGGCCGGCTCCTTCAGCCGCGAGAACGGGTATTTGGCCGCCTGCGAGGGGTTCAGCGCCACATCGACCGTCATTTCGCCCTCATACTCGAAATCGACCTTGCGCGTGTCCAGCACTTCGGTCGCATGGGCCATCTTCACCGCGCGCTCGCTGATCGGGTAGCCGAAGTTCGAGAATGACAGGAAGGCCACGCGCGGCTCCAGCCCCAGCCCGCGCGCGACATGGGCGCCGCGGGTGGCGATGTCGGCCAGGTCCTCGGCTTCGGGCCATTCATGGACCAGCGTATCGCCCATCAGGACGACCCGGCCGTTATGCAGGACGGCGGTGATGCCCACGGCGCCATCGGCCGGGGTCACGTCGAAGACCATGCCGATCTGGGCCAGCACATGCGCGTTCTTGCGCGTCGCCCCCGTCACCAGCCCGTCGCCATGGCCATGCGCCAGCATCAGCGAGGCAAAGACGTGGCGGTCGCGATTGGCCAGCTTGACCGCATCCTCGCGGTCATAGCCCTTGCGCTGCAACCGGGTGTAGAGTGCCTCGTGATACTGGTCGAGATGGCGCGAATTGCCGGCATTGACCACGGTGATCTCACGCGCGGCATCGCCAAGCCCGGCTGCCTCCAGCTTGTCCTTCACGTCGCTTTCGCGGCCGACGACGATGGACTGGCCCATGCCGCCGCGCTGCCAGGCCACGGCGGCGCGCAGCACGCGCGGGTCGTCGCCCTCGGCAAAGATCATCCGGGCCTGTGCCTGGCGGGCGCGGGCATGGATGCCTTGCAGGATCGCCGCGGTCGGGTCCATGCGCGCCTTGAGCGACTGGACATAGCCTTCCATGTCGATGATCGGGCGACGGGCGACTCCGGTCTCCATGCCGGCCTGGGCCACGGCGGGCGGCACGACATGGATCAGCCGCGGGTCGAAGGGCGTCGGGATGATGTAGTCGCGGCCGAATTGCAGCTTGCGGCCGTAGGCGACGGCGACCTCGTCCGGCACGTCCTCACGCGCCAGTTCGGCCAGCGCGCGGGCGCAGGCGATCTTCATCTCGTCGTTGATGGCGCGGGCATGGATGTCCAGCGCCCCGCGGAACAGATAGGGAAAGCCCAGGACATTGTTGACCTGGTTGGGATAGTCCGAGCGGCCGGTGGCGACGATGGCGTCGGGGCGGACGGCATGGGCCTCTTCCGGCGTGATCTCGGGATCGGGATTGGCCATGGCGAAGATGACCGGGTTCTCGGCCATGCCCTGCACCATATCCTGCGTCACCGCCCCCTTGGCCGAGACGCCCAGGAACACGTCGGCGCCCTTCATCGCCTCTTCCAGCGTGCGGGCCTCGGTCACCACGGCATGGGCGGATTTCCACTGGTTCATGCCCTCGGTGCGGCCCTGGTAGATCACGCCCTTGGTGTCGCACATGATGCAGTTTTCATGCCGCGCGCCCATGGATTTCAGCAGTTCCAGGCAGGCAATGCCGGCGGCGCCGGCGCCGTTCAGCACGATGCGCACGTCCTCGATCTTCTTGCCCGACAGTTCCAGCGCGTTGATCAGCCCCGCCGCGCAGATCACCGCCGTGCCGTGCTGGTCGTCATGGAAGACCGGAATGTCCATGAGTTCCTTGAGCCGTTGCTCGATGATGAAGCACTCGGGCGCCTTGATGTCCTCGAGGTTGATGCCGCCGAAGGTCGGACCCATCAGCCGCACGGCATCGACGATCGCGTCGGGATCTTCGGTGTCCAGCTCGATGTCGATGGCGTTCACGTCGGCAAAGCGCTTGAACAGCACCGCCTTGCCCTCCATCACCGGCTTGGAGGCCAGCGCGCCAAGGTTGCCCAGGCCCAGGATCGCCGTGCCGTTCGAGATCACGGCGACCATGTTGCCCTTGACGGTATAGTCATAGGCGGTCTCGGGGCGTTCGGCGATGGCCTCGACCGGCACGGCAACGCCGGGGGAATAGGCCAGTGACAGATCCCGCTGCGTCGCCATCGGGGTCGAGGCCACGATGTCGTATTTGCCCGGACGCGGCTCCAGGTGATAGGCCAGTGCCTCTTCCCGCGTGATGCGGGACTTGCGCGGGGTGTTGTCGTCGCTCATCCGGTGCCTCCTCCTCGTGACGTCCCGCAGCAATAGCGTCAGGGCCAGCCGAACCGAAAGGGGTAAAATCACCCGGCGGCGGCGTCAGGGGGTCATGGCGGCCAGAACCGCATCGCGATGCCCGCTCAGCGCGGTCGCCGCCGCGACCAGAGCAACCACGCCGGCGATCAGGTCGTGGCGCGGATCCCAGCTGCCATGGCGGCGCGCGATCCAGACCGTCACCGGATAGCATAACACCTGCGACAATGCCTGGCCGATCAACAGCCCCGGCAGGCCGTAAAGCACCGCCCCGCTGGCGACCAGCGCGAAATAGATCGCCGCGCGCGAGGATTGCATGACGAAGAAGCCGCGCGAATCCCCGGCCGCCAGCGCCGCCTGCTCATAGCTGATCGGGATGACTTGCAGCATCTGGATGCAGGCGATGGCGACCAGGATGCCGCCCGCCGCCGCGTAGCGCGGATCGTAGAGCAGTTCGACCAGCGGCGGGCCGGCCCAGGCCAGCACCACCGCCACCACCAGCAACAGCGCCGTCAGCCCGGCACGGGTGCGCGCCAGGATGCGGGCGTTCCCGGCGCTTTCGGCGGGCGGGTGCTGGCGATAGATCGGGATGAACAGCCGCCCGGCGATGGCCGAGCCCAGCATGGCCGGCACCGTCGCCAGGAACAGGCCGATATTGTAGATGCCCAGCTGGTTCAGGCTCAGCACCCGGCCCAGGATGATGCGGTCGCCCTGGAACAGCAGGAAACCGCAGATGGTGCTGAAAAAGATCCATTTGCCGAACTTCATCACCTCGGCGCGGGCCTCGGGCTCCATCCGCAGCCGGTTGCGGTGCCCGGGCAGGAACAGCCGGAACATCAGAAGCTGGGCAAAGGCGCCCAGCACGTTGCCCCAGACCAGCGCCCAGACCGATTGCAGGATCAGCGCCGCGGCGATGGTCAGCAGAATGCCGACAAGCTGGTTGCAAAGCTCGATCACGGTCAGCCGGCCCAGTTGCAGGTGGCGCGCGGCGGTGTCGATGCGCGTGGGGAAAAAGCCCCCCACGATCATCGAGCTGGCCGCCACCGGGAACACCCAGCCGAAAAGCGGCGCGTCGTAAAAGACCGCCAGCGGCCAGGCCATGAGCATGGCCGCACCGAAGATCAGGAAGCCGCGGATGATCTTGAGCGTCCAGATCGTGTCGAGGAAATCCGGGTCGTCGCCGCGCTTGCTCTGCATGATCGAGGGGCCGAAGCCCATGTCGCTGAACATGGTCAGGCCGATCAGGAAGCTGGTGACCAGCGCCATCAGGCCGAAATCGTCGGGGCTGAGGATGCGGGTCAGGACCAGGTTGGACCCCAGCCGCATGATCTGGCCCAGCCCGAAATTGGCCATGGACCATGCGCCGCTGCCCAATGCCCGCGACGCGATGCTCTTGCCCGGAGCCGGAGCCGCGGCCGCGCTGCCATCCTGCCGGCTCATCAGCCCATCCCGTCGGTCGGCATACTGACCACACCGGGCGAAGGCAGGCCAGGGATCTGGCCGATCAGCCACAGGGCGATGAAGATGCCCAGCACCAGCAGCAGGATCATGTAGATGTTGCGCAGCCGGCGCTTGCGCAGATCGGCCGCCGTCAGCCGGTAGGGCAGCGACACCACCGGCCGGGTGCCGGTGACGCGGGTGAACTGGTCGCCGCGGCGCAGGACGGGATTGAGCAGCTCCAGGACAAAGGCCACCGCCAGGGCCAGGCCCATGCTGGCCCCTGCCCCCATCACCGCGCTTTTCTTGCGGTTCGACATGGCGGGATATTCCGGCGGCAGGGCGCGTTCCAGCAGCACGAAACGCTCGGCCTGGTCGTTTTCCATCAGCATCTGCTGGGTCTCGACCTGGGCCAGCTGGCGCGAGATCTCGTTATAGCGGTCCTGCAGGCGGCGCTGCTGGCGGGTCATGGCCTCAAGCTCGCGGCTGACCTCGGGCGCACGGGCGCGGGCATGGTCGATCTCGGTCCGGCGGATGATGATCCCGGCCTTTTGTTCGTTCAGCTTGGCCAGTTGGGCGTCGATCAGCTCGGCCTGGCGGCGGATCACGTCCGAGCCGCCGCTAGCGACGCCGCTGTTCAGCCGCTCCAGCGTCCCTTCCAGCCGCTTGATCTCGGGGTGGTCGGGCGACAGGGTCCGGCGCGCCTGCGCCAGCTCGACCTCGGCCGAGCGGATCTGCTGCACCAGCGAGGCCGAGGGCCGCGTCTCGGTCGCCAGGCCCCCCGCCTCCAGCGACAGCCGCTCGCGCTGCAAGGTCATGATGTCGCGGTCCAGCGCCGTCTCCATCTCGGTCAGCTGCGCCAGTTCGGTTTGCAGGAATTCCTGCGAGCTGGGCAACGAATCCTCGTTGCGGGCGCTGAACTCGACCGCCTGCCGCTCCTGCTCGGAAAGCTGCTCGTTCAGGCGGCGTTCTTCGTTGTGCAGATATTCCTGCGATTCCAGCATGCGCAGCTGGCGGTTCTCGCGGTCGCGGTTCACCACACTGTCGGCGAAGTCATTGGCGATGGCGGCCGCGGTGGCCGGCGTTTCGGCCTGGGCGGTGATGACGATGGCCGCCAGCGACATGCGGGATTCGACCGAGACGCCGGGGGCGGTGATGCTTTCGATCCGGGTCGAGCTGCGCAGCGCGCCCAGCTTTTCGGTCTCGCTGAGCTGGGTATCGGCGAAAAGCCCCAGCCGCTGGATCACCTCGCGCAGGTTGGCGCGCGCCATCAGGCGCTGCTCGATCAACTGCACCCGGCGCGAGGCGGGCAGCGAGCTGTCGCTGCCCTGGTCGATGGCGGCCGGCATGTCCAGCTGGATGACCGCCGAGGCCTGATAGATGCGGGGCGACGAAATGATCAGGTAAAAGGAAATCAGCACGCCCAGGACCATGATCGTCAGCACCAGCGGCAACCGCCGCCAGATCATCGAGATCAGATCCTGCAAGGATTGAATCGGTCCCAAATCTTGAACCCTGTCTCTCTCTGCTCAGTCTTCCGACTTGTTGAGGACCACGCCCATCACCGGCGGCATGCCGACCAGCAACCGCTCGCATTCCGCCATGTCGGCGGCGGTGCCGCGGCGTCCGTCGGCGACTAGCAGCAGCGCGTCGGCCAGCGGCAGGGCCGCCAGCGCCGCATCCTCGCCCAGAAGCGCGGCGGTGTCGATGACGGCGATCTCGGTGGGGTGACTGTCGTGCAGCCGCAGCATGGCCCGGGCCAATACCTCGTCCTGCAAAAGCTCGGCCGCGCCGGGCTCGGCCCGCTCCGGGGCCAGCACCGACAGGTTCGGCGCCTCGTCCACCCGCGAGACGAGCGGGTCCAGATCGCCGCCCTCGCGCAGCGCGGCCGAAACCGAGGCGCAGCCCGGAATGCCAAGCTGGCTGGCCACGCTGGGACCGCCCAGGTCGAGGTCGATCAGCGCCACCTGCGTATGCGGCTGGCGTGCCAGCGCCAGCGCCAGGTTCACCGCGACAAAAGTGCCGCCGGCGCCCGGCGTCACCGGAACCACGGCCAACCTGCTCCAGCCGCGGCTGCGCATCTCGCGCAGGATGCGGGTGCGCAGCAGCGAAAAACGCTGGGCGCTGACCTTGGCATGTTTCGCATCCGAGGCGGCCAGCGCCGCCTCGCGCCGAATGAACTTGCTCGATACGCGACCGCGCGTCGCATCGGGCGCAGCCGATCCTGCCGGCGTCCTGTCCGGGTCGTTCCCTTTCGCGGGCGTCAAACCTGTGGCCCCTCTGCCTCTGGTGAAATGGCGCCGCCCCAGGGGCGGCGGCCTGCCGATGACTTTCCCGGCAGCGTCATGGTAGCGTCCTCGCCATGAACGCGACAACCGAAAACACGCCCGATTCCGACGATGCGCCGCATTTCCCCGTGTCGCGTGGCCGATTCCCCATAGCCGGCCGGGCAGTCACCCTGGCGGGCGCCTCAACCTGTGATTGCCGCGCCGTGCGATTCGGCCGCGGCCGGTCCGAAAGCCCGGTGGCCGCCCGATGACGCCCTGCACCATCATCCTGCCGGCCCATGACGAGGCCGGCTATATCGAAGCCTGCCTCGACAGCGTCCTGGCCCAGGATCACCAGGGGCCGGTCGAGTTGATCCTGGTCGCCAACGGCTGCACCGACGACACCGCCGCACGCGCCCGCACCCATGCGCCCGCTTTTGCCGCGCGGGGCTGGCATCTGCGGGTCGAGGAACTGGCGCAGGGCGGCAAGATCGGCGCGCTGAACCATGGCGATTCCTGCGCCGGCCCGGGCGCGCGGCTGTATCTGGACGCCGACATCCGCATGACGCCGCGGCTTTTGTCGGGGATCATGCGCGTGCTGGACGTGCCGCAGCCGCGCTATGCCGGCGGGCGGCTGGTCGTCGCCCCGGCCCGCAGCGCCCTGTCGCGCGCCTATGCCCGGTTCTGGCAAAAGCTGCCCTTCGTGGCCCAAGGCGTCACAGGCGCCGGGCTGTTTGCGGTCAACGAGGCCGGGCGCGCACGCTGGGGGGCATTCCCGCCGGTCATCTCGGACGACACCTTCGTCCGGCTGCAATTCACGGAAACCGAGCGTTTCCTGGTCGACGAGCCCTATGAGTGGCCCCTGGTCGAGGGCTTCTCGCCGCTGGTGCGGGTGCGCCGGCGCCAGGATCAGGGCGTGGCCGAGATCGCCCGGCTGTTCCCGGAACTGCCCCCGCGCCAGGGCCATGTCCGCCCCGGCAAGACAGAGCTCGTGCGGCTTGCCGCCGCCGATCCGCTGGGCTTTGCCGCCTATGCCGCCGTCGCGCTGGCCGTGCGGCTGGGGCGCAACCGGCAAGGCTGGGCGCGCGGGCGCTAGCTGCCGCCGAACTCTTGCGCCACCTGCCAGGCAAGCTCCTGAAGCGCGGCCGCCTGGTCCTTCGGCACCGCGGGATAGGGGCCGCCGTCGCCGGGGATCTGGTTGGTCAGCCCGACAGGGCTTTTCCCGGTCAGCGTCGCGTAGTGGATCATGGCGATATAATAGTGTCCCCTCGCCTCGGACGGATGAATGTCGTCATCGAAGAAGTCGCGGATCGAGCGGGCGCCAGGAATGTCGCCGGCTTCGATGGCGTCGTGCAGCCGCACCATTCCCAGCCCGGCCGGGACCAGCCGCATCGGCTCGGCCCCCTGGGGCAGATCGCGGTTCACATGGTCGACGATCGACCGCCACAACGGCAGGTCCGCGACGATCCGGTCGCGCCAGGGCTTGGTCGGACCCGGTTCGATATAGTCCCAGGTCTGGTAGAGATAGGGCTTCACATCCGGGTTGGACTGCCGTGCCAGATCGACCCATTTCGTGGCGTAGCCGAGGCTGTCGTGATACTCCAGCGCCGGTGCCAGCGGCACGCGTTCGGTGATGACCAGCGCCTCCACGGCGTGACCCGGCAGCCATTCGCGCCCGTTCACCCCCTGGGCGTGACCGGCCTCCTTCCACTGCACCTCCAGCGGGGCGCCGTTGAGGATCTGCATCTCGACCGGCTCTTCCAGCAGGTGCTTCATCATGCCGGGAAGCGTCGGGCTGACGAGACTGTGCCCGATATAGAAAGCCGAGACGCTTTCAATTAAAAATTGCATGACCCCGGTCATATGAACAACCCTCGATTGCGAATTGGCTTTCGCAAGCATGGCATTCCCGCATTGCGGAATCCACTCAATTCAACCGGCAGTTGCCAATATAAATTCCAGACAACCGAATTGACGGCAGTTATGACGGGAAAACGAATTTTGCCCAATATGACCGCCTTGTTCCCGCCACGGCCTTCCCTTGGGGAAACGATTGTAAACTATTGTTTTTAAAAGAACCTATACTTTTGGTCAGTGTGAGAATTCGTTCTAGTTTTATTCAAATGCAAAGCTATACTGCCCTAGTAGTGATGAGGGCAGGTTTTCAAATGCGGCACACCACGGATTTCGATATAGAGACGTTCGACTCGGTGCTGCAATCAGCCCCCCATGAAAACACCATCAAGCCTGCCGGAGTCCGGTCCCTCTACGCCCGCTTCGGCAAGCGGCCGCTGGATGTGACCGCCGTGCTGCTGGCGGCGCCGATCGTGCTGACCGTGGTGCTGGTCCTTGCGCTCGTCATCTGGTGGCATGGAGAGAAGCCCTTCTACACCCAGTTGCGGGTCGGCCGTTCCGGCCGCAGCTTCCGGCTGTGGAAGCTGCGCACCATGGTCGAGGATGCCGACAAGCGGCTGGCGGAATACCTGGCCGCCAACCCCGAGGCCAAGGCGGAATGGGACCTGACGCAGAAGCTGAAGAGCGATCCGCGGATCACCGCGACCGGCCGCTTCCTGCGCAAGACCTCGCTGGACGAACTTCCGCAGCTGTGGAACGTGCTGCGCGGCGACATGAGCATCGTCGGCCCGCGGCCGATGATGATCGAGCAGGCGCCGCTTTACCCGGGGGCCGATTATTATCACCTGCGGCCGGGAGTGACCGGCCTGTGGCAGATCTCGGATCGCAACGACAGCACCTTCGCGGCTCGCGCCACCTTCGACGCCCGCTATGCTGCCGACCTGAGCCTCAGGGGCGATGTCGGGATCATCGCCAGGACCGTGGGCGTGGTGCTGCGCTGCACCGGCTACTGAGCGGTGCGGCCTGGCCGCATCTCATGCCGCTCGACACACCTGAAGCGCCGCCAGGCGACGAAAAGCGTGGCAGCCGTGCCGCTGACGACATAGACCAGCAGCGCAACCCAGAACGACAGATCGAAGGCGGCAAGCCCGATCAGCACGCTGGCCAACGCGACTGCGACACCAATGGTCAGGATGCCAGTCAGAGGCTTTCTCCACAAATGCACATGTGCTCAGATCAATAGTGCCAAAGAAACCCGGAATCGCTAGACAAACTTTAGTCCTTCCTGTGGGCATACTGCATATTCGCCCATTGTTGGGCAAAAATAAGCGCCAACCAGCCGAAATGACCGGGCAATATAGCGGTGCGCCAGCTTTTCTTCCTGGATAGGGGATACCCTCCTTGCGAATCGGTTATTTGATCAATACTTACCCCCGCCCCTCGCACAGCTTCATCCGGCGCGAGATCGCCGCGCTCGAGGGCGAGGGTTTCGAAATCCACCGATTCGCCATGCGCGGGGACAAGGGCGCGCTGACCGATCCCGCGGACCTGGCCGAACATGCCCGGACCGAGCGGGTGCTTGAAGCTGGGGCCAGGCGGCTTCTGGCGGATCTTTACCGGCAGGCGCTTGCAAAACCTGCGCAATTCGCGGCAGCCCTGCGGCTGGCCCGCCGCCGGGCCCGGGCCGGGGAATCCAGCCTTGCCCGGCAGTTGATCTATCTGGCCGAGGGCGCGCGCATCGCCGGCCGTGCGCAGGCGCTGGGGCTGGCGCATATCCACGCGCATTTCGGCACGAATTCGGCCAGGGTCGCCGCCTATTCGCGCCTGCTGGGCGGTCCGCGCTTCAGCTTCACGGTTCACGGACCAGAGGAATTCGACAATACCCTGGCGCTGGACCTGGGCGGAAAACTGGCGCTGGCCGAATTCTGCGTCGCCGTCAGCAGCTATGGCCGCTCGCAGATCGGTCGCTGGGCCGAGGCCGGGGATTGGGAAAAGATCCGGGTCGTGCATTGCGGGCTGGACCTGAACCGCTGGGCCGAGCCGTCCCCCCTGCCGCAGGATCCGTTCCACATGGTCGCCGTCGGCCGTTTCGCCGAGCAGAAGGGCTTCGGCCTCTTGATCCGCGCCTTTGCCCTGGCATGGCGCCGCGACCCCCGGCTGCGCCTGTCGCTGGTCGGCGACGGAGAACTGCGCCCGCAGATCGAGGCGCTGATCGCGGCCGAGGGCATGGCCGGGGCCGTCCACCTGCTCGGCTGGCAGGACGAGGCCGGCGTCCGCGCCGCTATGGACGCAGCCCATGCGCTGGTCACCCCCAGCTTTGCCGAGGGCCTGCCGGTGGTCATCATGGAAGCCATGGCCTGCGCCCGTCCGGTGATCGCCACCTATATCGCCGGCATCCCCGAACTGGTCCACCCCGGGCAAGAGGGCTGGCTGGTCCCCGCCGGCGATGCCGGGGCGCTGGCCGAGACCATGCTGCAAGCCTCCGAAACCGACCACGAGACGCTGGAGCGCATGGGCGCCTCGGCCCGCGCCCGCGTGGCGGAACGCCACGACATCCGCGAATCCGCCCGGCGGCTGGCCGCGCTGTTCAGCCGCTCCACAGGCTGAGCGCCAGCCAATAGCCTGCCGCCTGCCCCCAGCGCCCGCCGATCAGCCGGTCGCCCATGCAGGCGCGAAAGCGCCGGGGGCCGATCACCGCCGGCACTGCGCGGAAATCCAGCATCCGCCCGGTCAGCGGATATTGCGCCTTGAACATCGCTTCCTTGGCGCAAAAGGCCAGCAAGGCATCCTTGGGGCCACGCAGGCGGAAGGGCATGATGGTCTCGGCCAGACCTTCGGGAACGGCACGGTCGCAGGGCTCCAGATCGATTCCGACGCTTGCGCCCCCCGGCGGGGCGGCGATGGCGATGCAATAATCGCCACCATGCGACAGGCTGGCGCGGATGCCCGGCGGCAGGTCGGGCTGGCGGTCGGCCCGTGCCGCAATGGGGCGCGTCGCCGGCAGGTCATGCCCGGCCTGACGGATCGCCGCCCGCAAGGCCATGCGACCCAAGGCGAATTCGCGCCGCCGTTTCGGGACGGCGCGGGCGACGGCTCCGGCCTCCTCGGGCAAAAGCGGCGCGGGTTCGGCCGCAAGCGGCAGCACCGCACAGCCGTAGCCCGCGGGCAGCAGGCGCCGCGCCAGCGCGTCCAGCGCCTTGGCGCCGCTCACCGCGCACCGCGCAACTGCGCCCGCAAGGCCCGGCGCCGGGCCATGGCATCGTCGGCCGCCAGAGCCGGCTCGGGCGCCATCGCCGGAGCGGCGGCCACCGGCGCAGCGACGGGCGCCGCCGGCGCGGTGCTGTTCGCCGGCGCCAGCGAGGCGACATGCTTCAGGAAGTCCGCCATGACCGGGAAGCGGAAGATATCCGTCACCCCCAGCCGCGGCAGTGCCAGCCGGTCGCGCATGGTCCGGTGCAGCTGGATCGCCAGCAGCGAATGCCCGCCCAGCGCAAAGAAATTGTCGCGCGGGCCGATCTGCTCCACGCCCAGCACCTCGGACCAGAGCGCCTGCACCGCCTGCGCCAGATCCTCGGTCGGAGCGGCATTTGCGGCAGCGGTGGCGGTCTCGACGGCCGCCGGAGCAGCCGCGGTCGGGACCAGGGCGACAGTCCCCGGCACCGGCAGGTGCTTGCGGTCGATCTTGCGGTTGGGGGTCAGCGGCATCTTTTCCAGCCGCACGATCCGCCCCGGCACCATATGCGCCGGCAGATGCGCGACCAGCGCCTCGCGCAGCGCCTTTTCGCACAGATCGCCAGCGCCGGTGACATAGGCCACCAGCCGCTTGTCGCCGGGCGTGTCCTCGCGCACCAGCGCCACCGCCTCGCGCACGCCGGGCAGGGCCGCCAGTTGCGCCTCGATCTCGCCCAGTTCGATGCGGAAACCGCGCAGCTTTACCTGGTGATCGGCCCGGCCGATATAGTCCAGCCCGCCATCCTCGCGCCAACGCACCAGATCGCCGGTGCGATACATGCGCGCGCCCCAAGGCGCGGCACGATCCGCGGGCACGAAGGGATCGGGCCGGAAGGCCGCCGCCGTCAGGTCATCGCGCCGCCAATAGCCCCGCGCAACGCCATGACCGCCGATCCAAAGCTCGCCCTGCGCGCCGGGGGGCACCGGCACGCCGTCGCCGTCCAGCACATAGACCTGGGTATTGGCGATCGGCCGGCCCAGCGTCACCTCTGCGCCATCGGACAGGTCGGCCACCGTGGACCAGATCGTCGTCTCGGTCGGGCCATACATGTTGAGCACCCGCGCGCGCGTCGCCGCCTTGATCTCGGAGAGCAGCGAGGGCGGCAGCGCCTCGCCGCCGACCATCACGCATTTCAGCCCCGCCATCGCCGCCGCGACCTGCGGGTCCGAGACCAGGATCCGCGCCATGCTGGGGGTGCATTGCAGATGCGTCACCTTCCAGCGCCGGATCTGTGCGGCGATCGAGAAATCGCCGTCCTCGGGTTCCGCGCCATGCGGGTTCACCTCGGCCCGCAGCCGCGCCAGCAGCGGGAAACCGGCCATGACCTGCTCGGGTGCGATGCCATAGTCGATCAGGCAGGCGATCTCGCCCACGCCGATGGCCTTCAGTTGCTCGACCCGGGCGATGCCATCCTCGATGGAGCCGAAAAGGCCGGAATCCTCGAAATAGCGCAGGAAGGCGAATTCCAGGATGCCATCCAGCTCCTCTTCGGACAGCGAACCCAGGTCGATGGCCATCGGGTTGGTCATGCCCGCCGGACGGCGAAAGGCCGGAAAGTCCCAGGCATATTGCTTGACCAGCGCCGCGGCGCTTTTCAGGTAGTTCTTCATCGGCTCGCGAGCGATCTCGCGCGCCGTCTCGCGATCATCGGCCAGGCAGGTGTGCAGCATCAGCGTGACGGTAAAGCGCGCCGGATCATGGCCGGCCTCGCGCAGCGCCGCGTGATAGTCCTTGATGCGGCTTTCCACCGTATCGATGCTCTGCCCCAGCAGGTGGGTCAGCACGTTCATGCCCAGCCGCCCGGCCTCGACCCAGGTCTCGGGGTTGCCGGCGACGGTCATCCACAGCGGCAGTTCCCTTTGCACCGGACGCGGCTGCGTCACCACGCCGAACAGGCTGCCGTCCTTGCGCGGGAACTCCACCGCCTCGCCGCGCCACAGCCGGCGCAACTGGTCCACGCCCTCGGCCAGCGCCGCCTTGTTGTTCGGCGGCGCGTTCTCGGGGCGCAGCACGAAATCGTCCGGCTGCCAGCCCGAGGCGATGGCCAGCCCCGCCCGCCCCGAGGTCAGGTTGTCGATCACCGCCCATTCCTCGGCCACGCGGGCCGGGTGATGCAATGGCAGCACGCAACTGCCGGCGCGGACGGCGACGTTTTTCGTGACCGCCGCAACCGCCGCGCCCGAAACCGCCGGGTTCGGATAGGGTCCGCCGAAAGCGTGGAAATGCCGTTCCGGCGTATAGACCGCGACAAAGCCGTTCTGGTCGGCGAAACGCGCGCCCTCCAGCAGAAGCTGGTATTTCTTCGGGCCGGGACCGTCGTCGTTGCCCCAGTAGAACAGGCTGAAATCCATGCCGCCCGAAACCTCGCGGCGCGGCTGGGCCGGCGCCGAGGACACCGCCAGCCGCGATTCCTCGCCCGCGATCACCAACCGCAATCCGCGCGCCAGCGACCAGAAGATCTCGAGCACTGAAATATCGAACGAAAGGCTCGTCACCGCCAGCCAGGCATCGCCCTGCTGATGCGGGATCACCGCATCCATGCCGGCAAAGAAGTTCGCCACGTTGCGATGCTCGACCATCACCCCCTTGGGCCGCCCGGTCGAGCCCGAGGTATAGATCAGATAGGCCAGATTCTGCGGCCCGACCGCACTGACCGGCGCCGCCACCATGCCATGCGGCAGGTCGGTCGGGATGGTCACCACCTGCGCGCCATGCGCAGGCAGCCGGTCGGCAAGGCCGTCCTGCACCAGCACCACCCCGGCGCCGCTGTCCTCGATATAAAGCTCGATGCGGTCGGCGGGGTAGTCCGGGTCCAGCGGCACATAGGCACCGCCGGCCTTCCAGATCGCCAGCGCCCCGATCACCAGTTCAGGCGAACGACGGGCAAACAGCCCGACCGGCTGGTCCGGGCCGACGCCCATCTGCACCAGCTTCGCCGCCAGCGCATTCGCCGCGCGGTCAAGCTGGCCGCGGGTCAGCGTGCGATCCTCGAAGGCCAGCGCCACGGCATCCGGGTCGGCCCCGGCCATCTCGGCGATCAATTCGTGGATGCAGGCCAGCCGCACGTCCACCTGCGTGGCGTTGCGGGCGACCAGCAACTCCTCGCGCTCGCCCGCGTCCATCAGGGGGATGTCGCGCAGCGCCGTGGCGCCGGGCAGCGCCAGGCCCCCGTCCAGCGCGCGGGCCAGCCGCTGCGTCTGCGCGGACGTGACCCGAGCCGGATCATGGTCCAGCCAGGCACCGTTTTCGGACAGGGTCACGGTCAGCGCCGCGCCCTTGACCGGGCCGCGGGCATCAAGACTGATCGCCAGATCCGGCACCGCCATGTCGCGCAGTTCGGGCGCGCGATGCAGCAGGTCGGCCATGAAAAAGCCGCGCTTCGCCTGATCGGCGATCTGCCCGGCCAGCGCCTGCCCCAGATCGGCCAGGGTCCGGTCGCCCGCCGCCTCGACAGCCAGCGGCTGCCAATCGGCGACGATCCCCGCCGCCTCGGGCCGGCCCTGGGGTCGCAGCGCCAGATCGAACCCGGCCTGCCCCGCCAGCCGCGCCAGCAGCGCGGCCGCCAGCGCGATCCGCTCGGGCGCGGCGCCGGGCATCAGTTGCACGCGCCGGATCGAACCCGAATCCTCGCCCGGCAGCACCGCCGGGTTCATCCGCGCCAGCCGCGCGCGCCAGAAACCGTCATGCTTCGCCGCCTGCTCGCCCAAGGCGGTCAGATGCGCATGTTCCTCGGTGGAAAGCGCCGGAACCACCACGCCGACCGGCGGCAGCGCGCCGGCGAATTGCAGCCTGACCGCCCCATCCGCCGCCGCGATCAGCGCCGAGGCACCGTCATGGGACAGCACCGTGCCGGGCGGGGCGCTGGCGGGCTCGACCCCCTCGAAGCCCGTGACCAGCAGCACGCTATCGGCCAGCTTCACCTTGGGCATGGCCAGCGGGTTCCAGTAGCCGCCATGGTCGAGACCGCGCACCAGCGCGCCGATCCGCGCGGCGGGCTGCGTAAAATCCAGCACCGCCGCGGCTTCGGGGCGCTTGTCGCGGCCGACATAACTGCGAAGCGACAGGTCCTGCCTGACCCGCTGCGGCCCGGCGCCCTCAAGCTGCGCCACCACATCGGCAAAGCTTTCGGCGCCGCGGGCAAAGCAGCGCGCGTTCAGGGTCAGCGCGGTATCGTCGGGGCGGATCTCGAACAGGCGCTGGGTCAGGATGTCACCCTCGTCCACCCCGCCCTCGATCATGTGCCAGGTGATGCCGTGCTGCGGCTCGTCGCCGATGATCGCCCAGACCGGGGCGTTCAGCCCCGCCAGTTTCGGCAAAGGCCCGTCATGGAAATTGATCGCGCCAAGCCGGCCGCGCGCCAGCATCTCGGGGCGCAGGATCGACAGGTTGGCGACGCTGAAGAGCCAGTCGGCAGACAGAGCATCCGGGGCCATGGGCGCGTCCTGATCCTCGACCGCCAGCCCCGCGCCCTGCGCCCAGTCGCGCAGGTCGGGATTGCGCGTCACCACGGCGGCGATGCGATGCCCGCGCGCCAGCAGCGTCTCGGCCGCATGGCGCAGCAGGGATTCGTTACCCACCAGAATCGCGGAAAATTGCGTCATGGCTTACCCTTTTCAACATGAACGGGCTTTGGTTGCGAACGAAAGGCGTGGCGCATCAGCTGTGCCAGATGGCCCGGCGGCCCGTCCGGCTTGCGCCCCGACAACAGGCAGCGCAGGCTGAACACCCCCACGCCCCCCAGATGTGCGACCGTGGCCCAAAGCGCACCCAGCCGCCCATGATGTTTCTCGAAATAGCGCCGGCGCGAATCGTACCAGTAATCCGGCGCGCGCTTCCATTCCTTCATGCCGGTGCTGACCGAACCGATATGCAGCACCAGGCTTTCGACGACGTAATGGGTCTGCCAGCCCGCCTGCGCCGCACGGCGGCACAGGTCGGTCTCTTCGTAGTAAAGAAAGAACCCCTCGTCGAAGAGGCCGATGCGGTCCAGCACCTCCATGCGGATCATCATCGAGGCCCCCGCCGACCAGTCGACGCGACCCGATGCCTCGGGCTGCGGCAGCGCCACGATCCTGCGCCGCAGCAGGCGCGAGATGGGGCCGGTGCGGCTGGTCGCCTCGAACTCGCTCAGCGCGCTGGGAAAGCGAAAGGCGGTGCTGTGCGGCACGTCGTCGGTGCCGCGCAGGCGCGAGCAGGCGATCCCGGCCTGCGGATGCGCGCCCAGGTAATCGACCAGCGCCCGGATCGCGCCGGGCTGCGGAATCGCGTCCGAATTCAGCAGATAGACCAGATCGGCGCGGCGCCCGTCCGGCAGGCCCCGGCGGATGCCGTGGTTGTTGCCGGCGCCAAAGCCGCCGTTCCAGCCCGATTGCACCACCGCGACGCGATCCGAAGGCCAGCCGCGCGCCTGCGCCCCGGCCTGCATCGCCTCATAGCTGCCGTCGCCGGAATCGTTGTCCACGATGGTCAGCCCGCCATCGATTCCCCGCATTTCGCGCAATGCGGCCTCGGCGGCCTGCAAGGACATCCCTGGCGTGCGCCAGTTGAGCACGACGACATGGACGCTGGGCGGGGTTGCACGGGGTTCCATGGTCACTCCGCCGCCTTGATCCCGGCCGGGGCGTCCGCATCGGCATCGCGCAGGATCTCGCGCAGGACCGAGGCAAGGCGGCGCACGTTCGGCTCCAGCACCATCGAATCGTGGTCGCCCGGCACCTCGATCACCCGCAGGTCGGGCATCCAGGGCGTCCAGCCGTTATCCTCGACGACATAATCGCGCCCCGAATTGATCCAGCGCCCGCCCGTCACCTTCCAGCGCTTGTCCAGCGGCGGCCGGAACATCGCCACCGGCCCGTCCCAGACCGACAGCCGCATCTTGGGCAGCGCCGCGAGGAAGGCCGCCTCGATGGCCAGGTCGTGGAAGGCGCCGGTCGCCTGCGCGCCGACCTCGGCCTCGACCGCCTTGGCCTTGCTGCGGCGCCGGAACTCATAGGCCACGCGGTCGCGCAGCCATTTCCAGACGAAGCCCGGCCCGCCTTCGCGCAGCTCGCCCAGGCGGATCATCAGCCGGTCCTTGCGGCCGACCGGCTCGCGCAGCGGCAAGGGCGTGTCCAGCATGACCAGCATCGCCACCTCCTCGCCCGCCGCGCGCAACTGCCGCGCCATCTCATAGGCCGTCAGCCCGCCGCCCGAGAAACCGCCGATCAGATAGGGACCCTCGGGCTGCACCTGGCGCAGTTCCTCGATATAGTCGCGGGCGGCCTCGGCGAGATCCTCATGCGGCTTGTCGTCGCCCAGAAGGCCGCGCGCCTGGATGCCCCAGAAGCGGCGATCCGGCCCCAGCCGCTGCGCCAGCTGGCGCAGGTTCATGATATTGCCGAACATGCCGGCGACCATGAAGAAGGGCGTGCCATCGCCCCGCCCGCCCATATCGACGAGGAAGCGGAAGCGAGGCCGGGCCGAGACCGGCAATTCGCGCACATTGTCGGGCGAGACCAGTTCGCGCGGGCCGGTGCGTTCCTCGACCAATGCGGCCAGTTCGGCGATGGTCGGCGCCTCGAAAAGCGTCGAGATCGGCAGGTCCACGCCGAATTTCTTGCGCAACTGGCCGAACATGCGCACCGCGATCAGCGAATGGCCGCCAAGGTCGAAGAAGCTGTCGGCGGCGCCGACCTGGGCGATGCCCAGGAGTTCGGACCAGATCGCCGCCAGTTCGGCCTGGATGCCCGGCGCCGGCGCGACGAAATCGCTGTCGAGGTCGGGGCGCTCGAAGCCGCCCTCGGCGGGCGCGGCATCCTCGGTCACGCCGGCCTCGGCGATCAGCGCGGGCAGCGCCAGAGACGAGACATAAACCTGCGAAAGCCCGGTCGAGATCGCCCGGCTCAGCATCGCCGGGCCGATGGCGGCGGGGATGCCCTGGCTGATGTTGTGATGCAGGCGACGCTCGGCCGGGGACAGGCTGCGCGGCGGCTGGCTGCGCGCGGGCGTGGCGGAAATCGCCGCCGCCAGCTTGCGCAGCGCAAAGCCCTTGATTTCCGCGACAACCCCGCCGTCCGGCGCCGCCAGCGTGATGTCGAATTGCGCCATGCCCTGCGCGTCGGTGTTCTCCCCGGCATTGCGGATGCGGCTGGTGACCTGCGCCGGCAAGGGCGCGTAAAGCCGGATCGAGCCATAGCCCATCGGCACCCAGAGATGCTCGGGCGTCCAGCCCTTGATCAGCTGCATGGCCCAGCCGGTGGCAATGTCCAGAAGCGCCGGATGCGCCAGCCATTCCCCGGCTTCGGCGGCGAATTCGGGGTCGAGCGACAGCTCCGCCACGCCCTCGTCGCCGGTGATGCGGAAACGGCGCAGCACCTTCCAGCGCGGGCCGAAAGCCATCCGGCCTTCCTGCGCCGAGGGGATGGCCGCACCCTGCCCGTCCCGGTCCCAGCCGCCGGCGGGTTGCAGCGCCTCGGGCGCCGCCTCGGGCAATCCGGCGACCAGCGCCGAGACATTCGGCTCGCCCTGCGGATCGTCCAGGATCTCGATGCGCATCTCATCGCCCTCGGGCGAGACGCGGGTGCTGACCAGCGCGGTGTCCGAGACCAGAACCGGGCGGCGGAATTCCAGGTCGCGGATCGCCAGCGGCAGGCTCAGCCCGCATTCCAGCGCCGCCTCGGCGACCAGTTCGATCCAGCCGGTGCCGGGCATCAGCGCCTGGCCGGCGGCGGTCTTGTGGCCGCCGATGATCCAGTCCTGCATCTTCAGCGCGGTGCGGAACTCGCGTCCGCCCGGCATGGGCAGGCTTTCGTCCAGCAGCGGCCGACCCTGCGGCACCGCCACGGCCGAGGCGGTGTCGAGCCCCATGGCCCGCGCCGCCATGCCGGCATCGGCCCAGACGCCCCAGTTGACCGCGACCACCCGGCCCAGCGCCTGCGGCGCCGAGCGCGCCACGGCGTTCAGGTATTCGTTGGCGGCGACGTAATCCGCCTGCCCCGCCGGCGCGATCACCGAGGAGGTCGAGGAAAACAGCACCGTCAGCCCGACCGGATTCTCGTCCAGCGCGTGGGCCAGCGCGCGGGTGCCCAACAGCTTCGGCGCCAGCACGTCCCAGGCCTCGTCGTCGGTCTTGGCCGCGATCAGGCTGTCGCGGATCACGCCGGCCGCATGCAGCACCACGTCGAGACGGCCGAAGCGCGCCCGCGTCTCGGCCACGGCCCGGGCCATATCCTCGGGCGAGGTCACGTCGGCGCGGATCGCCAGCACCTCGGCCCCCAGCGATTCCAACTGTCGCACCGAGGCGGCGACGGCGGGCGAATCCACCCGGCCGCGCGTGGTCAGCGCCAGCTTCGCCCCGCCCCGCTGCGCCAGTTCGCGCGCGATGGCCTGGCCGATGCCGCCGAAACCGCCGGTGATCAGGCAGGCGGCGCCCTGCGGGATGGCGGCCATGCCGTCATCGGCCAGCGCGACGCGCTCAAGGCTTTGCTCAAAGCGGCGCCCGTCGCGCCATGCGGCGACGGCGGCGCCCGAGGGGGCCAGCGCCTCTTCCAGCAGGTTGGCGGCCAGCGCGTCCAGACCTTTCGCCGGCAGACGCACATCCACCAGCCGTGCGCGGACGTTCGGCATCTCATGCGGCATGACGCGGATCGGCCCGGTGGCGGTGGCCTTTTCGGGCACCGGCGCGGGCTCGTCCGCCACGCGCAGCGCGTCGTTGCAGACCGCGATCACTTCCAGCTTCGCATCCGGCAGTTCGGCGCCGATGGCCTGCGCCAGATGCAGCAGGCCGAAGAAACCGCGCTCCAACTGGCTGTTGAGCAGGCTGGAGCCGGGGCGGAAACGCGCGCCCTGCGTCACCGACCACAGATGCAGGATGCGATCCGGCGCCATCTCCTGCCCGACCAGCGCGGCCAGCAGCATCTCATAACCCTCGCGGTCGGATTCCACCGGCAGGGTGAAGCGGCCCTGGCCCTTATCGGCAAAGGTATCGCCCACCTCGACCACCGCGACACGCTGGCCGCGGGACCGCAGCGCATCGGTCACGCGCCCGGCAAGGCCCAGCTCGTCGGCAAAGACCAGCCAGTTCTGCACACCCTGCACCATGGGCCCCTGCGGCCCGATCTCGATGGCGGGCGAGGCGAGTTTCCATGCCGGGCGCCAGCCCCAATCCGCGGGCTCCTCGATCCGGGCCAGTTCCTCGGCGGCCTCGGTCGCGGCATGGGTGGCGCGCTCGATGAAATAGCGCTTGCGCTGGAATGCATAGCCGGGCAGCGACAGGCGCCGGCGCCGCGCGCCGCCCCAGACCTGATCCCAGTCGACCAGCCCGCCGCAGGCCCAGAACCGCGCCAGGGCAGCCATGAAATAGCTGTCGTCGCCGGTGGCGTGATCGCGGTGGCGCAGCGTGGAGATCACCTGGTTGGCGGCGACCGCCGGATGCGCCTTGGCCATGGCCTGCATGGCGCGGCCGGGGCCCACTTCCAGGAACACTCGCCCCGGCACCTGCGCCAGATGCGCGATGCCGTCGGCAAAGCGCACCGTGCCGCGCAGATGCGCGACCCAATAGTCGGGGCTGGTGGCCTCGGCCGCGGTCAGCACCTGGCCCGTGCGGTTCGAGACGATCGGGATCTGCGGCGCGTTCAGCGGGATCGAGGCGAGATAGGCGCGGAACTCGTCCAGGATCCCGTCGAGCAGCCGCGAATGCGCGGCAATGGAGATGGCGATGCGCTGGCATTCCACCTCGCGCGCCGCCATGCGTTCGGCAAAGCGGTCCAGCACCGCATCGGGACCCGAGACCACCGACAGGCCCGGCCCGTTCACCGCCGCAAGATCCAGCTCCAGCTCGGCCAGTTCGGCGGCGAATTCCTCGGGGGCCAGCGGCACCGACAGCATGCCGCCCGCCGGCACCCTGTCGAACAGCAGCCCGCGCAGGCGCACAAGGCCGATGCAATCCTCGAAGCTCATCACCCCCGCGATGCAGGCGGCGGTGTTCTCGCCCATGGAATGGCCGATCAGCGCGGCGGGCGTCACGCCCCAGCTGATCCACAGCTGCGCCAGCGCATATTCGGTGATCATCAGCAGCGGCAGTTGCAGCGAGGGCTGCAAGAGCCGCCGGTCCGCCTCGGCCTCGGCTCCCGGTTCGGGCAACCACAGCGCGCGCAGGTCGGTGCCATGCGCGGCCGCCATGTGGTCCAGGCCGCGGTCCATCCATTCGCGGAACACCGGCTCGGTCTGGTAAAGCCCGCGCGCCATGCCGGCATATTGCGCGCCACCGCCGGGCAGCATGAACACCGCCTCGGCCGGGTCGCCCGCCTGCTGGTGGTCAAAGACCAGCAGCGGATCGGGATCGGCCAGAAGCCGCGCCGCCTCGGCCGCCGTCTCGGCAACCAGCACGCGGCGGCGGTCGAACTGACGCCGGCCCTGCGTCAGGGTAAAGGACAAGTCGGCCATGTTCACGGCCGGGTTGGCCCGCAGCCAGCCCGCCAACGCCGCCGAATTGGCATCCAGCGCCGCCTTGCTGCGCCCCGAGACGGCGACGATGTGGAACGGCCAGTCGGATTCCCCCGACGCCTCGGCCAGCGGCGGTTCCTGCACGATCACATGCGCATTGGTGCCGCCGACGCCCAGCGAGTTCACCCCGGCCCGGCGCGGTCCCGGCACCGGCCAGTCCGAAAGCCGGTCGTTGACCTGGAACGGCCCGCCCTCGAAGTCGATGGCCGGGTTCGGCGCCTCATAGCCCAGGCTGGGCGGGATCTTTCCGTGATGCACCGCCAGCGCCGACTTGATCAGCCCGGCGCTGCCCGCCGCCGTGTCGAGATGGCCGATATTGGTCTTGACCGAGCCGATGCGGCACGGCCCCTGCCGCGTGCCGTCCGAGACCCGCGCATAGGCCTGGTTCAGCGCCGCCACCTCGATCGGGTCGCCCAGCGCCGTGCCGGTGCCGTGGCATTCGACATAGCCGATGCTGTCCGACGCAAGGCCCGCCATCGCCAGCGCCTCGGCCACGGCCTGCGCCTGGCCCTCGACGCTGGGCGCCAGATAGCCCGCCTTGGCCGCGCCGTCGTTGTTGATGGCCGATCCCTTGATGACCGCCCAGATATGGTCGCCGTCGGCCAGCGCGTCCCTGAGCCGCCGCAGCGTCACCACCGCCGCGCCGCTGCCGAAGACGGTGCCCTGCGCGCGATGGTCGAAGGCATGGCAATGGCCGTCGGGCGACAGGATCTCGTTCTCCTTGTAGAGATAGCCCAGCCCGTGCGGCAGCTCGATGGTCACGCCGCCGGCCAGCGCCATGTCGCATTCGCCCGATTGCAGCGACTGGCAGGCCATGTGGATGGCCACCAGCGAGCTTGAGCAAGCGGTCTGCACGCTGATACTGGGCCCCTTGAGGTCGAAGACATGGCTGACGCGGGTGGACAGGAAATCCTTGTCGTTGCCGGTATGGCGCAGCAGGAAATGGCCGACGCCATCGACCAGGTCGCGGTTCGAGCAGACGTTCCAGTAGTAATAGCTGCCCATGCCGCAGCCGGCCCAGACGCCGATATTGCCGGCGAAACGCTCGGGCGCGTGCGCGGCATCCTCAAGCGCGTGCCAGCAGGTTTCCAGGAACTTGCGGTGCTGCGGGTCCATGATCGCCGCTTCCTTGGGCGACAGCCCGAAGAACTCGGCGTCGAATTCGTCGAACTGCTCCAGCACCGCCGCCGAGGGGACGTAATTCGGGTCCGAAAGCCGTGCCCGGGACTCGCCTCTCGCGATCAGGTCGGCCTCGGGAATGCGCCGGATCGATTCGACCCCGCGGCACAGGTTGTCCCAGTATTCGGTGACCCCCGGGGCGCCCGGAATCTGGGCTGCCATGCCGATGATAGCGATATCACTGTCTTCAACGGCGCTTTGGTCCAAGGCCATGCGGTGCCTCTTTCAACTCGTGCAAGGCCCTTGTGGGCTGCAATGATTTAACAACTGACGCGCGTATCCGGCATAACGAATCCGGCGCTTTGGACCAACCTATAAAACCGTCCGCAGGCCTGCCTTTTTAGGCAGAATCCGCTCGGCCGCGGTCAGATCGGCCTGATCCGAGGCGCCCTGCCGCAGCCGGCGGGCATTGCCCAGCAGCGCCCCGGCGGTCAGCCAGGTCAGCGGCGTCATCGTCGCGTTCGGGATCAGGTCCAGCATGTTCATCGCCAGCATCAGCGCGACCGCACCCAGCACCACCATTTCCTTCTTGCGCGGCGGGTTCCTGCCCCCCGGCATGGCCCGCAGCAGCGCGAAGATCGGCGTCAGCAGCAGCAGGAACTGCGCCAGATAGCCGAAGATGCCGCGCGCGCCGACCATGATCACCCATTGCCCGTCCGGCACCGAGGCCAGCCGGCCGCTGTAGGGATCGTAGAACAGCGGCCGCCCCCAGCCGCCCCAGCCGAAGACCGGCCGCTCCATCGCGCGCTCCAGCAGCGCCTCTTCGTTCATCAGGCGGAATTCCAGCGACTGCCCGCGATCGGGCGAGATCGACATGGCCAGGTCCACCACGCCCTGCAGCGGCATCCAGGGTGTCGTGCGCAACGTCGGATAGGAAAAGGCCACGGTGGCCACCAGCGCCGCCACCAGCACCATCACGCGCGGCCGCGCAAAGGCCACCAGCGGCGCCGCCATCAGCGACTGCAGCAGCGCGCCCGCCGATTTGCACAGAAAGACGATGCAGCCCAAATAGATCGCGATCAGCAGGTTGCGCCGCGTGCGGTCGTTGCGTGCGATGGCGATGGCCGACAGGAAGGCGGTCATGGTCATCAGTGCCACCCACAGCGGATGCTCCAGAAAGACGATGGGCCGATAGCCGCCATAGCGGATGGTCTGGATGAAATCGTGCTGGAAATAGCCATAGACCCAGACGTTGATCTGCGGGCTCAGCCGCAGTTCCGCCAGCATGGGGATCGAATACCACAGCACGCCAAGCAGCAGGCAGCGGATCCACAACTCGGCCCCCTTGGCGTTCCAGAGCAGCCTGTAGCCCATGAAGAAGGGCAAGAACAGCAGCGCCTGCACGATCAGGTCGGCGATTCCCTGGCTGATCGACATGCCGGGGCGATAGTTTATGCCGTCGATCAGCGGATCTGGATTGGTTATCGCCGTCATGATGGGCGAGATGAAGTTCAACGCCACAAGCAACAGCACCCAAGGCCCCATGGGCGGCGGGGCCGGCTCGTCCCGGGCCTGGTCCCTGGTGACGAAATAGACCATGACGGCGGCGGCGAGCGCCGGAATCATGTGCTTGTTCAGGCCGGGAAAGGCCGGCAGGTCGATCTCGACCAGTTGCGGCAGCAGCAGGTAGCCGGCAAAGATCGACCAGATCAGCGCCCGTTCCCGCTCCATGCGCTGGAACAGGACCGCCACGACCACCGGCCAGGTCAACAGCACCATCAAGGCCAATATGGGCATGGCCCGACTCCCGTCCCGCGGCAGGGCCGCCTTCTCGACCGACGGCCGGAAGGACGTTGCAATCCCCTCGCCGCCAACACATCCTGCCGCCAGTTCCGGCCGGACCCGAGGCGTATCATGCATTTCAGCTTTCCCGACGGCAATGCCGTCCGCATCAATTGCCGGGATTCTTCCGCGCTGCTTGCCGCCGTGCGACAGAGACTGGCGGACGGGCGCGGCTTCGCCATCGCCACGATCAACGTCGACCACCTGCAAAGGCTGGGCGAGGATGCCCGCTTTCGCAGCGCCTATGCCGCACATGACCTGGTCTGCGCCGACGGCAATCCCATCGTCTGGCTGTCGCGGATCGCCGGCCGGCCCGTGGCGCTGGCACCCGGCTCGGACCTGGTGCTGCCGCTCGCCGCCGAGGCGGCGCGGGCCGGCCTGCCTGTGGCGCTGATCGGCAGCAGCGACGAATCGCTGGCCCTTGCCGCGCAAAGCATGCAGGCGGCGGTGCCCGGGCTGCGGGTCGCGCTGACCCATGCGCCGGGCTTTCCCTTCGACCCGATGGGCGAGGAAGGGGCCGAGATCATCGCCCGCATCCGCGCCTCGGGCGCGCGGCTGTGCTTCCTGGCGCTTGGCGCTCCGCGGCAGGAACTGTTCGCCATCCGCGCCCGCGATGCGCTTGGCGACGTGGGCTTCGCCTCGATCGGGGCCGGGCTCGACTTTCTTTCGGGCCATCAGCGCCGGGCGCCGCAGCTCATGCGCCGGCTGAAGCTGGAATGGCTGTGGCGGATGCTGTCCAATCCACGCCGGCTGTTCGTGCGCTATGCCAAAGGCTTCGCCATCCTGCCCGGCCATCTGCGCCGGGCGCTGGCGCTGCGCGCCGGAAACGACGAGGCGCCCAGATAAAAGAGGGACGCCGCAGGTCGCGGACGCCCCCGAGGCTCAGGTCCAGTCGAAATGCAGGCTGTCCGCCAGGGTCAACGCATGCAGGGTGCCCGCCCCCTGCCCCTCATGCTGTGCCAGCAACTGGCGATAGGCGTCCAGAAGCTCGCCGTGATTCCAGCCGGAGGCATGCGGCACCCCCTCGGCCGGCCCGTCGAAGATCGCGCGGGCGGGCGTTGGGCCGTGCGAGGTCGGGCCGGGGGCATCCTGATCCACCGTCTCGGCAAGCGTGCCTTCCAGCGGGGCGGCGGCGGCCGTCTTGGCCGCGGCGCCGTCCTCGGCCTGCATGGTCTGCGCCGCCTGCATGGTCTGCGCCGGAGCCTGGCTGTTCTGCGCGGCGGTCAGCGGAATGCCCATCTGGTTCAGCACGGCGCGGGTCAGGGTCACCGGAGCGACGCCCTCAAGGATCAGCCGCTCGCCGTTCGGAAAGGACAGCACCGCATTGCCGTTCTGCCCGGAAATCCGGACATCGCCCACATCGACCCGATTGCCCTGCGCATCATGCAGCCCGGTGACGTTCAGCCGGTCGCCGTGGCGCAGGATGTTGCCGCCCGCGTCGCGCTCGTCGCCGACCTGGAAGGCGCGGATGGTATCGACGCCGAAGCCGTCGTTCAGGATCAGAACGTCGCGCGCCGCATCCCGCGCGGCCAGGCCGCCATTCGCGGCATGGATATCGTCGGTCATCGAGATGAAGTCGTTGCCGCGACCGCCGTTGATGGTATCGGCGCCCTGGCCGCCCTCGATCGTGTCCCTGCCGGCGCTGCCGGTGATGCGGTCGTCGCCCCAACGGGTGTTGATCTGAATGCCCCGCGCATTCACGCCGATATCGGCATTCGCCGCGCTGACCGTGTCCCGGCCCTCATGGGTCCAGAACTGCTCGAACTCGCGAAAGACCAGCGTGCCGTTGGCCTGCGGATAGCTGGCATGGCCGGCGCTGCGGCTGGTGAACACCACATTGGCGCCGACGCTGTTCTCTCCGTCGCCCTTGGCCCATATGTTCAGCAGGTCGTGGCCGGCACCGCCGACCAGCGTGTCGCGGCCGATGTTCTGGATCGGCGCCATGCCGCCATTGTTGCCCCAGCGCACATTGTCGTCGCCCGCCCCGGCATGGCCGAAGTCGTTGCCCTGCGAGGGCATCAGCAGGTCGTTGCCGTTGCCGCCATAGATGGTGTCGTTGCCGTTGCCGCCGTCCAGCACGTCGTCGCCCGGTCCGCCATGGACATAGTCGTGGCCGCCGCCACTGTTGATGGTGACGCCATGCACCGGCGTGTGGTTGACGCCCGAGCCGCGCGCGGCGTTCATCTTGGAGCCCTGGGCGCTGATCCAGTCGTTGCCCGCGCCGGTCTGGAGCCGCTCGAAGCCCACGAAGTTCAGCCGGTTGCCAAAGGCGTCCAGGGCATAGCCGTTCTCGCTGGTGTTGAAGGTGACGCGAAAGCCGTCGGCGCCGTTCAGGTGCAGCCGGTCGCCGCCGGCCAGGTCGCCGTAAGGATTGGGGTCGTAGCGCTCTTGCGCGCTGCCGCCGTGATAGATGTCGAGATTGCCGCGGGAGTTCGCGTCCTGATTCCAGATCAGCACATCCGCCCCCGGCCCGCCATGCA
The DNA here is from genome assembly GCF_900100045.1 of Paracoccus denitrificans. Classification (GTDB taxonomy): domain Bacteria; phylum Pseudomonadota; class Alphaproteobacteria; order Rhodobacterales; family Rhodobacteraceae; genus Paracoccus; species Paracoccus denitrificans. Next base: position 67,177 of record NZ_FNEA01000014.1, on the reverse strand, counting down.
CGGAATCGCTGCCTGCACCCCCGTTCAGCGTGTCGTTCCCGCCAAGGCCGGTAATCGTATCACGCCCCGCAGTTCCGCGCAGGCTGTCATTGCCCGCCGTCCCAGAAATCACGGCCATGTCTGTCCCCAGTTCGATGTCGATGGGGATAGGCTTCGAAAAACAGCACAATATCCCGCCCGTTCGCCTATCCGGGGCGGATTAGAGTGAATCGGCCAGAACCGTTGCACCTATCCTTTTGGACAGGAAACCGCCGGTTTTTCTGATGTGTTTCGCGTTGGAGTTGTGGGTTTCTAGGTGTTCCGTTCCTTTCCGTTCCATCCATGGCGTTGCGCCGACCGGCTCGTCCCGCCCGGAAACGACAGCCTTGCCGCCCCTGATCGGCGAATCGGTCACATCCCGCGATTGAGCCTGCCCGTGGCATCACCACCGCAGGATGCTCAACCGCAATCCGTCGTGAATCCGGGGCCTTCGACGATCCCTTGGCCCGCCCTTGGATGAGGCGCCGAGGGGACACGCGAAAGACCGCCGCACGCTACGGCCGATCCGGCAGGTTTTCGCCGATCTAACCCGATCCGCGACCGCAAGTTCAGCTGTGTTTTTGGGCAGGTGCCGGGCCGGGGGGTCAGCCGGTCAGAACCAGCCAGCCGGCCCCCGGCGCCGCAAGACGCACCTGCGCGCCGGGGCTTGGCAATTCGGCCCCCGGTTCGTTGAAACGGTCCAGCACCACCTCGCGCCCGGCCGCCCGCGCCCGCAGGCGCTGGACCGAGCCCAGGAACTCGACGCCGGTGATCTCGGCCGGGATGCCATCGGGCGCAATGCGCAGGCTTTCGGGCCGCGCCGCCAAGGTGATGCGCCCGGCGGGCAGCGGCCGGTCCAGCGCGATCTCGGCGCCCTCGACCCGGACAAGGCCGCGGGCGGCGTCCAGCACCTCGGCCTCGAAGCGGTTCAGGGTGCCGACGAAGCCGGCGACGAAATCCGTGGCGGGCTGGTTGTAGATCTGCGCGGGCGTGCCGGTCTGGTCGGCGATGCCCTTGTGCATGACCACGATGCGGTCGGAAATCGACAGCGCCTCTTCCTGGTCATGGGTGACAAAGATGGTGGTGATGCCAAGCTGCTGCTGGATCTCGCGGATCTGGTTGCGCAGGCTGACGCGGATCTTGGCATCCAGCGCCGAAAGCGGCTCGTCCAGCAGCAGCACCCGCGGGCGCGGCGCCAGGGCCCGGGCCAGCGCCACGCGCTGCTGCTGGCCGCCCGAAAGCTGCCAGGGATAGCGCCCGCCCAGGTCGGGCAGGCCGATCAGGTCCAGCATCTCGGCCACGCGGCCGGCGCGGTCGGCGCGCGGGACGCCGGCGACGCGCAGGCCGAAGCCCACGTTCTCGGCCACGGTCAGGTTCGGGAACAGCGCATAGGACTGGAACACCATGCCGATCTGGCGCTGGTTCGGGCGTGCCCGGGTCACGTCCTGCCCGTCGATCACCACCCGGCCCGCCGTAGGCGTCTCGAACCCCGCGACCATGCGCAGCACCGTGGTCTTGCCGCAGCCCGAAGGACCCAGGAAAGACACGAACTCGCCCTTCTCGATGGCCAGGTCGAAGTCATGCACGACCCGGGTCGCGCCAAAGGATTTCTGCAGGTGATCAAGGGTCAGGAAGCTCATGTCGGTCGTATCCGTGTGCCGAACAGGCGGGAAATCAGCTGCATCAGCCCCATGCAGCCCCAGGTGACGGCAAAGGCGATCACCGCCAGCGCCGCCGGCTCATAGGCGCGGTTCGCACCCAGAAGCTGCATGTAGGGGCCGAAGGCCGGCCGGTTCAGCAGCGCCGCCATGGTGAATTCGCCGATGACGATGGCAAAGGACAGGAAGGCGCCCGACATCACCGCGCCCAGCACGTTGGGCAGGATCAGCCGGCCGATGATGCGCACCCAGCCGGCACCCAGCGATTGCGCCGCCTCGGTCAGCGAGCGCACGTCCAGCGTCGACAGCCCGGTATCGACGGCGCGATACATATAGGGCAGCGCCAGCGTGGCATAGCCGCACAAGAGCAGCAGGTTGGTGCCCGAGGCGGTGCCGGTCAGCGGCAGCACCGACGAGGTATTGTAAAGCCGGATATAGCCAAAGACGACGACGATCGCAGGAATGACCAGCGGCAGCAGGGTGATGAACTCGATCACCGGGCGCAGCCGCGGCAGGCGCAGCCGCACCCAATAGGCGGTCGGCACCACGATCAGCACGCCCAGCACGATGGTCAGCAGCGCCATGGCCACCGAATAGCTGAAGGTGGCGCGGAAATTCGGGTCCGACAGCACCGAGCGATAGGCGTCCAGCGAATATTCCCCGCGCCGCATCCGCAGCGAGAACTCGATGGTGCCGATCAGCGGCAGCAGGAAATACAGCCCGCCGACGATCAGCGCCGCCCAGGACCAGACCCGCCTCATCGCATCCACCGTTCGGCACGGGCGCGCATGACGACATAGGCAAGGTTGGCAAGGCCCGTGACGACGATCATGCCGAAGGCCATGGCATAGCCCAGGTGCGGGTCTTGCAGCACGTCGCCCCGGATCTGCGCGAACAGCATGATCGGCACGATGGACAGCGACGATCCGGTCAGCGCATAGGCCGTCGCCACCGCCCCGAAACTGTTGGCGAACAACAGCGCAAAGGTGCCCAGCAGCGACGGGAACAGGATCGGCAGCGCCACCATGCGCCAATATTGCCCGGTCGAGGCGCCCAGCACCTCGGCCGCCTCGCGCCATTCGCGCTTGAGCCCCTCCAGCGCCGGGGTGATGATCAGGATCATCAGCGGGATCTGGAAGAACAGATAGGTCAGCGTCAGGCCCCAGAACGACAGCAGGTTGAAGCCCATGGCATAGATGTTGATGCCGAACCATTGCCGCAGCAGCATGGTCACCAGCCCCACCCGCCCCAGCGTGGCGATGAAGGCAAAGGCCAGCGGCACGCCGGCGAAGTTCGAGGCGACGCCCGAGAACGTCATCAGCGGCCCCTTGATCCAGCGCGGCACGCCGCCCATGACCACCGCCGCCGCCATGGCGAAGCCGATCAGGCAGCCAAGCAGCGCCGAGGCCAGCGAGATCTTGATCGAGATGGCAAAGCTCGACACGATCCGCGGCGAGGCCAGCCCGGCCAGATTGGCCAGCGTGAACTCGCCCTGCGGGTTCTGGAATGCGCCGATGACGATGTTCATCGTCGGCAACACCAGAAACAGCAACGCAAAGGCGAAAAAGGGCACCACGCCCAGCCAGTTCCAGCCGATCTGTCTCATTCCGTCTCGCAAGTTCGGGGGCGGCCCCGCCATCCAAGCGGGGCCGCCGCGCCTTATTCCTGGACCGCCGCGCCGACGGTGCCGTCCCAGCCCTCGGTCACGACCTTCTTGTTGGCCTCTTGCTGCTCCAGCGACGGGAAGATCGCCTTTTCATAGGCTTCGGCCGGGGGCAGCGCGTCCAGCAGTTCCTGCGGGATCTTGCCGTTGGCCGCCAGGTCGTTGAAGCGGATCGGGTGGCAATAGCCCTTGAGCCAACCCAGCTGGCCCTCGTCCGAATACAGGTATTCCATCCACAGCTTGGCCGCGTTCGGATGCGGCGCATAGGCCGAGATCGCCTGCACATAGACGCCCGCGACCACGCCGTCCTCGGGGATGATCACCTCGACCGGCGGGTTGCCGTTCAGGCTGTCGCGCCAGGAAAGCAGGTTGTAGTCCCAGGCGGTGACGATGGGCGTCGCACCCTGGGCGATGGTCGCCGACTTGCCGATGACCGGGACGAAATTGCCGGCCTTGTTCACATCGGCCATCAATTCCATGCCCTTCTGGCCGGATGCCTCGCCCGGCTCGCCGCCATTGGCGATGCCCGCCGCCATGACCGAGATGATCGCCTGGGCCGAGGCGCGCGGATCGCCCGCCAGCGCGAAGGCGTTCGCGTATTCCGGCTTGGTCAGGTCCTTCCAGCTTTGCGGCGCCTCGTCGATCAGGTCGGTGTTCACGCCAAAGGCCATCACGCCGTAATAATCGCCATACCAATAGCCCTCGGCATCCTTGGCATCGTCGGGAATCGTGTCCCAGGTCGCGACCTTGTAGGGCTGGATCAGCCCCTCGGCCTTGGCCTGCGGGCCGAAGGACAGGCCCACGTCGATCACGTCGGGCGCCTGCGGCCCCTTGTTGTCCTTGTTGGCGCGGATCGCCTCCAACTCATCGGCCGAACCCGCGTCGGGGTTCAGCTCGTTGACCTTGATCTCGGGGTATTTCGCCTTGAAGCCCTCGATCACGCCGCCGTAGTTGCACCAGTCATGCGGCAGGGCGATGGTGGTCAGCATGCCCTCGGCCTTGGCGGCCTCTTCCAGCGCCGCCAGGTCCTGGGCCACGGCCGCCCCCGAACCCGCCAGCAGGGTCAGCGCGGCCAGTCCTGCCGCGGTCGATTGAATGGTCATTGGTCAACTCCGTTCCAGAACACGCCCCATCGGCGGCTGGATGCCACCTAGCGGCCCCCCATGACAGTCTTGCGACAGGAAGGCCCTGCTGGCAAAGCTTTTTTTCGCAGTTGACCCAAGGGAACCGCGCCCGGCCCCGGCCGCTCAGGGCACCAGCACCAGCCCCACCTTCATGGCCCTGCCGCCGATGCGGTATTCGGCCTCGACCCGGTGGCCGGGCTGGGCGGGATGCAGCGTGCCCAGCGAACCCAACGAGATCACCGAGCCGGGCTTCAGCTCATAGCGGCCCTGCTGGACCAGCCACAACACCACGTCCAGCGGATGGCCCAGCAGCATCTCGCCCGAGCCGGTGCCGATGCTCTTGCCGTCAAGTTTCAGGTTCACCGTCAGCGCCGCCAGATCGGCGACCGGATCGCGCAATTCGGAAATCGGGATGCCCCGCCCCAGCACGCCGCGCCAGGGCGTGACGCCATAGGCCACCATCAGGGGTCCGGTCGGCACCACGTCCTTTTGCAGCGCCAGGTCGGGCAATTCGATGAAGGGCCGCACATCCTTGAGCGCGGCCGCCACCTCTTCGCGCGTCCGGGCCTGCATGATGGCGGAACTGCCCACGGTCACGACCAGATCGGCCTCGAAAAACGGGTCGCGGCCGCCCTTGAGGCTGAGCCGCGCCCCGTCCGGCAGCAGCATCGGCGCGAACAGCGCCCCGGCCACCGGCTCGGACACGCCGAACCGCTCTTGCACCGGCTTCGAGGTGAAGCCGACCTTCACCCCGACCGGAGCGCCCAGTTCCGCCTCCAGCACGCTGCGGAAACTGGCATAGGCGCAGGCCCCCTCCTCGACGGTGCGCACCAGCGGGTCGGGCAGGCGCTGGCCGGCGATCCAGCCGCGCGCGGCGTTCTGCATCAACGAGACATCCGGGCAGGCTGCGACGGCCACGCCCGCGAACGGCAGCATGATTGCGCCCAGAATCAACGATTTCATCGCCACCGCCCCAAGACTGTTTTCCCGCAGACGATGCCGCAACAAGGGGCGGCTGTCACCGGGATTCTTGCGTTCCTGCGGCAACTTGCCCGCATCCTGTTTGCATCGGCCCGCGCATCCCCTAGAAGAACGGGACCGCAGGCGACAAGGCTGGACATGAGCGACCAACCCACTCCGATGATGGCGCAGTATCTCGCGATCCGCGAGGCCAATCCCGGCGCGCTGCTGTTCTATCGCATGGGCGATTTCTACGAGATGTTCTTCGAGGACGCGGTGGCCGCCGCCGCCGCCCTCGACATCGCGCTGACGAAACGCGGCACCCATCTGGGCGAGCCGATCCCAATGTGCGGCGTGCCGGTCCATGCCGCCGAAAGCTACCTGCTGACGCTGATCCGCAAGGGCTTCCGCGTCGCCATCGCCGAGCAGATGGAGGATCCGGCCGAGGCCAAGAAGCGCGGCAGCAAATCCGTCGTCGCCCGCGATGTGGTGCGGCTCGTCACCCCCGGCACGCTGACCGAGGAATCGCTGCTGGAGGCGCGGCGGCACAATTTCCTGGCCAGCTTTGCCAGTGTGCGCGATGAATCGGCGCTGGCCTGGGTGGACATCTCGACCGGCGCCTTCCGCGTCATGCCCTGCCCGCCGGCGCGGCTGGCCCCCGAACTCGCCCGCCACGCGCCACGCGAATTGCTGGCGGCCGAGGGCGCGAACCTCGATGAGATCGCCGCCGAGGCGGGGGCCGCGCTGACGGAACTGCCCGGCGGCAGCTTCGACAGCAGCGCGGCGACGCGCCGGCTGTGCGCGCTGTTTTCGGTCGAGACGCTGGACGGGTTCGGCCAGTTTTCCCGCGCCGAACTGGCCGCCATGGGTGCCATCGCCGATTACCTGGAACTGACGCAAAAGGGCCGGATGCCGCTGATCCGCCCGCCGGTGCGCGAGGCGCTTGGCGGCGCCATGCAGATCGACGCCGCGACACGCCGCAACCTGGAGCTGACGCAGGCCCTGTCCGGCGGGCGCGAGGGCAGCCTGCTGGCCGCCATCGACCGCAGCGTGACGGCGGGCGGCGCGCGGCTGCTGGAACGCCGCATCAGCGCCCCCTCGCGCGACCTGGACGAAATCCACGCCCGGCAGGCGGCGGTGGCGCATCTGGTGGACGAGCCGCGCCTGACCGCCGATCTGCGCGAGGCGCTGTCGCGCGCGCCCGACATGGACCGTGCCCTCTCGCGACTGGCGCTGGAGCGGGGCGGGCCGCGCGACCTGGCCGCAATCCGCGCCGGGCTGACGCAAGGCGCGGCCATCGCCGCAATGCTGGGCAACGACGAGATCGCCGTGCTGGCCGAGGCGGCGCACGACCTGACCGGCCACGACGCGCTGATCGACCTGCTGGACGAGGCGCTGGTGGCCGAACCGCCCTTGCTGGCGCGCGACGGCGGCTTTGTCGCGCCGGGCTATGACGAGGACCTGGACGAAACCCGCCGCCTGCGCGACGAGGGCCGCGGCGTCATCGCCCGCATGCAAGCCGACTATATCGCAGAGACCGGCGTGCAGAGCCTGAAGATCAAGCATAACAACGTCCTGGGTTACTTCATCGAGACGACTTCGACCCATGCGGAACGGATGCTGGCCCCGCCGCTGAACGAGCGGTTCATCCACCGCCAGACCACGGCGAACCAGATCCGCTTCACCACGGTCGAGCTGTCCGAACTGGAAACCCGCATCCTCAACGCCCGCGACCGCGCGCTGGAGATCGAGCGCGAGATCTTTGCCCGCCTGTCCCGCGCCGTGCTGGACCGGGCCGGCCCCGTCGGGCAGGCGGCCCGCGCGCTGGCCGAGATCGACCTGACCGCCGCTTTCGCCGACCTCGCCTCGGGCGAGGGCTGGGTGCGCCCCGAGGTCGATGCCAGCCGCGCCTTCGTGATCGAGGGCGGCCGGCACCCGGTCGTGGAGCGTGCGCTCAAGCGCAAGGGCGAGGCTTTCGTCGCCAACGACTGCGCGCTGACCCAGGGCGAGACCCCGGCGATCTGGCTGCTGACCGGCCCGAACATGGCCGGAAAATCGACCTTTCTGCGCCAGAATGCGCTGATCGCCATCCTCGCGCAGGCGGGCGGCTTCGTGCCCGCGCGCCGCGCCCATATCGGGCTGGTCAGCCAGCTTTTCAGCCGCGTCGGCGCGGCGGACGACCTGGCGCGCGGCCGCTCGACCTTCATGGTCGAGATGGTCGAGACGGCGGCGATCCTGAACCAGGCCGACGACCATGCGCTGGTGATCCTGGACGAGATCGGGCGCGGCACCGCGACCTGGGACGGGCTCAGCATCGCCTGGGCGGTGATGGAGCATCTGCATGCCACGAACCGCTGCCGGGCGCTGTTCGCCACGCATTACCACGAGATGACATCGCTGTCGGCGCGCCTGCCCGGCGTCGAGAACGCCACCGTCGCGGTGCGCGAATGGGAGGGCGAGGTGATCTTCCTGCACGAGGTCAGGAAGGGCGCCGCCGACCGCTCCTATGGCGTGCAGGTGGCGCGGCTGGCGGGGCTGCCGCCCTCGGTTGTGGACCGCGCCCGCGATATCCTGCACCAGCTGGAAAGCGGCGAGCGGCAGGGCACCGGCAAGCCCGCCGCGCTGCTCGACGACCTGCCGCTGTTCCGCGCCGCGCCGGCCCCCGCACCCGCGGGCAAGGCGAAGCCCTCGGTGGTCGAGGACCGCCTGCGCAGCCTGAACCCCGACACGATCAGCGCCCGCGAGGCGCTGGACCTGGTCTATGAACTCCGCGGCATGCTGGATGGCGAGCCGTGACGGCGGGCGGCGCTAGATCGTCACCTTGACGAAACTGTCGCGCAGCGCGGCGGACCAGGCGGCGGACATGGCCATGAAGGCCGGGTCGCCCTCGAGGATGCGGCGCTTGTGGCTGACCCGGCAGTCGTCCTTGCGGATCACCGCCAGGTCCAGCGGCATCCCCACCGACAGGTTCGAGCGCAGCGTCGAATCCATCGACAGGAGCACCGCCTTTTGCGCATCGGCCAGCGAGGTGTCGGGCCGCACCACCCGGTCCAGGATCGGCTTGCCGTATTTATGCTCGCCGATCTGCAGAAACGGCGTGTCCTCGGTCGCCTCGATGAAATTGCCCTCGGGATAGACCAGGAACAGCCGCATCTCGCCGCCCGCGCGCTGGCCGCCGACGATCATGCTGGCGCTGGCCTGCTGGTTCAGGTCGCGGCATTGCTCGACGATCTCGCGCCGGGTGCGGTTCAGCGTCTGGCCGATGATCGTCGCGACCTGAAGCATGGTCGCGGCATGCATGATCGAGCTGGTCTCGTCGGCCTCGGGCAGGTCGATGGCCTCTTGCAGCCGCGCGATGGTGGTCTGGGTCAGCGACAGGCTGCCGGCGGTCAGGATGGCGATCACCCGCTCGCCCGGCTGCTCGAAGAAGAACATCTTGCGATAGGTCGAGATATTGTCCAGCCCGGCATTCGTCCGGGTATCCGAGAGCAGAACCAGCCCTTCGTTGAGCTTCAAGCCGACGCAATAGGTCATGACCGTTTCCTGGCACAGAATTCCCCGAGGCATACGACCGCCCCGCGCCCCGTGCAACCGGGGTTACTGCTCCATCTCCTCGACCTGCACCCGCACGTCCAGGCTTTCCTCGCCCGAGCCGAAGGTGGTGCCGCGCACCGGCGCCGCATCGTCCGCGTCCAGCCCCGAGCCCAGCCGGACATAGCGGTCGTCCGGGCAGCAGGCATTCGCGGCGTCGAAGCCGACCCAGCCGAGGGAGCCGACATGGATCTCGGCCCAGGCATGGGCGGCGTCATGCGGCTCGCCCCCGGCATTGGAATGCAGATAGCCCGAGACATAGCGCGCCGGCAGGCCGCGTTCGCGGGCGCAGGCGATCAGCGCATGGGCATGGTCCTGGCAGACCCCCTGCCCCAGCGCCAGGGCCTCGGCGGCGGTGGTATGCGCCTCGGTCACGCCCGGCTCATAGGCGATGGCCCTTGCGACGGCCGCGGCCAGCCGGTGCGCAAGGTCCAGCCCGTCCTCGCCCTGTTCGGAAAGGGCAAGGTCGCGCAACGCCGCGTCGATCCGGGTCGCCGCCGTCGGGCGCAGATAGACCAGCGGATTCACCGTCTCGCGGTGGCCGCGCAGCACGCCGGCGGTGTCGCGGGTCTCGACCTGGCCAGCGATCGAGACCACGATCTCCTGCACCGGGCCGCGCACGCTCCAGCCCTCGATCCAGTCGCCGGCACCGTCGCGAAATGCGGCGCCGCGCTGGCCGCCGCTGACCGAAATCGTCCAGTCCGCGACCCGCTGCCCCTCATGGACCGAGGGCGTCAGCCGCAGGCTCTGCACCAGTCCCTGCGCCGGCGGATCGTAGCAATAGCTGGTCTCGTGGGTGATCTTCAGCCGCATCGTCCGCCCCCTACATCCGTCCGCTCAGGTAATCGTCATGCACGGCATTCGAGATGCTGGCCACCTCATTGATGAACCAGGACAGGAACTCGTGCAGCCCTTCGTCGAAGATCGCCTCGATGTCGCGGGCGATCAACTGCTCCAGCGTCTCATGCGCGCGGGCCGAGGCGCTGGCCGGCACCGCGGCGCCATAGCGGCGCACCAGCCCGTCCAGATGCCAGACCGCCTCGTAAAGCGAGGTCAGAAGCGAACGCGGGCTCTCGCCGTTCAGGATCAGGAAATCCGCGACCTTGCTGGCCGTCACCTCGCCGCCATAGGCCCAGTGGAACGCCCGATGCGCCGAAAGCGCGCGCAGGATCACCTGCCATTGGTAATTGTCGAGGCCCGAGCCTACGAACTCGACCCGCGGCAGCAGCACGAAGTATTTCACGTCCAGCAGCCGGGCGGTGGCGTCGGCACGTTCCAGCGAATAGCCCAGATTGATGAAATGCCAGCCGTCGTTGCGCAGTTGCGTGGCGTTGATCGCCCCGCGCACGGTCGAGCTGTGCCGGGTGGTGAAATCGGTCAGCATGGCGGGGTCGAGCTGGCCGCGCGACCGGCGTTCCAGCGCCCGCAGATCCTGATAGGCGCTGTTCAGCGCGTCCCAGACCTGGCTGGTCAGCGCCGTGCGCACGATCCGCCCGCCCTCGCGCGCGCGCTCGATGCACGAGGCGACCGAGGAAGGGTTGGCATGGTCGAAGAACAGCCAGGTCTCGACGTTCTCCTGGGTGATCTCGTCGCCGTAGCGCTCGGCAAAGGCGGCCTGCGCGCCCGAGGCGCGCAAGAGCGATTCCCATTCGTTGCGATAGCCCTCGGCGGTGTTCGGCAGCAGGGTGATGCGCGCACCCACGTCCAGAAGGCGGGCGGCGGTTTCGGCGCGCTCCAGATGGCGGCCCATCCAGAACAGGTTGGCGGCGGTGCGGCTGAGCATGGCTGGCCCCTTTCCTATTCCGACAGAACCCAGGTGTCCTTGACGCCCCCGCCTTGCGACGAGTTCACCACCAGCGAGCCCTCGCGCAGCGCCACGCGGGTCAGCCCGCCGGGCACCAGCTCGATCCGGTCGCCGCAAAGGCAGAAGGGGCGCAAATCGACATGGCGCGGCGCCACGCCCTCGTCGACAAAGGTCGGGCTGGTGGACAGCGCCAGCGTGGGCTGGGCGATGTAATTGCCGGGATCGGCCTTGATGCGCTCGGCAAATGCCTCGATCTCGGCCTTGGTCGCGCGCGGCCCGATCAGCATGCCGTAGCCGCCCGAGCCATGCACCTCCTTGACCACCAGGTCCTTGAGATTGGCCATGACATAGCGGTAGTCGTCGTCCTTCCACAGCGTCCAGGTCTGGACGTTGTTCAGGATCGGCTCTTCGCCCAGATAGAAGCGGATCATCTCGGGCACGAAGGTATAGACCGCCTTGTCGTCGGCCACGCCCGCGCCGGGGGCCGAGGCGATCGAGACCCCGCCCGAGCGCCAGACATCCATCAGCCCCGGCACGCCCAGCATGGAATCGCGGCGAAAGCACAGCGGGTCGAGGAACTGGTCGTCGATGCGGCGATAGATCACGTCCACCCGTTTCGGCCCCTGCGTGGTGCGCATGTAGACGAAGCCGCCGTCGACGAACAGGTCGCTGCCCTCGACCAGCTCCACCCCCATCAGGTTGGCAAGGAAGCTGTGCTCGTAATAGGCGCTGTTGTAGTGGCCGGGCGTCAGGATCACCACGGTCGGCTCGCCCTCGCATTTCGCCGGCGCGACCGAGGCGAGCGTGCGGCGCAGCAATTCGGGATACTGGTCCACCGGCTCGATGCGGTTGTTGCGAAACAGCGCCGGGAACATCCGCATCATGATCTCGCGGTTCTCCAGCATGTAGCTGACGCCCGAGGGGGTGCGGCAATTGTCCTCCAGCACATGGAACTCGTCCCGGCCGGTGCGCACGATGTCGATGCCGACGATATGCGAGAACACCCCGCGCGGCGGCACGAAGCCGACCACCGCCTTTTCATAGGCGGCGTTCCGATAGACCAGCGGCGCCGGGATGCGGCCGGCGCGCACGATCTCGCCCCGGCCGTAGACATCGCGCAGAAAGGCGTTCAGCCCCCGCGCCCGCTGCTTGATGCCGCGCTCCAGCCGGCGCCATTCGCCTTGCAGGAACACCCGCGGCATCATGTCGAAGGGGATCAGCCGGTCCGGGTCGCCGCCCTCGCCATACACGGCGAAGGTGATGCCGATGCGGCGAAACAGCGCCTCGGCCTCGGCCTGCTTCATCTGGCGGATCTCGGCCGGCATGGTCTCGATCCAGTCCGAGAGCATGGCGTAGGGCTCGCGCACTAGGCCGCCATCGACCATTTCATTGTAGTAAATCGTCATCGCTGCCACCCTTCCCTGTGCCCATGATCTTCGCATCCTCGCTGGCGCTGTCCACAGCAGCGGCGCCTGCGGCCAAAACGAAATCAGGGTTTGACGAGCGCCGGGCCTTTTCTGCCGAAATAACAGGCAGAAAAGGCCGGCACGGCTCGGGGGAGGCGGAAAGGACGGGAAACCGGCCGCAACAGGGCTGCCGATTCCGCGGGCAGTGCCTCAGACGATGATCAGGTCGTCCTGCAACGCGGCGATATTGGCAAACCCGTTCAGCGTAAGCACATTGCCGTTGCCGAAATCGAAGACGGTATTGCCGCCCGCAACATGGGCGAGTTGCAGGACCTGCGCCACGCTGCGCGGGCCGCCGCCCCAAAGCGCGTCGTCGATGCGAAGCGTATCCAGATCGTCCTGAAAATCGCCCACGACGTCCCGGCCGCCCTGAAAGACGAAATGATCGGCCCCGGCCCCGCCCAGCATGGTATCGTCGCCCTGGCCGCCGACCAGCAGGTCGGCACCGGCGCCACCCTCCAGCCAGTCGTCGCCCTGGCCGCCAAACAGCAGATCGTTGCCCTGACGGCCCAGCAGCGTGTCGTTGCCGAAAAAGCCCTCCAGCCGGTTGGCATGGGCATTGCCGGTCAGCCGGTTGGCCAGCCCATTGCCGCTGCCGTCCTGCGCCGCGTTCGAGATCAGCACCAGGTTCTCCAGATTGGCGCCCAGCCGCAGGGTGACGGTAGAACGCACGGTATCGATGCCCTGCCCCGCCGCCTCGACGATCTGGTCCCGGCCATCGGTGACATAGACGTCGTCGCCCGCGCCGCCCTCAAGCCGGTCGGCACCGCCCTGGCCGTTCAGCGTGTCATTGCCGGCCCCTCCGCGCAATGTGTCGTTGCCGGTCCAGCCGCGCAGGATGTCGTTGCCGTTGCCGCCGATCAGCAGGTCGGCCCCGGCGCCGCCGCCCAACACGTCCCAGCCGTTGCCGCCATACAGCGTGTCGTTGCCCTGACCGCCCAGCAGCGTGTCGTTGCCGGAAAAGCCCTCCAGCCGGTTGGCATGGGCATTGCCGGTCAGCCGGTTGGCCAGCGCATTGCCGCCGCCGTCCTGCGCCGCGTTCGAGATCAGCACCAGATTCTCCAGATTGGCACCCAGTTGCAGGGTGACGGTAGAACGCACCGTATCGATGCCCTGCCCCGCCGCCTCGACGATCTGGTCCCGGCCATCGGTGACATAGACGTCGTCGCCCACACCACCCACAAGTCGGTCGGCGCCGCCCTGGCCGTTCAGCGTGTCATTGCCCGCCGCACCACGAAGCGTGTCGTTGCCGGCGCCGCCGCGCAGGATATTGTCGGCCCAGTTGCCGATGACCAGATCGTTGCCGCGGCCGGCCTGCGCGTTCTCGATCAGCGTGCCGGGCATGATCGAGATATTGCCCACCAGCCCATAGGCGTTGGACGACGTCCCCGCCACCAGCGAAATGCGCTGGCCACGCGTGTCGGTGCCCAGGTCCAGCATGTCCACGCCGCCCTGGTCGAAGATGGTAAAGGCGATGTCGTCCCGCGTATCCGCATTGCGCAGCAGCGCCGCGATGGTGGCATAGCTTGGCCCGGCATTGGTGGTTTCGCCATAGGTGTTGTTGCCGGTGCGGATCGCGGTCGGACCGTAAAGCCGCTGGATCGCCAGGATGTCGGCGGTCATGGGCGAGGCGATATAGGCAAAGCTGGCATCGACCCAGACATTCTCCGCCTGGTCGAAATAGGACATCACCGATGCCTGCCAGCTGTCGTTCAGATAGTGGTTGTTCACCCCCAGGACGGCGCTGCCGTTGTAGTTCCCCGCATGACCCAGCCCCAGGGCATGGCCGATCTCGTGGATATAGGTCTGATAGCTGTAGCTGTTGTAGCCCGTGCCATAGCTGATCAGCCAGTCCAGCCCGATATTCACATGCGAGCTGACGATGCGGTCGCCGCTGGTCATCGACGAGGACCAAGCCCCCCAGTCGCTGTCGTCGAAGGTGATGTGGATGGTCGCGTTCGTCCCGGGATTGCGGTTGAAGACGATGCCCGTCACCTGCGCCCAGGCCGACAGCGCCATGCCGGCCAATTGCCGCCCCTCCTGCGTCAGCCCCGACAGGTCCACGTTCAGCACATCGCCCTGCCCGACATCGAAGGCGCGGCGCGACCGCCCGGTCGCCTCCCAGTAGCCGTCGGTCAGTTGCAGGGCGATCTCGGCCATGGTGAAGTGGTGCGTCGGCCCCGTCGCCGCCAGATTCAGGCTGTAGGCGCCCGAGTAAAGCCCGGCATAGCTGCCCGCCTCCAAGTAATAGGTGCCGGGCTGGGCCACGTTCAGCACCAGGCGCGAGTTCAGCCCGTCGCCGTCGTCGTTCTGGGCGACCTGCACGCCATCGTCGTCCATGACCCGCAAATACGGATCGTAGACGCCGGCCGCGCCGCGCGAATCCAGCGTGATGACATAGCTGCCCGGTTGCAACTCAACGCGCACCCAATCCCTGTCGCCCGCGCTCAGGGTGCCGTTGAACGTGTCCCCCACCGCCATCGCATAGCCGGTCGAGCGCCCCGCCGGCGCATCGCCGCCCTCGGTGCGGACCGCGCGGGCGACCGCGGCCGTCTCGTGCAGGGTCGTGCCGGCGGCATCGGCAAAGGTCAGGTTTCTGCCCGTGAGCGTCATGGAATCGTCCTTGTGCGAAATCAATTGCGTGCGGCTTGCGAAAGCGCGGTTTCCAGCAGCGCCCGGGCAAGGGCCCGGACCCGCTCATCGGGAATCGAGGGCCGATCCGTCACCGACAGTACGATCTCCTCGCCCTGGTGCCGGCCCGAGGCGCTCTCGACCGTCAGCCTGGCGCGCAGGATGTCGGGGCGCGGGCTTTCGGCATCCAGGACCAACTGCGTCCAGGGCATGTCTTCGGGCCGCGCATCGTGCTGGCCCAGCACCTCGTCCAGCGCAGCGCATAGCTGCGCCACCAGGGCATTGTCGCCCGGGGGGCAGGTCAGCCTGACAGGATCCGCCACCGCGCCGGTCACGACGCAGGCCGCGAACAGGGTTGCCGGCAGCAGGGCAAGGCGCATGGCGTCGTCTCTCGTGCGGATGCGGGGGTCATCGGATCAATGGTTAACCCGCCCCGCCCGAACATGCCAACGCAACGCAGGAACAACCGGCGCAAATCACGTCATCCGACCCGCAGTTCATGAAAATGCCGTGCATTTCCGGCCCCTGATGCGCAGGAAATCCGCCCGGCGCTTACCGGATGGTAAAGGTTTCCGGCCTAGAAGGGGATCGCACCACACCGAAACGACGGAACCGAAAATGCAACTGACACTGCTGCTCCAGCCGGACGGGCTGACGATCCGCGTCGATGAAAAGCGCCTCGACGCCGCCATCGCCACCGCCTTCAAGGACCGCGTGCGCGGCCTGATCGCGCGGGGTGGACCACATGTGACGCTGGATCTGGGCGGGGTCGAATTCATGGACAGCTCGGGCCTTGGCGCGGTGATCGCGATCTACAAGGCCATGCCCCCCGGGCGGCAGCTGACGCTGACCGGGCTGACGCCGAATGTCGAGCGGGTGTTCCAGCTGACCCGGATGCATACCGTGCTGACCATCCGCAAGACCGGCGACGCGCCCGAGCCCCCCGGTGACCCCGACCCGGGGCAGAAAAGGCCCGAAGAATGAACGCCTCGCCCGAACCTGCCGGAAGCCGGCTGCGTCGCCCTCCGCCCCGACGCCAGCCGATGTTTCACCGCATCTTCCGCGCCGATCCCGCAACCGTGCGCGCCGCGCTGCTGTTTCTGCGCGAAAGGTTCGACGGCAGCGCCGGGGACGAAGTGATCGCCAAGCTGGAACTGGCACTGGCCGAAGTGCTGAACAACATCTGCGAGCACGGCACCCGCTACGAGGCCCTGCGCCTGGACGGGCGGGCCCATGCGCCGCTGATCCATCTTTGCGTCGCGCGCCATGTCGGCGGCATCGCCTGCGCGGTGACCGATGACGGCCGGCCGCTGCCACCCTCCTGCCTTGCCGCGCATGGCCTGCCCTGGACCGCTCCGCCGCCCCGCGACGCCGAGGCGATCCTGCTGCTGCCCGAAGGCGGTTTCGGCTGGTTCCTGATCCAGGACCTGACCGCCTCGCTCAGCTATTTCCGCGAGGGGCGGCGGAATTTCCTGGCCTTCATCGTTCCGGTGACCGAGCCGCTGCTGCAAAACGCTCCCGCAGCCGGCACGACCTGAGGGGCCGGGCGATCAGTTCAGCCCGAACTGCAACGGATAGCGGCCGTCCTGGAATTCGCCGAACATCTCCGTCACCTCGGGATGTTCCAGCGGCTCGCCCGAATAATCGGGCACCAGGTTCTGCTCGGAAACATAGGCGACGTAATAGGTCGCCTCGGTCTCGGCATAGAGGTGATAGAACGGCTGGTTGCGCGACGGCCGCGAATCCTCGGGGATGGATTCGTACCATTCCTCGGTATTGGCGAATTCCGGGTCCACGTCGAAGACCACACCGCGGAACGGATGTTCGCGATGACGCACCACCTGGCCCAGATTGTATTTCGCGCTCTTGGACGGAATCCGCATCTCACCGTTCCTGTTTGGCGCGGCTCTTACAGCCCCGTGGCCCCGCTGTCCACCTGTCGGCTGCAAACCGCCCCGCCAGGTGCGAGTTTCTCACAGGCCGGGGCTGCGATCATCCGAAATCCGCATCACGCCGGGGGCCAGGCCGACTCCTGGGCCGGATCGGCCACAGCGGCCGGGCATGCGAAGCCGGTGCGGCCGGTGCTTCGTCACGGCGGCAGGACCCGGGCGGGTTCAGCGGGCCGGCAACCCCTCGCCCGGCTCCAGCGCCACGGTAGAGATCGACATCTTGGCCGACCCCTCCTTCACCTGATCGGCATGGGCCAGATAGACCAGGACCTGATTTTGCTCGTCATAGATCCGCTTGACCCGCAGCGACTTGAAGATCAGCGAGCGCGAGGCGCTGAACACCTCCTCGCCCTTCGGGCCGCGCCGGATGTCGCCAAGCCTGACCGGCCCCGTCCGGCTGCATTCGATGGCGGAATTCGAGGGATCCTCGAACCAGTTTCCCTGGCTCAGCCGATCGATCACCGAGCGGTCGAAATAGGCCAGATGGCAGGTCACGCCCTGCACCCCGGGATCGGCGATGGCCTCGACGATGATGTCGTTGCCGACCCAGTCCACCCCGACCTTGCCGACGATCTCGGCCGAAGCGGGCACGGCCGTCAGCAGCAGGGCAGCGATCCATGGCTTCATCTCGACCTCCAGGCAGCGGAACCGGATGGAGGATGGCAAGCCCGCCCCGCCGCCGCAAGCCCCTTGGCCGGGGTATTCGTCCGGGCCTGCGGACCGGCGGCGGAAATGCGGCCGGCTGTGGCGCTCGCCGGAATCACCGCCACGTGGTCCGAAGAGCCGGTCTCCGGCCCGCCGCATGGCGCGGCGCCCGCCCTGCTAGCCGGTCTTCAGCCGGCTTTCGATCAGCAGGTCGGCCTCGTCCAGGATGGGATGCGCGACCGAGACGATATGCGCGTTCACCCGCTTCAGGTCGCGCAGGATGTCCAGATGCAGCGAGGAGGTTTGCTGGCTGTCCGCCTGCCCCTCGCGCAGCCGCATCAGGTGGCGCTGCGCCGACAGTCGCTCCAGCCGCCGGATCTCGACCTTTTCCTCCATCAACTGCCGCGCCAGGTCGCGGTCGCGGGTCATGAAGACGGTCTGGGCAAGCTGCAGGTTCTCGATGGTCATCAGGAACAACCCGTCGAGTTCGCGATAGCCCTCGTCGGAAAAGCGCAGGGACAGCGCGGCCTTCTTGCGAATCTCGGGACCGAGTCCCTTGTCGATGATGTCGCCCACATGCTCCAGGTTGATGACGTAGTCGAGGATGGTGATGGCCTGGCGCCGCTCATCCTCGCCCGCCTCGCGGCCCAGGCGGGACAGGAAGCTCTTGACCTCCTGCTGCATGCGGTCCACCCGCTCCTCCAGCACCGAGACCTCGGCCAGGGGCGCATCGTCGCCGCGGGCAAAGGCGGTGCGGGCCTGCTGCAACATCCGTTCGACCACGTCGCCGATGGCCAGCGCCGCGCGGCTGGCGCGGGCCAGCGCCACGGCGGGGGTGTCCAGCGCATGCCCGTCCAGCAACTGCGCCTCGATCGGCGGCGGCTGCCCCTCTTCGCGCAGAATCAGGGCGGTCAGGCGGGTGACCAGCCCCGAGAAGGGCCAGATCACCGCCGCCAGCACCAGGTTGAAGGCCAGATGCGCCTCGACCGCCAGCCCCGTCTCGGGCAGGGGCACGGCGGACAGAAGCTGCGCCACCTGCCCGGCCAGGGGCAGCGCCACAAGACAGCCGACGGCACGCACGATCAGGTTGCCCAAGGCGACGCGGCGGGCGGCGATGCCCTGCCCGGCCGTGGCCAGCACCGGCGGGATCGCCCCGCCCAGATTGGCGCCCAGCACCAGAACGACGGTCAAGGCCGGCTCCATGCCCAGAGACAGCACCAGCATCACCACCGCCAGAGAGGACGAACAGATCACCGCCAGCCCCGCCGCGATGGCCAGCGCCACCGGCCAGGCATTGCCCAGCATGGCCAGAAAGGCCGCCATCGCCGCGGATTCGCGCAAGGGTTCGGTCGCATGACCCAGCAAACCCAGCGACAGCAGCATCAGCGCAATGCCGATCAGCGCCAGCCCGCCGCCCGACCAGCCCCGGCGATCCTGGCGGCGCAGCACGTAACCGGCCAGCAGCAGCACCGGCACCAGCGCCTCGATCCCCGAGGCGACGATCCACGCGGTCAGCGCCGTGCCCAGATTGGCGCCCAGCAGCACGATCTGCGCCATGCGGGGCCGGATCATGCCGCGATCCACGAAAGAGGCCGTCATCAGCGCCGTCGCGGTCGAGCTTTGCAGCCCCAGCGTCGCCACCAGCCCGGAAACAAAGGCCCGCAACCCGGTGCGCGTGCCCCGCCCCAGCACCATCTTGAGCCTGACACCGAAGGCGCGCACCATCCCGTCGCGGACCAGTCCAAGCCCGAAAAGCAGCAGCGCCACGGCACCGGCCAGCTGGAAGATCACGGAAAGGGACTGCACGGCGCTTCACCTCCTGACGCGCCGCGAGGGGCGCGCCTCCCCTGATATTTGGCCCCGGATGCGCGGGGGTCAATGGATGCGGGGGATTTGAGACATTTCCCGCCGGTGCGATGGCGCCCCTGCCACAGGGCGGGACTCAGGGCGCCGGAATCGGCTCGCGCCCGGCCTCGCCCAGCAGATGCAGGCCGGTTTCGTCGAAGACGACCACGCTCAGCGGGCCACCATAGGCCGCGCCGGTATCGATGGCCAGGCGATTGCCGAAATGCGTCACCCGCTCGACCGGGGTGTGGCCATGCACGACCAGCATGCCGTGATCGCCGGCATGGTCCAGGAAGCCCTTGCGGATCCAGACCAGGTCGTGCTCGGTCTGCCGGGCCAGATCGACGCCGGGGCGGATGCCGGCATGGACGAACAGCGCCTGCGGGATCAGATGCCACAGGGGCAGCGCGTCCAGCCAGCGCAGATGCGCCTGGGGCACGGCGCGCAGCATCTCGGCATGGGTGCGGTCGTGGTCGCGGATCTCGACGCCATAGGAGCCCAGCGTCTCGGCCGCCCCCAGCGAGGGATGGTCCAGCCAGTGCCGACCCGAGGCGAGGCCGGGATCGATCCAGCCCGGCTGCCGGGCAAAGCGCGGCAGGAAACGGTCGTGATTGCCCTTGAGCACGATCCATTGCCGCCCCTCGGCCTGGCCGCGCATCAGGTAATCGACCACGCCGCGCGAATCCGGGCCCCGGTCCTGAAGGTCGCCGACATGGACCAGCGTGCCGCCGCCGCCATGCGCCGCATCGTCGCGCGCGATCAGGTCATGCGCCGCCCTGAGCAGTTCCAGATGGCCGTGAATGTCGCCGATGGCATAGGTCCGCATGCCGCCCCCGCAAATGAAAACCCCCGGACCCTAGTCCGGGGGTTTGCAAGGTTCAAACCTCGAATTGCAGCGGACGCACCTGCAGGAACTTGCCGGTGGCGCGCAGGGCCTCCAGCGCCTCGGGCTTCAGCGGCTCGTCAAGATAGAGGATGGCGATGGCATCGTCCCCGGTCTTGGTGCGGCCCAGGGTGAAATTGGCAATGTTCACGCCCAGATCGCCCAGGGTCATGCCCAGCGCGCCGATGACGCCCGGCACGTCCCTGTTGCGGGTATAGAGCATGTGCTCGCCGATCTCGGCATCGACATTGATGCCGCGGATCTGGATGAAGCGCGGCTTGCCGTCGCTGAACACCGTGCCGGCGATGGACCGCTCGCGGGTGTCGGTCACCACGGTGGCCTTGATATAGCCGTCGAAGACGCCCGACTTGGCCTGCGTCGTGGTCGCCACCTGCACGCCGCGCTCGGCCGCCATGACCGGGGCCGAGACCATGTTCACGTCCGGGTTCGTCGCCTGCATTACGCCCGCGATCACCGCGGCGTTCAGCGCCTTGAGGTTCATCTCGGACGCAACGCCGTCGTAGAGTACGTTGATCGCCTTGATCGGCTCGTCGGTCATCTGGCCGATAAAGGCGCCCAGATGGCCGGCCAGCTTCAGCCACGGCCCCATCACCGCTGCCTCCTCGGCCGTGACCGAGGGCATGTTCAGCGCGTTCTGCACCGCGCCGGTCAGCAGATAGTCCGACATCTGCTCGGCGACCTGCAGGGCGACATTCTCCTGCGCCTCGGTGGTCGAGGCGCCCAGATGCGGCGTCACCACCACGTTGGGCAGGCCGAACAGCGGGCTCGCGGTCGCGGGCTCGGTGGCAAAGACGTCCAGCGCCGCCCCGGCGACATGGCCCGATTTCAGCAGGTCGGCCAGCGCCTCCTCGTCAATCAGCCCGCCGCGCGCGGCATTGATGATGCGCACGCCCTTCCTGGTCTTTTCCAGGTTCTCGCGCGACAGGATGTTGCGGGTCTTGTCGGTCAGCGGCACATGCATGGTGATGAAATCGGCCTTGGCCAGCAGCTCGTCCAGCTCGACCTTCTTCACGCCCAGATCCTTGGCGCGCTCTTCCGACAGGAAGGGATCATAGGCCAGGACCTTCATGTGCAGGCCCAGAGCCCGGTCGATCACGATCGAGCCGATATTGCCCGCCCCGATCACGCCCAGCGTCTTGTTGAACAGCTCGACCCCCATGAAGCGGTTCTTCTCCCACTTGCCCTCATGGGTCGAGACGCTGGCCTCGGGCAGTTGCCGGGCCACGGCGAACATCAGCGCGATGGCATGCTCGGCGGTGGTGACACTGTTGCCGAAGGGCGTGTTCATCACGATCACGCCCTTCTTCGAGGCGGCCGGAATGTCCACGTTGTCCACACCGATCCCGGCGCGGCCGATCACCTTCAGCTTGCCGGCATTCTCCAGCAATTTCGCCGTCACCTTGGTGGCCGAGCGGATGGCAAGGCCGTCATACTGGCCGATAATCTCGGCCAGCTTCTCCTTGTCCTTGCCGACATCCGGCAGGTAGTCCACCTCGACGCCGCGGTCGCGAAAGATCTGGACGGCGGTTTCCGAAAGTTTGTCCGAAACAAGAACCTTGGGCATTTCTCTATCCTCTGGATATGCGGGCGGCGCGCAGGACCAGGGCCCGCGCAGCGTCTTCTTCGTTCGATAAATACTCCGGGGGGGCGCGGGGGGCAGCGCCCCCCGTTCACCGTCAGGCCACTTCCGCCTGCGCCTCGATCTCGGCCTCGAAGGCATACTCGATCCAGGGCATCAGCGCCGCGACATCCGCGGTCTCGACGGTCGAGCCGCACCAGATCCGCAGGCCGGGGGGCGCATCGCGATAGGCGCCGGCGTCCAGCGCCACGCCTTCCTTCTCCAGCCGCTTGGCGACGGCTTTGGCGAATGCGGCACCGTCCTTGATGCGCGGATCGGTGAATTTCAGGCATACGCTCGTGGTCGAGGCGGTGGCCGGATCCTCGGCCAGATCGGCGATCCAGTCGCGGCCGGCGATGAAGTCGCGCACCGCTTTCGCATTCGCCGCGGCCCGCGCCACCAACGCCTGGCGGCCGCCCAGCGATTGCGCCCATTTCAGCGCCACCAGGTAATCCTCGACGCACAGCATCGAGGGCGTGTTGATGGTCTCGCCCTTGAAGATGCCCTCGATCAGCTTGCCGCCCTTGGTCATGCGAAAGATCTTGGGCAGCGGCCAGGCGGGGGTATGGGTTTCCAGCCGCTCGACGGCGCGCGGGCTCAGGATCAGCACGCCATGCGCGCCCTCGCCCCCCAGCACCTTCTGCCAGCTGAAGGTCACGACATCCAGCTTGTCGAACGGCAGATCCATCGCGAAGGCGGCCGAGGTGGCGTCGCAGATGGTCAGCCCGGCCCGGTTCGCAGGGATCGCGTCCCCATTCGGCACGCGCACACCCGAGGTAGTGCCGTTCCAGGTAAAGACCACGTCGTTGTCGAAATCGACCTGGGCGAAATCCACGATCTTGCCGTAATCGGCCTTGCGCACCACCGCATCCAGCTTGAGCTGCTTGACGACGTCGGTGACCCAGCCCTCGCCAAAGCTTTCCCAGGCCAGCATCTCGACCTTGCGCGCACCCAGAAGCGACCACAGCGCCATCTCGACGGCGCCGGTATCCGAGGCGGGAACGATGCCGATGCGGTAATCCGCCGGCACGCCCAGGACTTCACGGGTCAGGTCGATGGCCTCGGCCAGCTTGGCCTTGCCGATGGCGGCACGATGCGAGCGGCCCAGCGGCGCGTCGGCAAGCATGTCCAGCGAGAAATTGGGGATCTTGGCGCAGGGGCCCGAAGAAAAGCGCGGATTGGCCGGCCGCGCGGCCGGAGCAGTCTTGCCCATGATGTTAGCCTTCCAGCTATAAGCGCCGCGTTGGGGCGGCGTGTCCCGCTGACCGCCTTAGCGCCGCCGAAAGATTCTCGCAAGAAAAAATTGCAAGCCATGCTTGCGACAGATTCCCGGTATGAATCCGACTGATTGATCCCCCGCACCGCTTTGGCTAGTGCTGCCGGAAACAACCGCCGAGGGGGCCTTCATGTTCACCGTCACGATCCTTGCCGCGCCCAGCCGCGCGGACCTGCCCGCCTCGCTTGTCGACGATCTCCGCCGCGCCTGGGATGGCGGGCATGTCATCTGGCTGGCCCAGGGCGTTGCCGCGGAATTTCCCCTCGCCGCCGAACCGGCGGATTTCTGGCAGGCCTGGGAACGGCTCCAGGCCGAGGGTTTCGACCTCGCGATCCAACCCACCCTCGGCCGGCGCAAGGCAGTGCTGCTGGCCGACATGGATTCGACCATGATCCAGCAGGAATGCATCGACGAACTGGCCGATGTCGCCGGCGTGGGCGAGCGCGTCGCCACCATCACCGCCCGCGCGATGAACGGAGAGCTGAACTTCCACGAAGCCCTGCTCGCCCGCGTCGGCCTGCTTGCGGGCCTGCCGGAAACCGCCATCGGCGAGGTGCTGGAAAGCCGCATCACCCTGGCGCCGGGCGGCCGGCAACTGGTCGCCACCATGCGCGCGCAGGGCGGCTATGCGGCGCTGGTCTCGGGCGGCTTCACCGATTTCACCGGCCCGGTCGCCGGCGCGCTGGGTTTCGACGAGCATCGCGCCAACACCCTGCTGGCCGAGGAAGGCGTGCTGACCGGCCATGTCGCCCTGCCCATCCTGGGCCGCGAAGCCAAGGTCGAGGCGCTGCGCGAGATCGCCGCCGCGCGCGGCCTTTCCCCCGCCGACGTGCTGGCGGTGGGCGACGGCGCCAACGACCTAGACATGCTGAAACTGGCCGGCATGGGTGTCGCATTGCATGCCAAACCCGTGGTCGCGGCCCAGGTCGGCCTGCGAATCAACCACGGCGACCTGACCGCGCTGCTTTACCTGCAAGGCTACGCGGCCGAGGAATTCGCCCAGTAGCCATGCGGGCATCGCCGCATCACCCCGCGGCAAAGCGCAGGGTGCAACCCGGCGTGAACTTGCGGTCATGACCGTTCGGTGACAGAAGCAGGGGATGAATCCGCGCCTCAAAGCCCTTGCCGTGCATCTGCTGACCGCGACCGGAGCGGTGCTGTCCATGCTTGCCCTGCTGGCCGCCGTCCGGGCGGAGTGGTCGCAGATGTTCTTCTGGCTGGTCATCGCCCTGATCGTGGACGGCGTCGACGGCCCCCTGGCGCGACGCTATCACGTCAAGACCAACTGGCCGACCTATGACGGCGTGTTGATGGACCTGATCATCGACTACCTGACCTATGTCTTCATCCCGGCCTATGCGCTGTTCATGTCGGGGCTCTTGCCGGGCTGGACCGGCTGGATCGCGATCATCGCCATCACCTATGGCAGCGTGATCTATTTCGCCGACACGCGCATGAAGACCCGCGACAATTCCTTTGCCGGCTTCCCGGCCTGCTGGAACATGGTGGTGCTGGTGCTGTTCGCGATCAAGCCGGATTTCTGGCTGACCCTCGTCATCGTCGTGGCGCTGGCGATCACCATGTTCACCAACGTGAAATTCATCCACCCGATGCGGACCGAACGCTGGCGCGCGATCTCGCTGCCGGTGACCGTGGCCTGGGTCGGCTTTTCGGTCTGGGCGGTGCTGGTCGACTTTCATCCCGAAAGCTTCGCCCGCTGGGGGCTGCTGCTCAGCTCGCTCTGGCTGATGTTTGCGGGCCTCGCGCAGCAGCTGACCGAGCGGCGGGCTTGATCGCCGGGCGATTTGCCGGGAAGCTGCGCCCAGGGATCAGCCTAAGGGGGACAGGGATGTTCGCGAAATTCATGCAGGCCGCCGCCATGGCGGCCGTTCTGGCCACGCCGGCGCTGGCAGCACAGGATTCGATCACGCTGGCCATGGTGCTGGAGCCGCCGAACCTGGACCCGACCGGGGGCGCCGCCGCCGCCATCGACGAGGTGGTCTATGCCAATGTCTTCGAAGGGCTGACCCGCATCGCGCCCGACGGCAGCGTGCAGCCCGGCCTGGCCGAAAGCTGGGAAAGCGACGATGGCCGGACCTACGTCTTCCACCTGCGCCCCGGCGTGACCTTCCACGACGGCAGCGCCTTCGACGCGCAGGACGTGATCTTTTCGCTCGACCGCGCCCGGGCGCCCGACAGCACCAATGCCCAGAAGGCCCTGTTCGAGGGCATCGAGACGGTCGAGGCGATCGACCCGCAGACCGTCCGCGTCGCGCTCAAGGCCCCCGACGGCGGCTTCCCCTTCAAGATGGCCTGGGGCGACGCGGTGATGGTGGACCAGGCCAGCATCGGGGACATCGCCACCAAGCCCGTCGGCACCGGCCCGTTCCGCTTCGGCGAATGGCGGCAGGGCGACCATATCCGGCTCGACGCCTTCGACGGCTACTGGGGCGAGAAGCCGGCGCTCAGGACCGCCACCTTCCGCTTCATCTCCGACCCCAGCGCCGCCTTCGCGGCGATGATGGCGGGCGATATCGACGCCTTCCCGATCTACCCCGCGCCCGAGACGCTGCCCCAGCTGCAATCCGATCCGCGCTTCAAGGTGCTGGTCGGCACCACCGAGGGCGAGACGATCCTGGCCATGAACCACAAGCACCCGGCGCTGGCCGACATCAAGCTGCGCGAAGCCATCGCCCATGCCGTCAACCGCCAGGAAATCATCGACGGCGCCATGTTCGGCTACGGCACCCCCATCGGCACGCATTTCGCGCCGCACCACCCCGATTACGTCGACCTGACCGGGAAATCGCAATACGACCCGGAGCTGTCGAAAAAGCTGCTGGCCGAGGCAGGGACCCAGAACCTGACGCTGCGCCTTGCCCTGCCGCCGACGCCCTATGCCCGCCGCGGCGGGGAAATCGTGGCGGCCGAATTGCGCGCCGTGGGCATCCAGACGCAGATCACCAACATGGAATGGGCGCAATGGCTTGAGCAGGTGTTCAAGAATGCCGATTACGACCTGACCATCATCAGCCATGTCGAGCCGATGGATATCGGCATCTATGCCCGCAAGGACTATTACTTCAACTACCGGAACCCCGCCTTCGACGAGACGATGGCGAAGCTCGACGCCACCACCGATCCGGCCGAACGCTCGGCACTGCTGAAGCAGGCGCAGGAAATCCTGGCCGACGACCATGCCAACGCCTTCCTGTTCCAGATGGCGAAGACCGGCGTTGCCAAGGCCGAGATCGAGGGCCTGTGGGAAAACACCCCCATGCCGGCAAACGACCTGACCCAGGTGCGCTGGAAGGAATAGCGGCGCCCCCTTCCTTGCGCGCCCGGCTTCTTCGTTCCTCAAATACTCAAGAAACGCCGCAGCCGGTGCGGCGCTTCAGTTCTTCAGCACGAGGCAGCGCCCGCCCAGGCCGCGCAGCCGGTTGCAGAATGCGTGGGCCTCGGCCTTCGACGAATAGCCGATCTGCGCGGTATAAAGCTTGCGCGGCCCGCCCGAGACCTTGCGATGCACGTAGCTCACGCGCTTGCCGCCCAGGATCGGCCGCAATTGCCGGTTCAGCCGCGCGACTTGCTGGCTGACGCCGGAATGGCTGGGATGGGTGGCGACGATCACGCCCCAGGGCCAGGGATGCTCGGGGGTCTGGAACTCGCGCAGCTTGCGCTTGCCGGCCAGCTCGATGCAGGCGTCGCGGAAGGGCCGCTCCTTGTCCAGCCGCACATCCAGCCGGGCCGGAGGGGTGTCGCGCCAGATCCAGGCCGTCTGGCCGGTGATCGCCTGGACATAATCCTGCGTCTCCCATGGCAGGCCGCCATTTTGCGAGACGAAGCGCGCGGCCCGGTTCTCGCCGCCGTTATAGGCGACGGCGGCAAGGCCCACATTGCCAAAGCTCGCGGTCAGCGTCGCCAGATAGCGCGCCGAGGCCTCGATGGCCTTGGCCGGGTTGAAGGGATCGTCCAGCCCGACCATCTCGGCGGTGCCGGGCATGAATTGCGCGATGCCCATGGCGCCGACCGGGCTGATCGCGCCCGGCTCGAACAGGCTTTCCTTCCACAAGAGCCTGGCGAAGAAATGCGGGTCCAGCCCGTTCTTCCCCGCCGCCCGCTCGATGGCCGAGCAGACATCGGGCACATAGCTCGCAAGCGAGATGCAATAAAGCCCGTCGTCGGTGCAGCGCAGCGTCTTGGACGGGCGCGGGGCGCGCAGCCCCAGAAGCGCATCCACCGCCTCATAGGCGGGGGCCGCGGTGGCGGCCAACACGGCGACAAGGGTCAGGACCAGACGGCGCATGTAAAGACTCGGGCGGTTCGGACAGGTTCCAGATAGCAGCCGGCGCGCGGCTTGGAAACCGCGCCCGCGCCTACTCGGCCTTCTTGCCCTTGGCCGCCCCGCCCTTGGCCGGCCTGGCCGGATCCGCGGTCGCCTTTTCCTTTGCCCTTGCCGCCTTGCGCT
Source organism: Paracoccus denitrificans (assembly GCF_900100045.1). Classification (GTDB taxonomy): domain Bacteria; phylum Pseudomonadota; class Alphaproteobacteria; order Rhodobacterales; family Rhodobacteraceae; genus Paracoccus; species Paracoccus denitrificans. The sequence continues at coordinate 39,557 of NZ_FNEA01000014.1, read as the reverse complement.
CGGCCCTGGCGGCTTCCTTCTCGGCGGCTTTGGCGGCCTGTTTCGCGGCCTTGCGCTCGGCCTTCTCGGCCTCTTTCACGCGCTTCTTCTCGGCCTTCTCGGCCTCCTTGATGCGCTTGCGCTCGGCCTTGTCCGGCTTGGGCAGGACCGGGCGCTGGGGCTTGGCCGCCTCGACAGGCGCGGCGGCGGGGGCCGGGGCATCGGGGGCGACGGCGGCGGCGGGCTCGGTCGCCTCGCCCTGCTCCTTGCGGCGGCGCTTTTCGGCGGCGGCGCGGCGCATCGCCTGGGACAGCGCCTTGCGCACGGCCTCGTCCTGCTCGCTTTCCTTCATCGCGCGCAGGTCGCGCTGCAAGGCGGTCAGCGCGGACTGGTCCAGCAGGCGCAGCGCGGCGGTCTGGGTCTGTTCGACAAGCGCATCCAGATCGCGCGAGGCGGTGGTGGTCTGATCGGCGGGCTTGGCCATGGGGCTCTCTCCTGACAGGCGCATTGCGCGCGAAATCTGCCACGGGCAGCCGGCGCTGACCAGAGAAAGAAACGCCCCGGCCGTGGACGGGCCGGGGCGCGAAAGAGCGGCAGAGCGGGCGGCGCTATTGCGCGGGCTGGACCTCGGCGGTCTGCACCTCGCCCCCCGCCGGCGCCAGGTAGCCGTTGGGCAGTTCGACCAGCGGCCCCTCCAGCGCCCGGCTTTCCGCCTGGGTGCGGACCTTGACCGTGGTGCCGTTGGGGATGTCGTGGAACAGGTCCATGATGTCCTGGTTGAACAGACGGATGCAGCCGGCCGAGGTGGCCTTGCCGATCGAGGACGGGTCCATGGTGCCGTGGATGCGATACATGGTGTCGCGCCCGCCCTTGTAGAGATACAGCGCGCGCGAGCCCAGCGGGTTGTCCACCCCGCCGCGCAGCCCGCCCTTGAGCGGGCCGTAAAGCTCGGGCTGGGTGCGGACCATGTTCGCGGTGGGCGTCCAGCTGGGCCAGGCATGCTTGCGGCCGACCGACGCCGTGCCCTGGAAGTTCTTGCCCGCCTGGCCGACTGCGACGCCATAGCGCATCGCCTCGCCGTTCCCCAGCACATGATAAAGGAAGCGCGCATAGGGATCGACGACGATGGTGCCGGCTGCCTCGGGACCGTTGTAGGGAACGCGCTGGCGGCGGTTGCGCTCGGTCAGGTAGGCGGTGCGGACGGCATGGATCTCGATCGGCTCGCCATTGGGGCCGGTATCGGTCCGCGCGCCATAGACGCCGTGATCGGGCGGCGGGGCGGCCGGAGGTTCGGGGGTGGGCGCGCAGGCGGCAAGGCCCAGGCCCATCGCCAGCAGAAGCGGAGCAAGGCGCATCGGTGTTTCCCTTCGTAACGCGCCGCACCCGGGAAGGATGCGGCCGTGGCAGCAGTGACATCGCGTCGGATGACGCGCCCGGCCCGAGCAGAGGGCGGGCAGGAGTTACAAGCCCCTTATCAGCCTTTCCGGTCCTGTGGCGTCAAGCCTCGGACCCCGGGGATATGCGCAATCGTTACCGAACTGTTGCCGAAACGCGCGGTTTTTCGCGCCTGCCGGGGCGAAACGACGGGTTTCGGAACCCGCGCAGGGCGGAAAGCGTTTGCCTGCCTGACCGGCCAGGTGCCGGAAAACCTGCAAGGGAGGACGCTTTCATGACCCTGACCGCCCTGCTCATCACCCTGATCATCGGCGCGATCGCCGGCTGGCTGGCCGGAGTGATCGTCAAGGGCCATGGCGAGGGCCTGCTGATGAATATCGTCATCGGCATCCTGGGCGCGGTGATCGCGGGCTGGCTGTTCCCGATGCTCGGCATCGGCATGAGCGCCTCGGCCCCGATTCTCGGCACGATCATCTTCGCCACGCTCGGCGCGGTGATCCTGCTGGTGGTGCTGCGGCTCGTCAAACGGGCCTGACCCCGCCGAATTGCCAGAAAGGGGGCCCTGAACGGGCCCCCTTTTTCATGCCTGCCGCGATTTTCAGGCGCGGGCGGGTTGCAGCGCCGGCCGGCCGGCGGCCTTTGCCCCGCGCATATAGCGGGCATAGCCCAGATCCTCGGCGGCGATATCGGGCTTGCGGCCCGAGATCAGGTCGGCGATCAGTCGCCCCGAGCCCGCCGACATGGTCCAGCCCAGCGTACCGTGGCCGGTGTTCAGGTAAAGGTTCGGGATCGGCGTCGCGCCGACGATGGGCGTGCCGTCCGGCGTCATCGGGCGAAGCCCGGTCCAGAACAGCGCCTGCTCTGCATCGCCCGCGCCACCGAACAGCTCGCCCACCGATTTCGCCAGCGTTTCCTTGCGCCGCGGGTTCAGGCTCAGGTCGTAGCCGGCGATCTCGGCCAGCCCGCCGACGCGGATGCGGTCGCCCAGGCGGGTGATCGCGACCTTGTAGGTCTCGTCCATCACCGTCGAGACCGGCGCGCGGCTTTCGTCCTGGATGTCGATGGTCAGCGAATAGCCCTTGAGCGGATAGACCGGCAGCTTCAGCCCCAGATGCCGCACCATGCGCGGCGAATAGGAGCCCATGGCCAGCACATAGCGATCAGCGGTCAGCCGGCCCTTGTCGGTGCGCACGGCGCTGATGCGGCCGCCCTCGGCCTCGAGCGCCTCGATGCTGACGCCCCAGCGGAAGGTCACGCCCGCCTCTGTCGCCATCTCGGCCAGACGGTTGGTGAACAGGAAGCAATCGCCGGTCTCGTCGCCCGGCAGCCGCAGCCCGCCGACGATCCGCTCGGCCGAGCCGGCCAGCCCCGGCTCGGCGGCGACGCAGCCGTCACGGTCCAGAACCTCGAAGGGCACGCCATCGGCCCTGAGCACCTCGATATCCTTGCCGGCCGCATCCAGCTGCTGCTGCTTGCGGAACACCTGCAGGGTGCCCTGCGTGCGCTCGTCATAGCGGATGCCGGTTTCGGCCCGCAACTCGCCCAGGCAGTCGCGGCTGTATTCGGCCAGCCGCACCATGCGGCTTTTATTGACGGCATAGGCCGAGGAGGTGCAGTTCGCCAGCATCCGCGCCATCCAGGAAACGCGCTGCCAGTCCAGCCGGGGCTGGACGACCAGCGGCGCATGGCGCTGGAACATCCATTTCAGCGCCTTCAGCGGCACGCCGGGCGCCGCCCAGGGCGAAGAATAGCCGGGCGAGATCTCGCCGGCATTGGCAAAGCTGGTTTCCAGCGCCGGGCCTTCCTGCCGGTCGATCACCGTCACCTCATGCCCGGCCTTGGCCAGATACCAGGCCGAAGTGACGCCCAGGACGCCAGCACCAAGAACGACGATCTTCATATTCGCGCACCTCCCAGATCCAAGTTGAGAGGAAGGATAGCAGCCCGGAAAGAAATGAAATCCCGATTCCGTCGCAAGATCGCAGGTGTTAGGCAAACACATCCCACATTAATGTAGTATTATCGAATATTCTTCGATGATATGCTTTCAATGCGGAAGAAATTGCGTACGCGGCAAGAATCGGCCGCCCCGATTGCGGCCCGGAGAGGCTCTGCCTAAGGTTGGGCGTATCGCCGCGCGCCCCAGATTTTTCGGATCATGCCAGCCCCTGCCCGCAAGAGCCCCTTTGCCCCGTTCCGCCATCGCGACTTCCGCCTGCTCTGGTCGGCGACGCTGATCTCGAATTTCGGCGGGCTGGTCCAAGCGGTGGGGGCGGCCTGGATGATGACGCAGCTGACCGATTCGGCGACGCTGATCGCGCTGGTGCAAGCATCCAACACGCTGCCGATCATGCTGTTTGCGCTGCTGTCGGGCGCGCTGGCCGACATCTTCGACCGCCGCACGCTTCTGCTCGGGGCACAGGTCTTCATGGCCGCGGTCTCGGTGCTGCTGGCGGTGCTGACCTGGCAAGGCTGGATGACGCCCTTGCTGCTTTTGTCGCTGACCTTTCTGATCGGGGTCGGACAGGCGATCTACAACCCGCCCTGGCAGGCCAGCATGCAGGACCTGGTGCCGCGCGACGACCTGCCGGCGGCGGTCTCGCTGAACTCGGTCGGCTTCAACCTGATGCGCTCGGTCGGTCCGGCGGTGGGCGGGATCATCACCGCCGCCTTCGGAGCCGCCGCCGCCTTTGCGGTCAATGCCGCAAGCTACATCCCGCTGCTGGGCGCGCTCACGCGCTGGCATCCGGTGACGCCGCCCCGCGTCACCACGCCCGAGCCCTTCGTCGCCGCCGTGGGCGCCGGCCTTCGCTATGTGGCGCTGTCGCCGAACCTGGTGCGGGTGCTGTCGCGCGGGGCGCTGTTCGGCTTTTCGGCCATCGTCGTCATGGCGCTGTTGCCGCTGGTGGCCAAGCAGAACCCCACGGGCGGCTCGCTGCTGTTCGGCCTGCTGCTGGGCTGCTTCGGCCTGGGCGCGATCTGCGGCGCGCTGATCAACCCGCTGGTGCGCGAAAGGCTTGACAACGAGAACGTGGTGCGCGTCGCCTTTGCCGCCTTCGGCGCCTCGGCACTGATGCTGGCCCTGACCGAAAGCACCTGGCTGCATGCGCTGGCCATGCTGCCGGCGGGCGCAAGCTGGGTGCTGGCGCTGTCGCTCTTCAACGTCACGGTGCAGCTTTCGACGCCGCGCTGGGTGGTGGCGCGGGCGCTGGCGCTTTACCAGACCGCGGTCTTCGGCGGCATGGCGGCGGGCAGCTGGGCCTGGGGTTCGGTCGCCAACAATTACGACGTGAACACGGCGCTGATCACGGCCTCGGTGCCGCTGTTCCTGGGCGCGATGCTGGGGCACTGGCTGCGCATCCCCGAATTCGGCACGCTGGACCTCGACCCGCTCAACCGCTTTCGCGAGCCGGAACTGGCGCTGGACCTGCGCGGCCGTTCGGGCCCGATCATGGTGATGGTCGATTACGAGATCGACCAGAAGGACGTGCCAGAATTCCTGCGCCTGATGGCGCTGCGCCGCAACGTGCGCCGCCGCGACGGGGCGCGGAACTGGGCGCTCTTGCGCGACCTGGAGCATCCCGAGCGCTGGACCGAAAGCTATCACATCGCCACCTGGGACGAATACGTGCGCCACAACCTGCGCCGCACCAAGGCCGATTTCGAGACCTACCAGGACCTGAACAAGCTGCATCGCGGCACCGAGCCGCCCATCGTCCACCGCATGATCGAGCGCCACACCGTCAGCCTGGACGACGATGTGCCGCTGATCGGCAAGCTGGAAGTGCCCTGAGCGCAAAGGCGGCTTTACCGGCGTGGCAAGCCGGACTAGCGTTTCCCCATGCTGCGCTATGTGATCCGCCGCCTGATCTCGCTTGGCCTGAGCCTGCTCGTGGCCTCGGCGCTGATCTTTTCGGTGGTCGAGCTGGTGCCGGGCGATCCGGCCAGCTTCATGCTGGGCACCGGCGCGCAGCCCGAGACGGTGGCCGCGCTGCGCCAGCAGATGGGCTTGGACCTGCCCTTGCCGCTGCGCTACCTGCATTGGCTGGGCGGGGTGCTGACGGGCGACCTGGGTCACAGCTTCACCTACAAGACGCCGGTGGCGGGGATGATCCTGGACCGCATGCAGGTCTCGTTGCCCCTGGCGCTGATGGCGCTGGCGCTGGCGGTGCTGATCGCCCTGCCCATCGGCATGTTCGCCGCCGCAAGGCGCGGGCGGACGGGCGACACGGCGGTCATGGGGGCGACGCAGATCGGCATCGCGCTGCCGAATTTCTGGTTCGCCATGCTGCTGGTGCTGCTTTTCGCGGTGAACCTGCGGTGGCTGCCGGCGGGCGGCTTTCCGGGCTGGAGCCATCCCGGCGCCGCGCTGAAATCGCTGCTCCTGCCCGCCGTCGCGCTGGCGCTGCCGCAGGCGGCGATCCTGGCGCGCGTGCTGCGCTCGGCCCTGGTCGAGACGCTGGGGCAGGACTATATCCGCACCGCCCGCGCCAAGGGGCTGACCGCCGGGCAGGTGCTGTCGCGCCATGCGCTGCGCAATGCGCTGATCCCGGTGCTGACCATCCTGGGGATGCAGTTCTCGTTCCTGCTGGCCGGGGCGATCATCATCGAGAACGTCTTCTACCTGCCCGGCCTGGGCCGGCTGATCTTTCAGGCGATCACCCAGCGCGACCTGATCGTCGTGCAAAGCGCGGTGCTGGTGCTGGTCGCGGCGGTGATCCTGGTCACCTTCCTTGTCGACCTGTCCTATGCGCTGGTCGATCCGAGGTTGCGCAAATGAGGGCCTCGCTGATCCTCGGCACCCTGCTGTCGGGGCTGGCGCTGGCCGCGGCGCTGGCCTCGTTTGTCTGGACGCCGGCCGACGTGACGCAGCTTGCCATCGCGCAGAAGCTGCTGCCGCCCTCGGGCCAGCATTGGCTGGGCACCGACCATTTCGGCCGCGACATGCTGTCGATGATCATGGTCGGCGCGCGCACCTCGATCGCCGTGGCGCTGGTCGCGGTCGGCATCGGCATGGGCTTCGGCGTGCCCCTGGGCCTCTTGGCGGCCGCCCGCAGCGGCGGCTGGCTGGACGAGGTGGTGATGCGCGGCAACGACCTGGTCTTTGCCTTCCCCAGCCTGGTCATCGCCATCCTGATCACCGCGGTGCTGGGGCCTTCGGCGCTGAACGCGATCATCGCCATCGGCATCTTCAACATCCCGGTCTTTGCCCGCGTCACGCGCGGGGGCGCGCTGCCGATCTGGACGCTGGACTATATCCGCGCCGCGCAGGTCGCCGGCAAGGGCGCCGGCCGGATCAGCATCCAGCACATCCTGCCGAACATCGCCAACCTCCTGATCGTGCAGGGCACCATCCAGTTCAGCCTGGGCATCCTGGCCGAGGCGGGCCTTTCCTATGTCGGGCTGGGCGCGCAACCGCCCACGCCAAGCTGGGGCCGGATGCTGGCCGAGGCGCAGACCATGGTCGCACTTGCCCCGCATGTCGCCATCATCCCCGGCCTTGCCATCGTCGTGACGGTGCTGGGGCTGAACCTGTTGGGCGACGGCTTGCGCGACGCGCTGGATCCCAGGTTGCGCAGGTCGCCATGATCCAGACCAGCCGCCTTTCGGTCGAGATCGGCCCGCATGAGATCCTGCGCGGCATCGACCTGGCGCTGCCGCCCGGCCAAATCACCGGGCTGGTCGGCGAAAGCGGCTCGGGCAAGTCCATGGCCGCGCTGGCGATCATGGGCCTGCTGCCCGATGGCATGCGGACCGAGGGCCGGGTGGATCTGGACGGCCGGAACCTGCTGGAGCTGTCAGAGCGCGATCTGTGCCGCATCCGTGGCAAGCGCATCGGCATGATCTTTCAAGAGCCGATGACGGCGCTGAACCCGCTGATGACCATCGGCGACCAGGTGGCCGAGGTGCTGCGCATTCATCAGGGGCTGGACCGCAAGGCCGCGCAGGAACGTGCCCGCGACCGGCTGGACCGCGTCGGCCTGACCGCGCCGCGCTTTCCGCTGACGCTTTACCCGCACGAGCTATCGGGCGGCCAGCGCCAGCGCGTCGCCATTGCGCTGGCCATCGCCTTGCGTCCCGACCTGCTGATCGCCGACGAGCCGACGACCGCGCTGGACGTGACCACGCAGGCCAAGATCCTCGACCTGCTCAAGGCGTTGGTCCGGGACGAGGGGATGGCGCTTCTGCTCATCACCCACGACCTTGCCGTGGTGGCGGGCATCGCCGACCGCGTGGCGGTGATGCAGCACGGGACCATCGTCGAGGAAGGTCCGACCGAACAGGTGTTTCGCCAGCAGCGCCACCCCTATACCCGCGCGCTGTTCGCCGCCTCGACCCATCAGCCGCGGCTGGTGCTGCCCCGGGCGGAGCCCCGGCCGCTCTTGCAGGTCGAGGGGGCGGTGCGCGAATATCCCCTGCCCCGCCGCAGCCTCGGCGAAGCGCGCGGCAGCCTGCGGGCGGTGGACGGGGTCGGCTTCCGCATCGAGGCCGGCGAGTCGGTCGGGCTGGTCGGCGAATCCGGTTGCGGGAAATCGACCCTGACACGGGCGATCCTGGGGCTCGACCCGCTGCAGGGCGGCCGCATCCTGCTGGACGGACAGGAGATCCGGGCCGGTCGCGCCATGCCGGCCGGGCTGCGCGCCAAGATGCAGGTGGTGTTCCAGGACCCGTTCGGCAGCTTCGATCCGCGCTGGCGGGTCGAGCGGCTGGTGGCCGAGCCCTTTCACCTGACCGGCCTGCCCCGCGACTGGCGCGAACAGGTGGCCGAGGCGCTTTACGAGGTCGGTATCGCGGGCGACGCCATGCGCCGGCATATCCACGAATTTTCCGGCGGCCAGCGCCAGCGCATCGCAATCGCCCGGGCGTTGATCATCAAGCCCCGGCTGATCGTGCTGGACGAGGCGGTCAGCGCGCTGGACGTGCGGGTGCGGGCGCAGGTCCTGGACCTGCTGGCAGGGCTGCGGGTCAGCCACGGCCTGGCCTATCTGTTCATCAGCCACGACCTGTCGGTGGTGCGCCAGATCACCGACCGGGTGATGATCATGGAAAAGGGCCGCATCGTCGAGACCGGCCCGACCCACAAGGTGATGGACGCGCCCGAGCATCCCTATACGCAAAGCCTGCTGGCCGCGACGCCGCGCATACCGGTGGACTGGCACGTTCACGAACAGGTCAGCAGGGTTGCACTTTCGACCCCGGCGCCATAGGTGCTGCGGGCTATTTCGACAGCGGACCGACAGATGGCACGCAAGGATCACCGCAGCCGCCCGGCGGGCCCGGGCGCGGAAGAAACCGGCAACCGGAGCATCTCCGGCGGCCTGCTGCCCGCCATGCCCGAATCGCCTATTCCCGACTGGGCGCCGCGCAACCGGACGCCCGATCCGCTGTCCCGTCCGGCCGCGCAGCCCGAGCCCTGCGACGCCAAGGGCTGAAGCGCCCCGGGGAAAACCGGGATCGCCGCCCGGGCATTGCTTGCAATATGCTGATTTCAGGGGATGTTTCCGGGCTTGTGCGATGCGGCCCGGCCTGAATGACAACAGGCCCCGCGCAGCCGCAGGGCCTGTTGCTCCTCCCCTGTCATGGCGGCCAGCCTCCCCGCGTAGCCGCCCAGGTATTCTTGCTGGTCAGGCCCCGATCAACTCTGCCTGACGCACGATCACTTGTGCCTGACGGATGGACGCTATGTCAACCAGTCTACCTTTGTATACCGTCGCGCCTGCGCCGGTCCGCTTGGCTTCCTCCATCGCGGCCAGGATCTCACGCGCCTCGGTCACGGCCTTTTCGCTGGGCGAGAAGACCTCGTTGGCCAGCGCCACCTGCTTGGGATGGATCGCCCATTTCCCGACCATGCCCAGCGTGGCCGAGCGGCGGGCCTGCGCGCGGAAACCCTCGTCATCGCTGAAATCGCCGAAGGGGCCGTCGACCGGCAGCACGCCATGGGTGCGGCAGGCGGCGACGATGGCGGTCTGCGCCCAATGCCAGGGGTCGGACCAGTATTTCGCCCCCTCGTGCAGCATGTAGTAGTTTTCCTGGGTGCCGCCGATGCCCGTGGTAGCCATGCCCATGCTGGCGGCAAAATCCGCCGCGCCCAGGCTCATCGCCTGCAACCGGGGCGAGGCGGCCGCGATCTCTTCGACATGGGCGATACCGGCGGCGGATTCGATGATCACCTCCAGGCTGATGCGCTTGGACCGCCCCTTGGCCGCCTCGATGGCGGTGACCAGCGCATCCACGGCATAGACGTCCGCGGCGTTGCCGACCTTGGGGATCATGATCTGGTCCAGCCGCTCGCCGGCCTGTTCCAGCAGGTCCACCACGTCGCGATACCAATAGGGCGTGTCCAGCCCGTTGATCCTGACCGACAGCGTCTTGGCGCCCCAGTCGATGTCGCCGATGGCCTGGATCACGTTCCTGCGCGCCTGCGCCTTGTCGTCGGGCGCCACCGAATCCTCAAGATCCAGGTTGATGACGTCGGCGGCCGAACCGGCCATCTTTTCGAACAGCGCATCGCGAGAACCGGGGCCGAAAAGCTGGCAGCGGTTCAGGCGGGCGGGCGCAGGAGGTTGCGTGCGGAAGGACATGGCTTGCCTTTCGGGTAAGGATGTTTCAAACGGCGCTGCGAAACTGATAGATAATTGCTGCGCCTGCATCAAGCTGATTTTGCATCTGCGAAATCCCGCCCATCTTGACGCCTTGCCGCTTTAGGCGCAGGACCGCGATGCAAGCCCCTGGGACAGGAGAAACGACATGACCCGCACCGTCTATCTGAATGGCGACTATCTGCCGGAAACCGAAGCCAAGGTCTCGATCTTCGACCGCGGTTTCGTGATGGGCGACGGCGTCTACGAGGTGACGAGCGTGCTGGACGGCAAGCTGCTGGATTTCGCCGGCCACATGAAGCGGCTGACCCGTTCGCTGGCCGAGCTGGGCATGGGCAACCCGCTTGGCGACGACGAATGGCTGCTGGCGCATCGCAAGCTGCTGGAGCTGAACGCGTTGACCGAGGGCATGGTCTATCTGCAGGTCACGCGCGGCAATCCCGGCGACCGCGACTTCATCTATCCGCCCGAGGACACGCCGCAGACCGTGGTCATGTTCACCCAGTCCAAGCCCGGCCTTGCCGACAATCCGCAGGCGAAAACCGGCATCCGGGTGATCTCGATCCCCGACATGCGCTGGCACCGCCGCGACATCAAGACGGTGCAACTGCTCTATCCCTCGATGGCCAAGATGGAGGCCAAGCATCGCGGCGCCGACGACGCCTGGTTCACCGAGGACGGTTTCGTGACCGAGGGCACCTCGAACAACACCTATATCGTCAAGGACGGCAAGATCGTCACCCGCCAGCTGTCGAACGACATCCTGCACGGCATCACCCGCGCCTCGCTCCTGCGCTATGCCGCCGAGGCGCAGATGCAGATCGAAGAGCGCCCCTTCACCATCGAAGAGGCGCAGGCGGCGGACGAGGCGTTCTTCACCTCGGCCTCGGCCTTCGTGCTGCCGGTGGTCGAGATCGACGGCGTGCAGCTGGGCGACGGCAAGCCAGGCCCGGTGGCGGCCCGCCTGCGCGAGCTTTACCTGGAAGAGTCGCGCAAATCCGCGATCTGACCGGACGGACGGAAACCGGGAAAGGCGCGCGGGCCGGCCCTGCGCGCCTTTCTCATGGACCGGGCCGGGGAATCAGGTCGCGGCCGCCTCGCGTTCCAGGGTGACGGTGCCGACATCGCGGGCCAGGGTATCGCGCAGAATGGCCACGTCCTGGCCGTCCAGCACCACGCGCACGTCGTCGCCGTCCTGGACCAGCGCATATTCCTCGGCACCGGCATAGCCTTCGGCCAGGGTGATGGTGATCGTGTCCTCGCCGCCATAGGTGATCTCGGCGGCGCCCCCCGCATCGCTGCGCAGCACGATCAGGTCGGCGCCGTCGCCGCCCTCGACGATGTCGCCCGCCCCGGCATGGATCGTATCCTCGCCCGCACCGCCCAGCAGCGTATCGGGGCGCTCGGGATCCGAGGCATCGGGCGACAGGATCAGGTCGTCGCCATCCTCGCCGTCGATATAGACGGAACCGCCGTGATCCTCGATCCGGTCGTCGCCCGTGCCGCCGGTGATCGAGTGATTGCCCAGGTTGGTGATGATCGTGTCGTTGCCCGAGCCGCCGTCAATGGTGTCGTCGCCCTCGTCTGCATCCAGGTCATAGGCGCCGTAAAGGTCGTCGTCGCCGCCCAGGTCGATCTTGTCGTCGCCCGGGTCGGCCAGGACCGTATCGTCGCCGTAGCCGGTGCTGATCAGGTCGTCGCCCAGACCGCCATCGACAAGATCGTTCCCGTCCAGACCCTGGATGGCGTCATCGCCGTCGGTGCCGGTCAGGGTATCGTCCCCTTCGGTGCCCACGATGAAGGTATCCCGATCACGGGGGTCTTCGTCGGACCCCTCGGGCGCATGGTCGTCGTCATTGCTCGACACGACCGAGCCGATGCCGACAAGGCCCAAAAGTCCCAGCATCAGGAAAATGGTCTGGTTCATCTTGAAGTCTCCGAAGCGGTTGACGGCAAGATAGACCGGGCCCGCCCCGGGCGGCAACCGTCACTGAACCGGATAGTTCTTTCCCCGGCAAAGAAAAGCCGCCCCACGGCCAGCGGCCGGCCGCAGGGGCGCGCGACGCCCCCACGGCATCGCCGCTCAGTGCCCCAGGATCTGGCTGAGGAACAGCTTGGTGCGCTCGGACCGGGGGTTGTTGAAGAACTCCTTCGGCGTGTTCTGCTCGACGATCTGGCCCTGGTCCATGAAGATCACCCGATGCGCCACGGCCTGGGCAAAACCCATCTCATGCGTGACGCACAGCATGGTCATGCCGTCCTCGGCCAGCTCGATCATGGTGTCCAAGACCTCCTTGATCATCTCGGGGTCCAAGGCCGAGGTCGGCTCGTCGAACAGCATGATCCGCGGCCGCATGCACAGCGAGCGCGCGATGGCCACCCGCTGCTGCTGGCCGCCCGACAGCTGGCCGGGATATTTATGCGCCTGCTCGGGGATCTTGACCTTGGTGAGGAAATGCATGGCCGTTTCCTCGGCCTCGCGCTTGGGGATCTTGCGCACCCAGATCGGCGCCAGCGTGCAGTTTTCCAGGATCGTCAGATGCGGGAACAGATTGAAATGCTGGAACACCATTCCGACCTCGGAGCGCACCTTGTCGATGTTCTTGAGGTCATGGGTCAGTTCGGTCCCGTCCACGATGATCTTGCCGGCCTGATGTTCCTCGAGCCGGTTGATGCAGCGGATCAGCGTCGATTTCCCCGACCCCGAAGGGCCGGCGATCACGATGCGCTCGCCGCGGCTGACGACCAGGTCGATGTCGCGCAGCACATGGAAGGTTCCGTACCATTTGTTGAGATTGACGATCTCGATGGCAGCCTCATGGCCTGCGGCGGGGATCGCGGTGGTTTGGGTGGTCATGTGCGCCTCCTCAGCGGTGGTCGCGCTTCAGCCGGCGTTCCAGATACATGGAATAACGCGACATGCCGAAGCAGAGGATGAAGAAGATCGCGCCGACGAAGATATAGGGCTCCCAATAGGCGCCTTTCCATTCGAAGCTTGCGCGGATGGTATCGGCCATGGCCTTCAACGGGTCGAACAACCCGACGAAGACGACCAGCGTGGTGTCCTTGAACATGCCGATGAAGGTCGAGACGATGCCGGGGATCGAGATCTTCAGCGCCTGCGGCAGGATGATCAGCCGCTGCGCCTTCCAATAGTCCAGCCCCAGCGCGTCGGCAGCCTCGTATTGGCCCTTTGGCAGGGCGGCAAGGCCGCCGCGGATCACCTCGGCCATATAGGCGGCGGCGAACAGCGTCACCATGATGATGACCCGCAGGATGATGTCGAAATTCGTGCCCGGCGGCAGGAAATAGTTGAGCAGCAGCGAGGCCACGAACAACAGCGTGATCAGCGGCACGCCGCGGATGAACTCGATGAACATCACCGCCAGCAGCTTGATCACCGGCAGGTCCGAGCGCCGGGCAAGCGCCAGGATCACCCCCAGCGGCAGGGACAGCGCGATACCGGCCACGCCGATGGTGATCGACAGCACGAAGCCGCCGAACTGGTCCGAGGATACCGGCCGAAGCCGCAGCGGCAGAACGCCCGCCAGCGCCGAAGCCAGCGGACCGGACAGCAGCAGCCACCAGGCCGCCGCCACCACCACCGCCAGCGCAAAGGCCAGCAGGCCGAACCGCGCCGCAAGCACCCGCCAGACCGCGAAGCCAAGGCCGAAGCCGGCCAGCACCATCGCCTCGCTCCAGAGCGAGCCGCCCCAGAGCAGCCAGACGGCGATGAAGGGATAGACCAGGCTCGCCAGCAGCGACCATTGCGGGCGCGTCTCGATCAGCGCCGCCCAGGCCAGCATCAGCACGGCCATTCCCAGCAGCGCGGCCACGGGGGCGCCCAGCAGGGCGGCGATGACGAAGGTCAGCACCATCGACAGGCCCAGCACGATCCGCCGCGCCTTGGCGCTTTCGGAAAACAGCACCGGCGCCAGTGCCAGGAACAGCAGGCCGAAGGCCAGCACCGGGCGCCAGTAAAGCACCTGCGGATAGAAGCCGAACATGAACTGGTTCCAGCGGTGCTTGATCAGGGCAAAGCAGGCCCCCGAGGCGCCCTGCCCCCAGGTTTCGGCGATGATCTGCCGGCATTCGGCCATGCTGCCGGCGTTCCAGACGGAATGCGACAGCCACGGGCCGACGGTGCTGAGGATCAGCCAGACGATGCCCAGCCCGACGAAGGTCAGCGCGATGTTCAGCGGCCCCGAGAACAGGTTCTCGCGCAGCCATTTGATCGCGCCGGATTCGGCCAGCGGCGGCGGCTCGGGCGGCAGCATGGTCTCGCGGACATAGGCGACGGTTTCGGAATGCGTCTCGCTCATCTCACCGCTCCTTCAGCTTGACGCGGCTGTTGAAGATGTTCATCCCGGCCGAGATGATCAGGCTGAGCGCCAGATAGATGCCCATCATCAGCACCATCGCCTCCATCTCGCGCCCGGTCTGGTTCAGCGTGGTGCCGCCCAGCGTGCCGCGCAGGTCCATGTAGCCCACGGCGATGGCAAGCGAACTGTTCTTGGTCAGGTTCAGGTATTGCGAGATCAGCGGGGGCACGATCACCCGCAACGCCTGGGGCAGCACGACCAGCGACATGGTGCGGCGCGGGCGCAGTCCCAGCGCAAAGGCTGCCTCGGTCTGGCCGCGGCTGACGGCCAGGATACCGGCGCGCACGATCTCGGCGATGAAGGCGCCGGTATAGAGCGTCAGTGCCAGCCACAGCACCACGAAGGCGTTGTCGAGGTTGATGCCGTCGGCGAAGTTGAAGCCGCGCAGCACCGGCGGAACCAGATGCAGGCCGAAATACCAGGTCAGGAACAGCACCGGGACGACGAACATCGCCAGGCTGATCCACCAGGTCCGCGGCCGCTTGCCGGTCCGGTCCTGCACCCGCTGCGCCCAGTTGCGCAGCACGCGCCAGCCGGTCCAGGCGGCGGCGATGACCACGGCAAAGGCGATGAACGCCCAGCTGATCCCCTCGCGCCCCAGCGAGATGGTGCCGGGCGGGTTGGTCATGCCGATCGAGGGGATGGCGGTATAGCGGTTCGTGGGTGCGATCATGTCGAACAGGATCATGTTCGCCGCCGGATTCTCGCCGCGATAGGCGTTGGGCGGCGGCATGACCTCGGTAAAGATCGCAAGGCAGACCAGGATCCACAACAGCAGGGGGATGTTGCGGAAGACCTCGACATAGACCGTCATCAGCCGCGCGATCAGCCAGTTCGAGGACAGCCGCAGCACGCCCACGATCACGCCCAGGATCGTCGCGGCGATACAGCCCAGGATCGAGACCAGCAGCGTGTTCAGCAGCCCGATCACGGTAGCGCGCAGATGGGTGTCGTCGGAATTGTATGGGATAAGCTGCTGCGGGATGTCGTATCCCGCGCGGCGGAAAAGGAAATCGAAGCTGAGCGTCTTGCCCATGGCGGACAGGTTGCGCAGCGTGTTGTCGATCAGCCAACTCGCCGCCAGCATCACCAGGATGAAGACGATGGCTTGCAGGGTCAGCGAGCGGTAGCGCCGATCATAGATCAGCATCGACAACCGGAACGGCGGATTGTCCGCCCCCGTATAGGTGACCATGTATTAACCCCCTGTATCCGGCTTGGGTGACGGGCCTTTGGCCTCTGGCTTGCCGGCTTTCATTCGGGGCGCGCGGGGGGACATGCGCCCCCGCACACCCTTTGTTCAGATGCGATTACCGGAAGGGCATCGCATACATCAGCCCGCCTTGGGTCCATTGCGCGTTCAGGCCGCGCGCCAGGCCGATCGGGGTCTGTTCGCCGATGGTGGCGGCAAAGATCTCGCCATAGTTGCCGCCGGCCTTGATGGCGCGCTTGGCCCATTCGGCGTCAAGCCCGATCATCTTGCCCAGATCGTCGGTGGTGCCCAGCAGGCGCTGGACTTCCGGGTTCTGCGAGGATTTCGCCAGCTCGTCGATATTGGCCGAGGTGACGCCGTATTCCTCGGCGGCGATCAGCGCGTAAAGCGTCCAGCGCGCGATGTCGCCCCAGTTGTTGTCGCCATGGCGCACCGCCGGGCCCAAGGGCTCTTTCGAGATGATCTCGGGCAGGATGATGTGGTTTTCCGGGTCGGCAAAGCTGGCGCGGGTCGCGGCCAGGCCCGAGGCGTCGGTGGTATAGGCATCGCAGGCGCCGGCCATGTATTGCTGTTCGCCCTCGGCGTTGCTGTCGATGTTGACCGGCTGGTAGTCCATGTTGTTGGCCTTGAAGTAATCGGCCAGGTTCAGCTCGGTCGTGGTGCCGGTCTGGATGCAGATCGTGGCGCCGTTCAGCTCTTTCGCCGAGCTGACGCCCAGATCCTTGCGGACCATGAAGCCCTGGCCGTCGTAGTAGTTGACGCCGATGAAGTCGAGCTTGAGGTCGGTGTCGCGCTGGAAGGTCCAGGTGGAGTTGCGGGCCAGAAGGTCCACCTCGCCCGAGGAAAGCGCCGTGAAGCGGGTCTGGCCGGTGGTCGGCACATATTTGATCTTGGTCGCATCGCCCAGCACGGCCGCGGCCATGGCCTTGCAGAAGGCGACGTCGAAGCCGGACCAGTTGCCGTTCGCGTCAGGGGCGGCGAAGCCGATCAGGCCGGTATTCACGCCGCAGTTCAGCACCCCGCGGGCCTTGACCTCCTTCAGCGTGTCGCCTTCTGCGGCCAAGGCACCCGAGGCCGCCAGCGCGACCGCCGTCACAGAGCCGAAGAATACAGATTTCTTCATTGATTTCCCCACTGTTGTTCCCGGACTCGTCCAGGAATGAGCCAATGCAAGGCCCGTTGGCGAGCCCGTTTGAGCAAGGAGCATTTATGCCCCCATAAGCGGCATTGTGCCGATGGAGGCCGGTGCGTCAAGAAAGAACCAAAACGCGCCCGTCAGCCGCGGGTGAGATGCCAGAACCGCTCAGAATCGCGCATCGCGGCCAGACGGCTTGCGGCCTGCGCCTCGGCCTCCTCGTCCCGGCCCCAGCGTTCTGCCTGAAATTCCTCGTCAATCCGGGACAGGGCATGGGCGGTCGGCGCGTCGATCCGCCCCCGAATCACCGCCAGCCCCAGGATCAGCGAGCCCGGCAGAGTCACCAGATCGTGCAGCGCCGTCAGCCCGAAGGGATCGAGCGATGCGACCTCTGCCCGCAATTTCAGCAGAACGACCGGATCCTGCGGCACCGGGATCACGCCATGGGTGATGCGCAGCGGCGCCCGCAGTTCGGTCGCCGCCCAGTCGATCAGCGGATCCCAGCCCTCGGCCTGGGCGCGCACCAGCGCCTCGGGCGCGTCGGCGCGATAGGACAGCAGGTCCGTGCCGCCATAATCGCCCAACATCGCCGCCACCGCGTCGAATTGCGGCGCCACCTTCTCGATGGCGGAATTGGCCGAGCGGGTCAGCGGCATCGCATTAGGGTCGATCACCTCCTGCACCGCCTGCCATTCCTCGGCGATGGCCAGCGCCAGCGCCTCGGTCGGCAGGCGCAGCGGCTGCTTGCCCGGCGTGCGCAGGGGACGCTCGTCCAGCAGAACGGCCCAGCCGCCCTCTTCCTTGTGGATCCCGACGGATGCCCAGAAACGGCGCGCCTTCCATTCACTCATCGGCCCACTCCAGCAGTGCGCGGGTCAGCGCGGGATAATCCGGCGCGATCAGATGGGCGCCGGCCGCATGCAGTTCCTCGACCGGGCAAAAGCCCCAGCCGACGCCGAAGCCGGCCACGCCGGCCGCCCGCGCCATTTCCATGTCGAAGGTGGAATCGCCCACCATGACCGCGCGCGCGGCCGGCACGCCGGTTTCCGACAGCGCGCTTTCCAGCATGGCCGGATGCGGCTTGGACGGATGGCCGTCCGCCGATTGCCGGGTGATGAAGCGCCGCGTCAGCCCATGCGCATCCAGGATCGCCGCCAACCCCCGCGCCGGCTTGCCGGTAGCGATGCCCAACAGCACCTCGTCCCGCGAGGCCAGCGCGTCCAGGCATTCCAGCGCGCCGGGATAAAGCGGCGGCAGCGCCCCCGCCGCGCGCGAGGCGATGAAGGATTCGCGATAGCCGGCCACGACGCGCTCATGCAGGTCGGGGCCCGCGCCGGGCAACAGCTGCGCCACGGCGACCGGCAGCGACAGGCCGACGATGGACAGGATGCGCGCGGGCTCCATCTCGGGCAGGCCGGCGACGCTCATGCCCCGGTTCATCGCCTGGGTGATCTCGTGCTGGCTGTCGACCAGCGTGCCGTCGATGTCGAAGATGACCAGTTTCATGCTGTCTCGGCAAAGGGGTCTTCGGGCACGTCGTTCTCCGACCAGCCCAGCGTCTTCCAGGTGCGGCTCATGTGTTCGGGCAAGGGCGCGGTGACGGTGATCAGCTTCTTGGTGATCGGATGCTCGAACCGGATCATGCGGGCGTGCAGGTGCAGCTTGCGGCTGATCTCTCCGCCAAGCTGGGCGCCCCAGCCGTCGCCCAGGTTCTCTTGCCCCGAGCCGCCGTATTTGCCGTCGCCGACGATGGGATGGCCGATCTCGGCCATGTGGGCGCGCAGCTGGTGGGTGCGGCCGGTGACCGGCACCATGGCCACCCAGCTGACCCGGCCGCCCAGGGCATCCAGCACGGCATAGTCGGTATGGGCACGCTTGGCGCCCTCGGTCGCAGCGACGGCCGAGGGATGCACGGCCATCATCTTTTCGCCCTCGCCGCCCCTGCCCCGGCCCGGCGCCTTCACGAGCCCGTATTTGATCGAGCCCATGCGCGGATGCGGAACGCCCGCCACGGCGGCCCAATAGATCTTGCGGGTCAGGCGGTGGCGGAACGCCTCGCTGAGCGCGCGCGCGATCCGGTCGGTGCGCGCCAGCAGCAGCACGCCCGAAGTGTCCTTGTCCAGCCGATGCACCAGCTTGGGCCGGTCCTTGTAGCCGAACATCAAGGCCGTGGTCAGCCCGTCCACATGCCGGTCGCCCTGCCCCGAGCCGCCCTGCGAGGGCAGGCCAGGCGGCTTGTTCAGCGCGATGATATGCTCGTCGCGCCACAGAACGCAGGACTGGATCATCTCGGCGTCGGATTGCTTCACCGACGCTTTCGGCGCGGCGGGCGGCGGCGCGCCCTCGGGCAGCGGCGGCACGCGCACCTCCTGCCCGGGTTCGATGCGGGTATTGGCCTTGACCCGGCCGCCATCGACGCGCAGCTGGCCGGTGCGGCACATCTTTTCCACCGCGCCCTGGGTCAGCTGCGGAAACCGCTTCTTCAGCCAGCGGTCGATGCGCTGTTCGCCCTCGTCCTCGCCGACGCGGATGGTCTGCACGCCGCTCATGCGAAAAGCCCCCGACCGACGGTCAGCCCGGCGATCACCGCCGCCAGCGACAGCACGACCGAGCCCAGCACATAGCCAAGCGCGGTGGCGATCTCGCCCCGTTCCCACAGGGTCATGGTGTCCAGCGCGAAGGCGGAGAACGTGGTGAAGCCGCCCAGCATCCCGGTCAGCAGGAAAGGCGCCAGATGCTGCCCGCCCCGATGCGCCAGCAACGCCGCCAGCAGCCCCATGGCCAGGCAGCCGGCGATGTTCACGCTCAGCGTGCCCAGCGGAAAGCCGGGGGTCAGCCGCCCGGCCAGGATATTGACCCCATAGCGCGCCGCGGAACCCAAGGCCCCACCCAGCGCGACCTGAAGGAAAGTGTGTTTCATGCTTTGTCCTCTGTCCGCCGCTTCTGACGCAGCCCGGCGAACCATTCAACGCGCTTTTTCAGGTCGCGCTCGAATCCGCGCTCGACGGGCAGGTAGAAGACCGGGCGCTTCATGCCGTCGGGGAAATAGTTCTGCCCCGAAAAGGCGTCCTCGGCATCGTGATCGTAACGATAGCCGGCGCCATAGCCCTGTTCCGACATCAGCCCGGTGGGCGCGTTCAGGATATGCTTGGGCGGCATCTGGCTGCCCGAACGCCGCGCCAGATCGCGCGCCGCCTTGTAGGCGGCATAGCCGGCGTTGGATTTCGGCGCCAGCGCCAGATAGATGGTGGCCTGCGCCAGCGCCAGCTCGCCCTCGGGGCTGCCCAGCCGTTCGTAAAGCGCCCAGGCGTCCAGGCAGTGGCGCTGCGCCGCCGGGTCGGCCAGGCCGATATCCTCGATCGCCATGCGGGTCAGGCGGCGGGCCAGATAGCGCGGATCCTCGCCGCCCTCCAGCATGCGCGACAGCCAGTAAAGCGCCGCATCCGGGTCGCTGCCGCGCACCGATTTGTGCAAGGCCGAGATCAGGTTGTAATGCTCATCCCCCGACTTGTCGTATTTCGCCACGCGCCGCATCAGCCGCTGCGCCAGCTGTTCGGGGTCCAGCTTGTCCTTGACCTTCCAGGCCATGACCTGCTCGATCAGGTTCAGCACCGTGCGGCCGTCGCCATCCGCCATCTCCAGAAGCCGGTCGCGCGCCTCGGCGGTCAGCGGCAGGGCCCGGCCCAACTCCTGCTCGGCGCGTTGCGCCAGACGCTCCAGATCGGCCAGACCCAGCCGCTCCAGCACGATGACCTGGGCGCGGGACAAAAGGGCCGCGTTCAGTTCGAAACTGGGATTCTCCGTGGTGGCACCGACCAGGGTGATGGTGCCGTCCTCCATATGCGGCAGGAAACTGTCCTGCTGCGCCTTGTTGAAGCGGTGGATCTCATCGACGAAAAGCAAAGTGCCGCGGCCCTGCTGGCCGCGCAGGCGGGCGGCGTCAAAGACCTTGCGCAACTCGGGCACGCCCGAAAAGATCGCCGAGATCTGCACGAAGGCCAGGTCGGTCTCCTGTGCGAGGAGCCGGGCGATGGTGGTCTTGCCGACCCCGGGCGGACCCCAGAGGATCAGCGAGGACAGGCTGCCGGCGCCCAGCATGGCGCCCAGCGGGCCGTCGGGGCCAAGCACCTTGTCCTGGCCGACGACATCGGACAGCCGGGCCGGACGGATCCGGTCGGCCAAGGGACGCGCCACCGGGCGCGCAGGATCGCCCGAAGGGGGCGCGGTGTCGAAAAGGTCTGCCATGCGGGCGACATGTTACGCCGCCCGCATCACGCGCGAAAGGCCCTCCACCCAAAGCGGCCCATCAGTGCATCTTGGCCGCCAGGTTGATCGAGACGCATTGGAAATAGCCGTCGTCGATCCAGACCACCGGGCCCATGGCCTGTGCGTCCAGACCGCAGGGCACCAGCCAACGCGGCCAGGTCGAGGCGACCAGGCAAACCAGGCGCGAGGCGCCAAGCTCACGCGCCGAGTTGGTCATCTCGGCGACCAGGTTGAAATGCACACGGCGGCGTTCCCGCTGCGGGATCGTGTGGTCGACGAACAGCCGGCTGGCCTCCCAGGTCCCGGCTTCGACCGGCGCCGGCTCGTCCAGCAGGTTCTGCGGGATCGAGCCGCCCAGAAGGTCGAGCTGGGCATCGCGGATCATATAGGAATACATGCCGCAGCGCGCCGTGGTGGGGGTCAGCCGCACGCCGGCCAGAACCCGGCCGTTTTCATGGATCGCCACCCAGCGGCTCATCGGGGTGTCGTATTGGTCGAACTCCATGTCGTCCGTCTGGGGCAGGTTCCAGCGCTTCTGGACGATGAAGCTTTGCTTGCGGGCGCGGAAGATATTCGCGAACAGCTCGCCGTGATTGTGAAGGTTGGCGAAGGAAAGTGTGGTGGTCTGCATGGTCTTCTCCTGGGGTTCTTGGTGGTGGTGGCCCCCAGGTGTAAACCGCAACGGCGGACGGACCGTATTACAGCAAGCGGTAATCCTTGGCCCGTTGCAGCGCCTCGGCCGTCGTGCGCGCCATGAGTCGTTCGCGCGCCGAGATGAGACGTGCCTTGAATGCGCTTTCCGTTATGCCAAGCTTGGCAGCCGCCGCTGCATGACGATCCCCCTCTGCGATACACCGAAGGGCCTCTTGCTGAGCCTTCGTCAGGCTCTCCGGCGGCTCCGTGATCTCGTGAAGCCGTCGTAGCGTTGCCGAGATCACGTCGATCTCGTCATCCGTGAATTCCCGCTTGTCATGGGCAAATGCTGCGATGGTGCGCGACTTGATCGGCCCATGCGCGACGACCAGGCCATAGTGCAGGCCGTGATCCGCCGCATCCTGAAGAATCGAAAACGGGTCGGGAATCGGCAGCACGCTCCAGCGGCAGGCCCCGGTCGTCGAAAAGCCCCAGGCGATGGTGGGGTCGCGCAAGGCATAGGCCCGTTCGGAATAGCGCTGGGCCCATTCCTTGTTATAGGTCTGGAACTGCATCAGCGGTGCAGCGAAACGAATGTGCAGCCCGATGAAATAGCCTGCCGGAGCAAGCTTTTTCAACTTGGCGAGTGCTGCATTGATTTCCGCGCGAGACGACATGACTTTTTGGACAGATTGCGTTTTCTTCGGGTTACCAGGAAAAATGGCACGGTTCTCAGGGTATTCAAGCAATACCGTGCTTGCGAGCGACGTTTTTCGGAATGCCGTCGGGTCAACCCGAAGGCACGACTAGCTTTACCCGCCTTTTGCCCCCAAGTGCAAGCAGCCCTCACCCGCTGCAATTCCCGTGTGTTTTCTTCTGCGCAGGACAACCAGTGATGGAAAACGATCTTTTCGACTCAGCCTGAACGCGACCGGCAGAGTTTCGAACTGTTGCAAAAAAGCCCGCAGCCACGAACGCGACTGCGGGCCCATACCATCGCTTAACCCTAAGAAAGGGTTGAATTTCTTACGATTCGTCGGCGGCCGATTCGGCTTCCAGGCGAGCGCGGTCGGCGGCACCCTTGGCGCTGGTGTCGCGCTCGACGAATTCGATGATCGCCATCGGAGCCATGTCGCCATAACGGAAACCGGCTTTCATGATGCGAACATAACCGCCCTGGCGGTCCTTGTAGCGGGCGCCGAGCACGTCGAACAGTTTCGCGACATGGCTGTCCTGCTTCAACTGGGCGGCAGCCTGACGGCGAGCGTGCAGATCGCCGCGCTTGGCCAGCGTGATCAGCTTCTCGACGATGGGGCGCAGTTCCTTGGCCTTGGGCAGTGTGGTCTTGATCTGCTCATGCTCGATCAGCGAGCCGGCCATGTTGGCGAAAAGCGCCTTGCGGTGCTCGTGGGTGCGGTTCAGACGGCGATAGCCGCGGGCGTGACGCATGATGTTTCTCCTTCACGTCTTTTGCTTTGTCCGGCAGCCCATGCGTGCGGGCCGCTCTCCTTGGGGCGGGATGCCCGATCTTCCGGGGACGCGGGCGGCGTCCCCGGTATTCCTGTTCAGAACTGGTCGTCGAAACGCTTGGCCAGGTCTTCGATGTTTTCCGGCGGCCAGTCCACGACATCCATGCCAAGGTGCAAGCCCATGCCGGACAGCACTTCCTTGATCTCGTTCAGCGACTTGCGGCCGAAGTTCGGAGTGCGCAGCATCTCGGCTTCGGTCTTCTGGATCAGGTCGCCGATATAGACGATGTTGTCGTTCTTGAGGCAGTTCGCCGAACGCACCGACAGTTCCAGCTCGTCCACCTTCTTCAGCAGGCGCGGATCGAATTCCAGCCCGTCCTCGGCATCCGAGCGGGTGGCGGTTTCCGGCTCGTCGAAGTTGACGAAAACCGAAAGCTGGTCCTGGATGATGCGCGCGGCATAGGCCACGGCGTCTTCCGGGGTCAGCGAACCGTCGGTCTCGACCTTCATGGTCAGCTTGTCATAGTCCAGCACCTGTCCCTCGCGGGTCGGCGTGACTTCGTAGCTGACGCGCTTGACCGGCGAGAAGATGGCGTCGATCGGGATCAGGCCGATGGGCGCGTCCTCGGGACGGTTCTTGTCGGCGGCGACATAGCCCTTGCCGTTGGCGACGGCCAGTTCCATGTGCAGTTCCGCCCCCTCGTCGAGATGGCAGATGACATGGTCGCGGTTCAGGATGGTGATGCCCGCGGATTCCTGGATGTCGCCGGCCTTGACCTCGCCCGGACCCTTGGCCGAAAGCGTCAGGCGCTTGGGCGCATCGACATCCATCTTCAGCGTCACGCCCTTGAGGTTCAGGACGATGTCGGTCACGTCCTCGCGCACGCCGGGGACGGACGAGAACTCGTGCAGCACGTTGTCGATCTGGACCGAAGTGATGGCCGCGCCCTGAAGCGAGGACAGCAGCACCCGGCGCAGCGCATTGCCCAGCGTCAGGCCGAAGCCGCGTTCCAGCGGTTCCGCGACGACGGTGGCCACGCGGGACGAATCGGCGCCCGGCTTGATTTCAAGCTGGGTCGGCTTGATCAGTTCAGCCCAATTCTTGTGGATCATGCGTTTGCCTCCATACCAGTTTCCGACCCATGACCGATGGTCGGAAACGCCCGAGGTGAAATGCGAAAAGCGCGCCCCGCGCGGAAAGCCCGCGCGGAACGCGTCAAATTCTTGACCGATCAGACCCGGCGGCGTTTCGGCGGGCGGCAGCCGTTATGCGCGATCGGGGTCACGTCGCGGATCGCCGTGATGTTGAAGCCGACGGCGGCCAGCGCACGCAGCGCCGATTCGCGGCCCGAACCGGGACCCTGAACCTCGACCTCCAGCGTGCGGACGCCGTGTTCCTGCGCCTTCTTGCCGGCGTCTTCGGCGGCCATCTGCGCAGCATAGGGGGTCGACTTGCGCGAGCCCTTGAAGCCCATGGTGCCGGCCGACGACCAGGAGATCGCATTGCCCTGCACGTCCGAGATCAGGATCTTGGTGTTGTTGAAGGACGAGTTTACATGCGCCACGCCGGTGGCGATGTTCTTGCGTTCCTTGCGCTTGATACGGGTTTTATCGCGTGCCATGTCCGTTCCCCCTTACTTCTTCTTGCCGGCGATGGGCTTCGCCGGGCCCTTGCGGGTGCGGGCATTGGTGTGGGTACGCTGGCCGCGGACCGGCAGGCCGCGACGATGGCGCAGCCCGCGATAGGACCCCAGGTCCATCAGGCGCTTGATGTTCATCTGCGTCTCGCGGCGCAGGTCGCCTTCGACGGTCAGGTTCGCGTCGATATATTCGCGGATCTGCAGGACTTCGGCATCCGACAGTTCGTTCACGCGGCGGGTCGGCTCGATGCCGACGGCGGAGACGATCTCGTCGGCGAATTTCGAGCCGATCCCGTGGATATAGGTCAGTGCGATCGGGACGCGTTTCCCGGTCGGAATGTTGACGCCAGCAATACGAGCCACGCGTTTTTCCTTTTCCATGTTGCGGTTCCGTAGCGCCGGAACCTTTTTTCACAACCAAAGACCCGAAAGCCATGCCTTCGGGCCTTGAAGCGATCCCCGGAACATCCGGGTGATTCTCTTGCGAGATGCTGCGAATTAAGGGATTCGCAGCCCGAGGTCAAGCCTAGGCGGGGATCTTGTCCATCACCTTCGCGACCTGGGCCGCCACCTCGTCGATCTCGGCCAGGCCGTCGACCGGGTTCAGGTTGCCCTTGACATAGTAGTAACCGATCAGCGGCGAGGTCTTCTTGTAATATTCCATCAGCCGGGTCTTGAGGCTTTCCTCATTGTCATCGGCGCGCCGGCGCAGGTCGGTCGAGCCGCAGACGTCGCATTTGCCCGGCTCCTTCGTCGGCTTGGTCACGTCGTGATAGACCTCGCCGCAATTGCCGCAGGTGAAGCGGCCCGAGATACGCGACACCAGCGCGGCATCATCCACCCGCATCTCGATCACGGCGTCGATGCGCTGGTCCATCTCGGCCATCAGCGCCTGGAGCGCGTCGGCCTGCGCCAGCGTGCGCGGGAAACCGTCGAAGATGAAACCCTTGCCGCCCTGCCCCAGCTTTTCGCGGATCAGGCCGATGACGATCTCGTCCGTCACCAGCTCGCCCCGGTCCATCACCTCGGCCACGCGCTTGCCCATCTCGGTTCCCGAGCTGCGCGCCTCGCGCAGCATGTCGCCGGTCGAGAGCTGGACGAGACCGCGCTCGTCGATCAGACGCCGAGCCTGCGTGCCCTTGCCTGCGCCGGGCGGGCCCAGCAGAATGATGTTGATCGCCATGTCGTCGTCCCTCTCCTACCCTTATGGTGGGTTTCCCTCAGCGACGTGCCGGGGCCTTGCGGGGCTTGGCCGCCCCGGTCTTGCCACGCTTGCCGCGCAATTGCGATTTTTCGATCAAACCTTCGTATTGATGGGCGAGCAAGTGGCTTTGCACCTGGTTGATCGTGTCCATGACGACGCTGACCACGATCAGCACCGAGGTTCCGCCGAAGTAGAAGGGGATCGCCAGCTGGTCGCGGATGATCTCGGGCAGCAGGCAGACGAAGGCCAGGTAGGCCGAACCGATCACCAGCACCCGGGTCACCACATAGGTCAGGTAATCCTCGGTCCGCTTGCCCGGGCGGATGCCGGGAATGAAGCCGCCCTGGTTCTTCAGGTTCTCGGCCACGTCCTCGGTCTTGAAGCTGACGTTGTATGTGTAGAAATAGGTGAAGAACACGATCATCGCCGCGAAGAACAGCAGGTAGAGCGGCTGGCCGGGACCGAAATAGGCCAGGACCGTCGACATGATCGGGCCGGTCTGGTTGCCCGAGAAGGTCGAGATCGTCACCGGGAGGAGCAGCAGCGAACTGGCGAAGATCGCCGGGATCACCCCCGCCGGGTTCACCTTGATCGGCAGATGCGACGACTGGCCGTCATAGACCTTCATCCCGACCTGGCGGCGCGGATACTGGATATGGATCTTGCGCAGGGCGCGTTCCATGAACACCACGAAGGCGATCACCGCGGCGACCATGATCATCACGCCCAGGATCACCGGCGTCGAGACGGCGCCCGAACGGCCCTGGGCCAGGAATTGCGCCAGGTGGCCGGGGATCTCGGCCACGATGCCGACGAAGATGATCAGCGAGATGCCGTTGCCGATGCCGCGGGCGGTGATCTGCTCGCCCAGCCACATCAGGAACATGGTGCCGCCGACCAGCGTGATCACCACCGAGGCGCGGAAGAACATCCCCGGCTCATGCGCGAGGTTGCCGTGCTCCAGGCTGACGGCAAGGCCCCAGGCCTGGAACAGCGCCAGCGCCACCGTGCCGTAGCGGGTGTACTGGTTGATCTTCTTGCGGCCCTGCTCGCCCTCTTTCTTCATCTGCTCCAGCGCCGGGACCATCGAGGCCAGCAGCTGCACGATGATGGAGGCCGAGATATAGGGCATGATGCCGAGCGCAAAGACGCCCATCCGTCCCAGCGCGCCGCCGGTGAACATGGACAGGATGCCGCCGATGCCGGCCTGCGCCTGGTCCATGAAGTTGCGCAGCGCGGCGCCGTCGATGCCGGGCACCGGGATGTAGGTGCCGAGGCGGTAGATGATGAGAAGTCCGAGGGTGAACCAGATTCTCTGGCGCAGCTCGGTCGCCTTGCCGAGCGCGCCCCAGGAAAGGTTCGCGGCCATCTGTTCTGCGGCTGACGCCATGCTTCGTGCCCCTTCGTGGCAGCGCCGCCGGATCGTTTCCCGATCCCGCGGCGCCTGGAAAACTTGACAGCTATCTATGGGGCGCGGGCGCGCCCTTCAACAGCTTATTCGGCCGCGGCTGCTTCTTTGGCCGGGCGGCTGACGGTGATCTTGCCGCCGGCCTTCTCGATGGCCTCGACGGCGGCCTTCGACGCACCGGCCACGGACAGGTTCAGCGCAGCCTTGATCTCGCCCTTGGCCAGCACGCGCACGCCGTCCAGCTTGCGGCGGATGACGCCTGCGGCGACCAGAGCATCCTCGGTCACGTCGGCTTTCGCGTCCAGCTTGCCCGCGTCCACGAAGGCTTGCAGCTGGCCCAGGTTCACCACCGCGAATTCCAGGCGATTCGGCTTCGAGAAGCCGCGCTTGGGCAGGCGGCGATAAAGCGGCATCTGGCCGCCTTCATAGCCGTTCAGCGCCACGCCCGAACGCGAGGTCTGGCCCTTGATACCACGGCCGGCGGTCTTGCCTTTGCCCGAGCCGGGGCCGCGTGCAACGCGCTTTTTCTTGCGGTTGGCGCCGGGATTGTCGTGCAGTTCATGCAGTTTCATATCGCTTCTCCTTGGCCGGAAGCGCCCCATGAAGCGAAGGGGGCGGACACGGCATTTCTTGCTTGTTGAGTCGTCAGTATCCCAAGGGACACCGGCGGCTTCTACCGGCTGCGCCTCTCGGGGTCAAGCTGGCAAGGCCGGGCGGGCGGTGGCGTCAGAATTCCAGCCAGCTGCCCAGTCTCAGCGCCAGTTCGCCCTCGCCTGCTAACGGGGCGATCACGCCCAGTTCCAGCTTCGCCGGGCCGGCCAGATCGCGCACGGCCGAGACCGCCAGCTTGCCGGAAAGGCCGGTATCGTCGCGCTGCTCGAACCGGAACTGGTTGACCAGCATCAGCTTGTCCCGTGCATGCCAGCCCAGCGTCAGGTCCAGCTTGTGCGTGGTCTGGGGCATCAGATAGGTCGGATCCTCGTAGATCACGTCCGGCTCCTCGGGGTATTCCTGCCTCACGATGGCGAGTTTCGAGCGGCTTTCGACTACCAGCCAGCCGCCGCCGGGAATGCGGCGCAGCAGCGGAATGCTGTCGAACCCCCGGCCCCAGGCCGTGCCGAACTGCCCCATCGCGTGATAGCGCCCGTCGCGACGGATCGCACCAAGGCCCAGCGAAACCGCGCGACGGTTCGGCCCCTTCCCCGACAGCGCCCGCTGCCACCAAAGCATCAGGCTGCTTTCCCCGGCACTACCGTGGCCCAGGTCGAATCCGAGCGTGTTGCGGGCACTCAGCCCATATTCCCCGTAAACACTGGCATGGCTGTTCCCCGCCCGGTCCCGCTCGACCGAGAGCGTAGCGAAGAAGCCGCCGGGATCGCGAGCCCAAGGCCCGGCCAGCGCGCCCGAAGACAGCACCAACGCTGCCAGACAGCAGAGAATGCCGCGCATGTTCCGCCCCCATCCCTCGCCCCCGGTTCACGTCTGGTTAAAGGGAAACGGTTAGCAAAGCGTTAACTCGGCAAAGCAAAACGCCCCGGATCTCTCCGGGGCGTTCCGAAATCCTGCGAGGGGCTGAAATCAGCCGCGCTCTTCGATGATGACGGCCAGATGCGGGATCTTGGCGACCATGCCGCGCACGGCCGGAGTATCTTCCAGCTCGCGGGTGCGGTTCATCTTGTTCAGGCCCAAGCCCTTCAGCGTCTCGCGCTGGATGGCCGGACGACGGATCGGCGAGCCGATCTGCTTCACGACGATGGTTTTAGCCATATGCCTGTCTCCTTACGCTTCGACGGCGGCTTCGGCCGGCTTGTCGTTGGACGGCAGGATCTCGGCCACCTTCTTGCCGCGGCGCTGTGCGACGTTGCGGGGCGAGGCTTCCTTCTTGAGGCCGTCGATGGTGGCGCGGATCATGTTGTAGGGGTTTTGCGACCCCTGCGACTTGGCCACCACGTCCTGGACGCCCAGCATCTCGAACACGGCGCGCATCGGGCCGCCGGCGATGATGCCCGTGCCCGGAACGGCGGTGCGCATGATCACCTTGCCGGCGCCGTGACGCCCCTCGATGTCATGGTGCAGGGTGCGGCCGTCGCGCAGCGGCACGCGGATAAGGCTGCGCTTGGCCTGCTCGGTCGCCTTGCGGATCGCCTCGGGCACTTCCTTGGCCTTGCCCTTGCCGAAGCCGACGCGGCCACGCTGGTCGCCCACGACCACCAGAGCGGCAAAGCCGAAGCGCTTGCCGCCCTTGACGGTTTTCGACACGCGGTTGATCGCCACCAGACGATCGGCGAATTCCGGGGTTTCCTCGCGCTCTTCGCGGCGGCCCCGACGGTGTTCACGTTCTGCCATAAGGCATTTCCTCATACGCTGGCGCGCGCTTCGCGCCGTTAAAGCCGATCCAAGTGGGCCGCCGTCCAAGCGAACGGCCCCCGGATCATCGGGGTGGCGCAATGGCCACCCGCAATCGTCAGAACTTCAGGCCGCCCTCGCGGGCTGCATCGGCAAGCGCCTTGATCTTGCCGTGGAACAGGAAGCCGCCGCGGTCGAAGATCACCTCTTCGACGCCAGCCTTCTTCGCGCGTTCTGCAATGGCGGCGCCGATCTTGGCCGCCGCTTCGACGTTGTTCTTGCCGACGACGCCCAGATCCTTCTCGAGCGACGAGGCAGCGGCCAGGGTGACCCCCTTCACGTCGTCGATCACCTGGACGCTGATGTTCTTGGAAGAACGGTGGACGGAAAGCCGCGGACGACCGTCCGAGATCTTCCGCAACTTGTTCCGCACGCGCAGGCGGCGCTTCTGGAACAGCTCTCTTTTGTTCAGTGCCATTTTTGCGCCCCTTACTTCTTCTTGCCTTCCTTGCGGAAGACGACCTCACCCTTGTAGCGGATGCCCTTGCCCTTGTAGGGCTCGGGGCGGCGCCACTCGCGGATGTTCGCGGCGACCTGGCCGACCAGCTGCTGGTCGATGCCTTCCACCACGATCTCGGTCTGTTTCGGAGCCGAGATGGTCACGCCTTCCGGCGTTTCGAAGTTCACGTCATGCGAATAACCCAGCGCGAGCTTCAGGGTCTTGCCCTGCATCTGGGCGCGGTAGCCGACGCCCTGGATCTCCAGCTCTTTCTTGAAGCCTTCGCTGACGCCGACGGTCAGGTTCTCGACCATCGAGCGGGTCATGCCCCATTGCTGACGGGCGCGTTTCGACAGGCCGCGCGGGGTCACCTTGACGGCGCCCTCCTCGATGGCCAGCGTCACGTCGTCGGTCGCAGTAAAGCTGCGGGTGCCTTTCGGACCCTTGACCTCGATGGTCTGGCCCTTGATCTCCGCGGTCACGCCCTTGGGGAGGGCGACCGGCTTTTTACCAATCCGAGACATCTCTGCCCTCCTTAGAACACGGTGCAGAGGACTTCGCCGCCGACATTGGCGCTGCGAGCCGCTGCATCAGACATGACGCCCTTCGGCGTCGAGACGATGGAGACGCCGAGGCCGTTGCGGACCTGCGGCAGTTCCTTGGCGCCGGCATAGACGCGGCGGCCAGGCTTGGACACGCGGGCCAGTTCACGGATGACCGGAGTGCCTTCGTAATACTTCAGGCTGATTTCCAGTTCCTTGTGACCGGCTTCGGTCGTCACTTCTTCATAGCCGCGGATGTAGCCTTCGGCTTTCAGCACGTCCAAAACCCAAGCACGCAGCTTGGAGCCCGGCGTACGGACGGTCGACTTGCCGCGCATCTGAGCGTTGCGGATGCGGGTCAGCATATCGCCGAGCGGATCGTTCATCGACATATTGCCCCCTTACCAGCTCGATTTGACCATGCCGGGGATCTGGCCGAACGAGCCGAGCTCGCGCAGCATGATCCGCGACAGTTTCAGTTTACGGTAATACGCGTGCGGACGGCCGGTCAGTTGGCACCGGTTGTGCAGACGCGTGGCCGAAGAGTTGCGCGGCAGTTCAGCCAGTTTCAGGCTGGCCTTGAAGCGCTCTTCCATCGGCAGGGACTGATCGTGAATGATCTCGTTCAGCGCGGCGCGCTTGGCGGCGTATTTCTGAACCAGACGTTCGCGCTTCTTCTCGCGCTCGACCATGGATTTCTTAGCCATATCTTCTTCCCTCCGCGATCAGCTGTTGAACGGCATGTTGAATGCCTTCAGCAGCGACTTCGCTTCCGCGTCGGTCCGCGCGGTGGTGCAGATGATGATGTCCATCCCCAGAACTTCGTCGACCTTGTCGAAGTTGATTTCCGGGAACACGATATGCTCCTTCAGGCCCATGGCATAGTTGCCGCGGCCGTCGAAAGCCGAGCCCTTCACGCCGCGGAAGTCGCGGACGCGGGGCAGCGCGATGTTGATCAGGCGATCCAGGAACTCATACATCCGGTCGCCGCGCAGGGTGACCTTGCAGCCCAGCGGCATCTCTTCACGGACGCGGAAGCCGGCGATCGACTTCTTGGCCTTGGTGATGACGGCCTTCTGACCCGCGATCAGCGAAAGCTCCTCGGCGCCCTGCTTGACCTTCTTGGTGTCCTTGACGGCCTCGCCGATGCCCATGTTCAGGACGATCTTGTCCAGGCGCGGGATCTGCATGTCGTTCTTGTAGCCGAACTCTTCTTTCAGCGCGGCGCGGATCGTCTCGCGAAACTGCGCTTTCAGACGCGGCGTATAGGTGGCTTGGTCCAGCATCAGATCACGTCTCCCGTGGTCTTGGCGAAACGGACCTTCTTGCCGTCTTCCTCACGGAAGCCGACGCGGGTCGCTTTGCCGTTCTTGTCCAGCAGCGCGAGGTTCGACAGGTCGATCGGCATGGCCTTCGCCACGCGGCCGCCCTGGCTCGTCTGGGTCTGGCGCTGGTGACGGATGGCGATGTTGATGCCATCGACCACGGCCTTGTTCTCTTTCGGGAACACGGCAGAGATCTCGCCCTGCTTGCCCTTGTCCTTGCCGGTCAGCACGACGACCTTGTCGCCCTTCTTGAGCTTCGCAGCCATCACAGCACCTCCGGCGCAAGCGAGATGATCTTCATGAAGTTCTTGGCCCGCAGCTCGCGCACGACCGGCCCGAAGATACGGGTGCCGACGGGTTCGCCCTGGTTGTTCAGGATGACGGCGGCGTTGCGGTCGAAGCGGATCGAGGTGCCGTCCTCGCGCTTCACTTCTTTCGCGGTGCGCACGACGACGGCCTTGCGGACGTCGCCCTTCTTCACGCGACCGCGCGGAATGGCTTCCTTGACGGAGACGACGATGATGTCGCCCACCGACGCATAGCGACGGTGCGAACCACCCAGAACCTTGATGCACTGCACCCGGCGTGCGCCGGAGTTGTCAGCGACATCCAGATTGGTCTGCATCTGGATCATTTGGTTACTCCCGACCTTTGGGGACCGGCAGCACCGGCCCCAGGGTATCGATTAAACTGGGCCTCAGGCCGAAACTTCAGCAGTTTCGGTCAGGACGGTCCAGCGTTTGGTCTTCGAGATCGGCGCGCATTCGACGATGCGAACGGTGTCACCGACCTTGAACTGGTTATCCGCGTCATGGGCGCGGTATTTCTTGGACGAACGCACGGTCTTGTGCAGCAGCGGATGCTTGAAGCGACGCTCGACCAGAACGGTGACGGTCTGTTCGTTCTTGTCGCTGACGACCTTGCCTTGCAGGATGCGTTTGGGCATGGACCGGGCTCCTTAGTTCGACGCCGCGGCTTCCGCCGCTTTCTGGTTCAGAATGGTTTTCACACGGGCCACGTCGCGGCGGACGGTGCGCATGCGGGCGGTCGATTCGAGCTGGCCGGTGGCCTGCTGGAAGCGCAGGTTGAACGCTTCCTTCTTCAGCGCGAGCAGCTGTTCTTTCAGCTGATCAGGCGTCTTGTCTTTCAGTTCCTGCGCTTTCATGCGCCTCTTCCTTTCAACATCACCGGAGAGCCCCTGCCATGCAGGGCCACCCTGATTCCGGTGGAGTTTCATGTGAAGGCTTGCCCATACAGGCTTGCCCGGCTTTTGGCAACCCCGATTGTCCCGAGGCGCCGCAAATGCAGCGCCCCGCCACTTTCGCGGCGGGGCGCAATCTGGAAGCGGTGGCGATTACCAGTCTTCGCGCGCGACGATGCGGGTCAGCACCGGCAGCTTCTGCGCGCCCAGGCGCAGCGCTTCGCGGGCGATGGTGTCGTTCACCCCGTCGATCTCGAACATGATCCGGCCGGGATGGACGCGGGCGGCCCAGTAATCCACCGAACCCTTGCCCTTACCCATCCGCACTTCGGTCGGCTTCGAGGAAACCGGCACGTCCGGGAAAATCCGGATCCAGACCCGGCCCTGACGCTTCATGTGGCGGGTGATCGCACGGCGGGCAGCTTCGATCTGGCGCGCGGTGACGCGCTCGGGTTCGATGGCCTTCAGCGCGTAGGAGCCGAAGTTCAGGTTGAACCCGCCCTTGGCTTCGCCATGGATGCGGCCCTTGTGCTGTTTGCGGAACTTGGTCCGTTTCGGTTGCAGCATTGCTTCTTCTCCTTAGCGCGCGTCGCGGTCGCGATCACGGCGCGGGCCGCGGGGCGACGGGCCGTCCTGCGCTTCGGTGGCGCGGCGGTCGCGGGCCTGCGGATCGTGCTCCATGATCTCGCCCTTGAAGATCCAGACCTTCACGCCGATGATCCCGTAGGGGGTCGAGGCCTCCGACAGCGCATAGTCGATGTCGGCGCGCAGCGTGTGCAGCGGCACCCGGCCCTCGCGATACCATTCGGTGCGGGCGATCTCGGCGCCGCCAAGGCGGCCCGACACGTTCACCCGGATGCCCAGGGCACCCATGCGCATGGCGTTCTGCACCGCACGCTTCATGGCGCGGCGGAACGACACCCGGCGCTCGAGCTGCTGGGCGATCGACTCGGCCACCAGCTGGGCGTCCAGTTCGGGCTTGCGAACCTCGACGATGTTGAGGTGCAGTTCCGAGCCGGTGAAGTTCGCCAGCTTCTTGCGCAGGGTCTCGATATCGGCGCCTTTCTTGCCGATGATGACACCCGGGCGCGCGGCATAGATCGTCACGCGGCATTTCTTGTGCGGACGCTCGATCACGACGCGGCTGACGCCGGCCTGCTTCGCTTCCTTCTTGATGAAGTCGCGGATCTTCAGGTCTTCCAGCAGCAGATTGCCGTAGTCCTTGTCATCCGCATACCAGCGGCTGTCCCAGGTGCGGTTGACCTGGAGACGCATCCCGATGGGGTTTACCTTCTGACCCATTACGCGCGCTCCTCGACCTGACGCACCTTGATGGTGATTTCCGAAAACGGCTTCATGATCTTGCCGTAACGACCACGGGCGCGCGGACGGCCACGCTTCATGACCAGGTTCTTGCCGACCCAGGCCTCTGCGACAATCAGGTTGTCCACGTCGAGGTTATGGTTGTTCTCGGCATTGGCGATGGCCGATTGCAGGCATTTCTTGACATCGCCCGCAATGCGCTTGGACGAGAAGGTCAGGTCGGCCAGGGCCTTGTCCACCTTCTTGCCGCGGATCATCGCCGCAACCAGGTTCAGCTTCTGCGGCGAGGTGCGAAGCATCTTGGTCTTCGCAAACGCCTCGTTCTCCGCCACGCGGCGCGGATTCTGTTCCTTACCCATGACGCTTACTTCCTTTTCGCTTTCTTGTCGGCGGCGTGACCGTAATAGGTCCGCGTCGGCGAATATTCACCGAACTTCTGGCCGATCATCTCCTCGGTCACCGAGACCGGGATGTGTTTCTGGCCGTTATAGACGCCAAAGGTCAGGCCGACGAATTGCGGCAGGATGGTCGAACGACGCGACCAGATCTTGATGACGTCCGACTTGCCGGACTCGCGGGCTTTCTCGGCCTTGCGAAGCACATAGGCGTCGACAAAGGGGCCCTTCCAAACAGAACGTGCCATGGATCAACGCCCCTTCTTCTTCGCGTGACGCGACCGCAAGATATACTTGTCGGTCGATTTGTTCGAGCGGGTCCTGGTGCCCTTGGTGCCTTTGCCCCAGGGGGTGACCGGGTGACGGCCGCCCGAAGTCCGACCCTCACCACCGCCATGCGGGTGGTCGATCGGGTTCATGGCGACACCGCGCACGCTCGGGCGGATGCCCTTGTGACGGTTGCGACCAGCCTTGCCGAAGTTCTGGTTCGAGTGGTCCGAGTTCGACACGGCGCCGATGGTAGCCATGCATTCCTGGCGGACCAGGCGCAGCTCGCCCGAAGACAGGCGGATCTGGGCATAGCCGCCGTCACGACCGACGAACTGGGCATAGGTGCCGGCCGAGCGGGCGATCTGGCCGCCCTTGCCGGGCTTCAGCTCGACGTTGTGGACGATGGTGCCGATCGGCATGCCGCTGAAGGGCATGGCGTTGCCGGGCTTCACGTCGACCTTGGCGCCGGCGATCACCTTGTCGCCCACCGCCAGACGCTGCGGGGCCAGGATATAGGCCTGCTCGCCGTCTTCGTATTTGATCAGCGCGATGAAGGCGGTGCGGTTGGGATCGTATTCGATCCGCTCGACCGTCGCCGAAACATCGAACTTGGTGCGTTTGAAATCGACGATGCGATAGAGACGCTTCGCCCCGCCGCCCTTGCGGCGCATCGTGATCCGTCCGGTGTTGTTCCGGCCGCCGTTCTTGGTCAGCCCCTCGGTGAGGGATTTGACCGGGCGCCCTTTCCAAAGCTCCGAACGGTCGATCAGAACCAGCCCCCGCTGGCCAGGCGTCGTCGGCTTATACGACTTGAGTGCCATGCTTTCTGTCTTCCGTTGCTTTGGACCTGAGGTGGTCCGTTTCAGTCAAAAGGCGACGGCCCCGCTGCCGGGGCCGTCGATTCGTCGGCTTCTTATCAGAGGCCGGTCGAGACGTCGATGCTGTTGCCAGCTTCCAGCGTCACATAGGCCTTCTTCACGTCCGAACGGACGCCGGGGCGGCCGCGGAAACGCTTGGTCTTGCCCTTGGTGATGGTGGTGTTGACCGCCTTCACCTTGACGTTGAACAGGGCCTCGACGGCCTGCTTGATCGCCGGCTTGCTCGAATCCTTGGCCACTTCGAAGACATAGGCGTTGGCATCGGAAACCAGCGTCGCCTTCTCGGTGATGATCGGCTTGACGATCACGTCGTAATGTTCGGGTTTCACGCTCATTTCAGGCGAGCCTCCAGAGCTTCGACACCGGCGCGGGTCAGCACGAGCGTGTCCCGGCGCAGGATGTCATAGACGTTGGCACCCATCGAAGGCAGCACGTCGACGCCTTCCAGGTTGCGGGCGGCACGGGCGAAGTTCTCATTCACCTCGGCGCCGTCGATCACCAGGACCCGCTTCCAGCCGTTTTCCTTGACCGCCTTGGCGACGGCCGCGGTCTTGGCTTCCGCGATGTTCAGGCTGTCCACGACGACCAGTTCACCCGCGGCGGCCTTGGCCGACAGCGCATGCTTCAGGCCGAGCGCGCGGACCTTCTTGGGCAGGTCGAAGGCGTGCGAGCGCGGGGTCGGGCCCTTGTAGACGCCGCCGTGACGGAAGATCGGAGCCTTGCGGCTGCCGTGACGGGCGCCGCCGGTGCCTTTCTGGCGATAGATCTTCTTGGTCGAGTAGCTGACATCCGACTTGCCCAGCACCGAATGGGTGCCCGCCTGCGCCTTCGCACGCTGCCAGCGCACGACGCGATGCAGGAGGTCCGCACGCGGCTCGAGCCCGAAGATGTCATCGCTCAGGTCGATGTCCCCGGCCTTGCCGGCATCGAGCGTGATAACGT
Source organism: Paracoccus denitrificans (assembly GCF_900100045.1). GTDB lineage: Bacteria > Pseudomonadota > Alphaproteobacteria > Rhodobacterales > Rhodobacteraceae > Paracoccus > Paracoccus denitrificans. Next base: position 2,512 of record NZ_FNEA01000014.1, on the reverse strand, counting down.
CGAGTTTCATCAGTTGTCTCCTTCGGGCGCGGCGGCCTCGGCAGGGGCGGCAGCCTCGGCCTGGACAGCTTTCGAACGGGTCGCAGCCGGGAAAACGGTGCTTTCGGCCAGCGGCTTCTTCACGGCGTCCTTGATGGTGACCCAGCCGCCTTTCGAACCCGGGACCGAACCCTTGACCATGATCAGGCCACGCTCGGCATCGGTCTTGACGACCTGCAGGTTCTGGGTGGTGACGCGCACCGCACCCAGGTGACCCGCCATCTTCTTGCCCTTGAACACCTTGCCGGGATCCTGGCACTGGCCGGTCGAGCCGTGCGAGCGGTGGCTGATCGACACGCCGTGCGAGGCGCGCAGACCGCCGAAGTTGTGCCGCTTCATCGCACCGGCAAAGCCTTTACCGATCGAGGTGCCGGCGATGTCGACATACTGGCCTTCGAAGTAATGGTCGGCGACGATTTCCTCGCCCACTTCGACCAGGTTCTCGGGCGAGACGCGGAATTCCGCGATCTTGCGCTTGGGCGCGACATTCGCCTTGGCGAAATGGCCACGCAGCGCGGCGGTCGTGCGCTTGGCTTTCGCCTCGCCCGCGCCGAGCTGCAGCGCCACATAGCCGTCTTGCTCGGCGGTGCGCTGAGCGATGACCTGCACGTTGTCGACGTGCAGAACGGTGACGGGCACCTGACGCCCGTCTTCCAGGAACAGCCGGGTCATGCCCAGCTTCTTGGCGATAACACCAGTCCGCAGCATGATAGCCTCCTTACACCTTGATCTCGACATCCACGCCGGCGGCGAGGTCGAGCTTCATCAGGGCGTCAACGGTCTGGGGGGTCGGATCGACGATGTCCAGCAGGCGCTTGTGCGTGCGGATTTCCCACTGGTCGCGGGATTTCTTGTCGATATGCGGACCGCGCAGAACGGTGAATTTCTCGATCTTGTTGGGCAGCGGAATCGGGCCGCGGACCTGCGCGCCGGTGCGCTTGGCGGTGTTCACGATTTCCTGCGTGCTGGCATCCAGGACGCGGTAATCGAACGCCTTCAACCGGATGCGGATATTCTGGCTTTGCATTCTCATCCCTCTTGCGGGGAATTCAAGTTGAGAGGCTGACGACACACCACGCACCGCCAGCGTCGAACCGTATAAACAAGAGCAGGCCGCCCCATGATATGGCGGCCCGGCACAAGGCAACCGATTCTGGAAAGATCGGCAGCGATGCGGCTACATGCACGAGCAGGCCCGGCACGTCAAGGGGGTCTGGCCTCCTTGCCTTGATCTCTGCCGCCACGCGGCGCAGCATCCGGCCTACCCATTTGTTCTGGAGAATTGTCCAGATGACGATCGTCGTTGTTTTGTTCGTTGCCCTTTTGGTCTGCGCCGTCGTTGCCGCCGCATACCTGACCACCGTCATCCCGCTTTTCGGACTGCCCGTCGCCTCGGGCTGGAGCGACCTGTCCGGCGCCTTCACCACCGCCGCGGCCATCTTTACCGGCATCACCCTGATCGGCGTGGTGTTCAGCCTGCGCCATCAAGCGCTTGATGGCGCCAAGCAGCGCCATGCATTGGAGCAGTCGCTGGCGGCGCAAAAGGATGCCCTTCATCATCTCTCCACCGCGGCCCGGGCACTCAAGGATCAGGTGGCCTCGCTGGAGCGCCGGGCGGACGCCGCGGAAACGCAACTGGCCCTGCAACTGGATGAACGCAGGATCGCCCGCTTGCGGGAACTACGGAACCGTTTCCTGAATGCCGGCAAGCCGGGCGAGGCCAGCATTGCGGAGCTTCAACCCTCGTCCGAACTGGCGCAAGACGATGTGCGCCGGCTCATCCCCGATGATTGGAGCGCCGGTCTCCGACTCCTGCTCCGAACGCTGCACGCCATGATCCGGACCGGAGGCAAGGACAGCGATATCGGCCGAGAGGCGGAAGCGATCGTGGAGGAACTGAGGGAGCGCATCAGCAAGCAGGAGAAAGTGGCTCTGTTTCTTGCCGAACTGCCGATGAGAGCACCAACGGGATATGGGGGCAGCCAACTGGCGCGGCTGTTGCGGCACTTCCAGCTTTTTCCCTATATCGAGAACCGCGATGAATGCCTTGAGCGGTTCCTGATGATGCATCGCGTCGGCGAGCCGGACTGAGATCTGCCAACGGCAAGGGCCGCTCCTTTTGGAGCGGCCCTGTCATCGCGATATCCCTTGCGGGATCACCGGATGGTCCCCGGCGGGGCCGCGGCCTTGGGCCGCCGCCCCTGACGGATCACTTCAGGATCTTCGACACGGAGCTTGCAGCGCGTCTCGGGACCCTTCCGTGATCCTGACGGATCACTTCAGGATCTTCGACACCACGCCGGCGCCGACCGTGCGGCCGCCCTCGCGGATCGCGAAGCGCAGCTTCTCTTCCATCGCGATCGGAGCGATCAGCTCCACCTCGAACTTCAGGTTGTCGCCAGGCATCACCATCTCGGTGCCTTCCGGCAGCTTCACCGTCCCGGTCACGTCCGTCGTCCGGAAGTAGAACTGC
>NZ_FNEA01000017.1 GCF_900100045.1 Paracoccus denitrificans | reverse complement strand
TCGCCCTGACCCTGCTGCTCGCCGGCCTGGCACTGCTCGAAAGAAACCACCGAAAACTCCTCGAACGCTAAAGCAGAAAATCCGACGCAAAAAGCAGGGCGCTATGCCTGAAGCAGCAGCCCGATCAGCCGGGCATTGATGCGGTCCTGATCGAACTGTTCCACCGCATGGCGCCGCGCGGCAGCCGAGAAGGCTGCGAACGTGGCCGGTTCCTCCAGCCACTTCAGCGCCGCGGCCCAATCGGAAGGATCCTCGCCCGAGACGAGAAAGCCCGTTTCGCCGTGGCGGATCGTGCCGCGCAGGACGGGGGTGTCGCGGACGAGGCAGGGCAGGCCGCTCGCCTGCGCCTCCATGATCACGGCGGGCAGGCCCTCTTCGTAGCGCGAGGGAAAGACCAGGACCGAGGCGCGGCGGTAGAAGGCGGCCATGTCGTGCACGGGTGCGCAGGATTCCAGCAGGCCCTCGCGCAGCCAGCTTTCGATCTCGGCCGGGGCGATGCCGTGGGATGTGGGCAGGCCCGCTGCGGCCAGCCGCCAGTCGCTGCCGCGCAGATGCCGGGCCAGTGCCAGGAACATGTCGATCCCCTTTTCCGGCACCAGGCGGCCGACGAAGATCAGCCGCCTTTGGGCAAGCAGATCGGGGCCGGGGCTGAAATGATCCGGGTCGATGCCGATGCCGGGCAGGGTGGAGATGCTTTCCCGCCGCTGCGGGTGAAGGTCCAGGATCACCCCGGCATCGCGGTCGTTCAGCAACACCCAGCGATCCACCGGCCGGGTCAGCGTGCGGAAAACGCGCCGCTTCGGGCCGGATGCGTCCAGCAGGAAGGACAGGGCCGAGCCGAGGCCCTCCATGAGCGCGACGATCCTTGCACCGGGGCGGGCCAGACGGGCGATGCGCGGGCCCAGAGCGATCGGCTTCGCGTTGAAGCAGCAGATCACATCCGGCCTGTGGCGGCGGATGGTGCGGAACAGGCGGGCCAGCGGGGGCAGATCGGCAATGCCGGGGGGGCTGGCGTGATCGCCGCCCAGATCCTGCCAGACGACCCCCTCCAGATCGAAGGGAGCGAAGAACCCGTCCGCGCGATCCCCCCAATAGGCGCAGATGACACGACAGTCGTGATCGCGCACCAGCCTTTCGATCAGGGCGCGGCGGAAGCGGCAGAAGGGCATCAGGCTGCCGCCCACGAACATCACGGTCTTCCGTTTTCCCGCCACCGCCCTATTCCTTTCCCTGCCTGCACTTGCTAACGCTGCCCCCTGCGCAGCCCTTTGATACGCGAAGGATGACGGCATGGACAGCGGGGGCAGGGACGACGAGGGCGGGGGCGCGCGGATCCTGATCGCTTATCACGCGCCGCATCCGGTTCTGGCCGGCCCCTGCCTGATGCCGATCCATGTCGGGCGGGCCGGGGCAGGGACGGTTCTGCCGGACATGGCGGGCGACGATACGGGCGACAACATCTCGGCCCTGAACCCCGAATATTGCGAGCTGACGGCGCATTACTGGGCGTGGAAGAACCTGCCCTGCACGGGGCCGGTCGGGCTGATGCACTATCGCCGGCTGTTCGATTTCACCGGCAGGCTGAACGCGCATTTCCATGCCGAACGCTACCTGCCGGATTTCGACGCGGCGGCATATCGCACCGATGTCGCGGCGCGGTTCGCGCGCCCTGCCGGGCCGCTGCTGATCGTGCCACGGCCCGCTCGCTTGTCGTTGCCTCTGGGCCTGCATTACCGGGTTTTCCATCATGGGCATGATCTGGCGGTGCTGCGCGCGGTGGTGGCCGAGCGGCATCCGCATTTCCGTCCCGACCTGGATCGCGCCTTGCGCAGCAACCGTTTCGTGATGGGCAACATGTGCGTCATGTCGCGCCCGGTCTTCGACCATTACAGCGCGCTGCTGTTCGATATCCTGGCCGAGACGCGCGCCCGGCTGAAGATGCACGAAAGGGATGGCTATCAGCGCCGCTATCTGGGCTTTCTGGCCGAAAGGATCATGACCGCCTATGCCTTGGGCAACCATCTGCGCAGGAGCTTTCCCGGGCTTGTTCCCGAATTCCGCGGCATAGTGAACATCGACCGCCGGATTCCCGCGCGTGCCGGAGCCTTGCGGCTGGCCCGGCTGTGCCTGCAACGCCGCATCGCGCCCGGCGATGCATGGCGGGCCGCTACGGGAAGGATCGAGGGCTGACCGGCCCTTGAGCCGGCCGGACGGCTGGGCGTGCCTTCCGCTTTCGACGATGAGGCAGGCGATATGCAGGCGCGGCAAAGCCTGCCCGTGAAAGCGCGGAAATGCCGAAGATCGCGCGCTTCGCCGGCGATGTTGCCGACGGCGGCGCCGATATGCCGATGGCGGAGCCGCTATCGGCCGGGACGATGCCGGCTGGCATTGCGAGCGGTGATGCGCCTCGCGGCGACGCGTGGTATAAGCCTTCGCCGATATTGCCGGCACGAGCCATGGCGCATGAGCGGCGACTCCGATCGCCCCGCCCCGCTCCGGCGGGCGGGGATGCGGGAAGGGAAAGAATGAAGATACTGCTTGTGGGCGCGGGACTGTCGGGTGCGGTGATCGGGCGCCAGCTGGCCGAGGCCGGCCATGACTGCCGCATCATCGACAGCCGCCCGCATGTCGCCGGCAATTGCCATACCGAGCGCGACCCCGAAACCGGCGTCATGCTGCATCTTTACGGCCCGCATATCTTCCACACCGACGACGAGGGGGTCTGGGCCTATGTCAACCGCTTCGCCGAGTTCGTGCCCTTCCAGAACCGGGTCAAGACCACCTCGCGGGGTGCGGTCTATTCGCTGCCGGTGAACCTGCACACCATCAACCAGTTCTTCGGCAAGACCCTGCGCCCGGACGAGGCGCGCGCCTTCATCGAAGGCAAGGCCGACCGCTCGATCACCGACCCGCAGACCTTCGAGGAACAGGCGCTGCGCTTCGTCGGCCCCGAACTCTACGAGGCGTTCTTCAAGGGCTATACCGAAAAGCAATGGGGTTGCTCGCCGCGCGACCTGCCCGCCTCGATCCTCAAGCGGCTGCCATTGCGCTTCAACTATGACGACAATTACTTTTTCCACCGTTTCCAGGGCATGCCGCGCGCGGGTTATACGGCGATGGTTGCCGCGATCCTCGACCATCCGCGGATCTCGGTCGAGCTGGAGACCCCCTATCGGCCCGAGATGGCCGACCGGGCCGATCACCTGTTCTGGTCGGGGCCGCTGGACGGGTTCTTCGACTACAGACTGGGCCGGCTGGGCTATCGCACGCTGGATTTCGAGCGTTTCACCTATCGGGGCGATTACCAGGGCTGTGCGGTGATGAACTATGCCGACCGCGAGGTGCCCTGGACGCGCATCACCGAGCACAAGCACTTCTCGCCCTGGGAAAGCCATGAGGGCAGCACCTGCTATCGCGAATATTCCCGCGCCGCCGGGCCGGGGGACATTCCCTATTATCCGATCCGGCTGGTCCGGGAGAAATCCCTGCTGGCGCAATATGTCGAACTGGCTCGGGCGCAGGAAAAGGTGACCTTCATCGGCCGGCTGGGCACCTATCGCTATCTGGACATGGACGCGACCATCCGCGAGGCGCTGGATACGGCGGAGGCGTTCACGGCGACCGGGCAAAACGGGGCGCGAAGGCCGCAATTCTCCGTCCCGCCCCTGTGATCGGGCCTGATGACCGCGGGGCCGTCAAACCCGCGAGCCTGTCAGCCATCAGCCGTGAAGCGAGGCGGCATTCAGCCGGCCAAGCGATTCCGGCGACAGCCGGTGTCGCGCTGCAAGGATCAGCGCGTCCAGCTGCGCCAGGCTGGTGGCGCTGGCGATCGGGGCGGTGATGCCCGGCTGGGCGCGGACCCATGCGATCGCCGCCGCGGCGGGCGGGACGCCCTCGGCTTCGGCGACCTCCAGCAGGGTTTGCAGGATCCGCATGTTCCGCGGTGTCATGCAGGCGGCCACGCGCCCGGCCCGTGCGCCGGAAACATCCGCCTCGCTGCGGTATTTGCCGCTCAGGAAGCCCGCGGCCAGCGCGAAATAGCTGATGGCGCCGATCTCTTCGCGCCGGCACAGATCGGCAAGCGGGCCCTCGAAGCCCTCCCGTGCGATCAGGTTGAATTCGGGTTGCGTGCTTTCGAACCGGGGCAGGCCCAGATCGCGGCTGACGGCCAGGGCCGCCTCGGTCTGCGCGGCCGAGAAATTCGAGTTGCCCAGCACGCGGACCTTGCCGGCCTGAACCAGCCGGGCAAGGGCGGTCATGGTTTCCTCCAGCGGCACCTCGGGGTCGGGTTCATGCGCTTGGTAGAGGTCGATGTAATCGGTCCCCAGGCGCCGCAGTGAATGTTCGACCGCCTGCTCGATCCAGCGTGCCGACAGGCCGCGATTGCCGTCGCCCATGCGCATCCCGCATTTCGTGGCCAGGATCACCCGGTCGCGCCCGCCGCGGCTGGTCAGCCATGCGCCGATCAGCACCTCGGATTCGCCGCCCTTGTGACCCTCGACCCAGGCGGAATAGACATCGGCGGTGTCGATCATCGTCAGCCCCTGTTCGACCATGCGGTCGAGCAGGTCGAAGCCCGTCGCCCGATCCACGGTCCAGCCGAAGACGTTGCCGCCGAACACCACCGGCGGCACCAGCAGGTCAGAGCGTCCCAGTCGTCGTTTTTCCATCACGCGTCCCCCATTGTCAGATAATCAGGCCCCAGCTCCGCCGGCGAGGTGCAGCCGATTCCGGCCATGACCAGATCGGTTTCCTGCCGCAGGATGGACAGGGCCTTGCGGGCCCCCGCCTCGGCTCCGGCGGCGGTGCCGTAAAGCGTCGGCCGGCCGGCAAAGACGAAATCCGCGCCAAGGCACAGCGCGATGACGATATCCGACCCGCGCCGCACGCCGCTGTCAAGGAACAGTGGATAATCCGGTCCCACCGCGTGCCGGATCGCCGGCAGCATGTCCAGCGCTGCGGGTGCCGCATCCAGCGCCTTGCCGCCGTGGTTCGAGACCATGATCGCATCCGCGCCAAGCGAGGCCGCGCGTCGGGCATCCTCGGGGTGCAGGATGCCCTTGACGATCAGCGGCCCGGGCCAGAGGGCGCGGCAGGCTTCAAGGTCTTGCCAGCACAACGTGCCGCTTTCGCCCGGCGCGAAGGCCTGGTCAAAGAAAAAGGCCGCGATTTCCGAGGCGCCGGCCCCCTTGGGCGCATAGGGCGCCCAGTTGCCCATCGCCTCCATGCCGCCGCCCAGCAGAAAGCGCAGGAACCATTCCGGGTGCAGCAGCACCTCTTTCGCAAGGCGCGGCCACAGCGCCGGGCCGGGCCGGAACGGGACCGAGATCCGGTTGCGCAGGTGTCGTTCGCGCTTGGGTGTCACCGGCGTATCGACGGTCAGCACCAGGGCCGGGGTGCCGGCATCGGCGGCGCGGCGGATCTGGTCGCGGGTGATGGCCCGGTCGCGGGCGGGATAAAGCTGGAACCAGCCGTGTTCCGGCGCGATCCGGGTGATTTCCTCGAGCGAGGCACCGGCGGCGCCGGACAGGACGAAGGGAATGTCGGCCTCGCGTGCGGCGCGAGCCAGCATCCGGTCGGCATCGCGGCGGAACAGTTGCGCCGGGCCGGTCGGCGAGATGCCCAGGGGCATCGCGTAGTCACGGCCCAGAATGCGGGTACTCAGCGAGCGGCGCGAGACGTCGCGCAGATAGCGCGGCACCAGCCGGTGGCGGGCGAATGCCTGCCTGTTGCGCATGAGCCCCGCCTCGCCATCGACGCCGCCGGCGATGAAATCGAACAGGAAACCCGGCAGATAGCGCCGCGCCGCCCGTTCGATCTCGTCGATGTTGACGGCGTGGCGGGTGTGGTCCATCCGCTATCCCGCGCTGTTGGTGGCGATCAGCACGCTCAGCATCCGCGCCATGCTTTCGCAATCCTGCGGCGACAGCGCCGCGATCAGTTCGCGCTCCAGCGCCGCATGGGCGGCCATGCTCTCATCGGTCAGGGCGATGCCCTTTTCGGTCAGCTCGACGATGACGCCGCGGCCGTCGCGCTTGTCGGCGCTGCGCTGCACCAGCCCGTCCCTTTCCAGCTTGCGCAGCAGGTTGGACAGCCCGCCCGAGGAGATGACGATGGCGGACAGCAACTCGCTGGGCGTCATGCGATAGGGCGGGCCGCTGACGCGGATCGTGGCCAGGATGGCATAGGTCGGGAACTTCAGCCCGAATCGTGCAAGGTTGCGGTTCACCTTGTCGATGATGACCTCTTGCAGATGCAGGACGCGGCCGACGACTGCCTTGCCGCTGCTGTCGATCTGCGGCACCTCGCGCCGCCATTGCCGCATGCCGCGTCCGATCCGGTCGTTTTCCCAGTATCTTATCGGTTCCTCGTCCAAGCTTGGCCCTTGTCGCTGAATGATCCGCCCGCCCTTCGTCATTACCGCAATCGTGCGGGTATTGCGAATTATATCTTTCATATGGCTTTCTGGTATCTTTATCAAAAGACATATGCCAGACTGCCAGAGTCGGATACTGTCGAGCGCCTGCGGCGACCGACCAGAACAACCAGGCGGGGAGGTTTGCTTGTGTTCAGAAAATTCGCATTGACGACGACGGTCGCCCTTGGCGCGATCACGGCCGCATCCGCGCAGGAACTGGTCGTCGGCGCCTTCGGCGGCTCTTTCGCCGACAACGTCAAGACCTGCTATGTCCAGCCTTTTTCCGAGGCGACCGGGGCTTCGGTGCTGCTCAAGCCGGCAAGCTCGGCGCAGCACGCGGCTTCGGTCAGGGCGACCGCCGGGCAGTCGGACATGGACGTGGTCTTTGCCGACGACGCATTCGCGGTGCAGATGGCCAATGAGGGGCTGCTGGTTCCGCTTGACCGCGCGGCGCTGACGAATGCGCCCGACATCATCGAGGGCGCCTGGGGCAAGGGCGACGCCTATGTCGCCGCCATGCTGGGCGCCACCACCATCGTCTATAACAAGGAGACGGTGACAACGCCGCCGACCTCGTGGAACGACCTGTTCGATCCGAAATACGAAGGCCGGATCACCATCGGCGACGTTTCGGCCACGGCGGGCTGGCAATTCCTCGCCGCGCTGAACCAGATGGAGGGCGGGACGCAGCAAGACCCGGGCCCCGGCATCGCCAAGATCAAGCCGCTGGCGCAATCGGCGGTGCTCTTGCACACCCAGGCCGACCAGGTGGTCTCGCTGTTCGAGCGGGGCGAGATCGACATCGCGGTATGGTATCCCGACAGGGCCGGCGTGGCGATCAAGGGCGGGCTGCCGCTGGCCGTCGCCTATCCGCAGGAAGGCGCGGTGGGCATTCGCCCGACCATCTCGATCCCCAAGGGCACACAACAGCAGGACCTGGCGATGAAGTTCATCGACACCGTGCTGTCGGTCGAGGCGCAGAAATGCTTCTCGGAAGCGCAGGTGATCGGCCCGGTCAACAGCAAGGTGGTGCTGTCGGACGATCTGGCCACGATCCTGCCCACCGCCGAGCAGGCGGGCCAGATGCTGTTCCTGGACCCGGCCGAGATGGCGGTGGTCATGCCCGACTGGACCCGCCGCTGGCAGCGCGAAGTGCTGCGCTGAGCCGGCCCTTTCCGGTCCCGGCCGGTTTGCCGCCGGGACTGAACGCAACCCACGCCCCAGGCAAAGCCCAGACGAGGTGAAATGAGCAACCTTTCCCTGCGCAACATCGTCAAGCGCTACGGCAAGACCGAGGTGGTCAGGAACGCCTCGTTCCAGATCGCCGAGGGCGAGTTCGTCTCGCTGCTCGGCCCTTCGGGCTGCGGCAAGACCACGATCCTGCGCATGGTCGCCGGGCTTCTGGAGCCGACCGAGGGGCAGATCATGATCGGCGAGCGCGAGGTGACGCGCCTGCCGCCGAACAAGCGCAACATCGGGCTGGTGTTCCAGTCCTATGCGCTGTTTCCCCACATGACCGTGTTCGAGAACGTCGCCTTCGGCCTGCGCCGCAAGGGCGAATCCGGCAAGCCGCTGGAAGAGCGGGTGAATGCCGCGCTGGAAATGGTGCGGCTGGGCGGCTATGGCGCGCGATTCCCGCGCCAGCTTTCCGGCGGCCAGCAGCAGCGCGTCTCGATGGCCCGTGCCATCGCGCCGCGGCCCAGCATCCTGCTGTTCGACGAGCCGCTGTCGAACCTGGACGCCAAGCTGCGCGACGAGATGCAGATCGAGTTGAAGCGGCTGCAACAGGAACTGCGCATCACCACGCTGTTCGTCACGCATGACCAGGCCGAGGCGCTGAGCCTGTCGGATCGCGTCGGCGTCATGCATGGCGGCGTGATCCAGCAGCTGGACAGGCCCGAGGAGATCTATCACCGCCCCGCGAACGCCTTTGTCGCCAGCTTCATCGGCAAGCCGAACCGCCTGCAAGGCCGCATCGAGGCCGGAACCGTCGCGCTTGGCGCCGGGCTGGCGCTGCGCCCCGAGCGGCTGGACCTGCCCGAGGGCAGCGCCGCCGAGGTGTTTCTGCGGCAAGAGGCGATCCGCGTCCTGCGGGCGCCCGAGCCCGGCGCGCTGGCGGGGACCGTGGCGCTGCGCGCCTTTTCGGGGCCGCAGGTGCAACTGGTGGTGCGGCTGGCCCATGGCGCCGAGATCGTGGTCGAGGTGCCCTCGGCCGAGGACACCGCCAGCCTCGCGCCGGGCGAAGCGGTGTATCTGGCGATCCGGCCGCGCGACATCATCGTGCTGCCGCAGGGGGCCGCGTCATGATCGGGCAGCGCAGCGCATGGCTGCTGATCGCGCCGCTTCTGCTGGTGCTGCTTTTGTCCTTCGTGGTGCCGCTGGTCCTGCTGCTGCCGACCAGTTTCCAGGAATACCAGCCGGGGCAGGGCATGGTCGCGGGCAGCTTCACCTGGGAAAACTACCTGCGCATCGCGACGGACGGTTATTACCGCGAGGTGGTGCTGCGCACGCTGGGCCTGGGGCTGGGCGTCACGGTTCTGTGCCTGCTGACCGGCTATCCCGTCGCCTATCTGATCGTGCGCGGCCATCCGCGATGGCGGCTGCCGCTGACGCTTCTGGTGATCTTTCCGCTGATGCTGAACCTGGTGGTGCGCTCCTTCGGCTGGATCGTGCTGCTGACCAATCGCGGCGTGGTCAACAACCTGCTGCTCGACCTGGGCCTGATCGAACGGCCGCTGAAGCTGATGTTCAACATGACCGGCCTGCTGATCGGCCTGACCCATATCTATCTGCCCTTCATGGTGCTGATGCTGGTCGCGGCGCTGCAGAACGTGCCCCGCGATGTCGAGGCGGCGGCCGCGACGCTGGGTTCCAGCCGGACGCATGTGTTCTGGTCGGTCACCCTGCCGCTGACGGCGCCGGGCATCATCGGCGGTTCGATCCTGGTCTTCGTGCTGACCATCTCGGCCCTGGTCACGCCGCGCATGCTGGGCGGGCCGACCTATCAGGTGATGGCGACGCTGATCTATGACGAATACATGCAGCTTCTGGACTGGCCCAGCGGCTCGGCGCTGTCCTTTGCGCTGGCGGCCTCGACGCTGGTCATCATCTGGATCTCCAGCCGCATGACCAGAAGATGGGCGGGCATGGCATGAGCGACATGAAGCCCACCCTGCCCATTTCTATCGTCGCGCTGCTGGTCGTGGCCTTCCTGCAGGTGCCTGTGCTGGTGGTCGTGCTGACCTCGTTCAGCGAGACCTCGTATCTGACCATCCCGCCGCAGGGCTGGACGCTGAAATGGTTCGCCGAGGTGCTGAGCGATCCGGTCTATCTCCGGGCGATCTGGAACAGCGTGATCCTCGCGGTCAGTTCCACGCTCTTGTCGCTGGTCCTGGGCGTCGCCGCGGCCTATGCGCTGTTTCGCAAGGCCATCCCCGGCTCCGAGGCGATCACCGCGCTGCTGATGGCGCCGCTGATCGTGCCCTCGGTGGTGATCGGGGTCGCCATGCTGCAATACGTCACGCTGGTCGGCCTGCGCGGCAGCTTCCTGGTGCTGATCGTGGCGCATGTCGTCATCACCGTGCCCTATATCCTGCGCTCGGCGCTGGCGAGCCTATCGGGCCTCGACGTCTCGGTCGAAGAGGCGGCGCGGGTGCTGGGGGCGGACGGCTTCACCGCCTTCCGGCTGGTCACGCTGCCGCTGATCAAGCCCGGCCTGGTCGCCGGTGCGCTGTTTGCCTTCGTCACCTCGATGGAGAACGTGCCGGTCACCATCTTCCTGGCCAGTGCCAGGCAGACCACGCTGCCCATCCTGATCTTCAGCTCGGTCGAGATGGGGGTCAATCCGGGCGTCGCCGCCATCTCGACCCTGCTGATCATCGCCACCGTGATCGTGCTGCTGTTGGCCGAACGCTGGGCCGGCTTTCACAAATTCGTCTGAAAGGACCAGCCATGCATCTGACCAGCAAGGGCTTTCCGCTGTTTCTGACCTTCGACCTCGATGCCGAGACGATGTGGACGGCGCGCGACCCGGCCTATGCCAAGCGCCCGATCCTGATGTCGCAAGGCGCCTATGGCTGGAAGGTCGGCACCGACCGGGTGCTGGAACTGCTGCGCCGCTACGGCCTGCGCACCACGTTCTTCATTCCCGGCCTGATCGTGGAGCAGCGCCCGGCGCTGATCGAGCGCATCCTGCAAGGCGGGCACGAGATCGCGCATCACAGCTATTCGCATCGCTGGATCCTGAACCTCAGCCACGACGAGGAGCGCGAGGAGATGGAGCGCGGGTTTGAGGCGATCAAGCGCGCCACCGGCCAGGCGCCGCGCGGCTGGCGCTCGCCCGCCGCCGAACTCAGCGACATCTCCATGCAGCTGATGCTGGAATACGGCTTCGACTATTCCTCGAACTTCTTCGACGACGACTCGCCCTATCTGCACGAGGTCGAGGGGCGGCGGACGCGGCTGATCGAACTGCCGTTCCGCTGGGTTCTGGATGACGCGCCCTTCTTCCAATATTCCATCGTGCTGCCGGGCCGGACCATGCAGGCGCCTTCGGCGCTGCTGGAGGCCTGGACGCTGGAGCTGGACATGCTTCATGCCGAGCGGCGGATGATGATGGTCGGCATGCATCCGCAGATCATCGGCCAGCCCTCGCGCCTGTGGGTGCTGGAGCAGCTGATCCAGCGCGCGCTGGACAAGGGCGATGTCTGGATGGGCCGCTGCGACGAGATGGTCGCCGACATGCGCCCGCGTCTGGAGGGGGGCGGGGCATGAGCGGGGCGCTGACAGGCCGCCGCATCCTGATTGCCGGCGGTGCGCAGGGCATCGGCCGTGCCACCGTCGCGCGCTTTCTGGCCGAGGGCGCCCGCGTCGCCGTCATCGACCGCGATGCCGCGGCGCTGGATGGGCTGGTGGCGCCGGCTACGGTGGCCGACATTACCGACAGCGCTGCGCTTGGGGCGGCGGTGGCCGAGCTGGCCGGAACGCTGGGCGGGCTGGACGGTCTGGTCAATTGCGCCGGCCTCGACCTGGTCGCGGCGCTGGATGATATCACCGACGAGGACTGGGACCGGCTGATCGCGGTGAACCTGACCGGAGCGATGAAGCTGTGCCGGGCGGCGGTGCCGCATCTGCGGCAGGCGGGCGGCGGGACCATCGTCAACCTGTCCTCGGGTGCGGGTCTGGTGCCCTTGCGGCTGCGCAGCGGCTATGCGGCCTCCAAGGCGGGGTTGCAGATGTTCTCGAAATCGCTGGCGCTGGAACTGGCGGACAGCGGCATCCGCGTGAACGTGGTCTGCCCCGGTGCCGTCGATACGCCGCTGCTGCGCAGCTCGATCGACCCGGCGGGCGATGTCGAGGCGCAGTTGCAGGCGGTGCGCGACCGCTATGCCCTGCGCCGCATCGCCGATCCGGCCGAGATCGCGGCGGCGATCCTGTGGCTGACAAGCGGCGAGTCCTCCTATGTGACCGGCGTCGCCCTGGCGGTCGATGGCGGCCGCACCTTCCATTGAGGTCGTGATGACGGGATGCATGCGATTCAGCGGCAAGAACGTGCTGGTCACCGGCGGCGCCTCGGGCATCGGCGGCGGCATCACCCGCCGGATGCTGGCCGAGGGCGCGCGGGTGGGGGTCATGGACCTCGACATCGCGCCCTTGCGCGCCGAAGCGGGCGAGCGGCTGCTGCTAGCCCGGGGCGACTGCACGGATGCCGCCGCGCTTGGCGATTTCCACGACCGTTTCCTGTCCGAACTCGGTCCGGTCGACGTGCTGGTGAACAACCTGGGCCAAAGCGGACGCGAGCGCAGCGCGCCCTTTTGCGACTCGCGCGAGGAGGTCTGGCGCTTCGTGCTGGAAATCTCGCTCATCAGTGCCATGCGCATGGCGCGGCTGGTGGCGCCGGCGATGCGCGAACGCGGCACGGGGCGCATCGTCAACATGTCCAGCCTTGCCGCCTTTACCGGCGAGCCGGGGCTGGCCGATTACGCCGCCGCCAAGATGGGGGTGATCGGGCTGACGCGCGGACTGGCGCGCGAACTGGCATCCCATGGCGTGACGGTGAACGCGGTGGCGCCCGGCGCCATCCGCACCGCCGCGCATGACCGGGTGCCGGCGCAGGTGATCCAGACGATCATCGACAAGACCCCGGTCGGCTTCGTCGGCGCGGTCGAGGACGTGGCCGCCGCCGTCGCCTTCCTGGCCAGCGACGAGGCGCGTTTCGTCACCGGCCAGACGCTGCTGGTCGATGGCGGCCACTGGATGATCTGAAAGGAGCCCGCGATGACCGCAATCGCCGACCTGAGCGCCGTTGAGCTGGCCGATGCCATCCGCCGCCGCGCCGTTTCCCCCGTCGAGGCGACCGAGGCGGCGCTGGAGCGGATCGAGGCGCGCAGCGACCTCAACGCCTTCGTCACCGTCGCCGCCGGTGCGGCCCGGGCCGAGGCGCAGGCGGCCGAGGCCGCGGTGATGCGCGGCGATGCGCTGGGGCCGCTGCACGGCGTGCCCTATTCGGTCAAGGATCTGCTGGCCACCGCCGGGGTGCGCACCACCATGGGCTCGCGCCTGTTCGCGGACAACGTGCCGGCCGAGGATGCGGTCTCGGTTGCCCGCGCCCGCGTTGCCGGCGGCATCATGATCGGCAAGACCACGACGCCGGAATTCGGCCATGCCCAGACCGCCAGTTCGCCGCTGACCGGGCTGACGCTCAATCCCATCGACCCCGGCGTGACGGCGGGGGCGTCCAGTTCCGGTTCGGCCGTGGCGGTGGCGGCGGGCATGGGGCCGCTTTCCATCGGCACCGATGGCGGCGGCTCGATCCGCATCCCCGCGGCCTGCTGCGGCATCGTCGGCATGAAGCCGACGCTGGGCGTCATCCCGCATCTGGCGCTGCCCGACCTGTTCGCCGCCAATTCCTTTGCCGGGCCGATGGCGCGGACCGTGGCGGATGCGGCGCTGTTTTTCGAGGCCATGGCCAGCCCGGATCCCCGCGACCCCTATGGCCAGGCGGCCGTGCAATTGCATCCCGACGACGGGTGCGGCCTCAGGGGACTGCGCATCGGCTGGATCCCGACCGCTGGCGCCCGGGTCGAGCGCGAGACCGCCGAGATCACCCAGGCCGCCCTGCGCCGCATCGAGGCCGAGGGCGCCATCGTCGAAGAAGCCGACCTGGATTTCAAATCCTTCGAGCCGGTGTTCCTGACCCTGCTGCGCGTGGGCCTGGCCGCCCGCGCCGCCCCCGCCTTTGCCGGCCGCGAGGATCTGGTCGCGCCTTCGCTGGTCCAGACGGCGCGGTTGGGGCAGGGCTATTCGGCGGTGGACCTGGCCGAGGCCTCGGCGGCGCGGACGCGGCTTTTCCAGATGATGCAGGCGCATTTCACGCGGTTCGACCTCTTGGTCTCGCCGGTGCTGACCGCGCCGCCGCTGGCCCTGGGCTATGACCCGATGGGCGAGATCGAGATCGACGGCCAGCCCGCCGGCACCATCCGCGGCGCGTGGTATCCGTTCACCTATCCGCAGAACCTGACCGGCCATCCCGCGATCTCGCTGCCCTGGGGGCGGACCCGGGTCGGCTTGCCGGTCGCCTTGCAGCTTTGCGCGCCCTGGTATCGCGACCGGATGCTGCTGCGGCTGGCGGATGCGGTGATGCGGCTTGCCTGACAGGCGCGCTCAGTCCAGCGTCCGGCGGAATCGCAGCAGGGCCAGTGCGCCCAGCACCGCCACCATGACCGACAGTGCCGCGAATTGCGGGACGACATCTGCAAAGCCCGCGCCCTTCAGCATGACGGCGCGCACCAGTCGCAGCAGATGCGTTACCGGCAGCACCTCGCCGATGGCCTGCGCCCAGCCCGGCATGCCCCGGAACGGGAACATGAAGCCCGACAGCAGCACCGAGGGCAGAAAGACGAAGATCGCAATCTGCATCGCCTGCATCTGCGTGCGCGCCGCGGTCGAGATCAGATAGCCCAGCAGCACCAGCGCCAGCACGAAGACCATCACCCCCGCCAGCAGCAGCCCCAGCGAGCCGACGAAAGGCACGTCGAAGATCGCCCATGCCGCGCCCAGGATCACGAGGACCTGCACCGCCCCTACGGTCAGGAACGGGGTGATCTTGCCGATCATGATCTCGGCCGGGGTGGCGGGCATGGCCAGCAGGTTCTCCATGGTGCCGCGTTCGATCTCGCGGGTCAGGGCCATGGCGGTCATCATCACCATGGTCATTTGCAGGATCACCCCCAAAAGGCCGGGGACGATGTTGTATTGCGTGATGCCCTCGGGGTTGTAGCGGCGATGGGTGACGATCTCGGGCGTGCCGGATGCAGGCTCGGCCGGCAGGTCGCGGCGAAAGGCGCCCTCGGCGAGCCGGGCCAGCGCGGCGATGGCGCCGCTGGTCGCCGAGGGGTCCGAGCCGTCCGCCTCGACCAGGATCTGCGGCCGGTCGCCCTGCTGCATGCGCCGGCCGAAATCGGCGGGCACCGTCACGACAAAGGAGACCTCGCCCCGGGTGATCAGCCGCTCGGCCTCCGCGATGCCCGCCGCGGGATGGGTAATGCGATAATAGCCGCTGTTTTCCAGCGCTGCGGCAATGCTGCGGCTGAAACGGTCCTGCACCGGCGCGACCAGCGCCGTGGGCATGTCCCGAGGGTCGCTGTTGATCGCATAGCCGAACAGCAAAAGCTGCATGATCGGCACGCCCAGCATCATGGCGAAGGTCACGCGGTCGCGGCGCATCTGGATGAACTCCTTGCGCAACAGCGCCCGCAGCCGTGTCGGGGAAAAGCTCATCGCATGTTGTCCTCGGAAAGCTCCATCAACCGGATGAACACGTCCTCCAGGCTGGTCTCGACCGGGTGGCCGGTCACGCCCTCGGCCTCCAGCGCGGCCTCCAGCCGGGTGCGGTCGGTCCCGGTCACATGCAGCGCAGTGCCGAAGGGCTCGACCTGCCCGACGCCCGGCGCCTTGCGCAGGCGCTCGGCCAGCTCGCCCGGCCGCGCCGACTGCACGGTCAGCGTGACGAGCCGCGCGCCCGCGATCACCTCGGCCACGGTGCCCGAGACGACCAGCCGGCCATAGGCGATGTAGTTGATGCGGTGGCAGCGCTCGGCCTCGTCCATGTAATGGGTCGAGACCAGAACGGTCATGCCGCCCAATGCGCGGGCGTGGATCTCGTCCCAGAACTGGCGCCGGGCCATGGGATCTACGCCGGCCGTCGGCTCGTCCAGCAGCAGAAGGCGCGGCTGGTGCATGATGCAGGCCGCCAGCGCCAGCCGCTGCTTCCAGCCGCCCGACAGGCTGCCGGCAAGCTGGGTCTTGCGCGAGGTCAGGCCCAGATCCTCCAGCGTATCGCGCACGGCCTGCCGCGGCAGGCCATAGAGTCCGGCGACGAAGGCCAGGTTCTCCTCGATGGACAGATCCTCGTAGAACGAGAATTTCTGCGTCATGTAGCCGACCTGCCGCCGGATCTGGCGCTGCTGGCGGCGCACGTCGAGGCCCAGCACGGTGCCGCTGCCCGCATCGGGCGTCAGCAAGCCGCAGATCATGCGGATGCAGGTGGTCTTGCCCGATCCGTTCGGGCCAAGGAACCCGGCGATCTCGCCCCCGGCCACCCGCAGCGCGACGTCATCGACGACCGTCCTGCCGCCGAAGGATTTCGTCAGCCCGGACACGTCGATGGCCGTCGCCCCGGTCATGGTGCCTTCCAGACATCGACGATCTGGCCGGGCTTCAGCGTGCTGCCGGGTTCGGGGCGGGCCTCGACCAGATAGACCAGCTTTTGCCGCGCGTCGCGGGCATAGAGGACCGGCGGGGTGAACTCGGCCTCGTCAGCGATGAAGGAGACCGTGGCGCTGGTCGGTGCACAGCCGTCGCAGTCGACCGTCAGCCTGGTTCCCAGGGCAAGCGCGGCCAGATCGGCCTCGGCTATGAAGAAGCGCAGCTTGACCGCACCGTCCGGCAGATAGGTCAGGACCGGGGCCGAGGGGCCGGCAAGCTCGCCCCGATGCCGCAGGATGTCGGTGACGATGCCGGGCGCGGGGGCGGTCAGCCGGCGCTGCTGGAGCTGCCATTCCATCGCCTGCCGGTCGGCCTGGGCTTGCGCCAATGCAGCGCGGGCAGCGGCGATGGCATCGGGGCGGGCGGGCAGGCGGGCGACGGCCAGCCGCGCCTCGGCCTCGCGCACCGCCGCCTCGGCCATGTCGGCGGCGGCGCGGGCGTCGTCCAGTTGCGCGGGCGAGCTGACGCGCTGGGCCAGCAGCCGCTCCTGCCGCGCTGCCTCGCGCGCCGTGCGCTCGGCATTGGCGCGGGCCGAGGCAAGGGTCGCCTCGATGGCCGCGATCTCGGGCGCCCGCCCGCCTTTTTCCAGGTCGGCCAAGGTGCTGGCGGCGCGGGCATGGGCGGCCTCGGCCGCGGCCAGCGCCAGCTCGGCATCGCGGGTCTCCAGAATTGCCACCGCTTGGCCGGCCTCGACGCGGTCGCCTTGCCGCACGGCCAGCGCCTCGATCCGCGCCGTCGCCAGCGGGGCGATCTGGACATAATCGCCCTCGGCATAGCCGGTGCCCAGCGGCGCGGGCGGACCGCATTGCGGAAACAGCGCCGCAAGAAAGGCCAGCGAGCACAGGAAATCAGCCATCCCCGCCCCCGATCATCCGGTCCAGGTTGGTCAGCATCCGCCGCGTGATCGCCCGCGCCTCGGCCCGCGCATAATGCCGCCAGCCCATCCGGCGCCGGACGATGGGCGCGGCGACGCGAAAATAGACCGCCTGGCCGACCAGCGAAAAGACGGCCAGCTTCACATCCTCGGATTCCGCGGGCTCGCCGGTCGCAGCGGACCACAGCGCGCAAAGGGCGCGGTGTCGCGGCTCGACCAGCGTCGTGTAAAGCCGGTCCAGCACCGGGCTGTCCGGCTGGGCCAGCTCGCGCAGGACAAAGGCCACGGCATCGCTGGCTCCGGGGCTGACGATCATGAAGGTGACGATACGGCGCACCAGCCGCCGCAGGACCAGCCGGGCGTGGAGGAGGTCCGGTCGGTCCTGCAAGCCCGGCAGGGGCCGGGCGACCTGTGCGATCCGCTCGGCCACGGCATCGGCGCAGGCGATGCGCAGCCCGTCCTTGCCGCCGAAGTGATAGGCGATCGAAGAGATATTGGTCCCGGCCTGCGCGGCGATGGCCCGCGTCGAGGCAGCCTCGAACCCGCCGCGCCCGAACTGCTGCATGGCGGCCTGGATCAGGGAAATACGGGTCGGGTGTGGGTCCATGCCGATCATGCCAAGCAATCAATCAATCGATTGATATACAATTTTCGGCATGGAGTCGAGCCCGCAGGGGCGCGCGGCGGCGGCTTTGCCCGCCATAGCCCGGCCGGTAATGTGCGCGCGGGTCAGCCCCGCGCGACGGCCTCGCGCACCAATGCGCCGCGATGGCGGATCACCACGCGGCTGAGGTCATGCGCCCGGCGGATGGCGGCCGGGATGTCTGCCCCCGCCAGCCGCGCCGCCAGATAGCCTGCATTGAAGCTGTCGCCGGCCGATGTGGTGTCCACCGGCACCTCGCGCGTCAGCCCCTCGACCAGCCCCTCGCCTTCGCGCCCGCCATAACGGATCGCGTCGCCGCCCGCCTTGACCACGACCTGCCCGGCCCCGCGCGCCAGATAGCGCGCCACCGTCGCCTGCGGATCGGCATCGCCGAAAAAGCCGCGCTCGTCGTCGAAGCTGGGCAGGACCAGATCGGCGATGGCTGCCGCTGCCTCGATCTCGCGGCGCATGGTGGGGATGTCCGGCCACAGCTTGGGCCGCAGGTTGGGGTCGAAGACCACTTGCGTGCCCGCCGCACGGGCGGCTTTCAGCGCCCCGATCAGTGCGGCGCGGCCGGCCTGGGGCAGGATGCCCAGGGTGATGCCCGAGAAATAGGCGATGCCCACGCCCGCCAGCGCCGCGGCCAGCGCGGTCGGATCGTCGGCCAGCCCCTTGGCCGCCGAGGTGTCGCGCCAATAGCTGAAGCTGCGCTCGCCATCCTTCAGCGAGATGGCATAGATCGCGATCTCGCGGCTTGGGTCGCGGCCGACATGGGTGGCGTCGATCCCCTCGACGGTCAGGAAATCGACCATCTGCTGCGAGAACTCGCCGGTGCCCACGCGGCTGCAATAGGCGATGCGCCAATCGGCCGGCAGCAGGCGGCGCAGATACCAGGCGGTGTTCAGCGTGTCGCCGGCGATGCCCAGCCGCCACAGCCCGTCCTGGCCCGAGGGCGACAGCTCGACCATCGCCTCGCCGATAGAAAGGATCGCCTTGCCGGTCACGATGCAAGCTCCGTCGCCATGGCCGCGCGCAGCCCGTCGCGGCGGATATGGGTGAGGGTTCGGCGCACCGCCTGGGTGAAACCGGCATTGCCCGCCAGTTCCGGCGGCGCCAGTCCCGGCAGCGCCAGGACCGAGCGGGTCAGGGTATCGTCGTCCTCGCCTGCCTTGCGGGCCAGTTCCAGCAGGGCCGGGCCGCGCGGATCGTCCGGCGCCTGTTCCTGCGTCGTCAGCCAAGCCAGCCAGATCGCGGTGGCGAAGGCAAAAGGCCGGGCGTCGCCGTCGGCTTGCAGCGCTTCGGCTGCGGGGGCGAACCAGCGCTGCGGCAGCTTTTCGGTGCCGTCCATGGCGATCTGGCGGGTCTGGTGGGCGATGGCCGGGTTGGCAAAGCGCGCCAGCAGCGCCGCGGCATAGGCTTCGGGATCGAGCCCGGCGCCTCGCGGCAGGGTCGCGCCCGCCGCTTGCATGTGGCGGCGGACCAGCGCGGTCAGCGCCGGGTCGGCCATGGCGTCGCGGACATGGGGCAGGTCCAGCATCTGCCCGGCATAGGCGATCAGCGAATGGCTGCCGTTCAGCATGCGCAGCTTCATCGCCTCATGGGGGCGCACGTCCTGGACGAACAGCGCGCCGCCGGCCTCCCATGTCGGGCGGCCCTGCGGGAAATGATCCTCGATCACCCATTGGCTGAAGGGCTCGGTCTCGACGGCGGCCAGGTCGCGATGGCCGGTCAGTGCCTCGACATCGGTCAGGGTGCGCTCGGTCGTGGCCGGGGTGATGCGGTCCACCATGGTCGCCGGAAAGGCGACATGATCGGCGATCCAGCCGGCCAGACCGGGGTCGCGGCGGCGGGCAAAGCCCAGCACGCCCGCACGCAGCAACGCGCCGTTGTCGGGCAGGTTGTCGCAACTGAGCACGGCAAAGGGCGCGGTTCCGGCCTCGCGCCGCGCCGCCAGGGCGGCGACGATGATGCTCAGCACGCCCTGCGGCGCCTGCGGCTGCGCCAGATCGGCGGCCACCGCCGGATGGGCCGGATCGGCATCCATGGCGGTGCGGTCGATCCCGTAAGCCTTTTCCGAGACGGTCAGCGACAGGATGCGGATTGCCGGATCGCAGGCGGCGCGCAGGATCGCCGCCGCGTCGCCGCCGATGGCCGGGCCATGCGCGCCGATCACCCGCGCCCGGTCGCTGACCGAGCGTTCCAGCACGGTGAACAGCCCGTTTTGCGCGTTCAGCGCCTTGGGGATGTCGCGGCTGCGCAGGTTGGCGCCGAGGATGCGCCAGTCACCGCCCTCGGCCGCCAGCGCGTCGTCGGTATGGACTGCCTGATGCGCGCGGTGGAAGGCGCCCAGACCCAAGTGCAGGATGCCGATGCCAAGCGCCGCGTGGTCATAGCGCGGCCGCTCGACACCGGGCGGCAGGTCGGCCAGCCCGGTCAGGCGCGGGCTCATCATGGCCGCGCCCCGTGGCTCAGCGCCAGCTCTACCCCGCGCAGCTCGGCCAGACCCTTGAGCCGGCCGATGGCGGGATAGCCGGGCTGGCCGCCGCGGCCGATGTCGTCCAGAATGTCCTGCCCGTGGTCGGGGCGCATCGGAATCACCGCATCGGCGCGGCCGGCTTCGCGGCGGCGGGCCTCTTCGCGCAGGACGGCGGCGATCAGCGTCACCATGTCGGTCTGGCCGCCCAGAT
This sequence comes from Paracoccus denitrificans, assembly GCF_900100045.1. GTDB lineage: Bacteria > Pseudomonadota > Alphaproteobacteria > Rhodobacterales > Rhodobacteraceae > Paracoccus > Paracoccus denitrificans. Next base: position 94,699 of record NZ_FNEA01000017.1, on the reverse strand, counting down.
GCTCATCCTCGAAGAACGAGCCCCGGATGGCATCGGTGTCGCGGCGCACGTTGCGCAGGTGCAGGAAATGCACCCGGTCGCCCAGCCGCTCCATCATGCCCGGCAGGTCGTTGTCCGGCCGCGCCCCCAGCGAGCCCGAGCAAAGCGTGATGCCGTTCGCCGGCAGGTCCACGGCGGCCATGCGCTCGGCGTAATCCGCCTCGGTGGACATGACGCGCGGCAGGCCCAGCAGGCCGAAGGGCGGGTCGTCGGGATGGCAGCACAGCCGCACCCCGATCTCCTGCGCGACGGGGACGACCTGTTCCAGGAAGTCGTGGAAATGCCGGCGCAGCACCGCGTCCGTCACCGGAGCATAGCTTTCCAGCAGCGCCCGCACGTCCTCCAGGGTGAAGTGCTCGGCCGCGCCGGGCAGGCCGAAGACCACGTTGCCGGCCAGCTGCTCGCGCCGGGCCTCGTCCATCTGGGCAAAGCGGCGGGCGGCTTCCTCGCGGATCTCGTCTGGGAAATCCTCGGCCGCGCCCTTGCGCTGCAGGATATGGATGTCGAAGGCGGCGAAATCGGTGAAGTCGAAGCGCATGCAGCGCGCGCCGGTCGGCCTCCGCCAGGCCAGGTCGGTGCGGGTCCAGTCCAGCACCGGCATGAAGTTGTAGCAGATCACCTCGATCCCCGCGTCCTTCAGGTGCCGCATCGAGGTGATCCAGTTCGCGACATGCGTCCGCCAGTCGCCGGTCTGGGTCTTGATCGCCTCGCTGACCGGCAGGCTTTCGACCACTTCCCATTTCAGGCCCGAGGGCGCGCCGTCGGTCATCGCCGCCAGATCGGCCTGCCGGCGGGCGATCTCCGCGGGGGACCAGACGGTCCCGGTCGGGACGTGGTGCAGGGCGGTCACCACACCCTGGACCCCCGCTTGCAGCATGTCGTCGATCGAGACCCGATCCTTGGGGCCGAACCAGCGCCAGGTATGTCGCATTCACGTTTTCCTTGTTCTTCAGGCGGCATTGCCGCGGTCGTCCGGCCACAGGCAGCCGGGACCGAAATCCTTGATGTCGTTGACGCCGCACAGCGCCATGGTGATGTCCATTTCGCGGCGCAGGATGGCCAGCGCCGCCTCGACGCCTCTTTGCCCCATGGCGCCCAGCCCATAGGTGAAGGCGCGGCCGACAAAGACGCCGTTCGCGCCGCTGGCGATGGCCTTCAGCGCCTCCTGTCCCGACTGGATGCCGCTGTCGAGATAAAGCGGAAAGTCCGGCCCGACCGCCCGGCGGATCGCCGGCAGCGCGCGGATGGTCGAGGGCGCGCCGTCCAGCTGCCGCCCGCCATGGTTCGAGACCAGGATCGCGTCGCAGCCGGTATCCAGCGCGCGCTGCGCGTCCTCGGGGTCGTTGATGCCCTTCAGGATCACCGGCCCGCCCCATTTGCGGATGATCTGCTCGACCCGGCCCCAGTCCAGCTGCTGGTCGAACTGGCGCGCGGTCCAGTCCATCAGGTCACCCAGGCTTTCGACGCCGCGGGCATGGCCGACGATATTGCCGAAGCTGCGCCGGCGCGTGCCCAGCATTCCCAGCGCCCAGCGGGGATGCAGCGCGATGTCGATCAGGTTGGGCAGCGTCAGGCGCGGCGGCGCGGTCATGCGGTTCTTCAGATCCTTGTGGCGCTGGCCCTGGATGGTCAGGTCCAGCGTCAGCACCAGCGCCGTCACCCCGGCGCGGCGGGCGCGGTCCAGGATATCCTCCAGGAACTCCTCGTCCCGCAGGGTGTAGAGCTGGAACCAGAACGGTGCCCCCGTCGCCTGCGCGATATCCTCGAGCGAGCACATCGACATGGTCGACAGCGTGAAGGGAACGCCGGCGGCCTGCGCGGCGCGGGCGGCATAGATCTCGCCGTCCGGGTGCTGCATTCCCAAAAGGCCCACCGGAGCCAAGGCCAGGGGCATCGAGACCGGCTGGCCCAGCATGGTGGTGGCAAGGGTGCGGGCCTCGATGTTCCGGGCGACGCGCTGGCGGAACAGGATGCGCTCGAAATCGGCGCGGTTGGCGCGATAGGTGCCGCCGGTCCAGGCGCCGACATCGACGTAGTCATAGAACATGCGCGGGACACGCCGCCGGTGCAGGCGGCGCAGATCCTCGATCTCGGTGATCACCGGCATGGATTCAGGCTCCGAAGTCCAGCTGCACCTTGACCGCCTGCGCCCGGTCGCCGGCAAGGTCGAAGGCGCGCTGCGCCTCGGCCGCGGGCAGGACTTGCGTGACCATGGGCGACAGGTCGATCTCGCCCGCGCCGATCATGCGCACGGCCTGCGCGAACTCGCTGTCGAAGCGGTGGGTGCCGACAAGGCGCAGCTCCTTGGCGACGATCAGGTTCAGCGGCAGGGGCAGGGTGCCGCCGACGCCGATCTGCACCACGGTGCCTTGCGGTCGCGTCACGCCGATGGCCTGCGCGATGGCATGGGGATTGGCCGAGCATTCCAGGACCACGTCGATGCGGCCCTTGCCCTGGGCCAGATCGGCCAGGGCGTCGGGTTGCCCGGCCACGTTCACCGCCCGGTCGGCGCCCATGCGGCGGGCGATCTCCAGCGTGAAATCCTGCACATCCGTCACCACGACCTCGGCCGCGCCGCGCAGGCGGGCCAGCGCGGTGCAGATCGCGCCGATGGGACCGGCGCCGGTGATCAGCACCCGCTGGCCGGCAAGGTCGGGCGCCATGCTCAGCGCGTGCAGGCAGACCGCCAGCGGCTCGGCCCCGGCGGCGGCCTGGGCGCTTGCCCCCTCGGGCAGCGGCAGGCATTGCTCGACGGGGTGATACAGCCGATTGCGGAAGAAGCCGTTCTCATGCGGGAAGCGCATGGCCGAGCCGTTGAAGCGCATGGCCAGGCAATGCCGCTCCTGCCCCGCGCGGCAATATTCGCATTCGCCGCAGGGGCGCGAGGGCGACAGGGCGACCAGTTGGCCCGGAACCAGGCCGGACCCCTCCGGCGCAGCCTCGACCACGCCGGCGGCTTCGTGGCCCAGCACGATGGGCTCGCGTACCCGGACGGGACCGAAGCCGCCGTCGTGGTAGTAATGCAGGTCCGAGCCGCAGATGCCGCCCCGCAACACGCGGACCAGGGCGGCGCCCTCGGTGGGTTGCGGATCGAGCAGGGGCTCGATCCGCAGGTCGTGGGCCGCGTGCAGGCGGCAGGCGATGTCCTGTGTCATGTCAGTTCCCCATCAGCGTCGTCGGCAGCCAGGTGGCAAAGGGCGGGTAGTAGGATACCAGCAGCAGCACGACGATGTTCGAGATCAGGAAGGGGATGACCGCGCTGATCACCTTGGCCAGCGGTTCGCGTGCGATGTTGCAGGCGACGAACAGGCAGACCCCGACCGGCGGCGTGGTCAGGCCGATCATCAGGTTCAGGACCGCGAAGGTGGCGAAATGCAGCGGCTCGATGCCGACGCTGGTCGCCAGCCCCAGCAGCGGCACGAACAGGATGATCAGCGCGGCGATGGTTTCCATGAACATGCCGACGCACAACAGCAGCACGTTGATCAGCAGGATCACCAGGATCGGGTTGTCGGTGATCGCCAGCACGGTGCTGACCAGCATCTGCGGGATGCGCTCGGATGCCAGGATCGAGCCGAAGACGTTGGCGAAACCGACCAGCGCCAGGATGCCGGCCGAGGAGATCGCGCTGTTGACGACGATGCGCGGCACCGCGCGGATCGGCAGCTCGCGATAGACGAAGGCGCCGACGACAAAGGCGTAAAGGCAGGCGACGATGGCGGTCTCGGTCGGGGTGGCGATGCCGGTCAGCAGGCCGCCGATGATCAGCCCGGTCATGGCCAGCGCCCAGAAGGCGGCGAGGAAGGCCGCGATCAGCTCGCCGAAGCCCTGCCATTGCTGGCGCGGATAGTTGCGGCGCACGGCCAGGATATAGCAGGTGATCGCCATGCCGATGCCCATCAGCACGCCCGGCACCGCACCGGCCAGGAACAGCTGGCCGACCGAGATCCCCGACAGCGCGCCCACGATGATCATCGGCACGCTGGGCGGCAGCATCGGCCCCACGGTGGCCGAGGCGGCGGTGATCGCGGCGGCGAAATCGCCGGGATAGCCGGATTTCTTCATGCCGGGGATCATCACGCCGCCGGTCGCCGCGACATCGGCGACCGCCGTGCCCGAGACGCCGCCGAACATCATCGAATCCGCGACGTTCGCCATGGCCAGCCCGCCGCGCATCCAGCCCACCATGGCGTTGGCCAGGCGGATGATACGCTCGGTGATGCCGCCGAAATTCATCAGGTTGCCGGCCAGGATGAAGCCGGGGATGCACAGCAGGACAAAGACGTCCATGCCCGCATACATGCGCTGCGGGATGATGACGACCGGCAGCCCCGCCGACAGGATATAGGCCAGCGACGAAAGCCCAAGGCAGACCGCGACCGGCACGCCAAGCGCCAGGGTCACGAAAAAGGTGGTCAGAAGCAGGAAAAGATCCAAGGGCTCATTCCTCCTCGGCAAGATGGGGGCGCCCGTCGTCGGAGCCGGCGATCATGCCGATCACCCGCAGCAGGGCGAACAGGAAAAGCAGGACGGACAGCACCAGCACCGAGGCGTGGATGATGTCCATCGGCCAGCGCAGGCTGGGCGAACGCTGGAAGGCGCCGATCTGGGTGAATTTCCAGGCCGGCCAGATCATCACCGCGCCAAGCGCCGCCGTGCAGATCGCCGCGATCAGCCGCATCCACCAGGCGCGGGCTTCCGAGACGGTTTCCTGCACCAGGTCGACGTTCACCAACTCGCCCGTCATCAGCGACAGGCCGATGCCGAAGGCGGTCATGTAGAGCAGCAGATAGCGCGACAGTTCCTCGGTCCAGACCGGCGAGGGCAGGCCGAAGGTCCGGGTGGCGATCTGAAGCGTGACCACCGCGATCAGCGCGAAGAAGGCGACGCCCACCGCCAACCGGCTGGCTGCCGCGATGCCGCGTTGCAAGAGTGCCAGGTTTCTCATCCGTTTCAAACCCTTGGGGGCGAGCGCCGTGCGCGGAAAGGGCGCAGCGGCGATCGCCCGGTTCCGATCAATGGTTGAACAATTCCTCGACGACGGGCCGGATGCTGTCATCGACGCTTTTGATCACCGCATCGCGCGAGCCGTCGGCAAAGGCTTTCTGGTCGACCTCGACGAATGTCATGCCCTTGGCCTCCAGATCGGCGCGGATGGCGTCCTCGTCTTGCAGGAACTGCTCGCGCTCGAACTCCTGCGCGATGCGGGCGGCTTCCAGCACATGGGCCTGATCCTCCGGGGGCAGACGCTGCCAGACCTGCTCGGCGATGGTCAGGTAGATCCAGGAGCGCACATGCTCGGTCTGGTTCACATGGCTTTGCACCTCGTTCAGCGAGGCGGCCTGGATCAGCGCCAGCGGGTTTTCCTGCCCGCCGATGGTGCCGTTCTGCAGCGAGGTGAAGACTTCCGAGAAAGCCATCGGCGTCGGCTGGGCGCCAAGCGCGGTCCAGGTGTCGACGAACAGCGGCACGTTCGGCACCCGCAGCCGCATCCGGTTCAGTTCCGCCGGCGTGGTGATGGGGTGGTTCGCGGTCAGGTTGCGCGGGCCGCGGGCGAAATAGGCGATGGGGCGAACCTGCGCGCGTTCGACGATCTGCGCTTCGATTTCCTTGCCGATCTCGCCGCCGGCAACCTCGTCCATGTGCTCAAGCGACTGATAGGCATAGGGAATGGCCAGCAAAGCCGCCATCGGCGCCCAGTTCTGCAGGCTTTCGCCGGTGATGGTCATTTCGACCGTGCCCAGCTGCATGCCGTTGATCAGGTCCATCTCGCGGCCCAGCGAGTCGTTGGGAAAGACCTCGACGGCGATGCGGCCTTCGGTCAGGCGGTCAAGCTCTTCGGCGAATTTCAGCGACGCCTTGTGCCAGGAGTTCTGCTCGTTCGCGAGATGGCCCAGCTTCAGCGTCAGTTCGGCGGCCGAGGCGCCCATGGCGGAAGCGGCGGTCAGGCATGCCACGGCCAGCGCCGCAAAGCGGCGACGGTTCAGGGTGATCATCGTTCTCCTCCGGGATGATGCGGGTCAGGGTATGAAAAGTTCGGGACGGCTGCGCGAGATCTCGGGCAGGTCGTTGAGCAATTCGCGCAGGTGGCGGCGCATGGCCTGTTCGGCCAGGGCCGGGTCGTGGTTGCGCAGGCCCTCGACGATCTCGGCGTGCTGGCCGATCAGCTTCTGGATGTCGAAGGTGCGCGCGGTGATATAGCGCAGGCGGTTCATCTGCGACTTCAGCCCCTCCAGCACCTCCCAGACCGCCTCCTGCCCGGCGGCCACGGCCAGCAGGCGGTGGAAGCGGTCGTCCAGCCGCACGAAGGTTTCGGCATCGTTGCGTGCCACGGCGACGCTTTGTTCCTCGATCTCCTGGTCGAGGCGGGCAAGCAGCCTGTCGTCGGCCTGCTCGGCCAGCATACGGATCAGGTCGCTTTCGACCGCCTCGCGGATCAGCCGTGCCGACAGCACCGCCGAGACCGAGATGCGTCGGATATAGGTGCCGCGCTGGGGCCTGACCTCTGCCAGCCCGTCCGATGTCAGGCGGATGAATGCCTCGCGCACCGGCTGGCGGCTGACGCCGACCTGGTTGGCGATCTCGGTCTCGCTCAGGCGCGAGCCGGGCGGCAGTTCGCCGCGCAGGATCGCGTCCCGCAACCACTCATAGACCTGCGGCGCGGTCGAAAGCGTGAAGTCGATATTCGGTTGCATGGACATGATTCTTCTCCCTGCCTGTCCTGTATTGCATACTTGCATACTAGTAAATAAAAAAGATGCACCATGCGCGCAGCGAAGTCCTGATCGCTTCGAGACACCTCGATCATTGAATATGCCAAGGCCGCGGTTCGATCGACGGAAATCCCGGCTTCGCGGCCTGCCGCGCGCCTATCGCGGCGCGATTTCTGTGGCTTGCTGCAGGTTCAACGGCGCGGCTGCGACGCTTTTCAACCCGGTTCGCACTCGCTCCAGCACGTCGCCATCGCCATGATGGGCATAGACCATATGCGTGGAATGCGAGAATTCCGGCGCACCGGGCACCAGTGCCAGCCGCCCGTCGGCCAGGAAGGGCCGGACGATGCCCAGCCGGAAATAGCCGCAGCCGCCCACCGTCAGCAGATAGGTCAGCGCCAGAGGCCCCAGCGAGATCGAGACCGGCGGGCTGCCGAGTTCGGGAAAAGAAGCCTCGAAACTGGCGGCGAAATTCGGACCCCAATCGACAAGGACGAAATCCTCGGCCCGAAAACGCCGGTCGGGGGCGTTGGTCACCAGCACCAGCTTTTCCTCGGCCAGCAATTCGCTGACCAGATGGGGCGTGGGGGGCGGATTGTAGAGCACCGCCACGTCCATCGAGCCCTCCTGCACCCGCGCCATCAGGTTGGTGGGACCGTCCACCTCGGCCCGCAGCGCGATGTCGGGGCATTCGCGGCGCATCCAGACCAGCCAGTCGGCCAGCAAAGGATGCCACAGGCTCAGTTCCCCGCCCAGATGCACGCCCGCGCTGCGACCCGGCGGCAGGGCGACCTGCTGGCGCGCCCGCTCCCACACTTGCAGCATGGCGGTGGCGTGGCGCACCAGGCGCTCACCCGCTGGTGTCAGCCGCGCGCCGGCCTTGTTGCGGATGAACAGGCGCCGGCCCAGGCTTTCCTCAAGCGTGCGGATGCGTGCGCTGACCGCGGTCTGGGTGATGTTCAGTCGCTCGGCGGCAGCAACGAAGCTGCCGGAATGCACGATCTCAAGAAAGGTGCGGGCCTGATTGATGTCCATGAATGAATGCAGGATTATTGCTGGTAAGTGAAATATAATGAATTTGCCTGCCCTGTTCCAGAATGCCATCCTCATGCCGGAACAGGACCGATCCCCATCGCGCCCATCCGTGGTACGGCGGGGGTCGACGGGAAGCGCAGGACAACCCGATGAGCGAATGGCAGTTTCGGGATTTCGGCCTATCGGGCCACCGGCGACGGTGGGCCATTGCAGCTTTGGCCGGGTGGGGCCGGCCCGGAAAAAGAGGCTGCGATGGCAGGGGATGAACCGCGCGACCGCACCATCGCGGCGGCCAACGGCGTGGGCGGCCGCGATCCCTTTGGCGCCATCGTGCCACCGATCTATCTCAGCACCAGCTATGCCTTTGCCGGCTTCGACCGGACGCGCGGCTATGACTATACCCGCGCCGGCAATCCCAGCCGCGACCTGCTGGCCGAGACGCTGGCCGGGCTGGAGCATGGCGCGGGCGCCGTCGTCACCTCGTCGGGCATGGCGGCGCTGGACCTGCTGCTTGCGCAGGTGCTGCCGGGCGGGCTGATCGTCGCGCCGCATGACTGCTATGGCGGCACGCAAAGGCTGCTGACGGCGCGGCGCGACCGCGGCGCCTTTCGGCTGGCGCTGGTCGATCCTGGCGATCCGGCCGCCATGACCGCGGCGCTGGCCGAGCGCCCGGCGCTTCTGCTGATCGAGACGCCCAGCAACCCGCTGATGCGGGTGACGGACATCGCTGCGCTGGCAGTGCGGGCGCACGAGGCCGGGGCAAGGGTGGCGGTGGACAACACCTTCCTGTCGCCCGCCTTGCAGCAACCCTTGCTGCTTGGCGCGGATTTCGTGATCCATTCCACGACCAAATACCTCAACGGCCATTCCGACGTGCTGGGTGGCGCCGTGATTGCCGCGCGAGCCGAGGATGCCGAGGCGCTGGCGGAATGGGCCAACATCACCGGCAGCGTCGGCTCGCCCTTCGATGCCTTCCTGACCCTGCGCGGCATCCGCACGCTTTTCGCCCGTATCGAGCAACAGCAGGCCAGCGCCATGGTGGTGGCCGAGTTCCTGCGCGACCGGCCCGAGGTGACGGCGGTGCATTATCCCGGCCTGTCCGGGCATCCCGGCCATGCCCTTGCCGCGCGCCAGCAGCACGGCTTCGGCGCCATGCTGAGTTTCGAATTGCAAGGCGGCCTGCCCGCCGTGCGCCGCCTCGTCGAGGCGGTGCGGGTCTTCACCCTGGCGGATTCGCTGGGCGGGGTGGAAAGCCTGATCGCCCATCCAGCGACCATGACCCATGTCAGCATGGGCGCCGAGGCGCGGCACCGCGCCGGGATCGGCGATGGGCTGCTGCGCCTTTCGGTCGGGCTCGAGGATCGGCGCGACCTGCTTGATGGGCTCGGCGCCGGTCTGGCCGCCCTCTGACCGTTATCGCGCCGCGGTTTTCCGCACCGTCTCGCCAAAGGCACGGCGATAGGCGCGCGCCAGCGTCGCGGGCGAGGAAAAGCCGGTGCGCGAGGCGATCTCGCCCAGCGTCAGCTTGGTTTCCAGCGCCAGCGCCCGCGCATGGGACAGCCGGATCTGCCGATAATATCCGCCGGCCGACAGCCCCAGGTGGGCACGGAACAGCCGGTCCATGCTGCGCAGCGACAGTGCCGCACGCTCGGCGATGCGGGGCAGGGGCAAGGGCTGCTCGGCCGTTTCGCGCATGGCGACGATGGCGCGTTGCAGCGACGATGGCAGGGCGCTGTCGGTCATGCGGCTGGGCAATTGCCATTCCACCGGATCGGTGCTGCGCCCCATCACCCGGCCGAACATGTTCGCCACGTCGAAGCGCAGCGCCTCGCCCGCCTGCGCGCCGATCAGGTCCAGCGACCAGCTGAGCACGCTTTGCGCGCCGCCGCAGGTGACGATGTTGCCGTCGGTGACATAGGGGTCGGGCACCACGGTGATCTCGGGGAAAGCTTCGGCCAGCGCCTCGCGCTCCATCCAGTGGATCGCGGCGCGGCGCCCGGCCAGCAGGCCCATCTGCGCCAGCAGCCATGCCCCGGTATCAAGGCCGCCGACCACCGGCAGGCCGCGCGCTTTGCGCAGCACCGCCTGCACCGAAGCGCGCTGCAGATGGTCGCGCATGCCGTAGCCCGAGACGAGGATCAGCGCATCCGTCGCCCCCACCCGCTCCAGCGGCAGATCGACCGAGATCGCCAGCCGCGAGGAACTGGTCACCGCCCCGCCGTCAAGCGAGCCGACCTGCCAGGAAAATAGCCGCCGCCCCGACAGGTCGCGCGCCGCCCGCAGCGGCTCGATGGCGCTGGCCAGCACCATGTTCGAGAAACCGTCGAACAGCACGAAGGTCAGATGCAGTGGCGATTTTGGCGACATAGGAAAAGATTATGGCTGAAAATGCACATCATGCCAGCGGAATTGCTGTCAGGCTGCGATGAAATCACACATTGCCGGAGCCATGAATGAACCGTGACGTCTTCATCACCTGCGCGGTGACCGGATCGGGACAAAGCCACAAGAAATCCGACCTGGTGCCGGTCACGCCCAAGCAGATCGCCGAGGCCTGCATCGAGGCGGCGAATGCGGGCGCGGCCATCGCCCATGTGCATGTGCGCGACCCCCAGACCGGCGCGCCTTCACGCGATCCGGCGCTGTATCGCGAGGTGGTCGAGCGGGTGCGCTCGTCCGGCACCGACGTGGTGCTGAACCTGACGGCGGGCATGGGCGGCGACATCGTGCTGGGCTCGGCCGAGGCGCCGTTGCCGCTGTCGCCGCAATCCGACCTGATCGGCGCCAGCGAGCGGTTGGTCCATGTCGAGGAATTGCTGCCCGAGATCTGCACCCTTGATTGCGGGACGATGAATTTCGCCGAGGCCGATTACGTCATGACCAACACGCCCGGCACCCTGCGCGCCATGGCCGCGCGCATCCAGGCGGCGGGGGTCAGGCCCGAGATCGAGGTCTTCGACACCGGCCATCTGTGGCTGGCCAAGACGCTGGTGGACGAGGGGTTGATCGACGACCCGGTGATGATCCAGCTGTGCATGGGCATCCCCTATGGCGCGCCGGCCGATCCGAACAGCCTGATGGCGATGGTGAACAACATCCCGCCGGGCTGGGTCTATTCCATGTTCTCGATCGGGCGGATGCAGCTTCCCTATGTGGCGCAGGCGGCGCTGGCGGGCGGCAATGTGCGCGTCGGGCTGGAGGACAACATCTGGCTGGACAAGGGCGTGCTGGCCCGCAACGGCGATCTGGTCGAACGGGCGGCGACGATCCTGAATGCCATGGGCTGCCGCATCCTCGGCCCGCAGGAGGTGCGCGACAAGCTGAAGCTGACCCGGCGCTGAGCCGCAGGCCGAACCGATCCATAAACAGAACCAATCCAAAAACAGACAGGGGGTCCATCATGAGTTTCAATCCGACGGGGCAGGGGCTGACCAGGCGGGGCTTGCTGGCCGGCGCGGCAGGCATGGCGGCGGCGGGGCTGATCCTGCCGCGCGGCGCGCGCGCGCAGGAGGCGCGGCGCGGCGGCAGGCTGCGCATCGGCCATCTGGGCGGCGCGACCTCGGACACGCTGGACCCGGCGACCTATGCCGCGGGGCCGGTGGTGACGGCGATGCTGGCGGTCTGCAACAACCTGGTCGAGATCGACGCCAAGGGCCAGGCCGTGCCCGAACTGGCCGAGTTCGAGCCCGATGCCGAGGCCCGCGTCTGGACCTTCCGCCTGAAGGACGGCGTCACCTTCTCGGACGGGCGCAAGCTCACGGCCAGGGACGTGATCGCGTCCTTCGACCATCATCGCGGCGCCGATACCAAGTCCGGCGCCAAGGGCTCGCTTGAGCAGGTCAAGGAAATCCGCGCCGATGGCGACAATGTCGTGGTCTTCGAACTGACCTCGGGCAATGCCGATTTCGCCTATCTGACCTCGGACTATCACTTCGTCATCATGCCGGCGAACGAGGACGGCACGCTGGACTGGCAGTCGGGTCTGGGCACCGGCGGCTATGTGCTGGAGAACTTCGAGCCGGGCGTGCGCATCACGCTCAAGCGCCGCGACGACTACTGGAAGCCCGACCGCGCCTGGTTCGACGAGGCGGTGCTGCTGACCATCAACGATGCCACCGCCCGGCAGAATGCGCTGATGACCGGCGAGGTCGATGTCATCAACTCGCCCGACCTGGCTACCCTGCACCTGTTGCAGCGCCGGCCGGGCCTGCAACTGGTCGAGGTGACGGGGACCGCGCATTACACCATGCCGATGTTCTGCGACCAGGCGCCCTTTACCGATCCGAACCTGCGGTTGGCGCTGAAATACGCCATCGACCGGCAGGAGGTGCTGGACAAGGTGCTGCGCGGCCATGGCCAGATCGCCAATGACAGTCCCATCGCGCCGGCGAACCGCTTCTTTGCCGCCGACCTGCCGCAGCGGGCCTATGACCCGGACAAGGCGAAGCATTACCTGAAACAGGCCGGCATGGAGGGGCTGAAGGTCGAGATTTCCGCCTCGGACGCGGCGTCGGTCGGGGCGCTGGACATGGTGCAGCTGTTCCAGCAATCGGCCAAGGCCGCTGGAATCGACCTGACCGTCAAGCGCGAGCCGGACGACGGCTATTGGTCGAATGTCTGGCTGAAGAAGCCCTTTTGCGTCAGCTACTGGAACGGCCGCCCGACCGAGGACGACATGTTCAGCCTGGTCTATGCCCGGGGCGCCGAGTGGAACGAAAGCCACTGGGACAACGAGCGATTCAACGAACTGCTGCTGAAGGCGCGGGCCGAGCTGGACGAAGGCCTGCGCGCCGAGATGTATCGCGAGATGCAGGGGCTGGTTTCCGAGGACGGCGGCACCATCATCCCGATTTTCGTGAACTATATCGACGTGGCCAATGACAAGGTGGCGCATGGCGAGGTGGCGTCGAACCGCTTCCTCGACGGCTGGAAGATCGTGGAACGGTGGTGGCAGGCATGAAGATCGCGGCAATCGGCGGCGGGGTCATCGGCGGCGGCTGGATCGCCCGCTTCATCCTCTCGGGGCATGACGTGGCGGTCCACGATCCCCACCCCGAGGCGCAGCGCATCGTCGGCGAGGTGCTGGCGAACGCGACCCGCGCCTGGGAAAAGCTGTTCCAGGCGCCGCTGCCCCGGCCGGGGCGCATCCTCTGGGCCGGATCGGTGGCCGAGGCGGTCGCGGGTGCCGATTATATCCAGGAAAGCGTGCCCGAGCGGCTGGACCTGAAGCACCGCATCATCGCCGAGATCGAGGCCGCCGCGCCCGAGACGGCGCTGATCGGTTCCTCGACCTCGGGCTTCAAGCCGTCCGAATTGCGGCAGGGGGCGCGGCATCCCGGCCGCATCCTCGTCGCCCATCCGTTCAACCCGGTCTATCTCTTGCCGGTGGTCGAGGTCGTGGGCGGCGGCGAAGCGGCCGGGCGCGCCTGCGAGATCCTGACCGAAATCGGCATGAAGCCGGTGCGGATCGCACGCGAGATCGACGCCCATATCGGCGACCGCCTGCTGGAAGCCGTCTGGCGCGAGGCGCTGTGGCTGGTGCATGACGGCATCGCCACCACCGAAGAGATCGACGACATCATCCGCTTCGGCTTCGGCCTGCGCTGGGCGCAGATGGGCCTGTTCGAGACCTATCGCATCGCCGGCGGCGAGGCCGGGATGCGGCATTTCCTGGGCCAGTTCGGCCCGGCGCTGAAATGGCCCTGGACCAAGCTGATGGATGTGCCCGACCTTGACGATGCGCTGATCGACCGCATCGCCGGCCAGTCCGACGCGCAGTCGGGCCAGCACTCGATCCGCGAGCTGGAGCGGATCCGTGACGACAACCTGGTCGGCATCTTCCAGGCGCTCAAGGCGAACGATTGGGGCGTCGGCCAGACCGTGCGCGCGCAGGAGGACGGTTTCTATGCCCGCCAGCCCGCGCCGGCCAGCGGCTACCCGCTGCGCATCCATCAGGCCCGCGTCACCGGCGGCTGGGTCGATTACAACGGCCACATGACCGAATTCCGCTATCTCCAGGTGCTGGGGGATGCGACCGACGCCTTCCTGATCCATATCGGGCTGGATGCCGATTACCGGGCGCAGGGCCGCTCGGCCTATACGGTCGAGACCCATATCCGCCATCTGGCCGAGGTGAAGGCGGGCGAATTGCTGACGGTCGAGACCCGGCTGCTGGGCCATGATGCCAAACGCTTCCGCCTGCATCACGCCATCCTGCGCCAGGACGGGACCGAGGTCGCGACCGGCGAGCATATGCTTTTGCATGTCGATACCGGCGAGGGCCGCGCCATCCCGATGCCGCCGGCGCTGCTGGAGGCGCTGGACCGGGTGGCGGCGCAGGACCGCGCGCCGCATCCCGACCATGCCGGCGCCGGCATCCGCCCGATCCGCCAGAAGGAGGCCACCGCATGAGCGCCGCCGAGGCCCGGCGGCGGCCCATCCTGCGGATGATCGCGGGCCGGCTGGGCATCGGGGTATTCACGCTGTTCGTCATCTCGGTGCTGATCTTCCTGGCCGTCAGCCTGTTGCCCGGCGACATCGCCCAGCAGGTGCTGGGCCAGTCCGCCACGCCCGAGACCGTCGCGGCCTTCCGGCGCGAGCTTGGCCTCGACCAACCCCTGGCCTGGCGCTATCTCGACTGGGTCGGTGGCGTGCTTAGCGGCGATTTCGGCCGCTCGCTGGCCAACGGCCGGCCGGTGGCGGACCTGCTGGCCGCGCGGCTGGGCAACACCCTGTTCCTGGCCGCCTATGCCGCGGTGATCGCGGTGCCGCTGGCGGTGGGGCTGGGCCTGCTCGCCGCCCTGTGGCGCGGCAGCTGGTTCGACCGCATCGCCAATGTGGCGACGCTGTCGGCGATCTCGTTTCCCGAATTCTTCATCGCCTACATCCTGATGTTCTGGCTGTCGGTCAGGATGGGCTGGTTCCCCTCGATCGCCGATCCCGGCGCCTCGCCGCGTCTGGCCGAGATGCTGGGCCGCGCCTTCCTGCCCGCGATCACGCTGGTCCTGGTGGTGACCGCCCACATGATGCGGATGACGCGGGCGGCGGTCGTCAACGTGCTGGGCGCGCCCTATGTCACCATGGCGCGATTGAAGGGCGTGTCGCGCTGGCGCGTGGTCACCCGCCACGCCTTGCCGAATGCCCTGGCGCCCATCGTCAACGTGGTGGCGCTGAACGTGGCCTGGCTGATCACCGGCGTCGTCATCGTCGAGGTGGTCTTCGTCTATCCCGGCCTTGGCCAGTTGATGGTGGACAGCGTGACCAATCGCGACATTCCCGTGGTGCAGGCCTGCGCGCTGATCTTTGCCGCGGTCTATATCCTGCTGAACCTGCTGGCCGACGTTCTGGCGATCGCCACGAACCCGCGCCTGCTGCATCCGAGGTAAGGCCATGATACGGATGCTGAAAACCATGCCGCCGACCGCGATCCTGGGGGTGCTGGTCATCGCCGCCTATGCCGTGATCGCGCTGTTCGCGCCGCTGCTGGCCCCCCATGCCGAGGCGCAGATCGTCGGCGCCCAGTTCGAGCCGTGGAGCGCCGCCTATCCCCTTGGCACCGACACGCTGGGCCGGGACATGCTGTCGCGGCTGATCTGGGGTGCGCGCAACACCGTGGGCGTGGCGCTGGTGACCACGGCGCTGGCCTTCGGCATCGGCAGCGTGGCCGGCCTTCTGGCAGCCGCCCTGGGCGGCTGGGTCGATCTGGCGCTGTCGCGGCTGGTCGACGTGCTGATGGCGGTGCCGGCGCTGATCCTGACGCTGCTGGCCTTGTCGGCGCTGGGGCCGGGGGTGGCGAACCTGATCGTCGTGGTGGCGATCCTCGATTCCACGCGGGTCTTTCGCCTGGCCCGCGCCACGGCGATGAACGTCATGGTGATGGACTATGTCGAGGCGGCGCAGCTCCGCGGCGAGGGGACATGGTGGATCATCAGCCGCGAGGTGCTGCCGAACATCTCGGCGCCGCTGATCGCCGAGTTCGGGCTGCGTTTCTGCTTTGTGTTCCTGACCATCTCGGCGCTCAGCTTCCTGGGCCTCGGCCTGCCGCCGCCGATGGCGGACTGGGGCGCGATGGTGCGCGACAATGCGGCGCTGATCACCTTTGGCGACGTCACGCCGCTTCTGCCCGCCGCCTGCATCGCGGTGCTGACGGTCTCGGTCAATTTCGTGGTGGACTGGATGCTGCACCGCGCCTCGGGTCTGAAGGACTGAACCATGCTGCTGAACATCGAAAAGCTGAAGGTCGAGGCGCGGGGCGAGGAAGGCTGGACCCCGATCCTGCACGGCGCGGACCTGCAGGTGGCCAAGGGAGAGGTCGTCGGGCTGATCGGCGAATCCGGGGCCGGGAAGTCCACGCTGGGCCTTGCGGCGCTGGGTTTCGCGCAGGGCGGGCTGCGCTTTGCCGGTGGGCGGGTGATCTTCGACGGCACCGACCTGCTGCAATTGCCCGAGCGCCAGCGCCGCGCCTTTCGCGGCCGTCGCGTCGCCTATGTCGCGCAATCGGCGGCGGCAAGCTTCAACCCGGCATGGCGGCTTCTGGACCAGTTCTGCGAGGGGCCGGCGATCCACCACACGGCGGGCCGCGCCGAATCCGAGGATTTCGCGCGCCGGCTTTACGCCGCCATGCACCTGCCCGATCCGCAGAATTTCGGCCTGCGCTTTCCGCACCAGGTCTCGGGCGGGCAATTGCAGCGGGCGATGGTCGCGATGGCCATGGCCTGCAAGCCCGACCTGATCGTATTCGACGAGCCGACGACGGCGCTGGACGTGACCACGCAGATCGGCGTGCTGGCGGCGATCCGGCAGGCGGTCGAAACCACCGGCACGGCGGCGATCTACATCACCCACGACCTGGCCGTGGTCGCGCAGATGGCCGACCGCATCAAGGTCATGCGCCACGGCCGCGAGGTCGAGGATGCGCCGACCCGCCGGATGATCGAGGCGCCGGCGCAGGACTACACCCGCTCGCTCTGGGCGGTGCGCGAGTTCCGCCGGCCGCCGCGCACCCTGCCGCAGGCCAGCGCGCCGACGATCGGCATCCGCGAGGTGACGGCGGGCTATTCCTCGCTGGACGTGCTCAGCGAGGTCAGCTTCGACATCCCGCGCGGCGCGACCGTGGCGGTGGTGGGCGAATCCGGTTCGGGCAAATCCACCGCGGCGCGGGCGATCACCGGGCTTCTGCCGCCGCGCGCGGGCAGCATCGCGCTGAACGGCACGCCCCTGCCGCCGCGCCTGGCGCAGCGCACGCTGGAACAGAAGCGGGCGGTGCAGATGATCTACCAGATGGCCGACACGGCGCTGAACCCGCGCCAGACCATCCGGCAGATCCTGTCGCGGCCGCTGCAATTCTACCTGGGCCTGACCGGCCGCGCACGCGAGACGCGGCTGCATGAACTGATGGAACAGATCGAGCTGGAACCGGCGCGCTTTCTCGACCGCCTGCCGGCCGAGCTTTCGGGCGGGCAGAAGCAGCGCATCGGCATTGCCCGCGCGCTGGCCGCCGACCCCGAATTCATCATCTGCGACGAGGTGACCAGCGCGCTGGACCAGCTGGTGGCCGAGGGTATCCTGCGGCTGCTCAGCAAGGTGCAGGACGAAACCGGCGTCAGCTACATGTTCATCACCCATGACATCGCCACCGTCCGCGCCATCGCCGACGAGGTGGTGGTGATGAAGGGCGGGCGGGTCATGGACAAGGGCCTGAGGTCCGAGGTGCTGGACCCGCCGCGCCATGCCTATACGCGTGAATTGCTGGCCTCGGTGCCGCAGATGGACCCGGACTGGCTGACGCGCCGGATTGCCGAGGGTCGCATCGCCGAGGGCGCGGCATGATCACGGACCCGCAGGTGCTGGACTTCATCGCCCGGACCGAGGCCGCCTATCCGCCCGAGGCGAACGGCGCCAGCGCCGCCGACAACCGGCGCTTCTACGATGCGATGTGCGCCGTCTTTCGCGCCCCGCGCCCGCCCGGCCTGCCGGTCCAGGATCGCCGGATCGGCGGCGTGCCCTGCCGCATCTACGGTGCGGATATCCCGGTGGCGGTCGTCTATGTGCATGGCGGCGGTTTCGTGGTCGGCGGGCTCGACAGCCATGACGATGTCTGCGCCGAGATCGCCGACGCCACCGGCTTGCAGGTCGTCGCGGTCGATTATCGGCTGGCGCCCGAGCATCGCTGGCCGGCGCAGATTGCGGATGTGCAGGCGGTCTGGGATGCGCTGGACCGCCCCGCCGTGATCGCGGGCGACAGCGCGGGCGGGCTGCTGGCCGCCGCGCTTTGCCTGTCGCGGCGCGGCGCGCGGCAGCCGCTGGGGCAGGTGCTGGTCTATCCCGGCCTTGGCGGCGACGGCAGCGCGCCCTCGTATCGCGAGAATGCCGAGGCGCCCTTGCTGCGGACCGAGGATCTGGCCGGCTATCACGCCGCGCTGCATGGCGAAGGCCCCGTCGATCCGCTGGCGCATCCCTTGCAGGCTGACAGCCTTGCCGGGCTGGCGCCGGCATTCGTCGTCACCGCCGATGTCGATCCGCTGCGCGACGACGGGCGCGACTATGTGCGGCGGCTGCGGGCCGAGGGCGTCGCGGCGCATTGGCGCAACGAACCGGAGCTGCCTCACGGCTATCTGCGCGCCCGCCGCCACAGCGACCGCGCACGGCGCAGTTTCCAGGCGATCCTGGCAGCGATCCAGCGGTTCGCCGGCCCGCCGCGTTGAAGGGCGATCCGCTGCGGGCTTGACATCCCGCCTCCCGGCACGAATCCCATGAGAGAGCCATGAAGGGGGATCGCCATGCAGCGCAAACGGGTCACGCTGGACGAGGTCGCACGGATCGCCGGCGTGTCGCGCGCCACCGTGTCGCTGGTCGTGCGCAAATCGCCCCTGGTCGCCGATCACACCCGCGAAAAGGTCGAGCAGGTGATGGCCGACCTGGACTATGTCCGCGACATCGGCGCCGCGCGGCTGCGCAACAACAGCAGCCGCACCGTGGGGGTGATCGTGCCGAATCTGGTGAACTCGTTCTTCACCGAGTTCCTGGCCGGCGTCGAGCGGGTGATGGGCGAGGACGACCGGGTCGTGCTGCTGGCCAACAGCCAGGACGACCCACGGCGGCAGGAGGAGATCCTGCAACGCTTTCGCGGCCATGGCGTCGATGGCGTGATCCTGTGCCCGGCGGCGGGAACAGACCCGGACCTGCCCGCGCGCATGCGCCGCTGGGGCCTGCCGGTCGTGCAATCGCTGCGCGAGATCGGCCGCGACGCCACCGATTATGCCGGCGCGGATTATATCGAGGGCGTGCGGCTGGCCGTGCAGCATCTGGTCGGCCTCGGTCGCCGCCGCATCGCCTTCCTGTCGGTCAGCGCCCGCACCTCGGCGCGCGAAGAGCGGCTGGCCGGCTTTGCCCGCGCCCTGGCCGAGACCGGCGCCACGGATGCCGGCATCGTCGAGGCCGACCTGACCTGGGAAGGCGCGGCGCATTCGGCGGCCGAGGTGCTGGCGCTGCGAAGCCGGCCCGAGGCGGTGCTGTGCTTCAACGACGTGCTTGCCGCCGGGTTGATGCTGGGCTTGCGCCGCGCGGGGCTGGAACCGGGGCGCGACATGGGGGTGGTCGGCCTGGACGACCTGCCGCTGGCCGAGCTGACCTATCCGCCGCTGACCAGCGTCGCCATGGACCCGGCGGGGATCGGCGTTGCCGCCGCGCGCCTGCTGGCCCGGCGGCTGGCCGATGCCGGGGCGCCGGTCGAGCGCTCGATCCTGGCGCCGCGCCTGGTGGTCCGGGAGAGCAGCGGCTCGGATGCGGGTTGACTTTTGCATTTGCTGGATTTAGATCGTTCTAAATCACAGGAATCGACACATCCGCAGGGGAGGGCAGATGTATCAGTTCAACTTCCAGCCAGTTTTCGGCAACCTCGACCTGCTGCTTTACGGCGCCTGGCTGACGGTGCGGCTGTCGCTGATGGCCATGGTGCTGGGGCTGATCGTCTCGGTCCTGGGCGCGGTCGCCAAGACCTCGGGCATCCGGCCGCTGCGCTGGCTGACCGATGTCTATGTCGAGGTGATCCGCAACACGCCGTTCCTGGTGCAGATCTTCTTCATCTTCTTCGGCCTGCCCGCCGCCGGCATCAGCATGTCGCCGAACACCGCCGCGCTGGTCGCGCTGGTGGTCAATGTCGGCGCCTATGGCACCGAAATCATCCGCACCGGCATCGAATCGATCCCCCGCGGCCAGATCGAGGCGGGACGGGCGCTTGGCCTCAGCCCCGTGCAGATCTTTCGCCATGTCGTGATGATCCCGGCGCTGCGCAACATCTATCCCTCGCTGACCAGCCAGTTCATCTATCTGATGCTGACCTCCAGCGTGGTCTCGATCATCTCGGCCAACGACCTTGCCTCGGCGGGGGCGGACCTGAACGCCCGCACCTTTGCCAGCTTCGAGATCTATCTGGTGCTGACCATCCTGTATTTCCTGCTGGCGCTGGGCTTCTCGACCATGTTCGGCGCCATCCGCCGCGTCTTCTTCACCTATCCCGCGAGCCGCTGAGATGATCCGCGAATTTTCCTCTGCCGACCTGATGTTCATCGTCTCGGCCGTCCGCTGGACGCTGATCCTGTCCGCCATCGCCTTTCTGGGCGGCGCCCTGGGCGGGCTGGCGGTCGCCCTGGCGCGGACCGCGCAGGGCAGGCTGCGTCGCCGCATCGCCGCCGGTTTCATCCAGGTCTTTCAGGGTACGCCGCTGCTGATGCAGCTGTTCCTGGTCTATTTCGGCCTGGCCGTCGTCGGCCTGCCCATCGACCCGCTGCTGGCCGCGGCCGTGGCGCTGACGCTGCATGCCAGCGCCTATCTGGGCGAGATCTGGCGCGGCGCGATCGAGGCGGTGCCGCCGGGCCAGACCGAGGCGGCCACGGCGCTGTCGCTGTCCTACAAGGACCGGATGCGCCATGTCGTCCTGCCGCAGGCGATGCGGCTGGCGACCGCGCCGACCGTGGGCTTCCTGGTGCAGCTGATCAAGGGCACCTCGCTGGCCTCGATCATCGGCTTCACCGAACTGACCCGTGCCGGTCAGATCATCAACAACGCGACCTTCAAGCCGTTCCTGGTCTTCGGCACGGTGGCCGCGCTCTATTTCGTCCTGTGCTGGCCCCTGTCGCTTCTGGCCCGGCGCATGGAGGCGCGCATGCGGCTGGCGGTCACCCGCTAAAGCCCCGCAGGCAATGAGTTCACGGAGGAGGAAACCATGAAACTGAACCGTCGCATCTTTACCGCCCTGGCCGCCGGCGTGCTGGCCATGGGGCTTGTCCCGCCCGCAAGCGCCGCCGATCTGGACGCGATCAAGAATGCCGGCACCCTCAGGGTGGGCATGCTGGTCGATTTCCCGCCCTTCGGCATCCAGGACGCCTCGGGCAAGGCCGACGGCTATGATGCCGACGTGGCCAATGCGCTTGGCGAGTTCCTGGGCGTGCAGGCGCAGATCGTGCCGGTCACCGGGCCGAACCGCATCCCCTATCTGCTTTCGGGCCAGGTCGATGTGCTGGTCGCTTCGCTGGGCATCACCGAGGAGCGGGCGGAGAAGGTCGATTTCTCCAAGCCCTATGCCGGGATCAGCATCGCCGTCTATGGCGACGGCGGGCTGGAGGTGACGGATGCCGAGGGGCTGGCGGGCCAGTCCCTTGCCGTCGCCCGCGCCTCGACCCAGGACACCGGCGTCACCGCCGTCGCGCCGCAGGGCACCGACATCCGCCGTTTCGACGACGACGCCAGCGCGGTGCAGGCGTTGATGTCGGGGCAGGTCAGGCTGATCGGGCTGTCGAACGTGGTGTTCTCGCAGGTCTCGACCGTGGCGGGCGACCGTTTCGACAAGAAGTTCGACCTGTCGAGCCAGGTGCAGGGCATCGCCGTCGCGCCGGGGTCGGATGCGCTGCTGGAACAGGTCAACGCCTTCGTCGACCAGGCGAAATCCGACGGCACGCTGGACCAGATCCATCAGAAATGGCTGGGCGAGCCACTGCCCGATTTCGTCAAGAACGCCCAGTGACGCGCGCCGCGCGGCCGTGTCCCGGCCGCGTGCCATCCCAGGGGAAACCGACATGACCGAACATGCCATCATCATGCGTGCCGTGAACAAGTATTACGGCGCCTATCATGCGCTGGTCGATATCGACCTGACCGTGACGCGGGGCGAGCGCATCGTCATCTGCGGGCCCTCGGGCTCGGGCAAGTCGACGCTGATCCGCACCATCAACCAGCTGGAGCCCATCGAATCCGGCACCATCATCGTCGATGGGGTGGAACTGACCGCCGGCGGCGACAATGTCGCCAAGGTGCGGCAGGATGTCGGCATGGTCTTCCAGTCCTTCAACCTGTTCCCGCACATGACCGTGCTGGAGAACTGCATCCTCGCGCCGATGAAGACCCGCAAGACCCCGCGCGCCGAGGCCGAGGCGACGGCCCGCAAATACCTGGAGCGGGTGCGCATTCCCGAACAGGCCGACAAATATCCGGCCCAGCTTTCCGGCGGCCAGCAGCAGCGCGTCGCCATCGCCCGCGCGCTGTGCATGAAGCCGCGCATCATGCTGTTCGACGAGCCGACCTCGGCGCTGGACCCGGAAATGGTCAAGGAGGTGCTGGACACCATGATCGACCTCGCGCGCGAGGGGATGACCATGCTTTGCGTCACGCATGAGATGGATTTCGCCCGTGCCGTCGCCGACCGGGTGATCTTCATGGACAAGGGCGTGATCGTCGAGGAGAACGCGCCGGACGAGTTCTTCGGCAATCCCAGGAACGAGCGGCTGCAGAACTTCCTGGGCCAGATCGCATGACCCGCCCGCGTATCCTGGCCCTGGCCGAGCTGAAGCCGCAGGACATGGCCGACCGGCTTGCCGCCGACTATCGGGTGATCCGCGACATCGGCGATGCGGCGGATGTCGAGGCGGTGCTGACCGCCGGCAATATCGGGCTGTCGGGTGCGCAGATGGCGCGGCTGCCGGCGCTGCGGCTGATCGCGGTGAACGGCGTCGGCGTCGATGCCGTCGATCTGGCCGAGGCGCGGCGTCGCGGCATCGCCGTCACCACCACCCCCGACGTGCTGTCCCTGGCGGTGGCCGAGATGGCGCTTGGCCTGGCCCTGGCGGCGGGGCGCCGCATCGCCGAGGGCGACCGTTTCGTGCGCGCGGGACAGTGGTCCTCGGGCGGCAAGCTGGGCCTTGGCCTCTCGCTGCTGGAGCGGCGGGCCGGCATCCTGGGCTATGGCCGTATCGGGCGCCGGCTGGCCGACCTGCTGCGCGGCATGGGGATGGAAGTGCTCTACACCGCCCGGCATGAAAAGCCGGACACCCCGGACGGTTTCCGACCCGACGCGCTGGCCCTGGCGCGGGATTGCGCGCTGCTTTTCGTCACCGCGGCGGGGGGCGAGGATACGCGCGGTCTGGTCGATGCCGATGTGCTGGCGGCGCTCGGCTCCGCTGGCATTCTGGTCAATGTCGCGCGCGGCCCGGTGGTCGATGCCGGGGCGCTGGCCGCGGCGCTCGATGCGGGCGCCATCGCCGGGGCCGGGCTCGACGTGTTCGACGACGAGCCGAACGTGCCGCAGGCGCTGCTGGATGCCCCGAATTGCGTGCTGACCCCGCATATCGGCTCGGCCACGGCCGAGGCGCGGCGCGCGATGGCGCAGCTGGTGCTGGACAATATCGCCGCCTATTTCGCCGGCCGGCCGCTGCCCACCCCTTACGAGGCCTGGCATGCGCTACCTTTGCATCGGTGAGCCGCTGGTCGAGTTCACCGCGCGCCGCGATGCGCCTTCGACCTTCGACCGGCGCGCGGGCGGCGACACGCTGAACAGTGCCATCTATCTGGCGCGGCTCATGCCGGCCGGCTCGGTCGGCTATCTGTCGCAACTCGGCGACGACGCGATGAGCCGCTGGTTGCGCGGCGTCATGGCCGAGGAGGGCGTGGCCGATCTTTGCGCCACCGAACCGGGCGGCCGCCCCGGGCTCAGCTTCATCTCGACCGACATGCGGGGCGAGCGCAGCTTTCTTTACTGGCGCGAACAGGCGCCGGCGCGGCGCATGTTCCAGAATGGCGACGAGGCGCTGCATGCCGTGGCCGAGGCCGGGACGGTGCTGTTGTCCGGCGTCACGCTGGCGATCCTGCTGCCAGAAAGCCGCGAACGGCTGTTCGCGGCGCTGGAACGGCGGTTGGCGGCGGGGGGCCGGATCGTGCTGGACACGAATTACCGCCCCGCCCTTTGGCCCGATGCCGCTGTTGCGCGCCAGGTGATCGCCCGCGCGGCGGCGCTGGCGACACTGATCCTGCCCTCGCTGGACGATCTGGCCGGCTGCTTTGGGGTCGCGGACCCGGCCGGGGCGATGGCGCTGCTGGCCGGGCTGGGCGGAGCCGAGATCGTGCTGACCACCGGAGGGGACGAGGTGCTGCACCGCGCGCCCGGCCGCACCCGGATCGAGACCCATCCGCTGCCGCCGAAGATCGCCGCGCTCGATACCACCGGCGCCGGCGACAGCTTCAATGCCGGCTGGCTGGTCGCGTCCGAGGCAGGGTTGTCGCCGGTCGAGGCCGTGGCCCTTGCTGCCCGCCTGGCCTCGGTCGTCGTGGCCCATCCCGGCGCGGTCATCCCGCGCAGCGCCATGCCCGACCTGGGCCTGAAGGTGGCGACGTGAGCGCCGCATTCGATCCCGAGGCCGCCGCCCGCGCCCTGCTGGCGGTCCATCGGGGCGCGCCGCGCCTGCCCGGCCTGACCCCGCCGCCGCCCGATCCCGACGCGGCCTATGCGGTGCAAGGGGCGGTGATCCGGGCGCTTGGCGGCGGTGCCTGGAAAATGGCGCTGCTGGCCGGCCGGGACCGCCATGCCGGCGCTCTGCCGGGGCAGGGGGTCGTCCGCTCGGGCGCCCTTTTGCGGCCCTTGCCGGCCGATGCCTGTATCGAGGTCGAGACCGCCCTGATCCTTGGCGCGGACCTGCCCGCCGGTGCGACAGCCGCCGCTGCGACGGATGCCATTGCCGAGGTGCGGCTGGCTTTTGAATTGGTCGCCCCGCGCCTTGCCGACCGCAGGATGGCGAGCCCGCTGGAACTGATGGCCGACGGCTTCGGCTCGGCCGGGATCGTGCTGGGCGATGTGTTGCCCGGCTGGCGCGACGGCATGACCGGCCGGCTGGGGATCGAACTTCGGCTGAACGACCAACCCGTCGCCGCCCCCGAGGCCGCGGCGAGTCTGGCCGAGGCGGTGGGTTTCCTGTCCTGGCTGGCCGGTCACGCGGCGGCGCAGGGCCTGCCGCTGCGCCGGGGCAATGTCGTCATCACCGGCGCCCGGATCGGCCCCTTGCCGCTGGATGGCGCCCGCAGCGCCCATGCCCGGGTCGGTCCTGCCGAGGTCTCGGCCCGTTTCGCGCAGCCGTGAATCAGCGCGTCAGCACCGGAGCGGGCTGGTAGCGTCCGTCCAAATGGGCCGGCGCGGCGGCGGCAAGGTGGTCCAGCCGGGCCAACACCCGCTCATGCCCCTGCGCGGCCAGCACCTCGAACGGGCCGCGCGGGAAGTTCAGGCCCAGTTTCAGCGCCGTGTCGATGCCTTGCTGCGTCGTGCCGCCTTCGGCCAGCAGCCAGCCGGCCTCGTTGACCAGCGCCGCCTCGATGCGCCGGGCGATGGCCTTGGCATCCTTGGGGGCGGGGCCGGGCTCGTCCGGGTAAAGGAAGCCCCGGCCGGTCTTGCGCCCCAGATCGCCCGAGGCGACCTGCCGCCGCAGCGCGTCGAAGACGTGATAGCGCGGATGGCCCTCCATGGCGGCGGCAAGGCTTTCTGTGGCCGCCAGGTTGATGTCGGCCCCCACCAGGTCGATCAGGCCAAAGGGGCCCAGGGGGTAGCCCGCCGCCTGCATCGCCGCGTCGATCTCGGCCGCGCTGCGGCCTTCCTCCAGCATCGCCAGCGCCTCGCCGTAAAACGGCCGGGCGCAGCGGTTGACGATGAAGCCGGGCCGGTCGGGGCATGGGATCACGGTCTTGCCGGCGGCCTCGGTCAGTCGGCGGGCGCGGTCCAGCGCTGCTGCGCCGGTCCCGGGATGGGCCACCAGCTCGACCAGTTTCATCACCGGCGCCGGGTTGAAGAAATGCAGGCCCAGCAGGCGCTCGGGGCGGGCCAGCCCCTCGGCCATGGCAGCCATCGACAGCGAGGACGTATTGCTCGCCAGCACCGCATCGGGCGCCACCACCGCCTCCAATGCGGCGAAAAGGCTCTGCTTGACCGGCATCCGCTCGACCACCGCCTCGATGGCCAGATCGGTGGCGCCCATGGCCTTGGGGCCGTCGACGACGGTGATGCGGGCCAGGATCGCGTCCAGATCGGCTTGCGCCAGCTTGCCGGCCCGGACCCGAGGCGCAAGGCCGGCGCGCAGCCGGCCCAGCGCAGTCTCGCGCGCCTCTGGCACGGCATCGGTCGCCAGAACGGCAAAACCCGCGGCGGCATAGGTCTGGGCGATGCCCAAGCCCATGGTGCCCAGGCCGATGACGGCAATGGTTGTCATGTCGCAAACTCCGCACTGCATCCCATGCGCATCATGCCACCGGCAAAAATCATTTCAAGCTTGAAATTTTAAACTTGAAACGAATCCGATTCGCTGGCAGGTTTTCCTCAGGGGGCGGAAAGGCGCAGGGAGGTGAGCGATGAAGATTTTGTGCATGGGCGGTGGACCGGCTGGGCTGTATTTCGCCATTTCGATGAAGCTGCGCGACCCGTCGCACCAGATCACCGTGCTGGAACGCAACAAGGCCAACGACACTTTCGGCTGGGGCGTGGTTCTGTCGGACGACGCGCTGGGGCGGATGCAGCAGAACGACCCCGCCAGCACCGAGGCGATCCGCAGCCATTTCGCCTATTGGGACGACATCGCCGTGGTGCATGACGGCGTGCGCACCGTCTCGGGCGGGCATGGCTTCGCGGGCATCGGCCGCAAGCAGATGCTGGTCCTGCTGCAAGCCCGTGCGCGCGAACTGGGCATCGACCTGCGCTTCGAGACCGAGTTCCGCTCGGCCGAGGAATACCGCAAGGATTACGACCTGGTGGTGGGCTGCGACGGCATCAACAGCCTGGTGCGCGCCGAATATGCCGAGGTGTTCAAGCCCGACATCGACACGAGGCGCTGCAAGTTCGTCTGGCTGGGCACGCATCAGAAATTCGACGACGCCTTCACCTTCATCTTCGAGCGCACCGAGCATGGCTGGATCTGGGCGCATGTCTACCAGTTCGACGACAACACCGCGACCTTCATCGTCGAGACCCTGCCCGAGACCTGGGAGAAGCTGGGCTTTCCCGACATGTCCAAGGAGGAAACGGTCGAAACCTGCCGCAAGATCTTCGAGCGCCACCTTGGTGGCCACGAGTTGATGTCCAATGCGGCGCATCTGCGCGGCTCGGCGGTCTGGATCCAGTTCCCGCGGGTGATCTGCGAGCGTTGGTATCACGAGAATGTCGTGCTGATGGGCGATGCGGCGGCGACCGGGCATTTCTCGATCGGCTCGGGTTCGCGGCTGGCCTTCGACAGCGCCATCGCGCTGGCCGAATACCTGCACTCGGAACCGACGATGCCGGCCGCCTTCGAACGCTATCAGGAAGAGCGCCGCATCGAGGTGCTGCGCCTGCAATCGGCCGCGCGCAACAGCCTGGAATGGTTCGAGCAGGTCGAGCGTTACCTGGACATGGAACCCCTGCAATTCGCCTATTCGCTGCTGACCCGTTCGCAGCGCATCAGCCACGAGAACCTGCGCCTGCGCGATCCCGAATGGCTGGGGCAGGCCGAGGACTGGTTCCAGGAACGCGCAGGCGGGCGCAAGGGCCGGCGCCCGATGTTCGCGCCCTTCCGGCTGCGCGACATGGAGCTGGAAAACCGCATCGTCGTCTCGCCCATGGCGCAATACAAGGCCGTGGACGGCTGCCCGACCGACTGGCATTTCGCCCATTACGCCGAACGCGCCAAGGGCGGTGCCGGGCTGGTCTATACCGAGATGACCTGCGTCTCGCCCGAGGGGCGGATCAGCCTTGGCTGTCCGGGTCTTTACGCACCCGAACACGAGGCGGCCTGGAAGCGGATCGTCGATTTCACCCATGCCGAGACGCGGGCGAAGATCTGCATGCAGATCGGCCATTCCGGCCGCAAGGGCTCGACCCAGCTGGGCTGGCAGGATGCCGACCGGCCGCTGGCCCAGGGCAACTGGCCGCTGATCTCGGCCAGCGCGATCCCGTGGCAGGACGGCAATGCCGTGCCCAAGGCGATGGACCGCGCCGACATGGACATGGTGCGCGACCAGTTCGTCGCCGCGACCGGCATGGCGGCGCGGGCGGGCTTCGACATGGTCGAGCTGCATGCGGCGCATGGCTATCTGATCTCCAGCTTCATCTCGCCGTTGTCGAACCGGCGCGAGGACGAATACGGCGGCAGCCTGGAAAACCGCATGCGCTATCCGCTGGAGGTGTTCGCGGCGATGCGGGACGCATGGCCGGCGGAAAAGCCGATGTCGGTGCGCATCTCGGCCAATGACTGGGTGGGGGACGAGGGCGTGACGCCCGAGGAGGCGGTCGAGATCGCCCGGATGTTCGCCGATGCCGGCGCCGACATCGTCGACGTCTCGGCCGGCCAGACCAGCACCGGGGCGCGGCCGATCTATGGCCGGATGTTCCAGACCCCGTTCAGCGACCGCATCCGCAACGAGGCGGGGCTGGCGACGATGGCGGTGGGCAATATCACCGAGGCCGATCAGGTGAACGGCATCCTGCTGGCCGGCCGGGCCGATCTGGTCTGCCTGGCGCGGCCGCATCTGGCCGATCCCTATTGGACCTTGCACGCCGCCGTCGAGGCCGGGGACGAGGCCGCGGCCTGGCCCTTGCCCTATCTGGCCGGCCGCGACCAGGCGCTGCGGTTGCGCAGCCGCGCGCAGGAGGCGATCCGGGCATGACCATCGCGGGCAAGCGGGTGCTGATCACCGGGGGCGGCACGGGCGTCGGCGCCGATCTGGCGCGCGCCTTTGCCCGGGCCGGGGCCGAGGTGGTGATCTGCGGCCGCCGCAAGGCGCCGCTGGAGGCCGTGGCCGAACAGACCGGCGCCCGCGCCCTGACCGCCGACGTGACCAGTGAGCCCAGCGTCAAGGCGATGTTCGCCGATGCCGGCCCCTGCGATATCGTCATCGCCAACGCCGGCGCTGCGGAAAGTGCGCCCTTGGGCCGCACCACGCTGGAGCAGTGGAACGCCATGCTGGCGGTGAACCTGACCGGCACCTTCCTGACCTTTCGCGAGGGGCTGGCGCAATTGCCCGGCTGGGGCCGGCTGATCGCCGTGGCCTCGACCGCCGGCCTTCGCGGCTATGCCTACGTCGCGCCCTATGCGGCGGCCAAGCATGGCGTGGTCGGGCTGGTCCGCAGCCTGGCGCTGGAGGTGGCGCGGCGGCCGGTGACGGTCAACGCGCTGTGCCCCGGCTTCCTGGACACCGAGATGACGGCGCGTTCCATCGCCACCATCATGGACAAGACCGGCAAGAGCCGGGAGCAGGCGCTGGCCGCGCTGACCGCGACCAATCCGCAGGGCCGGCTGATCCAGCCCGCCGAGGTCAGTGCCGCGGCGCTGTGGCTGTGCGGTCCGGGCTCCGAGGGGATCAACGGCCAGGCCATCGCCATCGCGGGGGGCGAGGCATGAGCGATCCCCTGTCCAAGCGCCGGCTGAAGCTGTGGATCCGCCTGCTGGGCGTCACCCGCGCGGCCGAGGGGCAGTTGCGCGAATTCCTGCGGGTCCGGCACGACACCACGCTGCCGCGCTTCGACGTGATGGCGGCGCTGTATCGCCGGCGCGAGGGCGTCACCATGAGCGAGCTGTCGCGGATGCTGCTGGTCTCGAACGGCAATGCCACGGCGGTCGTGGACCGGCTGGAAAAGGACGGGCTGGCGCGGCGCACGCCCTCGGAAACCGACCGGCGCACGGTCTTCGTCAGCCTGACGCCCGAGGGGCTGGCGGCCTTCGAGAGCTTTGCCGCCGATCACGAGGCCGAGGTGAACCGCATTTTCGCCGGGCTGACCGAGCAGGACATCGACCTGCTGACCGAAATCCTGAAACGCATGGGGGGGCCGAAATGACCGAGCTGGCCGGGCTGAAGCCGCAGCATTTCATCTGGGAGATGCGGGGCCGCGTCGCCACCATCCGCCTGAACCGCCCCGAGCGGAAGAACCCGCTGACCTTCGACAGCTATGCCGAATTGCGCGACACCTTCCGCGCGCTGGTTTATGCCAGCGACGTGGATGTGGTGGTGCTGGCCCCGAACGGCGGCAATTTCTGCTCGGGCGGGGATGTGCATGACATCATCGGCCCGCTGGTCGGCATGGACATGAAGGGGCTTCTGGCCTTTACCCGCATGACCGGGGATCTGGTCAAGGCGATGATCGGCTGCGGCAAGCCGGTGATCGCGGCGGTGGACGGGATCTGCGTCGGCGCCGGCGCGATCCTGGCCATGGCCTCGGACCTGCGGCTGGCGACGGCGCAGGCGAAATGCGCCTTCCTGTTCACCCGCGTCGGACTGGCCGGTTGCGACATGGGCGCCTGCGCCATGCTGCCGCGCATCATCGGCCAGGGGCGTGCGGCGGAACTGCTTTACACCGGCCGGGTGATGGGCGCCGAAGAGGGCCATGCCTGGGGTTTCTGGAACGCGCTGCATGACGCGGACGCGCTGGAGGATGAGGCGCAGGCGCTGGCGCAGCGGCTGGCGGCCGGGCCGGTCTTTGCCCATGGCATCACCAAGACCCAGCTGAACCAGGAATGGAACATGGGGCTGGAACAGGCGATCGAGGCCGAGGCGCAGGCCCAGGCCATCTGCATGCAGACCCGCGATTTCGAGCGCGCCTATCGCGCCTTTGTCGCCAGGGAGAAACCCGTCTTTCAGGGGGATTGAGACATGGCGGATCGCAGCTTTCTGGACTGGCCCTTTTTCGAGACCCGCCACCGCGAACTTTCGGCGGCGCTCGAGGACTGGTGCGCGGCGCATCTGCCGGTGGATCACGGTGACGTGGATGCGGCTTGCCGCGGGCTGGTCGCGGCGCTGGGGCAGGCGGGCTTTCTGCGCCATAGCGGCGCGGCCGAGGGCGAGGCGCTGGACGTGCGCAGCCTGTGCCTGATCCGCGAGACGCTGGCGCGGCACGACCCGCTGGCCGATTTCGCCTTTGCCATGCAGGGGCTGGGCATGGGGGCGGTGTCGCTGTTCGGCACTCCCGGCCAGCGCGAATGGCTGGATCGGACGCGCACGGGCCGGGCGATTTCGGCCTTTGCGCTGACCGAGCCGGGCGCCGGCTCGGACGTGGCCAGCACGGCGACACTGGCCGAGCGCACGCCGGGCGGCTGGCGGCTGACGGGCGAAAAGACCTATATCTCGAACGGCGGCATCGCGGATATTTACGTGATCTTCGCCCGCACGGGCGAGGCGCCCGGCGCGCGCGGCCTTTCGGCCTTCCTGATGCCGGCCGACTGCGCCGGGCTGTCCGTCGCCGAGCGGATCGAGGTCATCGCGCCGCATCCGCTGGCGCGGCTGAAGCTGGACGGGGTGGTGCTGCCGGATGCGGCGCTGATCGGCCGGCCGGGCGAGGGCTTCAAGATCGCCATGTCGGTGCTGGACGTGTTCCGCCCCACCGTCGGCGCGGCGGCGCTTGGCATGGCGCGGCGCGCGCTGGACGAAGCCCTGGCGCGGGTGCACAGGCCGCGGGCCGGCGGCGGCGCGCTGGCCGATCATCAGATCGTGCAGGGCCACCTGGCCGACATGGCCGTCAGGGTCGATGCGGCGGCGCTGCTGGTCTATCGCGCCGCCTGGACCAAGGACATGGGCGCCCCCCGTGTCACCCGCGAGGCGGCGATGGCCAAGCTTTACGCCACCGAGGCCGCGCAGGAGGTGATCGACGCCGCGCTGCAGCTGCATGGCGGCGACGGCGTGCGCCACGGCACCGCGGTCGAGGCGCTTTACCGCGACATCCGCGCCCTGCGCATCTATGAGGGCGCCAGCGACGTGCAGCGCGTGGTGATCGCCCGGAGCGTGTTGGGATGAGCTATCTGCGTCGCATCCAGGTCGAGTTCAACCATTGCGACCCGGCGGGGATCGTCTTTTACCCCCGCTATTTCGAGATGCTGAACTCGGTGATCGAGAACTTCTTCGCCGAGGTGCTGGCCTATCCCTTCACCCGCATCCACATCGAGGAGGATTGCGCCGTCCCGACCGTGCAGATCGAGGCCGGCTTCCAGGCCCCCTCGCGTCTGGGCGAGGTGCTGGAATTCACGCTGGAGCTCCAGCATGTCGGCCGCTCCAGCGCGCGGCTGGTGCAGCGGGCCAGTGCCGGCGGGCAGGTCAGGCTGCAATGCGTCTCGACCCTGGTCTGGGTCACGCCGGACGGGCGCGCCGCACCCTGGCCCGAGGTGATCCGCCGCAAGATGATCGCATTCATGGAGGCAAGCGATGGTGCATGAGGTTCTGCATCCCAGGAACTGGAAGGCGACGCCGGGCTATTCGAACGGCATCGCCGCGACCGGGCGGATGGTGTTCACCGGCGGCATGATCGGCTGGAACGACCAGCAGGAGTTCGAAACCGACGATTTCGTCGAACAGGTGCGCGTGACGCTGAAATCCATCGTCGCCGTGCTGGCCGAGGCCGGCGCGCGGCCCGAACATCTGGTGCGCCTGACCTGGTATGTCACCGACAAGCGCGAATATCTGGGTGCGCTCAAGGGGATCGGACAGGCCTACAAGGACATCATCGGCCGGCACTATCCGGCCATGGCGCTGGTGCAGGTCGTCGCATTGGTCGAGGACCGCGCCAAGGTCGAGATCGAGGCAACCGCCGTGATCCCCGCCTGACGGGGGCGGGGCGCCCGCGGGCCACGGCACGACAAGATGCCGGCCCGCCCAACAGGGAGACTGAAGATGACAGGCAATCCGCCGCTTGGACCCTCGGCGCATGTCGATACCTTCTCGCGCGACAACCTTCCGCCGGCCGAGCTTTGGCCCGTGCTGAAGCTGGACGGCTTCGACTACCCCGAATATCTGAACGCCGCGGTCGAGCTGACCGACCGCATGGTCGAGCGGGGCTTCGGCGACCATATCGCGCTGATCGGCAACGGCCGCATCCGCAGCTACAAGGAACTGACCGACTGGACCAACCGCATCGCCCATGCGCTGGTCGAGGATTACGGCGTGCGGCCCGGCAACCGGGTGCTGATCCGCTCGGCCAACAACCCGGCGATGGTGGCCTGCTGGCTGGCCGCGACCAAGGCTGGCGCGGTGGTGGTCAACACCATGCCGATGCTGCGGGCGGGCGAGCTGGCCAAGATCATCGACAAGGCCCAGGTCAGCCACGCGCTTTGCGACACGCGGCTGATGGACGAACTGGCGCTGGCCGCCAAGGACAGCCGCTATCTGAAGACCGTGGTGGGTTTCGACGGCACGGCGAACCACGATGCCGAACTGGACCGCGCCGCCCTGTCCCAGCCGGTGCGGTTTCAGGCGGTGCAAACCGGCCGCGACGACGTGGCGCTCTTGGGTTTTACCTCGGGCACCACGGGCGAGCCCAAGGCGACCATGCATTTCCACCGCGACATCCTGATCATCGCCGACGGCTATGCGCGCGAGGTGCTGGAGGTGCGGCCCGAGGATGTCTTCGTCGGCTCGCCGCCCCTGGCCTTTACCTTCGGGCTGGGCGGGCTGGCGGTGTTTCCGCTGCGCTTCGGCGCCTCGGCCGCGCTGCTGGAAAACGCCTCGCCGCCGAACATGATCGAGATCATCCAGAAATACCGCGCCACCATCTGCTTTACCGCGCCGACCGCCTATCGGGTGATGATGCGCGCCATGGACGAGGGGGCGGACCTGTCCAGCCTGCGCGCCGCCGTCTCGGCCGGTGAGACGCTGCCCGGCCCGGTCTATGAGGAATGGATGGCCAAGACCGGCAAGCCGATGCTGGACGGCATCGGTTCGACCGAGATGCTGCACATCTTCCTGACCAATCGCTTCGGCGACAGCCGCCCGGCCTGCACCGGCCGCCCGGTCGCGGGCTACGAGGCCCGGATCATCGGCCCCGACGGCTGCGAACTGCCGCCGGGCGAGACGGGCCGGCTGGCGGTGCGCGGGCCGGTGGGCTGCCGCTATCTGGCCGACCCGGACAAGCAGCGCGCCTATGTGCAGGACGGCTGGAACCTGACCGGCGACAGCTTCTGGCAGGACGAGCAGGGCTATTTCCACTTTGCCGCCCGCACCGACGGCATCATCGTCTCGGCCGGCTACAACATCGCCGGCCCCGAGGTCGAGGCCGCGCTTCTGTCCCATCCCGACGTGCTGGAATGCGCGGTCGTGGGCGCCCCTTCGGCCGAGCGCGGGCAGATCGTCGAGGCGCATGTGGTGCTGCGCCCCGGTGCCCGGGCTGGCGAGGTGATGGCCAAGTGTTTGCAGGATCACGTCAAATCCGTCATCGCGCCCTTCAAATACCCGCGCCGCGTGGTCTTTGCCGAGGCGCTGCCCAAGACCGAAAGCGGCAAGATCCAGCGTTTCCGCCTGCTGGAAGGGCGGGCGTGACCAGGGCCGCGGGCTGATGCGCGAAATCCGTTGCAGCCCGCGACCGCATCATAAAAACATGCGACGAACAATCGCGCTTCACACAGGGAGTTTGTCATGGAACTGAAAAGGCTGCTGATCTGCGGCACCGCCGCTCTGGCCCTGGCCGGAATGGCACAGGCCGAACCCGTCAAGGTCGGCATGATCACCACGCTGTCGGGCGGCGGCGCCGGCCTGGGCGTCGATACGCGCGACGGTTTCCTGCTGGCGCTGAAGAACGCGGGCGACGCGGGCAAGGAGGTCGAGCTGGTGATCGAGGACGACCAGCAGAAACCCGATGTCGCCGTGCAGATCGCCGACAAGATGATCCAGTCCGAACAGGTGGACGTGCTGACCGGCATCGTCTGGTCGAACCTCGCCATGGCGGTGGTGCCGGCGGCGGTGGCGCAGGACAAGTTCTATCTTTCGACCAATGCCGCGCCCTCGCAACTGGCCGGGGCGGGTTGCAATCCGAAATATTTCTCGGTCTCCTACCAGAACGACAACCTGCACGAGGCGGCGGGCGCCCATGCCACGGATGCGGGCATCGGCAAGGTCTTCATCATGGCGCCGAACTATCCCGCCGGGCAGGATTCGCTGGCGGGCTTCAAGCGCTATTACAAGGGCGAGGTGGTCAGCGAGGTCTATACCCAGGTCGGCCAGACCGACTATGCCGGCGAGATCGCACAGATCCGCAACAGCGACGCGGATGCGGTGTTCTTCTTCCTGCCGGGCGGCATGGGCATCGCCTTCATGAAGCAATATGCCGAATCCGGCGTCGGCAAGCCGGTGATCGGCCCGGCCTTCAGCTTCAGCCAGGACATCCTGCCCGCCGTGGGCGATGCCGCGCTGGGGGTCAAGAACACCGCGCAATGGGCCAAGGACCTGGACAACCCGGCCAACAAGGCCTTCGTTGAAACCTTCCAGGCCGAATACGGTCGCCTGCCCTCGCTTTACGCCGCGCAGGCCTATGACACGGCGAACCTGCTGCTTTCCGCCATCGCCAAGGCCGATGTGGGCGATGCCGACGCCTTCCGCGCCGCGCTGGCCGAGGCGGATTTCCCCAGCGTGCGCGGCAAGTTCAGCTTTGGCCCGAACCAGCACCCGATCCAGGACTATTACGTCCGCGAGGTGGTCAAGGAAGGCGACGTGCTGACCAACAAGATCATCGGCCCGGCCATGACCGACCACGGCGACGCCTATGCCGAGCAGTGCAGCATGTAACCCATGCCGGACCGGGCCCGACGGGTCCGGTCCCACCCTGGCAATTCGGGAGATAACGCGGTGATGCTTCTGGCCGAGCAGGCGCTGAACGGCCTGCAATACGGGATGATGCTGTTTCTGATGGCGGCCGGGCTGACGCTGGTCTTTGGCGTCATGGGGCTGATCAACCTTGCGCATGGCTCGCTTTACATGACCGGGGCATTCGCCTGCGCGGCGGTGGCGGCGGCCACCGGCTCGTTCTGGCTGGGGCTGGTCGCCAGCCTGGCGGCGGCCGCCGCGGCGGGCGCGCTGGTCGAGATCGCGGTGATCCGGCGGCTTTACGCCCGCGACCACCTGGACCAGGTGCTGGCGACATTCGCGCTGATCCTGGTGTTCTCCGAGGGCACGCGCTGGCTGTTCGGCTCGTTCCCGCTTTACCTCAAGCTGCCGGCCGCGCTTTCCGGCGCGGTGGTGCTGCCGGGCGGGCTGCATTACCCGCTGTTCCGGCTGGTCATCATCGGCTTTGGCGCGGCGGTGGCCGTGGGGCTGTGGTGGCTCATCACCCGCACGCGGCTGGGCATCCGCATCCGCGCCGGCGAGGCGGATCGCGAGATGATCGGCGCGCTGGGCGTCGACATCGCGCGGCTCTACACCATCGTCTTCGCGCTTGGCGCGGCGCTGGCGGGGCTTGCCGGGGCGCTGGTCGGCACCATCCAGTCGGTGCAGGTCGGCATGGGCGAGCCGGTGCTGATCCTGGCCTTCGTGGTGGTGGTGATCGGCGGCATCGGCTCGATCAAGGGCGCGCTTGTCGGTGCGCTGCTGGTCGGCATGACCGATACGCTGGGCAAGGCGCTGCTGCCGGGGCTGCTGTCGCGGGTGTGGGATGCGTCCAGCGCCAACACCATCGGCGCCTCGCTGGCCTCGGTGCTGATCTATGTGCTGATGGCCGTGGTGCTGATCCTGCGGCCGCAGGGGTTGTTCGGGGCAAGGGGCTGAGCGATGCGAGAGACATTGAACCGCGATACGGCGATCAACCTGGCGATCCTTGCCCTGCTGGTCGCCACCGCCATCGGTGCGCATCTGGCCGGCAACGGCTTTACGGTGACGCTGGCGACCAAGGCCGCGATCTTCGGCCTTGCCGGGGTGGGGCTGAACCTGGCGCTGGGCTATGGCGGGCTGATCTCGTTCGGCCATGCCGCCTTTTTCGGCATCGGCGGCTACGTCACCGGGATCCTTGCCAGCCATGCCAGCACCGGCATGCCGGTCACCAGCCTGCCCTTTACCATCATGGGCAGCAACGAGATGCTGGGCATCTGG
This sequence comes from Paracoccus denitrificans, assembly GCF_900100045.1. Lineage (GTDB taxonomy): Bacteria > Pseudomonadota > Alphaproteobacteria > Rhodobacterales > Rhodobacteraceae > Paracoccus > Paracoccus denitrificans. The sequence goes on along the minus strand of NZ_FNEA01000017.1, from coordinate 57,806 downwards.
CCGATGGCGATGCTGGCGGCGGGGCTGGCCGCGCTGGTCATCGGGGCGCTCAGCCTGCGCACCTCGGGCGTCTATTTCATCATGGTGACGCTGGCCTTCGCGCAGATGCTTTACTATTTCGCCATGAGCTGGCCGCGCTATGGCGGCGAGGACGGGCTGAGCTTCTATGTCCGCAACACCTTTCCCGGCCTGAACACCTTTGCCCCGATCCAGTATTTCGCCATCTGCGCCACGCTGCTGGCCGTCGCGCTGGTCTTTACCGCCGTGGTCACGCAGTCGCGTTTCGGCCTGGCCTTGCAGGCGGCGCGGCAAAACAGCCAGCGCACGGTCGCCGTCGGCATCCGGCCCTATGCGATCCGGCTGACGGCCTTTGTCCTGTCGGGCATGATCGTCGGGCTGGCGGGGTCGCTTTACGCCGACCTCAACCGTTTCGTCAGCCCGGCCATGATGTCCTGGCACATGTCGGGCGAAATCATGGTCTTCGTCATCCTGGGGGGTGTGGGGCGGCTTTGCGGCCCGGTCGCCGGCGCCGCGCTTTTCATCCTGCTGGAGCATGTCCTGGGCGGCATCAGCGAATACTGGCAGGCGCTGCTGGGCCTTCTGCTGCTGGCCATCGTGCTGTTCGCGCCGGGCGGGCTGATCGGCATCGTCACGCGGAGGGGCCGCCATGCCTGAGCCGAAACTCAACGAACCCATCCTGGAGATCCGGGGCCTGCGCAAGTCCTTTGGCGCGCTGGTGGCGACCGACGATGTCAGCCTGGACCTGCGCCCGGGCGAGATCCACGCCCTGATCGGCCCGAACGGCGCCGGCAAGTCCACGCTGATCAAGCAGATCGTCGGCGAGATCCGGCCCGACGCCGGCACCATCCGCTTCGAGGGGCAGGTGATCGATACGCTGGACGCGGCGGCGCGGGCGCGGCTGGGGCTGGCGCGCAGCTTCCAGGTGTCCTCGGTGATCCCGGATTTCACCGTGCTGCAAAACGTCATGCTGGCGGTGGCCGGGGCCAGCGGCGCGGTGTTCCGCTTTCACCTGCCGGCGCTGGCCGACCGCAAGCTGACCGAACCCGCCCTGTTCCATATCGAGCAGGCGGGCCTTGCCGGGCGGCATCTGGTCCCCGCCGCGACGCTTTCGCATGGCGAGCGCCGCAAGCTGGAGATCGCCATGGCGCTGGCCCTGCGCCCGCGCGCCTTCCTGCTGGACGAGCCCATGGCCGGCATGGGGCTGGAGGGCGGGCGGCAGCTGACCGGCATCCTGGCCGAACTGCGCAACGAGGCGCCGATCCTGCTGGTCGAGCACGACATGGACGCGGTCTTTGCGCTGGCCGACCGCATCTCGGTGCTGGTCTATGGCCGCATCATCGCCACCGGCAGCGTGGCCGAGATCCGCGCCAATCCCGAGGTGCGGCGTTCCTATCTGGGAGAGGACGCATGACCCATCTTCTGGAATTGCGCGACGTGACCGCATCCTACGGCCCGGTGCAGGCGCTGTTCGGCATCACGCTGGACCTGGGCGAAGGCGAGGTCGTGGCGCTGATGGGCCGCAACGGCATGGGCAAGACCACGACGATCCGCTGCATCAGCCGCCTGATGCCGCATTCCGCCGGCAGCCTGCGCTTTGCGGGCCGGGATGTCGCCGGCCTCTCGGCGCCCAAGGTGGCGCGGCTGGGCGTCGGGTTGGTGCCCGAGGGGCGGCGCTGCTTCGCGCCGCTGACCGTGGCCGAGAACCTGACCGTTGCCGCCCGTCCCGGCCCCTGGGACATGGCGCGCGTCTGCGCTCTGTTTCCCCGCCTGCAGGAACGCATGGGCCAGATCGCGCGCACGCTGTCGGGGGGCGAGCAGCAGATGCTGGCCATCGGCCGGGCGCTGATGACCAATCCGCGCCTGCTGGTGCTGGACGAGGCGACCGAGGGCCTTGCCCCGGTCGTCCGGCAGGAGATCTGGGCCGGCGTGCGGCGGCTCAAGGCCGAGGGGCTGTCGATCCTGCTGGTGGACAAATCGCTCACCGAGATCGCCTCGGTCGCCGACCGCGCGGTGATCGTCGAGCGCGGTGCGACGGTCTGGCAGGGCGGCATCGCCGATCTGACCTCGGACCTGACCGACCGCTATCTGGGGGTGTGAATGGCGACGGCGATCTATCGGGGGATGACCCGGCAGGAACTGGACACGGCCTACAGCAATACCGGCAGGATCGCGGATTTCCCGGCCTTGATGCGGGATTTCCGCGCCCGCAGCGATGCGTTCCATGCCGCGCATGACTGCCGGCGGGATCTGCGCTATGGCCCCGGCGCGCGCCAGACCTTCGACTGGTTAGCCAGCGGCCGGCCGGATGCGCCGGTCTTCGTCTTCATCCACGGCGGCTATTGGCAGAGCTGCGTCAAGGAGGATTTCGCCTTCTGCGCCGCCGGTCCCCTGGCGCGCGGCCATGACGTGATCCTGGCCGAATACACGCTGGCGCCCGAGGCTTCGATGACGCAGATCGTGGCCGAGATCGGGCATCTGCTCGACCATCTCGCGCCCCGGCTTGCCGGGCGGCGGCTTTGCCTTGCCGGGCATTCCGCCGGCGGGCATCTGGCGGCCATGCATCGGGGCCACCCCGCCGTAGGCTCGGTGCTGGCGATCAGCGGGCTTTTCGACCTGGAGCCGATCGGCCTTGGCCAGCTGAACGACAAGCTGCAACTGACCGAGGCCGAGATCGCCGCTTGCAGCCCGCAGCGGATCATCGCCCCCGGTGCGCCCATGCTGGTGGCTGTCGGTGCCGGGGAACTGCCGGAACTGATCCGGCAATCCGACGACTATGCCGAAGCCTGCCGACAGGCGGGTGAGCGCGCGGTGCTGTTGCACGTTCCGGGCTGCGACCATTTCCAGGTGCTGGACGATCTGGCGGAACCGGCCGGGGCGCAGTTGACCGCGTTGGCCGCGCTGGACATGCGGCCCTGATCGGGCCGCATGGCGCGGGGTTCAGCGATTGCTGTCGATCCAGCGCGACAGCAGTTGGCGGTCGCGGAAGCATTCGTCGGGCACGGCGCGCCGCTTGAGCCGGGCGATGCGCTCGGCAAAGGCGACCTGCTTCGAGGTGGGCAGCCCCGTCGCCGGCCGCATCCGCGCCTGCGCCTCGATCCAGGCGCTGAGCGTGCGGCGATCCTGCTGCACCTCCCACGGCAGGAGCGTCTGGTTCCTCAGGGCAAGCGAGCGGGCATAGGCGATCTGGCGCGGCGTGGCCGGCAGGGCAAAGGTGGTGGCGTCCATGGCGGATCTCCCTTGCGGATCATGGTCCCAATATAGAACATACAGGGAACAAAATCAATCCGGGCCGGATGCCGCCGCCTTTACAGGGCAAATCTGCGCGTCAGCGTCTTTTCGATCTCGAGGATGGCCATGAGCGCCACGCCGACCACCACGATCACCAGCCCGTCGGCAAGGCCGATGGGCGCGCTGTCGAACAGGTCGTGCATGAAGGGCGCATAGGTGAACAGCACCTGCGCCGCGACCACCACCGCGATCGCCCCCAGCACGGCGGGCGTGCCCATGGCGCCGATCAGGCTGAACGAGCTGCGGTGCAGGTAGCGCACGTTGAACAGATAGAAGATCTCCATCACCACCAGCGTGTTGACGACCATGGTGCGGGCCCCTTCGATCCCATAGCCGCGCATGCCGGCATAGGCGAAGACGCCAAAGACCCCCAGCATGAACAGCACCGAGACGAAGCCGATGCGCCAGACCAGGAAACGCGACAGGATCGGCGCATCGCGCGGGCGCGGCGGGCGGTTCATCACGTCGGGCTCGGGCGGCTCGAAGGCCAGGACCAGCCCCAGCGTGACGGTCAGGATCATGTTGATCCACAGGATCTGCACCGGCGTCATCGGCAGGGTCACGCCCAGGATGATCGCCAGGATCACGCAAAGCACCTCGCCGCCGTTCGAGGGCAGCGTCCAGCCGATCACCTTGCGGATGTTGTCGTAGACGGTGCGGCCCTCATGCACGGCGGCGACGATCGAGGCGAAGTTGTCGTCCAGCAGCACCATCTGCGCCGCCTCCTTGGCGGCCTCGGTGCCCTTGCGGCCCATGGCGACGCCGACATCGGCCTGCTTGACGGCGGGCGCGTCGTTCACCCCGTCGCCGGTCATCGCGACGATATGGCCGTTGGCTTGCAGCGCGTTGACGATGCGCAGCTTGTGTTCGGGCGTGGCGCGGGCAAAGACGCTGACCTCCTCGACCACGCGGCGCAGCGTTTCGTCCGGCATGCCGTCCAGCGCCGCACCCTCCAGCACCTTGGGATCGTCGGCGATGTCGAGCTGGCGGGCGATGGCCGCCGCCGTGCCCTTGTGGTCGCCGGTGATCATCTTGATGGCGATCCCGGCCGAGCGGCATTCCGCCACCGCGGCGATGGCCTCGTCGCGGGGCGGATCGATGAAGCCGGCAAGGCCCAGGAAGGTCAGCCCGCCCTCGACCATGTCGAAATCCAGCCGCTCGACCCCGGGGCCGACGGCCATGCCGGCAAAGCCCAGCACGCGCTCGCCCCCGGCGGCGCAGGCGTCGATGCATTCCTGCCAATAGCCGGGGTCCAGGGGCAGGGCGGTCCCGCCCGCCGCCTGGGTTCCGCACATGGCCAGCACCCGTTCGGGGGCGCCCTTGACGAAGATGCGCCTTTCGCCTTGGGGGTCGTCATGCAGGGTCGCCATGAAGCGGTGCTGTGCGTCGAAGGGGATCTCGTCCAGCCGGTTCCACGAGGTGCGCTCGGTTTCGGGGTGCAGGCCGGCCTTGGCGGCGGCGGCGACCAGCGCGCCCTCCATCGGATCGCCCAGCACGGCCCAATGCCCTTCGTGCTCGACCAGCAGGGCGTCGTTGCACAGAAGCCCGGCGCGGATCAGCGCCTCGCGTTCCGCCTCGGGGGCGGGCTCGGTGCCGTCGGGGCCGGAAAACTCCCCCTCGGGAGCGTAGCCGGTGCCGGAAATCGCGGTGACGCTGGCCGCGGTCACCAGATGGCGCACGGTCATTTCGTTGCGGGTCAGCGTGCCGGTCTTGTCCGAGCAGATCACCGAGGTTGCGCCCAGCGTCTCGACCGCGGGCAGGCGCCGCACCACGGCATTGCGTGCGGCCATGCGGCGCACGCCGATGGCAAGGGTGATGGTGATGACGGCGGGCAGCCCCTCGGGCACCACGCCGACCGCCAGCGCCACCACCACCATCAACGCGTCGAGCGGGGCATAGCCCCGGATCAGCGTGGCAAAGACGAAAAGCAGCGCGGCGGTGGCGATGGCGAGCCAGGTGAAGCGCGTGCCGAAGGCGTTGATCTGGCGCAGAAGCGGCGTGGTCAGGGTCTGCACGGCGCCGATCATGCCGGAAATGCGGCCGATCTCGGTCCGCGGGCCGGTCGCCACCGCGACGCCGATGCCCTGGCCGGTGGTGACCAGCGTGCCGGAATGCAGGATCGGCGCGCGGTCGCCCAGCACGGCATCCGGCGCGACCGGGCCTTCGGTCTTTTCCGCGGGCACCGATTCGCCGGTCAGGATCGCCTCGTCGGCGCTGAGCCCGCGCGCGCGCACCAGGCGCAGGTCGGCGGGCACCTTGTCGCCGGCCTCGATCACCACGATGTCGCCGGGCACGATCTCGCGTGTGTCGAGCGTGTGCCGCTCGCCTTCGCGCACCACGACGGCATGGGGGGCGATCATGTCGCGGATGGCGTCCAGCGCGCGTTCGGCCTTGCCTTCCTGGATGAAGCCGACGACGGCGTTCACCAGCACGACGACGACGATCACCACGCCGTCGATGACATGCCCCAGCGCGATGGCCGCCACCGCCGCCGAAAGCAGGAAATAGATCAGCGCGTTGTTGAACTGGGCAAGGAAGCGCAGCACCGGATGGGTGCGGGCGGCGGGGGGCAGCTCGTTCGGGCCGAACCGCTCCAGCCGCCGCGCGGCCTCGTCATGGCCAAGCCCGTCAAGGCTGGTCGCCAGCGCGGAACAGGTCTCCTCGCCGCTGCGGGCGTGCCATGCGACCTCGTCCGGGGCGATCTCGGCTGGCTTCATGGGGCTCTCCTTCGGCAGTCACCTGTCCCTGACCTGTTTGGCGATATTCGCCGGGCTGTTCAATGCGCGGGGTCTTGGCCTAGCGTTGCAGCACATAGGTGCCGGGCGCGTCGGCCAGCGGCGCATGGCCGGCCTTGCGCGCGCCCATGGCCGGCGGCGGGGTGCGCTTGGCCGAGGAATGCGCGGCCAGCCATTTGGTCCAGGCGTCCCACCACGATCCCGGCCGTGCCTCGGCGGTCTCGGCCCAGATGTCGGGGCCGGGGCAGCGCCCGCCGGCCTCGCGCAGCGCGATGCGATAGCGCCGGTGCGGCCGGCCCGGCTCGCTGACGATGCCGGCATTGTGGCCGCCGCTGGTCAGCACGAAGGTCAGTTCGGTATTGCTGAGGTAATGGATCTTGAAGACCGAGCGCCAGGGCGCAACATGGTCGCGTTCTGTGCCGACGACGAACATCGGCACGCGGATGTTCTGGATCGCGGCGGGCCGCCCCTCGACCATGAAGCGCCCGGCGGCCAGTTCGTTGTCCAGGTAAAGCCGCTCCAGGTATTCCGCATGCATCCGGTAGGGCATGCGCGTCGAATCGGCGTTCCAGGCCATCAGGTCGATCATCGGCCGCCGCTCGCCCATCAGATAGTCATGCACCATGCGCGACCAGATCAGGTCGTTCGAGCGCAAAAGCTGGAAGGCCCCGGCCATCTGGTCGGCGGACAGGTAGCCCCGGTTCCACATCATGCTTTCCAGAAGGTTCACCTGGCTGTGGTCGATGAACAGCGCCAGTTCCCCCGGTTCGCTGAAATCGGTCTGCGCCGCCAGCAAGGTCAGGCTGGCCAGCCGGTCGTCGTCGCCATGCGCCATGTCGGCGGCGGCGATGGACAGCAGCGTGCCGCCCAGGCAATAGCCCACGGCATGGACCTTGCGCTGCGGCAGGATGGCGTTGATCGCCTCCAGCGCCGCCATCACCCCGCGCCGGCGATAGTCGTCCAGCGTCAGGTCGCGATCCTCGGCCGTGGGATTGCGCCAGGAGATGCAGAAGACCGTATGGCCCTGCGCCACCAGATGCCGGATCAGCGAGTTCTGCGGCGAGAGGTCCAGGATGTAGTATTTCATGATCCAGGCCGGCACGATCAGGATCGGCTCGGCCATGACCGTCCTGGTGGCGGGGGCGTATTGGATCAGCTCTATCAGGTGGTTGCGGTAGACGACCTTGCCCGGCGTCACCGCCACGTCCTTGCCGACCACGAAATCCTCGGTTCCGACCGGGGGCTGGCCGGTCGCCTGGCGGATCATGTCCTCGGTCCAGTTGCGCATGCCTTGCACCAGGTTCATGCCGCCGGTTTCCATGGTGCGGGCGATCACCTCGGGGTTGGTGAAGGGCAGGTTCGATGGCGAGAACACGTCCAGGATCTGCCGCGCGGTGAACGAGACGATCTCCTGGTGATGCGGGTTCATCCCCGGCACTTCGTGCGTGGCGTTGTGCCACCATTGCTGTTGCAGCAGGAAGGCCTGCGCCCATATGCTGAAGGGCGGCTTCTTCCAGCCCTCGGCGGCAAAGCGATAGTCGCCGGGCAGCGGGTCGATGCAGGCCGGCGCCTCGCGATTCACGCAAAGCGCGGCCAGGTGGCACAACAGCCGCGCGGCCTTGCGGTTGGCCTTGTCGAGCAGCTCCATCCGCTTGCCCGGCGCGGCGGCCAGATGCATGGTCCAATCCTGCAAGGCCAGCGTCAGCGCCGCCGGCGACAGCCCGCCGGTGAACTGGGCCGTCATCGCCTCGCGCATGCGGTCGAAGGTGCGGAACGCCTCTCTGCCCAAGGGTTCGGGGCAGGGCACGGGCGGCAACTCGGCGGATGCGACAGCGGGCTTCGGTGCGCTGGTCGGGGTCTTCATGGGCATCTCCTTGGCGGACGCGGGGCGCGCGGGCACGCAGGGACCGGATGACGATGGGGCGGGGCTGGGCCATTCCGACCGGGCGGCGCCAGCATCTTGCCCACCCTTGCGAATATCAAGCCGCCAGGACGTTGATTCAAGTCAAGCCGCGTGGGTTTTCCCGATCCCCTGGGCCTTTGGGCCCTTTGCGCCCGTCAGTCCCGCGCGCCCCGGCGCCTGGCCCACAGCAGCCAGCCCGCCCAAAGCGCCGCCAGCGAAAACCAGGTCGCCGCATAGCCCAGATGGCTGTTGCGAAAACGGACCACGGTCAGCCCGCCGACGGGCTGCGCCCCGTCGCCGTGGGCATCGGCATCCAGAAACCAGGGCGCGACCGGGCCAAGGCCCCGCGCGGCGGCGATGGCGGCCGTGTCGCGGGAATACCAGCGCCCGGCCTGGGGGTCGTTGCCGCGCAGGAAGGCGCCGCCGGGCTGGCTCATGCGCAGCAGGCCCGTCACCGTGACCTCGCCGCCGGGCAGGGGGCGGTCGTCGCGCGCGGCATCCGCCACGAAGCCGCGATTGACCAGCACGGTCCAGCCCTCGGGCGTTTGCAGCGGCGTCATCACCCAGAAGCCCGGCCCGCGTTCCGTCACCGCCTTGACCAGCGTGTCGCCGTCCGCGCGATAGGTTCCGGTCACTGAGACCCGGCGATATTCCGCGTCGCGCGCGTCCATCCCGGCCCATTCGGCAGGTCCGGGGGCGGGTGCCGGGGCCTCGGCCAGACGCGCCTCGACCCGGGCGATCAGGTCGGTCTTCCAGGCCAGCCGCTGCACCTGCCAGACCCCCAGCGCCATCAGCGCCACGAAGACCGCCAGCGCCCCGGCCAGCGCCGCCAGCCGGCGCAGGGTCACGAACCGAAGCCCTGCATCAGTTCATGGTCCATCTGCGGCATCATGTTGGTGTTCATGTGATACATGACCCACAGCGAGCCGGCCAGCAGGATGACCACCACCACCACGGTGAAGATGGTGGAGAGCATGGTCCAGCCCTCTTCCTGCTTGCCGTTCATGTGCAGGAAATAGACCATGTGGACCAGGATCTGCACCACGGCAAAGCCGATCACCGTGACGGCGGTCAGGGCGCGGCTTTCGAAGCCGCCGGCCATGACCAGGCCAAAGGGGATCGCGGTCAGGATCACCGACAGCAGGAAGCCCTTGATATAAGAGGCATGGCTGCCGTGGTCATGGCCGTGATCGTCGTGATGTGCGGCATGTGCGTGTTCGGCGGACATCAGATCATCCCCAGCAGATAGACGAAGGTAAAGACGCCGATCCAGATGACGTCGAGGAAGTGCCAGAACATCGACAGGCAGACCATGCGGCGCTGGTTTGCGGGGATCAGCCCGGTCCGGGTGATCTGCACCATCAGCGTCACCAGCCAGATCGAGCCGAAGGTGACATGCAGCCCATGCGTGCCGACCAGCGTGAAGAAGGCCGACAGGAACCCGGATCGCTGCGGGCCGGCGCCGATATGGATCAGGTGGTGGAACTCGTAAAGCTCGATGGCCAGGAAGCATAGGCCGAAGAACAGCGTGACCGCCAGCCAGCGCAGCGTGCCGCGCTGGTCGCCCTTGCCCATGGCCAGCATGGCGAAGCCGAAGGTGATCGACGACAGCAGCAGCATGGCGGTGTTGACCGCCACCAGTTCCAGGTCGAACAGGTCTTTCGGCCCCGGCCCGGCGGCGAAGCTGGTGCCCAGCACGCCATAGACCGCGAAGAGCACCGCGAACATCAGGCAGTCGCTCATCAGGTAGACCCAGAAGCCCAGGCTGGTCGAGGCGCCCTCGGGGTGGTGGTGGGGCTCAAGCTCCCAGTATTGGCGCATGGTGTCGGTCGTCGCGTGGCTCATGTCTCAAACCCCCTGCGCAAGCTGGCGCGTCCGGGCATCCTCGGTCGCCTCGATTTCCGAGACGGGGATGTAATAGTCGCGGTTGTAGTTGAAGGTATGCGCGATCGAGACCGCGATGATGCCGAGGAAGCTCAGGGCCGCCAGCCACCAGACATACCAGACCAGCGCCATGCCGCAGACCGTGGCCAGCGCCGCCAGGATCACGCCCGTGCCGGTGTTCTTCGGCATGTGGATCGGCATATAGCCGCCGGTCGGGCGGGTGGCGCCCTGCTGCTTCATCTCCCACCAGGTATCCAGCCCGTGCGAGATCGGGTTGAAGGCGAAGTTATAGGCCGGCGGCGGCGACGAGGTCGCCCATTCCAGCGTCCGCCCGTCCCAGGGATCGCCGCTGACGTCGCGGTACTCCGGCCGGTCGCGGCGCAGGATCGAGACGCCAAACTGCACGAACATGGCCGCGATGCCGCAGGCGATCAGCACCGCGCCGAAGGCCGCGATGGCGAACCAGATCCGCAGGTCGGGATCGTCGAAGACGCGCAGCCGCCGGGTCACGCCCATCAGCCCCAGGATATACAGCGGCATGAAGGCGGCCCAGAAGCCGACGACCCAGAACCAGAACGAGACCTTGCCCCAGAACACGTCCAGCTTGAACCCGAATGCCTTGGGCCACCAGAAGTTGATGGCGGCGAACAGGCCGAACAGCACGCCGCCGATGATGACGTTGTGGAAATGCGCGATCAGGAACAGCGAATTGTGCAGCACGAAATCCGCCGGCGGCACGGCCAGCAGCACGCCCGTCATGCCGCCGATCACGAAGGTCAGCATGAAGGCGATGGTCCACATCATCGGCAGCTCATAGCGGATGCGACCGCGATACATGGTGAAGAGCCAGTTGAAGAGCTTGGCCCCGGTCGGGATCGAGATGATCATCGTGGTGATCCCGAAGAACGAGTTCACCGATGCGCCCGAGCCCATGGTGAAGAAGTGATGCAGCCAGACCAGGTAGCTGAGCACCGTGATGCAGACCGTGGCATAGACCATCGAGGAATAGCCGAACAGCCGCTTGCCCGAGAAGGTCGAGGTGACTTCGGAAAACACGCCGAACAGCGGCAGGATCAGGATATAGACCTCGGGGTGGCCCCAGATCCAGATGAGGTTGATATACATCATCGGATTGCCGCCAAGGTCGTTGGTGAAGAAGTTGGTGCCCACATAGCGATCCAGCGTCAGCAGGATCAGCGTCATGGTCAGCACCGGGAACGAGGCGACGATCAGGATGTTGGCGCAGAACGAGGTCCAGGTGAAGATCGGCATCCGCATCATCGTCATGCCCGGCGCACGCATCTTCAGGATCGTCACCAGCAGGTTGATCCCCGACAGCGTGGTGCCGACGCCCGCGACCTGCAAGCCCCAGATGTAATAGTCCACCCCGACCCAGGGGCTGTAGCCGATGCCCGAAAGCGGCGGAAAGGCCAGCCAGCCGGTCTGTGCGAACTCGCCCAGGAACAGCGAGGCCATGGTGATCACCGCGCCGCCCACCGTCATCCAGAACGAAAAGTTGTTGAGGAAAGGAAAGGACACGTCGCGCGCGCCGATCTGCAGCGGCACGACATAGTTCATCAGCCCGGTGATGAAGGGCATAGCCACGAAGAAGATCATGATGACGCCATGCGCCGTGAAGATCTGGTCGTAGTGGTGGCTGTTCAGGTAGCCCTCGGAGCCGCCGAAGGCCCAGACCTGCTGCAGCCGCATCATGATCGCATCGGCAAAGCCGCGCACGAACATGATCAGCGCCAGCACGATATACATGATGCCGATCTTCTTGTGGTCGACCGAGGTGAACCACTCGCGCCAGAGCCAGCCCCAAAGCCGGTATTTCGTCAGCGCCGCCAGGGCCGCGATGCCGCCGATGGCGACGACGACGAAGGTCGCCCAGACGATCGGCTCCTTGGGGATCGCGTCCCAGTTCAGCCGGCCAAGAAGAAAGGTGGTTTCGTTGGAAAACGTAGCCATGCTTGCGTCCGATCAGAAGTTCCGCGCCCGATCCGCAGCCGGATCGAGCAAGGTGACGGCATTGTCTTGCGAGGGGGTGAAGGGCCCTTTCGGAGGGGTCAACGCGTGGCCGCGCATCGGCGTCATGTCCACCGGCGCGCGCGCCAGTTCGGGCGATTTGCCGAACATCAGCGCCGAATCCTCGGGCGTGCAGAACGAGGCGACCTGGAAGGGCTCCCATCCCAGCACCGGCGCGCGGGTGCCGCGGCGCTGGTCCTTGTCATAGGTCAACCGGGTCATGTTCATGGTGCCGGCAAGCCCGGTGCCGCCCTGCGCGTCCAGCGCCATCATCTCGGCCATGCAGATCTTGCCCGGCTCCACGCACATGTTCACGATGCGCTGGAACAGATGCGGATCGACCTCGGCAAAGGACATCGGCGGCACGTTCTCGCTGGGTGCCTCCAGCTCCAGATAGCGCGGGCGGTCCAGCGTGCCGCCCGAGGCGCGGGCCTTTTCGATCCAGGCGTCGAAGCCTGCCTCGTCGGTGGCATGGGCCTTGAAATGCATCCCCGAAAAGCCGTGGCCCGAATAATGCGAGGCGATGCCCTTGTATTCGCCGGGATGGTTGAAGACGCCGTTCAGCTTGGTCTCCATCCCCGGCATGGCATAGATCATGCCGGCCATCGCGGGAATGTAGAAGGCGTTCATCACCGAGGTCGAGGTCAGCGTGAACTCGACCGGGCGATCCACCGGCACGGCCATCTCGTTGACCGAGGCGATGCCCTGCTCGGGATAGATGAACAGCCATTTCCAGTCCATCGCCACCACCTGCACCGGCAAGGGCCTGTGCTCTTCGGTCAGCGGCCGGTCGGCGCTGATGCGGTCCAGCGGCCGATAGGGGTCCAGCAGATGCGTGCCCACCCAGGTCAGCGCGCCCAGCGTGATGATGATGAGAAGCGGTGCCCCCCAGATCACGAATTCCAGCTTGGTCGAGTGGTCCCAGTCCGGCCGGTAGTCGGCGTCCTTGTTCCTCTCGCGGTAGCGGCGGGCAAAAACCACCGTCAGCACCATCACCGGCACGATGATCAGCAGCATCAGCAGCGTCGAGATCACCAGGAGGTCGCGCTGTCGCGCCGCCACGTCCCCGGCGGGCGCCAGGACCTCGGCCTTGCAGGCGGCAAGGGGAATCAGCAAGGCAAGCCAGGGCAGGCGGGCGAATTTTCGTATGTAGGTCATTGGACTACCCGATGTCGGTGAGCGACAGGTGCGGACGGCTGAGTCGCAGGGCTGCAACATGGCACGGGGTGAATTACCTTGATCTAGGTCAAGCTCGCCATGCGACGTTTTGTCCTATACAGTTCAGTTCTCGCTTCCGGCACCAATAGGGATGGAAACGCCGCGGCGGGTTGGCCCGTGCCCGGCACGAATCTGGATCGCATCGGATTCCTCGGAAAAACATGAGCACATCCTCCTCCACGCCCGCCGTGCAATCGGCCGTCCCGTCAGCGCATGGCCACCACAGGGTTTCGCCCTCGGATGTCGCCGTGGGCGTCATCATCGGGCGCGCTTCGGAATTCTTCGATTTCTTCGTCTTTGCCATCGCTTCGGTGATCGTCTTTCCGCAGCGGATCTTTCCCTTCACCGATCCGCTGACCGGGACGCTCTTGTCATTCGCGCTGCTGGCGCTGGCCTTCGTTGCCCGGCCGCTGGGCAGTGCGCTGTTCATGAGCATCGACCGCCGCCACGGGCGCGTCACCAAGCTGACGGCGGCGCTGTTCCTGATGGGGACCGCGACCGTCGCCATGGGCCTGATCCCCAGCTATGAGAACGTGGGCGGCTGGGCCGTCGTCATCCTGGCCGTGCTGCGAATCGCGCAGGGGCTGGCGCTGGGGGGTGCCTGGGACGGCATGCCCTCGCTTCTGGCGCTGACGGCGCCGCGCAGCCGCCGCGGCTTTTACGCCATGGTGCCACAGCTTGGCGCGCCCATCGGGCTGATCGTCGCCAGCCTGCTTTTCGCCTATCTGGCGGCCAACCTGACCGCGCAGGACTTCCTGGACTGGGGCTGGCGCTATCCGTTCTTCGTCGCCTTCTCGGTCAACGTGGTGGCGCTGTTCGCGCGGCTGCGCATCGTCGCGACCGAGGAATTCGCCGAGCTTTTCGAATCGCGCGAACTCCAGCCGACCCGCATCGGCAAGACCCTGCGCGAGGATGGCGGCGCGATCCTCATCGGCATCTTCGTGCCGCTGGCCAGTTTCGCCATGTTCCATATGGTCACGGTCTATCCGCTGTCCTGGATCTATCTCTACACAGACGAGACGCTGCTCAGCTTCCTGATCATCGAGGCGGTGGCGGCGACCGGCGGCATCCTGGCCATCCTGCTGTCGGGCTGGCTGGCCGACCGCATCGGGCGGCGCAACCTGCTGCTGGTGGGGGCATTGCTGATCGGCTGCTTTGCCGCGCTGGCGCCGCTGCTTCTGTCGGCGGGCAAGACCGGCGAACTGGTCTACATGATCGTCGGGTTCTTCATCCTCGGCCTCAGCTTCGGGCAAAGTTCCGGCGCGGTCGCCTCGCTGTTCGAGGCGCGCAACCGCTATACCGGCTCGGCCATCGTCTCGGATCTGGCCTGGATGTTCGGCGCCGGCTTCGCGCCGCTGACCGCGCTTTTGCTGTCGACCTGGCTGGGATTGTCGGCGGCGGGGCTTTACCTGCTTTCGGGTGCGATCTGTTCGACCGTGGCCATCCTGCTGTCGGGCAAGCTGGAGTTCCGCGCCGCCGAACGCTAGGCCCGATTTACCCCTTCGTCCCCCTTTCGCATGAGACGCCGTGCAGCAAGGATGTTGTGAAACGCCCTCGCTTAGGCTTATCAAGGTATTGCGAGCAGGAGGAGTGCCGAATTGGCGCCCGGTGCAGCCCCGCGAGGGTTGTGCCGGTCGCTGTTAAAGGGTCGGGAGGGGGCAGAGAGATCCATGGGTGATTCCTCTGGGGTTATGGTTTGGCTCGCGCGGACGATGCGGCGGGGATGCCGGCGGTGACGGCCGGCGATCAGGCGCTGCGCCACGAGCAGCGCGAGATGGTGACGCTGGTCACCGCGCGGGTGCGCGATGCCATCCTGCGCAAGCCGCATTTCGTCGATGCCGAAACCGACCTGGTGACGCTGTGCGGCGAGCTTGCGGCGCGCGGCATCGCCGATGCGCTGGTGCGCGACGGCGACAGGCTGGGCATCTTCACCACGACCAATCTGGTGCAGGCCATCCTGCGCGATGCGCCGCCCGCGTCGCTGAAGGTGCGCGACTTCACCAGCTTCACGCCCTGGTCGGTCTCGGTCGAGGACGATCTTTACGACGCGATGATGCTGATGCTGCGGCACCGCATCCATCGCGTGCTGGTGCGCGACGGAGACGAGGTGGTCGGCATCCTCAGCCAGATGGACCTGATGGGCTTTCTGGCCAACCAGTCGCACCTGATCTCGGCCGAGATCGCGCGGGCGACAAGCCCGGCCGAACTGGCCCGGCCCGCCGCCCAGGTCGAGGCGCTGATCCGCGTGCTGCACGAGGACGGCGTTCGCATCGAGGTCATCGCCGGGCTGGTCGGGGCGCTGAACCGGCAGATCTTTCGCAGGCTGTGGCAGATGCTGGCGCCGCAGGCCCTGCGCGATAACAGCTGCCTGATCGTCATGGGCAGCGAGGGCCGGTCCGAACAGATCATCCGCACCGATCAGGACAATGCACTGATCCTGCGCGACGGCTTTGCCTTCGACGGGCTCGACCGCGTGACGCAGGCCTTTACCGAGGCACTGATCTCTTTCGGCTATCCGCCCTGTCCCGGCGGCATCATGCTGAGCCGGCCCCTGTGGTGCCAGAGCGTGCAGGCCTTTGGCGACACGCTGCGCGACTGGATCCATGGCGACGATCCCGAGGGGCCGATGAACCTGGCCATTTTCCTCGATGCCGCCGCCGTCGCCGGGGACGAAAGCCTGCTGGCCGCCTTGCGGGATCGGTTGCAGCGCATGCTGACCGGCAGCGACAGCTTTTACGCCCGTTTCGCCGCCGCGATCCGGCAGTTCGACAGCGGGGCCGAGGGCGGCTGGTGGCGCCGCCTGCCGGGCATGCGCGGCCCCGAGGCGGCCGAGATCGATCTCAAGAAGCTGGGCATCTTCCCGGTCGTGCACGGCACCCGCGCCCTGGCGCTGGAATATGGCATTGCCGCGTCCGGAACCCGCGCCCGCCTGCAGGCGCTGGCCGGGGCGGGGCGTATCGATGCCGGACTGGCGCGCGACCTGGCCGATGCGCTGCATTGCATGATGGCGCTGAAGCTGGACAGCAACCTTGCGCAGATCGCGCGCGGGCAGGCGCCCGACAACAGTATCCGCCCGACCGAACTGGGCCGGCTGGACCGGCAGGCGCTGCGCGATTCGCTGAACATCGTGCGCGACTTCAAGCAATGGCTGGGCCAGCATTACCGGCTGGACCTGCTATGAGGCGGCGCGACGGACCATCGGCGCAGGTGCTGCTGGCGCTGTGCGGCGCCGGTTTCCTGCTGTTCAACTTTCCCTTGCTGCTGATCTGGGACCAGCCGTTGACGGTGCTTGGCCTGCCGCTTCTGCCGGTGGCGCTGTTCGTGATCTGGGTGGGGCTGATCGCGGCGCTGGCCTGGGTCAGCGCGTCGCGCGGCGGACGGGGCGGCAAGGAGCCGGAGAAGCACGAGGAGAGGGACGGATGATCCAGCCCGGCCTCGTCCTTGCCGTCTCCTTCGGCTATCTGCTGCTGTTGGTGGCGGTGGCGGCGCATGGCGACCGCCGCGCCGATCAGGGGCGCTCGCTGATCGACAGCAGCTTTGTCTATGCGCTGTCCTGGGCGGTCTATTGTTCGGCCTGGACCTATTTCGGCAGCGTCGGGCGTGCCGCCTCGGGCGGGGTGTGGTTCCTGCCGATCTATCTGGGGCCGATGCTGGCCATGCTGCTGGCCTGGCTGGTGCTGCGCAAGATGGTGCGGATCGCGCGCAGCTACCGCATCACCTCGATCGCGGATTTCATCGCCAGCCGCTATGGCAAAAGCCCGCTGCTGGCGGCGCTGGTGACGCTGATCACCGTGGTCGGCATCCTGCCCTATATCGCCTTGCAGCTGAAGGCGGTCTCGGCCGGCTATGAGGCGCTGACCGGCGGCCTGGGCCAGTCCGATGCGGCCTGGTGGCGCGACGGCACGCTTTACATGGCGCTGTCGCTGGCCGGTTTCGCAGTGGTCTTCGGCACCCGGCACCTCGACCTGTCCGAGCGGCACGAGGGCATGGTCGCCGCCATCGCCTTTGAATCCGCGGTCAAGCTTGCGGCCTTTCTGGCGGTCGGCGTCTTTGTCACCTACGGGCTTTTCGGCGGCATGGGCGACATCTGGGCGCGTGCGCAGGCCCAGCCCGACATCGCCGGCCTCTTGCGGCTTGGCGGGCAGGGGTTCGAGGGCTTTCAGGGCGCGCAATGGTTCGCGCTGACGCTGCTGTCCATGCTTTCGGTGCTGATGCTGCCGCGCCAGTTCCAGGTGATGGTGGTCGAATGCGTGAACGAACGGCATATCCTGCGCGCCTCGTGGCTGTTTCCGGCCTATCTGCTGCTGATCAACATCTTCGTGCTGCCCATCGCCATCGGCGGCATGCTGATCTTTGGCGATGGCGGGGCGGGGGCGGAAAGTTATGTGCTGACGCTGCCCCTGTCGCAGGGGGCGGAGTGGCTGGCGCTGCTGGCCTATCTGGGCGGGCTTTCGGCGGCGACCGGCATGATCATCGTCGAGACGGTCGCGGTCTCGACCATGGTCTGCAACGACCTGGTGATGCCGGCGCTGCTCAGCAGCGGCCGCTTCGCCCGCACCGGGGGCGATCTGACGCGGGTCTTGCTGAACATCCGCCGTGCCGCGATCCTTCTGGTGCTGCTGCTCGGCTATCTTTATTTCCGCATCGCGGGCGAGGCTTATGCGCTGGTCTCGATCGGGCTGATCAGCTTTGCCGCGGTGGCGCAATTCGCCCCGGCGCTGCTGGGCGGCATGTATTGGCGCGGCGCGACGCGGGCCGGCGCGCTTGGTGGGCTGCTCGGCGGGTCGCTGGTCTGGGCCTATACCCTGATGCTGCCGTCGCTGGCGCGTTCGGGCTGGATCGGGGCCGGGTTCCTCGACGGCCCCTTCGGCCTGGCGTTCCTGGCACCGCAGCACCTGTTCGGCCTGACCGGCTTTGACGAACTGACCCATTCGCTGTTCTGGAGCCTGATGGTCAATATCGGGCTTTACGTCGGCCTGTCGCTCAGGGGTCGCGTCTCGGCGCGCGAGGCCAGCCAGGCGCTACTGTTCGTCGAGGTGTTCCAGCGGGGGCAGGCGCAGCCGGTCTTCTGGCGCGGTAGGGCGCGGCTTGAGGATCTGCGCCGGCTGGCGGGCCGCTTCCTGGGCGCGGCGCGGGCCGAGGCGCTGTTTCGCGACCACGCGCGCGAGACCGGGACCGCGCTGGACAGCCTGACCGCCGATGCCCGGCTGGTGGACCGGGTCGAGCGCCAGATCGCCGGCGCCATCGGCACCGCCTCGGCCCGCGTCATGGTCGAATCGGCGGCGCAGGAGGAATCGCTGAGCCTGGGCGACGTGCTGGAGATCATCGACGAGGCGTCGCAGGTGCGCACCTATGCCCGTGAACTGGAAGAGGCCACGGTCGAGCTGCGCGCCGCCAATGAAAAGCTGAAAAGCCTCGACCAGCTCAAGGACGACTTCATGTCCTCGGTCACGCATGAGCTGCGCACGCCGCTGACCTCGATCCGGGCGCTGACCGAGTTGATGCTGGACACGCCCGACATCCAGCCCCAGGAGCGCGAGGAGTTCCTGAACATCATCCTGTCGGAAAGCGAAAGGCTGAGCCGGCTGGTCAACCAGGTGCTGGACCTTGCCAAGATCGAATCCGGCATGGCGGAATGGCACAATACCGACGTGGACATGAAGGCGCTGATCGTGGCGGCCCTGCGGTCCACCGCCGAACTGTTCCGCGAGCGCGGGGCCGAGGTGCTGGCCGACCTGCCCGAGCAGGTGCCGATGGTGCTGGCCGATCCCGACCGGCTGACGCAGGTGCTGGTCAACCTGCTGTCGAATGCCGCGAAATTCGTCCCCGAGGGCCGCGGCCGGGTCGAGGTGGCGCTGCGCCATCGGGGTGACGAACTGGTGGTCACGGTGCGCGACAACGGCCCCGGCGTCGCGCCCGAGGACCAGGCCGCCGTCTTCGACAAGTTCCGGCAGGGCGGCGAGGCCGGCAACCGCCCGCCCGGCACCGGGCTCGGGCTTCCGATCAGCCGGCAGATCGTGGTTAATCTGGGGGGCAGGATGTGGCTCGACAGCCAGCCGGGGCAGGGCGCGTGCTTCGCCTTCAGCCTGCCGCTTCGCAGCAAGGGAGGGTCCGATGACGGATAGGGTGCTGATTGCGGATGACGAGCCGAACATCGTCGTCTCGTTGTCCTTCATGCTGAAACGCGAGGGCTACGAGGTGCTGGTCGCCCCGGACGGCACGCAGGCGCTGGCGATGATCCGCGGCGAACGGCCGCGGCTGGTGCTTCTGGATGCGGCCATGCCGGGCATGAGCGGCTTCGAGGTCTGCGAAGCGGTGCGCGCCGATCCCGAGCTTTCCGGCATCCGCATCCTGATGCTGACCGCCAAGGGCCGCGACACCGACATCGCCCGCGGCATGGGGGCGGGTGCCGACGCCTATGTGACGAAACCTTTTTCGACCCGCGACCTGATCGTGCGCATCCGCGAGATGCTGGCATGAGGCCCGGCCTGCGCCGCCTGTTGCCTGTCGCCGCACCGGGGCTGGCGCTGATGCTCTGGGCGCTTGGCGGTGCGGTGCTGTTCCATGCCTCGCTGCCGGCGGGGCAGGGTGCCGGGCTGGTCTCGGCGCTTGGTCCCGCGCTGCAGGCCAACGGCGCGATCCTGTTCGGCTGGTGGCTGGCCGGGGCGGCGCTGGCGGGCTGGTGGGCGGCACGGCTTCATGCCCGCCATGTCGAGGGTCCGGCGCGGCTGGCCGATGCGGCGCGGCTGCTGACCGACAATGCCGATGCGCCGCGGCTGGAGGCGGCTTCGCCTCCTGCGCTGGCCGCGCTGGCCGATGCGGTGAACCGGCTGGCCGATCAGCGCCAGGCCCTGCGCACCGACATGGCCCGGCTGGTGGCCGAGGCGCAGCAGAAGGTGGCGCAGGAACGCGACCAGCTTGGCGCGCTGATGGCCGAGTTGCGCCAAAGCGTCGTGGTCTGCAATCTCGACGGCCGCATCCTGCTTTACAACGACCATGCGCGCGGCCTGTTCCATCGCGTCTCGGGCGGGCAGCTTGCCGGCGGGGCCGAGGCGATCGGGCTGGGCCGCTCGATCCACGGCGTGATCGACCGCGCCCTGATCGAACATGCGCGCGAGACGGTGGACCGCCATATCGCGCGGGGCGATACGGCGGTTTCGGCGCAATTCGTCACCACCACGGCCACGGGCAGCCTGCTTCATGTCGTGCTGGCGCCGGTGCGGTCGCAGGGCGGCGCGATCAGCGGCTATGTCCTGCTTCTGGACGACATCACCCAGGATTATGCCGCCCAATCCCGTCGCGACCGCCGCCTGACCGAGCTGACCGAGGCCAGCCGCGCCTCGCTGGCCAATATGGGCGCGGCGCTGGACATGCTGGACTATCCCGACCTGGAGCCGGCCGAGCGCGACGGCTTCCATGCCATCGTCCGCGACGAGGTGGCGGCCATGGGCCAGCGGCTGGCGGCGATGACGGCGGATGCCTCGCAAGAGATCCTGACCCGCTGGCCCCTGCAAGAGATGCTGGGCGACGACCTTCTGGCGGCCGCGGCGCAGCATGTGCTGGCGCAGACCGGGCGGGTGGCCAAGGTCGAAAGCGCCGAAGAGGGGCTGTGGCTGCGGCTGGACAGCTTTTCGCTGATCCAGGCGCTGGGCGCGCTGGCGGGGCAGTTGAAGGGGCCGCAGGGCATGCCGTCGCTGACCCTGCGCCTGGCGCCGGCCGCGACGCCGGGCTGGGCGCATCTGGATCTGGTCTGGCCGCTTGATCCGGCCGCCCCGGCCGCGGGTGGCGATACCGGCGTGCAAAGCGCCGCCCGCGACATCGCCGAGCGGCATGGCGGCGAATTGTGGCTGGAACAGGACCGCCCGGCCGGCCTGTCCTTCTTTCGCTTCCTGTTGCCCACCGCGGCGGCCGGACCCGAGGCCGAGGCGCTGGAGGCGCGGCCGGAATTCTATGATTTCGACCTGTTCGCGGCCAGCGATTCCAGTCGCTCGCTGGACGACCAGCCGCTGGAGCGGCTGAGCTATACCGTCTTCGATACCGAGACGACCGGCCTGAACCCCGCGCAGGGCGACGAGATCATCCAGATCGGCGCACTGCGCATCCTGAACGGCAAGCTCTTGCGCGGCGAACGCTTCGACCAGCTTGTCGATCCCGGCCGCGAGATCCCGCCCGAATCCATCCCCTATCACGGCATCCATCCCGAGATGGTGCAGGGCCAGCCCCGCATCGCCGAGGTGCTGCCGGCATTCCACGCCTATGCCTCGGACACGGTTCTGGTCGGCCACAACGTCGCCTTCGACATGCGCTTCCTGCAACTGAAAGAGGCGGCGACCGGGCTGCGCTTCGACCAGCCGGTGCTGGACACGCTGCTTCTGGCCAGCATCGCCCAGCCGCACGAGCCCTCGCATTCGCTGGAGGCCATCGCTGCGCGGCTGGGGGTCGAGATCACCCAGCGCCACAACGCGCTGAGCGATGCGCTGGTGACGGCCGAGGTGTTCTTGCGCCTTCTGCCGCTGCTCAAGGCCCGCGGCGTCGTCACGTTGGGCCAGGCACGCGAGGCAGCCGAGCATTCCTATTACGCCCGGCTGCGGTATTAGCGGGCAGGGCCGGCGACGGCCCCGCCCCTGGCATCACAGCGCGCCAAGGTTCCAGAACAGCGTCTCGCCCGAGCTGTCGTCCACGCCGTCATTGTCGGTCACCACCCAGGCGTCGCCCCGGGCGTCGAAGGCCAGCCCCTCGACCTTGTCCACCACATAGCCGTTGGTCAGCCCGCGCAGTTCGGGGATCAGGTCGCGCACCTCTTGCTTGGCGACGACCGGCAACTCGCCCCCCAAGGCCGCCGGTTGCAGGTCGGCCAGCGCCACGCGAAAGATCTTTTTCACCGCCGCCCTGTCGCCGATCAGGTTGTCGCGTTCGATGACATAGGCGTGTTCGCCCTTCACCGCGATCTCCGACAGGCCCATCCAGCCCTCGCCCTTCGGCTCCAGCGGATAGCGCACCGCGCCCCATTCCCCGGCGTCGAGGTCATAGGCCAGCAGCTTGACCTGCCCCTGCGGATCGTCGCCCCATTCCCGCTGCATCGCGACCCAAAGCGTGTTGCCGACCTTGGCGATGCCTTCGGCGCCGAAGCGGGTCTGATGCGCCAGCAATTCGGCGGGCATCGCGATTTCCTGCGTGATCTCGCCCGCCTCGTTCACATGCAGGATGGCATGGGGCACCAGCTTGGCCGCATCGCCCTCGTTCGCCAGCCAGAAGCCGCCCTCGCCGTCCGAGGCCAGCCCCTCGATGTCGAGCTTTTGTGCCGCATTGCCGCCGCGGGTGACGATGGTCTGCTTTACGATCCGGGCCGGCTTGGCGCTGATGTCGATCTCGTAGATCGAGGGCATGGCCGAATAGACGCTGTCCGAGGCGGCGAAAAGCCGGTCGTCGCGCCCGGGGGCCGAGGCCAGCGCGCCAAGCGCGCCCCAGCCGATCGGCGCGTCCGCCCCGGCCGAGGTCAGCATCGGATAGGCCGGCTCGGCATCCGAGCGCTCGAAGATCATCACATGCGCCCGTGCTGCGCCGTCCTCGCCCAGATCGGCCTCGTTTGCGGTGACGAACAGGTTGCGCGCGGGAATGGCGACCGCCCCTTCGGGCGAGATGCCCGAGGGCAGGATCTGGGTCGGTTTCGGCGCTGCCGGGTCGGTCAGGTCATAGACCGCCACGACCGAGGCGCGCTCGGACAGCACGAACAGATAGGGCGTCTCGCCGAAGCGGGCGAATTCGACGCTTTCGATCTCGACGCCCTTGGATTTCGAGCGTTTCTCGGGATAGTGGCCGATCTCGGCGATGGCATGTTCCAGCGTGGCGCCGGATTCGTAAACGACCGTGCCGTCCTTGTTCCAGATGGTGAAGCCGCGCGAGCCGCCCTTCCAGTCGCCTTCGTTGGCGGTGACGAAATGATCGGTGTCGATCCATTTCACCCCGTCGGGTTCGCGCGGGATCGGGTCGGTCTTGCCGGAAAAGTCCAGCCTGCCGTCGGTCCTGGTATCGACATTCTCCAGCACGACCGCGCCGGCCGAAAAATGCGTGGCGAGTTTGCCATCGGCGCCGATGACGGCGATGTGGTTGTTTTCCTGAAGCGTGACGACGATCTCGCCCGCCTCGTTGATGTCCACGAATTCGGGTTCGGGATCCTCGGGTGCGATCTCGGCCAGGCCGGTCAGTTCGATCCGCTCAAGCGCCGCGCAATCGGCCGTGCCGTCCCGAACGGGCAGCTTGACCAGGAATCCCGCCGGCATCTGCGGCAGCCCGCCGTCGCCCGCTTCCTCGTCGCGCTCGTTCTCGATCGCCACGGCCAGGAAGCTGCCGTCATGCGCCACCGCCACCGAATCCGGCTGGCCGCCAAGGTCGCAGGATGCCACCTCGGCCGCGCTGTCCAGATCGATCACGGCAAGCCGGCCCGAGGGGTTGGCGTGGCTTTCCGAGGTGTTCACCCCGACGAAGGCGCGCGACCCGATGATATGGGCGGTGGTCGGTTCGCCGTTCAGCGCGACATTGCCCAGCGGCTTCGGCGCCCGGGGGTCGGAGATGTCGATCAGCCCGACCACGCCCAGGGGGCTGTCGGTATAGATCAGGGTCATGCCGTCCGGCGAAGCCGAGATGATCTCGGCCGACGAGGTGCGGTCCCTGTCCTCGCCCTCGGCCATGTTGGCGGTGACTGGGAACGAGGCGATGCGGTTGAAGCTTTCGGACAATGCGGGGCCGGCAAGAAGCGCAAGCATCGAGGCGGCGGAAAGCAGGCGGGCGGTCATGGCAACTCCTGGGATGCGGATCGTGCGCAAGCTACGGCCGGCATGAAACGGTCCGGTAACGCAGGGCCGACAGTTTCATGTCATCTTTTCGCGGGCCCTGCAGCCCGGCCGTCCCGACAAGAGAAAGCCCCGCTCCGGCGAGGGAGCGGGGCAGGCGCCAATGCAGAAAACAGGGTAACAGGATACTCGATGACCTTGAAAGGTGCCGCCGGTCTATCGCCTGTCCGGCCGGCCGTATGTGCGCTGCCGCACAGTCGGGCGAAAAAACGCGCCGGGGTCAGCCCTGCCCGGCCCGGCCGGCGGCCAGCACGCAGAGCAGTTCGAAAAGCACCGTCGCGCCGGTCAGCGCGGTGATGCCGCCGATGTCGAAGGGCGGCGAGACCTCGACCACATCGGCGCCGACGATGTTCAGCCCGGCAAGGCCGCGCAGCATCGCCTGCGCCTCGCGCGTGGTGAAGCCGCCGATCTCGGGCGTGCCGGTGCCCGGTGCCATCGAAGGGTCGATGCCGTCGATGTCGAAGGTGACATAGGCGGGTGCATCGCCCATCAGGGCGCGGACCTCGGCCATCACGTCGTCGGGGCCGCGTCGAGCGAATTCCTCGATATGGATGATGCGGACGCCCTGATCCCTGGCCCATTGGTGCTCGTCGGCCGCATAGACCGAACCGCGGATGCCGATCTGCACCATGCGCCTGGGGTCCAGGATGCCCTCTTCGATGGCGCGTCGGAAGGGCGTGCCATGGGTATAGGGATTGTCGCCGAAATAGCTGTCGTTGGTATCGGAATGGGCATCGAACTGCACCAGGCCCAGCGGACCGTGCCCGGGGTCCGCCTTGTGGATCGCCCGCAGCACCGGCAGCGTCGTCAGGTGGTCGCCGCCCACGCTCAGCGGCAGGGCGCCCTTGGCGCAGACCTGGGCGATGCCGTCCTCGATCTGGCGCAGCGCGGCCATCAGGTCGATGGGCTGGACGACCAGGTCGCCGATATCGGCGACGGCCAGCCGTTCATAGGGGGCGATGCCGGTGACGTGATGGACGCGGCGCATCAGGCTGGACTGGTTGCGCACCTCGCGCGGGCCGTGGCGGGCACCGGCGCGGTTGGTGGTGCCGCCGTCCCAGGGGATGCCGAGGATGGCGACATCCAGCCCCTCGGCGCTGGCGACCGCCGGCAGGCGCATGAAGGTCGAATGCCCGGCAAAGCGCGGGATCAGGGCGGCGTCGACGGGTTCGTGCAGGGGTCGGGGCATGATGGCTTTCGCTGGAGGGGTTGCGAGACGGCGTCTTGTCCAGCGCATGATGCCTTGCGCCGGCCGGGATTGGCAAACCGGATCGGCATCGCACCCGTTTTCCGGCCAAGGCCCCGTCATGGCGACACCGTCGGTCCCGACCCGCACCGGCCCGTCCGCTTGCCGGGCAAGGCGAGGAAGCAATCAACCCATCGGGAACATTAGGTTTTTCTGCCGGGCTGGCATGGCGGTCATTCAGGCACGGCGCCCCGGTGGAATTTCCTTCTCCATTTCCAGCGAATTTTGGAACGAAAAAACTCGACTAACATGATAGATATTTACCGGAAGGAGAGACGCCATGATTCGCACCCTACTTCTCCCCGGTCTCGACGGATCGCCTGCGCCGCATTGGCAGCATTGGTGGGCAATGTCGGATCCGAGTTCGGCCATCGTCGAGCAGGCCTCGTGGTCGCGGCCCTGCCCGGACCAGTGGCTGACCGAGATTGCCGGCGCCTTGCTGCTGCATCCGGGCGCGGTTCTGGTGGGGCATTCGCTTGGTGCGATCGCGGCGGTAAAGCTCTTGCTGCAATGGCCGCAACTCAAGGTGGGCGGGGCGCTGCTGGTGGCCCCCGCCGAACCAGGCCGCGATCCGCGCACGGCGGTCTTCGGACGGATTCCCGAAGCCCCGCTGCCGGTGCCGACCATCGTGGTGGCCAGCCGGAACGACAGCTGGATGGACTATGAGCGGGCGCGCGAACTGTCCGCCCGCTGGCGCGCATCCTTCGTCGATCTGGGCGAGGCGGGGCATATCAACGTGGCCGCAGGCTTCGGGCCCTGGCCGCAGGGGCGCCTGTTGCGCGCCCTGCTGCCCGATGTCGCCATCGAACCCGCGGCCTTGCGCCTGCCGCCCCGACCCGCCGCGCCCGCGCTGCGGTCGGTGCCACGCGCCCGGCTGGAGCGGCCTGCGCTGTAACGCGGCCCCGGCAGGCATGGCCGGGACCGGATGGGAAACCATATGCGAAAGGATGAACCGATGTATTACGCCACCTACGACCCGGGTTTCAGCGCCTTTCTTTCGCAAGGCGACCAGGAGATCCTGCCCGATCAAGAGGAAAACCGTCTGGGCCAGGCGCTGGCGATCTTCTGGGCGCTGGCCTTCGTCTGTCTGATGGTGATGTGATGGACGGCCAGTTTCCTCAGGACGGTCATCGTCACATCATCATCGTCGGCGGCGGTGCAAGCGGGGTGCTTGCCGCCGCCCATCTGCTTAGGAACGATCCCTTCCTGCGCATCAGCATGATCGAGAAATCGCACAGCCTGGGATGCGGCATCGCCTATTCGACGGATGATCCGGGTCACTTGCTGAACACGCGCGTCCATAACATGAGTGCCTTTCCAGACGATCCCGAGCATTTCCTGCGCTGGCTGCACAGCTCGGGCGAGGCGCCGGAGGCCACGCCCGATTGCTTTGCCGGCCGGACGGCCTATGGCCGCTATCTGGAAAACCTGCTTACCGCCTGGGGCGGGGACCGGCTGACCTGCCACCGCCAGGAATGCCTGCGCATCGAGGAAAAACCCGGTTGCGTGCGGGCCTGCCTGGAGGATGGCAGCGCGATCATGGGCCACCTGGCCATCCTTGCCACCGGCCATGCGGTTCCGCAGCATCCCCCCAAGGGCATGCGCGGTGGTTGGGACTTTGCGCCCCCGGCCGATTCCGGGGCCGATGTGGTCATCATCGGCACCGGCCTGTCGATGGTGGACCATGTGGTTACGCTGCTTGGGCGGGGGCATCGCGGCAGCATCACCTGCCTGTCGCGGCGCGGGTTGCTGCCGCGCGCCCATGCCGCCAGCCGTGCCATGGCGATCGCGCGCGACGAGATTCCGCTTGGCGCCCCGGTCAGCCGGGTGCTGCACTGGCTGCGGGCGCGCATCCGCCAGGCCGAGGCCGAAGGGCTTGGCTGGCGCGATGTCCTGGACGGGCTGCGTCCCCATGTCAGCGCGATCTGGCAGGGTTGGGACGAGGACAGCCGGCGCCGCTTTCTGCGCCACGCCGCCTCGTGGTGGGAAGTGCATCGCCACCGCATGCCGCCGCAATCGGCCGCACTGATCGCCGATGCCCAGGCGCGGGGCCAGTTGCATGTGCTCAGGGCCCGGTTCGAACGCCTGGCGGATGACGGCGTGCATGTGCTGACACCCGAAGGCCCGCACCTGCTGCCGGCCGGTCATGTCATCGACTGTCGCGGCATCCGGCGCGATCCCGAAACCGACAGCTCGCCGGTGGTGCTGGACCTGATCGCGACGGGGCAGGGGCGGCTGGACCCGCTGCGGCTTGGCCTCGACACGACCAGGGAGGCCCGGCTGATCGCGCGCGACGGCAGGGTGTCGTCCCGGCTGTTCGCCATCGGTCCCTGCGCCCGTGCTGCGCTTTGGGAGATCACGGCGATCCCCGATATTCGCGTGCAATGCGCCCGTCTGGCCGAATTGCTGGACCGCTTGCCGGAGCCG
This sequence comes from Paracoccus denitrificans, assembly GCF_900100045.1. Classification (GTDB taxonomy): domain Bacteria; phylum Pseudomonadota; class Alphaproteobacteria; order Rhodobacterales; family Rhodobacteraceae; genus Paracoccus; species Paracoccus denitrificans. Next base: position 30,206 of record NZ_FNEA01000017.1, on the reverse strand, counting down.
GTAGGCTGACATCCGGGGCCGCTTCATTTGCGCGGGGGTGTCCGGGGAAAGGACGATGACGCCTCGATCCGGTTCCCGGCGGGAACATCCCCGCGATCCCCTTGCGCGGCCTGCCGGTGCGGTGCCGGGGATGCCCGTTCTCCGATCCGGCGGCTTGGCGGTGGTTTTCATCCTCTGGGCCGCCCGGCTTTGGAATGGCCGCTCGGGCAGCCGCGGCCTAAGTATTTCACCATGAATCAAGTCGTCTTTTCGGGAGAATATAGTGCCTGGACCTCGCATCGTCGCTTTTGCCGGCTCGTGGAGCCGACCCTCGAAAACCCGCAGCCTGGTCGAAGAGGCCGCGCGCCGCGCCGTCGCGCGCTTCGGCGGCAGCGCGCATGTCTTTGACATTGCCGATCTCGGTCCCGATTTCGGTTCGCTGCGGCAACCGCAGGACGGACCCCACACTCGGCATCTGGATGCCTTTCTGGCCGCCGATGCGCTGATCGTCGCCAGCCCCGTCTACAAGGGCAGCTATACCGGGCTGTTCAAGCATTTCATCGACCTGATCGAGCCCGTTGCCCTGGTCGGCAAGCCTGTGCTGCTGGCCGCCACCGGGGGCGGGGACCGTCATGCGCTGGTGATCGAGCATCAGCTTCGCCCGGTCTTCGGGTTCTTCGAGGCCCATACGCTGGCCACGGGGCTTTACGTTTCCGCATCGGATTTCGGCCCCGATGGCCTGGCTTCCGAGGCTGCCTCGACGCGGCTGGACCGGGCGGTGGCGCAATTCGCCGCGCATCTTTCCCGACATGATGCGGCACCCCTGCTTGCGGTCGGCTGAACGCCGCCGCAGGGGCCGGCCCTGCCGTCAAGCGCGTCCCCGATGGTTGCGGCCCGCCTGACCGGAACTGCCGTGCCCTTGCGCCGGCCGCCTTGTCACGGCAGGCGCGACTGGATGCGGCGCAGCTTTGCCCGCGCCTCGTGCAGGGGCGTGCTGAACGGCGCCGGGATCTTTTCGGCCGGCCGCAACTGCTCCAGCGCCAGCGCCGTTTCCTGGGCCGCGCTGAGCCCCAGCCAGTCCTCCGGCAGCAGCAGGATGCGCAACCGCCGCAGCCTTTGCCGGTCCCTGTCCCAGAGCGCGAACCAGCGCGGACCGGCCCGCCGGACCGTCCATGCCGGGTCCGGCAGGATCGCATCCCAGCCCTTTCTGCGGCCGGGCGGCATCGCCCGGGCCTTGCTGGTGGTCAGGAGCAGCAGCCGGTCAAGCAGTCCTTCACGATACCGCACCATGGCTGGAGCCTCCGTCGCGGGCGTTGACCGGCTCGACCTCGGCCCGCCACAGCAGCCGGTCGCGGCCGCGCATGAAGGCCGCGATGGCGGCGCGCGGCGAGTGGGTCAACATGCTCAGCGGGATGCCGTTCAGGCTGGGAACCTCACCCGTCCTGCGATCGATCAGCCGGACCGAGAACAACTGGCCTTCCTCGGCATTGGCGCCCGTCCCGTTCGTCACGATGAACTGGTTCATGTCGCTATGGCCTCCATTGGCAGAATCGCCTGTTGCGTCAGGCTTTATAATACACGATTGAACACATAGACAATATCGTTAATTGTAGCCCGGTCACCGCACCCGAATCCCTGACGTGAAGAAGGCAGAGAAATGCAGGATCTGGACCTGATCGACCGCAAGATCGTGGCGGAGCTGATGCGCGATGCGACCTTGCCCATCGCGCAGATCGCCGAGAAAGTGGGCTTGTCGCAGACGCCTTGCTGGAAACGGATACAAAAGCTCGAGGCGCTGGGCGTGCTGACCGGGAGGGTGGCGCTGGCCGATCCCGCCAAGCTGGGATTCGGCATCCTGGTCTTCGTCGAGATCGAGGCGCCGAATCATTCGCTGGAATGGCGCGAGGAATTCACCCGCGCCGTTGCCCAGCTGCCCGAGATCATGGAGGTCTACCGCATGGCGGGGCGGATGGATTACATGCTGCGCGTGGCGGTGCCGGACATGGCCGCCTTCGATCTGTTCTACAAGCGGCTGACGGATGCCGTGCCGATCAAGAACGTCACCTCGCATTTCTCGATGGAGCGCATCCACTTCAGCACCGCCTATCCCGTCGATACCCGCAACCGCTGACGCGCAGGGCGGAAAAGCCGGCCGCCGTGCGGTATCGCCGCCCTGCGGTTCATCCTCGGGAATCGACGGCATGCCTCGCAAATGGTGAGGATCTGCTAATTCATGGTAAAGACGATATACTTTATCGTGTAAAATGATGCCGGATGTGCTATGCTGACCAGGTGGCGCAACCCTGTGCAGCCCGTTTGGAGGACTTAAAATGACCAACGAACCGAGCAAAAGCGAAGTGAAGCAGGCCATTTTCAAGGAGCGTCAGACGCTCAAGGCGGCTGCGGATATCCTGGACGACCGCGATGCGGTCGATGCGAGGCATCTGGAGAGCCTTCCTGCACCAAAGACGACATGGGAACAGGGCTACGACGCCCTCGGCAGATGATCGAAGCAGATGACTGAAGACGGAGCGGCGGGAACTTCCCGCCGTTTTCATATGCGCTGCGGACATTCATGCGACCCGCGCGTCAGCCATGCAAAAATCCAGTGTGACGCATCGCGCCCGACAAGGAAGGCAAGCCGCCTCATGCGACCGGTGCAAGGAGTTCCGAAAAGCCGGGCACATGGATCGGCAGGGGAAGGACCGGCCCCGACAGCGATGACCGGGTTTCCAGCATCTTCTTCTCCCAGGATGGAAATGAACGATGAAAGGCTTCCCCCAGAGGGTGAGTCTTTGGAATGGCCCGGGCCGGATGTCTGGGGAATATTAGACGACAAGATAGATCGTCATTGGGAGAGGGCCATGACACTCCGCATTGCCGACCTCCGGCAACAGGTCGAAATTCCAGGCCGCCGGTCCATCGGGTGGTCCATGTCGCCTGTGCGCGATGGCCCATCGGCTGGCCCGGCCCCGTTGACCGGCTGACGCGCGGCCGAGCGGCAGCCGCCCCGGTCGGCAAGGCCAAGCCCGACCAGCAGCATTTCCAATCCAGACCGGCCCCGACCTGCCACGGGCGGACCGATCCCCCTTTGCCTGAAGGACAAGAGACATGACACGCAAGATTCGCCTTGGCGCCTTTCTTCCCGGCGGCGGCCAGCATATCGCCGCCTGGCGCCACCCCGACCAGCCCGTCGACGGGGCGACCAGCCTGGAGTTCCACGTCGCGCTTGCGCAGGAAGCCGAGCGCGGGCTGTTCGATGCCTATTTCCTGGCCGACGGCCTGGCCATCGCCTTTGGCGGCGGCATCGAGGGCGGCAACGCCAAGGTCGCGGGCTTCGAGCCGGTGACGCTGTTTGCGGCGCTCGCACCCCTCACGAAGCATCTCGGCTTCATCGCCACGGCCTCGACCACCTATGAAGAGCCCTATAACCTTGCCCGCAAGTTCGCCTCGCTCGACCTGATCTCGGGCGGGCGCGCGGGTTGGAACGTGGTGACGACAGCCACGGAAAGCGCGGCGCGGAACTTCAACCTCGACCAGCAGCATCCCCATGCCTGGCGCTATCGCCGTGCGGCCGAGCATGTCGATGTGGTCGGGAAGCTGTGGGACAGCTTCGAGGACGACGCCTTCATCCGCGACAAGGAAACGGGCGTGTTCTTCGACACCGAGAAGGTGCATTTCACCGATCACCAGGGCGAGCATTTCAAGGTCAAGGGGCCGCTCAATGTCTCGCGCTCGCCGCAGGGCCATCCGGTCATCGTGCAGGCCGGCCAGTCCGAGGACGGTCGCGGTCTTGCCGCCGCCACGGCCGAGGTGATCTTCACCGCGCATCAGCGCCTTGATACCGCGCAGGAATTCTATCGCGATATCAAGGCCCGCGCCCGTGGCCTTGGCCGCAACCCCGACCATGTGCTGGTCATGCCCGGCGTCTCGCCCTTCGTCGGCCGGACCGAGGCCGAGGCGCGCGAGAAATACGAACGCCTTACCGACCTGATCCTGGAAGAGGACGGCATCGCCCTGATCAAGGGGCTGACCGGCGGCACGCTGGACCTGACCGGGGCGGACCTCGACGGCCCGCTGCCGCCGCTGGACCCGACCGAGGGGATGAAATCGCGCCAGGTGCTGATCCGCCAGATCGCCGACGAGAACGGCTTTACCATCCGCCAGCTTTACCAGTGGATCGCCTCGGCGCGGGGCCATTTCACCATCGTCGGCAGCGCAGAGCAGATCGCCGACACCTTGCAGGAATGGTTCGAGAACGAGGGCGCGGACGGCTTCAACATCCTGCCGCCCTGGCTGCCCACCGGCCTGAGCGATTTCGTGGACCTGGTGGTTCCCGAATTGCAGCGCCGCGGCCTGTTCCGCACCGAATACGAAGGCCGCACGCTGCGCGAGAACCTGGGCCTGCCCTTCCCCGAGAACCGCTGGGCGGTCGAGCGCCGGTCGACCCATGCGGCGGAGTGACGCCATGACCTTGCAGCATCTGGATACCCCGCCCATTCCGCTTTCGCGCGATTCCGCCCCGGGCGGGTCGCTGCTGCGCCGGGGCGCCGCCGTCGCCCGCCATGGCCTGTCGCGCTATGGCCTGCTGGCGGGCTTCCTGGTCCTGTGGCAGGTGGCCAGCACCATGGGCTGGGTCAGCCCTGCCGTGCTGCCGCCGCTGGACAAGATCGCCGCGGCGCTGTGGAACGGCATCGCTTCGGGCGCGCTGGTGGACGACATCGCCATCAGCCTGCAACGCTCGGGCATCGCCTTCGCCGGTGCCGTGGTTCTGGGCATCCCGCTGGGCCTGCTGATGGGCCAGATCCCGGCGGTGGAGCGGGCGCTGGATCCGATCCTGCAACTGTTCCGCCAGACTTCGGCGCTGGCGCTCTATCCGGTGTTCATCCTGCTTTTGGGCCTGGGCGAGACATCGAAGGTCTTCGTCATCTTCTGGGCGACGCTGTTTCCCGTCCTTTTGGCCACCATCGGCGGCGTGAAGGAGGTGGACGGCAAGCTGATCGAGATGGCCCGGACCTATGGCGCGTCCCGGTTGGCGGTGTTTCGCCGGGTGATCCTGCCGGCCTCGGTGCCATCCATCTTCGTCGGACTGCGGCTTTCGGCCACCACGGCGCTGCTGCTGCTGATCGCGGCCGAGATGATCGGTGCGAACAAGGGGCTCGGCTTCCAGGTGATGAACGCCCAATACAACTTCCAGATTCCGCTGATGTTCGCGGCCATCTTCCTGCTGGCGGCGCTTGGCCTGGCCGCGAACTTTGTCCTCGTCTCCCTGCAAAACCGTCTGTGCCGCTGGGCCGCGCCGGCCCGCTGATCCTTGAAACAGAAAGTTGATGCCATGACCCTTACCCTTCGCAGCCTCGCGCTGACCACCGCCCTGGGCCTTTCCTTCGGCACCGCCGCCCAGGCCGAGGTGACGATCCGCTACCTTGCCAGCCATGGTGGCCTTGCCCCGCACGAACTGGCCGACGAACTCGGCTATTACGACGAGGCGGGGATCAAGCTGGAGAACCTCGGCTATGCCTCGGGCGGCCCCGAGACGCTGATCGGCCTTGCCGGCGGCAGCCTCGACCTTGGCAGTGCCGCGACCTCGGCTGTGCTGAACTCGATCATCGGCGGCAACGATTTCGTGGCTGCCTATCCGACGCAGGGCATCAACGACGACGTGCAGTCGATCTTCTACGTGCTGGAGGACAGCCCGATCCGCTCGGTCGAGGATATCGCCGGCAAGACCATCGCGGTGAACACCCTTGGCGCCCATCTGGACTACACCATCCGCGAGGCGCTGCATCAGAAGGATCTGCCGCAGAATGCCGCGAACCTGATCGTCGTGCCCGGGCCGCAACTGGAACAGGTGCTGCGCTCGGGGCAGGTGGATGTCTCGGCCTTCGGCTACTGGCAGACCACCTTCGAGGGGGCGGCGCGCCAGACCGGCGGCCTTCGCGCGGTCTTCGACGATACCGACGTGTTGGGCGAGATCGCCGGCGGCTTTGCCGTCCTGCGCCGGGACTGGACCGAGGCCCATCCCAAGGAGGCTGCGGCCTTTGTCGAAGGCGCGGCACGGGCGCTCGACTGGGCGCGCGAAAACCCCGAGGAAGCCAAGGAGGTTCTTGCCAAGGCGCTGGCCGAACGCGGCGAGAACCCCGAGGTGGCGCAGCATTTCGCCGGCTACGGCGTGCGCGAGGGCGGGCTGCCGGTCGAGCGCGACATCCAGTTCTGGATCGACGTGCTGGAACGCGAGGGCAAGGTCGAGAAGGGCAGGCTCAAGGCCGCCGACATCCTGCTGGTCAGCAGCCGATCCGTGGCGGTGAAGTGATGGGTATCCACCAGTCCCTTCTGCGCGGAGAGGTCAGGGTGCGCGGCCTTTCCAAGTCCTATTCGCTGAATCGCAACGCGCTTTCGGTCCTGCGCGATCTGGATCTGGACGTGAACGGCGGCGAGATCCTGGCCATCGTCGGTCCTTCGGGCTGCGGCAAGACCACGCTGCTGCGGATTCTGGCGGGGCTCGAAACCCCCGATCGCGGCAAGGTGCTGATCGACGGTCGTCCCGTCGCCGGGGTGGGGCGCGAGCGCGCGGTGATCTTTCAGGAACCGCGCCTGCTGCCCTGGCTGACCGTGCTGGACAACGTCGCCTTCGGGCTGGAGGTGCGCGGCATCCCGGCCGCCGAGGGTCGCGAAAGGGCGCGGCACTATCTTCGCCTTGTCGGCCTGGCCAGGTTCGAGGCGGCCTGGCCGCGCCAGCTTTCCGGCGGCATGGCGCAGCGCGTGGGCATTGCGCGCGCTCTGACGGTGCGACCGGGGATCCTGCTTCTGGACGAGCCCTTCGGTGCGCTGGACGCCATGACCAAGATGACGATGCAGGAGGAACTGGCCCGCATCTGGCGCGAGGAACGGGTGACGATGATCCTTGTCACCCACGACCTCGAAGAGGCGATCTTCCTTGCCGACCGGGTTCTGGTGCTGTCGAAGGACAGCACTGATCCGGCACGGCTGATCGATGTCGACCTGGCGCGTCCGCGCGACCGCAGCGAGCCGGGCTTCGTCGCCATGCGCCGCCGCCTGATGGCGGAGTTCGGCCTGCATTGACCGCCGGGCCTTCGTCTTGCGGCGATGCCGCGATGGTGAATCGCCCGGCTGTCGCCCGGATGGCATGGAATGGCCATCCGGGCGCAGATTGCGGCTCGGTTGTGGCATGAAATCGACAAATGCGGCGGATTTCGCAGATTCTCCGTCGCTGCGGATGCCGCGGACTGGAAATACCTTTGCAATATAGTAAGGATTTTTCACCCGGAACCGTTCCGGCAGCGAGACGAGGTGCGGAGGCAGGGTGTCGGCCGGCGGGAATCCCAGATGCGAGCTTCACGCGCTTTATGCCGACCATCACGGCTGGCTGCATGGTTGGCTGCGCCGTAAGCTGGGCGACAGCGGCGATGCGGCCGACCTGGCCCACGACACGTTCCTGCGGCTGCTTGCATCGCGGCGTTCGCGACTGGGCGAACGGCCCCGCGCGCTTCTGACCCATATCGCCAAGGGCCTGCTGGCCGATCACTGGCGCCGCCAGAGGGTCGAGCGGGCCTATCTGGACACCATCGCGCATCTGCCGGCCGTCCAGGTTCCGCCGGCCGAGGAGCGGTTGCTGGTCATCGAGGCGCTGACGCGGATCGACGCGATGCTCGGGCGGCTGCCCGCCTTTACCCGCGAGGTCTTTCTGCTCGCCCAGTTCGACGGGCTGACCCTGCAACAGATTTCCGAACGGACGCAGGCTCCGGTCATCACGGTCAGGCGGCATATCCGCAAGGCGCTGCTGGCCTGCATGGAGGCCGCCTGACATGTCGGGACCGCCCAGGGCCGAATTGCTGGAGGAAGCCGCCGACTGGGCGATGGCCATGCGATACGGCGCCCCCGGCGAGGTCGACGGTGCAGCCTTCGAGCGCTGGCTTGCCCAAAGCCCGCAGCACGCCGCGGCTTGGCAGCGGGCGCAGGCGGTGTTCCAGACCTTCGAGCGGGTGCCGCGCGGGCTGGGCAAGGACGTGTTGCGGGCCATGGAGCCGTTACCCGGCCGGCGCCGCGCGCTGGGTGTGCTGGGCGGGGCCCTGCTTGTCCCTTCGGCCGGGGTCATGGCCTGGCAGCAGCCCTGGCAGAAATGGGGCGCCGACGTGGCCACCGCGGTCGGCGAGCGTAGGGCGCTGGCCTTGCCGGACGCCTCGCAGCTTGTGCTGAACACCGACAGCGCGGCGGATATCGCCTTTACCACCGCCGAACGGCGTATCCACCTGCGCGCCGGCGAGATTCTTCTGACCACGCATCCCGATCCCGCTCCGGTGCCGCGCCCGCTGCTGGTCGAGACGGCTTTCGGCGAGGTCCGGGCGCTGGGAACCCGCTTCAGCGTCCGGCAACTGGACGGCGATCTGGTGCGTGTCTCGGTCTTTCGCCATGCGGTCGAGATCAGGCCGCGGAACGCCGCGCCCCATGTCCTGCATCAGGGCGAACAGGCGGATTTCGACAGCAACGGCGTCAGGCCGCCGGCAACGGTCGATGAAAGCGCGGCCATCTGGGAACAGGGCATGCTGCTGGCGCAGGACATGCGCCTTGGCGACGTGATCGCCGAAATGGCGCGCCATCGCCGTGGCGTCCTGCGCTGCGATCCCGCCGTGGCGGCGATTCTGGTGTCGGGGGCGATATCGCTTTCGGACACGGATGGCGGGCTGGCGCTGCTGGAGCGGACCCTGCCGGTGCGCATCCAGCGCCGAACGCCTTGGTGGGTGGTGGTCGCGCCGCGCAGCTGAAGGCCCGGCGCTTTTTTTCGCCGCCGAGGTGATCACTTTTCCGATCTCGTCCGGTGAACGGGGAAAGGGTGCCAGCCAGAGGTGATTTCAGCACGCTGCCCTTCCTCCATTCCAGACAGGACGAAGCAGCATGAACTCTCTTACCTGCGTGCCGGTGGCGGCTGCCCGCGCCCTCGCGTTCTCGACCGGCCTGGCCGTGCCGCGCAATGCCCTGCGGGCGCTGCTGATCGGCACGACCCTTGGCGCCGCGATCACCGCGCCCGCCTTCGCCCAGGCGCGCGACTATGCCATCGGCCCCGGCCGGCTCAGCGACGTGCTGGCGCGCTATGCCGCCGCCTCGGGCGTGCAACTGGTCTATGAACCCTCGGATCTGGCCGGAATACGCAGCGCCGGGCTGCAGGGCAGCTATACGGTCGAGCAGGGCTTTTCGGTGCTGCTGGCCGGCAGCGGCTATCGCCTGCAGCAGGCGGGACCGGGAAGCTATGTGCTGGTGCGGCCGCCGGTGCAGGGTGCTGCGGTGCCGGCCGGCGAGGGCGCGGTGGTGCTGGATACGGTCACGCTGCGGGGCGGCGGCGCCACGACCGAGGGCAGCGGTTCCTATGCCAGCGGCGCGGCCAGCATCGCGCGCGGGGCGGATTCGCTGAAAGAGGTGCCGCAATCGGTGACCGTGGTGACCAAGCAGGCGCTGGACGACCAGAACCTGACCACCATGTCCGAGGCGATGGCCAAGGCGCCCGGCATCGTCGCGACCACGGACGGCATGGGCCAGCCGGTGTTCTATTCGCGCGGCTTCGTCATCGACAACTACCAGATCGATAATCTGGGCACGTCCTACGATTCGACCTTCAAGCCGGATTTCGACATGGCGATCTATGATCGGCTGGAGATCCTGCGCGGCGCCGAGGGGCTGTTCTCGGCAGCGGGCGAGCCGGGCGGCACGATCAACCTGGCGCGCAAGCGCCCCACGGACGAGCTGCGCTCGGCTGTGTCCTTGGCCTATGGAAGCTGGAACAACCGTCGGCTCGAGGCCGATATCGGCGGCCCGCTGGGGTTTGACGGCAAGCTGCGCGGCCGCCTGGTCGGCGTCTGGCAGGACCGCGAATATTTCTACAAGCCCGCGGATGAGGAAAAGCGGGTCCTCTACGGCATCCTAGAATACGATCTGACGCCTTCGACCACGCTCAGCGCCGGCGTGAGCTACCAGCGCCAATACGGCACCATGTGGCAGCGAGGCTTGCCGACCTATGCCGACGGCAGCCAGCTTGGCCTGCCGCGCGACGTGGCGCTGACGGTGGACTGGGCCAAGCGCGAGCAGACCATCCGCGAGCTTTTCGCCTCGGTCGAGCATCGGTTCGATTCGGACTGGACGCTCAAGTTCAGCGCCGCGCGGCAACGCTTTGATTTCGATTACCTCAACCTCAGCCTCGGCGGTCCGATCGATCCGTTGACGGGTTCCTTCGGCGCCCCGGACGCATTTTCCGAAGACGACGGTAACCACTCGGACGGGGTGGACCTGAGCCTTTCGGGCCGCTTCGATGCCTGGGGCCGGGAATACAAACTGACGATGGGTGCCGACTGGCGGCGCAGCTACGGCAAGCAGATGCGCAACCGCGTTGGCACGGCGTTTCCCGATGGCGAAATCGGGGTGGACGACTTCCCCGGCCTGGATCTGCCCGCGCCGGTGCGGGGCAGGGCCGGATCCGGTTGGCCAACATTCGGCAGCAAGCAGCAGGGCATTTATGCCCGGCTGGACATGCAGGCGACCGACAGGATGCATGTCATCGTCGGCGGCCGTTATGGCAGCTACAGGCATTCCGAGATTGAGGAGAGGTATGACGAGGATGGCAACGTCACCTATCGCGACACCAGCTGGCGCTGGAGCGAAAACGGTATCTTCACGCCCTATGCCGCCGTCACCTATGATCTGACGCCCGACTGGACCGCCTATGCCAGCCTGACCGAGATCTATAAGCCGCAGGGCAACACCTTTGCCGGCCCGCCCGATAACCCGACCCAGTTGGACCCGATCACCGGCCGCAACTACGAACTGGGCGCCAAGGGGGCCATCATGGGCGGTGCGCTGAACGTCTCGGCGGCGCTCTATCGCATCGAGCGCAAGGGCGAGAAGGTGGTGGACCCCCGCTATGAGGATGAGCCCCGCGACTATTACCTGCCGCTTGGCGAGATCGTCAGCCAGGGCATCGACCTCGAGGTCTCGGGCGAGGTCGCGCCGGGCTGGCAGGTCTTTGCGGGCTATACCTACAACCATAACGAGAACAAAAGTGAGAATGACGTCTATCACGCGTTGACGCCCAAGCACATGTTCAAGCTGTGGACGGACTACACCCTGCCGGGTGACTATTCCAAATGGACCGTCGGCGGCGGCGTGACGGTGAAAAGCCGGCACGCGAACAGCGGCACCTATTGGTTCATGACCCCGGACGGCTGGACCCAGCCGGAATTCGAGATCAGGCAGGGCGGATACTCGGTCTGGGATGCGCATGTGCAATACCAGATCGCCGAGCAATGGGCGCTGGCGCTGAACGTGAACAACGTCTTCGACAAGACCTATTATGCCACCATCGGCACCCCGGGCGGCGGCAATTGGTATGGCGAGCCGAGGAATGCCACGCTGACCCTGCGGGGGCGGTTCTGACCGTGCCGCGAGCCGTTGGCCGGGCCAGTTGCGGCCCGGCCCAACGCGCCGGGACCGAAGCGCCCGGTCGGGCCGGTTGCGCTTTGGCCGTCGCGGTCCTAGACAGCGGGGATGCCATGCACAGGCCGCCCGACCCCGGTTGGCGGCCGCCTGCGTTCGGGAAATGCGGCGCGCTCCCGGACCCTTGCAAAGCCAGATCACGGTATTCTTTGCGGGGAGTTCCCAGGCTTGCATCATTGCCGTCGACGCGCTTCCGCCGGATCGCATCTCCTTGTCTTCAAATCCGGGCATCGAATGGACCTCGTGCATGAACGCGCTCTTGCAGTCCGAGACTGACCTGCCGCCGCCGCTGGCGATGCCCGTGCAGGGGCCGGCCCGCCAGGGGCGCCGTGCCCTGCTTGCAGGGCTGGTGCTGGCTGCCCTGGCGGGGGGCGCGGGCTGGTGGCTCTGGTCCTCGCCGCCTGCCGTTCACTACGACACCGCGCCGGTGATCCGCCGCGACCTGGAGAACGCCGTGACTGCCAGCGGCCGGATCGAGCCGGGCGCCTATGTCGATGTCGGTGCGCAGGTTTCGGGTCAGTTGCGCCGGCTGCATGTGGCCGCCGGAGACCGGGTCGAGGCCGGGCAGTTGCTGGCCGAGATCGACGCCGAGGTGCAGGCGGCGCAGGTCGAGGGATTGCAGGCCGAACTGGCCCGGCTGGCCGCCGAGCGCAGCGAATTGCAGGCCCAGCTTGCCTTTGCCGAACGGCAGGCGGGGCGGCATTCCTCGCTGGCCGGGCGCGCCAGCAGCCGCGTCACGCTGGAAGAGGCCGAGCGCGACCGCGACGTGCTGCGCGCGCGGATCGAGGCGCTCGACGCCACCATCCGCCGCAGCCGCGCCGCGCTGCGCGCCGAGGAAGCGACGCTGGCGCGCTCGCGCATCACCTCGCCCATGGCCGGCACCGTGGTCGCCGTAGAAGCCCGCGAGGGCCAGACGCTGAATGCCAATTACGACACCCCGGTGATCCTGCGCATCGCCGACCTCGCCACCATGACCGTGCGCAGCGACGTCTCCGAGGCCGACGTGGTCCATCTGCGGCCCGGAATGCCGGTCTGGTTCACCACGCTGGGCTTTCCCGACCGCCGGCATCGCGCGACGCTGCGGCAGGTGTTGCCCGCCCCGCCGGTCAAGGAGGAGGAAGGCGCCAGTTCGGTCGTCACTTATGTCGCGCTGTTCGACATTGCCAATGCGGGGGGCGAGTTGCTTTCGGGCATGACCGCGCAGGTGTTCTTCGTCACCGAAAGCGCGGCCGACGTGCTGGCCGTTCCCGTTTCCGCGCTGGACGACGACGGCAGCCTGCGCGTCCAGACCCCCGGCGGCGCGCTGGAAACCCGCCATCCCGCAACCGGGATGCGCACCCGAGCCCATGCCGCGATCCTTTCGGGATTGGCTGAGGGCGAACATGTCGTCACCGGCGAGCGCCCCGCCGAAGGCGAGCCGCTGCTGAGGATCGCGCCGTGACGGATGATCTGACGGCTGACATGCCGCTGATCCGCATCCGGGGCCTGCACCGGGTCTTTGGCGAGGGCGCGGCCCGCGCCCATGTGCTGCGCGGCATCGACCTTGACATCCATGCCGGCGAGTTCGTGGCCATCGTCGGCACTTCGGGCTCGGGCAAGTCGACGCTGATGAACATCCTCGGCCTGCTCGACCGTCCCTCGGCCGGCAGCTATCACCTTGCCGGGAAGGACGTGGCGCGGCTGTCGCGCGATGCGCGGGCGGGGCTGCGCAATCGGCTCTTCGGCTTCGTCTTCCAGCAATACAACCTGATCCCGACGCTGACGGCGCTGGAGAACGTGGAACTGCCCGCCAGCCATGCCGGCGCCGCGCGCGAGGCCCGGCGGGCGCGGGCGGCGGCGTTGCTGCGCAGCCTGGGCCTTGGCCACCGACTGACCGCGCGTCCCTTGCAGATGTCCGGCGGCCAGCAGCAGCGGGTCTCCATCGCGCGGGCGCTGATGAACGGCGGTGCGGTGATCCTTGCGGATGAGCCGACCGGCGCGCTGGATGCCGAGAGCGGGCGGCAGGTGATGCGGCTGCTGTCGGATCTGGCGGGCAGGGGCCATACGGTGATCCTGATCACCCATGACACCGACATCGCCGCCCGTGCCGGACGGGTGATCCGGGTCGGCGAGGGGCGCATCGCCGGCGACAGCGGCACCCGCGCGGCCGGGCCCGCGGTCCCGGTGCTGCCGGAAACGACCGGCAGCCGGTCAGCCTTCCTGCATGCCCTGCGCGAGGCCGCGCGCTCGGCCTTGGCGGCCATCGGCGCCAGCCCGGTGCGCACGGCGCTGACGTTGTCGGGCATCGTCATCGGCGTGGCCTCGGTCGTCGCCATGCTGGCCATCGGCCGCGGCGCGCAGGAAGAGTTCGTCAAGCGCGCCTCGGCCATCGGCACGAACTGGGTGGTGGTCGGCTCGGACCAGGATACGCGGATGCCGCGCCGGCCGCTGACCCTTGACGATGCCATGGCGCTGAAGGGCCTGCCCAATGTCGCGGGCGTGATGCCGGGCCGCTGGGAACAGGCGACGGTTCGCGCCGGCGCCTTTTCGATCGATACCGACATCATCGGCACCGACCGCGATTTCCGCGGCGTGCATGGCTGGGACGTGGTGCGAGGCAGCTTCTTTTCCGAAGCGGACGAGCGCGGCGGCAGTCCGGTTCTGCTGCTGGGCTCGACCGTCGCCGGGACGCTGTTTCCCGATGGGCGCGACCCGACGGGCGAGTTCGTGTTTGTCAACATGTCGCCGTTCCTGGTCGGCGGCGTGCTGGAATCCAAGGGGCTGAGCGAGAACGGCAGCGACCGCGACAAGGTGGTGGCCATGCCGCTGCGCAGCCTGGAAAGCCGGGTCTATGGCCCGGGCGAGCTGTCGGTGATCGTCGTCGCGTTGCAGGACATGGCGCGGCTGGACGAGAGCAATGCGCTCTTGCGCGAGGCGATGATCCGGCGCCACGGGACCGAGGATTTCTGGCTGGCCGATGCGGCCGGCGCCTTTGCCGCCGCCGAAGCCGACCGCGCCTCGCAGAACCTTCTTCTGGGCGCCGTTGCCACAATCTCGATCTTCGTGGGCGGCATCGGGGTGATGAACATCATGTTCATCACCGTGCGCGAGCGCACGCGCGAGATCGGCATCCGTTCCGCCACCGGCGCTGCGATGCGCGACATCCTGGTCCAGTTCCTGACCGAGGCCACCGTGCTTTCCGCCCTTGGCGGGCTTGCCGGGCTGGCGCTGGCGGTCGGCATCGGCGCCGTCGCGGCCCTGGGTCTTGGCATGCCGGTGGTGTTTTCCGTGACCGTCGCACTGGGTGCGCTTGCCGGCGCGACGGCGATGGGCGCCGCATTCGGCCTGGTGCCGGCGATCCGCGCCGCGAGGCTCAGCCCGGTGGAGGCGCTGGCAAGCCCTTGATGTTCCCGCCCACCTTTCCGTTGATCTGCCGCTGCCTGCGGCCCACGAACAGGAGAATGACGATGACCCCCAAGACCCGGACGAGATGGCGCATGGCGCTGCCCGCTTTGATGGCACTGGCCCTGGCCATGCCCGCCGCCGCGCAGGATGCGCCGACCGAACCCGCGGCCCTGACGGCGGCCCAGTTCGCCCCCGCGGTGATCCGCACCGACAGCATCGCCGGCGCCTATGAGGTGGTGCATTGGGCCGAGGCGGGGCTGGTCTTCGTCGCCTCGGTGCCCTCCTTCGACAAGGGCTCGGCGGGCTTCATCCATGTGCTGGACGCGAACGACCTGCGCCCGATCCGCCGGATCCAGCTGCCGCGCCGGCCCTTCGCGCTGGCGCTGGATCGCAGCGCGGGGCGGCTCTATGCCGGCAATACGCTGGACGGCTCGCTGACCGTGATCGATGCGCGGGGCGGGCAGATCCTCGACACCATCCAGCTCGGCCAGCCCGAGGGCGAGGGCTTCGAGCATACCCGCATGATCGTGCTGGACGAGGAAAAGGGCCTCGCCTTCGTGACCAGCCCCGGCCGCAAGGGCGTGACCTGGATCGTCGACACCAGGGCGGGCGAGTTGCTGCACCGGATCGAGGGCGGGCTCTGGACCGCCGGGGCGGCCTATGACGCCGGGGCAGGGCGCTTCTATGCCGGCGGCGGCGGCATCGAGGAGATCGCGGTGATCGACGCCGCCAGTGGCGAGCGGGTCGGTGCGATCTCGACCGGCGACACGACCGAAGAGGGCGAGGACGCCTCGCAGCATTTCTTCGTCAATCTGGCGATCGATGCCGAAGGCCAGCGCCTGTTCGCGGCCGATGCCGACAAGGGCGCGCTCTACGTCTTCGACATCGCCAGCGGCAAGGTTGCCGCGCAGGTTCCGGTCGGCCCCGGTACGCTGGATGTGGCCTACAACCCGGCGCGGTCCGAGATCTATGCCACCTGGCGCGGGGAAAAGGCCGGCACCGGCGGGTTGGCGGTAATCGATGCGGGGGACTATGCGGTCAAGCAGCGCCTGTCCCTGCCGACGAATCCCAACAGCCTTGAGGTCGGCGAGGACGGCCGGACGCTGTTCGTGACGGTGAAGGCGCCGCATGACAAGGAGCATCCCGATTATCGCGAGGGCGCGATGGATTCGGTGATCCGGGTTGACCTGGAGCGGTTGGGCGAGGGCGGAGAATAGCCCCGCCTGATGTCGAGAGCGACCCGCCGGCAATCCTATCGCCGGCGGGATCGTCCGGGCTCGGCCCTGGCGGAGCTTCAGGTCACGGGATCAGCCCTGCGAAGGCTGCCAGCCGGCCGAGGGTATGGTGTTGATCATCCACGGGACGCCGAAACGGTCGATCAGCGAGCCGAAGCCGGGTGACCAGAAGGTCTCGCCGAAGGGCATCACCGCCTTGCCGCCTTCGGACAGGCGGTCGAACCAGCGCCGGCCCTCGTCCCCGTCCTCGGTATGCAGGGTGACGTCGAAGCCGTTCTTGGGCTTGTCGATATTGGGAGCCCAGGCCGCGTCCATATCGGCGCCCATCAGCGCCTGGTCGCCGACCTCAAGCCAGCAATGCATCAGCCAGGTCTTGTATTTCTCGTCGGTGATCGGCATGCCGGGCGGGCCGTCGCCATAGGGCATGGCTGCGGTGATCTTGCCGCCCAGCACCTCGGCGTAGAACTCGAACGCCTCGCGGCACTGGCCCTGGAAGCTCAGGCTGGTCACGATCTTCATTGTCGTCTCCTTTCTTTCGCCGCGTCATGCGAGATTGAGTTGCCAGGACACGCCGAAACGGTCGGCGACCCAGGCGAAACGCTTGCTGAAGCCGTAGTCGCCGGGCGGCATCAACACCTCGCCGCCCTCCGAAAGCGCGGCGAAGAGCCGTTCCTGTTCCTCGCCGGACGCGCAATCGACGAAGAAGGACCAGGAGGGCGTGAAATCGAAGGCGTGCTTGACCGGGCTGTCGCTGGCCAGAACGCTCTGCCCGGCGGCGGTGAAGCGGGCCAGCTTGATGCTGCCCTCTGCCCCCGGCTCGTCCTTTTGCCAGCGCGTGACATCCAGCACCTCGCCATCGTCGAAGAGCGAGACATAAAGCGCCATCGCCTGTTCGGCATGGCCGCCCTGGAACATCAGGAATGGCTGCATCGCGGTCATGGCGACCTGGCTCCTTTCGCATCGGGTCCCCTGGCGGCGCCGATTGACGCGGCCTCATGCAGGTTGATATCAACGTATGGAACCCGCCGCTGTCAACCTTTCAGATGCCCGCTGCTGTCGACCTTGCCTTCGAGACCACGCTCATGGTGCGCGACACCTGCCTGTGCCTGCATGCGCAGCGGGCGGCGCGTGCGCTGGCGCGACGCTTCGATATCGCGCTGAAACCGGCGGGCATTTCCAGCGGACAGTTCTCTTTGCTGATGTCGCTGAACCGGCCGGAGCCGCCGACCCTTGGCAGCGTGGCGGCGCTGCTGGCGATGGACAGGACCACCCTGACGGCCAATCTCAAGCCGTTAGAACGTCGAAGTCTTGTCGAAACGGCGCCCGATCCGGCGGACAGGCGCGCGCGCCGGCTGCGGCTGACGCCGGCCGGCCGGGCGGTCCTGGGCGGGGCGGTGCCGATCTGGCGGCGACTCCATGCCGAGATCGAGGCGGCGCTGTCAGACCCGGACCAGTTGCGCGCTGATCTGAACCGGCTTTCGGAGTTCGGGCGTCAGGACGGGTTGGCTGGCTGATGCCTCCGCGGGCGGCATGGGCTAGCCCGGCAGGGATTCGTCGCGATTCTGCGGTTGCCTGCCTTCGACCTCTTGCCTCAAGCCGTTGAGCATCTGGGCTGCATATGCGGCATAGGGGCCGATCCAACGTTCGTGCAGGGCATGGATGGGCAGCGCGTCGAGGTGATTCCACCTTTCGCGCCCCCGCCGCTCGACCACGACCAGCCCGGCCGTCTCCAGCACCCGCAGATGCTGCATGACCGTGCAGCGATCCAGTTGCGGCAGCGCCTCGCACAGCCCGCCGGTGGTTTTCGGCCCGTTCTTCAGCAGGTCCAGCAATTGCCGGCGCGCCCGGTGCCCCAGCGCCTTGAACAGCGCATCGTCCTGATCTTCGGTTGACATGTTATAAATTTATAACATAATTGAGCAGAGGACAAGGAGGAATGTCGCATGGAACTGAAATTCACCGTCGGCGGCCGGATCGCGAAGCCGGTCGCGGAAGTGTTCGAGGCCGTCGTGAATCCCGACAGGCTGTCGAAGTTCTTTACCACGGGCGGGGCGAAGGGGCGCCTGGTCGCCGGCGCCGAGGTGACTTGGGATTTCCACGATTTCCCCGGCGCCTTCCCGGTGCTGGTGCAGGAGGTCGTGCCGAACGAGCGGATCGTCCTGCAATGGGAGGCCGAGGGCGAGCCACGGATCTGGACCACCGTGACCATGACCTTCCAGCCGCTGGAGGACGGGCGCACACTGGTGCGGATCAGCGAATACGGCTGGCCGGACAGCGAGGCTGGGCTCAAGAGCTGCCTGGGCAATTGCGAGGGCTGGACCGGGATGATCTGCGCCATGAAGGCCTGGCTTGAACACGGCATCAACCTGCGCGAGGGCTTCTATAAATAGCCGCTGCCTGCAGGTGCCTGCCCTGTTCCGTCGTCGGGTCCCGGGCGGTCCGGCGCCGGACCCGCTTGCCCGGCGACATTTTCTTCAAGACGGTGACGGTGGCAGCATGTCATTCTGGATCATCCATCAAAGGAGGAACGCATGATGCCTGAGGCTCCGCGCATCTATCCGACCTTCCGCTTTCGCAATGCGGCCATGATGATCGAATGGCTGGAACGGGCCTTCGGCTTCACCACCCATGCGAAATACATGGAGGGCGACAAGGTCGCCCATGCCGAGCTGGCCTTCGGCTCGTCCATGATCATGTGCGGCGGCGACAGGGACGACGCCTATGGCGAGATGGTGGGCCGGCCGTCGGGGCAGGGCGGCAGGTCGCTTTATATCGCCGTGGACGACGTTGACGCGATGTTCGCCCGCGCCCAGGCCGCCGGCGCGGTGATCGAGGAGGGGCTGACCGACCGCGATTATGGCAGCCGCGAATTCATCTGCCGCGACCCCGAGGGCAATCTGTGGTGCTTTGGCACCTGGTGGCCGAAGGTGGACGAAAAGGCCTGAGAGGCGACGAGGAGCCGGGTATTCAGCCGCGCGGATGGGGTCAAGAACGCGGTTGCCCTTCAAGACGTCCTTCTGTCATCTTCCTGTCCTGGAAGTTCTGCGAAAAGACGACGAACGATTGCGAAGGAATATTAGAACATGTTTTTGAGACAAGGCCTTGTTGCATTTCTGGCGATCTGCCCGGTCTCGGCTGCCTGGGCGGTGCCCGCCACCGAGGAAGGCGCCCTGCGGCTGAGAGGCGTTTTTCAGACCTATTTCGGCGGCACCGAGGGCGTGGTCAGCGTCACCCCCCAGGGCGAAAGCTATGAGCTGAGGATCGACCCGGCGCCGCTGCTGGCGCAGGTCCCCGCCGAGCAGGCCCAGGTCAGCGTTTCGGCCCTGACCTATCAACTGACCGACAATGGCGACGGCAGTTGGGGCGTCAGCGAGGATCAGACGTTCAGTTGGTCGGTGGTGGTGCCCAAGATGTTCGAGCAGAAGGGTTCGACCAAGGTCGAATCCACCGGCATCTGGGACGAGGCGCTGATGAGCTTTCGCGAGCAGACATCGGTGATGACGGATTACGTCATCGACTCGGTGCAATATGCGCCGCCGCTGGCACCCGATCCCGAGGCGGAGGCGCAGGAACCGCCGGCCGAACCGCAGGTCATATCGCGCGATCACCAGCGCACCGCACGGATGGAGATGTCCCTGACCGGCGCGCCCGGCAAGGCCGGCGGGGTCGACCAGGCCATGAGCTTCACGGCCGAGGGGCTGGAGCAGTCGCAGGAAATCCTGATGGGTCCGGGCGGCCAGCCGATGCAGATCCAGATAACCGCGCCCAGCTATGACGGCAGCGGCCAGATCACCGGCGCGCGCACCGAAGGCATGCTCTCGCTGCTGGCCTGGTTCGTCGCCCATCCCTCCGGCGAGTTGATCAAGGGCTCGCAGGACGCGCTGCGCGACAAGCTCAGCGCTGCCATGCCGCTGTGGGACGATCTGTCGATGGATGCGACGGTGCGCGACCTGAAGATCGGCTCTCCGCTGGGCGAGTTCGGCCTTGCCTCGACCAAGGTGACGATCGGCATGTCCGGGGCCACCCCCGACGGCCGCCTGCAAGAGCAGGTCGCGCTGTCGGGCGTGACCGTGCCGGAAGGCGTGCTGCCGCCGTGGGTGGCGCCGATCCTGCCGCAAGAGGTGACGCTGGACTTCACCGCCTCGGACTTCGATCTTGCTGCGCCGGCCAGGATGCTGATCGAGGGCTTCGACCTGACCGCCGAGGAGCCCTTCGCCAAGCTGGTCCCCGAGCAGTTGCAGGCGGCCTTGCTGCCCCGCGGCTCGTTCGATCTGAAACTTGCGCCGTCGCAGATCAAGGGCGACGGCTATCAGATCGACTATCGCGCCGATGTCGCGGCGGGGCCGGCCGCGCCGCCCTCCGGTTCGGCGCTGATCACGGCGACGGGGCTCGACAAGGTCGAGGAGGCGCTGGCCGCAGCCCCGCCCGAACAGGCCGGCCAGCCGCTGATGATGCTGCGCATGGCCCGCGCCATGGCCAAGCCCGGCGCCAGCGGCGAGAATGTCTGGGACATCCAGATGCCCGAGGGCGGCGGCCCCTTCACCGTCAACGGCCAGCCCATGGGTCCGGCCACCTCGCAACCCTGATCCAGACGGCCCCGCCGGATGCGGCGGGGCTGCGCAACCTCGTGCAGAAACGGGGCGGACCTTCCCTTGCCCGACATGCCGGGCAAGGGTCCAGGAGCATTGCGCCGCCGATGGTCAGGCATCCGCAGGGGGCAATTGCGGGTTCCAGACGATTTCCCACAAATGCCCGTCGGGGTCGCGGAAATACCCGGCATAGCCGCCATAGAACGTCTCTTGCGCGGTCTTGACGATATCGGCGCCGGCGTGCTGCGCCGCCCGCATGATCTCGTCGACCTCTTCCCTGCGCAGGACGTTGTGGCCGATGGTAAAGGCGGTCGGACTGACCGGACGCTTCGGCAGGCCGCTGTCGTGGGCAATATCGTCTTGCGCCCAGATCGCGAGCTTGAGCCCGCCCGACAGGTCGAAGAACGCAACCGCGCCATGCTCGAACTCGCGACCGACGATGCCTTCGGTCGGCAGCCCAAGGCCGTCGCGATAAAAGGCAAGGGATCGTTCAAGATCGGCGACGCCCAGCGTCAGGACGGAAATTCGTGGCTTCATGTCGACACCCCGCTATCGGCGCCTGCACCACGCACGCGCCTTGATAGTCTTGGGCCGCTACCCTTGCAGCGGAAGGACCCGCATGGCGGGGGCCGGGCCAACCTTCCCGAGCCTGACCTGTTTCAGACCGTGACAGGATGACCCCCGGAAAGGGTTCTGTCACGCCTTTTCCTGGGGGACGCGGAACTCCCTCGCCATCCTGCCCTTCGCGCTGGCGGTGCTGCCGGCCGAGCTGGTCCATATCCGCCAACTGTCGCTGCTTGGGCGGCGAGGTAAGGCAATCCGGCCGAGGGTCAGCAGGCACCGTCCTGTCGCTGTGTCGCAAGATCGCCCAGGATCACGCATTCGGCTGCAGGTCCGCCGGCGCATTCGACATCGCAGCGCCGGACGAATGCCTTGAGGCTCCTTTCCAGTTCGCGCATCTCGGCGATCTTGTCGCGCAGGCTGCCAAGATGGAATTGCGCCAGGTTTCGCGCCTCGAAGCAATCGCGGTCGCGGCTGGTCGAAAGGGCGACCAGATCGCGCACCTGCCCGACCGAAAAGCCGAAGTCGCGACAGCGGCGGATAAAGTTCAGCAGCCCGACATCCTGCCGGGAATAGACCCGCCGGCCGCCCGCGCTGCGCGCGGCCTTGGGGATAAGGCCGATCTGCTCATAGAACCTGATCGTCGGCACGGTGCACCCGGACCTTTCGGCCAGTTCGCCGATCGTCAGGTCATGAATCTTCACCGCTTCGTGTTCCATGACCCGCTTGCTCCTCAAGTTACTTGAGGAGGTAGCCTTCGGATATCCACCGATCAAGACCGGAAGGTCCGCAGATGAAACCCATGACGACCGCACTGGCTATCGGAGGTGCCTGCGCAGCCTGTTGCGCTGTGTCGCTGCTTGCCGGGGCAGGACTTTTTGCGGCCGCCGGAGGCGTGGCCTATCTTGGCGGCGCAGCGGGCATCGCCTTGGCCACCGCTGGTGCTCTGGTCTGGCATGCGATGAAGCGCCGGACCTTGTCGAGAGGGAACGGTTGCGCCGCCCCTGCCTGCGGCTGTTCCGTCAGTCCCGATGCGCCTGATGACAAGGCAATCGCCTGCACGCTGGGCGGCGATGATTTCAAGAACCGCGCCGCATGGATTCGCGGTATCGCCGAGCGTCACCTGAAGCGCTCGCTGCGCTCGCCGCTGACCCTCTTGCTGGTCTATGGCAAGGCGGCTGCGGCCGATCTGCGCGAAATGGTGCGCAGAGAGCGAGAATGCTGCGCCTTTCTGAGATTCGAGCTTGCAGAGGACGAAGATGAGGTGTGCCTGCTGATCACCGCCCCGGAAGCCGCGCGCGAGGCCGCCGGCTTTCTGTTCGATCACTTCGCGCCGCAGCTTGCTGGCCTTGAAGCACGATCCGACAGAGGTGCGGCCGATCCGATCTCCGATCAGCCGGCAGGACCGTGAAATATCTTGCTCGGTGCGTCAGGCATCTTTATGTTGCCAATGGCAATACATTGGATCCTCTCGCAACATGGGCACATCTTCAACCCTGGCGGTCGAACCCGGCGACATCGCCGAGGTCCGGCGCTTCAACCGTTTCCACACGCGGCTTGTCGGGGCGCTGAACGAGCACCTTCTGGCCTCCTCCTATTCGCTGCCGCAGATGCGCGTCCTTTACGAGATCGCCACCGCCGCCCCGGATGCCGCGCCATCGGCGCGTGAGCTGGGCGATGTTCTGCGGGTCGATACCGGCTATCTCAGCAGGATCATCGCCGGGCTGGAAAGCGAGGACCTGCTGGAGCGCCGGTCCAGCCCGACCAATGCCAAGCGGCTGGAACTGCGACTGACCGATCACGGCATGGCGGAATTCGCCAAGCTGAACGCCGCCTCGGCCGAGGAGGTCAGGACGCTGCTGGAGCCCTTGTCGGCGACCGGGCGCCGGCAGTTGGTGGGCGCGATGGCGCGCATCCGCCGGCTTCTGGGCGACGGCCCGCAGAACCGGACCTTCATCCTGCGCGACCCCGAGCCCGGCGATCTGGGCTGGATCACCCATATGAACGGCCGCATCTATGCCGAGGAATATGGCTGGGACTGGACCTTCGAGGCGCTGGTCGCCGAGATCGTCGGCAGGTTCGCCAGGGAGTTCGATCCCCAAGGCGAGAAATGCTGGGTGGCCGAACTGGAGGGGCAGGTGGTCGGTTCGGTCATGGTGGTGCGCGAGGACGAGGAGACCGCGAAACTGCGGCTACTCTGGGTGGACGAGGCGGCGCGCGGCCTCGGGCTTGGCCGGCGGCTGGTCGAGGAATGCCTGCGTTTCGCCCGTGCGCGGGGCTATCGGCGCATGATCCTGTGGACCAACGACGTCCTGGTCTCGGCCCGCCGGATCTATCAGGCGGCAGGGTTCGAGTTGATCGAGGAGGAAAGGCATCGCAGCTTCGGCAAGGATCTCGTCGGTCAGGTCTGGGCGCGCGTGTTGTGAAGCGTGCGATGGCTGCCGCCCGAGGGCGCGAGAGGCCGGCCGGCTGAAGCGCTTGCGCGGCGAAACCGATGCACCCCTTGGATGAAGCGCAAGGCGATGGCCTATACCGCCGCTTTCATTACTGTGGCGCAGGCCGGCGGCAACGGCGTTCACAGGCGTCCGATCCTCATGTTGATGGGCCAGCTCACCCGGCGTGCCTGGCCCGGGTCCGCCCAGATCCGCGAAAAATCCCGCACGAAGGCATCCAGGATCTCTGTCCTCCCGGCCTCGCCGACCCGGCGGACCGCCGACCAGGTCGAGACATAGCCGAGAAACTCGCCCAAGCTCCAGTCCCGCTCGATGGACAGCGCCGGCGCCGGCAGTTCGTCGAAGGGAAAGTCCATATCGGCATAGCCGCGATCCACCAGCTTGCGCTCCGGCGGCCAGAACGGGCCGATCTCGTCGTGATAGAAGCGGGCGAAGCGCTCGTTCAGCGGCTGGTCGTCAAGGCGCAGGACGCCATAGCTGATCAGCGCGATCACCGCATCCGGGGCCGCGAGGCGGCGGGCCTCGGCATAGAATGCCGGGCGGTCGAACCAATGGGCGGCCTGGGCGGCTGCGATGAGATCGGCGCAGCCGTCGTTCAGCGGGATATCCTCGGCCGGGGCGCAAAGATAGGTCACGCGCTCATGCGCCGCGGCATTCTCGACCTGCTCGCGGCTGGGGTCCAGGCCGATCACCTCGCCGAAATGACCGGCCAGTTGCACGGTCAGCTGGCCGGTGCCGCAACCCACGTCCAGCGCCCGCCCGGTCCCGGGCGCGATGGCCGCAAGATGCGCCGCGAGCGCCAGTGGATATTCGGGGCGGAACAGGGCGTAGTTGCGCCCGTCCCGATCGAACCAGTTGGTCCGGGCTGTCGCGTCAATCGGCATGATCTGCTGGGCTTTCCTGTTCAATGGCGGCCCGCTCCAGCCGGGCCGCGAATCCCTTGCGCTCAAGCGCGTCGGCGGCTTTCGCGAGGATCTGCCGCAGCGGGTGGCCGATCTCGGTCTCAAGCGCCTCGATCGCCGCGAATGTCGCCTGCCAATGCGGGCGCAGCGAGGCAAGCAGGGCCTGGCCCCTTTCGGTCAGGCGCAGGCTGCTCTTGCGCCCGTCCCCCGTCCCTTCGCGGGCGAGAATGCCGTCCGCGACCATCAGCGCCACGGTCTGGCTGACCGCCCCCTGGGTCAGGCGGCTATGGCTGACGATCTCGGTAACGGTGGTTTTCCCCGCCAGGATCGCCCGCAGGATCGGGGTGTAGCGGGGCCGGTAGGAAAGGCCGAGGTCGCGATAGCGCCGCGACGCCCCGACATCGACCAGTTCGCCGACATATCGCAGCAGTTCGCCAAGACCGGGAGGGCGTTCCGTGTTCATGGTCATCCAGTTACATTAGTGCTAATGTAACTGCAACTCGAAAAGCCACGCAAAGCCTGATCGGCCCCAGCGATGCAGTCAGGCAAGAGGTTTATGTCATCAATCCCGCTCACGGCCCGCAAAAATGCCGCCGGATTGCGCAGATCACCGCCGAAGCTGTCCCGGTCCCTTGCCGGTCCAGCGCTTCAGGGCTTTCCGAAAGCTGGCGGCATCGCTGAACCCCAGGAGTATGGCGATGTCGATGGTGCTCATCCTGGTGGTTTTCAGATATTCGATGGCCAGCGAGCATCGAACGTCATCCATGATAAGCCGATACGTCGTTCCCTCTGCTTCCAGATGCCGCCGCAATGTTCGGGTGGTCATGTTCAACCTGTCCGCGACGGCTTCCATGGTCAGGAATTCACCCGGATGATCCATCAGGGTTCGATAGACATAGCCGGAGGTTCCGGCAGAGGTCTTGGCGCTTCCGATCAGCCGGTCGCATGTTTCCTGCACCAGCGCGGCGGTCAGCCGGTGCGCCATCTGAGGCTTCTGGTCGAGCAGGGCCGAGTCGTAGGCGAGCTCGAATTCTGGCTGATCGAAAAAACAGGGGCATTTGAGGTATCTGGAATAGATCTCGGCATGTTTCGGTGCCGGATAGGTGAAGCATGCCTTCAACGGCGGGCAACTGCGCCCTGCCACGTCCTCAAGATGCGTGACGTGCAGGCTGAACTGCTGTTCGATCAGGAATTGCCGCACGCTTTCCGACGGATTTCCGACGAATATGTTGGGAAAGGTCCAGACGACCGTATCGGGATTTTCGGTCCACTCGATCGAAAGAGGTGGGGTCGCCAATCGACGGTATTGCACGGCGAGCCTGAAATAATCGCGCAGCGTCAGGCAGGAAAGAAGGGCATAGCCATACATGCCGTAAGCCGACACATGCAATCGGGTCCCGACCTCGAAGGGCGTGGCGGCGTTGCAACCCAGCGAGACCGCGTTCATGCACACGATCATATATTGCCGCACCGATGTCAGCGCATAAGGGTCGTCGAGTTCGTCGGCGCCGATGCCGCTGCCTTTCAGGCTGTCCTCGGCTGGGATGCCCTGTTCCGCCAACACCTCGACCAGCGCGGCGATCTTGTAGGGGGCATACATGCGTTCATCGGGCGAGGGCAGCATGGATTGCGCGGAAATCCTCATAATGTCCTCTTGAGACACGTTCATGTCCGAACATGAACTTATGCGGTTGACCCTAACCCGTTAACCTACCGACTGCAATCGCACCTGCCGGGCGGGGTTCCCGGCGGAGATCGCAGGAGGATGAGGGAGGCTATGGCGCAGAAATGCGCCGGGGTCCGGTTTGCCGTGGGGCACCGCCCCAGCGTCCCAAAAGCATTGGTTCCGGGCCGGCGGGCCATGGCGCCGTTTCGAATGGAGGACGCATCGAATGTTGATCGCATTGAGTTTCTGGGGGGCGAGCATCGCTGTCTGCATAGTGGTTTCCTTATACCTGTGCAGCAGGATCGAGGTCTCCGGCGTTCGCCGTTGGGGCGCCACCGGCAAACTGTTCCGTTACGAATAAGAGGGCGCCATGAGCATCTCTTATTTCGTCGTTTTCGGCGGCTATCTGGCCTTTCTGACCTGGACCTGCCTCAAGAGCATGAAAGAGGTCGAGTCCCTGTCCGACTTCACCACCGGCGGCCACCGCATGGGGCTGCTGCTGGGCATCGGCACCTCGGTCGCGACCTGGGTCAGCGTGGCCTCGGTGATGGGCGTGCCGGGCCAGCTTTATCGCACCGGCGTCGCCGCGATCATCGGTTGGGTCGCGGGCTGGTTCCTGGCCACGGCGGTCATGCCGATCCTAGCCTACAAGGTGCGCCGGCCCGAATTGCCGGCCCGGACCTTTCCCGAATTCATCCGCATGCGCTTCGAGCCGTTCGAGCGCATCAGCGGGTTGCAGCTGATCGTCGCGGCGCTGATGCTGGTGGGCTATTTCATCTTCTGCCATCTGCAGGTCGTCGGTTTCGGCATCGTCTTCAACACGATCACCGGCATCCAGTATGAATATGCCATCTTCGCCTTCCTGGTCCTGCTGGCATTGACCTCGCTTGGCGGTTTCTGGTCGGTGGCGGCCACGGATACGCTGAACGCGGTGCTGATCCTGATCGGCCTTGCCTTCGGGACGGGCGCGATCCTTTACGCCTCCGGCGGGCTTGGCCCGATCCTCGATGCCGTGGCGACGACCACCGCGCCGACCAATGTCGGCGGCGAGCCGCTGGAGCCGGGCATCCTGCTGTCGCCCGCGGGCACATTCGGCTGGTCGGTGCTGATGGGGATCTTCATGTCGAACGCCCTGGGCGCCTCGGTCGCGCCGCACTGGATCAACCGCTTCATGGCACCCCGGAACAGCAAGGCCGCCGTGCTGCAGATGATGTGGACCGTGATCGCCCTGATCCCGATCTTCCTGTGCCTGATCGTGATCGGCCTTGGCGCCAAGGCGCTTTTGCCCAGCCTGCCCGCCGACAAGACCACCGATTACATCATGCCGCTGATCGTGCAGAACTACGCTCCGCCCTTCGTCGGCGCCCTGACGCTGATCGCGTTGCTGGCGGCGGCGGTCTCGACGGCGAACTCGATGCTGCTGAACTGCGGCACGTCGCTATACTACGACCTCTACCGCTCGCTCTATCCCGACCGCCAGTTCGACGACGAGCGTGCCACGCGCCATCTGCGCTACTCCGTTCTGGTTCTCGGCCTGCTCTCGGTGATCAGCGCGATCAAGCCGCCGGTGCTGCTGGCGATGGGGTTCACCTATGTCTATGGCGCGTTTGGCGCGGCCTTCATGTGGCCGGTCTGGTTCGGGCTGTTCTGGAAGCGGATGAACCGTGCGGGCGCCTATGCGGGCATCATCGTGGGTGTGGCGGCCTTCATCGCCGCCAAGGCGATGGGTGCGGACAATCCTTTCGTGGTCGGTGCCGGCCTGTCGCTGCTTGCCACGCTGGCCGGTGTCTTTCTCAGCCCGGCGCCTCCGAGGGAAGCCTACGAGGCCTATTTCGACGCCGAGGTCAGCCCCTCGACCCGCGCCGTCGCGCTGCGCATCCGCCGCGAAAGCGACCATGCGCATGAAACCCACGGCGCTGCACCGCTTGCGGGAGAGGCCAAGGCATGAGAGCCGCAATCATCGGTGCCGGATCGCTTGGCACCATCATCGGCGCATTGATGGCGAAAGGGGGGCGGCCGGTCGATCTGGTCGACACCAACCGCGAGCATGTCGATGCGCTCGATCGCGATGGCGCCCGCGTCACGGGCGAGATGGACCTGCTGGTGCCGGTCCACGCCCTGACCCCGGACGCGATGAGCGGGCAATACGATCTGGTGTTCCTGCTCAGCAAGCAGACCGCCAACAAGGCCGTGCTGTCGCATCTGCTGCCGTTCCTGCATGGCGAAAGCGTCGTCTGCACCTTGCAGAACGGCATCCCCGAGCCCTCCGTGGCCGCGGTCGTCGGGCAGGGGCGCACCATCGGCGGCGCGGTGGGCTTTGGCGCGACCTGGCTGGGGCCCGGAGTGTCCAGCCTGACCACGACCGCCGAGGCCGTGCGCAAGTTCGCCTTCGAGATCGGCGAGATGGACGGGGTGATCAGGCCGCGCCTGACCGGGGTGCAGGATTACCTGTCCTGCGTCGGGCGGACCGAACTGCTGGACGACCTGATGGGCATCCGCTGGTCCAAGGTGCTGATGAACGCGACCTTCAGCGGCATGTCCGCAGCGCTCGGCTGCACCTTCGGCGAGGTCATGGACGACCCGCGCGCGCTGCTTTGCGTGGCCTTCATCGCCGATGAGACGGTGCGCGCCGCCCATGCGGCGGGCCATCGCATGGCCCCCATGCAGGGCGAGGATTTCGAGCGTTTCGCACTCGCCTCCCCCGCCTCGGTCCTCGGGGTGCTGCCGCTGATCCGCAAGATATGGAGCCAGCATCGCCAGTTGCGCGCCTCGATGCTGCAGGATCTGGAGAAGGGCCGCGATACCGAGATCGATTTCATCAACGGCATCGTCTGCCGGACCGGGCGCGAGCATGGCCTGGCGACGCCCTTCAACGACCGCGTGGTCGAGCTGGTCAGCGGCGCGCAGGCCGCCCGCAGCGTCCCCGGCTTCTCGAACATCGACCGCTTCGACGATCTGCTGCGCCCTCACAGGGCGTTGCTCGATTCAATCTCGCGAGGAAACCATGGCTAAACCCCCCGTCGTCATCACCTGCGCCATCACCGGTGCGATCCACACGCCGACCATGTCGGATGCGTTGCCCTATACGCCCGAGGACATCGCGGCGCAGGCCATCGCGGCCTCCGAGGCGGGCGCCGCGATCCTGCATCTGCACGCCCGCCGCCCCCAGGACGGCGGCGTGACCATCGACCCCGAGGCCTTCGCCGCCTTCCTGCCGCGCATCAGGCAATCGACCGATGCGGTGGTCAACATCTCGACCGGCGGCAGCCTGACCAACAGCATCGACGAGCGCATCGCCCCGGCGCTGCGCTTCTCGCCCGAGATGTGCTCGCTGAACATGGGCAGCATGAATTTCAGCTTCCACCCGCTGGCCCGGCGCTACGACACCTGGAAATTCGACTGGGAGCGCGACTACGTCGCCAGGTCCGACGGCAACATCTTCCGCAACACCTTCGCGGATATCGAGAACGCGGCGAACCAGCTTGCCCCCCACGCCATCAAGTTCGAGCATGAATGCTACGATGTCGGCCATCTCTACAACCTGCGCTTCTGCATGGATATCGGGCTCTTCAAGGCGCCGGTCTTCATCCAGTTCATCTTCGGCATCCTGGGCGGCATCGGTCCCGAGGTGGACAACCTGGTCTTCATGAAGCGCACCGCCGACCGGCTGTTCGGCGACGACTATCGCTGGTCGGTGCTGGGCGCGGGGGGCGCGCAGATGCCCCTGGCCACCACCGCCAGCCAGATGGGCGGCAACGTCCGGGTGGGGCTGGAGGATTCGCTGCTGATCGCGCGCGGCAAGCTGGCGGAATCGAACGCCCAGCAGGTCGCCAAGATCCGCCGCATCATCGAAGATTTGGGCAGCGAGGTCGCGACCCCCGGCCAGGCGCGCGAGATCCTTGGCCTCAAGGGCGCCGATCGGGTCGGCTTCTGAGGCG
>NZ_FNEA01000033.1 GCF_900100045.1 Paracoccus denitrificans | reverse complement strand
GTCGCGCGAGAAGACAATGATCTTTCGGGGCTTGAACCGCGACAGCAGCGTCTGGACATACTTCTTGCCAAAGCTGCCGGTCCCGCCTGTAATCAGGATGGATTTATTGTCGAACATGTTGGTCGTCCTGTCAAAACTTCATACGTTAGAGAACGCGATGGCCGTGTAAAAACTCGGATACATGCAAATACTCAAAACAGTAGATGGGGCAGATGCCCCGGACCGGCCAATGCACACACGGCGATCCCTTCGGCGGAACATAACCGCCGCCCCGCTCATGGCACAATGCGCCAACGAATGCCATAGGCGGGATCGCGCGCGCGGGGCCAAGTGTTGCCGAACAGCGTTCAAGGGTGGAGCGTCTAGTATCCGGGCCAACCATGAGTCCCCCACGATCTTTTGCCGCCCTAGCCAGCCCAGCCGCGACATGGCCCCGATGATCAGGAGCTGCCGAATATCGGCTTATCCAGCTTTCGAGACGCGGCCCAGGCGATCCCTTCCGCCCGAGGAATGTTGCCGCGGCACCAACTCGAGCCATGCCGCAAAGTCGCGCTCGCGCCTGAACTGTGCCATGTCGAGGCCGAACGCTTCGAGGATCAGAGCTGTCTCCGTTTACAAGACCTGCGCCGACAGCAGTGCGGATTTCTACGATGACAGTAAGCGATGGCAGCCAGTGCCGGCTCTATGTGGCTTGGCGATTCTGAGCGGACGTCAAGCCAACTCGTTGCATTGCCTCAACTGCCGAAGATGACGCCGCAGAGTTCGGGGTGAGACATTGTATCTTACCGCTACTTCTTTGATCGGGAGTTTGCCGGATTCTCGCATGGCCTCGGCCACCTGGTCCCGGGTCATCGACGGTGGACGTCCGAGACGAAGGCCTCGGTCCCGGGCTTCCTGCATGCCGGCCTTGGTGCGCTCGCTGATCAGGGAGCGTTCGAATTCGGCGAGTGCGGCCATGATATGAAAGACCAACCGCCCGCCGGACGATGCCGTATCCAGCGACTCGCATAGGGACTGGAACTCCACCCCTCGTTCACCCAATTCTTCGATGAGCAGGACCAGCCCGGACAGGGACCGGCCGAGCCGATCCAGGCGCCAGACCACCAGCGTCTGACCGGGCCGGAGAGAGCGGAGCATGGATTTCATGCCGGGTCGCTCCATGGAAGATCCGGAAATTCCCCGGTCCTTGAAGATCTTTTGACAGCCGGCCCGCCGCAGGGCAGCGATCTGTAGGTCGAGCTTCTGGTCTTCCGTAGATACTCGGGCGTATCCAACTTTCATCGAAGTTTCCTTTTCACGCTGTTGGGCACGCATTTCGACAGATCATCCATTGGTTGAGCTCCGAAATGACGGTGCGTCATCGGTACCGCCTCGTTGACAGAACGGGACCCCATTCGCCCTGGCGCACACACTCAGCGGGTAAAAAAATAAAATCTATAAATTTCATGAAACTACAATGTCCCATCTTGGTTAATTAAGGCAATACAAGAATGGGTCCTATCTGACATGGCGAACCATTCGGCAATGGCGATCTCAACCATAGAGAGAATCCGTGTTCTCGGCGCTCGAGCGCCGTCTCCACGCCAGCACTGAAAGGAAGCAGATATGCAGATCCGCTACGAAGAAGTCTCGGACAAGGCCCGATACATCGCCTGCCCAAAAGGCGAGTGCGTGGAACTGGTCGTAACCGAACCGGAGCCAGGCATGCGGGTTGCCTATTACACTGCCATTCCTGGCGGTCGTGAGGACAGGGCGATCGCCCGCGCACTCATCCAGCGCCTTGTCGAGGATGCGCGCATTCGCGGCCAGGTCGTCGTCCCGCTGTGTCCGTTCGTTCGTGCGGAAGCGCAGAAGAATCCTGACTGGTCGGACGTCATCCGGCATTGAGCCTCTCAGCCCTGATTCCTGGCTGCGCGGGAGTTCAGCAATCTTGCGATAGCCGTACCGGCCATAGCGGCGGGCCCACGCAACGATGTCTTCGGTCAGTTGCTGCTCATCGTCTCGGCCGCGGAGGATGTCGAAGGACTACGAGCGCAACCAAAAGCAGCTGGCGCTCAACAACTATGGCCGCGCTGGCGGCGCGAAGTCTGGCCGGGGTGGCAGGGCGCTGCTGTCGGGGGCCATGACGTGCGGACGGTGCGGACGACGACTGAGTGTCGCCTAACCGTCCTGCTGCATCGCGGCCGTGCGTCATGGCTAAGAACATCGTCGGCGCGGGTCGCCAAGCGCCGCGGCAACAAGCGCGCGATGGTTGCGCCCGGCCGCCGGATCGCCGTCGTTCTGCACCGCATGTGGCGCGACGGCACGGCCTTCCAGCCGGACTCGGCACCGACAATGATCTGACCGGCTAGCCACTCCGCCCGCCACCCGCCCGGGCGCGGGCCTCCGGAGTCCCAAGGGAACGTGGTTCCGGCAATGCCGTGGGTCTGACTGTTGCCGCCCGAGCGGGCGAGCACGCAAGTGAGATGGGCAGGCCGGAATTGCATCGAACCAGCATCATGTTGGCAGCCGCCGCGCTGAGCACGGACCGAAGCATGCACCCCAGGGACACCAGCAGCGAGGCCGCGATCTGGGGACGGATGGCTACCTGGAATATTTAAACCCCGCTTCGGCGGATTAGGCCGCTTGGCCAAAAACGCTTGACGGAGACGGCCCCGTTGCCGAAGTCGGACCGAAAGTTCGGTGCCGATTGACACTGCTACGGTTAGATTGCGTCATGTGCACCTTTCGCCCGTTCCGCCTCGAACACGTTTTTCCCCTTTCCAGTCCATAATTCTCGCGCATATTCGCCGGCATCACTCTGGAGCCTGTCAGCTATCCAGAGGAGTGCGCCGTAGATCATGGCGCGGTCATCGCCGGTCAGATCCACGATGCCCGCCTTGATGACGAGGCCGCCGAGTTCGATCAGATGCCGCGTGCGCTTGCGGCGCTCGACCTGCCATGAGCGCATGTCATGCCGCGCCCGCGCCGCTTGCCGCCGATTGTGCGCCGCCCGGTTGCGTTTGAGCGCTGCCTGCGTTGCGGTCAGGCGTTGGTGCAGATCGCCGTGATTTCCCACGAAAGAACGCGACCCCGCGCTTGGCCCATGCGTCCCTCTTTCCGGCATCGGTCGTTTCCGCCAGAACCACCAGCGCCCCGGCCAATTCGTCGGCGGTCAGTGCATCCGCCCCGGTGGCGATCACCAGTTCGCCGAGTTGCTGCACCTTGCGGGTTTTGAGTTCCCGCGCCTTGTCTTCCAGAGCCTTTAGCTCGGCATCGTAGTCGCGTGGCTTGCGCATTGCATCCTCCATAAATTGTTGATGCCACGATGATAGTTGCGCGTGGCGCGGAACGCAGTAATGTTGCCGGGACGGTGTGGAACGGCCCGGTCCATCCCGAGATTTTTTCGAGGGAGGGCGCGCTTATACGTCGTTCCGATGTGCGCTTGACCGTGGCAATGCTTGGATCGCGATGGCGATCTATCATCTTCACGTCAAGGTCATTGGCCGCAAGGCCGGGTCAAGCGCGGTGGCCTCCGCCGCCTACCGCTCGGCCTCGCGGATGCGCGACGAGCGCATCGACCGAGTGCAGGATTTTTCCGCCAAGCGCGGCGTCGTCCATTCCGAGGTCATGCTGCCCGATAATGCGCCCGAGCATCTTGGCGACCGCGAACGGCTCTGGAACGATGTCGAGGCGTTCGAGGTTCGTAAGGACGCCCAGCTTGCCCGCGAGGTGGAATTTGCCATTCCCCGCGAGATGACGCAGGCGCAGGGCATCGAGCTTGCCCGCGATTTCGCCCAAGCCGAATTTGTCGATCAGGGCATGATCGCTGACCTCAATGTGCATTGGGACATTGGCGAGGACGGGATGCCGAAACCCCATGCCCATGTCATGCTCACCATGCGGTCGGTGGACGAGAACGGTTTTGGCCAGAAGGTCCGCGACTGGAACCGCACGGAGATGGTGGAGCGGTGGCGCGAACGCTGGGCCGAGCATGTCAACGAACGTCTGGCCGAACTCGACATAGACGCCCGCATCGACCACCGCAGCCTTGAGGCGCAAGGGATCGGGCTTGAGCCGCAAAGCCAGATCGGCGCGCCCGCGCAGCGCATCGAGGGCGAAGGGATCGAGGCCGCAGACCGCGCCGACATGCACCGCGAGATCGCCCGGAACAACGGCGCGCGGATCATCGCCGATCCATCGGTGGCGCTGGACGCGATCACGCATCAGCAATCGACCTTCACGCGGCGCGACATGGCGAAGTTTGCGCACCGGCACAGCGACGGCATCGACCAGTTCAACGAGGTCATGGGCGCGATGCGCAATGCACCCGATCTGGTCGAACTAGGCAAGGACGGACGCGGTGAGGATCGCTTCACCACCCGCGACATGATCGAGGCGGAACAGCGGCTGCACCGCGCCGCCGAGATGATGGCCGGGAAGGGGCGGCACGAGGTCAGCGACTGGAACAGGGAGGCGGCACTTGCCCGCGCCGAACAGCGCGGCCTTGTCCTGTCCGGCGAGCAGGCCGATGCGCTGGCGCATGTCACGGACGGGCGCGACCTCGGCATTGTCGTCGGCTATGCCGGGACGGGAAAGAGTGCCATGCTCGGCGTGGCACGCGAGGCTTGGGAAGCGGCGGGCTATGAGGTGCGCGGTGTTGCCTTGTCCGGCATCGCGGCCGAGAATCTGGAAGGCGGATCGGGCATTGCGTCGCGCACCATCGCCAGCATGGAACACGGCTGGAAGAACGGGCGCGACATGCTCACGTCCCGCGACGTGCTTGTCATCGACGAGGCGGGCATGGTCGGCACGCGGCAGCTGGAGCGCGTCCTGTCCCACGCGCAGGAAGCAGGCGCAAAGGTCGTGCTGGTTGGCGATCCGCAGCAGTTGCAATCCATCGAGGCGGGCGCGGCCTTCCGTTCGATCCACGAGCGTCATGGCGGCGCGGAAATCGGCGAGGTGCGCCGCCAGCGCGAGGACTGGCAGCGCGACGCCACCCGCGATCTGGCGACTGGCAGGACCGGCGATGCGATCAGCGCCTATGACAGAAACGGCATGGTGCATTCCGCCGACACGCGCGAACAGGCGCGCGGTGATCTGATCGACAGATGGGACGGTCAGCGGCAGCACAACCCCGACAGCAGCCGCATCATCCTCACCCACACCAATGCCGAGGTGCGGGAACTCAACGAGGCAGCCCGGGACCGGATGCGGGCGGCTGGCGATCTTGGCGAGGACGTGCGCCTCACGGTCGAGCGTGGCGAACGCAGCTTCGCCGCCGGGGATCGCGTGATGTTCCTGCAAAACGAGCGCGGCCTTGGTGTGAAGAACGGCACGCTTGGCACCATCGAGGATGTCAGCCCGCAATCCATGTCGGTTCGCACCGATGACGGGCGTAGCATCTCGTTCGATCTGAAAGACTATGACCGCATCGACCACGGCTATGCGGCGACGATCCACAAGGCACAGGGCATGACGGTGGACCGGACGCATGTGTTGGCAACGCCCGGCATGGACGCCCACGGCAGCTATGTCGCCCTGTCGCGTCATCGCGACGGAATGGACCTGCATTACGGTCGCGACGACTTTGCCAGTCAGGACAGGCTCATCAACACCCTGTCGCGGGATCGCGCCAAGGACATGGCGACCGACTACGAACAGCAGATCGACCCGGCACAGGATTATGCCGAACGGCGCGGCATTACCTTCCGCGCCCGTGTCGCCCAGATCATGCGCAGGCTGATGCCGGAGCGTGTGCGCGATGCCATAGACGATTATATCGACAGCCTGCGTGCGCCCGGTGAGCATGTGCCAGCAGGACCGGACAGGGAGGCGGCAAGGAGAGAGGTGCAGCGCGACCTTGAAGTCACGTCACGCAAGACCGGCATTGAGCCGGAAGAACTCTTGCGCCGCGCCAGTTCCGGGCAGGCTTTCGTGCGCCATGCCCGTGCCGTGGATGCGATCTTCGCGGCGCAGGACCTGGGTGTCGCTGCGACGCCCGGGCAGGTGCAGGAGCTGCACGAGGCCCGCGCGGGTTTCGATCAGCACTACCCTCACGGTTCACGCGACGCCGAGGCCGTCTATAAACGGAATCCCGGATTTGCTGCGGATGTCGCCTCTGGCGATCCAGATCGCGCCGCGCCCGCTAGGCGCGCCCTGCAACTGGAAACCGGGATGCGCAGGAACCCCGGCCTGCGCGCGGATCGGTTCGTAGAACGGTTCCGGGAGGTCAGGCAGGCCAGCGAGTCCAGATATGCGGCGGGGGACTATTCCGGCTATCACGCCGCGCGGGCAGAGATGGGCAACATGGCGATGAGCCTCGAACGCGACCCGCAGATGGAATCCCTGCTCGAAACCCGCAAGAAGCAACTCGGCATCGGCATGGATTTCGACTCAGGGATGAGGCTTGGCCGGCAACTCGCCCTCAGTCACGGCCTTGGCAGGGGAAGGAGTATCGGGTTGTAGGAGGGACGGTGACTTTCGTTGGCAGCAAGATTCGTTAGTTTGAGCCCAACGCGGTCATTTGAGGGAATCGGGATCAAGGTCGATTACTGCCTTGGAAGATAATTGGCCGACATCGACATCAGGCAGAAGTACCACGAGAAGATCGCTGCCATACTGCTTCCTGCGCTTCACGAGCGCGGGACCAACATAAGCGGTCGTTCCTTGGTCCGCAACGCGGCACTCACCGCGATACTCTTGATCTGAAACGAGTTTTTTTATGATCGGCATAGGGCAGTTGACGGGCCAAATAAGGTGGCCGCGTGGGATCGAATCTCCTCCGGGGATAAACATCGCGTCTCCGATATGTAAGCGCATCGAGTTCCCTAGAGAGAGTAAGCAGGCAAAGATCTTCTGACAGATCTGGTGGGACGGCAAGTGACTGCATTGTCCCGCGAAGCGGATCTGTCACGGTTCGCACCGACGAGGCTTTGAGCATCCCGTACGAATCAGACCGCAATCCGGGCGCGGTAGCGGGTCGCCATCCGTCACATCCGGCCTTGGTCGGCACGAAGCGTAGAATTCGGACCCGTCCTATTTACCGCCGATTGCACTCCATAGCCCTACGCCTCCTGAATAATTATTGCGCAAAGGCAAATCGTTGCTCCGTCTGGTCTCTGCAATCGTCAGCAACGACCAGCAGGAGGCAGCGTAGCCATGCCCGCACCAGACCGCATCATCCGCATGAAGACCGTGCTTGCCCGCACCGGCCTGTCGAAGTCCACCCTCTACCGCAAGATGGCAGAGGGCACGTTCCCGCCCCGACTGAAGATCAGCGTCAACGGTGCGGGATGGCACGAGTCCGACATCGACCGTTGGATCGCCGATCCCGTCAGGTGGCGGCCAAAGGTAGAGGCCGGTCATGGGCGATGATGGAAATCGCCCCGGCAGAGAGGGACCGGCCAATGACAACTGCCCGCCCGATGGGCAAGGTGCTGGGCAGAGGGACGGTGCGTCGGAGCGACTGGACGCCGTGGTGCTGACCATCGCCCGGCTGATCGGCAGGCGTATGGCTCGCGAGGATTACGAGAAAGCCAGGTGCGCGGCCAACGACAATGCGCCACCCAATCGTGATGGGAGCGGGAAGGGGGCAGATGACACGGAATGAGCCTATCGCGAGAGAGATCGCAGACCGGAATATTGACATCATATGAGATGTCAGTATATGGTTTGAGCATGAGGCTGGTTCTGGACACCAACGTGATCGTGGCGGCGTTCCGCAGTCGCAACGGTGCAAGCAATCTGCTGTTGCGGGCAGTTGACCGGGGCGTGCTGACGCCGCTTTGCTCGACGGCGCTGTTTCTCGAATACGAGGCGGTGTTGAGCCGGGAGGAAACCCGGAAGGCGACAGGTCATAGTCTGGAGGACGTCACTGGGGTGATGAGCGCGCTCGCAGCCGTGTCCGAGGGCGTCGATATTTCGTTTCGGACGCGACCCATGCTGTCCGATGTCGCCGATGAGATGGTGCTTGAGGCCGCGTTGAATGGACAAGCCGAGGCCATCGTGACGCATAATGTCAAGGACTTCCGCCCGGCGCTCACGCTGGGCGTCACGATCGCAACGCCGGGAGAGATCGTCAGGAGGTTGAACACATGACGCAGGCCCAACGCTACAAATACCCGCTGCAACTGCCGCAGTCGCTCAAGGAGACGGCGGCACGTCTGGCGCAGGAGGATGGCGTATCGCTCAATCAGTGGATCGTCTCGGCGGTTGCGCAGAAGATCGGCGCGGTGGAGACCGCCGCCGATTTCCTGAAAGCGCGCGCTGGCACGGCGAAGCGCGGCGATCTGACGGCATTTCTGGATCGCGCACCGGATGTGCCGCCGATGCCGAAAGATGCCATCAAGGATTGATCGAACGGAGACCACCGCCATGACCCGCGCCGCCCTTTACGCCCGCTATTCGGATGACAAGCAGAACGAGGCGTCCATCGAGGACCAGTTCCGGCTCTGCCGGGAACATGCGGGGCGGGAGCGGTGGCAGATCGTCGGTTCCTACGAGGATGCGGCCATTTCCGGGGCCAGCACGATCCTGCGGCCCGGCATCCAGCGGCTGATGCGCGACG
Organism: Paracoccus denitrificans; assembly: GCF_900100045.1. GTDB lineage: Bacteria > Pseudomonadota > Alphaproteobacteria > Rhodobacterales > Rhodobacteraceae > Paracoccus > Paracoccus denitrificans. The sequence continues at coordinate 39,452 of NZ_FNEA01000033.1, read as the reverse complement.
CACAGCACGGCGAGTTCAGCATCCTGCTGGCCGAGGCGCTGGACCGGATTAGCCGCGATCAGGCCGATGTCGCCACGCTCTTCAAGCAGCTGAAATTCGCGGGCGTCACCATCGTCACATTGGCCGAGGGAGAGATCACGGAACTGCATGTCGGGCTGAAAGGCACGATGAACGCCCTGTTCCTGAAAGACCTTGCCATGAAGACCCATCGCGGCCTTCGCGGGAGGGTGGAGAAGGGCAAGTCCGGTGGTGGTCTCTGCTACGGCTACAAGGTGGTGAAGAAGCTGGACGGTAACGGCGAGCCGATCCGGGGCGACAGGGAAATCATCCCGGAGGAAGCCGACACCGTCCGCCGCATCTTCCGCGAGTTCGCATCGGGCAAAAGCCCCAAGGCCATCGCTGTCGATCTGAACCGGGACGGCGTTCCCGGCCCGCTTGGCCGTGCATGGGGCGATACCAGCATCCGGGGCCACCGCAATCGCGGCACCGGCATCGTCAACAACGAGCTTTACGCGGGCGTTCTGGTCTGGAACCGGCTGCGCTTCGTCAAGGACCCGTCCACCGGCAAGCGCGTCTCGCGCCCGAACCCGGAAAGCGCATGGATCAGGACAGAGGTTCCGCATCTGCGGATCGTGGATGATGCACTCTGGAACGCGGTGCGCGAGCGCCAGAAGCAGATCGCGGAAATCTTCGGCCCGAACCTGGCGAATACCCGCGAGGATCGCATGAAACGGTTGCATCTGGCGAACCGGCCCGTCTCGCTCCTTTCCGGCCTGATGACCTGCGGGTGTTGCGGCGGGAAGATCGGCATCATCCTGTCCGACCGTCTCGGTTGCCTGAACCACCACCGGCGCGGCACCTGCACCAACAACCGCACTATCCTGCGCGACAAGCTGGAAGCTCGGGTGCTGACCGGATTACAGGAGCGACTGGTTTCCGCCGAGGCGGTGAAGGAAGCCGTCCGCGCCTATGTCGAGGAAACCAACCGGCTGAACCAGCAGCGCCGGACGCAGCAGGAGACTGACCGCCGTGCGCTGGCAAAGATCGAGCGCGCCATCGCCGGGATCATCGCCGCCATTGAGGACGGGATGTATCAGCCGTCGATGAAGGCCCGGATGGACGAGTTGGAACGCCAGAAGGCCGAGATTGTCGCCCGCATGGCGGAAGCCCCTGCCGATATGCCGGATGTGCATCCCAACGTCGCTGCGAACTACAGCCGCAATGTCGCGCGTTTTGCCGAAGCCCTTCGTGATCCTGACGGTGGCCGCGAAGCCGCCGAAGCGCTGCGTTCCCTGATCGGCGGGATCATCGTCACCCCCGGCGAGAAGCGCGGCGAGGTCCATGCCGAGCTACGCGGCGAGTTGATGGGCATTCTCGGTATCGCCGCCGTCCAGCCGGAACAGGGGCGAACATCTGTTATGTCGCCAGTGGCCGCAGGCCCCCGCAACCAACGATAATTGCGAAACCTCCAAGGCAACCGCCGAGGAGGTTTTTTGCTGTCCGCGCCACGGCTTCCGCGAGCCGCCCGATTGCGCCAGCAGGTTGTCCAGCGCCTCGGCCTCCGACAGGAAATCCGGGTTCTTGCGGCCCGCGGCAAAGCGCAGGATGGCGCCGAGATCGCCGCGCAGCACGATGGCCAGTTCGCCATCCTCCGGCACCAGCGTCACCTGCTCGACCAGCGAGCGCAGGATCTCCGCCGCCTGGGCGCGGCTGTCCTCTTGCTGCAGGTTCTCGGAAAGCTTGGCGATGCGTTGGGCATAGAGCGCCGCCATGTTCGGGTGCAACAGGGGAGGGGGCTCGTCGGCATTGGCAAGCTTTTCCGTCAACTCGGCCTTCCGCGCCTCCAGTTGTGTGATCTTGTCCTTGAGCGTCAGCGGCGGGACGCCCTGCAGGATGGCGTCGATGGCCTTGTCGAGTTCCCGCGTCGTGCGATCCAGGTCCCGGCGTGCGACCTCCAGATCGGCGCCGCGCTCCATCCGCAGCCGGTTCACCTCCCGGGTGAACTCGGTGCAGAACTCCCGGAACAGCTCCGGCTCCATCAGGTGTTTTTTGAGCCCGTTCAGGACCGAGGCCTCGAGCGCATCGCGGCGGATGTTGACGCGGTTGTCGCAGGTGCCCTTGTTCCGCGCCGTCGAGCAACCCAGGAGATCCTTCGAGATCATCGAATAGCCGCCCCCGCAGCAGCCGCATTTGACCAGGCCGGCGAAGAGGTGCTTCGGGCGCCGCCGGTCGTTCAGCGGATTACCTTCCGGCCGGCTGCGGGTCGAGAAGGCCAGTTCGCCCTGCCGCGCCTTCACCGCGTCCCAGAGCGCCTGGTCGACGATGCGCAGGTCGGGCACATCCTGGGTGACCCATTCGCTTTCCGGGTTCAGCCGTGAGACCCGGCGACCGGTGTCGGGATCCTTGACGTAGCGCAGCCGGTTCCAGACCAGCCGGCCGACATAAAGCTCGTTGTTCAGGATGCCGGTGCCGCGCTCGCGGTTGCCATGGATGGTCGACGGCCCCCATTCCCGGCCCATGGGACCGGGCACGCCCTCGCGGTTCAGCGTCATGGCGATGGTGCGCGACGAGAGCCCGCTGTCGTAATCGGCGAAGATGCGGCGGATCACGGCGGCCTGCGCCTCGTTGATCGTCCGGTCGCCGCGGATCGGCTCGCCATTGCCGTCGAACCGCTTCACCACATCGTAGCCGTAGGAATTGCCGCCACCGGATTTGCCGTCCTCGACCCGGCCGCGCAATCCCCGGCGCGTCTTGTCGGCCAGATCCTTCAGGAACAGGGCATTCATCGTGCCCTTCAGTCCGACATGCAGCTGGGTGATCTCGCCCTCGGACAAGGTGAACATTTTTATGTCTGCATAGCACATGCGCTTGTAGATGCCGGCGATATCCTCTTGGTCGCGGCTGATCCGGTCCAGAGCCTCGGCCAGCACCATGTCGAAGCGGCCGCGCGACGAATCCAGGATCAGCGCCTGGATGCCGGGGCGCTGGATCATGCTCGAGCCGGAGATGGCATGGTCGGAATATTCCTCGACCACCGTCCAGCCTTCCTTCTCGGCGCGCAGCCGACACATGCGGAACTGGTCGGCGATCGACGCCTCGCGCTGCTGGTCGGAGGAATAGCGGGCGTAGATGGCGACTCTCATGTGCGGGTCTCCGCGTCAGTCGGGATGTTGGTTATGCCCCTCGCGCTCTTCGGCCTCGACGAAATCCCGTGCCGCCCGTCGGGCGAGCATGCGGACCAGTTCGGCAAGGCGTGGGTCGGAGGAGGGCAGGGGCGCAGCGGACTTTCGGGCTGGTTCCAGGACCACCCGGAGCCGTTCCGCATCCGTGTGCCTCTGCCGTGCCATCGCCCCGTTCCGCTTCCCGCGCGGCAGGATCCACGCCAGAAGAATCGTGGCGTAGGACCGGGCGGAATCACAGGCAGGTTCGGGCGCATCGCATCGGACCTCGGCGCAGCACAGCGTAAACCGGCGCTGCCGCGCCTGCTGCAGGGGGTGCTGCGCGGCTGCATCCTCGTAGGGTGGCGTAAAAATACTGGAAAGTCGCGGGATATCTCGTCGCAGGTCACACCGTCGGCGGGGTTCCGCAGCTCAAGGACGGAACCTTGCGGGAGGGTTGAATCATCGTAGAGGGAAGCCGTCTGAGCATAGCGGAAGTCGCCCAGGAGGAACTTCTGCCAAGTCGCTTAGCCGCCGGCCTGTACTCAGTAAAAGTAAAGCCAAGGTCATCGCCCCGCCCATGGGCGCGGGCGGGGCGACGTGGGGACGTCAGCCCTTCTGCGAGGCGAAAGTCGCGCGATATTGCGACTGGCGTTCCAGCATCCAGCCCGGATATTCGGCCGGCAGCCTCGTCACCGTATCAAGCGCGGCCAGGTCCTCAGCCGTCAGCGCCACCTCCGTCGAGCGGATATTGTCCTGCAGCTGCTCGATCCGCTTCGCCCCGACGATCACGCTGGTCACTACTGGCTGGTGCAGCAGCCAGGCCAGCGCCACCTGCGCCACCGTGCAACCCCTGGCCGATGCGATCTCGCGCATCACGGCGATGGCGGCATCGCCGCGCTCCAGGTCGACCGGCGGGAAGTCGAAACTCGCCCGGCGGCCGTCATTCGCGGTGTTGCCGTCGCTGTATTTGCCCGAGAGGAAGCCGCCGGCCAGCGGGCTCCAGACCATCAGGCCGAGGCCCTCGGCTTGCAGCATCGGCACGATCTCGCGTTCGAGATCGCGGCCGACCAGCGTGTAATAGGCCTGAAGCGACAGGATCGGCGCCAGCTTGCTCGCCTCAGCGATGCCGACCGCCTTGACGATCTGCCAGGCCGCCCAGTTCGACAACCCGACATAGCGCAGATGGCCCTGCCGCACGAGCGTGTCAAGCGCCTCCAGCGTCTCGGTGATCGGGGTCAGCGGATCGAAGCCGTGGATCTGGTAGAGGTCGATGTGATCCATCTGCAACCGTTGCAGGCTGGCCTTGGCCTGCGCCATGATATGGCCGCGCGAGGCGCCGCGGGCGTTCGGGCCCTCGCCCATCACCCCAAGAACCTTGGTCGCGATCACCACCTCGTCGCGCGGAATGCCGAGGTTACGGATGGTCTGACCGAGGATCCGCTCGCTCTCGCCGCCCGCATAGACATTGGCGGTGTCGATGAAATTGATGCCGGCATCGAAGGCCGCCCTGACCAGGCTGTCGGCTTCGTCCTGACGCAGCTTGCCGATCTGGCCCCACATGCCCTCCGAGCCGCCGAAGGTCATGGTGCCGAGGCAGAGTTCGGAAACCAAGAGGCCGCTGGGGCCGAGAGTGCGGTAGCGCATGGGATGTTCCTTCATGTCGGATGGGCCGCCGGGGCGGAATGCCGCCGGGTCAGGGCGAAGATAGGGCCGCCCTGCCCAGGGTCGCGACGCCGATCCTCGCAAATCCTTGCACGATCCTCTCATTCGCGCCGATTCCGGGCTCGTGAATCGCCGACGCGGATCCTAGATTGCGCGCCATGGAGAACGATCATCTTGCCCCGCTCAAACATCTGATCGCCCGCCAGTGGCAGGCGCATGGCCGGGAAACCCCGATCGAGGGGCTGTTGCTGACCTCGGTCACGGCGCCGACCGGGCCGATCCATGCCGTTTATCGCCCGTCGCTCTGCGTGGTGGTGCAGGGCGTCAAGACCAGCATGCTTGGCGATCGCGCCTATCGCTATGACGCCGGTAAATGCCTGATCGCGTCGATGGAGGTGCCGATCCGGGCCGAGATCTCCCACGCCACGCCCGACCGGCCCTACCTGGCCTTCAGCCTGGCCTTGGACCCCGGGACGATCTCGGACCTGTTGCTGGCGCTGGATGGCACCGACGACGCCCCCGCCGGTGCGGCGCTGGCGGTCCATGCTTTTGGGCCGGAGCTTGCCGATCCCCTCTGCCGGTTGCTGGCCCTGTGCGACCGGCCGCGCGACATCGCGATCCTCGCGCCGCTGGCCCGGCGGGAGATCACCTGGCTTCTGCTGAATGGACCGATGGGGCCGGCGCTGCGCCAGATCGGCCTGGCGGGCAGCCGCATGGCGCGGATCGGCCGGGCCATCGCCTGCATCCGCGAGGGCTTCGCGGATCAGCTGAACGTGCGGCGGCTCGCCGATGTCGCGGGGATGAGCCCCGCGACCTTCCACCGCCACTTCAAGGCGGTCACGGCGATGACGCCGGTGCAGTACCAGAAACAGCTTCGCTTGCAGGAAGCGCGCCGCCTGCTGCTTTCCGAGCACGCCGATGTCGCCCGGATCGGCTACGCCATCGGCTATGAGAGCCCGTCGCAGTTCAACAGGGAATATCGCCGCCTGTTCGGATCGCCCCCGGGACGGGATGGGCAGGAGATCCGCAGGAGCCTCACCCCGCAGGTCGGGGGCTGAGGGGGCGGCGACATGGGCGGAAAGCGGTCTGACGGCGCGGCGGCACGGCACCTGCGGCAGACTTGAGAAAGCAGCCATCCGTTCGCGGTGCAGCAATCACCTTGCCCCGCGACCTGTGACGGGCGTAAAGTGGACGGTCAGCAGTGGGGCGTCGTAGCCGCGCCAAACTGATTAAGCCGAGGTTTGGTGACACGACGGAAGTGGGTGGCCGTGATCAGCTGCTCAGTCAGATTTGGACCTGCAGACTTCAGATTATGAGCCGCTCGACGGGCTAGACTCGAGATTCCCATCAATTCAACAACATAGAGCGCAAGCCTTTGAAACGGAGACACTTGCTGGCCGTTGATCGGAGGCGACAAACGGAAATCAACGGATTTACATGGAGCAAGGCGCGCAAACACTGAAAACATGGGTTGAGGTGGCGTTGAGGTGGCAACATTAAACATCCATCTCAGTGCGCGTGGTTGCGCCCAACCCATCCAGAACCTTACAAGAACGCGTCTCACAAGCGTGCCCATTTTCGCACTGATCAACTATTCAAGCCACTGTCTTCAATAAACTTCTCTGCCGCCACGCTCATTCGGTTCTCCATGCCTGGCCGAAGGACCGAGTACAAAAATGGCAGGATTAATGGACTTGCACTACGTCGAGCGTAAATGGCGTTCTGCAAGTCTCTAATCTCTGGCCAGAGCTTTGTCTCCGATAGCGTTCCACGAACAGCCTGCTTCCACAACGTTTCAGCAGAACTCAGGTTCCTTGCCTGCGCCGCTGATACATCTGTTTGTCGCCAGTAAGTTCGAATTGACCAAGCGAAAAATGGAAACATTGGCGAAAAAATAGATAGCACCGTTGTTTGAAGAGTGTAATTCAACCGCCAAGCCAATACAAAGCACAGGATGAACCCAACCACTCCCGCCCACTTGATCAGTGCAGCATAGTGCGACCGGAGCTCGCTATCATACCAAAGATTTGTCCGTTGACACAAAAGCACGCCTAGGTAGCGTGGTATGGTAGACACGGCCTCGGGATACCAATTCAAGATCGCTGGCTCTTTCTTTTGACGAAACTTTACAACATAGCCCTGAACCGTCTCGGGTGACAGCCTTTGGCCGACCAGGATTTCAGACCATGGCAGCGAAAACAAACGACAATCAAACTCTTCTGCTAATTTGGCTGCGTCAACAGACAACTTACCTAACCGTCGATCAATAATCAGCATATCAACTAGAGCAATGCTAAGCCCCGCTAGAGCGAACAAACTTTTCCAGTCAAGCAACCAAATTCCAGCAACTGCCATGAGTGCTGGCACAACCGCTGTCAGAAGAATTTGTAGGCCTACAAGGAGGTTCGCCTTCCGATAAACGATTGTCCGAGCCTTAAGAAACCTCAATACTGGCTCAGAGTTCTGTTCCCGAGCGATATTGTTCTTGGTCATTCGATCACCACGTGAAACGGCTTGCTCTTTCCAACGAGGATATCACCAGAACGCAGCACTATGAATGCTTCAACAAAGTGCACACCACGATAGCGCAGCTCTTCCCACCGCCTGGTGCCTGTAGACGCTGGATAGAAGTCGCCCCGGCCCGCTTGCGCAGTTAATGCTACAACACCGGTGTTCGTGACCCGCCACTCCACTCGACAATTATCTGGAACGTCTTGATCAAACCCGACGCGTGGAGCCAGCCAAACTCCACCGTTGGAGGGAAGGATCTCGCCATCTTCGATCCTCCGTCCGCCGCTGTTCTTGTGCCTATGCCATGAAGCGATGACATACACGTTCTCCGAAACATGCCCATTCGTGCGCCAGGTTGGCTGGCGAAGATAAGGCGGAGTATAAAAGCCTGCCGGAAGGAGCTTGGCACCAAATCTATAGAAAGCCTCCACGAGATCGCTAGAGTGACGCGCAGTTGTATCAAGAAGTGCCCGATAGGGCGAAACGATCTGGGCAGCAGCCTTTGTTAAAACCTCACCCTTGGCAAAGTCGCTCCCAAAGACCCTCTGCCACTTTTTGATACTTTCGTCGCGATCTTTCTCATCATACGCATCATCAACCCAAGTACGGTAGCGCTTCATGACCTTCCGAAGATTTTCGTACTGATCATCGGTCAACTGACTGGCGAAATCTTCCGTTGCCAGCTTCGGGTTTTGCACTCTCGGCTTTTTCGGTCGTGCTTGAAGCCAGTCATCCAGCCTGCCCAAGACAGTCTTTAGTGTAGTTGGGGTATCACTGAATGCAGCAGAGCCATGATCATACCAGTCGATTTGGTTTCCAATAAGCGTTGTGAGAAGAACTGATGGGCAGGTAAATGTTCCCTTGATATCTCTGATATACTTAATGAGCCTAGTCACTTTTCGGAATGAATTCGAGCCAGAATATCCGTTACGCTGCTTAATCCAAGCCGTGTATTCCATCGGCTCGCTCTGCACAAAGGCGTCATTGCCGCGATCGCAGACCTCATATCTTCTTATCCCACCCCTATCCTTAACCAATGGAGAGATGTCTATGCGCTTGTCGTTCGCGTAAACTATGGTGACGCAAAAGTCATAAACTTTGGTTTTATCTTTATAGGTCGCACTTTCGCTGAAGATCTTGCCCAGTTTCGCAACATAATCACTCGCGCTCCAGCCATCTACAGGCTCGACAGCTAATAGAAGGTCAGCGTCAAATTCGTCGCCATTTAGCGGCTTGATAATTGTTTCATGCGCCCAAGAACCTTGCTCGTGGAATGCAATAAATTTTGGCTTGTATTCAGATTGGCGTATGAATTTCTTTATTGCATCCACGCTACTTTCAAGACTGGCAATTCGGGAATCGTTTAGATTCACTGTATCCTGAAGAAACGACTTGAAAGTTGCGGTAAGCTTCATCCAGTATCCTCTTAGTGTTGCTTGGTTAGTCTATGCTTCTGGACCACCTTGAGCAATACAGCTCGTCGCGCGATCGGCTCACAGTTGAGTCGTTTGCCGGCAGACGCGTTTATGCTTCTATGTCATCGCACTTCACGCTTCTCGAACTCTGAAAGCCGCTTCCTTCTTTCCGGGCAGCCAAGGTGCTGAAGCGGAACACGGAACGCCACCCCACTTCCGGTCTCCGCCTCCTTTCCGGTCATTCGGCCATGCTTGCCTTGATCCAGGCGCGAATCGACGCCTCATGTCGGGACGAGAAAGACGGAGCGTTGCATAGTCAACAGGTTGAAATATAATGAGAAAACCGTTCGCGGGGCGGCCAACGTGGCGCGGGACTACCAGATCTTCGACACGGATGTGCAGGGGGTCTCGGTCACCATCTACCCTACCGGATACCGAGCACGCACGCTGTGCTACCGGGCCGTGGGTCGCCATCGGCCGATGCCCGGCGAGCCTAGCACCGGTACCTGTCACGGCCAACTACAAGCAGTGATGCCTGTCGACCTGCAACTTTGGAGAGCTCGGGGCAAGCAACCACTACAGGCGAATGTCCGCAAAGGGCCGACCTTGCCAGCGGCGAGCCAGGCGCGACGGGGCGACCGTGGCCGGGAGAGAGCATGCGGTCAATCTCTGATAATCGCCATAAGGTCGGCAACAATCTCGTCCACGCTTTTGGTCGAAGTGTTGAAGGCAAGTTTGTCGGCCATCGTTGGACTGAAGCTCGCCACCTCGTCCTTCGAGACCTTGTGCCAGATTGGCAGTATTCGAGACCTACCGGACGATTCCAACTGAAATAACCCGTCCAGCTCTTTCTGAGGCCACTCCTTCTTGAAAAAGTGGGTCGACAACACGACGATACCGAAGCGACTGGAGCCCAAACCCTTATCAATAGATCGGCGGAGGCTGTCACCAGGACGAAGCGAAAAGTCATCATACCAGACCTCTGCGCCCGCAGCCCTCAGAGTGTGTGCCAGGGCCTCTACGAAGTCGGCTTTGTCTTCCCAAGCGTGTGAGATGAAAATGTCATGCGGGGGAGCGGAGGTAAGATCGGCGTTGGTCGTCGGGCCAGCTGTTGGCTTCATCGCTGACAGCTCGCGTTGAAGACGCTGTTCCAATGATTGGTTCTCCAAAGTCAGCTTTCGATACCCGGCTTCAAGCTTTCTGGTTGCTTCCTCCTGTGTTTTCGACACTCGCTCCTGGTTTTTTTTCGCCTTTGCATCGGCTTTTTTCGCCTCATTCGCCTGAACGACCAGCTTCGCGCTGAGGCTGCTCTGCTTTTTTGCAATCTTAGTCGCGATGTCAGCTTGGCTCTTGCTCGTCGCCATCAGCTCTTTTTCCAAGCGGGAGGCCTCTGCCTGCTTCAATCGAAGCGCGGGTGCGGTTTTTGCCTTTGCTTGAGCGGCCATAGCGCTCGCAAGTTTTGCCCGAATTCCGGCATCCTTTCTTGCGATGGCCGCTCCGTCTGTTTGAAGTTTTGCGATCTCACGCCTTAACGTCTCTATTGCTCGATCATTCGCGCTCATCGTGGTTTCCTTTAGCCATTGGCACCAATGGGGAGCAGTTGGGTAGAGTGTTGTCCAGCCCCACGTTTACTGAAGAAGGGTCCGGGTGGCGGCTTTGCTGAATTTGCCGGAACTGCCACGCCGCTCTGCCGTCGGGCGGCTCTCCGCCCGCAGATCGGTCCGGGGGCGATGTCGCGCGTCGTCGCGCGGCAGCTGCAAGCGGCGGCCTCGTCCCGCATCGTCACTGTCGTGGCCGAAACTTTGCTGCAAGGCCGGTCGAACGTCAGCTTCCGGGGGCACGGTCACGCAGCAAATGTTGAGGCCGACCGGCAGCAATGGGCCGAGAAACGCTGCCGTCAGCGATGCGCCAGGTAGTCCGCTGAAACGTAACCCGAGATGGCAGGCCGGTCGGTGAGGAAGACTCTGCACCAGACCTTGCCGTTATTCGTGACGCAGTTCTGGCGGGTAAGGCGCGTTCCGTCGGGCAAGCCGATGATGATGTTATGCTCGAGACCTGGACCCTCGCGAAGCTTCAGCAGATCGCCTGGCCCGACGCCCTTGACCACTGCACCGGAACCGACCGCGCATCCGGCGGCGACCATGAGAGCGAGAAGAGCAGCAAGATGAGTTCGCATGATCCGACCTGAATCGTTTCACCATCACTACGACACCATCACGCCAAATGACAGCAGGCAGGTGCCGGACGGGAATAAAGGGTTGTCAGACCGGCCATCGAAGGCCCGTTTCGCCCGTAGACCCGTCAACTCTTGCCGCAGCATTGCTTGTATTTGCGTCCCGAGCCGCAGGGGCAGGGATCGTTCCGGCCCGGACGTTTGATGCGGGTTGGGGCGTGAGGGAGATTGCCTGCCTCCAGAACGCCCCCCGGGCGCGAGACGAGCAGGATCGCCGCGACGCAATTTGGGATCAGGTCGGGGGCATCCAGATCGATCTCGTCGATTTCTTCGTCGGTGAAGGTGCTGGTCCCTTCGTTGATGTCCTGCAGGGCCATCAGGAAGATCAGGGCCGAGCGCGTTTCCTCATCCGCCTGTTCGAGCACCGCCTGCCAGGCCTCGGGGCGCAGGCGCAAAGCGCGGGTGAAGCCATCCACCCAGGGTTCCCAGAGCGTTTCGTCGCTGTTCGGGTCCACCTCGTAGATCGGTTCGAGCCATGGGCTTCGTGCGATCTCCGAGGCAATGGCATTGTAATGCGCCATCACCGCCGAGATTGTTGCTTCTGCCGTTGCCAGGTCGGGGAACCGGGCATCGCCGGTTTCTCCCCAGACATGGAGGAGCCATTCGGAGGGCGGGATGAGATCGGGACATGACAGGATGCCGGTCACATAGCCGTCGAGCTCGCTTAGGCTCATCGGATGGTTTTCCTGGGGCAGGGCCCACAGGAGTTCGTGAAGGTGATCGAGGTCCCGATCCGATCTGCCCATGGTGGGCCTCCTTTGTCCTGACGCTTTGCCTATCCGTCCCAAGGTCGAATCGCAATGCGGCCAGGGGCCACGCATCGCCCGGTTCCGGCATGGATGCGCCCGCCCCAGGGGAGCGGGCGCGCTTCGTCATGCGGCCCGGATCTTTTCCAGCCAATACCTGTGCAGCCCCTCGACCTCGCCGCTGGTCAGCAAGGGTATGGCGGCGTGCAACTGTTCGTCGGACCAGTCCCACCAGCGCATCTCCAGCAGCAGCCCTATCTGCCGGTCGTCGAAACGCTTGCGGATCACCTTCGCGGGGTTGCCGCCGACAATGGCGTAGGGTTCCACGTCGCGCGTCACCAGCGCGCGGGTGCCGATCACCGCGCCGTCGCCGATCCGGATACCGGGCATGATGACCGCCTCGGAGCCGATCCAAACATCGCTGCCGATCACGGTGTCGCCCACAGGCTGATAGCCGTTCGCGGCGCCGGCGAAGGCGGGCACTTCGGGCATCCAGTAGAAGGGGAAGCTACTGATCCAGTCGTTCCGGTGGCCCTGATTGCCCGCCATGATGAAACCCGCGCCCGAGCCGATCGAGCAGAAACTGCCGATGATCAGCCGGTCCGCGCCCTCGTCGGGCAGCAGGTATCGGGCGCAATCGTCGAAGCCGTGGCCGTGGTAATAGCCGGAATAATAGCTGTAGCGGCCGACCACGATGTTAGGATTGGTGACCTGCTGGTCGAGGGTGATGCCCCGGAACGGGCTTTCGAAATAATTGTCCATGTGACGCTCTCTGAATGGATTCTGTCATGCCCGCTTGCGCAGGCAGAAACCGCGCGAGGGCCTGCTGGCCTCGCGCCCATGCCCCGGCATCCTGCGCGGGGCGTCATTCAGATCATTCGTCGCGCAGCCTTCATCGCGTTCTCGTCCTCTGGCATGGGCCTTGATGATGGATCGGAGGACGGCGGTCAAGCGGCCGGAACCGTTGCGATCATTCCCCGGCCTGTGCGAAGCTGTCCCATCCTCCAGCCCTTGGCAGACCCATGACCGAAATCGCACCGCAACCCCGGATCAAGCTGTCGAAGCTGCGCGATATCGGCTGGTCGCTCTGGGATCCCATCGGGCTGCTGGACCCGGAAAGCCGGGCGGGCAGGTGGGACGACGAGGCCAACCTGTCCTTCGCGGACGAATATGACGGCTATCTGATCGCGGCGGCCTCGCAACTGCGCCGGGGAACGCCCCGCGATGAGGTGGTCGCATTCCTGGTCGATATCGAGACCCGGCATATGGCGATGCGCGACAGCCCGAGTGTTCGGCTGAGGGCGGAAGCGGTCGTTGAGGCGATCCTGGCTGACGAGACCATCTGGACATGGCCCGATGCGCAGGGGCGGTTCGGTTAGGAGGCAGGATGACCAGGCACCAGATCTTCACCACCAGCTTCGCCAGCGTCTATCCGCATTACGTGGCCAAGGCGGAGAAAAAGGGCCGGTCCAGGGCCGAGGTCGATGAGATCATCCTCTGGCTGACCGGCTATAGCCCGGAGCAACTGGCAGCCCGGCTGCAAGACCGGACGGATTTCGAGACCTTCTTCGCCCAAGCCCCGCGCATGAACCCGGCGCGCTCCCTGATCAAGGGCGTGGTCTGCGGCGTCCAGGTGGAGGAGGTCGAGGATCCGCTCATGCGGGAGATCCGCTATCTGGACAAGCTGATCGACGAACTGGCCAAGGGCAAGCCGACGGAGAAGATCCTGCGGAAAGGGTGAGGCGTCCGAGCCTTCGCGACGAGCGCGTGGGCTGGCGGCTTGTCGCCGGCCGTCGTGCATTCTCGGCACCTATCCGCATCATCTCCTTGATCTCGCGCTCGTTCGCTTGACGCGCCGCCGGGTCTTGGGAACGCTGTCTTTCGCAGCAACGGCGTAGTGCAGCTGGTCGCAGGCGGAGCGTACATCCTCTGGCAGCCTGTCGTGAACGATCCCTGATCCCGCTGGTCCGGAGGCTTCCATGATCCTGATCCTGCTTGCCGTCATGCTCACCGCGCTCACCTGCATCGTCGCCTGGTATCTCGCCACCTGGGCGCTGCCGGTGATGGTCGCGGTCGAGACGTTCCGTCTCGCTCATGCCACCGAGGCCGGGTTCCTCCTCTCGGTCCTTGCGGCAGGAACCGCCGCGCTGCTGTCGGTGGGGCTGGTGCTTCTGGTGCTGTTCAAGGCGAAGAACCCGATCCTCTGCCTGCTGGCGCGGGCTGTCTTCGTGATTCCGGCGATGATCGCCGGATATGCCGTCGTGCATGGCGTTACCCATGATGCCATCGACTCCGCCATCGCACTGAAGCTGCTTTGCGGCACCGCCGGCCTGATCACCGGCATCGCGGCGCTGATCAATCTGAACGGTTTTGGAGAACTGGCGCCGCAGGCCTGATCCGAGGCTGTTTGGTCGTTGTTGGCGATATTGATCCGCCACTTCCTGCAAGGCAGGTATCACCGGATCGGCGTCGAAGGTCAGCGTGTCCTCGCAGCTGCGTTCAGCCATTCCCGCCTGCCGCACCCTGTTCTGTCGCATTGATCCGATGTGATCCGAGCCGGGCGCGGATCGTGGCTGTCCAGATGCCGGGCCGGGGCCTCGACCGGGCCGTGCCCAGCTCACCCCCGGCCCGAAGACTTTCCCGTTTCATGGATTTGTCCGCCACGCATCCGCCTGTCTGGCCGTCAAAGGGCAGGCGCCGCCTTGGGGCGTCGTCGGGGCGCAGGGCCGTGTCCTCGCCTGCGGCTGCGGGCCGCCCCACCCCTGCGCCCCGACCCATGACCGCCAGCCATGCGGCCGCGGGTCGGGCTGCGCCCTCGCCGCTCTGCCTCCGGGGAAACATGCGTTTCCCGAAGTCAGTCCGGTGAGGCGCGGCCCATCGGCGGATCAGGGCAAGGACCCTCCGCCCCGAACCCGAAAGGACAGAGACATGACCGCACAGGAAAACACCCCCCGCAACCTCGTCATCAATGCCGATTGCGTCGAGGCGATGCAGGCCTTCGGCACCGGCTCGGTGGATTTCATCCTGACCGATCCGCCCTATGTGACCCGGTTCCGCGACCGGCAGGGCCGTACCGTCGCCAATGACGACAATGCCCGCTGGCTGCGCCCGGCCTTCGCCCAGATGCACCGGGTCCTGAAGGACGGCGGTTTCTGCGTCAGTTTCTACGGCTGGAACAAGGTGGATTTGTTCGTGGAGGCCTGGAAAGCGGCTGGCTTCCGCATCGTCGGGCATCTGGTGTTCCGCAAGCGTTATGCCTCCTCGGCGCGGTTCCTGCGCTACGAGCACGAACAGGCCTATCTGCTGGCCAAGGGCGATCCGGAATTACCTGCGCAGCCCGTGCCCGATGTGCTGGATTTCCCCTATACCGGCAACAGGTTGCACCCGACGCAGAAGCCGGTGGCGGCGCTGCGCCGGCTGATCGGGGCGTTCACCCAGCCCGGCGATCTGGTTCTGGACCCGTTCAGCGGCAGCGGTTCCACGCTGGCGGCGGCGCATCTGCTGGGCCGCGACTGGCTCGGGGTGGAGCTGGACGTGAGCCATTACCAGACCATCGGCAGGCGGATGGCGGCCCTGCAAGAGCGGGACCGGAAGGCGGCGGCATAGGCCCCGCGACCCGAGGGCGCCCGTCATGGGGCGGGCGCCACACCCCACAGCTTCAAGGAAAGGATTTCGACATGCGCTGGATTGTCACGAAGGACCATCACGGTGGCTGCATCGGACTGGGCGAGGACGCCGACGGCGTTCCCGCACGCGGCAAGCCCGGAGACGGCGATGCCCTGCCGTCGGAGTTCCGGCTTTACACCGCGCGCGGCAGGCTCTTGTTCGAGGGCCGTTGCGGCGACATAGACGCCGATTGGTGGCACGGCATGGAGCCGCTGCTTTACGCCTGGACCACGTTCCGGTGCCGCCGGCTGACCTGGCGCCCGGCTGGGACGGATGAACCCTGGCGCCCGCTGCGGCCATAGGCGACCTACCAGCCCACAATATCACGGCCGCCGGTCCATCGGATCGGCGGCCGTCGCGTGTGTGCAGCGCATAGGAAAGGCGCCGAAAAAATCGCGCTCGCCGGGCATGGCCCGGCTCGCGAAGACAAGGCGGAGAAATCGGCAGATGCGCTCATGGCCGATGCGACAGGCGCGAACGGCGCGGCATGATCCGGACGGGCGGAGACGCCAGCTATCGGAGCCCGGTCGGATCATGCCGGAGGCGGGACGTGGTGCGGCCCCTGTAGCGCATGGATTCCGGCGCTGGTAAGCACGGGCATGTTCGAGATTCGCACCTCCACCGGTCAGGATACAGCCCGGGTCATGGACATCTGGCGCAGGGCTGTCGATGCCACCCATGACTTTCTCGCGCCGCATGACCGCGCCGCGATCGAAGATGAGCTTTCGATTTTTCTGCCGCAGGTGCACCTGTCGCTTGCGGTCGATCACACCGATAATCCGCTGGGCTTCATGTTTTTGCACGAAGGCCATCTGGAGGCCCTTTTCATCGATCCGGATCATCATGGCCGAGGCATGGGAACCGCACTCATCCGTGCTGCGCTCGCCGATCATCCGGACCTGACGACCGATGTGAACGAACAGAACCCCAAGGCGCTCGGGTTTTATGAGCGTATCGGCTTCGAGCGCACCGGCCGCTCGCCCTGCGACGGGCAAGGAAGACCCTATCCGCTCATCCATCTTCGCTATCGGCCGCCGGCCTGGCGGCAGATCATTCCCTAGCGCGATTGGGCCGATGCGGGTGCCCGCGATCCGCCGCTCCCATGGAAAGACCCGGCGGCTGGAACCGCCGGGGCCACTGGGCCTCCGGCGCAGGTCGGGATGTCATCGCCGACGAACCGGCCCTCGTCCCCGCCGTTCCCGGCCCGCCGCACCCGGCACGGAAATCCATCATCGCCGCCAACCGCGCAGCCATATCGGTCCTGCCTTTCGCATCCTGCCATTCCGTGCCGTGCATCCCCGCCGCGATGCGACCGGCTTCATGCCGACCCCGCAATATTGCTGGATGGTCCAACCCAGGGCCGATGACACAACGGCCATGCCATTCCGCGCCCCCGACCCGACAGCCCGATCCTTCCTGTCCCGAACGACCCGGCCCTCCGGCGGCGGACGCAAGGGCGACTAGCAAGGGAAAGCGAAGCGGCACAGCTGCAGGTGGTGCGGATTCCGGGGCCTTTGCCGACAGGACGGCACCGGCGAGGAGGCCGCCGTTCCGCGATCCGTCCCCGATCCGCCCCCGGACGAACCAATCCCTCCGCCTGTCCGATCCCCTAACTCCGTGCGGTTTTCACCGGCAACCCCCAAGGCTCCGGACCGTGTTGCCGCGCGTGCGCGGCTGCCCGCCCCACTCCGAAGCATTGCGGGCAAGCTGCCGCCCGAAGGGGGCGTCAGTTGCAGGTGCCTCCCGACGGACTTTTCCGGGTCTCGTCGGAGGGAATGGTCCCTCCTTCGAGCAACGGAGACAGACAATGCAGAACATCGTCATCCTCGCCGGCACCATCCGCCAGGCCCCCGAAACCCGCACCACCCGCAGCGGCACCGACGTCACCCGCTTCAAGCTGGTCACCTCGCGCCCGCTCTACTCGGAGGGCCGAGTCGTCCGCGACGAGACCGGTTATCGGGTCGAGGACGCGGAATGGCACCGCGTCGTCGCCTTCAACGGGTTGGGCCGGACCATCCAGCAATATTGCGAATCCGGCACGAAGGTGCTGGTGCGCGGCCGCATCCACTACACGAAATGGCAGGATGCGGAAGGTCAGGACCGCTACGGCTGCGAGATCGTCGCCGAGACGGTGGATTTCCTCAGCCGGGCACTGCAGTCAGAGGCCGACGACAAGGACGAGGGCCGGTTCATCGATGAAGACGACATCCCCTCCTGAGCGGGAGGCCCGAGAGCCCGGCGGTTTCAGCCGCCGGGTTTTCCCATGTCCGCACCGGATCGCCCTGAGGCCGCGCCGCCCAGAGAAGGCTTCCCGACCGGATCGACCGGCCGGGAAGCCTCCGGCGCGGGCCTGCTGCCTTCCCCCGACCCCGACCCAATCTTTTTCTCGTGAAGAAGAAACAGGGGCCTGGGAAAGGGGCTGGGGAGCGAGGCAGCGCCACCGATGGGCTTTACATGGCCGTCAACGCGTGGTCGCGAACGGTGAACTTTGCTTCAGGGCAGAAGGGGAAATCGGTGTCCGCCGGTGAAAGGGTGCCATCCGCGGGCGTTTCGGCGGCAGTGCGACGGGCCTGAGAGGCCAGCTAACAGACTGAAAATAATGGATAAACGCCACAACCGACTTGCGCCAAGGCCCTGTTTTTGCTAGACTATTCTTAAGGTGCCAAGGTGGTCGCCACCAACCGGCACCATGCTCCCCGCAACGCGGGGCCGGGTCAGTAGAAGGGGCCGGACGGATCGGCCCCCAAACCCGGAGAGACGCCGATGCATACGGCGACATTCGAAATCAACATCCCCGGCAACCCGCTGGCCGGCCGCATCAACCTCGAGGACATCGAGATGGGCATGGACGCGGACACCGGGGTCAAGGCCCGCGCCAGCCGCGACAGCATGACCCTGACGGTCAGGGTTGCAGCGAACGATGCCGCCGACGCCGCCAACTGGCTTCGGAAGATGGGCCTGATCTGACCCCGCCAACGGAAGCTGCCCGGTCCCGCCGTGCGGGGCGTACCGCAGCAGGAGAGGCTGAACGGTTCGACCCAAGCCCAGATCGGAGAACGCCCATGACCTGTGAAACTGAAACCACCGCCCTCGCGGCGAAGATCCACGCCGAATGCGAATTCTGCTTCGACCGCAACGACATCCACGAAGCCCTCGAGCTGCTCGGCCAGATGGTCGAATACGGCGCAACCACCCCGGCGGAGATCGAGGCATTCCTCCGCCTGCGCGCGAGCGATACGAGGCCGACCTCGCAAGCGCCTGACTGTGCCAGCGAAAGCAGGAATCCCGCCAAGGCAGACGCCCGGCGGGGCTGCGGCAGTAGCGGGACCGGCTGGATCGCCCCCGCAACCGGACTGGAGAGGTAAAAATGAACAACCCGAACACCGTGACCGAACTGATTGCCGAAGCCGCCAACGCCTTGATCCGCCGCGATCCGCACCGGCTCGAGGAACTGGAGCGGATCAGCAGGGGATGGATGCAGACCCACGACGAGGAACTGGCCCAGATCATCCTCCTGCAGGCGATGACCGAAGCCGCCGATCTCCTCCTCGACACCCCGAGCGAGATCGAGAGCGCCTGATACCAGGAGCGGAAGTCGGTTCAGCGCCGCCGGTGCTGGCCGCCCCGCAACAAAGTCAGGTATTCGCCGCCGACCATGGAGCGTGCCTCGGCGAGGATGCGGGCAAGCTGCCGGCGCTCGGAGGCAGATTTCCATTCGGCGGCGCTGAGTCCGCTGAAATCCGTCCGGAACAGGACGCCGGCGATGTCGCGGCGCGAGGCGCCGGATTCGGCCCCGTCCCAGGCACGCAGCATCAGGGTCGCGCGGTGCCGCTCGGATGCCGACAGCGCCTGTAGGGAAGGGATCGGGCGGACAGGCCTGCCGGTCAGCAACCGATGAAACCGCTGGATGCTGTTCAGCCGGACCATCAGATCCTCGTCGAGCGGCACGACGATCGCCAGCCGGATCCGGGCCATGCCGTGGGGAAACCAGAGCCGGTGATCGCCACCCGCATCGGCGACGATGCCGTGCAACCCCTCGCTTGTCCGCAAGACCGACGCCAGCGGCAGATCGGCTGGATCAAGCAGCGGTGGCCGGTCATAACCTTCAGGTGCGGCGGTGAGGATCAGGGTGGCGGGAAGCGCATCAGGACGCCAGAGCGGCCGGGCTTCCGATACCGGAAGTGCGGGATCGACCGGGAAACATCAGGCCCCAGCGGCGGGCCATCCGGGCAATCTCCTCTCTCGTGGCATCGGCAACAGGCGCCTCGCGCCCGATATGCTGGCGGATCCGGGAATACTCCGCGCGATAGCGGCGGTTGCGGCGCAGGAACTGAAAGGTCATCCGGGCACGGTCGAGCGTCCGGAACCGGTTGTCATAGCCCGGAGACCTCCAATCGGTGGAAGACGGCATGGCTCTGCTCCCCATCGGAAGGAAAGGCGGGTTGGAAGCCGGGAGTATGCGGACAACCGGCAATTGCGCGAAGAGCATGCCCCGGAATACGAAGCAGGTCGCAACCGAACCAAAAGCGCAGACAAATACCGCTACCGTTCCCTGCGCTAGCGCATGCGCGGTTTCAGGATCTGGCGGTAGCCTGCCTCGGTCATCCAGCGCGCCCGGGCCAGATGACTGTCGTGAACGCGCTTCGCCCGGTCGGGATCGGCGGCCACGTCGAGGCCGAAGACGATCCGGGCCACCTCGCGCCAGTCGGCCCCTTCCTCCTCCGCGTCAAGCAGTCGCAGATAGGTGGTCAGATGGGCCTCGTCATAGCCGGTCAGCCGCTCGGACTGCGGCGGGGTGTCCTCGAAGGCGTCAGCAGCCATTGGGCTCTCCTCTTTCCGATCCGTGCCCAGGATGAAGAACGCGGCGATCCCTTTCTAGGGGAACGATCCGTGCCGCGTATCGGGATTTTCCGAATACACACATTCCGGAACGGGCAGGAGGGCGGTTTGATGGTCGGCGTAAACCTGCGAATCCTTGGAAAAACGGGCGAACGGTTGCCGAAAGCCTATTCCTTGTCGCGGCGGAGCAGTTCCACCGGATCGACCTCCAGCACCACGGCGAGCTTTTCCAGCATATCGACGGTCGCGGCGTTCTCCTCGCGCTCCAGCATGCCGACATAGTTCCGGTTGATGTCCGCACGGTCGGCAAGCTCCTCCTGCGACAGGGATTTCTCCTGTCTCAGCCGGCGCAGATTCCTGGCAACTCGCTCCCGTAAGCTCATGCCGGAGGAGTCGCCGGGCACCCGATCCGGCGCCACCCAGTATAATGGGGATTCGTGAGCCGGCCAAGTTTTTCGTCGACCCGGCTCCAGCCCCAACGAGAGGGAGTGACAAAAACCGGGCCGTCATTCTGTCACTCCGGCCCGGCGCTGCTTTTGCGCCATCGTCGCCGCAATCCCGCCTGTCCGGCGGGTCTTGCGACGGAGACCGACGATGCAGAACGAACCCGATCCCGCCTGGCCGCGCTTCGTGCGCACCGAGGAAGCCGCCCGGCTTCTGGACCTCTCGCCGCGCACGCTGGAAAAGCACCGCTGCGGCGGCACCGGTCCGGTTTACCGCAAGCTTGGTGGCAGGGTGGTCTACACGATTGCCGATCTGCGTGCCTGGATCGAGGGCTCGGCGCGCCAATCCACCTCGGAAATGGCGAAGATCGCCCGCAAGCCCGACCGGACGCTGACCGAGGCGAGGAGGGTGGGGCGGTGAGTTCTCCCATCTCCGCGCGCCGCATCTACGAGGGCCGGCAGATGGACCTGTTCCGGCCCGTCGCCAGCGACATCGCCGCGCGCGATTCCCGCGACCTGATGTCCTGGCCGTTCTTTTCGCTGGCCAAGTCCCGCCGCGTGGTGCCGATCGATTTCCACATGGGCTCGGTGTCCATCCGCGTCGAGGCGACGCCTGAGCACGGCATGGCGACGATCTGGGATGCCGACATCCTGATCTGGGCCGCCAGCCAGATCGTCGAGGCCCGCAACCACGGCTTGCGGACCTCCCGCCTGATGGCCGCGACGCCCTATGAGATCCTCACCTTCATCGGCCGAACCGATTCCGGTCTCGGGTATCGACGCCTGAAAGCGGCTCTCGACCGGCTGCAGTCGACGACGGTCGCCACCTCGATCCGCCAGCCGGCGGAACGGCGGCGGCACCGGTTTTCCTGGATCAATGAGTGGAAGGAATTGCTCGACGATCGGCGCCGTCCGCTCGGGATCGAGTTGATCCTGCCCGACTGGTTCTATGCCGGGGTGATGGACGATGCGCTGGTCCTGACCATCGACCGGGCCTATTTCGACCTCAAGGGCGGGCTGGAGCGCTGGCTGTACCGGCTGGTGCGGCGCCATGGCGGCCGGCAGCCCGGCGGCTGGAGTTTCGATCTCCGGCATCTGCATCTGAAATCCGGCAGCCTCTCGCCGTTCAAGCGCTTCGCCTTCGAAATCCGCGCCCTGGTGATGCGCCAGCCGCTGCCTGGCTATCGCCTGTCGCTGGCCGTTGGTTCCGATGGGTTGCCGCGGCTGCATTTCCAACCCGATGACAACGATCCGCGCAGGCCCTCGGGCTGCGGGATCAGATTGTGAATAAGCTGTGGAACGTCTCGTACTATCCGGAACCCTCCGGCCCGTACTATCCGGAACCCGATCCTCGTACTATCGGGAACCGAGGCACCTTTTAACCATATTGAATCCGAACGGGGATTCGGCTCCTCCTAACTTACCTAACTCAAGGATTCCTAACCTTGTAGGCGCGCGCCGGTCTGTGGACAGGGCCGTTTTGTCCCTTGAATCGGAGACTGACCGCGCCACGAAGGGGGGTGACGAATGAGTGTTCGTCACCCTGAATCATCGAAACCTGATCCTGCTCCGATCACCTTGGTCGACATGATCTGGCAGGAGAAGCGGGTCGAGCACTGGCTGCGCTTCGGACGCTTCTGCCACGAACACCGGCTCGACCGTCAGCGCCGGACCGTCGGCTTCGCGCCCGGCAGCGTCTTCGCCGTCGTGCGCTGGGCGGGCAACGAATACGGCACCGTGCTCTCGCGCCTCGACATCTTGCGGGCTGTAGGACCTAGCGAGCCCTTCCAGACGCTGCCCTTCATGCGCCCGGGCGCCGAGATCCTGCTGCGGGTCTCCGGCTGGCCGAAGGTCGAGCGGGTGTTGCAGGCGGTCGACGCCGTCGAGGCGCTGGGCATCGATCCCTGTTTGGTCTCGCCGGAGCACTGGCGGCATGTCCACAACCGCATCGCCGCGGGAGAGCCCTTTCGGACCTACACGAAGGCCCAGCACACCGCATGGCTGAAGCGCCGGAGGGTAGGGGCATGACGGCACATCACCCGCGCCTCGCGCTACCTCTGCGCGTGCTGGATCTCTTCAGCGGTGCCGCGGGCGGCTGGTCGCTCGGGTTGCACCGCGCCGGGTTCACCACCGTCGCCGCCTGCGAGATCGTCGCATGGCGGCGCATCCTCTATTCGGAGAATTTCCCGCATGTCAGACTCTACGCGGATATCCGCACCCTCACGGCAGCTCGACTTGTTTCCGACCTCGGCTGCCTGCCCGACATCGTCGTCGGCTCGCCACCCTGCCAGGACATCTCCAGCGCCAACACGAGGGGCAAGGGGATCGAGGGCGAACGCTCGGGCCTCTATCTCGAGGCAGTGCGGCTGGTCGGAGAATGCCGGCCTCGCTGGTTCGCTTTTGAGAACAGATCCTATGGCTGTTTGCCGGAGGCCGCTGTCGTGCGGTTATGGGCAAGGCAAATGGTCAAGGAGGCAGCCATGAATACGCAGGTTCATCAACATAAATCGCACGTCATCGCTCATGACGAGGTTTCAGCGATATTCATATCCTTGGAATTAAGCAAATCGACCTGGCTGGTGACGTCGATTTCTCCGGGCGCGGGGGAAAAAATGTCCCGGCATACCGTTAAGGGCGGCGATGTGGCGGCCCTGATGGACCGATTTGATGCGCTTCGTCATAAAGCCCTGCAAAGAACCGGCCGTGACTTTCCGATTGTGACAATCCATGAGGCCGGCCTGGACGGGTTCTGGATACATCGTATCCTCGAACGGGAAGGCGTCGAAAGCCACATTGTCGATGCGGCGTCGATTGCAGTGCCGCGGCGGCATCGGCGTGTGAAAACCGACAAGGTCGATGGCGAAACCCTCGTCAGGACGTTGCTGGCCTGGAAACGGGGGGAGCCGCGGGTCTGTTCGATGGTCCGCGTGCCCTCTCCGGAGGATGAGGACAGGCGCCGACCGTCGCGGGAGCGCAAGGTTCTGATCGCGGAACGTGTCAGCCACGTCAACCGCATCAAGGGGCTGCTTTATTCGCAAGGCGTGGCCTATGAACCCCTGCATCGCAATCGCCGGCAGAATCTGGAAGAGCTGCGCACTGGCGACGGGCGCCCGCTTTCGCCCTGCCTGAAACGACAGATCCTGCGCGAACTCGATCGCCTCGAACTGCTTCTGGAGCAGATCAGGAACGTCGAGGCAGAGCGCGACGCCGACCTGAAAGAGGAACGTAAAACCGATACGCCGCCGGTTGGGGTTCTGGCCGCGCTGAAAGGTATCGGCCCTGAGTTCGCGGCCGTGATCTGGGCCGAGGGGCTGTCACGCCCGTTTGAGAACCGACGGCAAGTGGCAGCCTACGCGGGCCTGGCACCGACACCATGGCAAAGCGGTTCCGTGAACCGGGAGCAGGGTGTCAGCAAATCCGGCAATCCCAGGCTGCGAACGACCATGATCCAGCTTGCCTGGCTCTGGCTGCGTCATCAGCCTCGTTCCGAGCTGAGCTGCTGGTTCCAGCAGCGCGTGGCCGGCCATGGCGGTCGTGTCCGCAAGACCATGATCGCCGCCATGGCGAGAAAACTGCTTGTCGCCCTGTGGAAGTACCTCACGGCCGGCGTCGTCATCGAAGGTGCCGCCATGAAGACGGTTTGACCCTTCATGGCAATGATGTTCGACGGGATCTGATCAATCCCGCCGGATCCGGGTGGGCGACCTGATTAGCGCGTGGCCTCAACAGCCGTAGAACAGAATGGTCCCGTCCTCCCGAGCCCTCGCCCGCAGAATGCGGGATCCTGGTGCAGCCGCCCCGAGCGGCGACCGTATGTGAGTTTGATACGTGCGGCGGAAACGCGCGCGGATCGGGGAACGGGCTCGGACCATGGATCTGGAACAACGGAAAGGACTGGCGAAATGCCGGAATATACCCTCTTGCAGGAAAGGTCCCCATGTGAGCTCTAATTTGCGAACTCGCGGCGCCGACCGGCTGCTCGACGAGTTGGAAGCGCTCGGCTACGCTTGCTGGCCATGCGTGGTGGGTGCTGCGGATATCGGCGCCAACCATGTCCGCAAGCGCTCCTGGCTCATCGGCTGCGATCCCGAACAGCTTGCCCACGCCCGTGTCGCAGTCCCGGCAGGGTGGCATGCGGCTGGAGGGCGAATCGGGGGCACGGAAGGCGATGAAGGACTCGGGTCTCTCCGACCTGTTCCGCAACCGCCCGCTGCCGACACCGATGGCCTCGGACGGGATGAAGGACGGTGCCGGCGGCGGCGCGGGATCGACATATCCGCTGCGGATGAACCTCGCCACGCCGCGGAAGACGGACGCGGATCGCGGCGGCCGGGGCGACCTTCTCAGCCAGCTTCGGGGCCACAACAGCCGCCATGCGGGGATGTCACGGGCTCCCGAAACCCTGCCGACGCCGACCAAACGCGACAGCCGCATGGACGGCTGGAGCCCGGCCTACGACCGCCGGAAATCGCCGACGATGGATGCGGTGATGGACGGCGCGATGACCAACCGGGCGCCGGACAAATGGGCCGGGGCGCGGGCGCTGGCGGCGATCTTGCGGAACCATGGCCTGACTGGAACGGCGGCATTGCCCATCACATACGGGTGGATGATGGGATTTCCGCCTGGCTGGCTCGCACGCGCCTTGCGCTCGGCAGTCGCAAGGGGACGTCTGCGGCGAGCCTGATCGTCGAGGCCTTCGGCGATGCGGTGGTGCCGCAGATCCCCGAGGCCATCGGCCGCGCCATCCTGCGCAGCGAGGCCGCACTGAACGCGGTGCTGGGGGACGCTTCGGCGGGTGACGCAGCTGCAGGCGATGATGCATCCGTAGCCCCGGGTGCAGGTGATGCCGCTGCCGACGGGGATGCTGCCGACCAGGCGGACGGTGATGCTGACGACAGCACGCCCACCAATGATCCTGCGGATCGCGGAGGTGCGTCATGACCCGCAGGACCCGCACCGCCTATCTCGCTGCCACCGGCCTTGCCGTTCTGGTGATCGGTGCTGTTTCCGTCACCGAGATCGCGCCCCGACTGATCTGGAACGCCTCCGCCAGCGTGCCGCTCGGGCTTTATGCCGTTCAGCCCGTCGGCAATCTGACCCTCGGCGATCTGGTCGCGGTGACGCTGCCAGAACCGCTGGCGCAGTTCATCGTTGCGCGCGGCTATGTCGGCCCCGGCGTGCCGCTGCTGAAGCGCGTCGCCGCGCTTCCCGGCACCCGGGTCTGCCGCAGAGGATCCACGATCACCGGCGACGGCCAGGTCCTCGGCGAGGCGCGCGAACGTGACCGCTTCGGCCGGCCGCTGCCAACCTGGCAGGGCTGCCGGCTGATCGCTGAAGGCGAGGTGTTTCTCATGAACCAGGACGCGGAAGACAGTCTCGACGGCCGCTATTTCGGCCCGCTCCCGCTCGGCAGCGTCACCGCTCGCATCGTCCCGCTTTGGACCGATGCGGAGGACCACGGCCGCTTCCGCCGGCCTGCGGCCGGTGCGGAAACGGTCCCTGATCCCACCACCAACCACCAGCCCACGGAGAGTAACATGCCACAGATCGGCGAATTCACCCGCACACAATCCGGATACGAGGGCCGCATCCGCACCGTCACGCTCGATCTGCAACTGGTCTTCGTGCCCACCCATGCCGATGTCGAGAACGCCCCGGATTACCGGCTCCATCTCGACGGCGAGGACGGACCGGAGATCGGCGCCGGCTGGACCCATAGTGGCGAAAGGGCCGGAACCTACATCTCGGTCGCCCTCGACGATCCCGTCCTCGCGCAGCCGATCCGCGCCCGGCTGTTCCAGTCCGACGAGCAGGGCCGAAACTGGGGCCTGCACTGGTCGCGTCCCAGAAAACGCGACGAGCGGGACTGAGCCATGCCGGTATCCGTCCTTCGCCATACTGACGGGCGGGCTTACGCCGCCCGCGGCATCGCCATTCTTCTTCTTTCCGGCCTGACAATCGCCACCCTCCCGGCTGCCGGCCTGCTGGCGCAGACCGTGCAGCCAGTCGTGCGAGAATCCCGCGATCCCTTCGCGTCCCATGTCGCGGAAGCCTCGCTGCGCTTCGGCATTCCGGCGCACTGGATCCGCGCCGTGCGCCATGTCGAAAGCGCCGGCAATCCGCAGGCCGTCTCGCCCAAGGGCGCCATGGGCCTGATGCAGATCATGCCGAAGACATGGGCGGCGCTGCGCGCCCGCCATGCTCTCGGCGACGATCCGTTCGACCCGCGCGACAACATTTTCGCCGGCGCCGCCTATCTGCGCGAGATGCACGACCGCTACGGCACCATCGCTGGCATGCTGGCAGCCTACAATGCCGGGCCGGGACGCTACGACGAGCACCTGATCTCGGGCCGGCTCCTGCCGGCCGAGACCCGCGCCTATGTCGCCGCGCTCGCGCCGCTGATGGGCGGCGTGACGCTTCCTGGCAGTCCTCCTGCTGTCGCGCCTCCGCGCGATTGGCGCGAAGCACCGCTCTTCACCGGCAGCATGACCGGCAGCCCGGATGCGGAACGAGTGCAGCCCGGCGGTCTGTTCCTGCGCCGGTCCGACGCGGGAGCAGTGCAATGAAAAAACATTCCAGACGCCTCACCACCTACCTCGACGGAGGGCTCGGCAGATGAAGATCGCCTATGCAGACCCGCCCTATATCGGCTGCGCGCATCTCTACTGCGACCGCCCGGATTACGCCGGTGAGGTCGATCATGCGGCGCTGATCGATCGGCTGGAGCGGGACTACGACGGCTGGATCCTGCATGCCGCCGCGACGCCGCATTCGTTCGCCGTTCTCGCGCCACTGGTCGAGCCGACGGGTGCCCGGTGGATGGCTTGGGTGAAGGGCTTCGCCGCCTTCAAGCGTAATGTGCCGGTCGCCTGGGCCTGGGAACCGGTGATCGTCAAAGCCGCCCGCAAGCCCGTGGTCAGCAAGCGGCTGGTGCTGCGCGACTGGGTGCAGGAAAGCATCACCCTGCGCCGTGGGCTGACCGGCGCCAAGCCGGAAGCCGTCTGCCTCTGGGCCTTCGAGATGGTCGCCGCGCGGCCCGAGGATACGCTCGACGATCTGTTTCCCGGCACCGGCGCCGTCACCGCGGCGTGGCATTCATGGCAGCGGAAGTTCACCCTGCCGGGCGATCCGGTGCCTGCACTGCCGCCGTCGGACAGCGCCCGCCGGGGTCGATCCCGCACGGGAGGCGCCTCATGAGCGTATTTGGATCAGGTCGTGTTCTGTCGTGCTCCATCGCAGAAAAGGGCGTCGCGGCCTGTTGGGCCGCGGCGCTTTTAGGACGGCAAGATAAAAGCCCGCGATGTGCGGGCCGGGCGGTTGGGGATGTTTGCCGGGTTTTCGAGAGAATTGCGCACATCGCGGCGCCCATCCGTACCTCGCGGCTTCCCGGATTATGCAGCTTTCCGAACGAATCCCGCACCTCGCAGGAGATCGGCCCATGAGCAACGAGGACGATTTCCGCATCCGCCCCGGGGGCATCCGCTCCAGCCGCAGCCAGCGCGCCCGGCCTTTCGTGGTCCAGGCGCTGGCCGCCGCCCAGAAGGCGGGCGGGCGCGTCTCGCGCAGCGGCAGGATCGTGTCGCCGGGCACCTCGCGCTTCGGCCGGGGCCGAACTGCGGCCGTCCGCGCCAACAGGCTGATCACCCGCCGCACGCGGCTCTGCACCGTCAAGGTCCGGGTGGTACGCAGAACAGGGCAGGCCGCGGCGCTGCCGCGGCATCTGGGCTATCTCGGCCGCGACGGCGTCACCCGCGGTGGCGAAAAAGCCCGCATGTTCGATCCACACAGCGACGATGCGGACATCAAGGACTTCGCCGAGCGCAGCGAGGACGACCGCCACCATTTCCGCTTCATCGTCTCGCCCGAGGATGCCGCCGACATGGCGGACCTGAAGCGGTTCACCCGGGAGTTGATGGCGCAGGCGGAAAAGGATCTCGGCACGGAGCTCGACTGGATCGCCGTCGATCACTGGAACACCGACAATCCCCATGTCCATGTCATCCTGCGGGGGCGGGCCGATGACGGCAAGGATCTGGTCATCTCGCGCGACTACATCCGGGAAGGCTTGCGCGACCGGGCACAGGACCTGATCACCCGGGAACTGGGGCCGCGCCATGACCATGAGATCCACCGCAGCCTGATGCGGCAGGTCGAGGCGGAACGCTGGACCGCGCTCGACCGCCAGCTTCTCCGCGACGCCGGCAAGCCCGGCGTCATCGACATGGCCCCACACGTCGATGGTCCGCGCGACGATTACCTGCCGCAAAAGGTCGGGCGGCTGCGGCATCTGGAACGCCTCGGCCTGGCCGATCAGGTCGGGCAGGCGCAATGGGTGATCCGGCCCGAGGCCGAGATTATGCTGCGCGAACTCGGCGAGCGCGGCGACATCATCAAGCGCATCCATCGGGCGCTGTCGGGGCAGGGGATCGATCGTGGGGTTTCGGACTACGTCTTTGCCAGCGAGGCCGATGGCCCGATCCTGGGCCGGCTGGTGGAACGCGGCCATGACGACGAGCTGAAGGGCAGCGCCTATGTGGTGATCGACGGTGTCGATGGCCGCACCCATCACATCCGGCTGCCGCATTTCGACGCCGCCGGCGATAGTGCGCCTGGATCCATCGTCGAGCTGCGGTCTTACGAGGATGCGAAGGGCGCGCGCCGCACCGCGCTGGCTGTTCGTTCCGATCTGGATATCCGCGCTCAGGTGACCGCCAATGGTGCCACCTGGCTCGACCGCCAGGCGGTCTCTCGCGATCCTGTGGCGCTGTCGGAGGCCGGTTTCGGCGTCGAGGTGCGCCAGGCGATGAAGCGGCGCGCGGAACACCTGATCGAGGAGGGTCTGGCCGAGCGGCAAGGCAGCCGCGTGATCTTTGCACGCCGGCTGCTCGACCGGTTGCGCGAGCGCGAGGTCGGCGCGCTTGCCGAAAAGCTTGCCGCCGAGACCGGCATGTCCTACGACCGGGCGAACACCGGCGATCATGTCGCGGGCACCTATCGCCGGCGCTTCGCCCTGGCCTCGGGTCGTTTCGCCATGATCGACGACGGGCTGGGCTTCAAGCTGGTGCCCTGGACGCCTTCGCTCGAACGGCATCTCGACCGGCACGTCTCGGGCGTCGCCCGGGCGGATGGCGGCGTGGACTGGTCCTTCGGTCGAAAGCGCGGGCTCGGGCTGTGAGGCGGCGGCGGAGAGGTCGGGGTCTTGACGACCGAAGCGCGCGCACCATATGACCATGTGTAGTCATAACCCGGAGGCGGCCATGAAGGAACTCCAGCTCAGGGATGCGAAGGCGACGCTTTCCGCCGTGGTCGATCAGGCCGTGGCTGGCGAGCCGACGGTTATCACCCGGCACGGCCGCAAGGAAGCGGTGCTGCTCTCCTTCGAGGAGTTTCAGCGCATCTCCCGGGTGCCGGATTTCGCCGATCTGCTGCTGGCCTTTCCCGGCGAGCCCGATGACATTCCCGAACGTGCCCGCAAGCCGGCGCGCGCGCTGCGGGATACGGGCCTCTGAATCTTGTACCTGCTCGATACCAACATCGTCTCGGCCTCCGTGCCGACGAGGCGAGACGCCGATGCCCAGGCTCTCGCCGCCTGGATGCGCGCCCATAGCGACCGGCTCTATCTCTCGGCCATCACCATTGCCGAGATCGAGGCAGGCATCGCCCGAGCGGTCAGGATCGGCGCCAGCGCCAAGGCTCCGGCGCTACGCCGCTGGCTCGCCGCCATCGAGCATTTCTATGCCAGCCGGATTCTGCCTTTCGGCATCGGGGAGGCCCGCCAGGCCGGAGCGATCCTCGACCGGGCGCGCGCCCATGATTCGGGTTTCGAGGACATCGCCATCGCTGCGACTGCGGCCGCGCATGACCTGACGGTGCTGACCGCCAATGAGCAGCATTTCGCGCCGCTCGGCGTGCCTTTCGCCAATCCGCTGAAGGAATTGCCTGCGCCGTAGCTGGATCTACGCAGAAATTGGAACCTGTGCCGGCAATCAGACCGCCGCATCCCGCAAGTATTCTTACGCTTCCCTACGCTGCACTGCGATCCGCCCAAGGATTGCGGTTGAATCTTGCGCCGGGCGGGTTTTCCTCATTGCATCGAATACCTGCAGGGAGCCTGGAACCGCCTTGTCCGGCACGAAGATCCTCTGGGGCCAGATCACCGTGGTCTTCCTGATCGTGCTGATCTTCGTCTGGTCCGGCACGCAATGGACGGCCTGGCGGCTTGGCTTCCAGCCGCAGCTCGGCCCGGCCTGGTTCGCTCTCTGGGGCATTCCGGTCTATTACCCGCCGGCCCTGTTCTGGTGGTGGTACTTCTACGATGCCTATGCGCCACGCATCTTCGTCGAGGGCGGCATCATCGCTGCCGCGGGCGGATTCCTCGCCATCGGCACCGCCATCATCCTCTCGGTGATGCGCGCCCGTGAGGCTGCCGATGTCGAGACCTACGGCTCGGCGCGCTGGGCGGAGCGGCCCGAGATCGAGCGGGCCGGACTGCTCGGCCCCGATGGCGTGGTGCTCGGCAAGCTCGGCGCGGACTATCTGCGCCACGACGGCCCGGAACATGTGCTCTGCTTCGCACCGACCCGATCCGGTAAAGGCGTCGGGCTGGTGGTGCCGACGCTGCTGACCTGGCCCGGCTCGGCCATCGTCCATGACATCAAGGGTGAGAACTGGCAGCTCACCGCCGGGTTCAGGGCACGGCACGGCCGGGTGCTGCTCTTCGATCCGACCAATGCCCAATCCGCCGCCTACAACCCGTTGCTGGAGGTGCGCCGCGGGGAATGGGAGGTGCGCGATGTCCAGAACATCGCCGATATCCTCGTTGATCCCGAGGGCTCGCTGGAAAAGCGCAACCATTGGGAAAAGACCAGCCATGCCCTTTTGGTTGGCGTGATCCTGCATGTGCTCTATGCCGAGGAGGATAAGACCCTCGCGCGCGTCGCCGCCTTCCTCTCCGATCCGCGCCGGTCGATCGAGGCGACGCTGGCGGCGATGATGAAGACCCCGCATCTCGGAGAGGCCGGCCCGCATCCGGTCATCGCCAGCGCCGCGCGCGAGTTGCTGAACAAGGCCGAGAACGAACGCTCGGGCGTGTTGTCCACCGCCATGTCCTTCCTCGGGCTTTACCGCGATCCGGTGGTGGCCCAAGTCACCAGCCGCTGCGACTGGCGCATCGCCGATCTGATCGCGGGCGAGCAGCCTTCGACGCTTTATCTGGTGGTGCCGCCTTCCGACATCTCGCGCACCAAGCCGCTGATCCGGCTGGTGCTGAACCAGATCGGCCGGCGCCTGACCGAGGATCTGCGCGGCAAGGACGACCGGCACCGCCTGCTGCTGATGCTGGACGAGTTCCCGGCGCTGGGACGACTGGATTTCTTCGAATCCGCCCTGGCCTTCATGGCCGGCTACGGCATCAAGTCCTTCCTGATCGCGCAATCGCTCAACCAGATCGAGAAGGCCTATGGCCCGAACAATTCGATCCTCGACAACTGCCATGTCCGGGTCAGCTTCGCCGCCAACGACGAGAGGACGGCCAAACGGGTCTCCGATGCCCTCGGCACCGCCACCGAGATGAAGGCGATGAAGAACTATGCCGGGCACCGCCTGGCGCCCTGGCTCGGCCATATCATGGTCTCGCGCTCCGAGACCGCCCGGCCGCTGCTCACCCCCGGCGAGGTGATGCAGCTGCCGCCCGAGGACGAGATCGTCATGGTGGCGGGCACCCCGCCGATCCGGGCCCGGAAGGCGCGCTACTATGTCGATCCGCGTTTCCGCGAGCGGGTGCTGGCCCCGCCCGATACGCGCGAGGTCATGCCTTCACGGCAGATGGATGACTGGACCGGGCTGCCGCCGCCAAAGCTGGATGATGTGGGGCAGGGGGCTGGTGCTGCCGCCGTGCCGAATGCCGCGCTTGCCCAGGTCGACACCAATTCATCCGGGGATTCGGACAATGCCGGTCTGCGCCGAGAGCCAGGACTGGAGCCCTATCAGGATATCGCGCCGCAGCCGGTGACGCTTCCGGAGAACGAGTTCGATCCCGATTTCGAGGCCCCCGAGCAGCAGGCGGTCCGTAACCGGGGACTGGCGCGCGACATGCGTCGGGTCGCGCGCCAGATCTCGATGAACCAGGACGACGGATTGGAGCTCTGAGCCATGCCGGAACATGCCGACAAGAAAAGGCGCCTCTCGGTCTATCTGGACCCCGAACTGATGCTGCTGTTGGCCGATTATGCCGACCGGCGCGGGAAGTCCCGCTCGCTCGTGGCCGAAGCGGCCATCGCATCTTTCCTCACCCCCGATGTCGACGAACGGCAGGAGGCGGCGATGACCCGGCGGCTCGATCGCATCGACCGCAATGTCCAGCGGCTGGAGCGCGATATCGGCATCGCCAACGAGGCCTTCGCGATCTTCGTGCGGTCCTGGCTGACCGCGACCCCGGCGCCGCTCGACGCGGCGGCGCGGGCCCAAGGCGGCGACCGCTACGACCGGTTCCTGGAAGCCCTCGGCCGACGCCTCGTCAGCGGGCCGAGGCTGCAACAGGAGGTGCCAGAGGAGCGCGGGTAGGGAAGGCACGTCGGCGCACCCACCTCCCATGTCTTCCGGGTCAGTGCGGCCAGTCCTCATCGGGCCAATCCTGCGAGGTATGGATGACGCGCAGGATGACGACGCTTTCCCGGCCGGCGATCGCCCGCAACTCGTAGGCGATGATATAGGGCAGGCGGCTCACGGATTTCTCATAGCTGCCCGTGACCCGGCCGGGCCGCCCCGTCGCCATGTCTCCGAGAGCTGTGCCGGTGTCCCGGATGCGGTCCGCAACCCGCCGCGCGGCGGCCGGGTTGTCCTGCGCGATGAAGGCGATCTGCTCCTTGATGTCGTCCAGGGCCGCGCGGGTCCAGGCAACCGGCCGCCTCACGCTTTTCCTGCGCGCGTTGCTTCCGCCGCGTCGATCACGGCATGGATCTCGGCCATGGCATCTTCATGGGATACGACGCGGCCGGCCGCCGCATCGGCCATGCCGCGCCGGATGCCGTCGATGATTTCCAGTTCGCGCTCGACATAGGCGGAAACGGCTTCGGCCGCGAGGAACGACTTGCTGCGCCGGGTTTCTCCGGCGATCCGCTCCAGCTTCTGCTTGGTCTCGGGGGAAACCCGAATCGTCATGGTGGTGCTTGCCGTCATAGTGAAAGCCTTGTAATGTATTGTGTACAAGATAACACGACCGGGCTGTCCACGCCATAGTCCAGACGCAAAACGTAAGACGTTATGTGTCAGGGTGTCGTTTCCCCTGTCGTTGCTGCCTGGTCTTCTCCCGAAACCCCATGCACGAGCGAGCCCGCGAGGAGCTGGGCTGCAATGGGCAAGGAAGGGCAGATGTTCAGCCATTTGGCTGCCCCCGGACACTGATACTCCGCCTTGCTTTCGCAAACCCGCGATCCGAGGCGATGAACCTCTCCAGCATCGGCACGACGAGCTTTTGCGGTGCGACAGCCCCTTGCCCGCCGCTCCGGCCTAGAAGTTCGCCGTAAAGAACCAGATCCCTGTGCAGGCCGGCGGGCAGTTCGACGGTCAGCTTCACCGGCGTATCGTCCGCGATCGGCCCGAGCTTCAACTTTGTCATGGCATCATCCTCCTGCGTTCTCGAAGACCAAGTCCCGGCTCACCAGAATCCTGACCGGGAATCCCGGCCGGATGGTGAGTGTGGGGGCGACCTGCAGCTGGCGCTGGACGATCTGCTGGCCGGCCTGGTTGACGGTGTCCTGGGCGCCGTCGCGGATGGCGCGGATGAGCCGGTCCTCCTCGTCGCCGGCGGCGAGTTCGGTGCCCACCGCCAGCAGGGTCGAGAGCCCTGCGACCTTCATCAGCTCTCCCCAGTGGTAATCGACGCCATCCTCGAGCCCGGCATAGCCGGACGCGTCGGCGCCCGGCAGGCGCTCCAGCACCAGCGAGCGGCCGTCCGGATAGATCAGCCGGTTCCAGACAAGGAGAACGCGGCGCTGGCCGAATGTGACATCCGCATCGTATTCGCCGATGATGCGGGTGCCCTGCGGGATCAGCAGGATCGAGCCGGTCGGGCTGTCATAGACGGGTTGGGTGACCTGGGCGATGATCTGGCCGGGCAGGTCCGAGCGGATGCCGGTGACCAGCGCCGCCGGGATCACCGATCCGGCCTGCAGGATATAGGGCGAGGCCGGTGCTTCGACGCGATCCGGAACCACCGTGATGCGGTCGGCGGCGGCGCCCAGAAACGCCGCGTGC
Source organism: Paracoccus denitrificans (assembly GCF_900100045.1). Lineage (GTDB taxonomy): Bacteria > Pseudomonadota > Alphaproteobacteria > Rhodobacterales > Rhodobacteraceae > Paracoccus > Paracoccus denitrificans. The sequence continues at coordinate 4,517 of NZ_FNEA01000033.1, read as the reverse complement.
CGGTCCTGCGCGCTTGTCGCTCCCGGTTCTCCCATGGTGCCGGATCCTCCGGACGCCGATCCGGCACTCCCGGCACCGGTATCCGGCCCGCCCGCAGGCCGTGGCCCACCCTGAAAGAACACGCCGCTGAGCCGCGCGGCCTCTTCTTCCGCCAGTCGCTGCTGCTCCGCCGCGTCCATGGCCGGTACGGCCTCGAGCGGGGAGGCGATGTCCGGTGCCGGCGCCGGCACCGGTTCGCCGCGGTTCCGGGCGTTGAGGATCGGCTTGCCGAGATCGCCGGGCAGCGCCGGGCCGAGGACGGGACCGCTATAGTCGCGCGGCAGTTCCGCCAGCCCGTCGGCGGTGGTACGGTTCTCGGTGGAGAACAGCTCCTCGCCGCCGCGCTCGACGTCGCGGGTTTGCAGGGCAAAGATCAGCGCCGCCCCGATGCCGAGTGCGGCGATCCCACCGAGGCCCGCCAGCACCTTGCGCGACAGCCGGGTGACGCGCGGCGGCTCGGCCCGCAGGCGCATCGGCGCGGCGGCAGCTTCCCTGTCGCTCATCAGGACGATCCTTTCGTCGGCGCGCGGGTTGGTTGGGCGACCGCCCGTGTCTGTTCCATACGGATAATCCGTACCACCTGCTGGCGCTTGCCGGACCCAAGCCGCAACTCGGCCACACCGAAGAGCCGGTCGACGATCATGACGTTGCCGTAGACGCGGCTGTTGACGATCTCGGGCGCACCGTCCGGGCCGATGACGAAGAGCGGCGGCATCTCGCCCTGGGCGATGCCGCGCGGAAAGACCACATAGACCCGGCGGCCGTCATCGAAGACCGAGACCGGCCGCCAGGGTGGGCTCGCGCCTTGCACCTGCACGCCGTAGCGATGGTTGCGGGATGCTTTGCCTGGTATAGCCGGTGCTGCGGGAACCGTTCGCCGTTGGGCCGGTGCCGACGATTCCGGATAGTGCCAGGACACCGCCGGCATCCAGGCCTCCTCGCTCGCACGCAGCTCCAGCATGTAGCGGCGCCGGTCGGTGGCGATGACCAGGTTAGTACTGATGTCGGGCCGTGTCGGCTTGACCAGCACATGCACGCGGTGGAACACGCCGCTGCCGCTCTCGGTATCGCCGATGATCCAGCGGGCGGTGTCGCCGGCGGCGATGGGGCCGGCGCCGGTGAGACTCTCGCCGGGCTCCAGCGCGATATCGGTGATCTGTCCGGGCGCGGCATAGACCTGATAGAGCGCGCCTTCGCTCCACGGATAGACCTGTATGGCATTATAGTAGCCCTCGCGGCGCGGCTCGACCCGGGCGGCGAGATTGGCATTCGCCACCCGACCGATAGGGCTCTCCGCCGTATTGCCGCCGCGCGCCGGTGTCCAGTCCGGCGGCACATGCAACGGTTTTGGTGCCGGATCGGCAACGGCAGCGGGCGGCGAAGGCAGCGGCGGCACGTGGTCGTCATAGCTGACCTGCGGCGATTTCTGGGTGGCGCAGCCCGCCAGCATGGTGGCGAACAGCAGGACAATGGCCGGTCCGGGTTTGCGGAACGTGATGGGGATCATTGGCTCATCTCCCGCGACCATGAGATCGCATTGACGTAGATGCCGAGCGGATTGGCGCGCAGAGTTTCGGCGGTGCGGGGCGTCTGCAGCACCACGGTCAGGATCGCGGTCCAGCGTTCGGTATTGGAAAGCTGACCGTTCTCGTAGCGCTTTTCCGTCCAGGCGACCCTAAAACTGTCGGGCGAGGCGCGGATGACCGAGGACACCTCGACCGAGACCTGCTGCTCGCCGAGTTTCGCAAAGGGATCGTTGCCGCGGGCATGGTCGTTCAGCGCCGCGGCACCGCGATCCGTGGTGAACTCATAGGCCCGGAGCCAGTTCTGGCGCAGGATCACCGGATCGGCCGGGATCGAGCGGACCTGCTCGACAAAGCGGCCGAGATGCCAGGAGATCTGCGGATCGGTCGGGCGATAGTCGGCCGCGGCCGGTGCGACGGCCTGCGCCTGGCCGAGATCGTCCACCTGCACCACCCAAGGGACCACGGTGCCGCGCGCCGACTGCCAGACCAGGGCGGAAGCGAACCCGGCGGCGAGAAACAGGCAGGCAAAGGCCATGTATCGCCAGTTTCTGGCCTGCACCCGGGCCGAGCCGATGCGCTCGTCCCAGACTTGTGTTGCCTTCTGATAGGGCGTGACCGGTTCCGGGGTCTTGCCGTAATGGGTCGTCGGGCGTCTGAACAGGTTCATGGCTTGTCGCTTTCGGAAAGGGAAACGGAAGCACCGGGACCATGGCTGTCACCTGACCGGACCGCATGGGCGGCGACGGTTGCGCCCCGGCCCACGGCTTGCCCGCGCAGGCGCTGCGCCCAGGCGGGCGGGCTGCCGGGAGATGACGGAGTGGGCACAGATGCACCGACGCCGCCGAGCGTTCCCTGCGTGGTGGATCCGCCAGTGCCGGTGAAGGCGGTCTTCACTCCGGCGGCATGGCTCTTGGAGATGCTGGCCGCCGCTTTGCGCAGCGGCGACAGCGCGGCGATGCCGGCACCTTTGCCGATACCGGCGACACCGGAGAGGGCACCACCGAGCCCGGATTCTCCGGCGGAATGGAGGGTGTAGGCAGCGGAGGCGGCGCCCGCCGTCGCGGCTCCGCCGCGTGCGGCCATCGCACCACCCTTCGCCCCCAGCACGGTCGCCCCACCGGCGACGAGCGCGGCACCCCCTACGGCCAGCCCGGTGCCGACGGCGGCACCCGCGCCAAGCTGCGGACCTCCGGAGACGAGCCCGTTGGCGATGCCGGGGCCGAAGATGCCGAGGCCCAAGAGCGACAGCGCCGCCAGCACGATGGCCATGGCGTCGTCCACGGTGGGCGCGACGCCTCCAAAGCCGGTGGTGAACTGCGAAAACAAGGTGCTGCCGATGCCGATGATGACGGCTAGCACGAGAACCTTGATACCGCTGGAGACGACATTGCCCAGCACGCGCTCGGCCATGAAGGCGGTCTTGCCGAAAAGCCCGAAGGGGATCAGCACGAAGCCCGCGAGCGTGGTCAGCTTGAACTCGATCAGGGTGACGAAGAGCTGCACGGCGAGGATGAAGAAGGCGAGGATCACCAGCGCCCAGGCGAAGAACAGGCAGAGGATCTGGATCAGGTTCTCGAACACCGCGACCCAGCCCATCAGGTCGGAGATGGATTCCAGGAGCGGCCGTCCGGCATCGAGCCCGGTCTGGGCGACGCGGCCGGGGCGCATGAGATCGGCGGCGGTGAAGCCGGTGCCGGAGGCCATGAGCCCGAGACCGGCGAAACTGTCGAAGACGATGCGCGCGAGACTGTTCCAGTTGGTGATCAGCCAGGCGAAGACGCCGACGAAGATGGTCTTCTTCACCAGCCGGGCCAGAATATCGTCCTCGGCGCCCCAGGCCCAGAACAGGGCGGCCAGCGTCACGTCGATGACGATCAGCGTGGTGGCGATGAAGGCGACCTCGCCGCCCAGAAGACCGAAGCCGCTGTCGATATAGCTGGTGAAGACCGCCAGGAAATTGTCGATGACGCCGGATCCGCCCATGTTCCTGCTATTCCTCGCTGCTCGAGGTTGCGGCCGATTGCGCCGGCGTCCGGCCGAGAAACCGGTCGCGGGTCTCGGCCCAGATGCGCAGGCACTCGGCATCTTCCGCCGCAGCCGCGCCCATCCGCTGGCAGCGGCGCTGCCCCTCGCGCAGCGGATCTTCCGGCTGCGATTGACTCTGCCGACCGGGCAGGGGCGGCAGATCGCCGGCCCGTTCCATGCGGATCAGCGTCACGGTCATGACGATCGCCAGGAACAGGATGGCAATGAGCCGGACCATCGCCTTGCCCTCCATGATGGTGCCTCCTCGGGCTTTCAGTCGTTGAACATCCGGGCATTGCCGGGCTGGTAGCCGGCGCCGGGTGTCAGAAACCGTTCGCGCTGGATGCGGCCCTGTTCGGCCGCCGCCGAGCGCTCGGCCTCGCTCAGTGCCTCGGCCCGGCCGGTGGCGGCGAGGAGCGCGGTGAGGTCGGACAGTTGCTGCGATTGCAGGGCCAGCAACTGGTTGCCGGCCTGGCTGGCCTGCAAGGCGCCGTCAGCATTCTGGCTCTGCTCGACCAGCGCGGCCATCTCGGCCCGCTGCGCCTCGATGTTGTTGGTGACGCCGGACTGGACGCGCATGGCGTCCTGAAGCCCGCCCATGGTGTTGCTCCAGCGCGTCCGGGCATCGGCCAGCAGTTGCTGCTCGGATGTCGAGAGATCCGGCGTGCCGTATTCCCGCTCGAAAGCCTGATCGACCTCCTGCACCTCGAAGGCGATGTTCTGGGCCTCGTCGAGCAACTGCTGGGTGCGGGTGACGTTCTGCTGCAATTGCTGCAGCGAGCTATGCGGCAGGCTGGCGAGATCGCGGGCCTGGTTGATCAGCATCTGCGCCTCGTTCTGCAGCGAGGCGATCTGGTTGTTGATCTGCTCCAGCGACCTGGCGGCGGTCAGCAGGTTCTCGGCATGGTTGGTCGGGTCGTAGACGAT
>NZ_FNEA01000042.1 GCF_900100045.1 Paracoccus denitrificans | reverse complement strand
AAGCCGGTGGTGAACTGCGAAAACAAGGTGCTGCCGATGCCGATGATGACGGCTAGCACGAGAACCTTGATACCGCTGGAGACGACATTGCCCAGCACGCGCTCGGCCATGAAGGCGGTCTTGCCGAAAAGCCCGAAGGGGATCAGCACGAAGCCCGCGAGCGTGGTCAGCTTGAACTCGATCAGGGTGACGAAGAGCTGCACGGCGAGGATGAAGAAGGCGAGGATCACCAGCGCCCAGGCGAAGAACAGGCAGAGGATCTGGATCAGGTTCTCGAACACCGCGACCCAGCCCATCAGGTCGGAGATGGATTCCAGGAGCGGCCGTCCGGCATCGAGCCCGGTCTGGGCGACGCGGCCGGGGCGCATGAGATCGGCGGCGGTGAAGCCGGTGCCGGAGGCCATGAGCCCGAGACCGGCGAAACTGTCGAAGACGATGCGCGCGAGACTGTTCCAGTTGGTGATCAGCCAGGCGAAGACGCCGACGAAGATGGTCTTCTTCACCAGCCGGGCCAGAATATCGTCCTCGGCGCCCCAGGCCCAGAACAGGGCGGCCAGCGTCACGTCGATGACGATCAGCGTGGTGGCGATGAAGGCGACCTCGCCGCCCAGAAGACCGAAGCCGCTGTCGATATAGCTGGTGAAGACCGCCAGGAAATTGTCGATGACGCCGGATCCGCCCATGTTCCTGCTATTCCTCGCTGCTCGAGGTTGCGGCCGATTGCGCCGGCGTCCGGCCGAGAAACCGGTCGCGGGTCTCGGCCCAGATGCGCAGGCACTCGGCATCTTCCGCCGCAGCCGCGCCCATCCGCTGGCAGCGGCGCTGCCCCTCGCGCAGCGGATCTTCCGGCTGCGATTGACTCTGCCGACCGGGCAGGGGCGGCAGATCGCCGGCCCGTTCCATGCGGATCAGCGTCACGGTCATGACGATCGCCAGGAACAGGATGGCAATGAGCCGGACCATCGCCTTGCCCTCCATGATGGTGCCTCCTCGGGCTTTCAGTCGTTGAACATCCGGGCATTGCCGGGCTGGTAGCCGGCGCCGGGTGTCAGAAACCGTTCGCGCTGGATGCGGCCCTGTTCGGCCGCCGCCGAGCGCTCGGCCTCGCTCAGTGCCTCGGCCCGGCCGGTGGCGGCGAGGAGCGCGGTGAGGTCGGACAGTTGCTGCGATTGCAGGGCCAGCAACTGGTTGCCGGCCTGGCTGGCCTGCAAGGCGCCGTCAGCATTCTGGCTCTGCTCGACCAGCGCGGCCATCTCGGCCCGCTGCGCCTCGATGTTGTTGGTGACGCCGGACTGGACGCGCATGGCGTCCTGAAGCCCGCCCATGGTGTTGCTCCAGCGCGTCCGGGCATCGGCCAGCAGTTGCTGCTCGGATGTCGAGAGATCCGGCGTGCCGTATTCCCGCTCGAAAGCCTGATCGACCTCCTGCACCTCGAAGGCGATGTTCTGGGCCTCGTCGAGCAACTGCTGGGTGCGGGTGACGTTCTGCTGCAATTGCTGCAGCGAGCTATGCGGCAGGCTGGCGAGATCGCGGGCCTGGTTGATCAGCATCTGCGCCTCGTTCTGCAGCGAGGCGATCTGGTTGTTGATCTGCTCCAGCGACCTGGCGGCGGTCAGCAGGTTCTCGGCATGGTTGGTCGGGTCGTAGACGATCCGCCCAAAACCACCGAAGAAGGCATGGGCCGGTGTCGTGAGGACAGGGGCCAGCGCCAGCGGGATGGCGAGCGCGACGGCGAGTGCCGTGGTGCTGGCGATGCGGCGAACGGGGTGCGGGATAGCGGTCGTATTGCGCGTCATGGCTCGATCTCCTTGTCTGCGTTTGGTTCTGGTCCTGCTTCTGCGGGGATGGATGCTGCCTCGGCGTCGCCAGGCTCGATCTCGTCACCGGCAGGGCCGTCCTCCGGGTCGGGGAACCCGCCATCGGCGAGGTTCATCTCGCCATCAGAGAGTGCCGCTTCTGAGTTGGATTGCTTGGATGCAGGCATGCCGTCTTCCTCCGGCGCCAGATCGGCGAGGTCCGGGATCAGCCCGGCGGCCCAGTCGACGCCCCGGTCGTGCAGCCAGGCGGCCAGAAAACCCTCGCGGCCATGTTCAGACTCGATCGCCGCGATGCGCGCCTGATCGGACTTGGCCGATGCGGCGCAGAGCGCGAGGCCGATTTCCGACAGGCCCAACTCGAACAGCCGGTTGCCGCGCCGGGACTGGCAGTAATAGTCCCGCTTAGGGGTGGCCCGGGCGAGGATCTCGATCTGGCGGTCGTTCAACCCGAAACGGCGATAGATGGCGGTGATCTGCGGCTCGATGGCGCGTTCGTTCGGCAGCAAGAGCCGCGTCGGGCAGGACTCGATGATCGCCGACGCGATGGCGGAATGGTCGATGTCCGACAGCGACTGCGTGGCGAAGACGACCGAGGCGTTCTTCTTCCGGAGCGTCTTCAGCCATTCGCGCAGCTGGCCGGAAAACCCCTCGTCGTCGAGCGCCAGCCAGCCCTCGTCGATGATCAGCAGCGTCGGGCGGCCGTCCAGCCGGTCGCCGATGCGGTGGAACAGATAGGAGAGGACGGCGGGCGCCGCGCCGGTGCCGACCAGCCCCTCGATCTCGAAGGCCTGCACCGGGGCCGAGCCGAGATGTTCGGCCTCGGCGTCGAGCAGCCGGCCTGAGGGGCCGCCGATGCAATAGGGCCGCAGCGCCTGCTTCAACCCGTTCGACTGCAACAGCACCGCGAAGCCGGTGACGGAGCGCTCTCCGACCGGAGCCGAGGCCAGCGAGGTCAGTGCCGTCCAGAGATGGTCCTTGACCTCGGGGGTGACGGCGATGCCCTCCCGACGCAGGATCGCCGCAATCCAGTCCGCTGCCCAGCCACGCTCGGCGGTCTCGTGGATACGGGCCAGAGGCTGCAAGGCAACCGACGCCTCATCGCCGTCGCTCAGCCCGCCGCCGAGATCGTGCCAGTCGCCGCCCATGGCCAGCGCTGCGGCGCGGATCGAGCCGCCGAAATCGAAGGCGAAGACCTGCGCGCGCGAATAGCGGCGGAATTGCAGCGCCATTAGCGCCAGCAGCACCGATTTGCCCGCGCCTGTGGGGCCGACGACGAGGGTGTGGCCGACATCGCCGACATGCAGCGAGAAGCGGAACGGCGTCGCGCCTTCGGTCTTGCCATAGAAGAGCGGCGGCGCATCGAAATGCGCGTCCTTCGCCTCACCCGCCCAGACGGCGGACAACGGGATCATGTGCGCAAGATTCAAGGTCGAAACCGGCGGCTGGCGGACATTGGCATAGGCGTGTCCGGGCAGGCTGCCGAGCCAGGCATCGACGGCATTGACCGTCTCGATCATCGCGGTGAAGTCGCGGCCCTGAACGATCTTCTCCACCAGCCGCAGCTTCTCGTCGGCAAGGCGCGGGTCGGCATCCCAGACGGTGACCGTGGCGGTGACATAGGCCATCCCGGCAACATCGGCGCCGAGTTCCTGCAGCGCCAGATCGGCGTCGGCGGCCTTGTTCGCGGCGTCGGTGTCGACCAGCGCCGAGGGCTCGCTGGTCATCACCTCCTTGAGGATCGCGGCGATGGACTTGCGCTTGGCGAACCATTGCCGGCGGATCCGGGTCAGCAGCCGGGTCGCATCGGGTTTGTCGATCAGGATGGCGCGCGTCGACCAGCGATAGGGAAAGGCGATGCGGTTCAACTCGTCGAGAATGCCGGGCGTGGTTGCGGTGGGAAAGCCGGTGATGGTCAGCACCCGCAGATGCGCATCGCCGAGGCGCGGCTCCAGCCCGCCGGTCAGCGGCTGATCGGCGAGCAGGGCATCAAGATGCATCGGCACCTCGGGCACGCGCACGCGCTGCCGGTTGGTGGAGATCGTCGAATGCAGGTAGGTCAGGGTCTCGCCATCGTCGAGCCAGGCACATTCCGGCATGAAGCCGTCGAGCAGCGCCAGCACCCGGTCGCCGCGGTCGGTGAAGCCGCGCAGCAGCTCCCATGGGTTTACCCCGGACGTCTCGCGGCCCTCGTAGAGCCAGCTTTCGGCGCGGGCGGCTTCCTCGGCAGGGGGCAGCCAGAGCAGGGTGAGGAAATAGTCGGAGACGAAATGGCTGCCCGCCTGCTCGAAATCGGCCTTGCGCTCGGCATCGACCAGCGCCGAGGCGGCATCGGGGAAGGTGCTGTCCGGATAGGTCGCGGCCTCGGATCTTTGCGCCTCGACGAAGATGGCCCAGCCGGAGCCGAGGCGGCGAAAGGCGTTGTTGAGCCGCCCGGCGACCGCCACCAGTTCCGCAGCCACGGCGCTGTCAAGATCGGGGCCGCGAAACCGGGCGGTGCGCTGGAACGAACCGTCCTTGTTCAGCACCACGCCCGGCGTGACCAGTGCCGCCCAGGGCAGGAAATCGGCGAGGCGGGAGGCGCTGCCGCGGTATTCGGCGAGGTTCATCATGGCAGGGCTCCGTCAGACCGCGAGGTGGCCGGGGAGACGCAGATGCCGCCGCCCGACCTCGACGAAGAGCGGATCGCGTTTCGCAGCCCAGACGGTGGCGAGATGGCCAACGGCCCAGATCAGGATACCGGCCAGCCAAAGCTGCAACCCGAGGCCGACCGCGCCGGCCAGCGTGCCGTTCAGGATGGCGATGCTCCTCGGCGCGCCGCCGAGCAGGATCGGCTCGTTCAGGGCGCGATGCACCGGGACCGAAAAGCCCGGAACCTCGGAAAGCTGCTCGAAACCTGCGGACATTACACCAGCGCTCCGCCGCCGAAGCTGAAGAAGGACAGGAAGAAGGAACTGGCCGCGAAGGCGATGGAGATGCCGAAGACGATCTGGATCAGCCGACGAAAGCCGCCGCCGGTATCGCCGAAGGCCAGCGTCAACCCGGTCACGATGATGATGATCACCGCGACGATCTTCGCCACCGGCCCCTCGACGGAATCGAGGATCGATTGCAGCGGCGCCTCCCAGGGCATGGAAGAACCGGCGGCATGGGCCGCCGGAGCCATGAACAGGCTGACATAGAGTGTGGTCGCTGCCGTCGCGACGTGATGACGGATGCGCAGGGCATGACGGATCATTCGGGTTCTCCAGCTTTTTCTGCGATATACGTGTCGGTATCGGAAATGACGGAAGCGATGCGGTAGTCGCCGTCCGGGCCGAGGCCCTCGACGCGGACCAGTTCGGCCAGCCGCCGCGCGGACCCGCGTCCGGACAGAACGGCGACGATATCCACGGTCTCGGCGATCAGGGCACGGGGCACGGTGATCACGGCTTCCTGGATCAACTGTTCGAGGCGGCGCAGGGCGCCGATGCCGGATCCGGCATGGATGGTGCCGATGCCGCCCGGATGGCCGGTGCCCCAGGCTTTCAGGAGGTCGAGCGCCTCGGCGCCGCGCACCTCGCCGATGGGGATGCGGTCGGGACGCAGCCGCAGCGAGGAGCGCACCAGATCGGACAAGGTGGCGACGCCGTCCGTGGTGCGCATCGCCACCAGATTGGGCGCGGCGCATTGCAGCTCGCGGGTGTCCTCGATGATGACCACGCGATCCTGCGTCTTTGCCACCTCGGCCAGCAGCGCATTGGTCAGCGTGGTCTTGCCGGTGGAGGTGCCGCCCGAGACGAGGATATTGGCGCGGGTCGCGACTGCGAGACGCAACGCCTCGGCCTGCATCCGGGTCATGATGCCGGTGTCGACATAATCGTCGAGGTTGAAGACGGCGACGGCGGGCTTGCGGATGGCGAAGGCGGGCGCGGCGACGACCGGCGGCAGCAGCCCCTCGAAGCGTTCTCCCGTTTCCGGCAGCTCAGCCGAGACGCGGGGATTGTGCGCATGGACCTCGGCGCCGACGTGATGCGCGACCAGCCGGATGATACGCTCGCCGTCGGATGCGGACAGGACTTGGTTGGTATCGGCGAGCCCGTCGCGCAGCCGATCCACCCAGATCCGGCCGTCCGGGTTCAGCATAACCTCGACGATGTCGGGATCCCGCAAAAGGGCGGAGATGGCAGGTCCGAGCGCGGTGCGGAGCATGCGGGCACCGCGCTCCACCCTTGCCTCGATGTGGTCCGAACCTGCCATCCCGTCCCCCGTTCCTCCGGGGCGGCGAGAGATGATCCCCGGATGGGGTCGACTAAAAGAGCCTCAAAACAGGTTTGCGCAACAGCTATTCAGCTGCCGTCGTAGTGTGGCGTAGAAAGACAGGGAAACGGCGGTGTTGGCCTTTCTGCTGAACTGGCGAGATGGGGGCGTCGGACAGGCGAATCGCCTCTGGCAAGCCTGCATCTCGATCCGCCGATCTTGACATCATTCTCTCAGTAACGATATCAATGATGTCAGCTTCCGGGAGTTGAAATCGTCATGCCCGCCATCACCATTCGCAATCTGTCCGCCGAGACGCATCGGGCGCTGAAGATGCGCGCGGCGCAGCATGGGCGCAGCACCGAGGCCGAGGTGCGCGACATTCTCGAACAGGCAGCACGACCCCAGCACCGTGTGCGGCTGGGATCGCTGCTGGCCGAGATCGGCCGTGAGGCACGGATGACCAAGGAAGAGCACGCCCTGTTCGAGACCGCGATCCGGCGTGACCGGGCCCCTGCCCAACCGATCGATTTCGGCGAATGATCCTGCTTGACACGAATGTCGTCTCCGAACCGATGCGGGAGGCGCCGAATCCCGGCGTGATCGGCTGGATCGACGACCAGGCGATCGAGACGCTGCACCTCTCGGCCATCACCGTGGCGGAGGTCCGTTTCGGGATCGCAGTGCTTCCCGACGGCAAGCGCAAGGCCCGCCTGCAATCCCGTTTCGAAACCGAGATCCTGCCGCTCTTCGCCGACCGCATCCTGCCCTTCGACCTCGCGGCCTCGGAAGCCTTCGCGGCGCTGATGGCCCATGCCCGGGACAAGAGCGCGGCCATAGGCAAGGCGGACGGCTACATCGCCGCCATTGCCGCCGCCCATCGGCTGACCGTGGCCACGCGCGATACGGCACCGTTCCTGGCCGCCGGCGTCACGGTCATCGACCCGTGGGACGAGGCCGGTTAGGCCCACGGAGCGGTGTCGAACGGCCTTTTGTCACTTATCAGATCTCTGATCCAAAACGCTTCCACCTAGGGATGCAAAGAGGGCATTGCCGTCATTTGTTTCTGTGGCTAGCCTTGCCCCAGCGTGATGAGCCCGCCCGACTGACATCCGGATCATCAGTGCATTTTCCTATCATAGAGAAATTCGAGGTTGGCACATGTGTGATCATATGTTCGTCGTGACCGGCAGCCCCGGCTCCGGCAAGAGCAGCCTGATCGATGCCATGAGCAGGCGGGGCTTCCGCAGCATGCCCGAGGCCGGCCGGGCCGTCATACGGGATCAGGTCCGGATCGGCGGATCGGCCTTGCCTTGGTCGGATCGCGCGATGTTCGCCGAACTCATGCTGGGCTGGGAACTACGCTCCTACCGCGAGGCTCGGGCGATGAATGGTCCTGTCCTGATGGATCGCGGGATACCCGATGTTGTCGGCTATCTCACGCTTTGCGGCTTGCCTGTCCCGGACCATATCGAGACGGCGGCGAGACTCCACCGTTACAACAAGCAGGTTTTCCTCGCCCCTTATTGGGAAGCCATCTTCATACAGGACGCCGAGCGCAAGCAGGACCTGAAGGAGGCCAGGGCAACCGGCAGGATCATGGCTGAAACTTATGACCGGCTCGGCTACCAGCTCGTAGAGCTTCCATTGGCGGGGATTGAGGAGCGCGCCGATTTCGTAGTGGACTGTCTGAAAGCCGTTTGACCGCGCCGCCATGTCTGGCTGGCATTCATCGGCCCCGCCAGTCGCTCGCTTCCTGGCGTTTCGCTTCCTCCGCAGGTACCGCATCACGTGGCGCAATGCCCTGGTCATCAGTGGCAGGGCCGGGTTTGGCAGGATCCTCTCCTGCCCCGGCCACATCCTCCGGGATCTCTCTGAGAAAACTCTCGCCGGATTGCAGCCTGCGGCCGAGGGTTTCGACGAAGCCCTCGAAGCGCTCGCGGCCCTTGGCCTGGGCGGCGGCATAGCCCTCGGCCGGGATCGGCGGCGTGACGGTCAGCCAGAAGCGGACGAAGAGCGCCAGGGTTTCGGCGCAGAGACCGACATCGCGCTCCAGCCGCATGATCTGGCGCGACATGCGGTCGAGCCGGCGGGCGAAGGCAGCCTCGCGCCGGTCGGCATCGTCGGGCGAGAGGAAGGAGGCGACGGCGGCTTCGACGATGGCCGATCGCGAGACCTTCCTGCTGTCGGCGAGATCGGAGATTTGCCGCAGCAGGGCGGGCGGGAAATAGACGTTCAGACGCTGGCGCATGGCCGGTCTCCTTTCTGTAGGTGAATGCGGTCACATCGGGATGTCGTCGCCGGGATCCATCGAGGTCTGCCGGGCAACACCAGCCATCTTGCGGCGCAGGGCCTGGCGTTGCCGGACCGCATCCTCCTGATCGTCGCCGAGCAGATGCCTGAACTCGTCCTCCGGCGATGGTTCCTTCCTCTCGTGGACGATCTCGACATGCTCGGGCAGTTCCGGCTCGCGGCGCAGGCCGGAATTGGCCTTGTCCTGGCGCTTCGCCCTGCCCTCTTCTTTTTTGACGTCCGTTTTTTCGACCAAACCATCCGGCTTCGGCGGCGTCAGCCCGGTCCAGTCGTCCGCCCGCGCCGACGGCACAGCCTCGCGCGGATCCGGCGGGGACAGCATCCGCTCGCGGAAACGCGGATCGGTATAGTAGCGCGCCTTCCTGGCCCGGATCGGCGGGGTGCCGGCCACCATGACGATCTCGTCTTCGGGCGGCAGCTGCATCACCTCGCCCGGGGTGAGCAGCGGCCGCGCGGTCTCGGAGCGCGAGACCATGATATGCCCGAGCCAGGGCGCCAGCCGGTGCCCGGCATAGTTCTTCATCGCCTTCATCTCGGTGGCGGTGCCGAGGGCGTCCGAGACCCGCTTGGCGGTGCGCTCGTCGTTGGTGGCGAAGCTGACCCGGACATGGCAGTTGTCGAGGATCGAATTGTTGGGGCCATAGGCCTTTTCGATCTGGTTCAGCGACTGCGCGATCAGGAAAGCCTTCAGCCCATAGCCGGCCATGAAGGCCAGGGCGGATTCGAAGAAGTCCAGCCGCCCCAGCGCCGGGAATTCGTCGAGCAGCATCAGCACCCGGTGCCCGCGGTCCTTCGCATGCAGATCCTCGGTCAGCCTGCGGCCGATCTGGTTCAGCACCAGCCGGATCAGCGGCTTGGTGCGCGAGATATCCGAGGGCGGGACCACCAGGTAAAGCGTCGAGGGTTTTTCCGCCGCGATCAGATCGGCGATACGCCAGTCGCAGCGGCTGGTGACCTGGGCGACGACGGGGTCGCGATAGAGGCCGAGGAAGGACATGGCGGTGGACAGCACGCCTGAGCGTTCGTTCTCGGATTTGTTCAGCAGTTCCCGCGCGGCGCTGGCGATGACCGGATGCGGGCCGGCCTCGCCGAGATGCGGGGTCTTCATCATCGCCGCCAGCGTCGCCTCGATCGAGCGGCGCGGGTCGGAGAGGAAGGCGGCGACGCGCGCCAGGGTCTTGTCCTCCTCGGCATAGAGCACATGCAGGATGACGCCGACCAGCAGGGCGTGGCTGGTCTTTTCCCAATGGTTGCGCTTTTCCAGCGAGCCCTCGGGATCGACCAGGATATCGGCGATGTTCTGGACGTCGCGCACCTCCCATTCGCCGCGCCGCACCTCCTGCAGGGGATTGTAGGCAGCGGAGGCCGCATTGGTCGGATCAAAGAGCAATACCCGGCCATGCCTGGCCCTGAACCCTGCGGTGAGCTGCCAGTTCTCGCCCTTGATGTCGTGGACGATGGTCGAGCCCGGCCAGGTCAGCAGCGTCGGCACCACCAGCCCAACGCCCTTGCCGGAGCGCGTCGGCGCGAAGCAAAGCACATGCTCCGGCCCGTCATGGCGCAGGTAGTCCTCGCCCAGCTTGCCCAGCACCACGCCGTCGGGGCCGAGCAGCCCCGCCCGCTCGATCTCCGGCCGCGCTGCCCAACGCGCCGAGCCGTAGGTGTCGACATCGGCGGCCTCGCGGGCGCGCATCACCGACAGGGTGATGGCGACACCGATGGCGAGAAACCCGCCCGAGGCGGCGATGACGCCGCCCTCGGCAAAGATGCGCGGGGCATAGGCGTCGTAAAAGTACCACCACCAGAACAGGGCGGGCGGGTAATAGATCGGGATACCCCAGAGTTCGAACCAGGCCGGGCCGAGCTGGGGCTGGAAGCCGAGCCGCCAGGCCGCCCATTGCGTGCCCGACCAGACCGAGATCAGCACGATCAGGAAAACCACGGCGATCTGGCCCCAGAGGATCTTCGTGCCGGACATGGAAATATCTCCTTTCGTCAGAGGCCGAGGTCGCGCCTGCGCCCAAGCGACCAGTCGATGCCGCCGCCGGGTTTCGCCACGCCGGAGACATGCCGACCGAGCTGGCCTTCGAGATCCCGCGACCAGGGCACCAGCTGAAAGCCCAGGCCTCCGCCGGGTCCGGAACCCTCGATGACGGCGAAGCGGCCCGAGGAGAGCGACATCCGCCGGCCGCAGGTGCCGGCGACATGATCGCCGGGCCGGGCCTGCACATGCGGCAGCCCGGTTTTCCGGGCGAGATCGGCGCCGACGGCATCGAGTTCGCGGCGGCGCAGGGTTGCGAGCAGATGGCGCCGCACCAGGATGCGCCCACCCTCGCGCCGGGCGAGGCCTTCCCCGACCAGATGCTCGGCGCGGGCATCCATCGCCTCGCGCACCTCCTTGCCGAAACCGCCCATGGCCAGCGGCATCGGTTTGCGCTCGACCAGCCGGTAATCGAGCCAGGTGGCGCCGGGCGCGGCGATCTGGGCTTGCAGATCGAGATCGGAACGATGGGCGAGCCGCAGGGTCGGGTTCGGATCCTCCGGCCCGCCGAAGCGGCGCAGTTCGACGATGCCGCCGAGCGGCGGGGCCTGATCGAAGGCCTCGATCCCGCGCAGGCGGATATGATGGGCGCGGCCGTCGGTGCCGTCGATCACCGCATAGGCCTCGCCGGTCAGTTCGTCATGCAGGCCCAGATCGACCAGCCGGCCGATAACGGACGCGCCGTCCTGGCCGCTGTCGGTGACATAGTCCAGAACGCCCCGTTCCTCGTCGCGGGCGGCGAAGGCCCGGTGCATCCGGCTGACGATGTCGCCACGCCGGCCGAGGTCGCGCAGGGTGGTCTCCGCCTCCAGCCCCAGCATCCATTCGCCGGGACCGGCCAATGTGGCGAGACCCATCTTCTCCAGATGTTGCAGCCGCCCGATCATCAATCGCCGAGGTTCGGGACTCCGCCCGGTGGGTTCGCCCCGGATTGGCGCATCGGGGCGCAGATCGATGAATCCCAGATCGTCGGCCTGGCGCCGGATCGCCGCATCGAGCCGGGTCCAGCGTTCCGCCGTCACCTCGCGTTCCAGGGCCGAGCGGATCTCGTGTTCCTGCCTGGGGCCGAGTTCGATGGAGACGAGATCCTCGGCGCGGGAGCGCAAGCCGTAGCTGATATAGTCGCGCGAAATCACCAGATCCTTGCCGCCGTCATCCACGCCACGGACCAGCAGATGCACATGCGGATTGTCGGTGTTCCAGTGATCGGCGGCGATCCAGTCCAGTTTCGTGCCAAGATCGGCCTCCATCTGCCTGACCAGATCGCGGGTGAAGGCGCGCAGATCGGTCATGTCGGACGCATCCTCGGGCGAGACGATGAAGCGGAAATGGTGCCGGTCGTCCTGGCAGCGTTCGGCGAAGGCGGAATCGTCGGCATCGTCGGAGGTGGCATCGAACATCAGCCCGTCGCTGTCGTCGCGGCTGACGCCCTCGCGTTTGAGATAGCTGAGATGCGCCGTCATCGGCGCCGAGCGGAAGGACCGGCCCCTGTGCCGGACCACCCGCGCTTTCACCACCACCCGGCGCTGGGGCGAGAACAGCCGCGAGCGGCCGAAGCCGGCGCGCCCGCGCCCGAAGGTGGAGTGACCGGGGCGGGGAAACCCTTTCGATTTGGAGGACCACGCCCTGACCGGCCCCGCCTTCCGTGCCGCGCGCAGCACCTGATTGACGAAGCTGCCGCTGCGTGGCGCCGGGGTCGAGCGCGGCCTGCCCGGACGGATGCGGAACTCGTGATCGTCTGCGCTCATCCTGGGCCTCCCTGCCCGGCGATTTCCGCAACAGTGCCGAAAACACCGTTTAAATCGCAGGAAAATCCCAAAAAGGCGGCACCGTCGCCGACCGACCGGCCCCGGAAAAGACCCGCCATGTCAATGGCGTAGGTCTTTGGCGCACCGGGGCTTTTACCTTGCCATAACAAGCCGGTGGGCGCGGTCCGCAGGGCCGCACCCACCGGCTCTACGCTAAAACCCCCTGTGCTACGATCCGACGGAGAAACGCTCATGACGGCCCCCTTGGGAGGGCACGCCCTCGCCGTGCGCGGTCGGATGGTCCCAAATCGGGCAGCGGATCGCCCGGCAGGGCGAATTTCCGCTGCCAGCTATGCCACGCGGCGGTGACGGCACCGGTGCCGGGAAACAGGTCGTCGAGCGAATCCTCCGGCCGTGCGGCGACCATCTCGAATGCCCAATGGCAGACGGCTTCGGGCTTGGCGCCGGTCAATCCGCGGCGCAGGGTGATGCTTTCCTGGAGCCAGTCGCGCAGCACTAGGCGCTTGCTGACCACGGGCTTGCGGGCGGCTTTGACGATCACCGGCTCCCAGGCCCAGGCGACCGGCACGTTGCGCTTGAAGGCCGCGAACCCCTTCACCCAGGCCATCCAGCGCGCGCCCGTCGGCTCAATCAGCGGGGCGAGAGTCGCGATGGATTTGGGCGTCGCGGCGGCATGTAGGATCCAGCCGTCGTAGTCCCGCTCCAGCCGGTCGATCAGCGCCGCATGATCGACCTCGCCGGCGTAATCGGGGCGGTCGCGGTAGAGATGCACGCAGCCGATATAGGGTGGGTCCGCATAGGCGATCTTCATCTGCCAAGCCCTCCGACTGCGCGCACCGCGAGACGATTGGAATATTTTTTCATTGCACAGCTCCTGCGTCCGACCGGCGGACGAACAGGCCATCGGATTGCGGCGCGCGGGCGCTTTGAGCGGTGTCAGACGGCTCGGCAGGCGGTTCCGGATCGGCAGCCAATGCGCCATCGGACTGCGCAGGTTCTGCATCGGACCGGCGCACGAACAGACCGCCGGGCTGCACTCGTTCCGCATCCGGGCTGCCGATGAACAGCGGTGCCTCGCGCCAGTCGCGCGGTGGCGCAGCAGCGAAGCTCATGCCGGAAAGCGGCTCGCCGCCGAGCATCGGTGCCAGCGCGGCGACATAGGCGCGGGTCTCGGCCGGCAGGGCCCGGCCCGAGACCAGATGCTCGTCGTAGCGCCCCGGCCCGGCATTGTAGGCCGCCAGCATGCCGGCGATGCTGCCGTAGCGGTCGTGCATCTCGCGCAGATAGGCGGCACCGGCGAGGATGTTGTCGCGCGGGTCAAACGGATCGCTGCCGAGAGCATGGCGGGCGCGCAGCGCCGCCCAGGTCTCCGGCATCACCTGCATCAGGCCCATGGCGCCCTTGGGCGAGACGGCCTGCGGATTGCCGCGGCTTTCGACATGGCGCACGGCACGGATCCAGTGCGCCGGAATGCCAAAGCGCAGCGAGGCATCCGCGACATGGGCGGCGAAGGGATCGCTGGCTTCCTGCACGTCCGGTTGCACGGTCTGCGCCAGCGGGACGGCAGCCGGGACGGCGGCGAATGTCAAGCCGGAAAGAAGAAGGATTGCGGCCTGGCGGGCGGCGCAGGCCTGCCCGCCGGCACGGTGTTTGACGGATACCGGCATGGCTCAGTCCCGCTCGTCGCGCTTTCTGGGGCGCGACCAGTGCAGACCCCAGTGCCGGCCCTGCTCGTCGGACTGGAACAGCCGGGCGCGGATCGGCTGCACGAAAGCGGGGTCGTCGATTGCGACCGAGATATAGGTCCCGGCCTTCTCGCCGCTCTGGGTCCAGCCGGCGCCGATCTCCGGGCCGTCCTCGCCGTCGAGATGGATCCGGTAATCGGGCGCCTTCTCGATATCGGCATTGTGGGTCGGCACGAAGACTAGGTTCAGGTCGAGGGTGACGGTACGGATGCGGCCCTCGTAGCCGGATTGGGTGCGGGTGAATTCTCCGATCTGTGGCATCATTTGGTCTCTTCGGTTGCGGTTGGAGAGAGGTTCTGGGAGCCGCCTTCCGTGCCGGCCACAGGCCGGCGGAAGCGGCCGTCGCCCGCCGCATCGATCCAGAGCGGGACGATGCGGGCGGTGACGCTGGCGAGCGGGAGCGGACCGAAATAACGGCCGTCGAGGCTGTCCCCGACCTCCCGGTTCATGAGAAACACCTCGTCCGTGCCGACGACCTGGCAGCCCTGCCAGGTGGGCAGCGGCCGGCCGATTCTGTCGCGCTCGCGCGCTTCACCGATGGCCTCACCCTGGACGGTGATCGTGGCGCCGGTGCGGCAGACCCGCGTGCCGGGAAGGGCGGCGACGCGCTTCAGCAGCGGCACGCCGGGGCCGACATAGCCGCGCGCGGTGACGAACTGGGCGAGTGGTTCGGGCGGATCGACCGCGACCAGATCGCCAAGGGTGAGCGTGGTCGGCGGTTCGACGCGGTAGAGGCCGATGGGCAGGCTGGCGCTGGCGTTCCAGATCAGCCGCGGCGTGATGTCGGTGACGGAAACAGCACCGATCACCATCACGGCGGCAGCAGTTGCGGCGAGATAGGTGGTGCGCGTTCTGCGGATCATGGCGCACCCCCGTGGTCCGTCGGGCTGCCACTGGCAGCTTCATCGACAGCATTGTCGTTGGGCGCGGCATTCCCTCGGCCAGCGTCGATGGATTGACCGTCGTCGTTAGCGGCATCGTTCGCCGGAGCACCACCGAGCACCGCGTTCAGCGCGGCCTCGCTGCGCAGAATGGCGCGGCCGATGGCCTCGGGGATCTGCGGCACCACCGCATCGCCGAAGGCTTCGACAATCAGGCTCGCCGCAGACGTCCCTTTGCGGCTGCCGAGCGCAAGGTGCGTGCGAGCCAGCCAGGCGGAAATCCCATCATCCACCCGTATGTGATGGGCAATGCCGCCGTTCCAGTCAGGCCATGGCTCCGCAAGATCGCCGCCAGCGCCCGCGCCCCGGCCCATTTGTCCGGCGCCCGATCCGTCATCGCCCCGTCCATCACCGCATCCATGGTCGGCGACTTCCGACGGTCGTAGGCCGGGCTCCAGCCGTCCATCCGGCTGTCCCGCTTCGTCGGCGTCGGCAGGATTTCCGGCACCCGCCTGTCGAAATGCAGCGCTTCGCCGATCGTCGGGCTGCGGTCGAAACGGTCCTGATCCGAGGTCATCCGGCCCTTGTGCTTGCGCAACACGCTGCCCCGCGGTGCCGCATTCGCCGTCGGCGTGCCCATCATGCCCGCATGGTGGCTGTTGTGGCCCTGCAACTGGCTCAGCAGATCGCCCCGGCCACCGCGATGCGCGTCGGACTTCCGCGGCGTCGCCAGGATCATCCGCAGCGGATATGTCGATCCCGCGCCGCCGCCGGCGCCGTCCTTCATCCCGTCCGAGGCCATCGGCGTCGGCAAGGGTCGGTTGCGGAACAGATCGGAAAGACCCGAGTCCTTCATCGCCTTCCGCGCCCCCGATCCGCCCTCCAGCCGCAATCCACCCTGCTGGGATTGCGACACGGGTGTCGGCAAGCTGTTCGGGATCGCAGCCGATGAGCCAGGACCGCTTGCGGACATGGTTGGCGCCGATATCCGCAGCACCCACCACGCATGGCCAGCAGGCGTAGCCGAGCGCTTCCAGCTCATCGAGCAGCCGGTCGGCGCCGCGAGTTCTGAGCACAGAGCTGTTCTCAAAAGCGAACCAGCGAGGGCGGCACTCTCCAACCAGCCGCACGGCCTCGAGGTAGAGGCCCGAGCGTTCGCCCTCGATCCCCTTGCCCTTGGTGTTGGCGCTCGAGATGTCCTGGCATGGCGGCGAGCCGACGATGATCTCCGGCAGGCCACCGAGGTCGGAAACAAGTCGAGCTGCCGTGAGGGTTCGGACGTCCTCGTGGAGTCTGACATGCGGAAAATTCTCCGAATAGAGGATGCGCCGCCATGCGACGATCTCGCAGGCGGCGACGGTGACAAAGCCCGCCCGATGCAGGCCGAGCGACCAGCCGCCCGCGGCGCCGCTGAAGAGGTCGAGTACGCGCAACGGCAGGGAAAGGTGGGTGCGACGGGCGCTCATACGCCGACCCTTCGGCGCTTCAGCCATGCGGCATGCTGGGCCCTGGTGTAGGTCCGGAACGGCTCGCCCGCGACCATACGGTTGTGGACATGCCGCCAGTGATCGGGTGAAACCACGCAAGGATCGATGCCCAGCGCCTCGACCGCGTCGACCGCTTGCAGCACCCGCTCGACCTTGGGCCAGCCGCTGATCCGCAGCAGGATCTCCGCCCCCGGCTTGACGAAAGGCAGGGTCTGGAAGGCCTCGCCCCGCCCGACGGCGCGCAGGATGTCGAGGCGCGAGACCACGGTGCCGTAATCGTTGCCCGCCCAGCGCACGACGGCGAAGACATTGCCGGGCGCGAAGCCGATCGTCCGGCGGCGACGGTCGAGCCGGTGCTCCTGGCAGAACCGTCCGAAACGCAGCCAGTGCTCGATCCGCTTCTCCTGCCAGATCAGGTCGACAAAGGTAAGACGGTGAGCAACATGCATGAAGGCGCCGTTCATTGCATGCCTCCGCCACCGTGGTGCCGGGCGATACACGACAAGATCGGCACCGGCTTGCGGTTAGAGTCCACGAATATAGGGAAATCCCGTTCAACGATTAAAGGCGCAGCGATCCACGATTCAGGGGAACTCTCGCTCGCCAGCCGGATCGCGCCCAGCTTTGAGGGCAACGGCCATTCTACGCCGACCCGCGTTTGGAAAGTGAAGGATGTCGTAGGTGCTCGCAGCGGATCGTGGTATGGCTGCGAAAAGCGAAAGCATGCTCCTGGCTGCGACAGGGGAAGCGCATGCGGGGTCATTCGCCGCCCCCTTCCGGCCCGCGCCGGTTTCGCGAATGAGGGACCGTATGGGCGCCCGGGCGGGGGTTATCCACCGCCCGGCGCGCCTCTACTATGTTAGAGTCTTTTAAGTTAGATAAGTTACGGGCCGGATTCCCTTTGCTATCCCAAAGGCTTGACTGCGATCCGTGCGTGCGAAGTCCCGATAGTCCTGCGTGTGATGTCCCGATATCGTCCACATTTCGTGCGTCCGAAGTCCCGATACCATTCACGCAGTTATCCACAAGTCGTTGTGGATAACTCACAGGCTGGATCCGCAGCATCTCGACATCGCCTCGGCGCTCGATCCGCAGCCGATATCCCGGCAGGGATTGCCGTTGAGCAATCCGTCTGATCTGAAGCGCGAAATCCGACAGGCGGACGAGACTGCCCGACTTCGCATGCAGATGCGGGATGTCGAAGCACCAGCCGGATGGCTGGCGACCCGCATGCTTGCGGGCGACGCGGTAGAGCCAGCGCTCGATGCCGCCCTTGAGCCGGAAATAGGCCGGGTCGATGGTCAGGACCAGCGAGCGGTCGAGCACGCCGCGATAGAACCATTCGGGCAGCACGAATTCCATGCCCTCGACCCGGCCCCCGGCTGTCGTCATCTCTTCCCACTCGCCGATCCAGGAGAATTGGTGTCGGCGCCAGTGCTCGCCATGCCGGATCGTGGTCCGGATCACCGTCGACTGCAGCCGCGCCAACGTGCCTTTCAGCAGGCGATAGTCGCGCGCGCCGGTCTGGCGGCCGATGGCGGTCAGGAGCTGGTAGGGGGTGAAACGCAGGAAGCGCGAGGTTTGCAGCCCGGCGTTCTCGGCATCGACGATCTGGCTGGCGGCCCAGATCAGCACGTCGGCATCCCAGATGGTCGCCATGCCGTGCTCGGGAAAGCCCTGGACATGGACCTGGACACCGCCGGATTCATAGTGAATGGGCGTCAGGCGCTTGGTCTTTGCGAGCGAGAAGAACGGACGTTCCATCAGATCGCGCTGATCGCGCGGGCGGACCTCGCCGCCCGTGCCCGTCACCACGAAGGGGCTGAGGCGGCGGCGCTCGCCGGAAAGACGGGTGCGGCGGGACGTTCTCATCGCTGCCCCCTCAGCGCCGGTAGCGGCCGGCATGGGCCGGCGGCGCCACGGCATGGCGCTTGGCGGGCAGCACCGTGCCGCGCGGATCGGAGGTCGAGGTGACGGCGCCGCGCTCGGCCCAGGCCTGCAGGTCGTCGACGGCATAGACCACGCGGCCGCCGAGCTTGTGGAAGACCGGGCCGGTGCCGAAGCTGCGGTGTTTTTCCAACGTCCGGCCGGAGAGGCCGAGGAAATACGCGGCTTCCGGTGTGCGCAGGAAGCGCGGCGGCAGGTCGGTAAGATCGGGCTTCATCGTCGGGCCTCCGTGCGGTTCGCGGGGCCGCTGGCGGGCAGCGGCGTATGGAGGACAGGGTGACGAAGAAGAAACGGCCGCAGGGAGTGCGAAGTTGGGGGTGACTAATTCTCACCCCCCTGGCTGACTCCCAGACCACGAAGCTTGACGTGATGCTATGTCATCCTTACTTGTATCCTTACCGACAGAAAGGACCGCTCCGATGCCGACGGCGACCATCACCTCGAAGGGCCAGATCACCATCCCGCAGAAGGTCCGCCTCGACATGGGCCTGACGCCCGGCGACCGGGTGGATTTCGTGCGCATGGACGACGGCCATTACGCGGTCGTGCCCGCCTCGCATTCGATCCGCGCGCTGAAGGGCATCGTGCCCCGGCCCGACAAGCCGGTGAGCCTCGAGGACATGCAGGCGGCGATCCTGGGCGAAGCGACCGGCGAATGATCGGCATCGATACCAATGTGCTGGTGCGCTATCTGGCGCAGGACGACGCCGCACAGGCGGCCATCGCCACGGAGATCGTCGAGGGCTTTACGCCGGAAGAGCCCGGCTTCGTCTCGCAGGTGGTGCTGGTGGAAACCGTCTGGGTGCTGACGCGTGCCTATCGGATGACGCGCGAGGCCATGGCCGATGCCGTGGAGGTGCTGCTGCGGTCGCGCGAGTTGATCGTGGAGCACACGGAGGCCGGTTATCTGGCGCTGGCCACCTATCGCGCCACCAAGGCGGATTTCGCCGATGCGCTAATCGCGCATGGCGGGCGGCTCGAAGGCTGCAGCGAGACCCTGACCTTCGACCGCGGCGCCGCGAGCCATGCCGGCATGCGGCTGCTCGGATCCTGACAGGCAGCGGCAAGCCCAGCCGCCCCAACGAGCAGGGCATCGCCGCCAGCGGGTTCATTCAAGCCCGAACTGTTTCGGATTGATCGCGCAAAGGCGCCTGCGGAAGACGGCGGGACCGCGCGTCCTTCCGACGACGCAGGATTACCGAGGTTCCATGCGGGCGGTTCCAGACGTCCAGCGACATCACAGCGTGCGCGGGCAAGGCGGGGTCGATAGGCGCCCCCTGCCCGCACGCTGGTGAACCAGCAGCGAGCCCAGCCCCGAGATCGCGATCAACACCAGCCCCGCCAGTGATACGAGATCGGGCCATTCGCCGAAGACGACGATCCCCAGCGCCGTGGCCGAAATCAACTGGCTGTAGACCAGGGGCGCGATCAGGCTGGCCTCGGCCGTCCTGCTGGCCATGACCAGCAGGAAGTTGCCCACGGCCGAACCGACGGCGCTGATCAGAAGCAGCACCAGCAAGGGCACGTCCGGCACGGGAAAATCGGCTTGCAACCCGAAGGGCGTCAGGACGACGGCCCCGATCAGCAATTGCGAGATCAGCAGGAATCGCGGCCGGAATCTTCCCGCCAGGGTGCGGGTCATGACCAGATAGGCGCCGTAGAATGTTCCCGCCGCCAGGGCGAAACCCATGCCGGCGGAACTGCCGAAACCAGGCTTGACCACCAGCATCACGCCCGCGAAGCCGAGCCCCAGTAGCAGGCTTCTTGGCGCCGATGGCCGCTCGCCCAGAAACAGGATCGCCAGGACATAGGACACGACCGGGCCGACGAAGAAGGCGCCGAAGACATTGGCGATCGGTTCTGTCTTCAGGGCGGTCAGGATGCAGCATATGCCGCTGGCGATAAGCCCGGCCCTCAGCAGGACGCGCCAGTCCAGCAATGCCGGCAGTTCCCGCCGGGTCAAGCCGCTGAAGGGAAGCAGCATCAGCGCGGCCAGGAAGAACCGCGACCATGCCACGATGAAGGGATCCACGCCGCCGCCGGTCAGCAGCTTGCCCGCCGTATCCCCGATGACCACGCAGGTCACCGCGATGAAGACTGTCGCGATCAGTCGTAGCAAATCTGGCGTATTGGTCATGATCGTTCTCAGGAAGCGGAATTGAGGCGGGCATCTGGCCCGGGGCAGACCTTGCGACCTTGCGCGAAGGATTGGAAGGCCACCATCCCGAAAGCCCCGAAAGCCCCGAAAGCCCCGAAAGCTACTTCCGCCGGCGCCGCCGCAGCAAGCGGCGATAGCCGCCGCCGATCATCGCGCGGGCGTCCCTGACGAAGCCCATGACGGCATCGCGCAGGGCTGACGTCTTCCAGGCCTCTGCGTGGACCCGGTCAGTGCCGTAGATCGCGCGGGCGATGTCGCGATAGCTCGCCCCGCTCATGCGCCCGTCGATGGCCTGCAGCATTTGACGTGCCCGTTGGCGCTGGCGTTCGGTCAAGCGCCGGTCCGGGGGCACGCTCCGCCGCATGAGAAAGCAGAGGAGACGCGTGGCGGCCTCGATCCGGTCGAGCCCATCGGCATCGAGCGGGATGACGATTGCCAGCGGCCCGTGTTCCTCGACGCCCGCCAGCCGCAAAAGGTGCAGGCTTCGGCCATCACCGATGTCATAGCGGAACCAGGTGCCGGCGGCGTCCGCCCGGGCATCAGCCGCTCTCAAAAGGTCGACCAGGTTGCCCTCAGCAGGCAGAACGGAGGGTAGCGCATCCAGCACGAGGCTGCCGGTCTCGCAGGACGGCAGCCAGTAGACCGGCGTATCCACGCAGGACAGTCCGGGCCGGACCGGGAAACGTAAGCCCCCAGCGATTCCGGAACCGAAGGATGCCCGGCGCATCCATTGCCTCTTGCCGCGCGACGGCGCGATAGTCCTGCTGATAGTCCTCGTTGCGCCGCAGCCATTCCCAGGCGAGATCGGGCGCTGCAACTTCGTCAACGAAATCGTAGCTCGGCGAGGATCGCCACTTCGACAGGTCGGGTTTCATATCCATACCCCCAGGTTGAAGCCAGTTCTCGCGCGTTCAGCCAAGGGTTGGAAGTTTTTGTCTGCGCTAATACCCCCTGCCGGGCAAGGGAGGGTGCGGCAGAGGCAAATCGGCGGATTTCTACCTGCGATCAGCGGCCGTCGCGCAGCAGAAGCTTGTAGCCGTCCTTTTTCATCCAGCGCGCGCGGGCAAGATGGCTGTCGTAGATCCTGCGCGCCCGTTCCGGCTCGCGCTCTGGATCGAGACCGAAGAGGATCTGGACGGCTTCGCGCCAGTCGGCTCCGTCGTCAGCGGAATCGTGCAGCCGCATGTAGAGCTTCTGGTGCCGGCGGTCGTAATCGGTCAGTTCCGGGCCGGTCGGCACATCCTCCAGATAGTCTTTTTCCGTCACATCCCCTCTCCCGTCCGGGCGGTGATCGCGATGTTTTCCCGCAGCAGCACTATTCCATGCCGGGCCGCGTTCCACAACGAGCCGTGTTCCACGAGACGGATCCTGCTCCGCATCGTTAACCAGACACAGTAACTTGGTACAACTCCGAATGCCCGCACATCGGAGGCAAAAACCTCGGCATCCCATTTGTAGAGAATACTCCGTGGTGGAATGCTCATCAAGTCACCGATCTGTCGGTGATGGAGATTCGGGAGATATTCGCGCACAATCTGCGGGCCGCGCGGCAAGCCAGAGGCTTGTCGCAGGAAGAGCTCGCGCATCGTGCGGATATCGATCGAACCTATATCAGCTCACTGGAGCGCCGCGTTTACGGCGCCAGCATCGATGTCGTGGATCGCCTGGCCTCGGTCCTGGAAATGGAAGCGTCCGACCTGCTTAAGCGGCCTACGGTAGGCAACCGGCTGCCATCTGCGGAGCCGCCAAAGCCTGACAAGTAGCCCGGAGCGCCGCCGCTGCGTTTCCAGCGGGCACTTGCCTGCCGCACAAGCCGGATGCATGAGCTCGCAGGTCCATTTGTCTCGGCGGGATCTCTGGTCCCGGTGGAGGGTCAGGCGGGGCAAAACTCTCCGCTCGCGATCTGGATGGTCCAGCATTCGCCGTCGTCGTCGGCCATCATCTGGATCTCGGTACGATCGGCGTTCAGGATCGCGTGCAACCCGCATTCGGCGAAAACCTCCGGCTCATCGGCCTCGGCGTCCCATCCGAGGCCCCATGCTTCCCTCACCGTCACCTTGCGGAATCGACCCTCGGCAAAGGCGGTGGCGAGGGTCGCGGCATTGGCGAGGCGGCGGGCAGTGCGTTCGGCTGCGGTCATGTCAGTTTCTCCCGGTAGGGTGGTTTCCTGCTGCCGCAAGCCCCGTGATGGCGGGGCCGGGCTGTCAGCACCGGTGGGGTCAGGCGCTCTCGATCTCGCTCGGGGTGTCGAGGAGGAGGTCGGCGGCTTCGGTCATCGCCTGCAGAAGGATGATCTGGGCCAGTTCCTCGTCTTGGGTCTGCATCCATCCTCTGGCGATCCGCTCCAGTTCCTCGAGCCGGTGCGAGTCGCGGCGGATCAGGGCGTTGGCGGCTTCGGCCATCAGTTCGGTCACGGTACTTGGGTGGTGGTTCATGGTTGGTCTCCAGTCTGCGCCCCGGTCCGATCCGGGCGCTTCTGCTGACCGGACCCCTCAGGCGTTTCCGCCTGAAGGGCTGTGCGCTTCCGCCAGTTAGCTCAGATCAGGCCCATCTTCTGAAGCCACTTCGCGGCGTCGGCGGCATCGCTTGCAGCAACCCTAACCGTCAGGGTCATGCTGTGGCGGCTGGCGCGGGCCTTGACCCCGGTATCGGCGTCCATGCCCATCTCGATGTCCTCGAGGTTGATGCGGCTGGCCAGCGGGTTGCTGGGAATGTTGATCTCGAATGTCGCGGTATGCATCGACGTCTCTCCGGCTTCCGTTCCGGGGTCGATCCATCAGACCCCTTCCACCACCCCGACCCCGCGTTGCGGGGAGCATGGCGCCGGCCGGTGTCGACCACCTGCGCGCCTTACGAATAATCTAGCAAAAACAATGTTCTATCGCAAGCCGATTGTGCGTTTCTATTCGTTATTTTCAGATACTTAGGCGCGCCTCCAGCCTCCCTTTCGCCCGCCGTCCCTGCCTCAACCCATGCTTCTGGGCCGGGATTGGTGCTCACGTCGGATGTCGCCCTCCTGTTGCCTCGCTCCCCAGCCCCTTGTCCCAAGCCCCAGTTTCTTCCTCGCGGGAGAAGAACGAGGTCGGGGGAAAGCAGCAGGCCCGCGCCGGAGGCTTCCCGGCCGGTCGATCCGGTCGGGAAGCCTTCTCTGGGCGGCGCGGCCTCAGGGCGATCCGCCGCGCCCATGGGAAAACCCGGCGGCTGGAACCGCCGGGCCCTTGGCCTCCCGCTCAGGAGGGGATGTCGTCTTCGTCGATGAACCGGCCCTCGTCCTCGTCGATCTCGGTCTGCGGCGCCCGGCTCAGGAAATCCACCGTCTCGGCGACGATCTCGCAGCCGTAGCGGTCCTGGCCTTCCGCATCCTGCCATTTCGTGTAGTGGATGCGGCCGCGCACCAGCACCTTCGTGCCGGTGTCGCAATATTGCTGGATGGTCCGGCCCAGGCCGTTGAAGGCGACGATGCGGTGCCATTCCGCGTCCTCGACCCGATAGCCCTTCTCGTCGCGCACGACCCGGCCTTCCGAATAGCGCGGGCGCGAGGTGACCAGCTTGAAGCGGGTAACGTCGGTGCCGGTGCGGGTGGTGCGGGTCTCGGGGGCCTGGCGGATGGTGCCGGCGAGGATGACGATGTTCTGCATTGTAGGTCTCCGTTGCTTCACAGGAGGGACCATTCCCTCCGACGAGACCCGGCCAAGTCCGTCGGGAGGCCCCTGCAACTGCCGCCCCCTTGGGCGGCAGCCTGCCCGCAAGGCTTCGGAGTGGGGCGGGCAGCCGCGCCCCGCGCGGCAACACGGTCCGGAGCCTTGGGGGTTGTTGGTGAAAACCGCACGGAGTTAGGGGATCGGACAGGCGGAGGGATTGGTGCGTCCGGAAGCGGATCGGGGACAGATCGCAGAACGGCGGCGTCCTTGCCGGTTCCGTCCTGTCGGCAAAGCCCCTGGGACCCGCACCACCCGCGGCGGAGCCGCTTCGCTTCCCTTTGCTGGTCAGCCTTGCGCCCGCCGCCGGAAGGCCGGGTCGTCCGGGGCGGGAAGGATCAGGTATCGGACCTGGGGCGCGGCATGGCATGGCTGCCGTTGCCTCGGCTCTGGGCCGGATCATCCGGCACTATTGCGGCCGGCGGGACGCTGGTCGCATCGCGGCGGGCATTCACAGCACAGAATGGCAGGATGCAGAAGGCAAGGACCGTTATGGCTGCACGGTCGGCGGCGATGAAAGATTTCCGTAGTCTGGAGGCCGCAGATCGAGGAAGACCAAGACGATGGCCGATTTGTTGGCGATGATATTCCCATTTGCGCGGGTGGTTTGAGGCGCAAAGGCTCCAGCCCGGGTTTCCACGGGACGGCACGTCCGACAAGGGTACGAATGTCATGCCTGCGGCGGGCGACCTGGCAGTCACGCGGAAGGATTGGCCGCTACCAGATGAGCTTGATGCCTGAAACCAGCAGCAGGAACGCAAGGATTCCGCGCAGCCAGCGGTCGGACAGGTAACGGCTGCCGATCCAGGCGCCGACCGAACCACCGATGGCAACGGCGGCAAGCCAGATCGGCAGGGCGGCCGGGATATGATCCCATGCCGCATAGGCCCCGACCAGCGCCGCAGCCGAGTTCATCAGGTTATAGACCGCCGTAGTGGCGGCCGTCTGCCGGGCCGTGCCCCAGTTCATGCTGAGGATGATCGGGGCCAGGAACACACCGCCACCTGTTCCGGTCGTCCCGGACACGAAGCCGATGACGGCCCCGGTCGCCAAAGCCGCGCCGAAGGGTGGTGTGACTACGGTTCCGGAGGCCGACGGCCTGCCGTGAAACGCCGTGCGCATCATCTGAAGCGCGGAAAGGATCAACACGATCCCGACGACCGGGAAATAGACGCTTTCCGGCAACTGGACCGCTCCGCCAAGCATCGAGAAGGGAAAGCCGAGAATGGCGAAAGGCCAGACATTCCGCCACGAAAGACGCCCGGCCTTCAGGAACAGAACTGTGCCGATGGCCGCAACCATCAGATTCAGCGACAACGCCGTCGTCTTCATGGCAAGGGGCGCAAAACCTGCCAGACCCATTACGGCAATGTAACCCGATGCCCCGGCCTGACCGACCGCCGCATAGATCAGAGCGATGACGAGGAAGGGAGCCGCAAGCGGACCCGTGTCGATATTCAATATGCCGGTCCCCAACTGTTTGAGGCCCAGCTTATGCCCCGCCAATGCGCCATAACCAAGGACAGCTGACGGAGTTTGAACGCCGTTCTGCCTTTCCCGCCTCCGGCGTGATCCGGCCGGGCTCCGATAGGGTGGTCTCCCCCCGTCCGGATCACGCCGCGCCATTCGCGCCGTTCGCATCAGCCATTGGCGCGTCTGCCGATATCTTCGCCTTGTCTTGCGAGCAGGGTCCTGCCCGGCGAGCGCGATTTTTAGCGGGCGTGCGGCAGGGATCGGACGCGCGACGGCCGCCGATCCGATGGACCGGCGGCCGTGATGCTTTGGGCTAGTGTCGAATCCATGGCCGCAGCGGGCGCCAAGATTCACCCGTCCCAACCGGGCGCCAGGTCAGCCGGCGGCAGCGGAACGTGGTCCAGGCGTAAAGCAGCGGCTCCATGCCGTGCCACCAGTCGGCTTCTATGTCGCCGCAACGGCCTTCGAACAGCAGCCGGCCGCGCGCGGTGTAAAGCCGGAACTCCGCCGGCAGGGCGTCGCCGTCTTCTGGCTTACCGCGTGCGGGAACGCCGTCGGCATCCTCGCCCAGGCCGAGGCAGTTGCCCCAATAGTCCTTCGTAATGATCCAGCGCATATCAAAATCCTTTCCGTGAAGCTGTGGGGTGTGGTGCCCGTCTCGGGGACGGGCACCCTTGTCGGCAGGGCTTATGCCGCCGCCTTCCGGTCCCGCTCTTGCAGGGCCGCCATCCGCTTGCCGGCGGTCTGGTAATGCTCAACATCCAGCTCAACCCCGAGCCAGTCGCGGCCCAGCAGATGCGCCGCCGCCAAGGTCGAACCGCTGCCGCTGAACGGGTCCAGCACCAGATCGCCGGGCTTCGTGAACGCCCCGATCAGCCTGCGCAGCGCCGCCACCGGCTTCTGCGTCGGGTGCAGCTTGTTGCCGGTATAGGGAAAGTCCAGCACATCGGGCACCGGACGCGCGGGCGATTCCGGGTCGCCCTTGGCCAGCAGATAGGCCTGTTCGTGCTCGTAGCGCAGGAAGCGGGCGGATGAGGCGTAACGCTTGCGGAACACCAGATGCCCGACGATGCGGAAGCCGGCCGCCTTCCACGCCTCGACAAACAAATCGACCTTGTTCCAGCCGTAGAAACTGACGCAGAAGCCGCCGTCCTTCAGGACCCGGTGCATCTGGGCGAAGGCGGGCCGCAGCCAGCGGGCGTTGTCGTCGTTGGCGACGGTGCGGCCCTGCCGGTCGCGGAAGCGGGTGACATAGGGCGGATCGGTCAGGATGAAGTCCACCGAACCGCTGCCGAAAGCCTGCATCGCCTCGATGCAATCGGCATTGATGACGAGGTTACGGGGGGTGCTGGTCTTGCCGGTCATGTCTCTGTCCTTTCGGGTTCGGGGCGGAGGGTCCTTGCCCTGTTCCGCCGATGGGCCGCGCCTCGCCGGTCTGACTTCAGGAAACGCATGTTTCCCCGGAGGCAGAGCGGAGAGGGCGCAGCCCGACCCGCGGCCGCATGGCTGGCGGTCATGGGTCGGGGCGCAGGGGTGGGGCGGCCCGCAGCCGCAGGCGAGGACACGGCCCTGCGCCCCGACGACGCCCTCGGGCGGCGCCTGCCCTTTGACGGCCAGGCAGGCGGATGCGTGGCGGACAAATCCAGGAAACGGGAAAGCCTTCGGGCCGGGGGTGAGCCGGGCACGGCCCGGTCGAGCCCCCTGCCCGGCTTCCGCACAACCGCGATCCGCGCGCCGGGCGCGGATCACCTTGGCTCGATGCGGCAGGAAAAAAGGCGGCAGGCGGAAATGTCCGTCAGTACCGCCCCCTCGGATCAGCCCTGCGGCGCCAGTTCCCCGAAGCCGTTCAGATTGATCAGCGCGGCGCTACCGGTGATCAGGCCGGCGGTGCCGCAAAGCAGCTTCAGGGCGATGGCGGAGTCGATGGCATCATGGGTGACGCCATGCACGATGGCGTACCCGGCGATCATCGCCGGGATCACGAAGACGGCCCGTGCCGTCAGGCAGAGCATCGGGTTCTTCGCCTTGAACAGCACCGCGAGCACCAACCCCACCGACAGCAGCGCGGCGGTCGCTGCGGCGAAGGCCGAGAGCAGGAATCCCGTCTCGGTCGCATGAATGAGACGGAATGTCTCGACCGCGACCATCACCGGCAGCGCGTAGATGGCCAGATACCAGGCGATGACGCAGGCGACGGCGGTGAGCATGATGGCAAGCAGGATCAGCGTCATGGAAGCCTCCAGACCGAAAGGATTCAGGGATCGTTCACGACAGGCTGCCAGATGGGGTATGAACCGCGCCGGGTTTGCCGGAGGCTGATTTGGTTTAGTTACGCGGCCATGGCTTCAGTTTCCAGAGCCGCGTAGAAGTTTGCCTCGGCTTCGGCGGGCGGGATGTTCCCGATCGGCTCGAGCAGGCGGCGGTTGTTGAACCAGTCCACCCATTCGAGGGTTGCGTATTCCACGGCCTCGAAGCTGCGCCAGGGCCCCCGACGGTGGATGACCTCGGCCTTGAAGAGCCCGTTGATCGTCTCGGCCAGCGCGTTGTCGTAGCTGTCACCGACGCTGCCAACCGAAGGCTCGATGCCCGCCTCGGCCAGCCGTTCAGTGTATTTGATCGACAGATACTGGCTGCCGCGGTCGCTGTGGTGAACCAGCCCCATGCCCTTGACCGGGCGGCGGTCATGGACCGCCTGTTCGAGGGCATCAAGGACGAACCCGGCATACGCCGAGGTGCTGACCCGCCAGCCGACAATCTTGCGGGCATAAGCGTCGATGACGAAAGCGACATAAACAAACCCCTTCCAGGTGGCAACATAGGTGAAATCGCTGACCCACAGCATGTTCGGCGCAGGCACGCGGAACTGGCGGTTCACCTTGTCCAGCGGGCATGGCTGCTTCTTGTCAGGGATCGTCGTCTTGTGCGGCTTGCCCCGGACAATGCCTTGAATGCCCATGTCCTTCATCAGCCGTGCCACCGTGCAGCAAGCGATATCGAAGCCCTCGCGGCGCAGCTGGTGCCAGACCTTGCGCAGGCCGTAGACGCTCCAGTTGTCCTCGAAAACACGCCGTATCTCGGGGCGCAGCGCCTCGTCCCGTTTGGCACGATCCGACAACCGCGCCGGGTCGGCACGTTTGGCCAGATGGTCATAATAGGTGGCAGGGGCGATCGGCAGAACGTCGCAGATCGGCTCGACCCCGTGCGCATCCCGATGCGCGTCGATGAAACCCACCATCACTTCGGTCGGCGGTCGAGCTCCGCCATCGCAAAATACGCCGACGCCTTGCGGAGAATCTCGTTCGCCTGGCGCAGTTCGCGATTCTCCCGTTCAAGGGCCTTCATCTTCTCGGCCATCTCGGTCGGGATGCCGGCGCGCTTGCCGCTGTCGACTTCGGCCTTCTTGACCCAGTCGTTCAGCGTCTGCGGGGTGCAGCCGATCTTCGCCGCAATCGACATGACCGCCTGCCAGCGCGACGCGTGTTGACCCTCGTTGTCGAGAACCAGCCGCACCGCGCGCTCGCGCACTTCAGGGGAAAACTTGTTCGTCGTCTTGCTCATGATGCTCCATCCTACTCAGGAGTTGATGGAGTGGATGCCCCTCCCGCCGTGCCGAGGCGTGGCACAGTGGCAGTAGCAGGATGAGCTGCGGTGAAGAGGAGGAAGGACATGAACAACGCCACCATCATCGGCATCGATCTGGCGAAGCGCGTCTTCCACGCGCACGGAGCACACATCGACGGCAGCGTCGCGTTCAGGAAGCGGTTGACCCGAGCTCAAATGCTTCCGTTCCTGTCGGCGCAGCCGCGTTGCGTGGTCGTTATGGAGGCATGCGCCAGCGCTCATGAATGGGGCCGCGCGATCCAGCAGCTCGGCCACGATGTGCGGCTCATCCCACC
>NZ_FNEA01000057.1 GCF_900100045.1 Paracoccus denitrificans | reverse complement strand
AGGATGCCCGTCTCCGTGCCCTTGCTGGTCAAGGTGAAGTCGAACCGCACCGTCACCATTCCATCTTCCTGCACGACAAAGCTGCCTTGCCGCGTTCCGTAGGTGATCCCGGCATCAACACCGCCGATCAGCAGAGACGGGGTCCAGGTGGCCTCGTAGCCGCCCCAGACAGCCCTGCTACCGTCCGGCTTGCGGTTGCCGGCCCACGACACCTGCCCGCGCGAGCCATAGGCGACGATGGTGGCGGGGTTCTCTACGATGCAATCCCGCACCGACAAACTGGACGCGCCGCCGATCAGGGCGACATGCGTCGTGATGGCCGGGTTATCAGGAATGTAGACGCCGTTCAGGTTGACGCGGGACGTGCCCTCGGCGCGGAAGGTGCGCATATCACCCCCTGCCCGGCCCATGATCGGCAAGCGCCCGCCGTTGACCGTGACCACGCTGTCACCGCGCAGCCGAACGGCATTGCGGCCGGCATAGGCCATGCGGGTCATGTCCAGGTCGGCCACGTCGCTGTTGTTGACGTCCAGCGCATGGAAGCTGGACCGCGTTGCCAGTTCCAACCTGCCGACCTTGGAGCGGCGATCCGCGATGACGGTGGCGCCGGTCAGGATGGGGGCCGACAGCGGCGTGACGGATAGCTGCACGGCCCCGACGCGATGCATGCGCGTGGACTGCACCACCTGATTGCCGATGCGCAGTTTGACGCCCGTGGGCACCTGCGCAGAGGTGGGCGCGGCAAGCGGGATGATGTTGTCCGAGATGGTCAGGTCCGCCGCCACCGTGCCGATGGTGGTCAGAGCGCCGGCAATCTCCACCGCCCGGCTGTTCGGGCTGCCCCAGCCGAACGCATAGTTGCTGCTGTCCCCGGCGTTCTGGGCGTTGCGGCGGTCCATACGCTGATCCAGCAGATCGACCGACCCGGCGAAGTTGACCAGCGTGGCGCCGTCGCCTGACACGCCGTCCACCAGCACCCGGCCCCAGGTATCCTCGATTTCGATGGCGCGATGTGCACCGAACGAACTGAGGTTCTGGATGGTGACGCTGCCGAACACCGTGTCGATGAAGGCGGTGCGCTGATCGCCGGGAACGGCGTCCTCGGCATAGCTGCACTGCGGATTGTAGACGTTGATTTCCGCGCGCAACTGGCGCTGGATCGGCAGATCTGTGCCCGGCTCAACGTCGCCCGGATATTTCGCCGTGCCCATGCCCTTGATGTAAAGCTGTTCTGACCCGAGGGCCGAGTTCACGCCGGAAGCTTTCGGGCTGTAGATGTTGATGCCCTTCCACAGCACCGCCTTGTGGCGCGGGATGGCATAGGCGTCGCAGATATCGCCGCAGGAGATGGACCCAAGCGCCCCGCCGAAGTTGACCCCGGTCGCGCCGCCGGCCAAGCCGATGCTATCCACGCCGTAAACATCGGCCGGGCCGGTGCAGGCCAGATCGAACGGCTGCAAGAAATTGTGCCCGTCCCGATTATCCAGCGGCGTGATGTAAGTGACCTTGATCCAGCAGGCGTGGTAGGTTTCGATGATCCGTGCCAGCGTCTTGTCAGGCCCGAGCGTGTCGTCCAGGCTCTCGGGGGCGTAGCGGCAGCCCCAATGGACCAGCAGCGGCGCCGTGCTGGCGACGTTGGTCCGGCCCCACACTCCGATTTCGAAATAGGAATGCTCGACCCCGGCCATAACGGCCCCTTGGATCGAGGGGATGGACCGCTGGGTGATGGTGCCGCTCTCGTTGCGTTGCAGTGCGGCGCGCACCACCTTCGCCCGGATATGCATGCCGACCAGCACCGGCTGTTCATGCGGCATGTAGTAGTCGTTGATGCGCCAGACCGTGCCAAGCTGGCCGTTGCCGCCCTCTTTCGGCGTCGTGCGCGAGAACTGCCCGATCAGGCGGAACCCGTGGTTTCCGATCACGCCCAGCCCGGTGCCGCTCTTGAAGAACTCAAGCCCCGAGGTGGACCGGCCCGTCTCGTCCTCGTTGTAGTTGAGCCAGAGGACCGCGCCAAAATCATCTTCGGATAGCCAGCGCGTGGTCGGCCGGATGGTGCCGTCGATGAAATAGCGGCCGGGCGGGAACACCAGCGGCTGATCCATCAGGGCAGCGTAGAAATCGGCGGCGACGATGGCAGCCCGGTCATTGGTCCCGCCCGTGCGAACCAGCCCATAAGCGTCGGTCAGGACCCCGCCCGAACCCCGGATCTGCTGCAACTCGTATTCCAGATCCGCCCGCGCCCCGAAATGCTGCGGAGTGATCGGCCCATCCGGGACCAGCATGATCCCATCGGCCGAGATGGCAGCCGGGGTGTAGGCGATGGGGCCGACTGCCTGACGGTAATCGCCGACGCCGGCAACACTGATGCGGCGCACGTCGCCAAGGTTCGTCAGCGCAATGTCGGCGCGGGTCGCGAAGGGCACGAACGGCGGCAGTTGCGCGGCGGTGGCTTTGGCGTCGGCCTCGCCTGAAACCTCGACAGCGAGGTCAATATCGTCCTGCATGCCCGCCACGGTCGCGGCAGAATCCGCAGCGGCCTGCGCGTCCTCCGCAACCTGCTGTTGCAATGCGGCCATCTCCGACAGATTCGGGATAGGCAGGTTGATCAGCGGCACATTAACGGCGGTGACCTGCTGGTCGGCACCCCAGATTATGATCTGCATTAGTGCGTGACCCCCTCGATAGTATGCAGCGGGATATTGACCGAAGCGGGAATGGGCAGCTTTTCACCGCCTTTGATTACCCACACGTCAAATTTGTAAGGCGGAACTTTTCCCGACTCCGTGAGAAGCCAATCATCGGTTTCAGAGGTTACCGTGATCGTTTTTCCGACATCATCGACGCTGATGGTCAAGGGTTGACGGCGGCCCCAGATCCCTACATCGGCCTCGATACTGTCCCACGGATGGATTGCGCCCCATTCATCCTCATCGAAAATGAGGGTGGCTTTGAATGTGGCGCCGCGCTTGATGCGTGCTACCTGCATGCGTCACTCCATGCAAAAAAGGCCCGCCAAAAGCGGGCCCGGTCATAGTCTGATGGCGGGGTTGGTTAGGTCGGCATCGGGATCAGCGTGGCGACGGCCTGTCGTCCGCCCGGATCGCTGACCAGAGTATTATCCCGGTAGAGGCCGCCCATGCGGCCATATGGTGACATGAACGGATCGGTGCCGCCATTGGTGTGGCGGGCGATGATCGCTCCGTCCGCCCGCACTTGAATATCGGCATTGCCGCTGCCGTCAGTGGTGCAATGGATCGTGATCTGCCCCGCCCACGACCCGGAACCACTGGTTTTGATCGAGGTAGCGGCGAACACACCTGCGGACGCGCCACTTAGCACCCGCAGAATATCGGCCCCTGAGGACGCGCGCAGAGCGACGATGCTCATTTTGCGGCGCGACGGCCCGGTGTTCGAATCATTGGCGTAGACGTATTGGGTTCCGATCACGACACCCCACCCGACAGGAATGTTGCCGATCAAGGCAAGATTGGTAATCGCGCCGGCCTTCGGAACCACCTCGGGGCGACTATCCGCAAACTCGGGCAGGAACAGTTGACGTTCCGATGCAATGGAA
Organism: Paracoccus denitrificans; assembly: GCF_900100045.1. Classification (GTDB taxonomy): domain Bacteria; phylum Pseudomonadota; class Alphaproteobacteria; order Rhodobacterales; family Rhodobacteraceae; genus Paracoccus; species Paracoccus denitrificans. The sequence goes on along the minus strand of NZ_FNEA01000057.1, from coordinate 8,885 downwards.
TAAGCGGAAACAGAAACCGGGTCGAACTGATCCACGATCAGCCATCCGCCAAATTCGACCGTTCCGGCCCCGGAGGCCCGGAAGCGCAGCCGTGACAAGCCGAACGGCAGTTCATTCACATAGATATGGTTCTCGGCCGGCCGTTCGGTGGTCGTGACCCCCGCATTGCCGAATCCAATTTCAACCCCCGCATCGGTCCCGGTTCCTGCAAGGCCGACATAGGCGAATGCCGGGTTTCCGCCCGAGACAACCGATCTGTCCGGGCTGACATAGACGGCCTTCCGGGCGCGATCCGACCAGACCCAGATTTCGGCGGCCATCGGAACCGCAGCCGCAGCGGTAAGTTGCGCCGAGAACCCCCAAGCGTTGCTCATATTGCGGTTGTAGGCAACCGTCACATCAGCCGAGAATTTTGCATCCTGCGGCCCGAGGCGCGAACCGTGCCGCACGTCGATCACCCGATGCTGGTAAATCAGCCGAGCCATATATCCGGCGATGAGGATGTGCGGCACATCGGTATAATGCACGCCGTCCGATTGCTGGTCACCGACCCGGTATTGGTCGGTGCGGTCACGCTGCCAGTTTTTCAGCATGGCGTTCGTGTCAATCAAATCGACCATCAGTTCGTCGGCCAGTTCGCGAACCGCATTAAGCAATTCGCCCTGATAGGTCGCCAGAGGACGCATCGGAGCCGCCGAAACCGGCCACGGCGTGACCATGATAGGAACCATGCCAGCAAGGCGGATCTGGTTGATATGGGCGGCATAGCGCGACTTGAACAGCGCCGGGTTCCAGTCGGGCAGCCCGTCATATTTGATATCGTTGGTGCCCCAGCAGGTCAGCACATACTGCGTATTCGGATACGGGGTGGTAATCTTTGCCGCAAGATTGTCCCACGCCCACCAGTCCGATACCCGCTTGCCGTTGTCGCCGCAGTTATAAACGGTGACGCTCTCGTTTCCAGTCATTGCCCGAAGGATGCTGCCCAGACGGTTCGGCCAGTTGTTGTAGGTCTCAGTGCTGTCCGTTCCTACGACCGTGCTATCCCCATAGCCGGCTAGATAAACCGCCTGCCCGTTCTGCGCCCGCACGCCAATCTCTGCAAGCGCGCCCCGATCATCGCGCGGCCAGTATGCCACTTCCAGCTTGACACCGCCGGCCGTAACGAGATGCGGCCTCGTTGCGGAGGACGACAGAACGCGGAACACAGCGCCCATATCTCGGGTAACGACAAATCCGCCAACAGAGACCGCGCCGTCGCCGCTATAGGACAAGCTGGTATCTACGCGCAGGTCTGGGATGCTGTCTATCCAGAATCCATCATACAGCGCGGCACGATCCGCCGCCGCCTCTGCCAGCGCGGCATATCCAACCGGAGCAAGGAACAGTTCCCGCAGGCCGCGCTTGTCGATGGGCTTTCTGGCGGTGGACCTGTCACCAACGGGCAGATCGCCAACGCCGCCGCGCCCGTCCCCGGTGAAACCCTCATGGTCGCGCAGAACCCGGTTGACCTTTTCTTCAAAACTCTCGGGCATCTCGCCTCCAATACAAAGGGGTCGCCAAAGCGATCCTAGGTCGCTGATGTGCTGTCAAGTCAGGGCGTGGTAATATTCGCAGGCCCGGCCGGCGTGCCCTCGACGCCGGAGACGTTGGCGGCGACAACCCAATAGTAATAGGTCGTCGCCGGGCTGATCGTGTCGTCCTGGTATTCGCTGATCTGGCCCGAGGCGCCGCCGGTGGTGCCGATCATAGTCGCGGTCCCGAAATCGCTCGTTCCGTTGCGGTAGATCCTGATGCGGGCAAAGGCGCCGGTCGGGTTGCGCCACGACAGATGGACATAGCCAGATCCGTTCGACGGGATCAGTTCGGTAGGCTGGCCGGGCGGGGTGGCGTCAACCTGGATGGTGATGCTGCCAAGACTCTCCCATTCGTCCACGCCCTCGAACGACCCGTTCCATCGCGCGCGCACGGCATAGGTTGCCCCGTCATTGACCGCAGTAGACGTAGCGATCAACCCCGACGATACCATTTTCCGCCATGTCCCTGCCTCGGGAAGGACCATGCTGTATTCGGCCTGCACTTCCAGATCGTCCCGGTCCGGGATCGGCACCGCAGCCACCTCGATCACCGCCTGCGCCGAGGTGCCGGTGGTATTGACGATGCGCTGTGTCACCACCGCATCCAGTTCGGGCGGCCCGTCCAGTTCCGGGGTGGGCGGCGCGACGATCAATTCGCCCTCTTCTTCGGGATCCCATGCCTCGGATGCGCGATCCACCTTCGCCAGTTCGATCCGGCATTCCAGATTGATCGGGTCAAACTGGTGGTTCAGCACCTCGTATTCCCCGACGATCTGCCGCCCGCTGCCATCCTCGGGCCGGTAGTCCAGCAGGATGGTATGGCGCTGGCCGGCGAAGCGCGGATAGCGCGCCTTCAGGCCGACAAGGTTGGTGACGATTTCGACCGTGGCGCGGTTGTCGTCGTGGATCTGCTTTTTCGCCAGCCGCCGCGCCTGCGACTGGTTCGGGCACATCTCCATGCGGTATTCGGCCGATACCTCGCCTTCCTCGGCCAGCCGATCCTCATCCCGCCACGGCTCCAGTTCGGTAATTGTGAACGACTGATCCTCGCTCAGAAAGAACGGGATCAGGACGTTATAGCCCTCGCGCTCGTTGATCGCCTCCCTGGTCACGATGGACGATATGTCCTTGGCCGTCAGCGTGGTGGCCGGCGTGCCGAAGCTGCCGCCGATCAGGCCGATCTTGCCGTCCTGCGTCTCATAGGCCCGGATGCCGCTGCTGGCATGCATGCGGTCCAGCACATCGACCGGGCCTTCGTCCAGCGTCCAGTAGCCCCAGAGCCGCAGGTTCGGCGACGTGCCCCCGGCCTTCTGCGTGATCGGCAAGTCTGCCACATCGGCCATGGCCTCGACGCTGGGCCAGTCCACCTCGCCCGACGCCAGCCGGTAGCCGTCCGCATGGGTCAGGTAATGCGCGATGACCAGCGCCGCATTGTCGCCGTAGGCCGAGGTGTTGCTGCGCGGATCATGGATCGCCTGCCCCTCGATAACCCATTGATAGGTGGTGTTGTAGCTCTTCGGAAAGACCTTGGCGAAGTCCTCGGCCTTGGGCGCCCTCGCTGTGACCAGGAACGTCGCCTGCCCTTGCAATCGTCGGGACGCGTCCCACGTCGCCGGGAACGCGCTGGACAGGATGCCGTAGTTTCCGCCCTGCCCCGAGCCGTTGCGCGTCCTGACCGTGACGAAGCCGGTCTTGTCGGTGCTGGTCACAACGCCGTTGCCATCGAGCGTGACCGGCTCCCCGTCGATCCAGAAGGCCACGAAGCTGTTGATCTGGCCGTGATTGACCACGACCAGCTGATAGAGCGTCCCGGATTTGGTGTGGAAGAATGCCCGGATGCCGCCGGCAAGGTTCCTGCCGACATAGATCCGCCGCGCCGCTTCGGTCTGGTTGATGACCGCCTGGATTTCCGAAACGGGGATGTTGATCTTTGGCGCCAGCAGCCGCGACACCCCGATGGCGATGGCGGCCGCTGCCACCTGCCCCACCGCCATGCCGATGCCGGCCGCGCCATAGAAGCCGAATTGAGCCACCAGCGCATTGGCGAAGATGGCGTTGAACCCGGCCGTGACCCATGCCGCGATAGTGCTGAAAACCGCCATTACTTCACCATCTGGATTTCAGCGATCCGGTATCCCGACCGCTCAAGGATGCGCTGCGCCCCGCCGCCGTTGCAGGTCATCTTGACGAGGGTTGCACCCTGCCCCTCTGCCCAGGTCTCGAAGGCCCGCAGCAGGGCCAGCCCGGATCGATCTTCGGCATACCAGCCGAGTTCGATTGCCACCGGAGCTGGGCTGATGACCGTTTCCGAGATGCAGCCCGCGATGAACCCGCCACCCGATACCAGGACCACGCCTCGGGGATCGTGGATCAGCCGGGCCAGCGTCTCGCCGGTCCAGAGGCGGTCCGCGCGCTGCGGGCCGTTCACTGACACGACAAGCCGTCCGATCATGTCGATGATGCGGGGAACGTCCTGCATCGTGGCGGGGCGGATCATGCGGACCTCATGAAAAATCCCCACCGAGGTGGAGCCGAGTTCTCATCTGTTCTGGATAGGCGAATCGTCCAGCCGCCGCTTACGGTTGCGGGGAGGGAGGAACCGCAATGAAGATCATACTTGAAGGGATCGGACCGGATATTTCATCGGTGCGCGAACACATCGACCCAGGATTGCGCAGGGCGAGATTCTACGTCGAAACCAAAGACCCTCAACTGTCTGACGGCCACGGTTCGGCGGAATTGACGATTATCGTCCGCCTCGGAGATACGACAACTCTTCGAGACGCCGAAGCACTCGCTCGGCAATCCGCTGTTCAATTTTTGCGACGAGCCGCAGAGGTGATAGACGGCGAAGATATTTCATAACGATCTCCTTTAGCTTCCTGGCACCCAGGTGATTGCCTTGTCCTTGAGCGTTGCCAGCAGTTCCAACCCGGTATCGCCCGGATAGCGGCGCTGCTGGTCGGTGTGGGTCCAGCGCCCGTAAGGCGGCTTGCCCTGCTGCGACATGCGCCCGTAGCATTCCAGTTCGATGGTGCGGGCGTCTGCGCTGGACGTGCTGGTCATGTCCTTCATGCGGCCGACGAACACGCTCATCGGATCGCCGATCAGCCGTCCCCGGTGCTCACCGTCGCGCTCGTCCGTTGCGAAAAGCTGATACAGCACCTGCACCCGGCGCCCGTTGACCTCGGCGCCCTGATCGTCGCAGAGCGCGATCATCTCGGGCGAGGCGTTCGGGATGGTGAACCGCACCATTCCCGCCGACATGCCGTAGGTCAGTTCCATGGCGCTGATCTGGATCACGTCGCCCGTGCCCTGATATTCGACCCCGCCAGCGGTCAGCGGGCCATAGCCGAGCCACCAGTTCTTGGGGTTCGTCTTGAAATCCATCTGGCACAGGATCGTGCAGCCGGTGACGCCCCGGCGCAGCACCTCGTCCGGTATGTCGTGGATGCTCATCAGAACGCCTCCACCAGCGACAGGGCCGAGGAACGGAAACGCCCCGTCCCGAGGCCGATCTGGTCGCCGGACTCCATCATCACCTTGAGCCGTAGCTGATCCACGATCACCACCGTCCCGGATGGCTGCGCTTCGCGGATGTTCGGCATGATCGAAACTCGGATCGCCGTCTCGCTCTCCCCGATTGAGGTAGTGTTGACCACCTGGTGCAGCCGGTCGCCCAGGCTGATGAAATGGCCCGGCCACAGTTGCGACATGGCCGGCTTGTCGATGTCGATATAGCTGGCCCGGTGAGCCGCTGCCGCGCGCAGGGTGAAGCCGTCGAAGGGCTCGCCGAGGAAGCCGACATGATCGAAGGTATAGGCCGGAGCCATGTCGCAGCCGGTCAGCCGCCGGCCGTTCTGGTCGTTCGGGCGCCATTGCGTGCAGACCGGGACAACGCAGGTGGTGCCGGCCGCGCTCATCTGGGTCACGAACGACGACAGGGCCAGATGCGACTGCATGTCATGGGCCAGCACCGTCATGTCCAGCCGCCAGAAGCCATTCAGCGCCGGCTTGGCGAAGGTCTCGCTGTCGATGTTCGTAAAGGGCTGGAAGCGCAGCCCCTCAAGCTTCGGCACCGAGGATTGCAGCTTGACCGGGAACGGAAACGATACCTGCATCAGCGGCTACCCCTGAGATATTGCTGGTCTGACTGGCGCCGATTGTTCGAGGCGATAGCCTGCGAGACGGTCAGGATCACTTCGTCCTTGGTCGCGTAGTCAGCCGACACCACCGCGCCTGGAGCGTTGTTGTTGATGGTGATCTTGGGGGAGCTGCCGCCCTGCCCGCGTGTATGATCAATCACCGTCTCATTGGGATGTAGAATCGCGGGGAAGCCGCCCCTGCCATCGATGCCGCCGCTGCGCGAGCCGTGGCCCGTGAAGCCGCCTCCATCGAAGGACAACAGCCCGCCGATGGTGCTGGAAAGACTTCCCATGCCCGGCAGGCCAAGAATCCCCTTCATGATCTGGGCCTTGGCAATCTCGGCCAGAAGAGAAGCCACCGCGTCCTTAGCCGAGGCCGACCCGTCGATGATCGAACCGAACATATCTTCCAGCGCATTCTTGCCGCGCTCGGTCGCACCCTTGATCTGGTCCAGCTTCTCGGCGGCCTGTTCGGCGTTCAGACCGGCAGTGACATAGGATTGCGCGAGTTGATCGATTTCCGCGCTCAATTCCGGGGTGATCTGCTTGCCGGCCTTCTGGGCAGCGTGCAGGAGTTCGGCGCGCTTTCGGGCATATTCCAGCGCATCGCCATAATCCTCGCCGCTTTCCGCTACTAGCAACAGAGACGCAGCCTCGACTTCCAGAGCCGCAGTGCGTTCACGGATTGCCTTTACCTCCTTGGCGTAGTCATCCAGTTGCTCTTTGCGGCTGCGGCCGCCAGATCCGCCCTTCTTGCGACCCTTGGAGCCGCCCTTGCCGGGCGCCGCTGGGTGATCGGCAATGCTGACCGGCTCGACACTTGGCGCAGACGGCGGCGGGGTGTAGCCATCCAAGCCGATGAACGTCCCGGTGCTCATCATGTTGGCCCCAGGGAAATACGAGGGCAGCGCGGCGGCTTCGGCGCGCACGGCGGCAAGTTCCGAGCGGACCTCTGCCAAACGGGACAGAGCCTCGCTGTTGTCGAAGCCCATCTGGGTATTGTTCTCTATGGCAGCTTGGAGGGTTTCGATCTCGCGTTCGAGCAGATCGATCTTGTCCTGGGCCTTTCCTACATCCGGGTTCGTGACCCTGTTGAACCATTCTTCCGCATCGGTATCGCTCTTGAAAAGGTCGGAATTCCCGATTGAGTTCAGCCAGTCTCTGCCGGCCTCATCAGCATCACGAATGGCATCCGCGATGTCTTGGAGTTGGGAAATAAACCCTTCGGCGTCGAACCGATCCAGACCGGAACCCAAGCTGCTGATACCCTCGGCAAGGGCTGCCGACGCGCCCGTTGCCTTGTCAAACTCGCCCACCACAGTCACAAGGCTGTTGCCGAGCCGCGTGAACGCCTGCCCGACTGTGGTCTGCGACGTTTCAGCCTGCCGGCGCAACTCGCCCGATCCAGCCTCGAAAGCGCGGAAAAATGCAGTGCTGGAAACCTGACCGTCAACCACCAGCTTGCGAAGCTCGGCCACGGAACCATTCGCCTCTTTCAAGCCGCGCGCCACGGCCTGCGCAATCGTCGGAGTTCCTTCAAGAATCGAGTTGAATTCCTCGGCCCGGACCACACCACCGCCGAGCGCCTGCGAAAGCTGCAAGAGCGACCCGCTGGCGCTGACTGCATCAGTCCCGGCCACCTTGAGTGCGACCGCGATCCCATCCGTAAACCGGATCAGATCGTCCCCGGTGACGCCCAATTCCTTTTGGGTCAAGGCCAGTTTGGAATAAAGATCGACCAGAGAATTGATAGGGGCCGAGTTTCTCTGCGCCGACCGGAACAGTTGGTCATAGACGCGCGACAGTTCCGCACCCTCAAGGCCGGCAACGCGCAAGGAGTTCTGCATCTGGGTGGCCGCATCGGCAAGGCGCATATACTGCCGCACCTGCTGTGCAGCAACGCCGCCGGCAAGCAATCCGCTAACGCGAACCTGATCTTCAAGTGGCTGCGCGATCCCCGTTATGCGCCGGACCCCGCCTCGGCTGCGCCCCCAGCAGAGGCGGCGCGCTTTCTGCCGGTAGAGATCGTCGCGGAGACCAGGTCTGCCCCGGCGGCACCTGCCGCCGAGAACCACATCGAGATCGAGCTGGCGGGCGGTCACCGGATGCGGATCAGCGGCAGCTATGATCCTGAGGCGCTGGCGCGACTGATCCGGGGGCTGTCGATGTGATCCCGGTTCCGGCGAACACACGGGTCTGGCTGGCGGCAGGCGTCACCGACATGCGCAAGGGCTTTGCGGCCTTGGCGGCACAGGCCGAGGCCGTGCTGAAGCAGGACCCGTTTGCCGGGCATCTGTTCGTGTTCCGGGGCCGTCGTGGCGATCTGGTGAAGGTCATCTGGTGGGACGAGCAAGGGGCTTGGATGTTCATGAAGCGGCTGGAGAAGGGGCGGTTCGTCTGGCCCTCGGCCAAAGAGGGCAAGGTCGCGCTGACGCCTGCGCAGTTGTCGATGTTGCTGGAAGGGATCGACTGGCGGGCTCCTGAGCGGACGTGGCGGCCTCTGGCAGCCGGGTAATCGAACGCCCTACAAGAGAAGGATTCCCACAAGGAATCCCGTGGGATAAACTTCCCGCATGCTCAGTCAGACCCTGACCTTGCCGGAAGACCCCGAGGAGTTGCGCAGCTTCACCGCGCGGCTTCTGGCCGAGGTGAAGGCGCAGGCGATCCTGATCGAGAAGCTGCGCCACCAACTGGCAGGCCATCGGGCGCACCGGTTCGGGGCCTCGTCGGAGACGGCGGAACAGCTGCAACTGGCGCTGGAGACCAGCGAGATCGCCGCCGCCGCGATGACGGCCCGGATGAAGCTGCCGGACATCGAGGAGAAGGACAAACCGAGGCGCCGTCCGATCCCGGACCACATCCCGCGGATGGAAGTGGAACTGACGCCCGGCGCCGATGCCTGTGCCGATTGCGGCGGCCGCCTGCGCCGGATCGGCGAGGATGGTGAGGCACGAGCCCGCCACCGGTCCGAGGGCCGTGCCGAACGAAGAGCTGGAGTATGTGCCGGGCCGCTTCATCGTGAACCGTATTGTCCGGCCCCGCCAGACCTGCACCTGCTGCGAACGGTTCGTGCAGGCCCCGCTGCCCTCGCGCCCCATCGAACGCGGGCGCCCTGGGCCGGGTCTCCTGACCCATGTGCTGGTCAGCAAGTATGCGGATCATC
>NZ_FNEA01000020.1 GCF_900100045.1 Paracoccus denitrificans | reverse complement strand
ACCGCCGACGGTCGTCCGTTGAGATCTGCGCTTGCGCGGAGTTCGCGTCGTGCGCGTCGTCGTGCGTTTTTCCTGGTGCTTCCGCTTCTGCTTTTCGTGCTGATCACCTTCGTGGTGCCGATCGGGCAGATGCTGCAGCGCTCGGTCAAGAACGAGGGCTTCTCGGCCAACATGCCGCAGCTCAGCGCCTGGTTCCACGACAACCCCCGCGGCACCGAGCCCGACGATGCGGCCTGGGCGGCGCTGGCCGCCGACCTGACCGCCGCCGCCCAGGCCCGCACCATCGGCGTGGTCGGCACCCGCATCAACTACGACATGCCGGGCACGCGGTCGCTGTTCACCTCGGCCGGGCGGCAGGCGCGCGGCGGCATCGAGCCGCCCTATCGCGAGGCGATCCTGGAGATGGACGCCCGGTGGGGCAATCCCCGGCTGTGGTCGGTGATGCGAGAGGCCGCCTCGCCCTATACCGCCAACTTCTACCTCGCGGCGGTGGACCGCACCCGCGACGACCAGGGCGACATCGTCTCCGCCCCGGCGCAGCAGCAGATCTACGGCAAGCTGTTCCTGCGCACCTTCTGGCTGTCGCTGGCCATCACCGCCACCACCTTCCTCCTGGGCTTTCCGGTCGCGCATCTGCTGGCCACCCTGCCGATGCGGCAGTCCAACCTGCTGATGATCCTGGTGCTGCTGCCGTTCTGGACCTCGCTGCTGGTCAGGACCACGGCCTGGATCGTGCTGTTGCAGCAGCAGGGCGTGGTCAACGACGTGCTGGTCTGGCTGGGGGTGATCGGCAACAACCAGCGGCTGCAGATGATCTTCAACCAGACCGGCACGATCATCGCCATGACCCATATCCTGCTGCCCTTCATGATCCTGCCGCTCTATTCGGTGATGCGCACCATCAATCCCAGCTACGTGCGCGCCGCGCGCAGCCTGGGCGCGACCAGCTGGACCGCCTTCCGCCGCATCTATTTCCCGCAGACCCTGCCGGGGCTGGGGGCGGGGGCGCTGCTGGTGTTCATCCTGGCGGTGGGCTACTACATCACGCCGGCGCTGGTCGGCGGCTCGTCGGGGCAGCTGATCTCCAACATGATCGCGATGCACATGACGCAGACGCTGAACTGGTCCATGGCGGCCGCGCTGGCGGCGCTGCTGCTGGGCGGGGTGCTGATCCTCTACTGGGTCTACGACCGTCTCGTCGGCATCGACAACCTGAAACTGGGGTAACCGCCATGGCGCTTCCGACCTATGCCTCGCCCTTGGAGAAGACCTGGCACTACGCCTATCTGGCGATCTGCGCGGCGATCTTCTTCTTCCTGATCGCGCCGATCGTGGTGGTGATCCCGCTGAGCTTCAACGCCGAGCCCTATTTCACCTTCACCGACCGGATGCTGTCCTTCGACCCGGACGGCTATTCGCTGCGCTGGTACGACAGCCTGCTGACCTTCGGCATGGCGCGGCCGGACGCGCCGCGCGACCTGAGCTGGTGGGCGGATGCCTGGCGGAACGCGAAATGGGTGAATGCGGCGAAAAGCTCGATCATCATCGGCTTTTTCTCGACCATCCTGGCCACGGTGCTGGGCACGCTGGCGGCGCTGGGGCTGTCGCGGCCCGAGATGCCGTATCGCCGGGCGATCATGGCGGTGCTGATCTCGCCGATGATCGTGCCGATCATCATCACCGCGACGGGGATGTTCTTCTTCTACTCGAACCCCTGCGAGCCCCTGACCTGGATCGGCCTGGACCCGCAATGCGGCCGGCTGGCGGGCACCTATCTGGGGGTGATCCTGGCCCATGCCACGCTGGGCATTCCCTTCGTGATCATCACGGTGACGGCGACGCTGATCGGCTTCGACCAGTCGCTGAACCGGGCGGCGGCGAGCCTGGGGGCGAACCCGCGCACGACCTTCTTCCGCATCACCATGCCCCTGATCCTGCCCGGGGTGATCTCGGGGGCGCTGTTCGCCTTCGTGACCTCCTTCGACGAGGTGGTGGCGGTGCTGTTCATCGCCGGGCCGGACCAGCAGACCATCCCGCGCCAGATGTGGAACGGCATCCGCGAGCAGATCTCGCCCGCCATCCTCGCCGTCGCCACGCTGCTGGTCATCTTCTCCATCGCGCTCCTCACAACCGTCGAGATGCTCAGAAGAAGATCCGAAAAACTCAGAGGGCTGACCCCAGGGTGAGGCAGGGGCGCGAAACGGCTTCAACAGACAGCTTGAGAGGGAAAATCATGCCGCATGTCGTTGTCATCGGCGCGGGACAGGCCGGGGCCGCCCTGGCGGCCAGGTTGCGCGCGCTGAAGTTCCAGGGAGAGATCACGGTGATCGGCGACGAGCCCGCGCCCCCCTATCAGCGGCCGCCGTTGTCCAAGGCCTATCTGCTGGGCGAGATGGAGGAGGAGCGCCTGTGGCTGCGTTCGGCCGATTTCTGGGCCGAGAACCGGATCACCCTGAAGCTGGGCACTCCGGTCACCGCGATCGACCCCGTCGCGCGCACCGTGACGGTGGGCGAGGAGGTGCTGGCCTATGACGAACTGGCATTGACCACCGGCTCGGTTCCCCGCCGCCTGCCGGCGGAGATGGGCGGGGCGCTTGGCGGCGTCCATACCGTTCGCACCCTGGCCGATATCGACGCCATCCGCGCCGGGTTCGTGCCCGGCCGCCGTCTCGTCGTGATCGGCGGCGGCTATATCGGGCTCGAGGCCGCCGCGGTCGCACGCAAGCTGGGGCTGGAGGTGACGGTGATCGAGATGGCGCCGCGCATCCTGCAGCGCGTGGCCGCGCCCGAGACCGCGCTTTACTTCCGCAAGCTCCATGCCGGCCATGGCGCCGCGATCATCGAGGGAGAGGGGGTCGACCGGATTCTGGGCGAGGGCCGTGTCGCCGGCGTGCGCCTGAAGGATGGGCGCGTGCTGCCGGCCGATTTCGTCATCGCGGGGGTCGGCATCGTTCCCGCCACCGCCCTGGCCGAGGCCGCCGGGATCGCGCTGGAGAACGGCATCCGCACCGATGCGCGGGGGCGGACATCGGCCGCCAATGTCTGGGCGGCGGGGGATTGCGCGTCCTTTCCGCTGGACGGCGTGCAGATCCGGCTGGAATCGGTCGGCAACGCCATCGACCAGGCCGAACTCGTCGCTGCGAACATCATGGGGGCGGACAAGGACTATGTGCCGAAGCCGTGGTTCTGGTCCGACCAATATGATTGCAAGCTGCAGATCGCGGGGCTGAATGCCGGCTACGACCGCGTCGTTGCCCGGCCCGGCGAGGGCGAGGCGGTCAGCATCTGGTATTATGCCGGCGACAGGCTGCTGGCGGTCGATGCCATGAACGACCCCCGCGCTTTCATGGTCGGCAAGCGCCTGATCGAGGCGGGCAGGACCGCCGATCCCCGACTTGTCGCCGATGCCGCCACCGACCTGAAGGCATTGTTGCGCTAGCGCCTTGCGGCGCGGAAAGGCCGCCGGGCCCGCCGCGCCGTCCGCGACAGGGCGTGCGGGCCGCACTTTCATTCGTCTGCCTGTCGGGCGCTGGGGGCGCCGAACCGCCGAAGCCCCGCCCTTGTGGCTAGGGCGGGGCAATGCGTCAGGCGGGAACGGGCTTCATTGCGATGCGGGCCGGTTCACCCGGGCGGCTGCCCGTCCGGGCGCGCCCGGCCCTGTCGACCCCTCGTCAGCCGCAGGCGGGCACGATAAGCACCAGCCCCTCCAACTCGTCCCGTGCGAGGATCTGGCAGCTCAGCCGGCTGGTGGGGGTCCGTTCGCCCTCGACCATGTCCAGCATCTCGTCCTCCAGTGCGCCGGGCGGACCCAGCCGCTCGGCCCAGGCGGTATCGGTGGCGACATGGCAGGTCGCGCAGGCCAGGGCTCCGCCGCAATCGCCGTGAATGCCCTGCACGCCGGCATCGACGGCAGCCCGCATCAGATTGGTTCCCGCGGCGACATTCGCGCTGATTTCCGTGCCATCGGCGTCACGCCAGGTTATGAAGGGCACCGTATTCCTCTCCGTCGTCCTGCGAGGCGCGCCCATCCGCGCCCCGATTGCAGCCGCGGCGGGCGGCACGGGCCACCCGCCACGGCCTCGACCATTTCCGGCGACGGCCTTATTCGGCAGCGACGGCGAACGCGCGCCGGTAGCCGCCTGTCCGCTCGGCGATGTAGCGCATGAAGTCGTGGATCGGGCGTTCCAGATAGGACAGATGCCCCGCCCGCGCCGCATCCGCGCTGAGGCCGCGGAACACCTTTTCGGTGCAGCCGCGATCCTCGGCATTGACCTCGTCCAGCAGGCCCTTGAGCGTCGCGACATATTCCTCGGCGCGCGGATCGGCCATGAACTCGGGCGAAAGGCCGCCGCCAAAGACGATCGACACCTGGCCGGTGCCCTTGGGATGCAGCGACAGATACCAGAAATAGCCCGGCGTCAGCGTGATCAGATGGCTGGGATAAAGCGTGATCAGGGCCGTGGTCTTGCGCCAGCGCCCCTCGAGCCGGCGATTGTCGGGATGCGCATTTCCCATCGGCAGCGAGGCTTCCTTGGTGATCCAGTGATAGTTGAAGGCTTCGAGGCCCGGAGGGCACTCCATTTCCTCGAGCCTGGAATGGCCGCCCACGGTCGCGGCATGGCAGACCGGCAGGTGATAGCTTTCCATGAAGTTCTCGGCGAGCACCTTCCAGTTCGTGTCCCAGACATGGGTCTCGCGGAAGCACTCGACATAGTTCTCCATCTCATAGGGGGCGATCAGCTTTTCCAGCGGGCCAAGGGCCGCGGCGACGCCGGGGCGGTCCTTGTCGAGCGTGATGTAGATCCAGCCCAGCCATTCCTCGCAGCGGATCGGGGGCAGGGCGTAGTTCTCCTTGCAGAAGCCGGTGGTCTGGGTCATGAACGGCGCCCCTCGCAGGCGGCCGTCGAGGTCATAGGTCCAGGCGTGATAGGGGCAGACCAGCACCCGCTTGTTGCCGCAGCCCTCGACCAGCGTCGACATGCGATGCAGGCAGACGTTCGAGAAGGCGCGCAACTGGCCATCCTTGCCGCGCAGGACCACGACGGGCTGGCCGGCAAGGTCATAGGTCAGATAGTCGCCGGTCTTGGCAAGCCGGCTGGAGCGGCCGACACAGATCCATTCCTTCGAGAAGATGGTCTCGATCTCATGGGACAGGAATTCGGGGTTGGTATAGACGCCCGGCGGCATGGCGCGCGCGTCCTCGAGCGGCCGGTCGGCGGCTTCGAGCAGTTCGGCAAGGGGTTGGGCTAGAGACATCGGGGCGCTCCTTGTCTTGGCGTGGGAAGCGGACAGCCTGTTCGCGCGGGCCGCTGGTCGGGAACCAGCTTGACCTTTTTGCAAGGAATATGAAAACTTGAATATCCGATGATTAAGACAGGCAAAATATGGTTCGCTTCACGCTGCGCCAATGCGCCTATTTCCGCGCCGTCGCCGAGCATGGCGGCATTGCGCAGGCCGCGCGCGCGCTGAACATCTCTCAGCCCTCGGTGGCGCAGGCGCTGGAAAAGCTCGAGGACGTGACCCGTCTGGTGCTGTTCGAGCGGCATCATGCGCGCGGGCTGACGCTGACGCTGCAGGGCCGGCTGTTCCTTGAGCATGTGAACCGCCTCGAGGAACAGGCCGGGCAGGTCGAGCGCGAGGCGGCGGCACTGGCGGCCGAGACCGCCGGAGAGATCCGGCTGGGCGTGTTCCGAACGCTGTCGCCCTTTTACGCCGCGGGGCTGATCCGCAGTTTCGGCGAGGCGGTGCCGGGGGTGATCGTGCGGCAGCGCGAGATGGCGCTGGCCAATCTGGCCGATGCGCTGCGCGACGGCTCGATCGACCTGGCACTGACCTATGATCGGGGCAGCGATCCCCAGGGGCTGGCCTTCGTGCAGCTTGCGGCATTGCGACCGATGGTGGTTCTTGCCGCCGATCACCCGCTTGCCGGGCGCGATTCCATCGACCTCGCCGATCTGGCCGACGAGCCCTATGTCATGCTGGAAGGGCCCGGAAGCCGCAGCTATTTCGAGGAGCTTCTGGCCGAAAGCGGGATCAGCCCGCCGGTCTCCTACGTCTCGACCTCGCTGGAGGCGGTGCGCAGTGCGGTCGCGGCGGGTTTCGGCTTTACGCTGCTGGTGATGCGGCCCCCGTCGTCGATGACCTATGACGGGGGCGAGGTCAGGACCTTGCCGATCACGAACGACCTGCGCCCGCTGCGCATCGTGCTGGCCTCGCGCGATGGCGCGCATCGGGGACTTGTCGCGCGGCGCTTCACCCAGCATGCCATTGGCTATTTCGCCGCCCGCCATCACGCCCCGGCCTGACGGCCTCGGAATGCCGGGACGCCGGGGACCGCGCCGTTCGGCAGAGTGGGGCGGGGCAGGGCGCCGAATGCGCGCCGACAACTCGCAAGCCGCATGGGCGGGCCGTATCCATCAGGAAGGATCGGGCGATCCAGGCGCAGGCCGGGCCAGCCCTCCCCTGAGCGCCGCAATCGCCCGGCCCACGGCCGATAGTCATGGACGAACGGCTCGCGGCATGTCCTCCTCCTCCTGCAGCCTTGCTCAGGCGATCTGGAACCCGTGGCGCAGGGGGGCGTCGTCATCGACCAGGATGGTGTTGTGGCCGGTGATCCGGGCCCAGCCGCCGATGCTGGGCAGGATGCCGGGATAGGCGCCCACCGTCACCGCCTGCTCGGCCCGGCCCTCGAAGACGGTGCCGATCAGGCTCTTGTTGCGGAAACTCTCGCCCACCGCCAGCCGGCCCTTGCCATGAAGCTGCGCCATCCGCGCCGAGGTGCCGGTGCCGCCGGGCGAGCGGTCGATGGCCTTGTCGCCATAGAAGACCGCGTCCCGCCCGTCGCAATCCGGCCCGTCCGGGCCGTCGCACCAGATGGCGTGATGGACGCCGCGGATGCGGTCGTCCTCGGGATGGACGACGGTTTCGCCGATCTCGGCCAGGGCTTCGCGCAGGGCGCGGCTATGCGTCACGATCTCGGCCGCGCTCATGCCGTCGAGGCCGGCCCAGCTCTCCTGCGGCTCGATCACCGCGTAGAAATTGCCGCCATAGGCGATGTCCACGACCAGCGGGCCGAGCCCCGGCACGTCGACGGCAATATCGGCGCTGTGCAGGAAGCTGGGGACGTTGAACAGCCGCACCGAGGCGACGCGCTCGCCTTGCATCGCATACTCCACGTCGACGCGGCCGGCCGGGGTCTCGATGGTCAGCCGGCCGGGGGTTTTCGGGGTGACCAGCCCTTCCTCGATGGCGACGGTGGCAAGGCCGATGGTGCCGGCGCCGCACATCGGCAGGCAGCCCGAGACCTCGATGAACAGGGCTGCGAAGTCGCAATCCTCGCGGAAGGCGGGATAGAGGATCGCGCCCGACATGATGTCATGGCCGCGCGGCTCGAACATCAGCGCGGTGCGCACCCAGTCGTGGTCGCGCAGGAACAGGTTGCGGCGTTCGAAGATCGGCAGATGCGGCAAGAGCGGCGCACCCCCGGCGACGACCCGGACCGGGTTGCCGCAGGTATGGCTGTCGATGCAGAAAAAGCGGTGGCGCATGGATCGGACCTTTGCAAATGGCTTGACGTTCAGCGTGTCGATTGGGCCGGCGTTCGGCGGGTGAAGCCGTCCGGGTGGTTCACTCGATCCCGGCCCTGCGTTCGCGGATCGCCAGCGTGGCCTTGGCGCCGATGGTCAGGAAAGGCTGTGGGGGCAGTTTCTTGGGTTCGGGAAAGCCTTGGTAGATGCGGGTCAGGTCGGTCTGCACGCCCAGGATCTGCTCGGCAGCGGCAAGCCTCCCCAAAGCCCAGGCTCTTCGCCGATCGGACCGTAAAGGCAGAGGGGCAGGGGGTCCGCGGCGTAGCCGGGTGAGCTTTCCCGTCGCGGGCGTCGGGATGAACCGGGATCGGGTGCGCGTGACGCGGGGCCAATGATACCCGGCTTCGGCGGATGCTATCGCGAAGGGCAGTCGCCCCTTCCCGTATCGTCCGGGATCAGGGCGTCGGGCTGCATGATGCGCAGGTATTTCCGCCCGGATTCGATGATGCCCGCGCGGCTGAGCTTGGCCAGCGCCCGGCTGACCGCCTCGCGGTTCGCGCCGATGATGTTCGCCATTTCGGCATGGGTCGGCGGATCGGGCATCCGGCGGCCCGGCTCCAGGCCGCCATGCTCCAGCGAAACGCGCAGCAGATAGGCACGCAGCCGTTCCTCGACATCCAGCGCGGTCAGCTCCTGCACCCGTTCGGTCAGGTCGTGGATCCGCCGGACGAGGTCCTGGATCACCGCCTGCCGGACCTGCGGCTGGGTATCCATGAGCCCGGTCAGCAGGGTGCCCGGCGTTTCGAGCAGGACGCAAGCCGTGCGCGCGTAAAGCGACAGTGAGCGCGGCATCCCGGACAGCACCGACAATTCGCCGAAGGCGCTGCCCGGGGCGATCTCGCTATAGACGATCTCGCGGCCGCTTCGCGTCCATTGCACGGCCAGGACGTGCCCGGACAGGACGAAGAGCACCGAGTCCCCCGGCTCTCCGCGCTCGATGATCAGTTGGCCCCGGTCGGCATGGCGGCGGCGCGAGCCGGATTCGATTCCCGCCAGCACCTCGTCCGGCAGCCCGGCGAACCAGGGAAGATCGGCCAGATCCATAATTTTCGTCATGTTTTCCATGTCAATCAATAACTTGTATCATAAAGGCCGTCCTCTGTGCGCCCGCGCACAGAACTGCCGTGCCGGTTGCGGCATGTTTTGGAAAAATTTTGCAATCAGAGGGCGTGTTTCATGTCGATCAGACATTCCGCACCATCTTTTGCCAAGGAGCCGCTGCCCGCGATCCGCGGCGTGCTGCACCAGTTGACCATGGCTGCGCTGCATGTGCAGCTTCGCGCCCGGTTCCAGGCGGATCGGCCGCAGGTCCTGGCCCGCCGGGCCGGGATCATGGCCCATGCGGCTGTCGACGGGCAGGCCAGCCTGCGTGCGATGTCGCATTACTGCCTTGAACAACTCATGCCCCGCGTGCGGTCGTTGATGATGCAGGTCGATGCCGCGGCCAGGCTTGCCGCCTTGCCGGCAGAGGTCGCGCCGGGCGCAGGACTCGCGGCACAGTTGAGCGACATTGCCGCCAATCTGGAGCGTGCGCGCGAGACGTCGCGCGGCCGGGCCCGCACTCCGCATAAAAGCGCCGGCATGATCCGGCTGAGCGAGCAGCGGCTTTGGGCTGCGCTGGCAACCGAACTGCAACGGCTGGAAGAGACCGACGGCCCGATGAGCCACGCCAGCGCCCGGATCGAAGCGGCTGCCTTCGAGCTTGCCGCGGCGATCGAAGCGTTCCTGGAGCGTGACGAGGGCATGGCGCTGGCGCAACGCCACGATCTGGCCCAGATCCTGATCCGGCTGGAAAGCCAGGCGGCCACGACCCCGCTGTCCCCCGGCGAGATCGCCGGGCAGCTTGGTCCCGCCGCCGCCCGCCTGCCCGATCTGGTGGACCTGTGCGTCGATCTGTCCCGGGCATACCAGCCGCTGCGCGAGGCCCGGCCGCAAATCGCCATGGTCCTGTCCATCGCGACCCAGACCGCCACCCAGTCCGGCGCGACCCGGCGGCTTGAGCAGGCCATGCAGGATCTGGACCATCTGCTGGGCGGGCTGGTTTCCGACTATCGCGCCCTGGCGCGATCCGCCAAGCGCCCGCAAGGCAAGGCGGCCATGCGGCGGTTGATCGCCGCCGAGGCGTCGTTGTGGCATGAGGCGGCAAGGCTGCTGGCCGTTCCGCTGGCACTGGTCCCGGACGCCCCGGCAGCCCGTCCCGCGATACAGGCCGAAGCCCCTGCCGGCGACGAGCATCCGGCGATAGTGGCCTGCGCCTGACAGGCCCATCGTCTCTGCCGCCGAGAATTTCAGAGCATTTGATCATTACCTTGTTTTAAGTCTCTCTCTGAAAGAAAGGGTCAGGATCGTGACGATCCTGACCCTTGTTTCCTTGGCTTGTCCAGCCGGGGGACAGGGGCGGCGGGCGGAATGCGCCTAGTCCTTGTTGTCGCTGTTTACGCTCATGCCCCGCACGCTCATTCCGTGGACGCTCATGCCGCGGGCCTCCGGCGCGCCGGAAGGGTCCAGCAGCAATTGCTCGAACATGCCCGAGCGTATGTCCAGCCGGATCGAGTAATCGGCCTTGTCGTAGGACCAGACCATCAGGTCGTCGGGCTGGGGCAGGACGTGCCCCGCACCCGCCGCCTGGGGCGGCGATCCGGCCGGCGCATCCTGCGGCAGGTGCAGCCGCGACATGACCTGCCCGGCCTCCAGCCCCGGTCCGTGCACCAGAAACAGCGCCGGGCGCGGCAGGACGCGATACAGCCCCTCGAAGGCAAAGCCGTAGATGCGGGCGAAATTCGCATCCTCGGCCTGCAATTGCCGTTCAAGCTGGCCGGGCGTGCCGCCGCGGGGCTGGGGGAAGGGGCCGTGCCGGGGGTCGCCGCGCTTGTCCTGCGCCGAGGGTGCGCGGATCTGCAAATCCTCGACCACGCGGCCGAAGAGCAGCAGGTTCGAGGGGCTCAGCAAGGTCTCCGACATCGCAATCTCCGCCATGGGTGGGATTTTTCGGGTCCGGGAATCCGCAACCTCAGGTTAAGCCGCCGGGCGGCGGCTGTCGATGGCTTTGTCGGCCTGCGGTCCCATCCGGCGCCGGCTGCCCGTCTTTCAGCCAAAGCGCATGGTCGCGGGCCAGCGCGGCGTGGAAATGCGCCAGATCGCGAAATCCCAGGCTGCCGGCGTATTGTTCCAGATCCTCGGGCAGGTCTCGGCCAAGGCGGGTGTGGAAATGCCAGGCCAGCAGCAGGGGCAGCGGCAGCGGCGGATCGGCAGTCCCGGCCTTGGCGGTGCGGTCGCGGAGCGCCTTGTAGCCGCCCTCCAGCCGAAGCTGGTCCAGGATCGCAGGCGCCAGCGCCGCATCGCGGTCCCGTGCCAGCGCCTCGAGCCCCGCCAGCCCCGCCATCAGCCGGTCGAAGCCGGGGCGATCCAAGCCGTTTTCCGCCGCCCAGCGGTCGATGTCCTGCCCGCGCAGCAGGCCGCGCGGCAGGCGAAACGCCAATGCGGCCTCGGCGACATGGTCTGGCTGCACCCCGCGCCGCTCGCGCGTGGCGGTCTCGGCGGCCAGTTGCCGTAGCAGGGCGGCGCGCCGCAGGCGCAGATAGGGCTCGCCCTGCAGGCGCAGCGCGTCGAGCATCAGCGCATCCCCTGCCTCGATCCCGTCGCCATGCGCGGCGAGCCAGGGGGCCGAGGCCCAGGCTTCGGTCCATTCGAAGGTGAATTCCGCCCGCGGGGGCGGCTCGTCCCGCGCGACATGCGCCTGAAGAACATGCAGCATCTCCAGCGCATCCGCGCGCTTCTGGTCGATGCGGCCGTCGGGCAGCCAGGCGGCAAGCCGGTCGCGCATCGTTGCGGGCACCTGCTCCGCCGCCGCCAGGATGGCGGGCCAGTCGCGCTGCTGGTAGAACAGCGCCTTGGCCGTTGCCAGCAGATGCGCGGCCGCCGGCGCGTCAAGGATGCCCGCGGCCAGCGCGGCGGCGGCGGTGGCGCGGATATTGACCATCGGCTCGCTCAGGGCGGCATGGCCGGTCTCGGCCGGGCCGTGAAGCAGCGCCACCTCGTCGTCGTCGGTCAGCCGGCCCTCGTGGAAATCCCGGAAGATGCGGCCGACGCCCCGCATCCCGAAGGGTGCAAGTTCGGCGGCGCGCAGCGCGCCCATGCTGGCGGCGCCAAAGACGGCGATGCCTTGCGAGATCGCCCAGAGCACTTCCTTGTGCCACACCGCCGGCACGCCGTCGAAGTACCCGTCGATCAGGCCGATGGCCCGCGGCCGCTGGCGCGCGGCGCGATAGAGGTCGCCCTGCTGCACCGGCGGCAGGAACCGGAACTGCGCGAAGGCGGCGCGGTCCGCCTGCCGCAGCGAGGGGCCGACGAAGACGATCACGCTCATGGCGCCGCGGCCCGCGCGGCGGCGAGCGCCCTTGGTCCCGGCCGCCAGGCGGGGTGATCGCAAGGGGCCTCCAGCCCCGGGATCACCACCCGCACCACCGGCAGGTCCAGCCCCGGCTTGCGCAGGTCCACCGCGACCGCCTCGTCGATGCCGACCGCGCGCAGCCGGGCCAGCAACCAGTCCAGGTCCTCGGCGAAATCGTCCGAGACGAATTCGTCCAGCGCCGCGAAATTCACCATCGGCCGGTGGCTGGCGCGCATGCCGGCGGCGGCCCGGGCCTTCTGGTCCAGCGCGTGCCGGCCGTATTCCTCGGGTTGCAGGTCGTCGCGTGCGCCCGAGATATAGGTGCAGCGCACCTGCGCGGCTTCGGTCAGCGCCCGCAGCAGCGCGATGGCGCGGGTGGGATGGGCGCCGGCGCCGATGCCGTGATGCGCCCCCCGGTCGCGCCGGTCCGAGATCAGGCAGAAGAAGGCCGGCACGCCGAGGTCGCTGGCGACCTGCCAGGCATGCACGTCGAAACCGGCGCCTTGCAGCCGGTCCAGCACCGCACGGCAGGCCGGGTCGGCGACGCTTTCCAGGTCCAGCCCCGTCTTGGCCCGGCGCTCGGGCGGGGATTGGTGCCACAGGGTGGTGGCGTCGCGCTCGATCAGTTCGCAGATCGCGTGGCAGGTCGCCTCGGCCATGGTGTTGCCCGAGGCCAGCCCGTTGCTGCTGCAGAGAAAGCAGCCGCTGCCGGGCGGCGGCGGCAGGGTATAGTTCGCGCGCACGCATTCGAAGGGCACCCAGCGTTCTTCGCCCGAGACGAGGTCGCGTCCCTGGATCCACAGCATCGGCAAGTCCCGGTGGAAGCGGTCCGAGACCCTGGCCAGCCGGTCCAGGTCGATCATCCGGTGGGAATGGGCCAGCTCGTTCAGGCTGCCCAGTTTCAGCGGCGCCTCGATATGCTCGGCGTGATAAAGCTCGGCCGCTTCCATCAGGCCCGAGGCGGTGGCGGCGTCCATGTCCAGCCCCTTGCCCTGCGATACCGCCAACGAGCGGGCGTTCGGCCGGCAGACCATGACCACCGGCAGGCCGATCCGGTCCAGCCCGGTGACATTGGCGACGCGGGTGATGCCCATCCGCGCCATCAGCGGCCGGACCCGCGCTATGGTTTCGGCCGGCGCCACGCTGCGGTGGCAGCCGGTGCGGTGGCCCTTATGGCCGGCCTCGCGGCTCAGCGGTCCAGTCCTTCCGGCACCCAGACCATGTCCAGGATCGGCGTGGCCTTGGGGTCGATCATGCGAAAGCCCAGCCGCAGGTAAAGGGCGATGGCCCGGTTGGTGCGCACCACCGACAGCGAGACGGTCCTGCCTTCCCGCGCCGCCCTGTCCTGCAAGTCGCGGATGATGCGCGAGCCGATGCCCCGGCCGCAATAATCCCCGAGGATCTGGAGCTGGGCGAGGTTGTAGTCGGCGTCCCGTTCCGTCACCTGCATCCAGCCGATGTCCCGGCCCTCCAGGGTGATGATGCGCGAATCCGCCGCCTTGAACGACCGCCGGATCATCGCCCGGCGCATCGGCTCGTCCCAGGCGTCCAGTTGCAGCATCAGGGGCCGCATCGCGTCGATATAGATCGCCTCGGCAAAGGGAAATTCCTCGGGACGCGCCGGGCGCAGGCCGAATTGCGATATGGGGTGCCTGTCGGGTTTCATGCGGATAGTATAGTGCCGATCCGGGCGCTGTCACGGATCCCCTTGCGGCAGGCCGGGCCGCCCCGATCCGGGCTTGACAGGCCGGGTGCCGGTGGATTTCTGATGCCCGAAAGGAGCCTTGGACGAGCCATGATCGCACAGCCCGGTCTGACCGGCCCCCGCCTTCAGGCGGTGCTTTATGCCGACATTCACGGCTATACCCGCCTGATCGAGCAGGACGAGGCCGGCACGATCCTGCGGCTGACGCGCTCGATCGCGCTGATCCGCAACCTGGTCGGGGATTATGGCGGCACCGTGGTCAACACGGCCGGGGACGGGCTGGTCGCGGTGTTCCAGGATGCGCCCAAGGCGCTGCATTTCGCGATCGAGATGCAGCGCGAACTGTCCCGCGAATCCGCCTGGGCCGAGGCGCGGGAGCCGATCGCCTGGCGCGTCGGCATCTCGCTGGGCGAGACGTTCGAGGGGCAGGAGGGGGTTTACGGCCACAGCGTCAACCTGGCCGCGCGGATCCAGGGCTTTGCCGATCCCGGCGGCATCTGCGTCACCGAGACCGTCTATCGCATCGTGCGCGACAACCCGGAACTGGTGCTGCGTTCGCTGGGGCGGCGGCGGCTGAAGAACATCTCGGCCCCGGTCGAGATCTATGCCGCGGCGCCCGCCTCCCCCGCCGCGGCCGCGGCCGTCCCGCTGCGAGCTGTGCCGCGCAGGGTCGATCCCGGCCTGCCCGACACGTCGCTGGCGATCCTGCCGATGGAGAATCTTTCGGCCGATCCCGGCGACCAGCACCTGTGCCATGGCATCGTCGCCGACCTGATCACCAACCTGTGCCGGTTCCGGCACCTGCTGGTGATCGCGCGGCATTCATCGTTCCTGGCCGCCGCCCAGACCTCGTCGCTGCGCGAGATCGGGCGCCGGCTGGGCGTGCGCTACCTGATGACCAGCAGCTTTCGCCGGGCCGGCAACCGGCTGCGCATCACCGTCGAGCTGGTCGAGGCGGAATCGGAAAATACCATCTGGTCCGAGCGCTACGACGGCGTGATGCTGGACATCTTCGACTTTCAGGACGACGTGACCGCGATGACCGCCGCCCGGGTGGCGATCCAGCTGGACGCGAACGAACGGCGCCGGCTGGCCGAGCAGAGCCATCCCGCGCTTTACGCCTATGGGCTGGTCCTGCGCGGCCAGGACATGGGCCTGCGCTTCCTGCCCGATGCCAACCTGCACGCCCGCCGCCTGTTCGAAGAGGCCCGCGATCTCGATCCCGACTACGGCCGCAGCTATGCGGCGATGTCGCGGACCTTCAACGTCGAATGGCGCTACAACTGGACCAGCAACCCCGATGCGGCGCTGAACCAGGCGCTGGTCCTGGCCAAGCGGGCGGTGCAATGCGACGCCCTGGACTCGCGCGGCTTTTCCGAGATGGGCCTGGCGCATCTCTACAAGAAGCAGCACGACGAGGCGCTGGCCGCCTATGAGCACGCGCTGGCGCTGAATCCCAACGACGCGGATCTGCTGGCCTATACCGGCGACTGCCTCGCCTATGTCCGGCAGGGCGAGCGGGCGGTGCAGCTGCTGGAACGGGCGATGCGGCTCAATCCCTATTTCCCGGACGCCTATCTGTGGTTCCTGGGCGATGCCTATTTCCACCACGGCGATTACGGCAAGACCATCGAAACCCTTTCGCGGATGCGCGACCAGTCCGAGGCGCACCGGCTGCTGGCCGCCAGCCATGCGCTGCTGGGCCAGATGGACGAGGCCCGCCGCCATGCCGGCGCGGTGATGCGGGTGCATCCGAACTTCACCATCGCGCATTGGCGCAAGGTGCCCCCGCTGAAACATGCCGAGGACCTGGAGCTTTACGTCGAGGGCTTGCGAAAGGCCGGCCTGACCTGACGGCGGGCGGCGGTAAGGTCGCCCGCAGCGGCTATCGGGCCCGCCGCCTTGGTGGGCCGGGTCCGCGCCATCGTTTCCGGCCCTGTCACTCTTTGGTCAAACTGGGCCGCTATGGAGGGGTCGGTCCCGTCTCTGGCCGGGGCCGCCCCATCAGCCAGGAGCGTCTCATGACCGAGCAACATCCCTCCCGCCATGTCTTCCGCACCAGCCAGTTGGAGGAGGCCGACGGACCGGGCCACAATCCGACCGAAAATCGCACCATGGGCGAAATCATCGCGGCCCGCTTCTCGCGCCGCGGCTTCCTGAAGGGCTCGATGGCTGCGACCGCGATCTCGGCCACCGTCAGCCCCTTCGCCCTGCTGGCTGCCGACGAGGCCCGCGCCCAGGATGCCGTCGAGGGCTCCGCCTTCAGCTTTCCCGAGGTCGAGGCGGGCGTCGATGCCGACCATCACGTCGCCCAGGGCTATGACGCGGACATCCTGCTGCGCTGGGGCGACAAGGTCTTTGCCGATGCGCCGGATTTCGACCCGAAGAACCAGTCCGAGGCCGCGCAGGAACGCCAGTTCGGCTATAACAACGACTTCGTCGGCTTCATCCCGCTGGACGGCGCCGATGACCGCGGCCTGCTGGTCGTCAACCACGAATATACCAACGAACACCTGATGTTCCCCGGCATCGTTACCGTCGAGGACGGCAAGATCGCCGTGGCCGAGGCGACCGAGGCGCGCGTGGACATCGAGATGGCCGCGCATGGCGGCACGGTGATCGAGATCCGCAAGGTGGACGGAAAATGGCAGCCGGTGCTGGACGGCGCGCTGAACCGCCGCATCACCGCCAAGACGCCGATGGAGATCTGCGGCCCGGCCACCGGGCATGCGCGGATGCAGACCGCGGCGGACCCGACCGGCACCCGCGTCCTGGGCACGATCAACAACTGCGCCGGCGGCGTCACGCCCTGGGGCACCTACATCATGGCCGAGGAGAACATCCACGGCTATTTCACCGGCGCGCTGCCCGAAGGCCACCGCGAGGCCGAAAACTACAAGCGCATGGGCATCCCCGAGGACAGCTATGCCTGGGGCAGGTTCCACGACCGCTTCGACATCGGCAAGGAACCGAACGAGCCCAACCGCTTTGGCTGGATCGTCGAGGTCGATGTCATGGACCCCACCTCGACCCCCAGGAAGCGCACCGCGCTTGGCCGCTTCAAGCACGAGGGGGCGGCGAGCGCCTTGGCCAAGGACGGCCGCGTCGTCTTCTACCTGGGCGACGATGAGCGTTTCGACTATGTCTACAAGTTCGTGACCGCCGGCCGCTACAACCCGGACGACCGCGCCGCGAACCTGGACCTGCTGGACGAGGGCACGCTTTACGTCGCGCGCTTCGACGAGGATGGCAGCTTCGTCTGGCTGCCGCTGGTGCATGGGCAGGGGCCGCTGACCGCCGAGAACGGCTTCGAGAGCCAGGCCGACGTGCTGATCGAGACCCGCCGCGCCGCCGACCTGCTGGGCGCGACGCCGATGGACCGCCCCGAGGACATCGAGCCCAATGCCGAGACCGGCCGGGCCTATGTCATGCTGACCAACAACACCAAGCGCGAAGAGGCGAACGCCGCCAACCCGCGCGTGGAGAACGCCTTCGGCCATATCATCGAGATTCTCGAGGATGGCGGCGACCTGGCGGCGACGCAGGGCACCTGGGAGATCCTGCTGCAATGCGGCGATCCTTCGGTGGCCGAGGTCGGCGCGACCTTCTCGACCGCGACCACTGCGAATGGCTGGTTCGGCATGCCCGACAACTGCGCCATCGACAGCGACGGGCGGCTGTGGGTCTCGACCGACGGCAACTCGCCCAAGGATACGGGCCGCACCGACGGCCTGTGGGCGGTGGATGTCGAGGGCGCCGCGCGGGGCACCTCGCGGCTGTTCTATCGGGTGCCCGTGGGTGCCGAGATGTGCGGCCCCTGTCCGACGCCGGACCTGACCACCTTTTTCGTGGCCGTGCAGCATCCGGGCGATGGCGGCGAGGATTGGGAGGGCCACGGCCGGCCGTCCTATTACGAGGACCTGTCGACCCGCTGGCCGGATTTCCGCGACGACATGCCGGTGCGCCCGGCGGTGGTGGCGATCACGAAACAGGGCGGCGGCCGGATCGGCTGACCGGACGCCGGATCGGGAAAGGGGGCGAAAGACCGCCCCCTTTTCCGCTTGCCGGCCCTGCGCCGATGACCTTGTTTGCCCTTCCGCCCTCAGCCCCGCAGCAGCCTCGCCACCTGCCTGGCGATGGCTTTCGCCGATCCCGGGTTTTGCCCGGTCACCAGCCGCCCGTCGGTGACGACATGCGAGACGAATGGCAGCAGCGCCTTGCCGTAGCGCGCGCCCCGCCGCTTCATCTCGGCCTCGGCGTCATAGGGCATGTGCCGCGCCACGCCGGCAAGGATTTCCTCGGTCCAGGAAAAGCCGGTCACCTGCCGGCCGGCAACCAGAAGCGTGCCGTCCGAAAGCCGCGTGTTCAGGAGCCCGCAATAGCCGTGGCAGACCGAGGAGACGATGCCGCCCTTTTCCCAGATCCGCCGCGCGATCGCCTGCAACCCGGCGTTGTCGGGGAAATCCCACATCACGCCGTGCCCGCCGGTGAAATAGATCGCGTCATAGGCGTCAGGATCGACCTGATCCGGCGCGGCCGTCCGCTCCAGCAGCGCCATGCGCGCCGGATCGTTCAGCCAGCCCCTGGCCGAGGCGTCGAGCAGCGGCCATTTCAGCGCACGCGGCTCCAGCGGCGAGCGGCCGCCTGCCGGGCTGACGATGTCCTGCGCGTGCCCTTCGGCCGCGAAGACGTCCCAGGCATGGCTCAGTTCCGACAGCCACAGTCCGGTCGGACGGCCGGGATCGTCGTAATGGTCGCGATTGGTGACGACATGCAGGATGCGCTTGCCCATGCCCGCCATCCTTTCACGCCCCGGCGCGGCGGCGCAACCAGGCGCGATAGCGGCGGCTGCGCAGGGCGGTCCTGATCCGGTCGCGGACCAGGACCAGCGGTGCCCAGGCGCCGGGTTTCGGTGCCTTGCCCGCGCCCAGCCGGCGCAGTTGCAGCTTGGTCATCGCCATGGTGGCGAGGCCCGAGATGGCCCGGTTTTTCCAGCGCACCATCGGGACAGTCACCGTCGCCTCGGCCTTGTGCCAGCGGTTCGGCAGGTCCGGCGCATAGGCCAGCGCCTGCGCGATGCCCACCATGGCCACGCCCGCGCGACCATCCTCGGGCGCCAGCGCCGCCTCGGCGGTCGCGCGGCGGCGGATGCCGCCGGTCACCATCACCGGCATCCGCGCCTCTGCCACCACGTCGCGGGCGAAATCGACGAAATAGGCTTCGCGCGCCAAACTGCTTTGTCGGGTGCTGGCTTGTTGCGGACGGCCATGCATGGCCGGGCTTTCGTAGCTGCCGCCCGAAAGTTCGACCAGATCCACGGGCAATTCGTTCAGCATCCGCACCACGGCCACCGCATCCTCGGCCGCGAAGCCGCCCTTCTGGAAGTCCGAGGAGTTCAGCTTGACGCCCACGCCGAAGCCCGGCGCCACGCGGGCGCGGATGGCGCGGACGATCTCGACCAGCAGCCGCGCGCGGCTCTCCAACGTGCCGCCCCAGCGATCCTCGCGCCGGTTGGTCAGCGGAGACAGGAACTGGCTCAGCAGATAGCCATGCGCGGCGTGGACCTGCACGCCGTCGAACCCGGCCTGTTCCGCCAGCGCGGCAGTGTCGGCGAAGCGGCGGATCACCTCGGCAATGTCGGAATCAGACATGGCGCGGGGCTGGGCGAAAAGATGCGCATAACCCTCGATCGCCACCGGCACGGCCGAGGGTGCGATAGCCTGCGGGTTGGTCGCGGCATAGACCTGACGGCCCGGATGGTTGATCTGCATCCACAGCCGTGCACCATCCGCGCGCCCGGCCTGCGCCCATTCGCGGAACGGCCCCAGCGGCTGGCCGGCGTCCAGGATTACCCCGGCCGGCCCAGTCACCGCATCGGGGGCGACCATGACGTTTCCGGTCAGCAGCAGCCCGGCCCCGCCCTGGGCCCATTCGCGATACAGCCGGCGCAGCGCCGGTCCGGGCAGATGGCGGGTGTCGGCCATGTTCTCTTCCATCGCCGCCTTGGCGATGCGGTTCTTGACGATCTGCCCGCCGGGCAATTGCAGCGGCTGGAACAGCGGGGTCTGGGTGGTTGCGGTCATGCGACAAGATCCTTTGCATCGTGACGCAAGGCGATATAGGGTTTAAACCTAGGTTCAAGGTCAAGAGGCGCCAATGAAGATCGGCGACATCGCCAGGGCGGCGGGGGTGACGACCTCGCGCATCCGCTTCTATGAAAAGCGCGGGATCATCGCCCCGGCCGTGCGTGGGCCGAACGGCTATCGCGACTATCCCGAGGAGCTGATCGCCATCCTGCGCTTCATCGAGCAGGCGCAGGGCCTTGGCTTTTCGCTGAAGGAAATCGCCGGCGTTGACGTCGCCCAAGGCGATCATCCGATCTCTTGCGACGAGGCGATCCGCCTCTTGTCGGGCAAGCTCGATTCCGTGGCAGCCCTGATCGCCGAAGCCAAGGAGCGCCAGCGCCGGATCAAGGCGCTGATCGCCGAATTGCAGGGCCGCAAGCAATCCGCGGCCTGATGCGCGGCAGGACGATCATCCCGCGCCGGCCGTGATGGCCGAAAGAACCGGCGCATCGCGGCTGCCGCCGGCTACGCACCGGACAGACCGCCAAATCCATGCTTGACCTTGAACCTAGGGCCGCTGACGTTGGAGCTGAGCGGCAAGAGCCCTGCCATCATCGCGCGCAGCCAGGTCGGTCGCCGCACCATGGCGGGCTGACCTTCGGCAAGCTGTCGAAAGGCGGCCAGACCTGCGTGGCGCTGGATTACGTGCTGGTGCATCGGGACGACCTTGACAGCTTCGTCGCGGAATACGGCGCGCTTCTATCCCGATGGGCCGACGAGCCCCAACTATACCGCGATCATCAACGACCGGCATGTCGCGCGCCCGAACGGCTTGCTGGACGATGGACGCGCCAAGGGTGCCGAGGTCATCTCCGTCGGCCACCGCCCCGACAGCGCCGCGAGCCGCCTCCAGACCATTGCGCCCATGCGGTGCTGAATGCCGGCGGCGATTGCGCGGTCATGCAGGACGAGATCTTCGGCCCGATCCTGCCCGTCCAGACCCATGCCACGATGGACGATGCCATCGCCCATGTGAACCCGTGCCCGGAGGCACGGCTGTCTTTGGCTTTCGCGCATGGATCATGCGCGGCAAGCCGGGGCTGCACCCTGCCGGCCCCTGACCGGATCGCCCTGCCGGTCCGTCATTGGCTGGCGAGCAGCCCGATCTCTCGGGTCAGGGCGAACAGCGCCTTGAGTTGCGAGGGCGTCGGGTCCGCGCCCAGGTGCTGGATCGACGCGATCAGGCCGATGCTGCCGAGAAGCTGGCCCCGCGGGCTGAGGATCGGCGCGGCGATGGCATTGATGCCCAGCAGCGATTCCTCTGGCGCCGTCGCATAGCCCGACGCGCGGATGCCGTCGAGCTGCGCCGCCAGGGCCGTCCTGGAGGTGACGCTTTTCGGCGTGACCTGCGGCAGCGTGTCGGGCAGCGTGGCCAGCAATTCGGGCGAGCCGAAGGCCAGGAATACCTTTCCCTGGGCGGAGGAATGCAGGCTCAGCTCGCTGCCGGGACGGACGCCGATCTCGATCGGCTGGTTGCTGCTGACCGTGGCCAGGATGAAGGCCGAGTGCGGCGCGGGGATGCTGAGCACCACCGCCATGCCCAGTTCGTCGCGGGTCGCGCGCATCAGGGGCAGGGCCAGTTCGGCCAGGTTTGCGCCGGCGGGTGCCTGCTGGGCCATCAGCCACAGCTTCGGCCCCAGCGCGTAATGCGATGTGACCGGATCCTGCACGATCATCCCATGTTCGATCAGCGTGCGCAGATGCTTGAACGCCGCCCCCTTGGCGATGCCGACATCGCCGGAAATCTGCGTCACGCCAACGGGCGAATCAGCGAATGCGATGCGCTCGAGGATGCGCAGGCAGGTGTCGGCGGCCCGGACGGTCTCGGCCTTTTCCAATGTGCTTCCCCATGAATTTGCTCCTCCTCTCTGTGTTGACGACTTTGCCGTGGCGTGTCAATATGAGAACAGTGTTCCCATATAGAGAACACAGGAGGAGAGAAAACATGATGAAGACTGCCGCTGCCGTCCTGGTGGGAAGCCTGCTGTCGAGTGCCGCCTGGGCCGACCCCGTCACGCTGCGCCTGGGCCATGCCGTATTCGAGCAGCATCCGATCCACGACACCGCCCTCCGCTTCAAGGAAGCGGTCGAGCGGCTGTCGGATGGCGATATCAAGATCGACATTTTCCCCTCGCGCCAGCTTGGCGACGTGAAGGAGTTGATGGAGGGCGTGCAGTTCGGCACCGTCGACATGACGGTGAACTCGACCTCGGCCTATTCGACGCTGGAGCCCTCGATCGACGCCTTCCAGCTGCCGGGCCTGATCCCCGATTACGAAGGGTTCGCGGCCATGGCGAAGACGCCCGAGGCGCGGGCGATCATGGACAGGCTGGGAAACCACATGATGGTCGCCCTGGGGGTCTATGACGGCGGGCAACGCCATTTCCTGACCGTCGGGGCGCCGGTCGAAAGCCTGGCCGACATGCATCACAAGAAGACCCGCGTCGCGCCCAACTGGATGTTTCTGGATGCGTGGCAGGCGGTGGGCGTGAACCCCACGCCGATGGCCTATGGCGAGGTCTATTCGGCGCTGGAAACCGGCACGCTGGATGCGGTCGAGATCAACCTGACCTCGATCGAGAGCGAGAAATATTACGAGATCGCCAAGGGCGTGTCGCTGACAGGCCATTACTTCTGGCCCAGCTTCCTGCTGGTCAACCAGATGAAGTTCAACTCGCTGACCCCCGAGCAGCAGGAGATCATGCGCCAGGCCGCCGACGAGATCGTCGAGCCGCAGGTGATGGCGGTCAAGGATCTGGACGAGCAGATCAAGGCCCATCTGGCCGAACTGAACATCCCGGTCGTGACGCCCTCGGATGCGTTCAGGGCCGAATTGCAGGCCGCCTTCGCCCCGGTGGTCGAGAAATACGAGGCCGCCGATCCGCTGATCGCCGATTTCGCGGCTGCGGCGAAAAAGCTGGCTCCGGCCGCTCAATAACGCACAGGCGCGCGGGCCGGTCCCGCGCCTTCCGCCTGCGTTCTCAACGGAGAAACCCATGTCCAAGCTCTGGCGCGCCTATGTCGCCGCCGTGGAAGCATTCTGCTTTGCGGGGATCGGTGCGATCCTTGTGATCGGCACCATGCAGGTCATCTGGCGCTATGTCTTCAACAGCTCGCTGTTCTGGTCGGAAGAGGCGATGCGCTATCTGATGATCTGGATCGTGATGATCGGTGCCGGTCTCAGCTATTCCCGCGGCCAGTTCCTGGGGATGCGGCTGGCGGTGGACCGCCTGCCCGAAGGCCCGCGCCGGGCCGCCAACCTGGTCTCGGCCGCGATCATCCTGGTCTTTCTGGCGGCGATCCTGTGGTTCGGCACCAGGTTCGCCTGGATGACGCGGTTCCAGACGGCGACTGCGCTGGGTTTTTCGCTGTTCTGGGTCCACATCGCGATCACCGTCGGCGCGGCGCTTCTGGCGCTGCATGTCGCGCTGAACGAATTCTTCGGCATTGCGCGGGAAGAGAAGCCCGAAGAGCACCCGATGGGCGCGGAGGAAGCGCTGTGATCTGGCTTGGCTCGATTTTCGTCCTGACGCTGGCCCTGGGCATGCCGATCGCCTTCGTGCTGGGCATCAGCGCGCTGGGTTACTTCTATTTCACCGGCCAGACGCAATTCCTGATCGTGTTGCCGCAGCGGATGCTGGCGGGAATGGACATGTTCGTGCTGCTGGCGATCCCGCTTTTCGTGCTGGCGGGCGCGATCATGGACGTGGGTGGGCTGACCCGTCGCCTGATCGGCTTTGCCAACTCGGTCGTCGGGCGATTCCGGGGCGGGTTGTCGCTGACGGCAATCTGGGGCTGCTTCCTCTTCGGCGGCGTCAGCGGATCGGCGGCGGCGGATGCCGCGGCCATCGGCACGGTGATGGTGCCGGACATGAAGCGGCAGGGCTATGACGTGGACTATTCGGCGGCGCTGATCGCGGTCTCGTCGCTGATGGCGCCGCTGGTGCCGCCCTCGATCGCCATGATCATCTACGGCGCGCTGTCGGGCACCTCGATCTCGCAACTGCTGGTCGCGGGGCTGGCGCCGGGCTTCATGCTGGCAGTGTTCCTGTCGACCTATGCAGTCTGGGTCGCGCATCGCCGCGGCTATCCCAAGGCGGCAAGGCAATCGCTGGCCGCGATCCTCCGGGGTTGCTGGCAGTCCGTCCCGGTGATGCTGCTGCCGGTCATCATTGTCGTCGGCATACGGGGCGGCATCTTCACCGCGACCGAGGCCGCCGCGGTCGCCGCGATCTATGCGCTGATCATCGCCACCGTCGTCTATCGCGCGATGAGCTGGAGATTCCTCAAGGAAGCCTTCGTCGCCACGGCGATCATCACCTCGGCGATCTATTTCCTGGTCGCGGTCGCCAACGTCGCCGGCTTCATCTTCGCCATCGAGCAACTGCCGCAAAAGACCGTCGCCCTGCTGACCGGGGTTTCGGACAACAAATACGTGATCCTGCTGATGGTGAACCTGATCCTGCTGTTCCTGGGCATGTTCCTGGACACCATCGGCGTGCTGATCCTGACGGTGCCCGCGCTGATGGCCATCGGCAACATGCTGGGGCTGGAGCCGGTGCATCTGGGGGTCATGGTGGTCTTCAACGTGCTGGTCGGCTTTGTCACCCCGCCGGTCGGGCTGTGCCTGTTCGTCATCGCCGGCGTGACCGGCCGGCCGATGGAGCGGATCGCCTACAGGGCCCTGCCGATGATCGGCATTGCGCTGGTCGTCCTGGCGCTGATCACGATCTTTCCCGAGATCTCGCTGTTCCTGCCGCGGGTGCTGGGGGTGGCGGGATGACGGATCTTTCCGTCCAGGTCGGCCGCACCCGGCTGAAGAACCCCGTCATTGCCGCATCGGGCGAGCACCTGATCGACGATGCCGGCATCCTGTCGGCCATCGCCGCCGGGGCAGGGGCGGTGGTTATGAAGTCCAGCAACGACTCGGCCGCCGCACAGCGCCAGTTGCTGCAGGCCGAATATGCCGCGCTGGATGCGTGCTGGAACCGTGTCGACTGGGGACCCGGGGCGCCGCGCGAGGCGACGCTGCTGACGCGCTCGGGGCTGACGCCGCTTGGCTTCGACGCATGGCTGGATCAGGCGCGGCGGATGGATGCGGCGGCGCGCAAGGCGGATTGCGTCCTGGTCGCCTCGGTGGTCATGGCCGGGATCGAGGATGCCGTCCGCCGCGCCCGCGCCGTCGAGGATGCCGGCCTGCGCGTCTTCGAGTTCAATATCGGCACCCCCTATGCCAGCCAGGCGGCCAAGGGTGCGGTCAGCACCGAGCTTTCGCCGGCGCGCGTGGCGGAACTGGTCGGGCAGGTGACATCGGCCGTGTCGATCCCGGTCTGGGTCAAGCTGTCGGGCCAGAGCGAGCGGGTTCCCGAACTGGTCGCGGCCGCCACCGGCGCAGGTGCGGACAGCGCCGTGATCGCCGGGCGGGCGCTGGGACTGGTGCCCGATCTGGAGACCATGCAGCCGATGCTGGGCACCAGCTGCGGCATCGGCGGCTACTGGAACCTGCCGCTGACCTGCCACTGGCTGGCGATGACCCGCGCTAGGCTGGGCGCGGGGCGGGCGCTGATCGGCATCAACGGCGCGTGCTCGGGCCGGGATGTCGCACGGATGATGCTGGCGGGCGCCTCGGCTGTGGGCCTGTCCTCGGCCGTCATGCTGCGCGGCTGGGACGTCATCCGCGATGCCGTCGCCGATCTTGATGCCTATTGCGCCCAAAAGGGCGCGAGCGCCCGCGATCTGGTCGGGCGCGCGGCCGATGCGCGCCGCAGCTTTGCCGAAATGCCGGTCCTCGATCAGGTCTGGCGCAACCATGTTCCCGCGCCGCTGGTGCCGGACGAAGAAGTCAGGAGAAACCGATGACTGCCGAACAAAGTCGCATTGACGATCTGATGAAGGGCGCGGTCGATCTGCATGTCCATTCCGGCCCCTCGCTGCATCCGCGCAAGCTGGACCATATCGCCGCCCTGCGCGAGGCCGATCAGGCCGGCATGGCCGCCGTGCTGCTCAAGGACCATTACTATCCCACCATGCCGCTGGCGACGCTGATCAACCAGAACATGGGCTTCAGGACCAGGGCCATCGGCTCGATCGTGCTGAACAATCCGCTGGGCGGGCTGAACACTTCGGCCGTGGACTATGCGCTCAAGCAGGGCGCCCGCGTGGTCTGGATGGCGACGGCCCATGCCCAGAACCACATGGAGCACGAGGCCCAGAAGCCCGGCTTCAAGTTCCCGCAGAACAGCAAGAAGACGGTCGCCCCGATCCCGCTGACCCTGACCGACGAGACCGGAGCGGTCCGCGACGAGGTCAAGCATATCCTCGACCTGATCGCCGAGGCCGATGCGGTCGTCTCGGGCGGCCACCATCACGCCCGCGAACTGCTGCCGTTCTATGAAGAGGCCAAGGCGCGGGGCGTGAAGCGCCTGTTCCTGAACCATCCGACCTATGTGAACGATTGCAGCCTTCAGGATGTCGCCCATCTGGTCGGCATGGGGGTCAAGATGGAGCATTCGGTCTGCATGTTCATCCCCTCGACCTTCAAGCTGTTCGACGAGGATCACCTGCGCGCGGTCATCGAGGCGGCGGGGGTGGACAACACCTTCTTCGGCACCGATCTGGGCCAGACCGGCAACCCGAACCCGGTCGAGGGCATGCGCCAGATGATCGCCATGCTGATCGGGCTGGGCTATTCGGATGCCGATATCCGCAAGATGACCTCGACCATCGGGGCCGAACTGGTCGGGCTTGCGGCATGAGCGGGCTGAAGGCACGGATCAACGCGGGCGAGACCGTCATCGGCACTTTCGTCAAGACGCCCGCATCCCATGTCATCGAGATCCTGGGCCTTGCCGGGCTGGATTTCGCGGTGCCCGACCAGGAACATGCGCCGCTGGACCTGGGCGCGATGGACCAGCTTGCGCTGGCCTCGCGCGCGGCCGGGCTGCCCCTGGTCGCGCGCTGCTGGGGGCAATCGCCGGCGCGGATCTCGCCGCTGCTGGACCTGGGCTGCGCGGGGGTGATGGTGCCCCATGTCGCGGATCGCGACACGGCGGAAGCCGTCGTGGCCGCGGTCAAGTTCGGTCGGGGGTCGCGCGGCCTGTCGCCGTCGCCGCGCGCCGGGAATTACGGCACCCTCGCCGCCCCCGCCTATACTGCGAAAAGCGACGCCGAAACCGTGGTGATGGTGCAGATCGAGGATAGGGCGGCGCTGGACCGGCTGGACGACATCGCCAGCGTGCCGGACGTCGATGTGCTGTTCGTCGGTCCCGCCGATCTGTCGCAGTCGCTGGGCTGCGGCTTCCCCTCGGCCGAGCTTGACGCGGCGATCATTCGCGTGATCGCGGCTGCCCGGCGCGCGGATGTCGCAGCGGGCCTGTTCGTCGGCGACGAAAGCCAGATCGCCCCCTGGCGCGAACGCGGCGTCAGCGTCTTCGTCTGCGGCTCGGATCAGGGGCTGCTGATGAAGGGCGCGCGCCGGATCATCGAGGCGGGCCGCGCCTGACGCCCGCGCTGACAGGAAAGGATTTTCGCGATGTACAAGGACAAGGATCCCCGTGCGGCCCTGTTCGCCGCGGCCTCGGCGCCGCCCCGCACCGGCCTGATCGCCGAGGAACAGCTGGCCGAGTTCGACAAGACCCCGCCGCAGGAGGATGCCGACGGCCGCAAGGTCTGGTATCAGCGCGGCTGCAATTTCGTGCTGGCCCATGCCGAGGCGCAGCCGGGCGCGGCTTTCGTCCGCGCGGGCCAGCCCGATGAATATGTCGTGCTGCTGCCCGACCATCCCGCGCTGATCGAGGCGAATGGCGAGAGTTGCGAGGTCGCCGCCAATTCCATCGTCTTCGTGCCGCCGGGCGACAGCCGGGTGACGCTGCCCGAAGGGGGCAGGGTGGTCCGGCTGTTCACCGCCGCCGCCGCGGATCTGGTCGCCCTGTGTCCCAATGCCGATGCCTATGCGGCGGGGCGTAGCCATATCCCGCCCTTCGAGCCATGGCCCGAACCCGTCGGGGGCTTCAGGATCCGCGCCTATGACCTGGACGTGAAGCCGCAGGAGGGACGTTTCGGCCGCATCTTCCGCTGCACGACCTTCATGGTGAACCTGCTTGACGTGCAGAAAGGCCCGCGCGACCCCAGGAAGCTGTCGCCCCATCACCACGACGATTTCGAGCAATGCTCGCTGGCGCTTGCCGGCAGCTTCGTCCATCACCTGCGCTGGCCCTGGACGGTGGATCGCAGCGACTGGCGCCAGGACCGGCATATCGCGGTCGGCTCGCCTTCGTCGCTGGTGATCCCACCGCCGGTCGTCCACACGACCGAAGCCAGCGGGGCGGGCGACAATGTGCTGGTGGACATCTTCTGTCCGCCGCGGCTGGATTTCTCGATGCAGGACGGCTGGGTGCTGAACGATGCCGACTATCCGGTGATCTCCCGGCGCTGAGGCAGGCGGAGCCGCCGCCTGCAACGGGCGGTCGGTTCGGCGCATCCCTTGGGACGCTGATGGCCGGTTCGGCTTTGCAGGCCTCTAGGCTTGCGCCGGCAGGTCCGCAGCCAAGGTGCCCCGCCACGGCCCATTTCGCGGATCGTCCCCGAGCGGGGCGGCCCGGCACGGCCCGCCGACCCCTATCCTCGGGCTAATCCTCTCCGCGCGCTCCGGTCCGCAGGGGCGCGCGGCTGTATTCGTTGCCGGCCTCGGTCGTCTTGCGCAGCAGCGCGACGAATGCCTCGGCCTCGGCCGGAGTCAGCCCGGCCAGCGTGCGCTGCTGCACCTCGGCGATGGCGGGGGCAAGCCGGGCCAGCGTCTGTTGCCCCGCCGCGGTCAGTTCCAGCACCCGCGCGCGGCGGTCCTGCGCGCTGATGCCGCGCGACAGCAGCCCCTTGCCCTCCAGCCGGTCCACCACCCCGCCGATGGTGACGCGATCATGCGCGATCAGCCCGGCCAGCGTCGCCTGATCCACCCCCGGATGTTCGGCCAGTGCAGCCAGGGCCGCATATTGCACCGGCGTCAGGTCCAGCCCCGCCTCGTCCATCCGGGCGGCGAAGATCGCGGTCGAGATCTGGTTCAGGCGCCGGATCAGGTGGCCCGGCAGGTCGTAAAGCGTCGTCATGGCACCGGCTCGCTTGGGTTCGTCGCAGGCTAGGCAAGTGGGCGCATGATGGCAAGCATACTTATCATATTGACTAGTGTGCTTATGATAAGTATGCATCCTATTATGCCCCGATATCCTGTCCGATGATCGGGCGAACCCAGAGGGAGGAAGGAATGCAGTTTCACCTTGACGGCTTTCGGCCCGGCGACCCGACCCATCATCCGGCCGCCACCGCGCAGGACGATCCGGCCGGGAACGGTGCGGACGTGGATGTGCTGATCGTCGGCAGCGGTCCGGCCGGGCTGACGCTGGCGGCGCAATTGGCGATGTTCCCCTCGATCCGCACCCGCATCGTCGAGCGGAAGCCGGGACCGCTGGAACTGGGCCAGGCCGACGGGATCGCCTGCCGCACGATGGAGATGTTCAACGCCTTCGGCTTTGCCGACCGGGTGATGAAGGAAGCCTATTGGGTGAACGAGGTCACCTTCTGGAAGCCGCAGGACGGCGATGGCCCGATCATGCGCCACGGCCGTATCCGCGACACCGAGGAGGGGCTTTCGGAATTTCCCCATGTCATCCTGAACCAGGCGCGGGTGCATGACTTCTATCTTGAAGCGATGCGTCACGCTCGGGCCCCGCTGCAACCGGATTACGGCCTGCAACTGGCCGATCTGACCATTCCCGACGATCCCGCGCAGCCGGTCGAGGCACGGCTGCGCCCTGTGGGGGCCGAGGACGATTCCCGCGACCAGATCGTCCGCGCCCGCTATGTCGTCGGCTGCGACGGTGCCCGCAGCCAGGTCCGCCGCCGGATCGGGCGGGACTTGCGCGGCGAGGCGGCGAACCAGGCCTGGGGCGTGATGGACGTTCTGGCCTATACCGACTTTCCCGACATCCGGCTGAAATCCGCGATCCATTCCGCGCATGAAGGCAATATCCTGATCATCCCGCGCGAAGGCGGCTATCTGGTCAGGCTTTACATCGAGCTGGACAAGCTGGCCGAGGATGAGCGCGTCGCCTCGAAGAACATCACCCGGGAAACCCTGATCGCCGCCGCGCAGCGGATCCTGCATCCCTATGTGCTGGAGGTGAAAGAGGTCGCCTGGTGGTCCGTCTATGAAATCGGCCAGCGGCTGACCGACCGTTTCGACGACCTGCCTGCCGATGCCCCCGCCTCGCGCATGCCGCGGGTGTTCATCGCCGGCGAC
Organism: Paracoccus denitrificans; assembly: GCF_900100045.1. Lineage (GTDB taxonomy): Bacteria > Pseudomonadota > Alphaproteobacteria > Rhodobacterales > Rhodobacteraceae > Paracoccus > Paracoccus denitrificans. The sequence goes on along the minus strand of NZ_FNEA01000020.1, from coordinate 61,333 downwards.
GCCTGCCACACCCACAGTCCCAAGGCGGGGCAGGGCATGAACGTCTCGATGCAGGACAGCTTCAACCTTGGCTGGAAACTGGCGGCGGTGCTGAGCGGACAGGCCGATGCCGGGCTGCTGCGCAGCTATTCGGCCGAGCGGCAGGAGGTCGCGCGGGAACTGATCGACTTCGACCGCGAATTCGCGCGGATGTTCAGCGCCCGCCCCAAGACCGCCGAGGATGACGGCGAGGGCGTCGATCCGGCCGAGTTCCAGCGCTATTTCGTCCAGCATGGCCGTTTCACCGCCGGCACGGCGACGCGTTATCGCCGTTCGGAACTGACCGGCGCGGATACGCATCGGCATCTGGCCACCGGCTTTCCGGTCGGGATGCGCTTCCATTCGGCGCCGGTGGTGCGGCTGGCCGATGCGCGGCCCATGCAACTGGGCCATGTCGCCCAGGCGGACGGGCGCTGGCGGATCTATCTGTTCGCCGACGCGCAGGGGGTGGCGCCCGGCTCGGGGCTGGCGCGGCTTTGCGAGCGGCTGGACCGGGAGGGCTCGGTCCTGCGGCGCCATACCCCCGCGGGCGCGAATCCCGATGCGGTGTTCGACATCCGCGCGGTGTTGCAGCAGCCCCACCAGTCGCTGTCGATGGACGACCTGCCGGGGCTGCTGTGGCCGCGCAAGGGTCGCCACGGGCTGCGCGACTATGAAAAGGCGTTCTGCGCCGATCCGGCCGCGGGCGACATCTTCGATCTGCGCGGCATCGACCGCGAGCGGGGCTGCATGGTGGTGGTGCGCCCCGACCAATATGTCGCCCAGGTCCTGCCGCTGGAGGATGACGCGACGCTGGGCGAATATTTCGCGGGCGTGCTGCGGCTGGCGGGCTAGGTCGCGGTGCGGCGGCCGGCCTTGCCTGCGTCCTGGCCGCGGGTCGGGCCGGCATCTGCCGGTCCCGGCCCTGGTCGCGGCCCGAAGCCGTCGGCGATCACCCGCATCACCGCCTGACGGAACAACAGCTGGGCATTGGTCTCGGGCTGGCTGGCGCGGGTCATCAGCCCGACCGGACCCTGCGTCAGCGTCGTGTCCAGGGGCAGCCGCACCAGCCGCCCCTCGGCGATCTCGCGCGCCACCACCCCGGCCGAGATGAACCAAACCGCATCGCCCTGCCGGGTAAAGACGCGGCCGAATGCATCCGAGACGGTCTCGATCCGCCGGGCGGGGCGCAGGATGCCATGCGCGATCAGCAGCCGTTCCACGAAAGGGTGGATCGCGGCGGTCTCGGTCGGGTAGATCACCGGATAATCGCCGATCCGGCGCAGGTCGGGATCGGACAGGATCGGATGGCCGGGCCGGACCACAACCGCAACATCCTCCAGGTAAAGCTGGGTGAAGCTCAGCCCCTGCATGGTTTCGGGCGCACCCAGCCGGCCGATCACCACGTCAAGGTCGTCCGAACGCAGCAATCCCATCAGATGCCCATGCCCGCCATCCGCGATGGACAGCCGCAGATGCGGCGCGGTCTGCTGCAGTTCGGCGACCACCTCGGGCATCAGCCGCGCCAAGACCGAAGGCAGCGCCCCGACCCGCAGGGACAGCTCGGCCGCCTGCACCTCGCCGGAAATTCCCGCCAGCCCCTGCGACAGCGCTGACAGCGCGTTCAGCGCATAGCCGTGGAAGAATTCGCCCTGCGCGGTCAGCGCCACGCCGCGCCGGCTGCGGGTCATCAGCCTTGCTCCGACGATCTCCTCCAGCTCGGCGATGGTGCGCGAAATCGCCGGTTGGGTCAGATACAGCGCCTCGGCCGCACGCTTGAGATTGCCCTGGCGGACGATCTCGACAAAGGCCTGCACATGTCTCAGCCGGATCCTGCGCTCCAATACTTGCCGTTTCTGATAATCGTCAAACCCGATTACTCATTTTACTTGCGGTGCGTGACAGGTCAAGTTCGGCGACAGAGGGAGGACTGTCATGCGCACTCAGGTCGTTATCATCGGTGGCGGGCCGTCGGGGCTGCTTCTGGGCCAGCTTCTGCACCGCAAGGGCATCGAGGCGGTGGTGCTGGAGCGCAAGACGCGGGACTATGTGCTGGGCCGCATCCGGGCCGGCGTGCTGGAGACCGGCCTTGTCCGGCTGATGGAGGAAGCGGGCGTCTCCGACCGGCTGCACCGCGAGGGCTTCGTTCATGACGGCACCCAGATCGCCTGGGACGGCGGCATGTTCCACATCGACTTCAAGCAGCTGACCGGCACGCCGGTGGTGGTCTATGGCCAGACCGAGGTGACGCGCGATCTTTACGACGCGCGCGAGGCCGCAGGCGCGCAGACCATCTTCGAGGTCGAGGACGTGGTGATCCACGATGCCGACAGCGACCGCCCGCATGTGACCTATACCCGCGCCGGGCAAGGCCGCCGCATCGATTGCGATTTCGTCGCCGGCTGCGACGGGTTCCACGGCATCAGCCGGCAGACCATCCCGCTGGACGTCCGGCGCGAATACGAAAAGACCTATCCCTTCGGCTGGCTGGGCATCCTGTCGGAAACGCCCCCGGTCCACGAGGAACTGATCTACACCAGTTCCGACCGCGGCTTTGCCCTGTGCTCCATGCGCAACGCCAACCTGTCGCGCTATTACATCCAATGCGCGCTGTCGGACCATACCAGCGACTGGACCGACGCCGCCTTCTGGGACGAGCTTCGCCGCCGCCTGCCCGAAGACGTGGCCGACCGGCTGGTCACGGGGCCCTCGATCGAGAAATCCATCGCGCCGCTGCGCTCGTTCGTGACCGAGCCGATGCGCTGGGGCCGGCTGTTCCTGTGCGGCGACGCCGCCCATATCGTGCCGCCGACCGGCGCCAAGGGGCTGAACACGGCGGCCAGCGACGTGCAATACCTGTATAACGGGCTGGTGCAATATTACCGGGACAAGGACAGCGAGGGCATCGACCGCTATTCCGAAAAGGCGCTGCTGCGCGTGTGGAAGGCCGAACGCTTCAGCTGGTGGTTCAGCGGCCTGCTGCACCGCTATCCCCACCAGAGCCCGTTCGACCTGAAGATGCAAAAGGCCGATATCGCCTTCCTGCGCGACAACGAATCGCAGCAGCGCGCATTCGCCGAAAACTATGTGGGGTTGCCTTACTGATGCGGACGATCATGGCAAACGGCGCGGATCTGCATGTCGCGGTGTCGGGACCGGAAACCGGGCCGGCGGTGGTCTTTGCGAATTCGCTGGGCACCGACCTGCGGGTCTGGGACGGGCTGATCCCGCATCTGGCGCCGGGCCTGCGGCTGGTGCGCTATGACAAGCGCGGCCACGGGCTGTCCCAGGAAACGTCCGGCCCCTACGGCATCGAGATGCTGGCCGACGACGCCGCGGCGCTGATCTCGGCGCTGGGGCTGGGGCGGGTGGTCTTCGTGGGCCTGTCCATCGGCGGGCTGATCGGCCTGTCGCTGGCCGCCCGCCATCCGGGCCTGCTGGCGGGGCTGGTGGTGTCGAACTCGGCCGCCAGGATCGGCGATGCGGCGATGTGGAACGCCCGGATCCAGGCGATCCGCGACGAGGGGCTGGCCAGTATCGCGGCGCCGACGATGGAGCGCTGGTTCTCGCCCGCCTTCCGGGCCAAGGGGCTTGACGCGCCTTGGCGCCGGATGCTCGCCCGACAGCCGCAGGGGGGCTATGTCGCCTGCTGCCAGGCCATTGCCGGGGCCGACCTGACCGATGCGGCCCGTGCGCTGGACCTGCCGGTGCAGGTGATCGCGGGCGGGCTGGACGGCTCGACCCCGCCGGATCTGGTGCAGGCCACCGCCGCGCTGATCCCCGGCGCGCGCTTCGACCTGATCGCGGATGCCGCGCATATTCCCTGCGTGGAGGCGCCCGCCGCCCATGCGGCCATCCTCAACCGTTTTTTCAAGGACATCGGCCATGTCTGATTGCCCCGTCCCCGACCATGGCGTCCCCGACCATCCCGTCCCCGACCGCCATGCGACCGGCATGAAAACCCGCCGCGAGGTGCTGGGTGATACGCATGTGGACCGGGCCGAAGAGCAGACCTCGGATCTCGACCGGCCGTTCCAGGACCTGATCACGATATCCGCCTGGGGCACGGTCTGGGCCTCGGACGGCATCAGCCGGCGCGAGCGTTCCATGCTGACGCTGGCGCTGCTGGCGGCGACCGGCAACTGGGAGGAGATCCCCATGCATATCCGCGCCACCGCCCGCACCGGAGCCAGCCGGCGCGACGTCGTCGAGGCGTTCCAGCATGTCGCCATCTATTGCGGCGTGCCCAGGGCGAACCACGCGCTGAAACTGGCCAAGCAGACCTTTGCCGAGATGGAAGAGGAGGAGAGCCGATGACCCCCGCCGAGTATTACCAGCGCGACCGGCGCATCCACCCGCCGGCTTTGACGCCGGATTACAAGACCTCGGTCGCGCGCAGCCCGCGCTTCAGCCTGATCAGCCTGCAAGGCTCGATGTCGGAGATCACCGGCCCGACCTTCGGCCATGGCGACATCAGCCCGATCGACAACGACCTGATCAAGAACTACGCCAAGGACGGCGACCCCATCGGGGAACGCATCATCGTCCATGGCCGCGTGCTGGACGAAAATGCCCGGCCCGTGCCCGACACGCTGGTCGAGGTGTGGCAGGCCAATGCCGGCGGCCGCTATCGCCACAAGAAGGACAGCTATCTGGCCCCCATCGACCCCAATTTCGGCGGCTGCGGGCGCACCATCACCGATGCGGACGGCTATTACTTCTTTCGCACCATCAAGCCCGGCGCCTATCCTTGGCGCAACTGGGTCAACAACTGGCGCCCGGCGCATATCCATGTCTCGGTCTTCGGCCATGCCTTCTGCCAGCGGCTGATCACCCAGCTTTACTTCGAGGGCGACCCGCTGATCCCGATCTGCCCCATCGTGCAGACCATCCCGGACCCCGAGGCCGTCGACCGCCTGACCGCGAAGCTGGACATGAACGCCACGGTGCCGCTGGACAGCATCGCCTATCGTTTCGACATCGTGCTGCGCGGGCGCCGCTCGACCATGTTCGAGAACCGGCTGGAGGGGAACTGATGAAGGTTGTCGATGCACGGGCCAACCGCCCGCAATACCTGCAGGAAACCGCGTCGCAGACCGCCGGCCCCTATGTCCATATCGGGCTGGCGCCGGGGGCGGCGGGCTTTCGGATCTTCGACCGCGAACTGGGCTGGGACATTGCCGGACCCAATGCCGCGGGCGAACGCATCCGGGTCGAGGGCGTGGTGATCGACGGCACCGGCAGCCCGGTCAAGGACGTGCTGATCGAGGTCTGGCAGGCCAATGCCGCCGGCATCTATGCCCATCCCGAGGCGGGCGGCGAGGTCGAGGAGGGCTTTCGCGGCTGGGGCAGGGTCATCACCGATTTCGAGACCGGCGAATGGGGCTTTGACACCGTCAAGCCGGGCCCGGTCAGGGCACGGGCCCGCATGGAATCGGGCGTCAGCCAGCGGGTGCGCGACAGCCATCCCGACTGGCAGGGCCGCGCGCAGGAGGACGCGGCCCCGATGGCGCCGCACCTGAACCTGTGGATCGTTGCCCGGGGCATCAATATCGGCCTGAACACTCGGATATATTTCGACGACGAGGCTCCGGCCAACGCCACCGATCCGGTGCTGAACCTGATCGAATGGGAACGCCGCCGCGCCACGCTGATCGCGAAACGCACCATGCGCGACGGTGTCCCGGTCTATCGCTTCGACATTCGCCTGCAGGGCGAGGACGAGACGGTGTTCTTCGATGTCTGACCCGGCCGGCAAACCCTGCATCATCTGCGTCGCCATCACCGGCAGCCTGCCGACCAAGGAAAACAACCCGGCGGTGCCGATCACCTTGGCCGAACAGGTCGAATCGACGCATGAGGCGTTCGAGGCCGGCGCCTCGATCGCCCATTGCCATGTCCGCGACGACGAGGGGCGCCCGACCAGCGACCCGGACCGCTTCGCCGCACTGAAGGAAGGGCTGGAGAGGCATTGCCCCGGCATGATCGTCCAGCTTTCGACCGGCGGGCGGTCGGGGGCGGGGCAGGCGCGGGGGGCCATGCTGCCGCTTTGTCCCGACATGGCGTCCTTGTCCGTGGGGTCCAACAACTTCCCGACCCGGGTCTATGAAAACCCGCCGGACCTGGTGGACTGGCTGGCCGCCGAGATGCTGAAATACGACATCAAGCCGGAAATCGAGGCGTTCGACCTGTCCCATATCCTGCAAGCGAAAAGGATGGCCGGGGACGGGCGGCTGGCCGGCACCCCCTATGTGCAATTCGTGATGGGGGTCAGGAACGCCATGCCCGCCGACCGCGACGTCTTCGACTATTACATCCATACGGTCAGGCGGCTCTTCGGCGAGGACGCGCCCTGGTGCGCGGCCGGGATCGGGCCGAGCCAGATCGTGCTGAACGAATGGGCGATCTCCTCGGGCGGGCACGCACGCACCGGGCTCGAGGACAACGTGCGGCTGGACCGGGACCGGCTGGCGCCCTCGAATGCCGCGCTGGTCGGCCGTGCGGTCGAACTGTGCGAGAAATACGAACGCCCCGTCGCGACATGGCGGCAGGCGCGGCAGATCCTTGGGCTGCGGATGGTCTGATGGCGGTGGGCACCTTGTTCGGACAGCTTTACGGCGACGACGAGATGGCAGCGATCCTGTCGGATCGCTCGGCCATCCTGGCCATGCTGCGGGTCGAGGTCGCATTGGCCCGCGCGCAGGCCGATCTGGGGGCGATCCCGGCGGCGGCGGCCGAGGTGATCGCCAAGGCGGCGGAGGCACTGGACCCCGACCCGGCGGAACTGGCCGCGGCGGTGGCCCGGGCCGGCATTACCGCGCAGCCGGTCATCGCGGCGCTGAAATCCGCGGCGGGCGAGGCCGGGGCATTCGCCCATTACGGCGCCACCTCGCAGGACATCGTGGACACGGCGCTGGCGCTGCAACTGGTGGCGGCGCTGGACCTGTTGGGCGGGCGGCTGGACCGACTGACGGCGCTGCTGGTGCAGAAGGCCGCCGATCATGCCGACCTGCCGATCCCGGCGCGCACCCGCCACCAGATCGCCGCACCGACCACGCTGGGCGCCAAGATCGCGGTCTGGCACGGGATGGCGGCGCGCAACCGGCAACGGCTGGACGAGCTGCGGCCGCGGCTGCTGCTGGTCTCGCTGCACGGTGCGGCGGGGACCGAGGCGGCGCTGGCCGGCCACGGCCCGGCGCTGCGCGCCTCGATGGCGGCGGCGCTGGGGCTGGGGGTGCCGGCGGGGCCCTGGCACGCGGCCCGCGACGGCATCGCGGAACTGGCGGGATGGCTGTCGCTGGTCACGGGCGCGCTTGGCAAGATGGGCCTTGACCTGGTGCAGCTTGGCCAAAGCGAAATCGCCGAGGTTGCGGCCGGGGCAGGGGGCGGCTCGTCCACCATGCCGCAAAAGCAGAACCCCGTTGCGGCCGAGGCGCTGGCGACGCTGGCGCGGCTGAATGCCGGCGATCTGGCGGGGATGCATCAGGCGCTGGTCCATGCGCAGGAACGCGACGGCATCGCGCTGGGGCTGGAATGGAACCTGCTGCCGGGAATGCTGGAACGCTCGGCCGCGGCGCTGCGGATCGCTTGCGATCTGGCCGGAACGCTGGTTCCCCGGCCCGACCGTATCGCCGCCACATTCGCCGCCGACCGCGGACGGATGGCGGCCGAGGCCGCAGGCTTTCTGCTGGCCCAGACCCTGCCCCGCGCCGAGGCGCTGCGGATCGTGGCGCAGGCGCTGGCGCAGGTCGCCGGGGGCGAGGCGCCCACGCTGGCCGATGCGCTGGCGCGGCTTGCGCCCGGCCGGGACTGGGCCGAGGCGCTGCGGCCCGAAAACCTGACCGGCGCCGCGCCAGACCAGGCGCGCGCCGCACGACCGATCTGAACAACGCAACGGGAGGAAACCATGAAAACCCTGATCCTGTCGGCCATCGCCTCGCTTTCGCTGGGCGGCGCGGCCTTTGCCGCCGATGTGACGCTGCGCGTCCATCACTTCCTGTCGGCCGATGCGCCGCTGCAAACCGAGATCCTGATCCCCTGGGAAAAGGCCGTCGAGGAACAGTCGGGCGGCCGCATCGACGTGCAACTGTTTCCCTCGATGCAATTGGGAGGCAAGCCGCCGCAGCTGTTCGACCAGGCCCGCGACGGCATCGTGGACATTTCCTGGACGCTGCTGGGCTACACGCCCGGCCGCTTCCCCGTGGCCGAGGTGTTCGAGCTGCCCTTCATGTCCGGCACCGCCGTCCAGACCACCGCCGCGCTGCAAGACTTCCAGGCGAAATACCTGGGCGACGAGATGGGGCAGGTGAAGCCGCTCTTGCTGCATGCCCCGGCGGGCTACAAGTTCCACATGCGCAGCGGCCCGATCACCTCGCTGGCCGACCTCAAGGGCAAGAAGATCCGCGCCCCCTCGCGCGCGATGACCGATGCGCTGAACGCGCTGGGCGCCACTGCGGTGGGCATGCCGGTGCCCGAGGTCGCTCAGGCCCTGACCACCGGCGTGATCGACGGCGCCCAGATCCCGTGGGAGGTCGTGGGCTCGCTGCGGGTCAACGAGATCACCAACGCCCATAGCGAAATCGGGGTCGAGAACGGCGGCGTTTCCACCGCGGTCATGGCGCTGGTGATGAACCGGGCGAAATACGACAGCCTGCCCGACGACCTGAAAAAGGTGATCGACGACAATTCCGGTGCCAACCTGGCGGTGCTGGCCGGCGAGGCCCTGGACCGGGTCGAGGCCGAGGAACGGCAGAAAGCCCTGGACGCTGGCGCGCAGATCAACGTGATCCCGGCCGAGCAGATGGAGGAATGGCGCAGCGCGGTGCAGCCGGTGGTGGACGGTTGGGTCAAGGCCATGGACGGCCGCGGCCTGGACGGACAGGCGATGCTGGACGACGCGCGCGCCATGCTGGCCGCGGCCGGCGCCGAGTAAGGGGAGGCGAGGGCGACATGACCGAAGCCGAACCCCTGACCGAACAGCCCCATCCGGTGCCGGTGCCCGGCTGGCTGGTCGCCCTCTGCCGCTGGTTTGCCGCCATCGGGGGCGTGGCGCTGCTGGCGATGATGCTGATGACCGTGGCCAGCGTCGGGCTGCGATCCGTCCTGGGCTGGCCGATCCCCGGCGATTTCGAGCTGGTCGAGGTTCTTTCGGCCATCACCATCTTCTGCTTCCTGCCCTGGTGCCAGGTCATAGGCGGCAACGTGCTGGTCGATTTCTTCACCATGAAGGCCGGCCCGCGCACCAACCACGCGCTGGAGGCGCTGGGCGACCTGGTCTACCTGGCGATCGGGGTGCTGCTGACCTGGCGGCTGTGGCACGGGGCGGTGGATTTCTACAGTTATGGGGAACAGACCATGGTGCTGCGCATCCCGATCTGGTGGAGCTTCATCATCGCCATGCCGGCGATGGCACTGCTGATCGTGACGACCTTCTTTACCCTGATCGGCCATGTCGGAAAGGCGCGCGCATGACCGGGATCGCCGCCGGGCTGACGGGTTTCGGGGTATTGCTGGCGCTGATGGCCATCCGCATCCCCATCGCGGTCGCGATGCTTGCGACGGGCATCGTGGGATACGGGCTGGTCAGCGGGTGGATGCCGCTGCTCGCCTTTCTCAAGACCAATACCTATTACCAGTTCTCCACCTATTCGCTGTCGGTGATCCCGCTTTTCGTGCTGATGGGCGAATTCGCCACCCATGCGGGGATGAGCCGGGCGCTTTACCGCGCCGCCGCGGCCTTCATGGGGCATCTGCGCGGCGGGCTGGCCATGGCCTCGATCGGGGGTTGCGCGGCCTTCGGGGCGATCTGCGGGTCGTCCCTGGCGACGGCGGCGACCATGGGCCAGGTCGCCCTGCCCGAGATGAAGCGCTATAACTACTCGGGCGCGCTGGCCACCGGCTCGCTGGCCGCGGGCGGCACGATGGGCATCCTGATCCCGCCCTCGGTGATCCTGGTGCTTTACGCGCTGATGACCGAACAAAGCATCGCCAAGATGTTCGTCGCGGCCATGGTGCCCGGCGTGATCGCGGCGCTGGGCTACATGCTGGCGGTCGCCATCTTCGTGCGCCGCCGCCCCGAGGCCGGCCCGGCCGGGCCCCGCGCCAGCTGGTCCGAGCGATTGGCGTCGCTGAAGGAAACCTGGTCGATCATCCTGATCTTCGCGCTGGTGATCGTCGGCATGTATCGCGGCTGGTTCACGCCAACCGAGGCCGCAGCGGTCGGCGCCTTCGGTGCCTTCGTGCTGGCGGTTCTGCATGGCGGGCTGCGGCTGAAGGGGCTGATCGATTGCCTGCAGGGCACGGCGCGGACCTCGGCCATGATCTTCCTGATCATGCTGGGTGCCGAGATGTTCAACGCCTTCCTTTCGGCCACGCAGACGCCGATGCTTGCCTCGCAGATGATCGTCGAGGCGGGGCTGTCGCCGATGATGGTGCTGGTCGCCATCCTGCTTTTGTATCTGGCGATGGGCTGCGTGATGGATTCCATGTCCATGCTGCTGCTGACCATCCCGATCTTTTATCCGATCATCGCCGGGCTGGATTTCGGCATGGGCCGCGAGGATACGCTGATCTGGTTCGGCATCCTGGCGGTCGTCGTGGTCGAGGTCGGGTTGATCACCCCTCCGGTCGGGATGAACGTCTTTGTCATCAACGCCATGGCCAAGGACGTGCCGATGTGGGAAAGCTTCAAGGGGGTCATGCCCTTCCTGATCTCGGACCTGCTGCGGATCGTGCTGCTGGTCGCCTTTCCGGCGATCACCCTGGGACTGGTGCGGGCGCTGGGATAGGCGCCCGCCCTGGCCGGCTGGGCCACAGCCGGCCATATGCATCATAGCGTGGTGACCAGTGCGGGGATCTGACGCTCGAAGAAATCCGAGAACGCGGCGATCCTGGGCGGCAGCTTCTGGTAGGGCGGATAATAGAGCGTCAGCCAGATCTGCGGCGGCGTCCAGTCGGGCAGGATCTGCACCAGCCGCCCGCTGCGCAGGTATTGCGCCAGGATGAAGACCGGCAGCAGCACCACGCCCGCGCCATCGGCCGCCATATGCGCCAGCAGATCGCCGTTATTCGCGCTGATGGACCGCCCCGCCGCGATGGTGACCGAGGCATTCCCGTCCGAGAGCTGCCAGTTTTCCCGGTGACTGTCCGCGCTGTAGGCCAGGCAATCGCCGGGCGACAACTCGTTGGGATGCTTGACCTCGGCATGCGGCGTGCCCGGCGCCGCGACCAGCAAGCGCTTGACCGGGCAGATCTTGCGCCAGATCGTGAACTTGTCCGAAGGCGCGGCGGAGATGCGGATCGCCAGGTCGAAATCCTCCTCGACCATGTCGAGGAAACGGTCGGTCAGCCGGATCTCCACGTCGATCCTGGGATAAAGGTCGCGAAAGCCGCACAGGATCTGCGGCAGCACCCGTTGCCCCAGCGACATCGGCGCATTGATGCGCAGCCGGCCCTCGTCGGCCTTGTGTGCATTGGCCATTTCCGTGCGCGCGGCCTCCAGCGCCTCGACGGCCTGCTCGATGCGCGAGGCGAAGATCGCCCCGTCCCCCGTTAGCGAGACCTGCCGCGTCGTGCGCACGAAAAGCTGCACGCCCAGCATGTCCTCGAGTGCCGCGATGGTGCGCGTGACCGAGGCCGGGGTCATGTCCAGTTCCCGCGCGACCTGCGCGAAGTTCCGCTTTTCCGCGGCCAGCAGAAAGGTCTTCAGGGCTTTGAGCTCGTTCATGGCGATTATTACGTCCAGCGCAATACATTCGAGATTAATGGCGCAATTCTCTGCAAGTATCAACGGGTCTAGATTGGCTGCAACGGATCGAACGGCGGCAAAACCGCAGAAAGGCAAGATCATGCTCGATCAGATCAAGGGCCTGCATCACGTCACGTCGATGGCTGCGGATGCCCGGCAGAACAACGCCTTCTTCACCGATACGCTGGGCCTGCGCCGGGTGAAGAAGACGGTGAACTTCGATGAGCCCAGCGTCTATCACCTCTATTACGGCGACGAGGTCGGCACGCCCGGCTCGGTGATGACGTATTTCCCCTTTCCGGATCTGATGCGCGGCCGGCCCGGCGTCGGAGAGGTGGGCGAGACCCAGTTCTCGGTGCCCAAGGGGGCGCTGGGTTTCTGGCAGGACCGGCTGGCGGCCAAGGGGGTGACCGGGCTGGAACTGGACAAGACCTTCGGCGCCGAACGCCTGCGTTTTCAGGGGCCTGACGGCGACGGGTTCGCGCTGATCGAAAGTGTCGACGACCTGCGCACGCCCTGGACCGAAGGCGGCATCGCCGAGGAGGCCGCCATCCGTGGCTTCAGCGGCGCAAGGCTGCGGCTGCACGATACCGCGGCGACGGCGGAACTGCTGGGCTTCATGGGCTATCAGCGCGCCGGGGCCGAGGGCGACGTGACCCGCTTCGTCATTCCCGGCGGGAACGGTGCCGACGTGATCGACCTAGAGGCGCTGCCGCAGGCGCAATTCGCCCGGCAGGGGGCCGGCTCGGTGCACCACATCGCCTTTGCCGTTCCGGATCGGGCGGCTCAGCTTCAGGTGCGCAAGGCGCTGATGGATACCGGCTACCAGGTCACGCCGGTGATCGACCGCGACTATTTCTGGGCGATCTATTTCCGCACGCCCGGCGGCGTGTTGTTCGAGATCGCCACCAACGAGCCCGGCTTCGATCGGGACGAGGATACGGCCCATCTGGGCGAGGCGCTGAAGCTGCCGACCCGCTACGAACCCTATCGCGACAAGATCGAGGCGCATCTGGTTTCCCTCGCCGCCTGAGCCCCGGTCTTTCCCGGAGCGCAACGCTCCGGGGTCCATGATGGAAGGAGAGTTCGCATGGCAGAAAGCACCTATCACAGCTACCTGCACGAGGGCCGGCCGGACAGCCCGGTCGTCCTTGCCCTGCACGGCACCGGCGGGGATGAACACCAGTTCGTCCAGTTGGTGCGACACGCCTTGCCCGATGCCGGCCTTGTGGCCCCGCGCGGCGACGTCCTGGAATACGGTGCCAACCGCTTTTTCCGTCGCACCGGCGAAGGCGTCTACGACATGCAGGATCTGGCCTTCCGCACCGAGAAAATGCTGGGTTTCGTCCAGGATGTCCGGGGCCGGTTTCCCGGCCGCCCGCTCTATGCGTTCGGCTATTCCAACGGTGCGAACATCCTTGCCGCCATGCTGTTCAAGCGGCCGGACCTGTTCGACCGGGCCGCGCTTCTGCATCCCCTGATCCCGTGGGTGCCCGATCCGCAGCCCGGCTTGGCCGGCCTGCCGATCCTGGTCGGCATCGGCCTGAACGATCCGATCTGCCCGCTGCCGCTGTCGCACCGGCTGATCGACTGGCTGGTGGATCAGGGCGCGGACGTCGATGTCGAGGCCAGCCCGGGCGGCCACCAGCTTCACCCGGCCGAGATCGGCGGCCTGATGCGCCTTTTGCGCGCCGCCCCGCAATCGGAGATGCAGGCATGAGCAATCTTCAACCCTATCTGCTGTCCCTGGTCGTGGGCCTGGGAATCGGCGTGCTCTACGGCCTGCTGTCGGTCCGCTCTCCCGCCCCGCCGATCATCGCCCTTCTGGGCCTGCTGGGGATGCTGGCGGGAGAGGCGGGCGTGCAATGGCTCAGGGGCCACAAGAATTTCGTGCAGTCCTGCCTGCATGAAAAATCCTTCGCGCTTCATGCCGATGACAAGGCGAAGGAGCATGATGCCGCCTGAGCGCATCCTGCATCCCCATCAATCCCATTCTTCAGGAGGAACTCCATGTCCAGCAAGCTCGACGTCCTGACCCCGCAGAACAGTCAGGTGATCTTCATCGACCACCAGCCGCAGATGGCTTTCGGCGTGCAGTCGATCGACCGGCAGGCGCTCAAGAACAATACCGTGGCGCTGGCCAAGGCGGCCAGGGTCTTTGGCGTGCCGGTGACCATCACCACGGTCGAGACCGACGGCTTTTCGGGGCCGACCTACCCGGAACTGCTCGATGTCTTTCCCGACGCCCCGCTGCTGGAGCGGACGTCGATGAATTCCTGGGACGACCTCAAGGTGCGCGAGGCGTTGGCTAGGGGCGCCGCCGAGGGGCGCAGGAAGATCGTCGTCTCGGGGCTCTGGACCGAGGTCTGCAACCTGACCTTTGCGCTCTCCTGCCTGAAGGATACCGACTACGAGATCTACATGGTCGCCGATGCCTCGGGCGGCACCTCGGTCGATGCGCACAAATATGCCATGGATCGCATGGTCCAGGTCGGCGTCGTGCCGGTGACCTGGCAGCAGGTGCTGCTGGAATGGCAGCGCGACTGGGCCCGCAAGGAAACCTACGACGCGACGCTCGCCATCGTCAGGGAGCATTCCGGCGCCTATGGCATGGGCGTGGATTACGCCTATACCATGGTTCACAAGGCCCCCTCGCGCAGCATCCACGACGCGCCGCGCCTTGATCCCAAGCCCGCATGAGGCATGGGCGCGGGGAGGCGGCGGCCAGCCATGTCCCCGCGCCGCAAGAGCCCCATGCGGAACTGGTCGTCACCGGTTTTTCCGATGATGCCGTCATGGCCTATTACCCGGCCATTCCCAGGGGAACCAGAAGCGGGAAGGCCATGCAGGCCCTTGGTCGAGCGCCTTGTCGCGGACGCTCGGGAAAGGAACCGGCAGATCGTCTTGCCTTGCCCCTTCGTCCGGCGCCAATGCGCCGGGCGCCCGGAAGCGGAAACCATGGCCGGACGCACCCGAGCGACGCCGCGTCGGCCAGCTAAGCGAAAACAAGGATTGGAACCATGTCCCGGAACATCGTGCAGATTTCCTATGAAGACCAGGATCGCAAGGGCCGCTATGTGGCCCGCATCGAGGGGGTGGAGGGCGAAGGCGAGCTGACCATCTCGAAAGTGTCGGACGTGCTCATCATTGCCGACCACACCTATGTTCCCGATACGATGCGGGGCAGCGGCGCGGCCTCGGCGCTGGTGAACCGGCTCATCGAGGATGCCCGTGCCAAGGGGCAGCGGATCGTGCCGCTGTGCCCCTTCGTGCGCGCGCAGTCCCTTCGCCATCCGGAATGGTCCGATGTCATCCAGAACTGACCCCGCCGGCCCGGTCAAGTTCATCGCGCTGGAACTGATCGCCTCGGCCATGATCCTGACCGGATTCCGGCGTTGGCTGGGCGCGCTGGCGCTTGCCGGCTTCACGCTGGCGGCCACCATGATCGCGTTGCGTTACTGGCAACTGCCCGCCGGGCAAGAGCGGTTCATGGCCGCCAATTCCTTCTACGAACATCTGGGTCTGGCCGGGGGCTTCCTGCTGGTGGCCTGGCTGGACCCGACCGAAAGGGCGCAAGGGGCAAGGGCATGAAGCTGGCCCTTTCGCGTCCTCCCGGCCACGGGGGGCGGGCCTTGCCGGTCTGGCGCGCCACGGCCTGCTCGTCGGGCATGTGACGCCCGCTGCCTGACCCCGGCCGGCCCGCCCTCACCGACCCGGGCCATTTCCCGCGAGAAAGGAGCCGCAGATGTTCCGCCCCACACGCCGCCAGACCCTCATGGGGCCGCCGCTTCGGCCCTGCTGTCCTCAACCCGCACATTCGCGCAGGAGACGACCATGCCGGAAAAAGACCTGATCATCGTCAATGCCAAGGTGACGACGCTCGACAAGCAGAACCCCTCGGCCGAGGCCGTGGCCATCCGCGACGGCCGGTTCCTTGCCGTCGGCCCGGAAGCCGAGGTGCGGGCCGCCGCGCCCGAGGCGGACATCATCGACGCGGGCGGGCGCCGCCTGATCCCCGGCCTGATCGACAGCCATACCCATGTGATCCGAGGCGGGCTGAACTACAATATGGAGTTGCGCTGGGACGGCGTGCCCAGCCTGGCCGAGGCGATGCGGATGCTGAAGGACCAGGTCGCCCGCACGCCCGCGCCGCAATGGGTGCGCGTGGTCGGCGGCTTTACCGAGCACCAGTTCGCGGAAAGGCGCCTGCCGACGCTGGACGAGCTGAATGCCGTGGCCCCCGACACGCCGGTCTTCATCCTGCATCTCTACGACCGGGCGTTGCTGAACGCCGCCGCGCTGCGGGTCGTGGGCTATACGAAGGACACGCCCGATCCGCCGGGGGGCGAGATCGTCCGCGACGCCAAGGGCAATCCCACCGGCCTGCTGCTGGCGCAGCCCAATGCGACCATCCTTTACTCGACGCTGGCCAGGGGGCCGAAGCTCGACCCGGAATACCAGCTCAATTCCTCGCGCCATTTCATGCGCGAATTGAACGGGCTGGGCGTCACCTCGGTCATCGACGCTGGCGGTGGGTTCCAGAACTATCCCGACGATTACGAGATCGTCGAAAGGCTGCATGCCGAGGACCAGCTGACGGTGCGCATCAGCTACAACCTGTTCACGCAAAAGCCCAAGGAGGAATTGGCCGATTTCTCGGGCTGGGTAAAGCAGGTCAGCCCCGGGCAGGGCGACGACACCTATCGCCACAACGGTGCCGGCGAGATGCTGGTCTATTCCGCCGCCGATTTCGAGGATTTCCGGGTGGAGCGCCCCGAGATGCCGCCGAACATGGAGGCCGACCTCGAACCCGTCATCCGCCTGCTGGCCGAGAACCGCTGGCCCTGGCGGTTGCACGCGACCTATGACGAGACGATCAGCCGCGCGCTGGACGTGTTCGAGAAGGTGAACCGCGACGTGCCCCTGCAAGGCATCAACTGGTTCTTCGACCATGCCGAGACGATCAGCGAGCGCAGCATCGACCGGATCGCGGCGCTGGGCGGCGGCATCGCGGTGCAGCACCGGATGATGTATCAGGGCGAATATTTCATCGAACGCTACGGCGCGAAGGCGGCCGAGAACACGCCGCCGATCCGGCGGATGCTGGAGGCGGGCCTGCCCGTCGGCGCCGGCACCGATGCGACGCGGGTGGCAAGCTACAACCCGTGGGTCTCGCTGTCCTGGCTGGTGACCTCGCAGACCCTGGGCGGCACCCGGCTTTATCCGGCGCAAAACCGGCTGGACCGCGAGACGGCGCTGCGGCTCTGGACCGAGGCGAACACCTGGTTCTCGAACGAGCAGGGCAAGAAGGGCCAGATCGAGGCGGGACAGCTGGCCGACCTGGCGCTGCTGTCGGACGATTACTTCTCGGTCCCCGAGAACGAGATCGTGCACCTGCGCTCGGTCCTGACCGTGCTGGGCGGCAAGGTCGTGCATGGTGGGGACGAGTTCGGCCCTCTGGCCCCGGCGCTGCCCGCGCCGATGCCCGACTGGTCGCCGGTGGCGCGGTTCGGCGGCTATTATCGCACGGCGGAGCTGCAGCAGGACCGGACCCGGTTCGCCGCCGCCTGCGGTTGCGGGCAGGGCTGTGCGGTCCATGGCCATGACCACGCCGCCGCGCTTGGCGCCGATGTGCCGGCCTCGGACGCCCGGACCTTCTGGGGCAGCTTCGGCTGCGGCTGCTGGGCCGTCTGAGCCGGACAGGATCGTAGCGGCGGGATGCGCGCATCCCGCCGTCCACGGATACCGATGCCTGGTGTCCATTCCCTTTTCGAGAGGTATCGAGATGGCCGAACCGAACCCCGGGACATCCGGTCCCCTGACTTTCCCGGTCTTTCGCGCGCTGTGGATCGCGACGATCATATCCAACATCGGCACCTGGATGCACGATGTCGGCGCCGCCTGGCTGATGACCTCGCTGTCGCCCAGCCCGCTTCTGGTCGCCCTGGTGCAGGCGGCGACGACCCTGCCGATGTTCCTGCTGGCGCTGCCCGCCGGGGCGATGGCGGATATCGTCGACCGGCGAAAGCTGCTGCTGGCGGCGCAGGTGCTTGGCCTTTCCGCGGCGGCGACGCTTTCGGTCCTGACCCTGCTGGGCCTGACCGGCCCCTGGGTCCTGCTGGCCGCGACCTTCGTGCTGGGCGTCTCGGCCGCGATCAGCGCGCCGGTGTTCCAGGCCATCGTCCCCGAACTGGTGGACAAGCAGGCGCTGCCCGATGCCGTGGCGCTGAACAGCTTGGGCGTGAACATCTCGCGCGCCATCGGCCCGGCGCTGGGCGGCGTGATCGTCGCGCTGGCGGGCACCCCGGCGGTCTTTGCGCTGAATGCTGTTTCGGTGCTTGCCGTCCTGGGCGTGCTGTTTCTCTGGAGGCGTGCCGAGACGGCGCACAGCCTGCCGCCCGAGCACTTCTTCGGCGCCCTGAAGGCCGGATACCGCTATGCGCGGCATTCGCCTGCCATGCGGCTGGTGCTGATCCGGGCGGCGGGGTTCTTTCTGTTCGGCAGCGCGCTCTGGGCCATGCTGCCGCTGGTCGGCCGCCGGATGCTGGGGCTGGACGCCGCAGGCTATGGCGCGCTTCTGGGCTGCATGGGTGCGGGCGCGGTGCTTGGCGCGCTGCTGCTGAAGAGGCTGCGCAGGACGGTTCCCGCCAACCGCATCTCGGTCTGGGCGACGCTGCTGTTTGCGCTGGCGACATTGACCCTGAGCCTTGTTCCCAATGCCTGGATCGCGGGCGCGGTCATGTTCCTGGCGGGACTGGCCTGGATCGGGATGCTGACCTCGCTGAACGTGGCGGCGCAGACGGCCTCTCCGGGCTGGGTGAAGGCGCGGGCGCTGGCCGTCTATCTGCTGGTCTTCCAGGGCGCGATGACGGGCGGCAGCGTGTTTTGGGGCACCGTCGCCTCGGCGGCCGGCGTGCCGGCGGCGCTGGCGGCCGCGTCGGTGGGGCTGGTCGCCTCGGTGCTGCTGGCGCGGGTCTGGCGGCTGCCGAAGGATGCGACGACCGACCTTGCCCCCTCGAACCATTGGGCGGAAC
Organism: Paracoccus denitrificans; assembly: GCF_900100045.1. GTDB lineage: Bacteria > Pseudomonadota > Alphaproteobacteria > Rhodobacterales > Rhodobacteraceae > Paracoccus > Paracoccus denitrificans. The sequence continues at coordinate 42,535 of NZ_FNEA01000020.1, read as the reverse complement.
CCGTCGTCGCCGTCCCGCCGGGGGATGATCGCGGGCCGGTGCTGATCGAGATCGAGTATCGCGTCGATCCGGCCCGGACGGCCGAGTTCACGGCCGCGCTGCGCCGGTTCAGTGCCACCCGCCAGCGCGACGGCGCGATCCGCTGGGATCTGTGGGAGGACGTCGCCGAGCCGGGGCGGCTGGTCGAGGCTTTCGTGGTGGAAAGCTGGGTCGAGCACCAGCGCCAGCACGCCCGCGTCACCCATGCCGACCAACTGGACCAGCAGATGCTCAACGCCTTCCATATCGGCGAAGCGCCGCCGCTGGTCAGGCACCTGCTGCGGCCGTCCTGACCCGGCCGGCGTTTGAAAATGACACCAACCAAGGACCGGCATGATGAAGCAAGCCCTGAAACCCTGTGAACCCGTTTTGCTCAGCATCCTCAGGATCGTGGCCGCGCTGGTGATCTTCAGCTACGGCACGCAGAAGATCCTCGGCTTTCCGGCCAGCGACCGGGTGCCGCCAACCGGCTCGCTGCCATGGATCGCGGGGGGTTTCGAACTGGTCGCGGGGTTCATGGTCCTGGTCGGGTTCCGGACCCGCATCGCGGCCTTCGTCCTGTCCGGGGTCATGGCCTTCGCCTATTTCCTCGCACATGCGCCGCAGGGGTTCTATCCGGCGCAGAACGGCGGCGTTCCCGCCATCCTGTTCTGCTTCGTCTTCCTGTACCTTGCGGCGGCGGGGGCTGGCCCGATCAGCCTCGATGCCGCCTTGCGCAAGACCTGATACCGTAAGCCTTCGCATCCCCGGACCCACGAAAGGAGCCCGACATGAGCTGGAACCCCACGCAGAACCCGGATTGCCCCGACCGCAAGGGCCTGGAATCCATCGAGACGCTGATCATTCCGCGCGCCCGCGACCTGGGCGGCTTCGAGGTGCGCCGCGCGCTTCCCGCGCCGCGCCGGCAGATGGTCGGCCCCTTCATCTTCTTCGACCAGATGGGCCCGGCCGAATTCCTGACCGGCGGCGGCATCGACGTGCGCCCGCACCCGCATATCGGGCTGGCGACGGTGACCTATCTCTACCAGGGCGAGTTCCATCATCGCGACAGCACCGGCGCCGACCAGATGGTCTATCCCGGCGAGGTCAACTGGATGATCGCCGGCAGCGGCGTCACCCATTCCGAGCGCACCAGCGAGGAGATGCGCAAGCGGCCCGGCTCGCTCTTCGGCATCCAGACCTGGGTCGCGCTGCCGGAGGGCGAGGAGGACCGCGCCGCGGGTTTCGAGCATCACGGCCGCGACGCGCTGCCCTTCCTCGAGGACGGGGGCAAGCAGGTGCGGCTGATCCTGGGTTCGGCCTGGGGCGAGCGCGCGCCGGTCAAGACCTTTACCGAGACCTTCTATGCCGATGTGGTCCTTGCCGCCGGCGCCAGCCTGCCGCTGCCCGACGATCACGAGGATCGCGGCGTCTATGTGGTCGAGGGCAGCATCCTGGTGGCCGGCGAAACCTTCGAGGCCGGCCGGATGATGGTGTTCCGCCCCGGCGACCGCATCAGCCTGAAGGCCGGCGAGGCCGGCGCCCGGCTGATGGTTCTGGGCGGCGAGACCATGAACGGGCCGCGCTACATTTCCTGGAACTTCGTCGCGTCGTCGCAGGAACGGATCGATGCCGCCAAGGAGGCATGGGCGCAGGGCGACTGGGAGCACGGCCGCTTCCGGTTGCCGCCGGGCGACGAGGACGAGTTCATTCCCTTGCCCGATCGGTTGAGGTGAAGGGACGCGCTTCGGACACGGCACGCGGCATCGGCCCCGGAATGGGAACGTAGCAAAAGGGGAGAGCGCAGCCTGCTCCCCGCCCGAACGACATGGGCGGGGGCGGGCCGATGCCGCCGAGACTTGCCCCTTGCCCGCAACATTTGGGGCGCATGTCATCCGGTTATGGTTTCGATCCGCCCATCCTGGCACCATTCCTCAGCACCGCCAGGTGCCGGCGGTCGTCGACCGTCGACAGCAGGACCGACATCGCGATGCCGATCACGGCACCAAGAAGCGTGTCGAACACGCGTTCTGGCGCGATGTCCGGCCCGGCGCCATGCGGGGTGCCGAGATGGGTCATCAGCAGCGCCATCGGGGTGACGAACACCTGGCCGAAGGCATAGTTGATGCCGATCACGACTTCGGTCAGCAGCTGAAGCATCGCCAGCACGGCGATCATGGCCCAGACCGAGGGCTCTTGCAGCAAAAGGGTCCAGGCCAGCATGGCCCCAAGGACCGTCCCGGCCATGCGCTGCATCGCCCGGCTCATCGTGATGTGAAGATGCGCCCCCTGCATGACCGCCAGCGTGCCCATCGCGGCCCAGGCCGGGTGGTTCGCGCCAAAGGCATGGCTCGCAAGGATCGCGATTCCGGCTCCGGCAGCGCTGCGCGACGCTGCCGACAGGCGATGGTTCAGCGGGTGCTGCGGTTCTGCCGGAAACGGGCGCATCGCGGTGGGCAGGTGGCGCAAGCCCTCGGTCGCGGCGCAGATCGCCCAGGCGAGCGCCGCCGCCGCTGCCGTCGCCGATACGCGCGCGACCAATTGCTCGAGACTCAGGTCCGCGGACATCGAGGCACCGGCCGCAAAGACGAAGATCAGCGCGCCGGGCGCGCCGAACCCGCCGGTCGTGCAGACGAACAGAAAGACTCCGCAGGAAAGCGCCAGCAGGACCAGTTGCATGACGACCGGGGCGCCCAGCCAGGCAAGGCCGGACATGGCAAGGACCGCCAGCACCTGCCAGAGCGCGCAGAGGAACACGATCCGCTTGCGGCCTTGCGCCGGTGCGAAGCGGCCGAACAGGGCCACGAGCGCCCCGAGCGAGGCAAAGCCGATGAGATGCGGCCAGGGCGACAGGTGGACGAGCGGCAGCACGATGGCCGCGGTGATTGCGGCCTGCGCCCCGGCCAGCACCGAGTTTCGCAGGGAAGGTTGCTTCGACAGCGCCATGCTGTCCGTCAGTTGGCGCGGATGCAGCAGGTGGCGCAGGGCATCGCGGCGGCGCAGCGCGACGGCCTTTCCGGCCATCATGGCCTGCCTCCCGGGTCGGCCTTGCCATCCAGGGCGATCATGCGCCGCTCGATCGTCTCGAAATGCCGCAGCATGTCGCCGATCTCCGTATCCGAAAGATCGACCAGGATCGCCTCTTCGGCCCGCCCCAGTTCCTTCCGTATCTCGCCGACCCGCACCTTGCCGGCCGGTGTCAGGTGGATCAGCCGGGCCCGGCCGTCAGCTTCGTCGCGGCGGCGCTCGATCAGCCCCTCGCGGGCCAGGATGTCCAGCACGCGCACGAGGCTTGAACCATCGACCCCGACAAGCGCGGCAAGATCCTTTTGGGTGATCCCGCCGCCGGTCTCCTGAAGATGAACCAGCGGCACCCAGGTCGCATCGGTCAGCCCGGCTTGCGCAAGCTGTGCCTCGATACTCCGGCGCCAGCGGCGGGCAAGCAGGGAGAATCTGATGCCGAAGCGGGAGCGGAGGGAAAGATCGTGGGTCATGGCGTCGATATAGGAGTATATAAATTGATTTGCAATACAAATTATATATGCGTGAGGGTGAAGGGGCGCGAGCCCGGATTGCCGCGGCGATCCTGATGGGACGGCTTCCTTTCAGCCAATGCGACCACTGGAAGCCCCTGACGCGACGGACGTGGCTCGTGAGGTTCCGACGACGGAGAGCAGTGCCGCGACGCCTTGCAGGGCGAACACACGTCAAGCATATGTCAGCTATCGAACACACGGGGAAACCTTGCGGACCTCCACGCTGATTCTGACGGATCTCGCCCTGCGTCACGGCGGCGTGCGCGCCGCTTCGCGGGCGGCGCGGGTGCCGGTCTCGACGATTTCGGCCGCTCTGACCCGGGTCGAGGATAGCCTGTCGCTGAAGCTCGTCCGGCGCAGCCAGACCGGACTTGTCCCCACTGTCCAAGCGGCCCGGCTTGCACCGGCGATCAGCGAGATGGCGGATATCGCCCGTGCTATTCATCAGGTTGGGCCGGACGAGGTGCCGGAATGTCCGGCCTCCCTGGCTGCGCTGTTCCGGCTGGCGGCTGTCACGCGACTTGGTTCCATCCGCCGCGCAGCCTCCGAAATGGGCGTCGGTCAGCCGCAACTGACTCGCCAGATCGCGCAGGTCGAAAGCAACCATGGCCAGGTCCTGCTGCACCGGGGCAGCAAGGGAATCTCCCTTACGCCCGAAGGTGAGCGGGTGGTGCGACTGATCGAACGGTTCGAGCTTGCCTGGCGGGCGTTCACGGGTGAAGCGACGCCGGTCTATACGATGGCTTCGCGCAGATTCGCCCTGGGATCGATCATTCCCGCAACCGCACGTGGCAATCTTGCCCATCTGGTGGCGACGATCACCTCTCGCCTCTACATGCAGAAGGGCGTCACGATCACCGTCGCCTCGGCCATTGCCGAAGATCTGCTGACCGGCCTTGATACCGGCCGCTTCGACGTGGTGCTTGTCGATACCGACCTGCACGACCCGGCCTATCGGCAGCACGAGCTAGAGCGCACCCCCGTCGCCATCGTCGGTCGCGGCCTTCCGCGGCAGCGGCCGGAGCAAGAGGAACTGACGGAGATCCTGGCCCGCAAGCCCTTCGTGCTTCAGTCCCGGCGCAGCGGCCTGCGCCAGCGCGCCGAAAGCTTTCTGAACAGATACGCGACGCCCGACTGGCGCTCGCGCATTCCGGTTGTCGAGGTCGATTCCCTGCCGGTCATCGTCAACATGGTGGCGGGCGGCGAGTATCGGTCGCTCTTGCCCCGCTCCGTTGGCAAAACGCTTTCCGAATGCGTCGCCCTTGATCTGCCGTCCGAATTCGACCAGTTCCTGCAACTGACCTGGAAGCGGTCGCCGAAGGCCGAGCGCTTTGCGCAGGAAATACTTTCGGGCCTCTGATCCGGTCCCTTGCCCCTTTTGAGCAATGTTGCATGTGGTTCGGCGGGAGCGCGAGCCGGCGCATGTCCATGAAATCGCCATAAGGTGTCCTGATTTTGGGATATACCCGAAATCCCGCCAAATCTCGTAGTCGAAACCTGACTGGAGGAAGGCATGGCAGATTTCGATACGGTTTTGACGGGGCGGATCATCCTGACGGATCGCGAGATCGCCCGGGGCTACGTTGCCATTCGCGATGGCAAGACGGCGCTGGTCGGCGAAGGCGCGGCACCCGCGGGGCGCGAGCGGCATGATTTCGCAAACGGCATCATCCTGCCCGGCGCGGTCGATGCGCAGGTGCATTCGCTGTCGCAAAGGGGGGCCGAGGGTTTTGCCGCCTCGACCCGCGCTGCTGCGGCTGGCGGCGTCACTACCATCGTCGACATGCCCTATGACGAGGGCAATCTGGTCTGCTCGGCCGAGGCCGTGGGCCGCAAGGTCGCGATGATCGACAGCGATGCGCGCGTCGATGTCGCGCTTTACGGCACCATCCGCCCCGAGGAAGGCCCGGCCCGTATCGCCGAACAGGCGGCGGCGGGCGTTTGCGCCTACAAGTTCTCGACCTTCGGAACCGATCCTCTGCGGTTCCCGCGCATCCCGCCGGCGCTGTTGCGTGCCTGCTTTGCCGAGGTCGTGAAGACCGGATTGGCGGCGGGCGTTCACAACGAGGACGATGCCTATGTCCGCGCGGCGATCGCCGAGGTCGAGGCCGCGGGCATCACCGACTGGCGCGCGCATGGCCTGTCGCGGCCGGAACTGGCCGAGACGCTGGCAATGCTGCAGATCTACGAAACCGGCGCCGAAACCGGCTGTCCGGCCCATGTCGTCCATTGCTCGGTCGGCCGTGGCTACGAGATCGCGGCGATGTATCGCGGCGCCGGCCATCGCTCGACCGTGGAATGCTGCATCCATTACCTTGTCCTGGATGAGGAAAACGATGTCGCGCGGCTTGGCGGCAAGGCCAAGATCAACCCGCCCGTCCGTCCCCGCCGCGAAGTCGAGGCGATCTGGAGGCACCTGGCCGAGGGCCGCGTGTCGATGGTGTCAACCGATCATGTGAGCTGGAGCGAGGATCGCAAGACCGATCCCGATATGCTTGGGAACGCCTCCGGCGTGCCGGGGCTCGAGGTGATGGTGCCGCTTTTCGTCAAGGGCGCGATGGCGCGCGGCGTGCCGCTGGTCTGGGCGGCGCGGCTGATGGCCGAAAATCCGGCCCGGCATTTCCGCCTGGATCATCGCAAGGGCGGGCTTCGGGCCGGGCGCGATGCCGACGTGACGGTGCTGGTCGACCGGCCCGCGGTCTATGACGCCGCCAGCAGCCGCCATTCCATCGCCGGCTGGTCACCCTATCACGGTATGGAACTGCCCTGGACGGTCGCGGCCACCTGGCGGCGGGGCGAGATGGTCTTTGACGGGACCGAGGTCCTTGCCGTGCCGGGGACCGGCATCTTCGTGCGCCCGCCCGAAACGCTCGGCCTGCGCGAAGGGTTGCTGTGATGCGGCGCAATCTCGACGCCTCGGCCGAGGCAATCGGCAGGGATATCGATGCGCTGGCCCGGATCACCGATCCCGGGCGCCCATGGACGCGCCGCGCCTTCTCGCCCCGTTTCGACGAGGGGCGCGACCATCTGCGCCGGCGCTTCGTCGCAGGGGGGTTGCAGGTCTCGACCGATGCGGGCGGCAACCTGATCGGCCTGCGCAAGGGCACCCGGCCGGGGGCGGGGACGATCATGCTGGGCTCCCATTCGGATACCGTGCCGGATGGCGGGCGTTTCGACGGGATTGCGGGCGTCGTCGTGGCGCTGGAGGTCGCGCGCATCCTTGCCCGCCGCGGTGCCGTCCTGCGTCACGATCTTGCCGTGGTCGATTTCCTGGCCGAAGAGGTTTCGGTCTTCGGCGTCTCTTGCATCGGTTCGCGGGCAATGGCCGGGGTGCTGCCGCAGGATTGGCTGGGACGCACCAGCGACGGGCGTGATCTTGCGCGGGCAATGGCGGATGTGGGCGGTGTTCCCGAAAGCCTTCACGGGCCGCTGCGCGACGATCTGAAGGCCTTTCTGGAGCTGCATATCGAACAGGGCCCGGTGCTGGAGGCCGAAAGGATCGGGCTTGGCATCGTCACGGCCATCGTCGGCATCACCCGTGTCGAGATCGTGATCTCTGGCCGCCCGGACCATGCCGGCACCACCCCCATGGGGCTGCGCGCCGATGCGCTTGCCGCCTCGGCCCGGATCGTGACCCAGATCGAGGCCCGCGCGACGGAGCTGTCGGCCGGTCCCGCGCATTTCACCGCCACGGTCGGCGAATTCGAGATATCTCCGAATGCTGCCAATGTCGTGCCCGCCCGTGTCCGCATGCTTGTCGATATCCGCGCCGAGCGCGCCAGGGACAAAGAGGCCTTCGTGACCTGGTTGACGGGTCTTGAAGCCGCGCCCGGCATCACCGTCGAAACGCGGCTGATTTCGGACAATCCCGGCGTGGGCATGGATGACGGCTTGCAGCGGAAACTGGCCGAAGCCGCCGACGGGCTGGGCGCGGCCTGTCGCAGGATGGTGTCGGGTGCGGGCCACGATGCGGCCTTCATGGCGCGGCTTTGCCCCTCGGCGATGGTGTTCGTGCCATGCCGCGAGGGCCGCTCGCATTGCCCCGAGGAATGGGCCGAGACAGCCGACCTCGCCCTGGCGGCCGAGGTGCTGGCGAACACGGTCATGGAACTGGACAGGAAACGGGAGGGCTGAAATGGCCAGAGTTCTGACGGAAAAGGATGTCGAATCCGCGGTGCGCGGCGGTGCGGTTTATGCGGCGGGCGGCGGCGGTTGGGTTCATCACGGGCGCATGCTGGGCTATGCGGCGGTCAATGCCGGCGCGCCCGAACTCGTCTCGGTCGACGAGTTGCATGAGGACGACTGGGTCGCCACGGCCGCGGCCATCGGCGCGCCCGCCTCGACAACGCCATGGGAGATGCGCGGCGTGGACTACGTCAAGGCCGTGCAGCTTTTGCAGGATGCGCTTGGCGCGAAGGTCGCGGCGCTGATGATCGGGCAGAACGGCAAGTCCTCGACGCTGAACGCCTGGCTTCCCTCGGCCATTCTTGGCTGCAAGGTGCTGGATGCGGTCGGCGACATGCGGGCGCATCCGACCGGCGACATGGGCGCGATCGGCATGGCCGGCAAGCCCGACGAATCCATCCAGACCGCGGTCGGCGGCAATCGCGAGCAGAACCGCTATATCGAACTGGTCGCGCGCGGGGCGACCGGCCGCGTCTCGCCCATCCTGCGCACGGCATCCGATATGTCGGGCGGCTTCATCGCTTCGGCGCGCAATCCGGTCCGCGCCGGCTATGTAGCCCGAAACGCGGCCCTTGGCGGCATCTCCAGGGCGCTGGAACTGGGGCACGCCATCATCGCAGCCGAACCGAAGGGCACCGCGGCCGTGCTTGACGCGATCATCGCGACGACCGGCGGCACCATCCTGACCGAGAGCGAGATCACCGCCATGGATGTCGTCTATACGAACGAGGCCTTCGATGTCGGCACCGTCACGCTGGGCGCGGGCGACAAGGCGCTGACGCTTCACGTGATGAACGAATACATGGCGGTCAGCGCCGCCGACGGCAGCCGCCTTGCGACCTTTCCGGATGTCATCACCACCCTGTCGCAGGAGATGGAGCCGCTGTCGGTCGGCGAACTCAGGGTGGGGATGAAGGTTCATCTGCTGCATGTCGCCAAGGCCCTGATCCCGGTCGGCGCGGGGCTGATGGACCCCGCGATCTATGTTCACCCCGAAAAGGTCATGGGCATCAACCTGACCGATTATGCGTTGGCGGTTTGAGCATGCCCAGGGACAATCCACGCAATCCCGGCTTCCCGATCCCTTCGGGATCCGAACTGCGCGCCAAGGGCTGGCGGCAAGAGGCGCTGCTGCGGCTGATGGAAAACGTGCTGGCGGTAGGCGAGGATCCAGATAACCTTGTCGTTTACGCAGCACTCGGCAAGGCTGCGCGCGACAAGGCCGCCCATGACGCCATCGTCCGCGCGCTGACCGTCATGGACGAGGACCAGACGCTGGTCATCCAGTCCGGCAAGCCGGTCGGGTTGATGAAGACCTCGGCCGAGGCGCCAAAGGTGATCATGGCCAACTGCAATATCGTCGGGCAATGGGCCAATGCTGAGACCTTCTACGACCTGGAACGCAAGGGCCTGGTCTGCTGGGGCGGGCTGACCGCCGGAGCATGGCAGTATATCGGCTCGCAAGGGGTCATCCAGGGCACCTATGAAATCTTCATGCGCATCGCCGAGCGTCGCTTCGGCGGCACGCTGGAGGGGCGCTTCGTCCTGACGGCGGGCCTTGGCGGCATGGGCGGAGCGCAGCCCTTGGCCGGACGCATGGCGGGCGCCGCGATCCTGTGCGTCGAAATCGATCCAGAACGGGCCCGCAAGCGCCGGGAAATCGGCTATCTCGACGAAATCGCCCCCGATCTTGACGGTGCGCTGGCGCGGATCGAGCAGGCGCGGGCAAAGGGGCAGGCGCTGTCCGTCGGCCTTGTCGGCAACGCGGCCGAGATCTATCCTAGGATCGCTGCGCGCGGGATCGTGCCGGATATCGTGACCGACCAGACCTCGGCCCACGATCTGGTCTATGGCTATGTCCCGGTCGGCTACGATCTGGAGCGGGTGCGCCGGTTGCGCAGTCAGAATCCCTCGGAACTGATCCCGGCGGGGCGGGCGTCGATTGCGCAGCATGTGAGGGCGATGCTGCACTTCCAGCGCGCGGGGGCCGAGGTCTTTGACAACGGCAACCTGATCCGCACCCAGGCGCAGGCCGGCGGCGTCGCGGATGCCTTCGACATCCCCGTCTTTACCGAGGCCTATCTGCGTCCGCTCTTCTGCCGCGCCATCGGGCCGTTCCGCTGGATGGCCCTGTCGGGGGATCCGGCCGATATCGCGCGCATCGACGATCTGGTGCTGGAAATGTTCCCGGACAACAGGATCGTCACCAACTGGATCCGGCTAGCGCGCGAGAACGTCCCCTTCGAGGGGCTGCCCGCCCGCATCGCATGGCTTGGCCATGGCGAGCGCAGCGCCCTGGCCCGGCGGGTCAACGAACTCGTCGCCGCGGGAGAGCTGAAGGGGCCGGTCGCCTTCTCGCGCGATCACCTCGACTCGGCGGGCATGGCGCATCCGAACATCATGACGGAGAACATGCGCGACGGCTCGGACGCTATCGCCGACTGGCCGCTGCTGGATGCGATGCTGCTTTGCGCCTCGCGCGCCGACCTGGTCGCGATCCATTCGGGGGGCGGGGGCTATGCGGGCTACATGACCTCGGCGGGCGTCACGATCATCGCGGACGGCACCGCGGCGGCGGACGTGCGGCTGGAGCAGGCGATCGACAACGACACCGGGCTTGGCGTCATCCGCTACGCCGATGCGGGCTATCCCGAGGCGCAGGACGAAGTCGCCCGCAAGGGCATCAACCACCTGAAACTCTGATCCTCTGCCGGGCGCGGCAGCCAGAACCCGCCAAGGGTCCGCCTGCGCCCGGAAGAAGCCAAACAGCAATCAACCAGCGCCCGCGGTTACCGACGGGCAAAGGGGAGGAAAGATGGAAACCACACGGCAGGACTGGCGGAGCGTGCCCGCCAAACGATCATCGCCGGGGCGCGCGGTCGCCGCGGCCTCGATCGGCAACGCGCTCGAATGGTACGACTTCACCGTCTATGCACTGTTCGCGATCTATATCGCGCAGAACTTCTTTCCGGGCGGCGACGATACCGTCGAACTGGTCAAGGCCTTCCTGGCCTTCGGTCTCGGCTTCGTGATCCGCCCGCTGGGGGCCGTCGTGATCGGGGTCTATGGCGACAAGGCCGGCCGCAAGGCGGCGCTGTTTCTGACGATCATGATCATGGCGGCGGGGACGCTGCTCATCGCAATTGCGCCGACCTATGCCGCGATGGGCATCGGCGCGCCGCTGATGATCCTTGCCGGCCGCGTTCTGCAGGGCTTTTCGGCGGGTGGCGAGATCGGCGGCGCGGCGGCATTTCTGGTCGAGCATGCGCCGGCCGACAAGAAGGGCAAATACGCCTCGTGGTTGCAGGCGAGCATGGCGATCTCGAACATCATGGGCGCGCTTGTGGCCTTCGCCGTCACATCGCTCCTGACCGAGCAGCAGGTCGGGGACTGGGGCTGGCGCATACCCTTCTTCATCGGTGTCCTGATCGCGCCGGTCGGCCTGTGGCTGCGCAAGACGCTGGACGAAACCCCGGCCTTCCAGGCCGAGCGGGCCAGCGCCGGGCGCGAACCCGCCGCCGCGCCGCTCAGGCAGGTCTTCTCGGACTATCTCGGCCACCTGATCAAGGGCTTCGCCTTTTCGATCCTGTGGGCGGTCTGCGTCTACGTGCTGATCATCTACATGCCGATCTTCGTCCAGAGGGCCTTCGGCTTCACCCCCTCGCAGGCCTTCACCGCCTCGCTGATCGGCAACGTCTTCCTGGCCGTGGGCTGTGTCTGCGCCGGCACCGTCTCGGACAGGATCGGGCGTCGCCTGATGCTGGGAGCCTCGGCGGCGCTGATGCTGGTCGCGGTCTATCCGTTGATCTCGTGGCTTCAGGCATCGCCGACGCTGACCACCCTCGTCATCGTGCAAAGCCTCTTTTGCATCATGGTCTCGGGCTTCGTGGGCGTGGCGCCCGCCACCCTTTCCGAAGTCTTTCCGACCCATGTCCGCACCACCGGCATGTCGCTGGCCTACAATGCCGCCGTGACGATCTTCGGCGGGTTCGCCCCCGCGACGCTGACATGGCTGGGCAGCACGGGGATCGGTTTCCATGCGCCCGCATTCTACGTCATGGCGGCCGCCGCCGCGTCGCTGATCGCGGTGCTGGTGCTGCCAAAGCCCTATTCGACGAATTGCGGGCGCGGGGCCGTTCCGGCCCCCGCCGATCCTTGATGCGGCAACCATGGAAAGGAAATCTCATGTCCGTTCGAACCGGAACCGGCCGCCACCACTGCCTGACCGCCCTTTGCCTGACGGCCGCGCTTGGCGGTTCCGCCGCATGGGCCGAGGATTGGACCATCGACGGGCGAACCCTGACGGTCGAGCAGGTCGCGGGCATCGCGCGGGACGACGGCGCCAGGATCGTCCTGACTCAAGGCGCGGACACGCAGATCGCCCAGGGCTTCGCCCTGGTGATGGAGGCGGCGCTGCAAGGCAAGGCCGTCTACGGGCTGACGGTCGGCGTCGGCTGGAACAAGGACCGCCCGGTCTTTGCGATCAAGGACGGCAAGCGGGTGCTGGACGATGAGCTTTTGCAGCTGTCGCGCGCCTTCAACCTGACCTCGTTGCGCGCGCACGGCGCGGGCGTGGGCGAGCCGATGCCCGTCGAGGCGGTGCGGGCGGGGATGGCCATTCGCCTGAACCAGATCGCGACAGGGCGGACGGGCGTGCAGCCCGCCGTGGCCGAGATGTATCGCCAGTTCCTTGAGCGCGGCATCACGCCGGTCGTGCCCTCGCGCGGCTCGGTGGGCGAGGCGGACATCACCCTGGCCTCGCATATCGGCCTGGCCATGATCGGCGAGGGCGAGGTGTTCGTGAACGGCGACCGCATGGCTGCCCGGCAGGCATTGTCGGATGCGGGGATCGCCCCATTGGAGCCGGTCGGCAAGGACTTCCTGTCGATCCTCAGCACCAATGCGCTGACGGCGGGGCATGCTGCCCTGCTGGCCCATGACGTCGACGCCTATCTGGACAAGGAAGCCATCGTCTTTGCCCTTGCGCTGGAGGGGTTCAACGGCAACGTCGCGCCGTTCCTGTCCGAGACGAACGATATCCGCCCCTTTCCGGAAAACCTCGCCGGCGCACGGGCGATCCGCGATGCGTTGCAGGGCAGCTATCTGTGGTCGCCCTCCGATGAGCGCGCCTTGCAGGATCCGCTGTCGTTCCGCACCATGGCCTATGTGCTGGGCGGCGCCCGGGTCGCGACGCAGGACCTGGTGAAGGTGCTGGAAATTCAGATCAACCACAGCGACGACAATCCGGGGGTCGTCGTCGGCGCGGTGGATGAAAAGACCTCGGCCCAGGTCTCCGCCTATTTCATCGAGGGCGAGGTCGCGGGCGCGATCTATCCGACCGCGGGCTTCGAGATGCTGCCGGTGGCGACAAGCGTCGAGGCGTTGAATGCCGCGTTGGTGCGCCTGTCCCAGGCGATCACCATGCAGACGATCCGTTTCGAAAATCCCGAGATGACCCACCTGCCGCGCTTCCTTGCGGCCGAGACCAATCACGGCCATGCCTTCGGGGCGATCCAGAAGCCGCTCGTGGCGCTTCTGGCCGAGAACCGCCAGATCGGTGCGCAGGCCCCGGCCGGCTCGGTCGCGATGGCGGGGAATATCGAGGATCTGGACAGCCACGCGCCGCTTTCCGTCGCCAATCTGGGGCGGATCCTCGACAATCTCTACTGGATGTCCTCGATCCAGTTGCTGCATGCCGCCCAGGCCGTCGACCTGCGCAAGCGGCCGGCATTGGGGAGGGCCACGAAGAACCTTCTCGACGATTATCGCCGGCACGTTCCCTTCGTCGACAAGGATCGCATCTACTCCGAGGATTTCGCGGCCGGGCGCCGTATCCTCATGGAACGATGACCCGGCATCTTGGCCCGAGACATCGCCTCGGGCCGAGTTCGAGCGCATTGTCCGCGCCATGATGTCGCCATGAGGATGGGTAGGCAGTGCGACCGGCAGGCTGTTGTCCGGGGGGCTTGGCTCGCGCTGCAAGGCGGGCAGCTCGTGACCCTGGGCGAGTGCGCAGGCCGCTTCGTCGCTGCGACGGCCAGCCCGGCCTGATTGGGTGTGCTGCATATTTGCGACAGGCATGCCCAATCCGAACGCGGCGGGACAGGACGGATTGCGATGGCTGAGAATTTCCCTAAGGTATTCTTCCCATCCACGCCTTCCGGCCCCGAAGGCTTACCAGAGCCGCATGCGATGAGCTATCGCCATTCCATGACCTGCTATACCGAGGGCATCCGGCCCACGATGCCCGTCCGGTGGCGCGGACTCGACGGGCTGGTCAGCGTCTATTGGGAGGCCGAGGGCCAGACCGGCGCCCAGGGCTATTACCTGTCGCCCGACCCGCGCATCGTCTTCTTCTTCAACGACGTGTCCTCGCATATCCGCATCTCGAACCGCGACGACGGCATCGGTCGCCATTGCCGGCCGATGACACGGGCGATCTATGTGCCGGCCGGCGTGCCGATGTGGACCCGCTTCACCGCGCCGCATGTCTTTTCGCATCTGGACCTGCATGTGCACCAGGACCGGCTGCTGCGCTTTCTGTCGCCGCCGCTTGGCCGCTCCGAGGCGCTGAGCGTCCTGCGCCGCCCCGTCGAGATCCAGGACGCCGTCGCCGTCGATGCGCTGGCGCGGCTGCTGGTGGACGAGGTGGCGGTGCCGCGCAAGCATGGCATCTATGCCGAAAGCCTGGTCGGCAGCATCTTCAGCGCCCTGCTGGACGTGCCGCAGCAGACCGGCGAACGTCCCGCGGCGCTGCTGACGCCTGCGCAGATGAAGCGCCTGCAAGCGCGGCTGGCGACCCGCCCCGACCGGCGGCTGACCGTGGCCGAGATGGCAGAGAGCGTCGGCCTGTCGGAAAGCTGGTTCGCGCATGTCTTCAAGAACACGACCGGCACGACGCCGCTGCAATGGCAACTGGGCCAGCGCATCGACCTGGTCCAGCGGCTGCTGCTGGAATCCGACCTGCGGCTGGCCGACATCGCCGCGCAGCTCGGCTTTTCCGACCAGGCGCATCTGACGCGGGTGTTCCGCAAATCCTGCGGCGAACCGCCGGCGACCTGGCGCCGGGCCCGGCTTGCCGGCTAGGGATCGGCGCCCCGCCCGCAGGACGGGCAGGGCGGGCGACGGGATTACCAGGTCCGGCGCAACGTGGCGGTGATCTCGCGGCCGGGATTGTAGGTGATGGCGCCCGAGGCGGCCTCGCGATGCTTTTCGTCCAGCAGGTTGGTCACATTGACCGAAAGCACCGTGTCCTTGCGCAGGGCATAGCTGTAGGCGGCATCGATCAGCACCGCGGCATCTGATTTGGAGCCGTTGTCATCGCCGTTATAGGCCGTGCCCTTGTAGCGTGCACCGATGCCGAAGGTCATGTCGCCGCGGGCACCGTGGCCTTGCAGCGTATAGTCCATCCAGACCGAGGCCAGATGCCGCGGGACGTTGCCCAGACTGTTGCCCTGGTTGGGCGACAGCCGGTCGGTGATCTCGGTATCCGTATAGGAATAGGCCGCGATCAGGTTCAGTTCGGGCGAGATCTCGGCCCGCGCCTCCAGCTCGATGCCGCGGGCCCGGATTTCGCCGATGGTGCGGGGCACGGGCGGGTTCTCGGAGGTGTCCTGCCGGGTGATATTTGTCTTGCGCAGGTCATAGACCGCCGCCGTGAACAATGCGTTCATGGCGGCCGGACGGTATTTCATCCCCAGTTCGTATTGCTCGCCTTCCTCGGGCTCGACGGTCAAAGCGGCGGGCAGCACCGATTCGGCATAGCTGAAATAGGTCGAAAGCTCGGGGGTGATCTTGTAGGTCAGGCCCAGGCGCGAGGTGGTCTTGTTGAAATCGGCCTGGGTCCTGGTTCCGTCAAGCGCCGTGCGCGACAGGTCCATCCGGTCGTGGCGCAGGCCGATGGTGGCGATCAGCCGGTCCGAGAAGGTCAGCTCTTCCTGCAGGTAGATCGAGGCGATGCTGTCGTCGGTCCTGGTCCCGGTATAGGGGGCGAGCGCGTCCAGATCGAGCCCGCCGGTATAGACCGGGTCGGTGTAGTCGATCGATGAAGCCGGCGCATACCAGGTCCTCGAATCGGCCGAGATGTCGCTGTATTGCAGGCCGACCAGCGTGCGGCTGCCGACGGTGCCGAAATCTGCGTCGTATTGCAGATGCACGTCCGCCGCGAACTGCTCGGCCGAAGAGGCGTTGGCGAAATAATAGCGGTCCGCCGGGTTCAGGCCGTCGGCATCCCAGATATAGACATAGCCGAAGCCGCGGTCCTCGTCGCTGTATCGCGCATTGGCCCCGAATTTCAGGCCATTGCCGAAATCATGGTCGAAGAGCACGCTCAGCGATGTGCGCTCGTTCTCCAGATAGTTGAAATCCGGCTCGCCGAAGAAGCGGTCGCGCGAAAAGTTCGTGCCCGGCGGAAAGCCCGATCCGGTCGAGCCGTCGCGCTTCATGTAATCCAGCACCACGCTCAGCGAGGTCCGGTCGCTGGGCCGCCAGGTCAGGCCGCCCATCAGCAGGCTGGCGTCGTTCTTGCTGTAGTCGAGCTCCTTGTCCGCCCTCTGCACCCGGCCGGTCAGGCGCCATGACAGCGTGCCGTCCCTGGTCAGGTTGTCGCCGAAATCGACCCCGACCTCGCGGTGGTCGAAGGATCCGGCGGTCACATAGGCTTCGCCGAACCGCTGGGTGCGGGGCAGCTTGGTGGCATAGTTCACCGCGCCGCCGGGTTCCGAGGGACCGCCGACGGTCGAGTTGCCGCCCTTGACCACCTCGACCCGCTCATAGGCAAAGGCGTCCTCGCGGATGCCGCCGAACGCCTTCTGCATCGGCAGCCAGTCGCGATAGACCGAGGCGTCGAAGCCGCGCAGCTTGTAATAGTCGAAGCGGTCGTCGCCGCCGTAGAAGTCGGTCGTGACGCCGGCGGTATAGCGCAGCACCTGCTCGACGGTTTCCGCGCCGCGCTGCCGGATCTCCTTGCTGGTGATGACCGAGACCGAGGCGGGCGTGTCCAGCACATCCGTCGCCATCCTGCTGCCCGCCATCGTCCGGGTCGCGACGATCGAGCCTGCGTCGTCGTCGGTGCGGTTGCTCTCGATGACGACGGTGTCCAGAACGATGCTGCGGTTGTCCTGGGCATGCACCGCCTGGGGCTGGAAGGCGGCGACCAGCGCGGTGCAGCCCAGCAATGCGGCGGTCAGGCAGCGGGGCCGGGCATTTCTGAATCGGGGTTCAATCGGCATGACAAGGGTCCAGTTTCGTTGTGATGGCGATGCGGGACAGCGCGCTGGCCAGGGACTGGCGGCGAATCCGGCGGCGGGTCCGTCGGGTGCCCAGCATCGTTCATTGCGCGTCCTACGCCGGATCGGCCGCTGCTGTATTGAATAATCCTATTCTTTTTGTCGGAATCCACGGGAAAATGTCGCCGGTTTTGGTCAGGAACCGATCTTGTGCTTGACGCATCCGGCCCGAGATGAAACCTCGGCCGCGTTCTTTCTGCGATTGCGAGGCTTGCCATGCCGTCGAAAACCCGCATCTGCCTGACGCTGGCCGTCGCCCTCCTGTCGCTGGCTGGCCTGCGCACGGCCTGGGCCCAGGGGGCCGAGGAGCGCTTTCCGGTCGCTGTCGAACATGCCTTCGGCACCACCACCATTCCTGCCCGGCCCCAGCGGGTCGCCACCGTCGCCTGGGCCAACCACGAGGTTCCGCTGGCGCTCGGCATCGTGCCGGTCGGGTTTGCCGCCGCCAATTTCGGCGATGACGACGGCGACGGCGTCCTGCCCTGGGTCGAGGAGCGGCTGGAGGAGCTGGGCGCCGAAACCCCGGTCCTGTTCGACGAGGGCGACGGCATCGATTTCGAGGCGGTCGCCGCCACCCGCCCGGACGTGATCCTGGCCGCCTATTCCGGGCTCAGCCGGGCCGATTACGACATGCTCAGCCAGATCGCCCCGGTGATCGCCTATCCCAAGACGCCTTGGGCGACGAACTGGCGCGACATGATCCGGTTGAACAGCGCCGGCCTGGGCATGGAGGCCGAGGGCGACGCGCTGATCGCGCGCATCGAGGGCCGGATCGCCGAGGCCGTTGCCGCCCATCCCCAGCTTGCCGGCAAGTCGGCCATGTTCGTGACCCATCTGGACACCACGAACCTGAGCCTCGTCAGCTTCTACACCACCCATGACACGCGCGTGCAGTTCTTTGCCGATTTGGGGCTGCGCTCGCCGCAAAGCGTGGTCGCGGCCTCGGCGGACGGCAGCTTTTCCGGGCAGGTCAGCGCCGAGCGGATCGACGCCTTCGACGACGTGGACATCCTCGTGACCTATGGCAGCCGCGACCTGTTCGAGGCGATGCGGCACGATCCGCTGATCTCGCACATGCCGGCGGTCAGGAACGATGCGCTGGTGATGCTGGGCAGCGATCCGATGGGCACGGCGGCCAACCCGACGCCGCTGTCGATCCCCTGGGTGCTCGACGATTACGTCGCGCGGCTGGCCAGGGCCGCCGGCCCGGCCAGATGACGGCGCGGGCCGGCGCCATGCCGGGCCGTCGGGCGGCGCGGAACACGTTGGCGCTGGCGGCGGTCGTGCTGCTGGTGGCACTGCTTTGCGCGCTGTCGGTGGCGATCGGCACCCGCGATGTCGGCTGGGACGACATCGCCGCCGCGCTGGCCGGCCGGGCCGAGACCATCGGCCAGGCCGCCAGCGCCGCACGGCTGCCGCGCACGGCGCTGGCCTTTCTGGCCGGAGCGGCGCTGGGGCTTTCCGGGGCGCTGTTGCAGGGTGTCACCCGCAATCCGCTGGCCGATCCCGGCATCCTGGGCATCAACATGGGCGCAGCGCTGGCGGTAGTAGTGGGCGTCGCCTGGTTCTCGATCACCTCGGCACAGGCCTATATCTGGGCGGCGATCCTGGGCGCGGGGCTGACGGCGGTGTTCGTCTATGTCATCGGCTCGCTGGGCCGGGGCGGAGCGACGCCGCTGAAGCTGGCGCTGGCGGGGGCCGCGACCTCGGTCGCCTTCGCCTCGCTGGTGATCGCGGTGGTGCTGCCGCGCGGAGACATCGCCGGGGGCATCCAGTCCTGGCAGGTTGGCGGCGTGGGCGGGGCGACCTTCGTACGCCTGGCGCCGGTGCTGCCTTTCCTGGCCACGGGCTTCGCGATCAGCCTGCTTTGGGCGCGCAAGCTGAACGCGCTGGCGCTTGGCGACGACCTGGCCGCCGGGCTGGGCGAGAATGTCGCACGCACCCGCGCCATCGCCGGGCTTGGCGCCATCCTGCTGTGCGGGGCGACCACGGCGGTCTGCGGGCCCATCGGCTTCGTCGGACTGGTGGTGCCGCATTTCTGCCGCCTGCTGGTCGGAACCGACCATCGCTGGCTGCTGCCGTTTTCGGCGCTGGCGGGGGCGGGCTTGCTGCTGGCCTCGGACATCCTCGGCCGCATCCTGGCCCGGCCGGGCGAGCTTGACGTGGGCATCGTCACCGCCTTTGTCGGCGCGCCCTTCTTCATCTGGATCGTGCGCCGCCAGCGCCTGCGCGAGCTGTGACCATGGCCATCACCACCACCACCCTTGCCACCATCGCCGCCGCGCGGCATCGGCGCGGCCGCCGGCGCCGGGCCATCCTTGCCGGCCTGGTCCTGCTGATCGCGGGGATGCTTGCGCTGACGCTGATGCTGGGCCAGTCCTTCACCCCGCCGGGGCAAGTCATCCGCGTGCTTGCCGGGCAAGAGGTGCCCGGCGCCTCGTTCACGGTGCGGCAATTGCGGCTGCCAAGGGCGGTGCTGTCGGTGCTGGCCGGGTTCTGCTTCGGCATGGGCGGCGTCGCCTTCCAGATCATGCTGCGCAACCCGCTGGCCAGTCCCGACATCATCGGCATCAGCTCGGGCGCCAGCGCGGCGGCGGTGTTCGCCATCGTGGTGCTGGGGATCAGCGGGCCGGCGGTGCCGATCCTGGCCGTGGCGGCGGGGCTGGGCGTGGCGCTGGCCATCTATGGGCTGTCCTTTCGCGGCGGCGTCGCTGGCACCCGGCTGATCCTGATCGGCATCGGGGTCGCCGCCATGCTGCACAGCTTCATCGCCTATACGCTGTCGCGCGCGCCGGCCTGGGATCTGCAGCAGGCGCTGCGCTGGCTGACCGGCAGCGTCAACGGTGCCCAGCTGGGGCAGGCGCTGCCGCTGCTGGCGGTGCTGGCGCTGGCGGGCGGCGTGTTGCTGTCCCGGTCCCGCGATCTCGAGGCGCTGCGCATGGGCGAGGACACCGCCGCCGCCCTCGGCGTCCGGGTCGGGCCGACGCGGACGCTGGTGATCGCCTGCGCCGTCGGCATGATCGCGGTGGCGACGGCGATCACCGGGCCGATCTCTTTCGTCGCCTTCCTGTCGGGACCGATCGCTGCGCGGATCATGGGCAGCGGCGGCTCGCTTTTGCTGCCCTCGGCACTGGTCGGCGCGGCGCTGGTGCTGGTCGGCGACTATTGCGGGCAATTCCTGATGCCGGGCCGCTATCCGGTCGGCGTCGTCACCGGGGCGCTGGGGGCGCCCTATCTGATCTACCTGATCGTGCGGGTGAACCGCGCAGGAGGCTCGCTGTGACCGCCGACCACCGACTGATCGCCGAGCATCTGACCGCCGGCTATGGCGATGCCGCCATCCTGCGCGACCTGGACCTTGCCGTCGCGCCGGGCCGGATCACCGCCATCGTCGGGGCCAATGCCTGCGGCAAGTCCACGCTGCTGCGCAGCCTGTCGCGGCTGCTTGCCCCCGCGCAGGGGCAGGTGACCCTGGACGGCCGCGCCATCCACCGCATTCCCGCGCGCGAACTGGCCCGCACGCTCGGTCTCTTGCCGCAGTCGCCCATCGCGCCCGAGGGCATCACCGTGGCCGAGCTGGTCGGCCGCGGCCGGCATCCGCATCACGGGCTGATGACGCGCTGGAGCGCCGAGGACGACCGCGCCGTCGCCGCCGCGCTGGATGCGACCCAGACCGCCGAGCTGGCCGAGCGCCCGGTGGACGAGCTTTCCGGCGGCCAGCGCCAGCGCGTCTGGATCGCCATGGCGCTGGCGCAGCAGACCGGCATCCTGCTGCTGGACGAGCCGACGACGTTCCTGGACGTCAGCCACCAGGTCGAGGTGCTGGACCTGCTGGTCGATCTGAACATGACGCGCGGCACCACCATCGTCATGGTGCTGCACGACCTGAACCTGGCGGCGCGCTATGCCGATCTGCTGGTGGCGATGCGCGAGGGCCGGCTCTACGCCTCGGGTCCGCCCGAGGAGGTGCTGACCGCCGGCACCCTGCGCGCCGTCTTTGGGCTGGACAGCCGCGTGGTGACCGATCCCATTTCGGGCAAGCCGATGATGCTGCCCATAGGTCGGCACCGTGTCGGGACAAGCGGCCCGACCGCCGCATCGGCCATGCCGGAAGGCACCTTGCACGACGACCCGATGCGCTAGGTTGGCCCGCCATTAAGAAGCGCCGACCTGTGCCGCGAAAGCGACGGATCGCGCATCGGGCCATGGCCGACATCCCGACGCTCAAGCCTGCAAGGGCCGGGATATGGTTGCCAGGCCATCGGCAAGCTTCTGATCGCCGTGCATCGCGAGCATCGGGCCGGACCAGCCCAGGCCGGCGACCATCAACGGTGCCGGCGGCCATGTGGGTCGGGTCAGTCCTCCAGATGGCCGCGCAATGTGTCGGCGGTATAGCGCGACCGGAACAGGCCCGCCTCGACCAGCCTTGGGATCAGCGCGTCGAGCAGCAGATCCAGCGAGCGGACCGAGCCGCCCGGCACGGCGATGAAGCCGTCGATGCCGCCAGCTCGGAACCAGGTCGCGATCTCGGCCACGGCGTCGTCCACCGTCCCGATCACCTGCCAATGGACCGATGCGAGGATCTCGGGCCGCGCCAGCAGGTCGGGCGGCGTCGGACGGTCGTCGCGGATGATCCTCCGCAATGCGTCGCACTGGCTGGCGCAGCGCGGCGAGCGGTGGTTCTCGGGCAGGTCCGCGTTTGTGATCGGCCGGTCGTCGGGCCAATCGGCAAGGTCCAGCCCCAGGAAATCCCGCACCCGCGCCATGCGTTGCTGGCGGTCCAGGCGGTGATGCGTGGCCAGGAAAAGGGCCCGCGCCTCTTCCCTCGTGTCCCCCAGATAGAGGCTCAGGCCCGGCAGCAGCCGCACGTCGCGCGGTTGCCGGCGATGGGCCTGCGCGCGGTCGCTCAGTTGTCGGCGCATCGCCAGCGCGGCGGCCAGGTCCGGCGTCTGGGCAAAGACCATGTCGGCGACCTGCCCGGCGAAATCGACCCCCAGGGCAGAGCCGCCCGCCTGCATCAGCGGGATGTCGGCGCCGGGATATTCCGGCAGGTTCATCGGGCCGCGCACTTGGAAATTCGCGCCTTGATGGTCGATGGGCAGGATCAGGTCGGTATCGGCGTAATGCCCGGCCTCGCGGTCGACCAGCAGGGCGCGCGACGGGAAACTGCCCCAGAGCCGGCGCACGACCTGGGTGAACTCCGCGGCGCGGGCATAGCGCGCCTCGGACGAGGGCATGTCGGGCAGGCCGAAATTCTCGTTGCCTTGCAAGGCGGTGACCACGTTCCATCCCGCCCGGCCCCGGCTGAGCCAATGCAGCGACATCAGCTGGCGCGCGGCGTGATAGGGATGGCCGAAGGTGGTCGAGATGGTCGTGACCAACCCGATCCGGCTGGTTTCCCGCGCGATCGACGCCAATAGCAGCGTCGGGTCCAGGCTGGAAAAGCCGAAGGATTGCTCCATCACCGACAGGGGCAGGAAGCTGGCATCGGGGCGAAAGACGAAATCCAGATGCGCCGCCTCGGCCCGCCGGGCCACGTCAAGCGCCAGGTCGCTGGAATACAGCCCCTCGATGCCGCTGCCCTGGTGGCGCCAGCCCTCGCCGCTGAGCCAGGTGGGGGCAACGGACATGCCGATGCACAGTCTTGGTCGAAGCATCACATGCCCTGCCTGCGGATCAATCAAGGCGACCGGCGCCCACGGGTGGCGCCGGCCGGAATTTCGTCTTGCGGCGGCCTAGAAGGTGCCGCGGATGCCGATCCCCACCATGCGGGGCGAGGTCAGGCTGCCCTGGGTAAAGACCACATTCCCCCGCGCCGGTTCAAGCAGCGTCGGCGTGCGTTCGTCCAGCAGGTTGTTGACATAGCCGTAAAGCGCGACCCTGTCATTGACCTGGTAGCTGGCCTGCACATCGACCAGCGTGAAGCCGTCCACCTCATAGGCGGGGGTGTTGGCGGTGTTCGAGTAGTAGCCGTCGACATAGCGCACCTGTCCGCCCAGGTTCAGCCTGTCCGTCGCATCCCAGCTTGCGCCAAGGGTTAGCATCTTGCCGGGCGCGCGGGCGAATTCGTTGCCCTCATAGGCGGGCATCTGGTCGAAACGCTCGAATTCGGTATGCAGCAGGCCAAGGCTGCCGCGCAGCGTCAGCGCATCGGTCGCGCGGTAATCGGCGCCAAGCTCCAGCCCATAGGCCCTTGCGTCCTGCGCGTTCACCGTCTGCAGATAGGTCACGCCATCGACCAGATGCGCGATGTTGTGCTGGGCGTTCTGGTAGTCCATGTAGAACAGGTTGCCGGTCAGCGCGAGCCGCCCCTCCATCAGCTCGGCCCGGGTGAACAGCTCATAGTTCCAGACGGTCTCGGCGTCGAACTCGGTCCATTCCTTGGAATAGCCGAAATCCAGCGAGATGCCGCCGGGGTTGTAGCCCTTGCTGACCAGCGCACCGACCGTCCAGTCTGGCGTCGCCTGATAGGCCAGCGTCAGCTTGGGCAGCAGCACGTCGAAGGTGTGGTCGTAGTCCACGTCGCTGTTGGCGAACAGCGGCGAGACATCGCCCTGCCTGCGGATGTGGTCGCGCTGATAGCGCAGCCCGGCCGACAGCGTCCAGCGTTCGTCCATGCGCCAGTTCAGCTCGCCGTAGAGTCCCAGGTTCGACTTCTTGTCGCTGAAGGTCGAAAGCCCGCCCTGTTCCAGCGTTTCGTCCTGGTCGGTGAAGGCGACATAGATGCCGGCCACGCCGCTGAGCCGGTCGTCCGGCGTGCCGAAGGTCAGCTTGCTTTCGTTCGAGTAATTGTCCTGCGACACATCCGCATCGCCCATGTTCACCGTGCCGATGCGGCGCTCGACATCCGAGGTCGAGTATTGCGTCTTGCTGCTCAGCACCATGCCGTTGCCGGTGTCGTAATCCACATCCAGGATCGCGGTATCGGTGGTCTGGTCCCAGCCGGGCATCCAGGTGGCGATGGACTCCAGCTCGTCATAGGGTTCCGAGGCGCCTTCGGCGCTGGGGCGCTGCATCCGGCTGTGGCTGTAGGTCAGCTTGGCGGACAGGCCCGCAAGCTCGGCCGGCTGCCACAACAGCTTGACGCGCGCATTGGCGTTCACGAAATCCTGGCCGATCTCGTTCTGCACGAAGGTCGGGCTGACATAGTCGATGAAGCTGTCGCGGGCGGAATAGTCCAGCGAGACCCGCGCAGCCAGTTCGTCGGTCAGCGGCCCCGACCACATGAACGAGGCGGCGCGCTGGTTGTAGTTGCCGCCCTCCAGCCGATAGGCGCCTTCGGGCGTGAAGCTGGGATCCCGGGTGCTGACGATGATCGCGCCGGCGATGGCATTCGCCCCTTGCGAGGTGGTCTGCGGCCCCCGGAACACCTCGATGCTGTCCACGTCCCAGGTCGAGGTGGCGCCGAAATACAGCTCGTTATAGCTGAGATAATGGCCGTCCAGGTTGATCGTCGCCCGCGGCACCGAGCCGGCGAAGAAGGCGTTGGCGCCGGTATGCGGACCCTGCGCGTCCTGGCCCCGGATGACCGGGGTGCTGACATTGTCCGTATAGATCACGTTGGCCGTTCCGGCGATGGCGGTGCGCAGCTCGTCGTTGCCGGCCTTTTCCCTTTCCAACTGCCGGGCGGTCACGACCGAGACCGAACTGGCGGTCTGCATCATGTCGCGCGTGATGTTGTCGCCGGTGATGATGACCGTATCCAGGACAAGGGGAGCCTGGTCCGTTTCCTGTGCTTGCAAGGGCAGGGCGGAAAGCGCGGCAAGAAGCGGGATCGGGCCGACCCCTTGCGCAAGCCGCCTGAGATGAATCTTCGACATATGTTCCTCGGGCTTGTCAGCGAAGCGCGGGCTGGCACGAGGAAGGTTGCTGGCGGCGTTCAATCGAATCCCACATTGCGCAATGCGTTCCGCATGTCAATTCGTCGTCGACGGCACCCCTTTGCCATCCGCGCGACGGCGCGCTAGTGTTGCCGCGCTGCCGCACGCCCCGCACGCGAGCCAGCCGCAGGCACAGGAGACACGGCCATGATGGAGTTCGAGCCCTTCCTTGACGAGGATGACAAGCGCTTGGGCCAGAAGCGGTCTGCGACGATCCAGTCCATCTCGATCGCGATGCGCTTCCTGAACATCCTGGCCACCGCACAGCGCGCGCTGCCGCTGGCCGAGCTGGCGCAATTGTCGCGGACCGGCCGCTCGACCGCGCATCGCTACATGCAAAGCCTGGTGAAAGAAGGGCTGGCGGTGCAGGACCCCGCCTCCAGCCGCTACGATCTCGGCCCGGCGGCGCTGAGCATCGGCATCGCCGCCCTGCGCCGCGTCGATGCGGTCGAAATCGCCGGGACGCAGATGAAGCAGCTGACCGAGAACCATGGGCTCAGCAGTGGCGTCTGCATCTGGACCGAGCGCGGGCCGACCATCGTGCGCTGGTATCGCAGCGCGCAATTCTCGATCACCGCCGTCAGCCTGGGCGACATCCTGCCGGTGGACAACACCGCTTGCGGCATGGTGTTCCAGGCCTATCTGCCCCGCGCCCAGATCGAGGCCGCGCGCCGCATCCAGCCGCGGCATTTCCGCGGCACGCCGCCCGGCAAGGCCGTCATCGACCGCATCCGCGCCGAGGGCTGGGCCGAACTGACCAGCCACCTGCTGTCGAACGTGACCGGGCAGGCCGCGCCGATCCTGGATGCGCAGGGCGAGCTGACCTGCGTCGTCACCACGGCGGCCGATCTGGGCAAGCTGAACTCGCCCCAGGCGGGGCTGGCGTTGCGCGATGCCGCGCGGCTGATCAACCGCGCGACGGGCGGGCAAAGCACCTTCGAGTGATCATCGGCGCGGCCGGGGAATCACCATCGGCCGGCCGGTCAGCGGATCGGGCTGCACCAGCGCATCAAGCCCGAACACCTGCCGCATCAACTGGTCGGTGACGATGGTTTCCGGCGCGCCCTCGGCAACCACCGCGCCCTCGCACATCGCCACCAGATGCGAGGCATAGCGAAAGGCCAGGTTCAGTTCGTGCAGCACCGCGACGACGGTCCGCCCCTGCGCATTCAGGCCGGCGAGCAGTTCCAGCAGCTCGACCTGATGCACGATGTCCAGGAATGTCGTGGGCTCGTCCAGCAGCAGGATGTCGGTTTCCTGCGCCAGCGTCATGGCGATCCAGACCCGCTGGCGCTGGCCGCCCGACAGCTCGGCCACCGGGCGCTCGGCCAGGGGCAGGGTGCCCGTCGCCTCCAGCGCGGAGCGCACCGCGCGCTCGTCGTCCGGCGACCATTGCCGCAGGAAGCTTTGATGCGGGAAACGGCCGCGCGCCACCAGTTCGGCCACCGTCAACCCGTCCGGCGCCACCGGCGATTGCGGCAGCAGGCCCAGCTTGCGGGCGACCTCGCGGCTGGGAAGCGCCGAGATCGCCTTGCCGTCCAGCACCACCTGTCCCGCATCGGGGACCAGCAGCCGCGACAGCGCCCGCAGCAGGGTGGACTTGCCGCAGGCGTTCGGCCCGACGATGGCGGTGAACGAGCCGTCCGGGATCGCCAGCGACAGGTCTTGCGAGATCACCCGCGCCTGATAGCGCAGCGTCACGGCGTCGGCATGCAGGCGATGGGACATTCCGGCTCCTTCCTCGATCGCCTTTTGGGTGGGCTTGTGTATTGCATTGCGGAATGCGCTCTGCAATATGGTTTCAGCCATTGCGC
The DNA here is from genome assembly GCF_900100045.1 of Paracoccus denitrificans. Taxonomy (GTDB): domain Bacteria; phylum Pseudomonadota; class Alphaproteobacteria; order Rhodobacterales; family Rhodobacteraceae; genus Paracoccus; species Paracoccus denitrificans. The sequence continues at coordinate 15,815 of NZ_FNEA01000020.1, read as the reverse complement.
CGGAGCCCGGTCCGGCGATCAGCCATCGCATTTCACGACCAGCGGTCCCGCGAATCCAGCCGCGGGCGGAAAGGATGCCATGGCCAGCCCGAACAAGGAATCCGTCGAAGACCCCGAGGGCCTGCTGTCGCAGCAGGACCACATGCGGGACATGGACAGGGTCCAGATGGAGGTCGTCGGGATACGGCACCCCTTCGCCTCGGTCGCGCGGCTGGTCGGGCGCATCGCGCCCTCCGACCCCGGGGCATGGCAGCCGGCCAACCTGGCGGTGCGCATCGAGGTCGAGACACCCGAGGGCCAGCGCCCGGTCTCGCGGATCTATACCATCCGCAGCTTCGATCCCGCCGCCTGCACGGTCGAGATCGACTTCGTGATCCATGACGACGACAGTCCGGCGATGCGCTGGCTGGCGGCTGCCAGGCCCGGCACCACGGTGTGGATGATCGGCCCGCGTCAGCATCTGGTCCCCGCGCAAGACCCGCTGAAACGCGTAGCGGTCTTTGCCGACGAAACTGCCATTCCCGCCGTCCATGCCATTTTGAACGCTTGGCCGGAAGGCGTTCGCGGCAGCCTGTGGATCGAGACGGGCGAAGCCGGCGCCTTTCAGGAACTGCCGCGGCTGCCGGGCATCGACTATCACCTGATCCGCCGCAGCCCCGACCAGCCGGCCGGGACCACCGGGGCACTGCTGGCCGCCGCGCGCGCCGCCATCGGCTCGGCGTGCGGCTGGACGCTGTGGGCTGCCGGCGAGCGGCAGGAGATGCGCGAATTTCGCAGCCATTTCCGTGCACTGGGGCTGGCGCGCGACGATCTGCGCGTCTTCGGCTATTGGAAGCATGGCGCCAGCAGTTCCGAGATCGACCGAATCCGCCTGCGCGAATATGCCGAGATACGCAAGCGCGGGCTGAGGCTGGAAGACCTCGACGATGCCGAATTGCCGATCTGAGGGATGCCGATGCTTCGTCGTCTGACGCCGCTGCTGCTTGTGCTGATCCTGCCCGCCGTGGCGCTGGCCGAAGGCTGGCCGCGCAGCATTCCCGATGCGACGGGCGAGGTCACGGTGGCCGCCCCGCCGCTGCGGATCGTCTCGGCCTCGCCCAGCCTGACCGGTATCCTGCTGGCCATCGACGCGCCGGTCGCGGCGACGGCCGCGGCGCTGGTCGGGCCGCTGACCGACGACAAGGGCTTTTTCACGCAATGGGCCGAGGTGGCCGACCGGCGTGGGGTCGAGGTCCTGTATCCCAACCTGAATTTCGACATCGAATCGCTGATCGTGCAGGAACCGGATCTGGTCGTCGCCTCATCGGTCGGCGGCGACAGCATCATGCCCTACCTGGAGCAGGTGCGCGCGCAAGGCGTGCCTGTGATCGTGCTGGATTACTCGGCCCAGAGCTGGGAGAACCTGGCCCAGGTGCTGGGCCGCGCGACCGGGCACGAAGTCGACGCCGCCCGCGTCACCCAGGATTTCGCCCGGCAGGCCGCCGAGGTGAAATCGACCCTGGCGCTGCCCGAGGGGGATGTCAGCGTCGTGTCCTACAACTTCGCCGGCACCTATGCCGTCGGCAAGCCCAGCAGCCCGCAGGCCAAGGTCCTGGCGGCGCTTGGCTTTTCGGTCAGGGGCATTCCTGAGGGAATGCAGGGCGACGTCTCGCGCTCGGCCGATTTCGACTTCATCTCGCATGAGAACCTGCCCGCCGCGATCAGCGGCGACAGTGTCTTCCTGCTCAACGGCACGGATGCGATGGTGCGCAGCTTCAGCGCCGATCCTGTGCTGGCGAACCTGCCCGCCGTGCGCGCGGGCCGGGTCTATCCGCTGGGTCCGACCTCGTTCCGGGTGGATTACTATTCCGGCCTGCAGATCGTCGAGACCGTCCGGCAAATCTTTGCGAAATGACCCCGCAAGGCCCGATCCCGCATCCTCCGCTGCTGCGGCAGGCCCCGGCGGGCCGGCATTATGCGCTGGGGATCGCGGTGCTGGCTGTGCTGGCGCTGGCCAGCCTTGCCATCGGCTCGCGCGCGGTGCCGCCCGGACAGGTGCTTGCGGCGATGTTCGACTTCGATCCCGGCAACGACCTGCATCTGATCGTGCGCGAATTGCGCCTGCCCCGGACCCTGCTGGCGGTTTTCGCAGGGGCGGCGCTTGGCCTTGCCGGGGCGGTCATGCAGGCCGTCACCCGCAATCCGCTGGCCGAACCGGGGTTGCTGGGCGTGAACTCGGGGGCCGCGATCGCGGTGGTGCTGGGCGCCTCGGCGCTGGGGCTGACGCAGATGGCGCAATATGTCTGGTTCGGTTTTCTGGGCGCGGGGCTGGCGGGCGTCGCGGTGTTCCTGCTGGGACGGGCGCATGAAAGCGGCACCGATCCGGTCCGGCTGGTGCTGGCGGGGGCAGGAATCTCGGTCCTGCTGGGGGCGGCGGCCAGCCTGGTCATCCTGAATTCGGCGCTGGAGGTGCTGGACCTGTTTCGCAACTGGGGCGCCGGCGCCCTGGAGGGGCGCGGCCGCGCCGTCGCGCTGACCATGGGCGTGACGCTGGTCCTGGGGGGGGGCGCTGGCCCTGGCGCTGGCGCCGGGGCTGAACGCCATGGCGCTGGGACATGACACCGGCCGCGCGCTGGGGCTGAGGCCGGAACGCTTCTGGGCGGCCGCCTGCCTGTCGGTGATGATCCTTGCCGGCGCCGCCACCGCCGCCGCCGGTCCCATCGGCTTCGTCGGGCTGGTCGCACCGCATATCGCGCGCGCCGTCACCGGGCCGGACAATCGCCGCGTGCTGCCGCTTTCCGCATTGTTCGCGGCCTCGACCCTGCTGGGGGCGGACATCCTGGGCCGTATCGTCGCGCCCCCGAACGAGATCGCGGCCGGCATCGTCGCGACGATCCTGGGTGGCCCGTTCTTCATCCATGTCGTGCGCCGCTTCAGGCTGGCACGGCTATGATTCTGCCCCGGACCCGTGCCCTTCGCATCGGCGGCGCCTCGGTCCTGTGGCGCCCGCGCAGCGTGACCGTCTGCCTGGCGCTGTGCCTGCTGTGCCTTGTGCTGGCACTGCTGCTGTTGGGCACCGGCACGGCCCGGCTGTCGCCCGGACAGGTGGTCGAGGGGCTGATCGGCTCATCGGACGATGCCACCGCAACGCGCGTGCTGCGCCGCATCCGGCTGCCGCGGGTGCTGACGGCGGCGATGGTCGGGGCCTCTCTGGGCATGGCGGGGGCGGTCTTTCAGTCGCTGTCGCGCAATCCGCTTGGCTCGCCCGACGTGATCGGCTTCACCACCGGGGCCGCGACGGGGGCCATCGTGCAGATCACCCTGTTCAATGCCGGGACGTTCCAGGTCGCATCGGCGGCGGTGATCTCGGGCCTGGCGACGGCGCTGGTCGTGCTGATGCTGTCGCGGCGCAAGGGGACCGAGGGCGGCTATCGCCTGATCCTGGTCGGCATCGGCGTCGGTGCGGTGCTGACCGGGGTGAACAACGTGCTGATGGTCATGGGCAGCCTCGAGCGCGCGATGTCGGCGCAGATCTGGCTGGCCGGCTCGTTGAACGCGCGAAGCTGGGGTCATGTCTGGCCGGCACTGGCGGGGCTGGTGCTGTTTGCGCCGCTGGTTCTGCGGAACGCGCGCCGCCTCGCGTTGCTGGAGATGGGCGAGGCCCTGGCCGCGCAGCTTGGGCTGAATGTCGGCCGGACCCGGGTGACGCTGGTGATCGTGGCCATCGGGCTGACCTCGGTCGCGACCGCCAGCGCCGGTCCCATCGCCTTCGTCGCGCTGGCCGGGCCGCAGATCGCGCGTCGCCTGACCCGCTCGCCCGAACTGCCGCTGCTGTCCGGGGCGTTGACGGGGGCGGCGCTGCTGATGGCGGCCGATCTGATCGGGCAATGGGCACCCTTCGGCCTGCTGATGCCCATCGGCACGATGACCGGGTTGTGCGGCGGGCTGTATCTGGTCTGGCTGCTGGGGCAGGGCGAAAGGACTGCCCCGGCAGGCAGGTGAGGCTGCGAAGGCGGTCGGCAAGATCGCCGGATCGCGGGCCCCGCCTTTGGCATGGGGCCCGCGATCCGGAATGTGCTTCAGGCCGCGGGCACCGATGCGGCCAGCGACGGGCGCGCCGAAACCTCGGCGAACCATGCGGCAAGCTTTGGATGGGCTGTGCGCCAGTCCTTCTCGGCAAAGCGAAAGTCCAGATAGCCCAAGGTGCAGGCCACGGCGATGCTGCCGGCATGGAAGCCGTCGGAAAGGACGTCGAACCAGCGCCCTTCCAGGTCGTCGAGGCCGGAATCGACCTTTTCCATCTGCCCGCGCGACCAGTCGTCCCAGCGCTTCTCCTCGGGCCGCAGCACGTTTTCGTAGCGGTGCAGCAAGGCCGCTTCCAGAATCGCGTCGCCAAGTGCCTCCAGCGTCAGGACGGCGAAGCGCCGCTTGTCCTGCGGGTATAGCGTCTCGCCGACCGTTCCCCTAGCATCGACATAGGCGCAGATCACCCGGCTGTCGAAGACCGGCGTGTCGTCGTCAAGCAGCAGGCAGGGCACCTTGCCGGTCGAGTTGTGGCGCACGATCTCGGGGTCGCGCTTGACCGGCCAGGCCGCCGAGGGCAGCTTCTCGATCCCGACACCGCGCTCATGCGCGGCGACCATGACCTTGCGCACGAAGGGTGAGGCGGGAGAGAAGAATAGGCGGATGGTCATCAGGTGGTCCTCCGGTTGCGTTGGCCGCTTCGGCCTTTTGCGGGTTTGTCAAAGCTGGGCATGCGCAGAAAATCCTGCGGGTAGAGCTTCATCTGCTCGTGCAGATGCTCCAGCGCGAAGGTGATGTGCTCGCGCATCAGGGCGGCCGCGCGTTCGCCCTGGCCCTTGGAGAGGGCATGGGCGATGCGGTGGTGATCGTCATGGGATCGTTCGAGCACGCGAAAATCGCGCCACATGATCACGCGGTCGGATGCGGCGGGCACGTTGTGGAGGCTTTGCACGAATTCCATGATCCAGGCATTGCCGGAAAGCGCCATCACCGCGGTGTGGAAATTCACGTTCATCCGGCGATAGTCGGCCAGGTTTTCGGGCAGCAACGCGCCGGGGCTCAGGAGCCTGTCGCCCTCGGCCACCAGATCGGCCAGGTGGCGTCGCGCCTCGTCCGTCATGTTGCCGGCGGCCAGGCGACAGGCCAGCGCCTCCAGCTCGGCGCGCACCTCGAAGGCGCCGGACACTTCGGCAAACGAGAACTCGCGCACATAGAAGCCGCGATTGCTCGCGTATGAGACAAGTCCCTTTTGCGCCAGCGCCGTCAGTGCGGCGCGCAAGGGCGTGCGCGAGATGCCCAGCATTTCCGCCAGCCGGTCCTGGTGCAGCTTGTCGCCCGGCAAGAGCTCGCCGCTGAGGATCGCCTCGCGCAGCTTCTGCGTCGCCACTTCGGTGCTGGTATGTGCCTGGCTCAAGGGGCCCCCGGTCGGGTTGGGATAAAATGTATCCAAAAACTGTATCTGATGCAGATTCTCTTTGCAATAACCACAGGAATGTGTTCATTACGTTTGCAACGAGAGGGAGGAGCCTCAAGCCATGTCTGGAATCGTGCTTGTCACCGGCGCCGCCGGTGGCATCGGGGAAGCTGTTTGTCATCGCCTGGCTCAGGACGGCTTTGCGGTCCTTGCCACGGACCTGTCGCAGGAGGCGGCGGAGCGGGTCGCGGATACGCTGCCGGGGCGGGGCCATCGGGCCATCGCGCTGGATGTCGCGAACGAAGCCGCGGTGATCTCGGCCTTCGCCGAGGCCGGGTCGCTGGGCCGGCCCATCGACCATGTGGTCGCCGCCGCCGGGATCCTGCTGTTCGCCGCCAATGGCGACCGCCCGCCGATCACCGACATCCAGCTGGCCGACTGGGAGCGGACGCAGGCCGTCAACTCCACCGGCACCTTCCTTCTGCTGCGGGAATATCTGCGTGGCGCCAGCCGCCGGGCCATGGCGGGCGGACGTTTCGTGGGCTTTGCCTCGGTGGCGGCCCAGCTTGGCGGCTATCGCTCCAGCTCGGCCTATATCGCCTCGAAGGGGGCGGTGATGGCGCTGGTCAAGGCCGGCGCGCGCGAGGCGGCAAACCTGGGCATTACCGTGAATGCGGTGGCGCCGGGCCTGATCGATGCGCCGATGCTGCGGCAGTCGCTGCCGCCGGAACGGGACGCGACGGTCGCGGCCAACATTCCGCTGAACCGCATCGGCACGCCGCAGGACGTGGCGGGGGCGGTGTCGTTCCTGATGGGGCCGGATGCGGCATACATCACCGGCGCCGTCGTCGACGTGAACGGCGGCTATCGCATGCAATGACGCCGGGGAGGACGTGATGGTCAAGCTGACGGAAAAACTGACGCATCTTCTGGGATGGATAGCGGGGGTGACGGTTCTGCTGATGATGTTCCACGTCATGATCGACGTGATCGGCAAATATGCCTTCAACGCGCCCTTGCCGGGCACGGCCGAAGTGGTCGCGGCCTATTACATGATCGCCTGCGTGTTCCTGCCGCTGGCCTGGGTCGAGGCTGCGGGCGGCTCGATCGTCGTCGAGGTCGTCTATGAAAAGGTGCCGCCCCGCGCCCAGGCGGTCATGCTCAGGCTCGCCGATATGGTCTCGGTCGTCTACTACGCGATCCTCGGCTGGTTCTCCTGGGGCGTGGCCACGCATGCCTGGCGCATAAACGAAACGGTGGACGGCATCTGGCGGATCACCACCTGGCCGGCCAAGTTCCTGCTGCCCTTCGGCTTTTTCCTGGCGGTCGTGGTCATCCTGTTGCGGCTGGTCCTGGGGGACCGGGGTCGCATCCGCACCGCTGCCCATGCTCTGGACATCTGAGGACGCGTCATGGAACGTCTTGAAATCGGCTTAGCCGGCGTTGCGGCCATCCTGCTTCTGATCGGCATCCGCGTGCCCATCGGGGTGGCCATGGGCTCGACTGCTTTCTTCGGCATCTGGGCCATGATGGGATTGAAGCCCGCCATCGGCATCACCAAGGCCATCCCGTTCAACCTGATCGGCGACTGGAACCTCTCGGCGATCCCCATGTTCCTGTTCATGGGCTTTGTCGCGGTCGAGGCCAGGCTGACCCGCGGCCTGTTCGGTGCGGCCCGCATCTTCCTGGCGCGCATCCCCGGCGGGCTTGCCTCATCGACCGTCTTCGCATCGGCCCTGTTCGGCGCGGCGAGCGGGTCGAGCGTTGCGACCTCGGCCGCCTTTTCGCGCATCGCCGTGCCCGAGATGCTGGACAGCAAATACAATCCCGGCCTTGCGACGGGTGCCGTCGCGGCCTCGGGCACGCTGGCCGCGCTGATCCCGCCCTCGGTGCTGATGATCGTCTATTGCCTGCTGGTCGACACCTCGATCAACACGCTGTTCATGGCCGGCGTGATCCCCGGCATCCTGACGGCGACGGCCTTCATCCTGATGATCACCACGCGCTGCATGCTGAATCCGGGGCTTGCCCCCCGCTATGTCGACCACACGACGCGCGCCGAAAAGATCGCCCTGCTGCGCGATGCGTGGCCGCTGCCCCTGGTGACGTTCATCGTGATGGGCGGCATCTTTACCGGCGCCTTCACGGCCACGGAATCCGGCGCCGTCGGTGCCTTCCTGGCCTGCCTGATCGCCCTCGCGCGCGGCAGGATGAACCTTGCCATGCTGAAGCGGTCGATCATCGACACCGCAGCCGGCACCTCGGCCATCTTCATGATCGTGCTGGGCGCGGCGCTTTTCGCGCGCTTCATCGCGCTCGCGACCATTCCGACCTGGGTGATGGGCTTCTTCGACGGCTACAGCGCCATGACCGTGGTGATCCTGATCTGCATCATCCTGGTGCTGATGGGAACCTTCATGGAGGAAATCTCGATCATGCTGCTGACCATGCCGGTGCTGGCGCCCCTGCTGGCGCAGCATGGCATCGACCTGATCTGGTTCGGCATCCTGGTCATCAAGCTGATGACCATCGGCCTGATCAGCCCGCCGGTCGGCATGAATGTCTTCGTGATCAAGACGTCGCTCGGCAACAGAGTCACGCTGAACCAGATCTTCGGCGGCGTGACCTGGTTCATCATGGTCGACCTGCTGGTCCTGGCTGCCCTGATCGCCTTTCCGCAGATCAGCCTCTGGCTGCCGGGAATGATGACCACCACCCGCTGATTATCCTTCGCCGTGCCGCGGTGGAAATGCGGCACGGCCATGTCCAACCCTGGGGAGAGAGAACCATGAAAAGACTGCTTCTGGGCATCGGCCTGCTGCCCGTCCTGGCCGCTTCGGGCTCGGCCGAAACCTGGCAGGCGACCAACTGGATGGCGCCTGCACATATCCTGAACGAGTTTCCCTATCAGCAATTCGCCAAGGATGTCGCCGAGGCGACGGACGGGGCGATGGAGTTCGAGATCTATTCCTCGGGCGCGCTGGTGCCCGCCCCCACGACGATGCAAGGCATCGCGGACGGCGTGGCGCAACTGGGCATCGTCTATCCGCCCTATACGCCGTCGGAACTGCCGCTGAACAACACGGTGAACGACCTGGCCTTTGTCGCCAAGGACGATCTTGCCGCGGCCTTCGCTTGGACGGAACTGGCCCTGACCAATGAAAAGATCCGCGCCGAATGGGCAAGGAACGGCGGCATTTTCCTGGGCGGTTATTCGACGCCCTTCTACAATTTCATCTGCATGGGCGAGATCGTCTCGCCCAAGGATGTCGCCGGCAAGAAGGTCCGGGTGGCGGGCACGGCGCAAACGGAATGGATCCAGTCCCTGGGCGGCGTGCCGGTTTCGGTTCCCATCGCCGATGTCTATTCCGGGCTCGAGCGCGGCTCGATCGACTGCACGCTTTCGGATGCCACCAACCTCGACAAGGGCAACAAGTTCTGGGAGGTCGCCAAGACCGTGAACGTGCTGCCGCAGGGCGTGGTCCTGGGCGCGACCTATGTCTTCAACAAGGATTTCTGGGCCGGGCTGGAACCGGCGCAGCGGCGCGTCCTGCTGGACAACATCGCGCTTGGCCTGGCCCGGTCGCAGGTCGCCTATCACGTCGGCGTCGAGGCGGCGCTGGCCGGATCGGCAGAGCGTGGGCTGAAGATCGGCGAGCCCACGCAGGAATTGCAGGATACGCTGGCGGCCTTCCAGGCGCAGGTGGTCGAAAAGCTGCCGGCCAAGGCCGTGGCCGAACGGGGGATCGAGGACCCGACCGATGTGCTGGAGGAGTTCGTCGCGCTGGAGGAGAAGTGGCGCGCGCTTGTCGCCGACGTGGACCGCACCGATGCCGACGCGGTCGCCGCGATCCTGAAGGCGAACCTGTACGACAAGATCGACGAAAACACCTTTGGCGTCGAATGATGCCGGGCCCCCGGGCGCGTTAGCGGGCCGGGGGCGATACTTACCGTCAACTGCCGGACCGACTGGTGAATCATGACCTCTCAACCGCTTACCACCGCAATCGTGACGGGCGCAGGCTCGGGCATAGGCCGGGCTATCGCGCATCGCCTGGCTGACGAGGGCCATGCCGTCGTCGTGGCCGACCGTGCCGCCGAGGGGGCGCAGGAAACCGTGCGCCAGCTTGTCGCCATGGGCCGCAGCGCCCGCGCCGCCGTGCTGGACATCACCGACCCGGCGGCGACGCAGGCGCTGATCGACGGCGCGGAAAACCTGCGCGTGCTGGTCAACAATGCCGGCATCTTCAACACCTGCGCATTCGATGCGCTGACCGCCGACGATTTCCGCGGGATGTATGAGGTCAACCTGGTCGCCATGTTCACCCTTTGCCAGCAGGCGGCCCGCGTGCTGCCCGAGGGCGGACGGATCGTGAACCTTGCGTCGCGCGCGGCCTTCGGGGCGCGGAACTATGCGCATTACGTCGCCTCCAAGGCGGCGGTCGCCGGCTTGACCAAGGCATTGGCGCTGGAACTGGCCGGGCGGCAGATCACCGTGAATGCGGTGGCTCCGGGCGTGATCGCGACCGACATGCTGCTGGAACGGTCCGAGGGGCTGGAGGGCCTGCGCGTCCAGCAACCCACCGGCAAGCTGGGCACGCCCGAGCATATCGCCCATGCGGTCGCCTTTTTCGCCGATCCGCGTGCGGAATATGTCACCGGGCAAGTGCTGATCGTCGATGGCGGCCGCTCGGTCGGCGGCACCGCGGCATTCTGAAACGGGAGAGGGGAAATGCTGGAACCAAGCAATCTGGACGGACGGACGGCCATCGTGACCGGCGCGGGGCAGGGGATCGGCCTTGCGATCGCCGAGGCGCTGCTTGCAGCGGGCGCGCATGTCCTGGCCGTCGATCGCGAAGCGGCGGGCATCGAGGCGCTGGCGGCCCGCCCCGGGGTAACGGCCGTCCTGGGCGATGTCACCGACCCGGGCCTGCCGGAGCAGATCGGCGCGGTCCTGGACGGCGCCCGGGCGCGGCTGGACATCCTGGTGAACAATGCGGGGATCGCGCGCGGCGCCCATGCGCTGCATACCGGCGACGAGGATTTCACCCGCTATTTCGACATCAACGTGCTTGGCCTTTTCCGCCTGTCACGCTGGGCCGTGCAGCGGATGATGGATGCGGGCGGCGGCGCCATCGTCAACACCGCCTCGATCTTCGGGCTGATCGGCGCGCAGAACTCCTGCGGCTATTCCGCGTCGAAGGCGGCGGTGATCGGGCTGACCCGGCAGATGGCCACCGATTTCGGCCCGAACGGCATCCGGGTGAATGCCGTCGCGCCCGGCCTGATCGAGACGCCGCTGACGGCCGAACGCATCCGCAGCGAGCCGTGGCGGCGGCACCAGATGATCGACGGCTGCCCGCTGCGCCGCGTCGGCAAGCCCGAGGATGTGGCCCGCGCCGTCCGCTTCCTCGCCTCGGACGAGGCGTCGTTCATCACCGGCCATGTCCTGACGGTGGACGGGGGCTGGGCCATCGGCCGCTTCCCGCGCCAGGAGGCCATCCATGCCGAAGCCTGATCTGCCGGACCTGCCCGATACCTGCGACCTTCTGGTCGTGGGTTCGGGTGCCGCGGGCATGGCGGCGGCGATCTCTGCCCATCATCACGGGTTGAAGCCGGTCATCGTCGAGAAGTCCGAATTCTTCGGCGGCTCCACCGCCGTTTCCGGCGGCGCGATCTGGGTGCCGTGCAATCCGATCGCCGCGGCGGCCGGCATGACCGACGACCGCGAGGCGGCGCGCGCCTATATCCGGGGCGAGACGGGCAATCGCTTCAATGCCGAGCTGGTGGACGCCTTTCTCGACAAGAGCCCCGAGGCCATCGGCTTTTTCCACGAAAGAACCGCGCTCAAGATGGCGCATCGCGCGCTGTCGCCCGACTATCATTCGGATGCGCCGGGTGCGACCGAAGGCGGCCGGGCGCTGGACGCGCTGGATTATGACGGCCGCCGGCTGGGGGCGGACCTTTATCGGATGCGCCCGCCCATCGCCGATTTCACGATCCTCGGCGGAATGCCGCTGGGGCGCCCGGACATCTTTCACTTCCTGCGCATGACCCGGTCGGTGAAATCGGCGGCCTATGCGACCGGGGCAGTGCTGCGCTATTTCCGCGACCGGCTGACCTGGGGGCGGAACACGCGGCTGGTGATGGGCGCGGCGGTCTCGGGGCGCCTGGCCGAGACGGTGTTCGCAAGGAACATCCCGCTTTTTACCGGGCATGAGCTGGTGCGGCTGCTGCAGGACGAATCCGGGCGGGTCGTCGGGGCCGAACTCAAGGGGCCACGGGGCGTTTGCCGGATCGCGGCGCATCGCGGCGTGGTTCTTGCGGCGGGCGGCTATCCGCATGATGCGGCGCGTCGGGCGCAAAGCTTCGAGCATGTCAGGCGCGGCCTGCCGCATTATTCGATGTCGCCGGTCTCGGGCACCGGCGGCGGGATCGCCGCGGCCGAGGCCGTCGGAGCGGCCTTTGTCGACACCAACCCCAATGCCGGTTTCTGGACGCCGGTTTCGCTCTTGCGCAATGCCGACGGATCGGTGCGGCCCTTCCCGCATCTTTTCCTGGACCGTGCCAAGCCCGGCGTGATCGCCGTCGGCCATGACGGCCGGCGCTTCGTCAACGAGGCTTCCAGCTATCATGACTTCGTGCAGGGATTGATCGCGAAGCTGCTGGCCGACGGAGAGAAATCCGCCTGGCTGGTCGCCGATCACCGGGCGATGCGGCGCTATGGGCTGGGTGCCGCGCATGCCTTTCCGGCGCGGATCGGCCGGCATGTCGCCAGCGGCTATCTGAAGCGCGACGCGACGCTGGAGGGGCTGGCCCGGCAATGCGGCATCGACGTCGCGACGTTCCGGCAGACGGTCGCCCTGTTCAACGAGGCGGCGGCACGCGGCGAAGACCCGGCCTTCGGCAAGGGATCGACCAGCTATCAGCGCTATCTGGGCGATGGCGAGAACCGGCCGAACCCCTGCCTGCGCCCGCTGGAGGGGCCGTTCTACGCCGTCGAGATCTATCCGGGCGACATCGGCACCTCTATGGGCCTGGACATCACGGCGAAAGGCGAGGTCAGGGACAGCCGGGGCAGGACGATACCCGGCCTCTATGCCTGCGGCAACGACATCAATTCGGTGATGTCCGGCGCCTATCCCGGGCCGGGCATCACGCTGGGTCCGGCGCTGACCTTCGGATATGTCATCGGGCAATCGGCGGCCGCATGACGTCCGAGCTGATGATCGACCCGGAAGCCGAGCGCGAGATCCGCTTTCTGCTCGGCCGGTATGTGCATCTGCTGGACGCGGGCGAGGCGACGGCATGGGCCGGGCTTTTCACCCCGGACGGCCGCTGGATTCGCCGCAATGCCGCGCCCGCCGCGCTTGGCGGCTCGGGCATTGCCGCCGGCGAAAGGCGGGGTCGGGCCGAACTGGCGGAACTGGCCGAATATTCGGTGCGGAATTTTCGCGGGCTGTGCCGGCACCAGATGACCGACATCTTGCTGTGGCGGGCCGGCAGGGGCGGCGTCCAGGGGAAATGCCGCATGATCATCACCGATTTCCGCGACGGTCCCGGCCGCGTGGCGATGGTCGGCAGCTATGACATGACCTTTGCCCGCACGCCCGAAGGCTGGCGCATCGCCATGCTTTCGGCCGAGTTCCTGCCGCGCTGATGCCTCAAGGCGGCCAGGCCCGATGCCGGCAGGCAAGCCGAGGATGTCGCCTTGGCAGCGCCGCGAAGATCCGTGCCGGCGTGACGTTGTTGTTGCAACAAATATGCACCTATGGTTGGCCCTGTTCGGTCTGTCTCGACATCGGAAGATTGAAACTGGCGGAAAATCGACGAACACTTTCAATTGAAACAGGTTTGCGGGCTATGTGATGCGTATCGAGACCTTCTTTCCCTATCAACTGGCCGTGGTGGCCGAAGCCTTTTCGCGCCAGCTTGTCGCGGTCTATGGCCGCGAGCATGGTTTCACGCGCGAGGAATGGCGGCTGCTGTTCCTGCTGGAGGATGCCGGGTCGCTGGATTCGCTGCGGCTGTCCCAGCGCACCTCGCTGGACAAGGTGCAGGTCAGCCGCGCCGCCTCGCGGTTGGAGGACAAGGGGCTGATCACCCGCGCCATCTTGGGCTCGGACCGGCGCCTGCGGAACTATGCCATCACCGAGGCGGGGCGCGACCTGTTCCGCCGCGCCTTCGGCGAGGTTGAGGCCCGCGCGAACGAGATATTGCAGGCGATGCCGGCATGCGACCGTGCCGCGCTGGAGCGGGGGATCGCCGCGCTGGACCAGGCCATCGCCACCGCGACCAGGCCCGAAACCGGGCATGGCGCGTCGTTCCCCCGCCCTGGGCCGGCTGTTCGCCCTGTTTAGTCGCGGTTTTCCCTTTGGTCGATTTTGGCGAGGGCGCGGTCGAGGGCTTCGGCCTCCGGTCCCAGCTCGGCCAGCAGGTCCGCCTGGAAGGCCTCGGCGATGCGGCCGAGCCGCGCCATCAGCGCCCGGCCCGCAGGCGTCAGCTCCAGCGCGACCAGCCGGCGGTCGGCCGCGTTGCCCGATTTCCGCACCAGCCCCGCCTCTTGCAGCCGCGAGGCGGCGCGGCTGACCATCGACTTGTCCAGATGCACCCGCGCCGTGATGTCGCGCACGCTCACCGCGCCGGAATGGGCCAGATGCGCCAGAACCCGCCATTCGGGCGTGCTCAGCCCCGCTTCGGCCTCGTAAAGCGCGGCAAAGCGGCGGCTCAGCCGCGCGGCCGCCACGGACAGGCGATAGGGCAGGAACCGGTCCAGATCGAATGACATGCGCTTCTCCTTGGCCGGCAGAACAGCAGAAAGCCGTTGCGCCTGCAATAAAGATCGGCCCGGATGCAGATCCGCATTGACATCGTTGCCATCGCAATGACATAATCGTTGCAACTGCAATGACACCGCAGGGAGGAGCCCCATGACCCAGCACGACCTGCCCCCCGGCATGACCCGCGCCGCCGTCGCCACCGGCACGCATCCGGGCTACATGCCCGGCTTCGGCAACGATTTCGAGACCGAGGCGCTGCCCGGCGCCCTGCCGCAGGGCCAGAACAGCCCGCAGAAATGCGAATACGGGCTTTATGCCGAGCAGCTGTCGGGCACCGCCTTCACCGCGCCGCGCGGCCAGAACGAGCGGACCTGGTGCTATCGCATCCGGCCCTCGGTCCGCCATACCGGCGATTTCGCGGCGATCGATCTGCCGCATTGGAAGACGGCGCCGAACCTGCGCGACGACATCGTCAGCCTGGGCCAGTATCGCTGGGACCCGATCCCGGTCCCGGAGGAGGAGCTGACCTGGATCACCGGCATGCGCAGCATGACCACGGCCGGCGACGTGAACATCCAGGTCGGCATGGCGTCGCATGTCTACCTGGTCACCCGCTCGATGCAGGACGAATATTTCTTCTCGGCCGACAGCGAGTTGCTGGTGGTCCCGCAAGAGGGCCGGCTGCGCTTCTGCACCGAGCTGGGGGTGATCGACCTGGAGCCGCGGGAAATCGCCATCCTGCCGCGCGGCCTGGTCTACCGCGTCGAGGTGCTGGAGGGCCCGGCCCGCGGCTTCGTCTGCGAGAATTACGGCCAGAAGTTCGACCTGCCGGGCCGCGGCCCGATCGGCGCCAATTGCCTGGCCAATCCGCGCGACTTCAAATGCCCGGTCGCCGCCTTCGAGGACCGCGAGGCGCGCTCGCGCGTGGTGATCAAGTGGTGCGGCCGGTTCCACGAGACCTGGATCGACCACAGCCCGCTGGACGTGGTGGCCTGGCACGGGAATTACTGCCCCTACAAATACGACCTGCGCACCTATTCGCCGGTGGGCGCGATCCTGTTCGACCATCCCGACCCGTCGATCTTCACCGTGCTGACCGCGCCCTCGGGCCAGGAGGGCACGGCGAATATCGACTTCGTGCTGTTCCGCGAGCGCTGGATGGTGGCCGAGCACAGCTTCCGCCCGCCCTGGTATCACAAGAACATCATGTCCGAGCTGATGGGCAACATCTACGGCATCTACGACGCCAAGCCGCAGGGCTTTGCGCCGGGCGGCATCAGCCTGCACAATTGCATGCTGCCGCACGGCCCGGACCGCGACGCCTTCGAGGGCGCCAGCAACGCCGATCTGAAGCCCGAGAAGCTGGAGGAGACCATGAGCTTCATGTTCGAGACCCGCTTTCCCCAGCACCTCACCGAATTCGCTGCGCGCGAGGCCCCGATGCAGAAGGACTATATCGAAGTCTGGAACCGGCTCGAGAAGAAGTTCGACGGAACGCCAGGCGTCAAGTGAGGCCCCAAGGTCGAAGGCCGAGGGCCGAGGGCCGAGAGCCGGGGATATTTGCACAAGAAAGAAGGAGGCCGGATGTGGCTCTATTGCGGTCCTGGCTCGAAAGCGCC
>NZ_FNEA01000022.1 GCF_900100045.1 Paracoccus denitrificans | reverse complement strand
TGGCCGAGGGGATGCTGAACGTTCTGGCGTGTTTTCTGTCTGGTGCCTTTGACGCGCGGCTGGAATTCGCGGTGCGCAGCTGGGCCTTGCAGGACGGCAAGGTCGGCACGCGCGTTGCGGCGGCGGACGAGACGCGGCTCTCGGCGCTGCGCGGGATGCTGGCGCGCTGGGGGCATGGGGAGCAGGAGGCCGACGTGCGGGCGCGGACCATCTACCTGACGCAGATCGGCTATATCTCGATGCGGGCGCAGGAAGGGCTGGAGACGCGGCTGGCGCGCATCCCGACCTATGTCGAGATCTATACCGGGCAGGCCGCCGAGCCGCGCGAGCTCGCCCGCTTCAACGCCCGCCTGGCCCCGGTGCCGCGATGAGGGCCGCGGGGGGCAGTCTCCGGGATGCCGGGCCGCCGCCCGGTTGCTCTGCCGGTTGCTTTCCCGGCGCCTTTCCGGGGCCTGCTGACGATATTGCCGCACGACATGCCGTTATCGTCGCATCCGGGGGCCGTCCCGGCTGGGAAGATGGCGCATCGGCGGCAAGCGGCCGCCGGCCGATCCATCCCAAGGCAGGTATGCCATTGCCCGACCCGGCCCCGACTGGACCCCGCTGCCCCCGCGCCCGCACCCTGCCGGGCCGCCCGGCTCGGGCTCTGACCCCGGTCCCAACCCCGGCCCTCGGCCGCGGCGACCCCGCTTTCGCGAGGGCCGTAGTGGTGGCATCGGCGGCGGCGCGCACGCCCGCCCCGATCCGCAGGACCCCGATCCGCATGGCGCCGCCCCTGCCGGCCTTGGGCCGCGGGCGGGGGCGCAAGACGGCAGGCCGCCCGTCCTGACCCGAACCAGCCACCCGGCCTTCCGCGACGGGCCGGGCAGCCATCATCAACGTCGCGACTGGGAGACGAGACCATGAAACGATCCTATCTTCTCGGCACCGCCTTCGCGCTGCCCTTCCTGGCGCTGGCCGGCCCCGCCTCGGCCGATTGCGGCAGCCTGACCATCGCCAGCATGAACTGGCAGAGCGCCGAGCTTGCCGCGGCGCTGGACGCCTTCGTGCTGGGCAACGGCTATGGCTGCACCGTCGAGGTGATCCAGGGCGACACGGTGCCGACGCTGACCTCGATGGTGGAGAAGGGCCAGCCCGAGGTGGCGCCGGAAGGCTGGGTCGACCTGGTGCCGGAGGTCATCCAGTCGGGGCTGGCCGAGGACCGGATCGTCGTGGCCGGCGACATCCTGACCGACGGCGCCGTCCAGGGCTGGTGGATCCCGAAATACCTGGCCGACGCCAATCCCGAGCTGAAGACCATCGACGACGTGCTGGCACGGCCCGACCTGTTCCCCGATCCCGAGGATGCCTCGAAGGGCGCCATCTTCAACGGCCCGGCGGGCTGGGGCGGCACGGTGATCACCAGCCAGCTCTACAAGGCCTTCGGCGCCGAGGCGGCGGGGTTCAACCTGGTCGACACCGGCTCGGCCGCCGGGCTGGACGGCTCGATCGCGCGCGCCTACGAGCGCCAGCAGGGCTGGGTCGGCTATTACTGGGCGCCGACCGCGCTTCTGGGCCGCTACGAGATGGTCCGGCTGGAGCACGGCGTGGCGCTGGACATGGACGAGTGGCAGAACTGCACCTCGAATGCCGATTGCGCCGAGCCGAAGAAGAACGACTGGCCCACCGACAAGGTGCAGACCGTCGTTGCCAAGGGCTTTGCCGACGCCGCCCCGCCCGAGGTGATGGACTACCTGTCCAGGCGCTCCTGGTCGAACGACACCGTGAACGCGCTGATGGCCTGGATGACCGACAACCAGGCCCAGGGCGAGGACGGCGCCAAGGAGTTCCTGCGGGGCAACGAGGCGACCTGGACCGAATGGGTCACGCCCGAGGCCGCCGAGAAGATCAAGGCGGCGCTCTGACGCGATCCCCGCGCGGCGGGGGGGCCGGCCGGCCCGCCCGCCGCCATGACCCGGCACCCCCATGCGCGAGGCCTCCATGACATCGTGGCTCACGTCCTTTCCCCAATTGAGCGATTCCCTGCTGCGCGCGCTGCAGCGCAGCATCGACAACGGTTTCCGCAGCTTCACCCGCAGCTACGGCGACCTGATCGAGGGCTTCTTCAGCCCCTTGCAGACCCTGCTGATCTGGTTCGAGCGGCTGCTTCTGGGCACGCCCTGGCCGGTGATCCTGCTGGTCGTGGCCGGCCTGGCCTGGGGCGCCAGCCGCAGCCTGCGGGTGGTGATCGGCTCGGTCCTGACGCTGGTGCTGATCGGGCTGTTCGGCATGTGGGCCGACACCATGAAGACCATCTCGATGGTGCTGGCCGCGACGCTCCTGTCGATCGCCATCGGCCTGCCGCTGGGGGTGCTGATGGCGCGCTCGGCCCGGGTGCAGCGGGTCGTCAGCCCGATCCTGGACATCATGCAGACCATGCCCAGCTTCGTCTACCTGATCCCGGTGGTGATGCTTCTGGGCATCGGCCGGGTGCCGGGGCTGATCGCGGTGGTGATCTATGCGCTGCCGCCGATGATCCGGCTGACCAACCTGGGCATCCGCCAGGTCGATCCCGAGGTGCTGGAGGCCACCGACGCCTTCGGCTCCTCCGCCTGGCAGAAGCTGGTCAAGGCGCAGCTGCCGCTGGCGCTGCCCACGATCATGGCCGGGATCAACCAGACCATCATGATGGCGCTGGCCATGGTGGTGATCGCCTCGATGATCGGGGTGCAGGGGCTGGGCCAGCCGGTGCTGCGGGCGATCTCGAACCAGTATTTCACGCTGGGGCTGTTCAACGGCTTCGCCATCGTCGGCATCGCCATCCTCTTCGACCGCATCAGCCAGGCCTGGGGCAAGCGGCTGCAGAAACATCGCGAGGCCAGCCATGACTGATCCGATCGGCATCGAGATCCGCAACCTCTACAAGATCTTCGGCGCGAACCCCCAGGCCCATGTCGCAGCGGTGCGCGCCGGCATGACCAAGGCCGAGCTGCAGGCCCGCCACGGCCATGTGCTGGGGCTCAGCGACATCAACATCCAGATCGCGCCGGGCAGCATCCAGGTGATCATGGGCCTGTCGGGCTCGGGCAAGTCGACGCTGATCCGCCACATCAACCGGCTGATCGAGCCCACCGCGGGCGAGATCGTGATCGAGGGCCGCAACGTCGTCGGGATGTCCAAAGACGAGCTGCGCGAATTCCGCCGCCACCGGACCGCGATGGTGTTCCAGAAGTTCGGGCTGCTGCCGCATCGCACGGTGCTGGACAATGCCGCCTACGGGCTGGAGGTGCAGGGCATGGCCGAGGCCGAGCGCTACCGCACCGCCATGCGCTGGATCGAGCGGGTGGGGCTTTCCGGCTTCGAGAAGAGCTATCCGAGCCAGCTTTCGGGCGGCATGCAGCAGCGGGTGGGCCTGGCGCGCGCGCTGGCCAACGACGCGCCGATCCTCTTGATGGACGAGGCCTATTCGGCGCTGGACCCGCTGATCCGCTACGACATGCAGACGGTGCTGCTGGATTTGCAGCAGGAGGTCAGGAAGACCATCGTCTTCATCACCCACGACCTCGACGAGGCGCTGCGCATCGGCGACCGCATCGCGCTTTTGCGCGACGGCTCGGTGATCCAGCAGGGCACGGCGCAGGACATCGTGCTGCGCCCGGCCGACGATTACGTGGCGAATTTCGTGCAGCATGTCGACCGCGGCAAGGTGCTGAAGGTCGGCGCGGTGATGCTGGCCCAGCACGGCTTCGACGCCCTGCCCGAGGCCAGTATCGCCACTGACGCCAGCATCGCCGAGGCCCTGCAACAGATGGCCGCCAACCGCCTCCAGGCCCTGCGCGTCCAGGACCCCCAGGGCCAGACCATCGGCGTCATCCCCTTCCAGGATGCCATCAACGCATATACAGGGAGCGTGGAGGCGAACCCATGAAGATCGGCATCATCGGCGCAACCGGCTGGCTGGGATCGGCGCTTGGCGCGGGGCTCTTGTCGCGCCAGATCGTCCGGCCGGGCGATCTGGTGCTGCTGAACCGCAGCGGGCCGCGTCCCGATTATCACGGCCATGCCGATGTGACCTGGGCCCGGGACGTGGCCGATCTGACGGCGCAAAGCGACGTGGTCGTGGTCTCGGTGCGCCCCGAGGACTGGCCGGGGCTGGCGCTGCGGGCCGAGGGGCGGCTGGTCCTGTCCTTCATGGCCGGGGTGGATGCCCGCGAACTGGCCCGCTGCGGCGGGCGGATCGTGCGGGTCATGCCGAATGCCGCCGCCGAGATCGGCGGGTCATATTCGCCCTTCTGGGTCGCCGAGGGCGTGACGGATGCCGACCGCGACACGGTGCGGCGCCTGCTCTCGGCCATCGGCACCACCGACGAATTGGAAACCGAGGCGCAGATCGACCTGATGACCGCCCTGCCCGGCTCGGGCGCCGCCTATCCGGCACTGATGGCCGTGGCGATGGCAGGCTTCATGCAGGCGCAGGGCGTTTCCGAACCCATCGCCTGGCGCGCGGCCGAGGCGGCCGTCATCGGCGGCGCGCGGCTGCTGGAAGGCCGGATCAGCGAGGCGCCCGCCATGGTCGCCGCCTATCGCGATTATCGCGGCACCACCGCCGCCGGCCTCGAGGCCGCCGAGGCGGCGGGCTTCAGCCGCGCTGTTGTCGCGGCGCTGGAGGCAGCGACCGACAAGGCGCGGCGCATGGCGAAGGGTCCGGCGTGACCCGCCCGCCGCTTACCAGCCTCGACGGGACGGATTACGACGTGATCGTCATCGGCGCCGGCGCGGTGGGTTGCGCCAGCGCCCGGCAACTGGCCGGGCGCGGCTTTCGCACGCTGCTGGTCGATCGCGGCGACATCGGCGCGGGCACCTCGTCGCGTTCCAGCCGCATGCTCTATTCCGGGCTCGGCTATCTCGCCGCGCGCTATCCGCTGTGGCAGATGCCCTTCCGGCCCGCCGACATGATCCGGCGGCTGCTTTATACGCGCGACGTGATGCGCTGCCGGGCGGAACTCGTCCGCGACATGCCGGGCCACCTGACGAAACACCGCTTTCACTATCCGTTCCGCAAGGGAGACCGCTATCCGCCCTGGCTGGTCGATCTGGGCTTCCGCCTGGTCGAGGCGCTGGACGGCTGGCGGGTGCCGCTGGCCTATCGCCGCCTTCCCGCCGTGAAAGCCGCCGGCGAAAGCGCCATGGCGGCGGCCCTGGGCGGCCCCCTGCGCGGCGTCGGGGTCTTCGAGGAATACATGTATGCCTGGCCCGAACGCATCTGCGTCGATACCGCGCTGGATGCCGAGCGGCGCGGCGCCACCATCCGCACCTATGCCGAAGTCACCGCGATCACGCGCGAGGGCGAGGGCTGGCTGGTCGCGCTGGACGAACGCGCGCCCGGGATGCAGGGCCGGGCGCAGGTCCGCGCCCGCATGGTGGTGAACGCCGCCGGCCCCTGGATCGACCGGGTGCCGGGCGGCGGGGCGGGCAAGCGCCGGGTGATCGGCATCAAGGGCGTCAACGTCATGGTGCGCCTGCCCGAGGCGTTCCGCGGCCAGGGGCTGGAGGCCTTTTCCCGCAAGGGCGAGCCCTATTACGTCTTTCCCTGGCGCGATTTCCACTTCATCGGCCCGACCGAGACCGAGGTCACCGCCAATCCCGACGACATCCGCATCGAGGACGGCGAGATCGACTATATCCTGGCCGAGGCCAACCACTTGTTCCCCGACCTGCAACTGACGCGTGCGGATGTGCTGCATTGCTGGTGCGGCGTGCGGCCGACCTCGACCCGCGACGGCCGGACCACCAGCCTGCCGGTCGAGGTGGCCGAGGATCCCGCGATGCCCGGCCTGCTGGCGGTCACCGGCTCGACCATCATGCTGCATCGCCACGCGGCGCGGAAGGTGGCGCGGGCGGTCGAAAAGCGGCTTGGCAAGCGGGGATCAGAACCCACCGGCGCCATTCCGGCCCCGGAAACCCATGACGACGGCATCGGCCAGATGGCCGCCCGCGAACATGTGGTGCGGCTCTCCGACCTCATCCGCCGTCGCTTGCCGGATGGACTGGAGCCCGACCTGGGCCGGGGTCGGGCCGAGGCGCTGTCGCGCATCGCCGCCGCCAGCCTCGGTTGGTCCGAGGCCCGCCGACAGGACGAGTTGCGGCATTTCGAGGAAGATACGGACCGGGTCTATCGCCAGATCTGACGCGACTCAGCCCTCCGCCAGCCAATCCGCGAACAGCCGGGCTTTCACCGAGGCGCGGGGGTGGATGGTCAGGTAGAAGCCGGCCGGAGAAGGGATGCTTTCCGGCACCAGCTGGACCAGCCGGCCCTGTTCCAGCAGGTTTCCGAGCAGCCCGTCCCAGCCCAGCACCGCGCCGACATCGTCCTCGGCCACCTGCAGGGCGATCATGTGATTGTTCACATGCAGGCTGCGCCCCCTTGGCACGGAAAGGCCCAGGGCGGCGAACCATTCCGTCCAGCCGGTCCAGTCGTTCTCCTCGCTGCGCATGTGGATCAGCGGGGCAGACATCAGGTCGGCGGCGCTGCGAATGCCGTGTTCTTGGCGAAAGCGCTCCGTTCCCAGGGCAAGGATCCGGTCATGGAACAGCGGCCGCCATTCCTCGCCATTGTCCTGGGGAATGGCATAGCGGATGCTCAGGTCGTGCCGGCCGCCCGAGCCCGGCACGTCGCTGATGATCTGCGAAACGGTGATGCCCGGATGAATCTTCCAGAACGCCCCGATCTTGGGGGTCAGCCACAGCGCGCTGACCGCGGTCGAGGCGCGGATCGTGACATCGACCGTCTCGGGGCTTTCGCGCAGTTGCACGACACAATCCGAGATGGTCTCGAAACCGCGCTGCAGGGCGACCAGCAGGAAGGCGCCCTTCTCGGTCAGTTCCACCCCGCGATGCCGGCGGATGAACAGCGCGCAGCCTAGATCCTGCTCCAGCGCCTTGATCTGGTGGCTGATCGCAGCGGGGGTGACGTTAGTCTCCTTTGCGGCTTCCTTGAAGCTCATCTTGCGGGCCGCGGCCTCGAAACACATCAGGGCGGTGATCGAGGCAAGGTCGTAGGGTCTGCGCAACCAATTCGCTCCCGATGGCTTTCAGGTTAGACCAGCTAAGCCAAGGTGAATTTTTATGCCGTTGTCAAGATGCCGCATGCAGCCGATTGTCGCAGGCAGGATTCACCCTCGCCCCATGGAAGCCGAACATGTCCGCCACCAACACGAATCTGCATGACCTGCTCGCCCGCCGGATTCCCGGACACGCGCTGGAACAGCCCTTCTATACCTCGCCCGAGATCTATCAGCAGGATCTGGAGCACATCTTCTACCGCGAATGGCTCTATGCCATCCCGGCCTGCCAACTGGTCAAGCCCGGCAGCTACGCGACCCTGCGGATCGGCGCCTATAACATCGTCATCGTCAAGGGCCGCGACGGGGAAATCCGCGCCTTCCACAACTCCTGCCGGCATCGCAGCTCGATCGTCTGCAAGGCGCGCGAGGGCCAGGTGGCCAAGCTGGTCTGCCCCTATCACCAATGGACCTACGACCTGGATGGCAAGCTTATCTGGGCCAACAGCATGGGCCCCGACTTTGACCCGACGCAGCACGGGCTGCGCAGCGTGGCGCTGCGCAACCTCAAGGGGCTGATCTATATCTGCCTGGCCGACACGCCGCCGGATTTCGAGGCTTTCGCCCGCGCCGCCGAGCCCTATCTGGGCGTGCACGACCTTCAGGACGCCAAGGTCGCCTACAGCTCCTCGATCATCGAGAA
Source organism: Paracoccus denitrificans (assembly GCF_900100045.1). GTDB lineage: Bacteria > Pseudomonadota > Alphaproteobacteria > Rhodobacterales > Rhodobacteraceae > Paracoccus > Paracoccus denitrificans. The sequence continues at coordinate 77,700 of NZ_FNEA01000022.1, read as the reverse complement.
GGGCAACTGGAAGCTGGTCTGGGAAAACAACCGCGAATGCTATCATTGCAGCGGCAACCACCCGGCGCTGTGCCGGTCCTTCCCGCTGGACCCCGAAGTGGCTGGCGTGTCGGCCGACGGCTCGATCTCGCAGCGCATCCAGGATCACTTCGATGCCTGTGCCGCAGCCGGCGCCCCGGCGCAATTCCTGCTGGGCGGCGACGGCCAGTTCCGGCTGGCGCGGATGCCGCTGCAGGAAACCGCCGTCAGCTATACGATGGACGGCAAGGCAGCGGTGGCGCGCCAGCTGGGCCGCGTCGCCAAGCCCGATGCCGGTTCGCTGCTGGTCTTCCATTATCCCTCGACCTGGAACCATTTCCTGCCCGACCATTCGCTGACCTTCCGCGTCACGCCGATCAGCCCGACCGAGACCGAGGTGACGACGACCTGGCTGGTCCACAAGGATGCGGTCGAAGGGGTGGATTACGACCTTCAGCACCTGACCGAAGTCTGGATCGCCACCAATGACGAGGATCGCGAGATCGTCGAGACCAACCAGGAGGGCATCTTCTCGCCGGCCTATATCCCCGGCCCCTATTCGCCCGACTGGGAAAGCGGCGTGATCCAGTTCATCGACTGGTATGCCGCATGGATGGAACGCAGCCTCGCCCCCAGCCGCATGGCGGCCGAGTGACCATGAACGCGCCGACGAAACCGACGCTGGCCTTCTGGACCGACGCCGAAGAGCTGGAATGCGTATCGTTCCTGCGCGAGGCGCCGGATGTGATGACCTTCTGCTTTCGCAGCCCATCCGGCGCGCTGTTCAGCTTCGAGCCGGGGCAGTTCCTGACCCTGGAACTGCCGCTGCCCGGCGGGGCGCTGCACCGCACCTATACGATCTCGTCCTCGCCCTCGCGGCCGACCTCGCTGACGGTGACGGTCAAGGCGCAGAAGGCATCCATCGGCACGCGCTGGATGTTCGACCACCTGCGGCCCGGGATGCGGATCCGCGCCCGCGGCCCCGCCGGCAAGTTCTCGATGATGCAGGATCCGGCCGAGAAATACCTGTTCATCTCGGCCGGCTCGGGCATCACGCCGATGGTGTCGATGACCACCTTCCTTTACGATTCCGGGCGCGATCCCGACATTGTCTTCGTCAACTGCGCCCGCCGCCCCTCCGAGATCATCTTCCGCGAGCGGCTGGAGCATATGGCGACGCGCGTCGCCGGAATCGACCTGAAATGGATCGTCGAGGAACCCGACCCCTATCGGCCCTGGACCGGCTATCGCGGCATGTTCAACCAGTTGATGCTGGGCCTGATCGCGCCAGACTACCTGGAACGCGACGTCTATTGCTGCGGCCCCGAGCCCTTCATGCAGGCGGTGCGCGACATCCTGCACGGGCTGGGCTACGACATGGCCCGCTATCACCAGGAAAGCTTCGGCGGCCCGCCGGCCGAGGCCGAAACGGTGCCCGAGGACGTGGTGCCGCAAGAGGACGCGCTGGCCGAGGTCAGCTTCGCCGCCTCGGGCAAGACCGCCCGCTGCGCCGAGACCGAGACCATCCTGGCCACGGCGCGGGCGGCGGGCATCCCGATCCCCTCGGGCTGCGGCATGGGCATCTGCGGCACCTGCCAGGTGCTCAAGCTCTCGGGCCAGGTCCACATGGTCCACAATGGCGGCATCACCGACGAGGATGTCGAGGCGGGCTATATCCTGGCCTGCTGCTCGCGGCCCATCGGCGACGTCACCATCGACCTGTGACGATCCCAGGGGGCCATCGGTCCCCTGAAACGCATCGCTCAAGCAATATGACAGGGACAGGCCATGAAGATTGCCGAAATACACGTCTATGCCCATGACCTGCCGGTCAAGGACGGGCCCTATACCATCGCCAGCTCGACGGTCTGGTCCTTGCAGACCACGCTGGTCAAGATCGTCGCCGACAGCGGCTTGGCGGGCTGGGGCGAGACCTGCCCGGTCGGCCCGACCTATGCGCCCAGCCATGCGCTTGGCGCCCGCGCCGCCCTGGCCGAGATGGCGCCGGGCCTGATCGGCGCGAACCCGTTGCAGCCGCTGGTCCTGCGCCGCCGGATGGACGGGCTGCTTTGCGGGCACAATTACGCCAAGGCGGCCATCGACATCGCCGCCTATGACCTGATGGGCAAGCATTACGGGGTGCGGGTGGCGGACCTTTTGGGCGGCGTCGCGGCCGAGCGCGTGCCCTCCTATTACGCGACCGGCATCGGCCAGCCGGACGAGATCGCCCGCATCGCCGCCGAAAAGGTCGCCGAGGGTTTCCCGCGCCTGCAGATCAAGATCGGCGGCCGGCCGGTGGAGATCGACATCGAGACCGTCCGCAAGGTCTGGGAACGCATCCGCGGCACCGGCACCCGGCTGGCGGTGGACGGCAACCGCAGCCTGCCATCCCGCGACGCGCTGCGGCTCAGCCGCGAATGCCCCGAGATCCCCTTCGTGCTGGAACAGCCCTGCAACACGCTGGAGGAGATCGCGGCCATTCGCGGCCGCGTCCAGCACGGCATCTATCTGGACGAAAGCGGCGAGGATCTGTCCACGGTGATCCGCGCCGCCGGCCAAGGGCTTTGCGACGGGTTCGGCATGAAGCTGACGCGGATCGGCGGGCTGCAGCAGATGGCGGCGTTCCGCGACATCTGCGAGGCCCGCGCCCTGCCCCATAGCTGCGACGACGCCTGGGGCGGCGACATCATCGCCGCCGCCTGCACCCATATCGGCGCCACCGTCCAGCCCCGGCTGAACGAGGGAGTCTGGGTCGCCCAGCCCTATATCGCGCAACCCTACGACGAGGAGAACGGCATCCGTATCGCGGGCGGCCATATCGACCTGCCCAAGGGCCCGGGCCTCGGCATCACCCCCGACGAAAGCCTGTTCGGTCCGCCGGTTGCGTCGTTTTCCTGAAGCGGTTTCACTTGAAGGAGGAGCAAGTCAAATGAGCAGCAACAGAGGCGTGGTCTATATCGGCCCCGGCAAGGTCGAGGTGCAGGACATCGCCGACCCGAAGCTCGAGGCGCCGGACAGGCGCAAGATCGCGCATGGCGTGATCCTGAAGGTCGTCTCGACCAATATCTGCGGCTCGGACCAGCACATGGTCCGCGGCCGCACCACCGCCGAGCCCGGCCTGATTCTGGGCCATGAGATCACCGGCGAGGTGATCGAGAAGGGTGCCGATGTCGAGATGCTGGAGATCGGCGACATCGTTTCCGTGCCCTTCAACGTCGCCTGCGGCCGCTGCCGCTGCTGCCGCGAGGGCGATACCGGGGTCTGCCTGACGGTGAACCCGTCCCGCGCCGGCGGTGCCTATGGCTATGTCGACATGGGCGGCTGGATCGGCGGGCAGGCGCGCTATGTCATGGTGCCCTATGCCGATTTCAACCTGCTGAAATTCCCCGACCGCGACCGGGCCATGGCGAAGATCCGCGACCTGACCATGCTGTCCGACATCCTGCCCACCGGCTTTCACGGCGCCTGGAAGGCGGGCGTGGGCGTCGGCTCGGTGGTCTATGTCGCGGGCGCCGGTCCGGTGGGCCTCGCGGCGGCCGCCTCGGCCCGTATCCTCGGCGCGGCGGTGGTCATGGTCGGCGATTTCAACAAGGAGCGGCTGGAACACGCCCGCAAGGTCGGCTTCGAGCCGGTGGACTTGTCGAAAGGCGACGACCTGCCCGAGATGATCGCCCAGATCACCGGCACGCCCGAGGTCGATGCCGCCATCGACGCGGTGGGTTTCGAGGCACGCGGCCATTCCGGCGGCGAGCAGCCGGCCATCGTGCTGAACCAGATGATGCAGATCACCCGCGCCGCCGGCCAGATCGGCATTCCCGGGCTTTACGTGACCGAGGATCCGGGCGCGGTCGACGACGCAGCCAGGCATGGCAGCCTGTCGATGCGCTTCGGCCTGGGCTGGGCCAAGGCGCAGAGCTTCCACACCGGCCAGACCCCGGTGCTGAAATACAACCGCCAGCTGATGCAGGCGATCCTGCACGACCGCCTGCCGATCGCCGATATCGTGAACGCCACGGTCATCCCGCTGGATCAGGCGGTGCAGGGCTATGAAAGCTTCGACCGGGGCGTGGCGAAGAAATTCGTCCTCGACCCACATGGCATGCTGGCGGCCTGAGCCGACAGGTCCGCAACGCGGGAAGGCCGGCCATAATCCTTGGCCGGCCTTTCGTTTCGATAAGCCGAAATCTCATGGCCCGGCGGCTGATGGGAAGCGGATGGACCGCTCACCAGCGACGAATGGCTGCTTCCCGGCCCCGCTCCTACCCCGCCATCACGCGCGCAATGTAGGACGCGATCATCAGGTCCAGATGCGCGCCGCCGCCGTTCTTGAACACGGTAATCTCGTCCTCCGATTGCCGCCGGCGGGCACCGGGACGCACGAGATCATAGAGATCGCCCAGCACGCTTTCGGCGGTGATCGCGCCCGAGGCGATGGGCAGCATCAGCTCGCCGATATGGCCCAGCGTGGTCTCGCGGCTGTCCACGAACAGCGCGGCCCTTGCCATCAGCGCATCGTCGGCCTCGCGCATGTCGGCCTTGAAGGCGCCGATCAGGTCGACATGGGTGCCGGGCCGCACCCAGGCGCCCAGGATCACCGGCTGCCGCGCCATGGTGGCCGAAGAGACGATGTCGGCCTGCCCCACCGCGGCCGGCAGATCGCTGACCGCGGCCAGATCCGCCTCGATGCCGTCCAGCCCTTCGATCAGATCCTGCGCCTGCTGCGGGCGGCGGGCCCAGACCGAGACGCGCTCGATCCCCGGCAGCACCGCCGTATAGGCCCGCACAAGGCTGGCCGCGACCGTCCCCGCACCGACGATCAGCAGATGCCGGCTGTCCGGTCGCGCAAGCAGGCTTGCGCCCAGGACGGAATCGGCGGCGGTCTTGAATTCGGTGACCAGCGGGCTGTCCACGATGGCTTGCAGCCGGCCGTCATCCTTGTCGAAGACCAGCATGGCGCCCTGCACTGTCGGAAGGCCGCGTGCCGCATTGCCGTCGAAGACGGTGAAGGTCTTGGCGCCGTAGCCCAGCCCCTCGATCCAGGCCGAGCGGCTCATCATCGTGCCGGTGGGCGGGCCAAGGAACACGTCCCTGATCTGGGCCTGCGGCAGGGTGTGGCCCTGGCGCAGCGCCTCGACGGCATCGCGCCAGCTTAGCCGGCCTGTCGCGTCCCCGTAGGACAGGAATTGCGGAGCGGAGCTTTTGCGCGCCATGGAATTGCGATCCCCCTTACAGATCCATCGGCCAGGTATCCGACAGACGGTAACCATTCTGGAACGGATCATCGGGATCCACCATCAGCTGTTTGGTGCCGATGACCCAGGCCCGCCCGGAAATGATCGGGCGGATGGCCCGCTTGCCGTTCAGCTCGACCTCATCGGCAATCGAGCAATGGAACTCGGTGTCGATGATCGAACGGCCGACGAAGCGGTCCCCGGGTTTCATCCGTCCGCGCGCATGCAGCACCGCCATCCGCGCCGAGCAGCCCGTCCCGGTCGGAGAGCGGTCGATCTTGCCCGGCCGGATCGCCACGGCATTCCTGCCGTAAAGCACCCCGTCCCTTTCGCTCAGGGGGTCGGTGAACTGGCAAAACGAGATATGGCTCCAGTCGTTCGCCGGATGCCGAAAGCCCAGCTGTTCGTTGGCGGCGCGGGTGATCCGCACCCCCATTTCTGCCAGGTCGCGCGCCTGGTCGGGGGCGATGCGCATCCCGACCGATGCCGCATCGACCAGCACGAAACTGTCGCCGCCATAGGCGGTGTCGACGGTGATCGTGCCCAGCCCCTCGACCTCGATCCGCGCGTCCAGCCTGTCGGCGAAAGAGGGCACGTTGCGGACCCGGATGCGCTCGGCCTTGCCGCCCCGGCATTCGGCCTCGACCTCGATCAGCCCGCCCGGCGGCTCCAGCACCATGCGGGTGATCGGCTCCTGCATGGGAATGATGCCGGTATCCAGCAGCACCGTCGCCACGCAGATCGCGTTCGAGCCGGACATGGGCGGCGTGTCGGCCGGCTCCATGATGATCCAGCCCATCTGGGCGCGCGGGTCCTTGGGCGGCACCAGCAGGTTGACATGGCGGAACACGCCGCCGCGCGGCTCGTTCAACACGAAATTGCGCAGCGTCTCGTCGCGCGCGATCCAGCGCGACTGGTCCCAGACCGTCTCGCCCGGCGGCGGGGCGACGCCGCCGACGATGACATCGCCGACTTCGCCTTCGGCATGGCAGGACACGACATGCACGACCCTGGATGTGCGCATTTTTCCTCGCTCGGGGATGGAAGCCCAACAATCATATTTCGTATACTATATTAGCGCTCAACTTGCCCGGTCCGCCCGACCCTGTCAAGCGGCCTCGGCGCGGCCCGCCCGCATCGCCCTCGCCAACCTGCAATCTGCTGTCCCTTGCGGCAATATATCAGCTACCATATCTTGCCGATTGCAACGGCACTGACGCCGGCCTGGGGAGAACGGGATGCCATTCAAGGAAGCAGAGGTTCCGAACCTTGGGCTGGCCCCGACCGCCTCGGACATCATCCTGAAATTCATCCGCGATTCCATCGCCGACGGGTCGCTGGACGAGGGCGAGCCGATCCGCCAGGACGATGTCGCAAGGATGTTCAACGTCAGCAAGATCCCGGTCCGCGAGGCACTGAAGCGGCTGGAGGCCGAGGGGCTGGTCGAGTTCCAGCGCAACAAGGGCGCCATCGTCACCTCGGTATCCGAGCCCGAGATCGCCCAGATCTTCGAGACCCGCGCCATCCTGGAATCGAACGCGATCAGGCTGTCGGTGCCGCATATGACGCCCGAGACCTTCACCGATGCCGAGGAGTTCTGCGACGCCTTCGCCAGGGAAACGGACGTGGCGCAATGGTCGGCGCTGAACTGGCAGTTCCACAGCCGGTTGTATCTGGATGCGCAAAGGCCGTTCCTGGTCCGCACGATCCGCTCGGTCAACGACCGGCTGGAGCGCTACCTGCGCATCCAGCTTGCCCTCTCGCACGGCCAGGGCACCGCGGATCGCGAACATCGCGAGATCCTCGCCGCCTGCCGCGCGGGCGATGCGGAAAAGGCGGGCAAGCTCGTCTACGACCATATCATGGGGGCCTGCTCGTCCCTGCTGCACCACCTGCCGGCAAGCAAGAGCGGCCGCTGACGCCTCAACTGTTTCGGGGCAAAGCGCCACCCCGCCAAGTGGCGCAGGCTCGGAACCCTGTCGCCGCCCCTCAGGCGCAAGGAGGCGCAGCGGTCAGGAAATCCCTCAGAACGGTATTGAACAGCGACGCCGATTCCAGGTTCACGATATGCCGCCCCGGCAGGCATGCATGACGTCCGTCTTGCACGCCCTCCGCGATGGCTTTCAGATGGGCGGGCCGGCAAACCGGATCGTCATTGCCGGAAACCGCCAGCAACGGGTTCGCGACCTGACCAAGCCGATCCCGCAGATCCGCTTCTGCAAGCGCCGCGCAGCATCCGACATAGCCATCGACCGAGGTTGCGGCAAAGCTGGCCAGGATCGCGTCCACGGCATCGGGCCGGGCGGCGCGAAAGGCCGGCGTGAACCAGCGCTCCGCGGTTCCGGGCACCAGACTGCCCAGGCCGTTCGCCTTGACCTCGTCGATGCGGGCGCTCCAGCTTTCCGCGCTCCCGATCCGGGCGGCAGTGGCGCAAAGGGCGATGCGGTCGAACCGCGCCCCGGCATGGATGGCAAGCCATTGCCCGGTCAGCCCGCCGATGGACAGGCCGCAGAAATGCGTGCGCTCGATGGACAGCGCATCCAGCAGCGCGATCACGTCGCCGCCCAGATCGGCCAGGCGGTAAGGCGGCGTCGGGGCCTCGGACCTGCCATGGCCGCGGCGATCATAGCGCAGAATTTGGAAGCTGTCCGAAAGAGCCGCAACCTGGGTATCCCACATGGACAGGTCGGTGCCCAGGGAATTGCAGAAGGTCAGCCACGGCTTTTCCCCTGTCCCGCCGTCGATGCGGTAGTAAAGCCGGTGGGTGGGCAGGTCCAGATAGGGCATGGTCGGCCTTTCACAAGATGCGGCGCGCGGCCGGAACCGCGCGCCTTGTCGCTGTCGTTCTCAGGCGGCGGCAAGCTGCGTCGCGTCGCGGGTGCGCGCGTTGCTGAGCGCAAAGACCAGCATCGCCAGGGCCGAGACCGCCGCCGGGATCGCGAAGATCAGGAAGTTCTGCCCCAGCGGCAGTTCCCGCGCCAGCAGCACCCCGCCAAGCGTCGGCCCGACGATCGCACCGATCCGGCCGACGCCCGAGGCCCAGCCCAGTCCGGTCGAGCGGACCGACAGGTTGTAAAGCTGCGCCACGCTTGCATACAGCAGGATCTGCGTGCCGATGGTCGTGGCCCCGGCGACAAAGACCAGCAGGAACAGCACGCCCGACGCCGGGTTGAGGCCGATCAGCGCAATGGATGCCGCCGCCGCCGCAAAGAAGGCGACCACGACCTTCGGCAGGCCGAAGCGGTCGCCCATCCATCCTCCGGCGATGGCGCCCGCCATGCCGCCGAAGTTCAGCGAAAAGAGGCTGAGAAGGCTGGCCCGTTCGGCATATCCGGCCTCTTGCAGCACCTTGGGCAGCCAGGAGGACAGCAGATAGACCAGCAGCAGGCAGCAGAAGAACGACACCCACAGCATCAGCGTGCGCAGGGTGCGATTGTGGCGGAACAGTTCGGCGACCGAGGCCGAGGCACCCTTGGTTTCGCTGAACACCAGCCTGTCATCGGCCGCCAGCACCGTCGAGGGGCTGATCCTGGCAAAGATGCGCCTCGCTTCGTCCTGCCGGCCCTGCCGGATCAGAAAGCCCAGCGATTCCGGCAGCTTCCACAGCACCAACGGCAAAAGCAGCAGCGGCACGGCAGCGATGAAGAACATCGGCTTCCAGCCGAAGCCGGGGATGAGCCCGATCCCCAGCCCCGCCGCGATCATGCCGCCGACCGAATAGCCCGAGAACATCAGCGCGACCATCGTGCCACGCAGGCGCCTGGGCGCGTATTCGTTCATCAGCGCGACGGCATTGGGCATCAGCCCGCCGCAACCCAGACCTGCGACGAAGCGGAAGACCTTGAACTGCTCGGGCGAATTGGCAAAGCCCGTCAGCAGGGTCGCCGTGGTGAACAGCACGAAGCTGATGGCGACGCCCTTCTTGCGGCCGATCCTGTCGGCCAGCGGGCCCAGGATCAGCGCCCCGAACATCATCCCGAACAGCGCCCAGGCCTGAAGCGCGCCGGCCTGCGGCTTGGTAAGGCCCCATTCCGCGATCAGCGTGGGCAGCACAGTGCCGGCCACGAACACGTCGTATCCGTCGACGATCAGCAGCGTGCCGCAAAGCGCGACGACCATCCATTGGAAGCCGCCGAAGCGGCCCTGGTCTATCGCCTCGTTCACATCAATGCTTCGCATTGTCTTCTCCTCCCTGTTGTCCTGTCCGCTTGAAGATCGGATCAGCCGATGTCGCCTCCCGCGACGGGCAGAATGCTGCCGGTGATGTAGGATGCCTCGTCGGACGCCAGGAACAGGATCGGCGCGGCCTGTTCCTCGATGCTGCCGTAGCGCTTCATGAAGGCGGACTGCTTCACCTGGTCCACGACCTCGGCCATCCATTGCCGTTCGGCGGGGCTGTCGCCCTCGGCATTGCGCGGAATGCGACGGGGCGGTGCCTCGGTGCCGCCGGGGGCGGTTGCGACCACGCGGATGTTGCGGGGGGCCAGCTCCATCGCCAGCGACTGGGTGACGGCATTGATGCCACCCTTGGCCGCCGAATAGGGAACCCGGTGGATGCCGCGCGTGGCGTTCGAGGAAACGTTGACGATGGTGCCGCCGCCGCGCGCCGTCAGATGCGGCAGGACGGCGCGGCAGCAATACAGCGTCGGCATCAGCGATCGCCGGATCTCGGCGTCGATCTGGGCGGGCTCGAATTCGGCAAAGGGCCGCATGCGGATTGCGCCGCCGACATTGTTGACCAGGATGTCGATACCGCCGAAGGTCCGGGCGGCATGGTGCATCGCAGCCTCGGCGCCCTCCCAGGTTTCCAGATCGGCATGGAAGGCCGCAGCCTCGCCCCCGGCCTCGGCCGCCACATCGGCCACGAAATCGGCCCGGTCCACGAACAGAACCCTGCCGCCCTCGGCGGCCGCGCGCAGGGCGACGGCGCGGCCGATGCCCTGTGCCGCCCCCGTCACCACCAGCACCTTGCCGGAGAAACGCCCGGCGAAAACGGCCCCGGTCATGCGGTGGCCTTCAACGGCGCGTTCGGCGTGAACTTCTCGTAATGAAAGCCGGCCGGTTCGATGCCCTGTTCGTCCAGATGGCGACGCACGGCATCGACCATCGGCGGAGGACCGCACAGATAGATCTCGACCCCGCCCGCCGCCAGCATCTGCTGGGGCATGTGCTGCGTGACCCAGCCCTTGCGCGGATGCTCCGAAGACTGATCGGCCACGACGGTCGCAAAGGTGAAATTCGGCAGGCGGCCGGCATAGGCCGCGACCTGATCGACCAGCACCAGATCCAGATCGCGCGTCACGCCATAGATCAGGTGGATCTGGCGCCGCGAGCCGGCGCGGGCCAGAACCTCGAGCATGGACAGGAACGGCGCAAGGCCGGTGCCGCCGGCCAGGAACAGCAGCGGGCCGTCGCCGTCGCGCAGATAGAAGCTGCCCATCGGCCCGGTCAGGGTCAGCCGGTCGCCGGGCCTGGCGCGGGCCAGCCAGCCGCCCATCAGCCCGTCGGGGATCTTCTTGATCAGAAAGCCCAGCCGATGCTCGCCCGGAGCGGAGCTGAAGGAATAGGATCGATGGTCGCCGCTGCCCGGCACGTCGATGTTGACATATTGTCCCGGCAGGAAGGCCGGTGCGGCGTCCTGGTCGTCCACCGCCAGTTCCAGCACCACGGCCGCGTCGTGATGCGGCTCGATCCGGGTCACGGTGGCCGCGAATTGCTGCTGGCCCGTCTTGCAGGCCAGCGACGTCGTCGGCACCGACAGCACGCAGTCCGAGGACGGCACCATCTGGCAGGTCAGGACAAGGCCCTCGGCGGCCTCGTCCTCGGTCAGGGCGTCCTCGATATAGTCCTCGCCCATGTCGTAGGCACCGCTTTCGGCACGGCACTTGCAGGTGCCGCAGACGCCGTCCGAACAGTCCATCGGCAGGTTGATCCTGTTGCGGAACGCGGCATCAAGAACCTTTTCGCCCGCCTTGCAATCGACGAAGCGGGTCACCCCGTCCTCGAAGTTCAGTGCGATCCTGTAGCACATGGTCGCCTCCTCCTTGCGGTTGTGCTTGGGTCCGGCGGCCGTCAGACGTGATAGACGTCGATGACCTGGCGGATGTAGTCGTTCTTCAGGACGATCTTCTTGTTCGCGATCAGCAGGCCGTCGGCCGTCCTGCGCAGGGTCGCGAAGGTGGTTCCGAAGAACTGGTCGGTGACCTTGTAGCGGTGGTTCAGCGTGTGGAAGTTGTAGCGGACATCCACCTCGGCGCCCCGGTCGGCCACCACCTCGACATTCGCCACGGTGTGGCTGGTCCGCGGCTCGGGCGTGGATGCGCCCGAGCGCTCGGTCTTGATGCGGAACACCCGGTCCTCCAGCCCGTCCCGGCTGGGATAGTAGATCAGCGAGATCTGCGACTGCGGATCCTCGGTGATCTGGTCGTTGTCGTCCCAGGCGGGCATCCAGTAGGTGACATCCGGCGCATAGCAGGTCAGCCATTCGTCCCATTGCCGGTCGTCGAGCAGGCGCGCCTCGCGATAGAGAAAGGCGCAGATGGCATCGTAGTCCCGGGTCATGCGACGGCTCCGATCTTTTCGGCCGACAGCGCCTCGCGCATCACCTTGGCCCAGTATTCGTGCTGGCAGACGAACAGCCCCTCGTCCTCGCTACGCTCGCCGGACAGAAGCGGCTTCAGCCCCATGCGCCGGGCATTTTCGTCCGGCCCGTCGATCCAGAGGGGCGCACCTCGCGACATGTCGTTCCACAGGGTCACGGTGCCCGCATAGCCGGTCTGGCAGGCACGGAATTCCTCCAGGTCGTCCGAGGTGCCCATGCCCGAGACGTTGAAGAAATCCTCGTATTGGCGGATGCGATGGGCGCGATCCTCGGCGCTTTCCCCCTTGGGAGCGAAGCAGAAGATGGTGACTTCGGTCTTGTCCACGGAAAGCGGGCGCACGACGCGGATCTGGGTGCTGAACTGGTCCATCAGGAACACGTTCGGATAGATGCACAGGTTGCGCGTCTGGTTGACGATGAAGCCCGCCTTCTCTTCGCCCAGCCGGGCGGCGATTTCCTCGCGGCGGTTATAGACCGGGCGGACCTCGGGGTTCTTCGTGTTGGTCCACAGCAGGATATGGCCGTTCTCGAAACCATAGACGCCGGCGACGGACTTGCTCCAGCTGTTGGCATCGACCGCCTTGGTGCCGGTTTCGCTGCGGCGCTCCATGGTGGTGGCATAGTTCCAGTGGACCGAGCTGACGTGATAGCCGTCGCAGCCGTTTTCCATCTGCAGCTTCCAGTTGCCGTCATAGATGTAGGAGGAATTGCCGCGCAGAACCTCCAGCCCCTCGGGGGCCTGGTCGACGATCTGGTCGATGATGATCTTCGTTTCCCCCAGGAATTCGTCCAGGGAGGCCACATCGGGATCAAGGCTGCCGAACAGGAAGCCGCGATAGCTTTCAAAGCGGGCCACGCGGGTCAGGTCGTGCGACCCGTCCTTGCCGAACTGGTCGGGATATTGCGTGGTCCTGGCATCCTTGACCTTCAGCAGCTTGCCGGTGTTGGAAAAGGTCCAGCCGTGGAACGGACAGGTGAAGCTGCCCTTGTTGCCCTGCTTGCGGCGGCACAGCATGGCGCCCTTGTGGGCGCAGGCATTGATGACCGCATTCAGCGCGCCGGTCTTGTCGCGGGTGATGACCACCGGCTGGCGGCCGATCCAGGTGGTATAATAGTCGTTGGTTTCGGGGATCTGGCTTTCATGCGCCAGATAGACCCAGTTGCCTTCGAAGATGTGCTTCATCTCCAGCGCGAACAGATCCTCGTTGGTGAAGATGTCGCGGCGGCAGCGGTAGAGGCCGGCCTCCTTGTCGTCCTGCACGGCCGTTGCCAGCAGATGATCCAGGTCGCGTGCCTTTTCGATGATCGCGGACATGAGTTTCCCTCCCAGGGGAGGCGCCTTTCGCGGGCCGGCCCCTGCCAGATGTCGGTGATGAAAGGTTTGGTTCGGACCGGGCAGCCGCCCCTGCCGGGGGCCGCCCGAGATTGCCGGTCAGGCTGCGGCGCGGCGGCGCTGTTCGTTGACCTGGTTGTCGACGCCGTCGACCAGGGCGGTCAGGTGGATGTCGAAGGCGATCTCGGCAAAGGGGCCGTTGAGGTTGTTGGCGTGGATGCTTTCCTCGTCCGTGCGTTCGACGACCGAGGGCACCAGCCCTTCGCGGGTGGCATAGGCGAAGTCGTCGTTGATCAGCGGATCGCCTTCGATGTTGATCTGCGTGGTCAGCTTGCGGTGACCGTCGGCGCTGACGAAGAAATGGATATGCGCCGGACGCTGGCCGTGGCGGCCAAGCGCCGTCAACAGCTTTTCGGTCGGGCTGCCGGGGGGCACGCCATAGCCGCTGGGCAGGATGCTCTGGAACCTGTAGCGCCCGTCCTCGTCGGCGATGATCGTGCGGCGCATGTTGAAGGGCGCCTGCTTGCCGGTCGGATCGAAATGCGAATAGAAGCCGCGGGTGTCGCAGTGCCACACCTCGACCTTGGCGCCGGGCAGCGGCTTGCCGTCCGATCCGTAAACCGTGCCGTGCATGACCAGCGTATGGCCGTCGGTGTCGGTGCCGTCATCCAGCCGCGCGAAGCCGACGGATTCCGGGGCGCCGGCCACATAGAGCGGCCCCTCGATGGTGCGCGGCGTGGGGTTCTCGATCCCCAGCGAGGCGTCGATGGCATCCAGCCGTTCGTCGATGAAGTGATCGACCCCCAGGCCCGGCGAGATCAGCCCGGCCTGCCCGGCCGCGCCCAGATCGTTCAGCCAGGCCACGCCCATCCAGTATTCGTCGGGGGTGATGTCCAGATCGTCGATGGCCTTGAACAGGTCGGACATCAGCCGATGCACGATCTGCTTCATGCGCGGATTGCCGCTGTCGTTGTTCAGCCCGCTGAGTTCCTTCAGAAACGCCTGGGTGTCGGGTCGGTCGAAAATCTTGACGGTCATTGTCTCTCCTCCTGGATTCGCTTGGAAACTGGGGTGGGCCGGCCCCTCCACCGGCCCGTGGGCATGGTCAGCTGTCATCCTCTCTGATCGCCGACGGGTGGCGCAAAAGCGGCGTGACCTCGATGTCCATGAACGGAAAGAGGGGCAGGCCCGAGAGGATCTCGTGCAGCTCGGCATTGTCGCGAACGTCGAAGATGCTGACATTCGCGTATTGCCCGGCGACCCGCCAGATATGGCGCCACTTGCCGCTGCGCTGCAGGGCCTGCGAATAGGCCCTTTCGCGCGCGATGATCTCTGCCGCCTCTTCGGCCGGCAGGTCGCGCGGGATCTTCACGTCCATGAACACATGATAAAGCATCGTCACACCTTTCCGCCTGGCAGGCTGATCGTCTTGCGGATGCCGTCGCGGGCGAAGAAGGCGACGCGATCCTCATCCAGCGTCACGCCAAGGCCCGGACCTCGGGGGACGGTCAGTTCGAAATCGCCGTAGTCCAGCGGCTCGGCCAGGATCTCTTCGGTCAGCAGCAGGGGGCCGAACAGTTCGGTTCCCCATTGCAGGTTGGCAAAGGTCGAAAAGGCGTGGGCCGAGATTGCGGTGCCCACCGCGCCCTCCAGCATGGTGCCGCCGTAAAGCCCGATCCCGGCCGCCTCGGCGATGGCCGCGACGCGCAGCGCGTTGAAGGCGCCGCCGCTTTGCTCCAGCTTGACGGCAAAGACATCCGCGCCCTGCACGCGGGCGATCTCGAAGGCGCTTTCCGGCCCGGTCAGGGATTCGTCGGCCATCAGCGCCACGGGAAAGCGGCGCACCAGCCGCGTCAGGGCCGCGGTCGAGGCCACGGGCTGCTCGACCAGTTCGCAGCCCGCATCTGCAAGGGCGGCCATGCCGAAGGCGGCCTCGCCTTCGGACCAGGCCATGTTCACGTCCACGCGCACCGCGGCGCGGTCGCCAAGCGCGGCCTTGATCGCGGCCACATGGGCGATGTCGTCACGGACCCCGCGGGCGCCGATCTTCAGCTTGAAGACGCGGTGGCGGCGCAGATCCAGCATCCGCTCCGCCTCGGCGATGTCGCGCGCCGTGTCGCCCGAGGCCAGCGTCCAAGCCACCGGCAGCCGGTCGCGCCGCCGCCCGCCCAGAAGCTCGCTGACCGGCAGGCCGACCCGCTTGCCCTGCGCATCCAGCAGCGCCGTTTCCACGGCCGATTTGGCAAAGCGGTTCTCGCGCACCATCCCGCCGATCCGCGCCATGAGCGCCTGCACCTGCGTCGCATCCTGGCCGACCATCACCGGCGCGAACCAGGTGTCGATGTTGGTCTTCATGCTTTCGGGGCTTTCGCCGCCATAGGCCAGGCCGCCGATCGTGGTTCCCTCGCCGATGCCGACGATCCCGTCGCTGCAATGCACGCGGACAAGCATCAGCACCTGCCCGTTCATTGTCGCGACCGAAAGCTTGTGCGGCCGGATCGTCGGCAGATCGACGATCACCGTTTCCACACGCGAAACGACCGGGCGGATATCCGAGGTTGGGGCGAGGGGGGCGAATGACTTGTTCATGGCGCCAAACTGCGTCGGGCGCCATCATGTGTCCAACACCATTTGGGTTTACCGTGATACCTGAAAGGTATTATAGGAAAGAAAATACGGTTGATCAGCCGCTTGCTGCGGCACAGAATACCAAAAACAATCGTTCTTCTTGCTCTTGAACCCCCGGGGATGGCGATGGACCTGCGACAGTTGCGCTATTTCACCGCCGTCGCGCGGGAACGGAACTTCACCCGCGCGGCGCAGAGCCTGAACATCGCCCAGCCGCCCCTCAGCCGCCAGATACAGCTTCTCGAAGAGGAACTGGGCGTCGTCCTGATCCTGCGCAAGAGCCGGCCCATCAAGCTGACGGATGCGGGACGGCTGTTCTATGAACAGGCGCTTCAGGTGCTGGGGCGCGTCGATCAGATGAAGGATGCGACGCGCCGGGTCGGACTGAACCGGAACCGGGTGCTGTCCATCGGCTTCGTGGCATCGACGCTTTACGGCGGGCTGCCGTCGCTGGTCAGGAAGCTGCGCCAAAATGTGCCCGAACTGGACATCCAGCTGCTTGAGATGCTGTCGATCCAGCAGATCCCCGCGCTGAAGGAAGGGCGGATCGACATCGGCTTCGGCCGCCTCAGGCACAGCGACCCGAATGTCGTCGGCACCGTCCTGCGCGAGGAACGGCTTGTGGCCGCCCTGCCCCAGGACACGTCCCTGGCGCGGGATCCCGCACCGCTGCCCCTGGCTGCGCTGGCCGGGCAGAAGCTGATCGTCTATCCCAAGGAACCGCGGCCCAGCTATGCCGACCAGATCATCAACCTGCTGCAAGAAGAGGGCATACGCACCGCCGACGTGCTGGAGGTGCGCGAAATCCAGACGGCGCTGGGGCTGGTCGCGGCGGATTCGGGCATCTGCATCATCCCCTCGTCGGCCCGGCAGATGCGGTCGGACGTGAGGTATCGGATAATCGACAGCCCGCGGGCGACCTCTCCGGTCATCCTCAATCACCGCGCGGGCGACACGTCGCGCTATCTCGATCTGGTCAAGCAACTGATCCGGGACATGTATGCCGAAAACCCGGTCTGGCTGGAGGCCAACAACCTTCGCGCCCCGATTGCCGGGGAGGAAGGCCCGGGACCATCAGGAAGATAGGCACCCTGCCCGCGCTACGCCCAGGGGCCTTGATCCGCCGGTGGACCACCGCTGCGCGTCGAAAACGCCAGCACCGGCACGGCCCCTTCATGCAGCCGCGGGAAACGGCACAAGGATCAATCGTCAACGCCGACCATGACATCCGACGCCTTGACCACGGCCGAGGCGCGACCGCCGACCGCCAGGCCAAGCTCCTTCACTGCGTCATTGGTGATCGAGGCGGTCACCACGCTGCCGCCCAGGTCGATGCGGACATGGCTGGTCACCGCTCCGGTCACGATCTCGGTCACGGTGCCGGGCAGGACGTTTCTTGCGCTGAGTCTCATCTGTAAGCTCCTCTTTTCAATCAACTGTGGATCGGGCGGCTTCGCCAAGGCAGGCCGCCTGCAGCCATGCCGGAACCTGGTCCCGGTCGGCAGGCAGCGGTCGCGCCTTGCCCTTTCCGCGGCCCACAGCCTCCTGCTTGCCGAACCTGTTCACGATCAGCCGTTTGGACACTGGAACGCATCGATGGCCGCTGGCAAGACCTGTAGCGGCCCCGGCCGGCCCGATCTGCAACACCATGGAAAGAAAGTCTTTCAACGCCACTGGCCTATGTTCATCCGTCCCGATTTCATTATGTTTATTCAAACATAACGATTCTCTCCGATGGCGGAGGGTCATTTCAGGAGGGACATGGATGCGGGTCACGACAAAGGCGGGATTGCTCTGCGCCACCATTCTTGGCTGGGTGGCAACGCCGGTCGCGGCGCAGGTGGCCGAGCCATCCCAGATCTTCGTGCTGGGCACGATCACCCTGACGGCGGACAGCGACGAAAGCCGGGGCGGCACGACGACCAGCGTGACCTCCGACGAGGTCCTGCGCAGCAACCGCACCTCGCTGGACGACGCGCTGCGGGTCGCGCCCGGAGTGCAGGTCGGCAATACCGGCGGCAGCCGGAACGAGCGGCTGATCCATGTCCGGGGCTTCGACCGCTTTCAGGTTCCGCTGTCGGTCGACGGCATCCGCGTCTATCTGCCCGCCGACAACCGACTGGATTACGGCCGCTTCCTGACGCCGGACCTGGCCGAAATCCAGCTGCAAAAGGGCTATGTCTCGGTCCTGAACGGGCCGGGCGGCATGGGCGGCGCGATCAATCTGGTCACGCGCCAGCCGACCCAGCCTTTCGAGGGCGAGGCGCGCCTGGGCATCGAGGCCGGGAACCGCGGCGACGTGACGGCACGCAGCGGCTTTCTGTCGCTGGGCACGCGGCAACAGGATTACTGGCTGCAGGGCAGCCATATGCGGCGGGACAGCGACGGATTCTACCTGTCCCGCGACTATGAGCCGCGACCGCAACAGGGCGCGGGCCTGCGCGACAACAGCGACACCGACGACAGCCGCCTGAACCTGAAGGCGGGCTGGACGCCGAACGCAAGCGACGAATATGTGCTCAGCTATACGCGCCAGACCGGCTCGAAAAAGGCCCCCTACAACATCGACCAGCCCATTCGCGGCATCACCGACGCGCCCGGACCGGGCCAGGGCTGGCAGCGCGACTGGACATGGCCGGAATGGGACCTGGACAGCCTTGCCTTCTATTCCTATACCGAACTGGGCGGCGGCTATCTGAAGACGCGGGCCTATTACAATCGCTTCGACAACCTGCTGTCGGCCTGGGACGATGCCAGCCATTCCGCCCAGACCGAGCGGCGCGCCTTCGACAGCCGCTACAAGGACCGGGCCTGGGGGCTGAGCCTGGAGGCGGGGGCCGATCTGGGCGCGGCCAACACCTTGCGCGGTGCGCTGCACTATCGCCGCGACAAGCATCGGTCGATCCAGTTTTCGCAGCCCGGCCTGGGCGGCGGTGCCGACCCGACCGAGGTGAGCGAAGAGAAAACCTGGTCGCTGGCGCTGGAGAACACCTGGCAGGCGCGCGACGACCTGAGCGTCATCGCCGGGATCAGCTACGACCGCGCCGAGGTTCTGAAGGCCGACCGCACCGCCGATGATGCGGGCCTGCCGACAGGCTCTTCGGATGCGGTGAACTGGCAGCTGGCCGCGATCTGGCAGCCCGATTCCCGCGGAGAGTTCCATGCCAGCCTGTCCTCGCGCACCCGTTTCCCGACGCTCTTCGACCGCTACAGCACGCGGTTCGGCTCGGCCGTGCCCAATCCCGACCTGAAATCCGAACGCGCGCTGAATGTCGAGCTTGGCTATGGCGGCGATCTGGGCCCTGCGCGGATCGAGACGGCGCTGTTCTACAGCAAGGTCAGGGACATGATCCAGTCGGTGCCGACCGGCGAGTTGAACGACGAGGGCGAGGCCCTGTCGCAAAGCCGCAATGTCGGCGACGGCACCTACAAGGGCTTCGAGGTCGCGGCCAGTTGGGAACTCGACGACCGCTTCGGGCTGGTGGCGAACTATACCTATCTGCACCGGGACATCTCCGATCCGATCCGCGCCGATTACCGCCCCACCGACACGCCGCGCCACAGCGCCTATCTGCGGCTCGACTGGCGGGCGATGGACAACCTGACCATCTCGCCCTCGGTCGAGTTTTCCAGCTCTCGCCTGTCGGAAAGCGCGATCCAGCCCGACGATCCGGCGCAGATCGCCTATACCCGCATGGGCGGCTTCGGACTGGCCAATCTGGATGCCGAATGGCAGGCGACCGAGCAGGCCAGCGTCGTGTTCGGCATCCGCAACCTGTTCGACCGGAACTATCAGCTGGTCGAAGGCTATCCCGAGCCGGGCCGCTCGTTCTTCCTGACGACCCGCGTAACCTTCTGAAACCCCGGGGGCGCCGCGGCTTTCCCGAAGCCTTCGCCGCAGCGCCCCGGTTCCAGCATCCTATCCGCGATAGAGCGGCACCACGGAGCGGAACCCGCGGTCGGCCGCCTTTACGTCGAGGATCCTCACCGGCAAACCGTAAAGCATCTCGATCCGGGTCTCGGTCAAAGCCTCGTGGCAGGGCCCAAAGACCGCCCCCTCCGGCAACATCAGCAGCGCCGTGTCGGCGACGGCCAGCGCGTGGTTGGGCTGATGCGTGGTCATGACGACGGCCAGCCCGCGATCGGCCAGAACGCGCACGAGCCGCAGCACCCGGTCCTGATTGCCAAGGTCCAGCGCCGAGGCGGGCTCGTCCAGAAACAGCGCCGCGGGTTCGGCCGCGATGGCGCGCGCGATCAGCACCATCTGGCGCTGCCCGCCCGACAAGGCGTCGAAACGCTCGGCCGCCTTGCCGGCAAGGCCGATCACCGCCAGCGCCTCCATCGCCGCCTCGCGGTCGCGGCGCCCCGGCATGCGCAGCAATCCGATGTGGCGCGCGCGACCCATCAGCACCATGTCGATCACGCGATAGGGAAAGGCGCGGGCAAAGTCCTGCGGCACCAGCGCCGCGGTGCCGGCCACCGTGATCCGCCCCCGGGTCGGTGCGCGCAGCCCGGTGGCGACCCGCAGCAGCGTGGACTTGCCGCAGCCGTTGGCGCCAAGCACGGCCGTGACCTGGCCCGCCGCGACCGCGAAATCCAGGTCGCGGAACTGCCAGCGGGTTCCATCCCAGGAATGCGCGGCCCCTTCGGCGCGGATCAGCGGCTCAGCCATCCATCCACCTTTCCCGCGTCCGCCACAGCAGGGCCGCGAACATCGGCGTGCCGATCAGTGCGGTCAGGATGCCCAGTGGAATTTCCGAGGCGCTCATGCTGCGCGCGGCATTGTCCACCAGCAGCAGGAACGATCCGCCGAGCAGCGCCGAGGCCGGCAGCAGCACCCGATGATCGGCTCCGACCAGCATCCGCGCCAGGTGCGGGACCACCAGCCCGACCCAACCGATCATGCCGGAAACCGCCACCTGCGCCGAGACGATCATCGCCGTCAGCACCAGTAGCAGCCAGCGAAGCCCCGCGACCGGCACACCCAGCGCGCGGGCATCCTCGTCGCCCATCGACAGGATGTTGATCCGCCAGCGTAGCGCCAGCAGCGCAGCCGCGCAGGGCAGCACCGGCCCCGCTAGAAGAGCCGCCCTGCCCGCGTCGGCGGTGGCAAAGCTGCCCAGCAGCCAGAACACGATCACCGGCAGCTTGTCCTGGCTGTCGGCGGTGAACTGCACCAGGCTGACCAGCGCCCCGAAAAAGCCCGAGACCACGACCCCCGCCAGCACCAGCACCAGGATATTGCTGCGCGACACGACCGAGGCGAAAAGCCAGACCAGCACCAGCGCCGACAGCCCGAAGGCAAAGGCCGCGCCCACCAGCCCCAGATGCTGCCAGCCGAACAGGATCGCGAGCGTCCCGCCAAAGGCCGCCCCCGACGAGACGCCCACCACCTGCGGACCGACCAGCGGATTGCGGAACAGTCCCTGAAGCGAGGCCCCCGCCAGCGCCAGCCCCGCCCCGGCCAGCACGGCCATGGCGACGCGCGGCAGGCGGACCACGACGACCACGCTCCATTCTATCGGGCTGACCGGCTCGGCCGGCGCAAGCCAGGGCGAAAGCAGGACCCGCACCACGCGCCCCGGCGGGATGTCGAAGCGCCCGACACCAAGCGAAGCGACGGTGGTAAGGACCAGCACCGCCGCCAGCGCCCACAGGATGCGGGTCTCGCGTCGCGCTGCGGCAACGGACAGCGCGGCGGTCACGGCCGATAGGGCACGCGATAGAAGCGGCGGTAATAGTCGTCGGCGCGGGCATCCATGTCGATATCCTCGAAACGCTCGGGATAAAGCGTCTTGGCCATCCACAACTCGCCCAGGGCCATCGCCTCGGGCATCGGATAGCCCCATGCCTTGGCATATTCCGGCATCAGCCAGACCCGGCCTTCCTTGACCGCGTCGATGGGCTGCCAGGAGGGGCCGGCCTTGATCTCGTCCACCACCTGCGGATAGCGGTCCTGCACGAAGATGACCTGCGGGTTCCAGCCCAGGATCTCTTCCATCGTGACCTGCTTGTAGCCCTGGATCTGCTCTGCCGCGACGTTCTTCGCACCCGCGTAAGCCATCATCAGCCCGGTATATTTGCCGGTGCCATAGGTCGTCAGGTCCGGGTTCGCCATATAGGCGCGGACGCGATCGCCCTCGACCACGTCGGCCAGCCGTTCGGCCACCAGCGCCCGCGACTCCGTCGCCGCCGCGATCAGCTCCTCGCCGGCCTCGACCTTGCCGAAGACCTCGGCGATCAGCCGCACGCCCTGGCGGAATCCGGCGTCATAGGCCGCGGCCTCATCGCCGCCGACCACGGGGCTTTGCTTGACCGCCTCTTCCGGCGGGACTTCCAGCAACGAGATCGCCACCACCGGCAGGCCGACGGATTCGATCTGCTCGCGCATCTCTGCCGGCGCGTAATTGGTCACGAAGACGACGTCGGGATCCAGCGCCAGCAATTCCTCGATGTTCACGCTGGTCAGGCCGCCGGGCGTGCCGAGATCCTCGATCCCCGGCGCCAGCCGCGCGAAACCGGGGCCAAGCTGCTTTGTCCACTCGTCCAGCACGCCGACGACCTGGCCTTGCGCATCAAGCTGCACGGCGATGTTCAGCGTCTGGTGCTGCAAGACGACGGCACGCTCGACCGTGTCGGGAACGATCACCTCGCGCCCGATCTGGTCGGTGACGATCCGGTCGGCAAGCGCGGGCGAGACAGGCCCCAGCGCAAGCGACAGGCCCAGTGCAAGGCGCGCCGTCGGGCGATCATGTCTTGTCATCAATATCTCTCCGGTCTGTCGCGCGCAGGCGATTCGATATATCTATCTAAGCATATCGAGAGATGCAGGACAGGATGGGAATGTCGCAAATCACTTTCGCCGTGGCGGGCAGCCTGGCTCCTGCCCTTTCGGCATTCGCCCACGCGTTCACCGCAAGGACGGGGCATGAGGTGCAGGTCCATCGCGGCCCGGCCGGACTGCTGGCCGAGGCGATCCGGAACGGCATGCCCGTCGATGTCTTCGTGTCGGCCAGCCCGGACGGTCCGGCCTTGCTGCATCGCGAGGGCCTGTTCGGCCCGGCGCGCACCATCGCCAGAAACCGCATGGTGCTGGTGGTCCGCCCCGGCCTGGACACCTCCATCGGCGATCCGCTGGCGTTTCTTGAAGATCCTCGCTGGCGCATCGGCATGTCCACCCCCGGCGCGGACCCCGGCGGGGATTATGCGGCAACTTTTCTCGACCGGCTTGCGGCAACGGATCCGGGGCGCTGGCGCGGGCTTCGCGACCGCTGCACCAGCCTTTACGGCGCCTCGCTACCCAACCGGGACGCGGCACCCCGCAGCCCGGCGCTGGACGCATTGCACGGGAACCGGGCGGATTTGCTGATCGCCTATGGAACGACGGCAGCGCAGATCGCGGGGGCCTTGCCCGGAACGCGCATCCTGCCGCTGCCGCTGGAACTGGCGCCCCTGACCCGGATCTGCGCCTGCGCGCGGCAGGGTTCCTCTGCGCCCGCACGCCGGTTCCTTGACGACTTGCAGGGCGCCGAGGCAGGCGGCCTGCTGCGCAGTCACGGTTTCCTTCCTCCCTGACCTCGTTGCCTGCCCTATCCCCTGCCGTCGTCGATCCTGGGCAGGAACCAGGCCAGCAATCCGGCCAGCGGCAGGAACGAACACAACCGATAGACCGTCTCGACCCCGTAGCTCTCGGCCAGCCCGCCAAGGATCGCCGCGGCGATGCCGCCAAGGCCGAAGTTCAGCCCATAGAACAGCCCGCCGATCAACCCGATGCGGCCGGGCAGCAGTTCCATCGCATAGATCAGGATCGAGGCGAAGGCGCTGGCCATGATCAGGTTGATCGCCACCGTCAGCACGCCGGTCCAGAACAGGTCCGCATAGGGCAGCACCAGCGTCAGCGGCAGCGGCCCCAGGACCGAGATCCAGATGATGCGATAGCGTCCGATGCGGTCGCCGACGATACCGCCGATCAGCGCCCCCGCCGCCGAAGCCAGAAGAAAGACGAACAGCATCATCTGCGCCGAGGGGATCGACAGCCCGAAACGGTCCATCAGGTAGAAGGTGTAGAACGAGCGGAAGCTTTCGCCATAGGCGTTCTTGGAGAACATCAGCAGCGTCAGCACCACCAGCCCGACGCCGATGGTGAAGGGCGCATGCGCGACGTGACCGCCGCCACCCTTCCTGCCGGCCGAGCGCATCGCCACGAATTCGGCGCTGATCTGCCGCTGCCGGCTGCCGATCCAGACCAGAAGCATCATGGCCATCAGGGCGGCGACGGCGAACCAGGCGAGGCTCGGCTGGCCCCAGGGCACGATGACCAGCGCCGCAAAGACGGGCCCCAGCGCGCCGCCCGCCTGTCCGCCGACTTGGAAGATGCCCTGGGCCAGCCCCTGCCGGCCGCCCGCCGCATAGCGCGCCATCCGCGTCGCCTCGGGGTGGAAGATCGACGAGCCGATGCCGATCAGCGCCACCGAGACCAGGACGACCGCATAGCTGTGGGCAAAGGCCAGGCTGACCAGTCCCGACAGGGTGAACATCATGCCCACCACCGGCGAATAGGGCGCCGGATGGCGATCCGTCACCATGCCGATCACCGGCTGCAACAGCGACCCGGCGATCTGGAAGGTCAGGGTGATCATGCCGATCTGCACGAAATCCAGCCCATAGGCATCCTTGAGGATCGGATAGGCGGCAGGGATCAGCGACTGCATCATGTCGTTGAGCAGATGCGTCAGGCCCAGCAGCAGAAGCACGGTCACATGGGTTCTGGCGCGGGCGACGGGCATGGTGGTGGTGGTCATGTCGGCAAGCTTTCCGGGAGATGGGCGGGCGGGATGTCCGGTTCCTCGGGCCATATCTGTGACCCGAAAGCGCGGCATGGGCAAGGGCGGCTGGCCGCTCCGGCATTCCCGGCCGGCCGCGCGGCGCGACGGCCTGGACCATGCCCTTGCATGTTCCGCCGCTTTCGCCTTTCGTGCGGGGCAATTCCGCAGCTTGCCGATATGCCAGCTTCGCTATAACGATGACAGCGATAGCACCGGACCGCGGCCATGCTGATACGCCACCTCAAGTTCTTCGTGATGCTCGCCGAAGAGCAGCATTTCGGCCGCGCGGCCGAGCGCTGCAACGTGACGCAGCCCACGCTGTCCCATGCGATCCGCAAGCTCGAGGACGAGCTGAATCTGGGCCTGATCGTCCGGGGCCATCGTTTCCTGGCGCTGACGCCCGAGGGCGAAAAGGTGCTGCATTGGGGCCGGCAGATCCTGGCGGATTACGACAGCCTGCATGACGACCTGACCGGCAGGGACAGCGGCGGCCTGACAGGGCGGCTGCGGCTGGGCATCATCCTGGCGGCCATGCCTGCGGCGTCGATCCTGACCGAAGCCTTCGTCGCGCGCGATCCGCGCGCCGAGATCGAGCTGCGGTCGATGTCCTCGCGCTCGATCCAGAAGGGGCTGGACAATTTCGAGATCGACGGCGGCATGACCTATCTCGACAACGAGCCTTTGCAGCATGTGCGCTGCTTTCCGCCGTATCCGAGCATTACGTCTTTGCCTGCCGCAGCGGCGACGAGCTTGCCGGACGGGCCGGCGTGACCTGGGCCGAGGCGGCAGCACGGCCGCTTTGCCTGCTGTCGGGCGACATGCAGAACCGCCGGATACTGGATGCCATCGCCGGCCGGGCCGGGGTTCGCCTGGCGCCGAAGATCGCCACGAACTCCTTCCTGGGCGTGCTTGCGCATCTGCGGCGCGGTCCCTGGTGCGCGATCCTGCCGCATACCTTCGGCATGGTCTTTGCCGGGGTGACCGATCTGCGGCTGATGCCCCTGACCGAACCCGGGCACGCGCAAGAGATCGGGCTGGTGCTGGCGGATCGCATGCCGCAATCCCCCATGGTACGCGCCTTGCAGGACTGCGCCCTGCGCGCCGCAACCGAGCGGGTTTTCAGCGCCATGCGGGCGGGTTAGTCCCGCCCCAGCGGATCACGAAAGGAGAGCCGGATGGACATCATGATCGCAGCGGGACTGGTCATGCGCCCGGACGGCCGGACGCTGCTGGTGCGCAAGGCCGGAACGCATGCCTTCCAGCAGCCCGGCGGCAAGATCGACGCCGGGGAAACCGCCGCAGCCGCCCTGTGCCGCGAGCTTTCCGAGGAAACCGGCTTGCGGGTGGATGCGGGACAGATGCGCGCCCTGGGCCGGTTTCGTGCCCGCGCCGCGAACGAGCCCGGCCGGCAGGTGGTCGCCGACCTGTTCCTGCTGCATCTGCCGGAGGGTGCGGAGATCGTCCCCGGCGCCGAGATCGCCGAGGCGCGCTGGATCGATCCGGCATGCGACGACATCCCCCTCGCGCCGTTGAGTGCAGAGGAGATCCTGCCGCGCTGGGTCTCGGGCGCCTTCGCGCCGCAGCAGGCCGGTTAGCCCCGGCTCATCGCCCGGGTGGACGCAGCGGGCCGACGATGTCCAGAATGGTCGCGATGGCCCCCTGCGCCGCTTGCGCCGTCCCCGGCATTTCGAATTCGGCGAGCTCGACCCCGGCGATTTGCTGCGGCGGGATGGCGGCCAGAAAGGCGCGCAGCCTGCCCGGCGTAAGCCCGCCGGGAACGGAATAGGCGGCGGGGACCGTGCCGGGCTCCATCGCGTCCCAGTCGACATGCAGCCAGATCGGCCCCTCGCCCAGGGCGGCCAGCACCGTTTCCGGCTCGGCCCCCGCCACGAACCGATGCACGCCGGCCTGTGCCAGCAAGGCCTCTTCGGGCGGATCAATATCGCGGGCGGCCAACAGGGCGACGCGCGCGGGCGACACCTCGCCGCCATGTCCGGTCCGCCACAGGCCGCAGGCCCCGGCCAGCGCCATGCCGCCAAGATAGCCGGTCCCGGTCGTTTCCGGCGTGTTGAAGTCGCCATGCGCATCGACCCACAGCACGCGCAACCCGTCGATCATCCGCGCCGCCGCCGGCAGGGTAGCGACGCTGGCCGAGCAGGTATTGGCGACGACCAGCGGGCACTGGCCGGCGACCGATGCGAAACCCGCACCCAACTCGCCGGAACCGCAGGAAAATCGCATGTCGCCGCGCGGCATCATCGAAGCCGTCCATGGATCGTTGAAAAACTCCGATTTGCGATTGCATGCGACGGGATGCAGGCTCGGCCCTGTCCACAAGACACCTCGTGCAACCCCCGAGGCATCCAGGGAGGAAAGCCCCGACATCGCCCGGCACCTGCCGGCCCGCCTGCCCATCCAGGGGACAGGCCCGCATTCCCTCGCGCCGATCCACGGCGCGGGGCGGGGCTTCCGGCTGCCTCACGAATGGAAAGGAAGACACATGGCCAAGGTTGTTTGCGTGCTCTACGACGATCCGGTCGACGGCTATCCGACCTCTTACGCCCGGGATTCGCTGCCGGTGATCGAGCGCTATCCCGACGGGCAGACCCTGCCGACGCCCAAGGCGATCGACTTCGTGCCGGGCAGCCTGCTCGGTTCGGTCTCGGGCGAGCTTGGCTTGCGCAACTATCTGGAATCGCAGGGCCACGAACTGGTGGTGACCTCGTCCAAGGGCGGCCCCGACAGCGAGCTGGAAAAGCACCTGCACGATGCCGAGGTCGTCATCTCGCAGCCGTTCTGGCCGGCCTACCTGACCGCCGAGCGCGTCGCCAGGGCGCCCAAGCTGAAACTGGCGCTGACCGCCGGCATCGGCTCGGACCATGTCGACCTGCAAGCCGCCATGGAGCGTGGCATCACCGTGGCCGAGGTCACCTTCTGCAAATCGATCAGCGTGTCCGAGCATGTGGTGATGACTGCGCTGAACCTGGTGCGGAACTATACCCCCTCGCATGGCTGGGCGGCCAAGGGCGGCTGGAACATCGCCGATTGCGTCACCCGCTCCTACGACATCGAGGGGATGCATGTCGGCACCGTGGCCGCCGGCCGCATCGGTCTGGCGGTGCTGCGCCGCTTCAAGCCCTACGGCATGCACCTGCACTATACCGACCGCCACCGCCTGCCGCGCGAGGTCGAGCTGGAGCTGGACCTGACCTGGCACGAGACGCCGCAGGCCATGTATCCCGCCTGCGACATCGTCACGCTGAACTGCCCGCTGCATCCCGAGACCGAGCACATGGTCAACGACGAGACGCTGAAGCTGTTCAAGCGCGGCGCCTACCTGGTCAACACGGCGCGCGGCAAGCTGTGCGACCGCGCCGCGGTGGCGCGCGCGCTGGAAGGCGGCCAGTTGGCCGGCTATGGCGGCGACGTGTGGTTCCCGCAGCCGGCGCCGCAGGACCACCCCTGGCGCACCATGCCGCATAACGCGATGACTCCGCATATCTCGGGCACCTCGCTCTCGGCGCAGGCGCGCTATGCGGCCGGGACGCGCGAAATCCTGGAATGCCATTTCGAGCGCCGGCCGATCCGCGACGAATACCTGATCGTGCAGGGCGGCGGTCTCGCCGGCGTGGGCGCGCATTCCTATTCCAAGGGCAATGCGACGGGCGGCTCGGAAGAGGCCGCGAAGTTCGAGAAGGTCGGCTGACGCCTGCCGGCCCGCGCGGTCCCTGCCGCGCGGGCCTTTTCCGGGGAGGATGACATGTATTCGCAAACACAGGCTGCAGAACGGGAAAAGCCGCCGGTCCTGGTCGTCTATGTCCGCCTGAACCTGCTGCCCGCCTTGGTTTCGGGCCTGGGCGGGGCAGTCGCGATCTGGCTAATCGCTGGAGCATGTGCTGCTGATCGCGCCCTTCTGGGCAAGCTGCGTGCTGCTGTTCGCCCTGCCGCAAAGCCCGCTGGCACGGCCGCGCAACGTCATCGGAGGGCATCTCCTGTCGGCGCTGGTCGGGCTTTTGGTGCTGAACCTGATCGGCGATTCCGTGCTGGCCATGGGGGTCGGGGTCGGCCTGGCCATCGCCGTCATGCAACTGACCGGAACCCTGCATCCGCCCGCGGGCGGCGACCCGCTGGTGGTGATCCTGAGCGGCGCGGGCTGGTCCTTTCCGGGCGTGCCGATCCTGGCGGGAACGGTGACGCTGGTGGCGGCCGCCATCGCCTATCACCGGCTGATCTCGATGCGGGCCTATCCGGGCTGAACCGGGATCATGGGCAGCTCAGCACTTGTCGACATGGACCACGCCCACCCCGTTTTCGGCAAGGAACGCCTCGAGCCGGGCATTGGATTCGGCAAAGCCGCCCTTCTTCCCCTCCATGCACCATTCGCCGGCCTCGCCGTCGTAATGCGCCGCCGGAAAGGCCGCCTGGAAGCGCGCCGCCAACGCGCCCTCGCGCGGGATGCCGATGCCATGCTTCAGGCACATCTTGGTCAGTGTCACGGTCCTTGTATCGTCGCTCATCTGCATGTCCTTTCAAGCGTTGCGTTCAATCCTGCGCCAGAACGATCTTGGGCGCGTATTTTCCGAAGAAGTGATAGCCCGAGCCACCTTGCGCCAGCACCTCATGCAGCGCCTCGGCATCGGCGACGCGCACGGTGCCCAGGATCATGCCCCGGCGGTCAAGAAAGGCGTCGGGCAGCATCGGCACGGTCGGGCCGACCAGCACCACCCGCGCCTCGGGGCGGGCGCAGGCGATCAGCCCAGGCAAGCTGTCGTTGACGAGCGTGGTGCCGGTGATCAGCAACACGTCCGCCTGGGGCACGATCCGAGGATAGCTTTCGGCGGGGCGGAAATGCCCCATCTCGTCGGGGCGCAAGGTGGCCGGATCCTTTTCCAGCACGAAATGCCGCGCGCCGATGCCGCGCAGCGCCTTGAGGAACGGGCCGAAGGCGCCGACGACGACCGCTGTCTCGTCGGGCCGGATGCGGGCGATGTCGAAGGCGTCGGCATCCTCGACGACGCGATAGCCCCGGGGCCCGCGACGCTCGGCCGCCAGATGGGCCAGCGCGTTCAGCGCCGCGATGCCGAGCGCACGGCGCAACCCCGCATGCGACAGCGCCTCTTGCGCCAGCCGCAGCGCACCCATGCCGCGCAGCTTGCCGGGAAACGGCATCGCCATGGCCGAAGAGGGGCAGCACACCGCCTCGGGGATGTCTTTCAGCGGCGTGGCGCACAGCCCGGTATGGCCGCTGTCCAGCGTGACGGCGACGAAGAACAGCCCCAGCGTGGCACGGCCGACGGTCCGCGCCTCGGCCTCGGGCCCGAGTATTCGGGTCACGGCATCGCAGGTCCGTTCAAGATACGATGCGCCTTCGCCGGTGTCCTTTGGGCGGGGGACGCTCATACCCTGCCCCCCAGGATGGTGCGGATCTGCCCGTCGTCGAGTTCCGTGCCGAAGAAGCTCTTGCAGAAGTCCCGCACCGTCGCGATCAACTCGGCCTCGGGGAAAAGGCCGGGATGGAAATGCGAGGCCGCCCACAGCACGGTCAGCGGCTGCTCGACCGCGCGATTGGCCCGGATATGCGCCCCCATCGGCGCGACGAGGATCCGGCCCTCCTGCCCCGCGCGCAGTTGCGACAGGTTGGCGTCCTCATCCAGGCGGGCGACATGGGCCGGGTCGCCGACGATGACGATGTCGGGATCGGCGGCCAGCACGACCTCGGTGGTCAGCGCCAGGTTGCGCTGGGCATCCTCGACGCGGGGGCTTTGGGCAAGCTGCGGCGCGAAGACGTCCTGCCAGGCCCAGCGGCCCGATTGCCGCGCCCGGGGCGGCAGGTCGTTGGCATCGCGGATGATACGGCCATAAAGCGCGCCCGGCAGGATCGAGCCCCCGAAGGCGTCAGCGCCCCGATCAGGCAGCGCTGCAGCGTCGTCTTACCCGCGCCGTTTGGCCCGGGCACGCAAAGCACCTCGCCCGGATCCGGCGCGAGGCCGATATTCTCCAGCCGCTGCGCCCATCCGCATCACCCCTGCCGCCGGGCGTGGCCAGAGCGATCCGTTCCCGCCGATCCCTGCGCCAGTGCCTGCGCGACGGCCGGGATGGACCGACCCGATGCCAATGCGGCCGGTCCTTTGCCGATACGAACCACCACCCCGTCTCCTCCTCGCATCCCGGCGAATCGTTGTATCTATCTAAACATAATGAAAGGAAGCCAAAGGGCATGTTGCGGCATATTGCCCGATAGGCCGAAACTCTCTCCCGCTGCACAGCCGGCCCCCGGCCGAAGACAAGAAACCAGCGTCTCTCCGACCTGGCTGAACGCGTTGCCGGCACGGTTCCGGCGGGCATTCCGCCGATCCAGGACCAGGCCGGCGATCAACCCGTCGAACCGGCTCGGCATCCGTTTGCCGCAGGCAGCCCACCCGTCTTTCGAAAACGCCCATCGTCATGCAGACCCCGGGCAATGAGGCGAGACAGGGGCCGGCCCGACCCGCGCGGAAGGGCTCAGAACCCGCCGCCGGCCCTTTGGCTGTCCATGTATTGCAGGATTCGCGAAACATGGTTCGCCCGCCAGGCCGTGCCGCGCGCGGTCGTCAGGCCGACCCGGTTCAAGGCCGAGGCGATGTCGCGCAAAGTCGCGCCGCCATCCCTGAGGGGCAAGGCGATCCGCGCGATCTGCTCGACGCCTTCCGCCTCGGGATCGGCGACGGTGCATTGCCAGCCCTTTGCCTGGCTTCGCGACAGGTATCGTGCGGCACGCCGGGCATCGAAACGCCGCTCTTCCCTCAGAAGGCGGGCATGGGCAAGAAGGTCCGGCTTTTGCGCGTCCGGCAGCGCCGCGACTTTCAGGTCCAGTTCGGATTCCGCAAGAAAGGCCGCAAAGCCCGCCTCATCGAAAGGCAGGCGGTCGATGCGCGCCACCAGAAGCGTGGCGCCCATGTCCCGGCATAGTGCGAGAGCTTCGATCAGTTCCCCGCCGACCTTCCCCGCCCCGGCTGCCTGATCGCATCGCCGCGCCGCGACGTCGCCCTCCGCATCCCGCTCGAACAGGAAAAATCGGATGTCGCGCTCTTGTGCCGCAAGGCTTGCGTCGGCGCGGCCCAAATCGTCGGGGCCGATGCGGGTATAGATGACATATCGGGTCATGGTCGCTTCCGGTGCTCAAAGGGTCTCGATCAAGGAGCTGGTCGTGCCGTCTCGTCATGGGATTCGTTATATTTATACAAACATGATGAAAGACACGTTGCCAGCCGACTGCCCGGAACGTCATCTTTGGTTGAAAAACTTTCTTCGCGGGGAAACGAAACGGCGACCGACCCTGCCCCGGCTTTCCTGCGGTCGAAGAGCGTGCCAAAGCCAGTCGGGATCCACGCGGCCCGCATTTCCTGTCCGCTCCTTGCTGAGCGGGACATTCCCAAGGCCGGAAATCCGGCTCGGGCGATTAATCCGGCCTGCCGGTCCCGAGTTCGCGCCCTTGGCCGGGATCGCGGCAATCATGCCCGAAATCCCTTGCCGTGACCGACCCGCGCCGGCCGGCCAGCAGCAAGGCCAGCAGGATACGGGCCTTCTTGCCCTGCAACCGGCCCGCCAGGATCGCCCCGGCGCGCTGCAGGTCCAGCGCACCGCCGTCGGCGTAAAGCGGTCGCGTCTCGCCGCGCAGGCAACGCGTCGTCACCACGCAGGTCACCCCCCGGCTCCGCGCACGGGCCACGGCCGCGACCAGTTCGGGCGTGCCGTTGCCGCAGCCGAAGCCCTCGATCACGATGCCCTGCATACCGGCCGCGACCAGCGCGTCGATGCTGCGCCCATCCATGCCCATCGCCGCAGGCAGCAGCGCCACGTCAGGACTGATGCCCGCCGCCGGCAGAGGGGCGGGCCGCGGCGGCCGCGCCAGCAGGCGGATGCCCGCGCGGCCGATACGGGCCACCGGGCCGAAATGCGGCCCGGCAAAGCCGGCGCGGGCCTGGGCGTCGATCTTGGTGACATCCTCGGCGGCATAGGCGCTGCCGTCAAAGACCACCACCACGCCTAGGCCCCGCGCCTTGCGCGAAGCCGCCAGCCGCAGCGCCGCCGCCAGATTGCCCGGCCCGTCCGGCGCCGGACTGTCGGCGGCGAATTGCGCCCCGGTGAACACCACCGGCTTCTCGGACCCGATCACCCGGCTGGCCAGGAAGGCGCTTTCCTCCATCGTGTCGGTGCCATGCGTCACCACGCAGCCGGCCACCTCGGGATCGGCCAGATGCGCCGCGATCCGCTGCGCCAGCCTCAGCGACAGCGCCAGGTCGATGCGGTTGCTGCCTAGGTTGCAGAACGGATCCACCCGCAGCGCCGGCAGGCCCGGCACCAGCAGCGCCTCGGGTCCGTCCATGCTGAAAAGCCCGCCGTGATCGGCCGAGAAGCGCGAGGCGATGGTGCCGCCGGTCGAGACCAGCGCGACGATCCGGGGCGCCATGCCCGCCCCCCTCAATGCAGGATCTGGCTGAGGAAACGCCGGGTGCGCTCATGCACCGGGGCGCCGAAGAACGCGGCGGGGGGCGCCTGTTCCACGATCTGGCCGCGATCCATGAACACCACCCGGTCGGCCACCTGCCGGGCGAAACCCATCTCATGCGTGACGATCATCATCGTCATGCCCTCGGCCGCCAGCCCGCGCATGGTGTCGAGCACCTCGCCCACCATCTCGGGGTCCAGCGCCGAGGTCGGCTCGTCGAACAGCATGACCCGCGGCTCCATGCACAAGGCGCGGGCGATGGCGGCGCGCTGCTGCTGGCCGCCCGACAGTTGCGAGGGATATTTATGCGCGTGCTCGCCCAGCCGCACCCGCTCCAGCAGCCCGACCGCCAGCGCCTCGGCCGCGCGCCGGGACATGCCGCGCACCGACATCGGCGCCAGGATGCAGTTCTGCACCAGGTCGAGATGCGGGAACAGGTTGAAATGCTGGAACACCATGCCGACCTCGCGCCGCACCGCCTGCGCGGCGTTTTCGCTTTGGCCCAGTTCGATGCCGTCCACGACGATCGAGCCCTCCTGATGCTGTTCAAGCTGGTTCAGGCAGCGGATCAGCGTCGACTTGCCCGAACCGGAGGGGCCGCAGATCACCACCTTCTCGCCCCTGGCGACCGACAGGCTGACATCGGTCAGCACCTGGAACGCGCCATACCATTTGTTCACCCCGGCGACGGAGATGATCGGCGCGGCGGGCGAGGCGTCTGGATTGGGCATGGCTGACCTCCTGAGTCCTTGGGAATGGCGTGCTTTGGTGCCCGCGCCCCGGCGGCATGCCGGGACGGGGCCCTGTGCAATCAGGCGGCGGGCCGGGCGGCGCGCTGGCTGATCCGCTGATCGAAATAGCCGGCGCGGACGGCGGCGCCGACCAGGTTCACGAAGAACCGCCCGGCAGCGATGGCGGTCAGCTGGTTCACGTCCTTCGACGGGGTGATTTCGACGATGTCCATGCCGACCACCCTGCCCTTGCGCACCAGCCCGTGCAGCAACTCGCGCATCTGGCAATAGGTCACGCCGCCGAAGGCCGGCCCGGCCACGCCCGGCATCACCGAGGGATCGACGCCATCCGCATCGACGGTGATGTAATAGCGCCCACCGTCCGGGATGCGCTCCAGGATCGCCTGCATGCCCTTTTCGTGCAGCTCGTAGGCCGTGACGATGTTCGAGCCGTAAGCCTGCGCGGCCTCGTATTCCTCGGGGCGGGCGGTGCCCTGGGCGCGGATGCCGATCTGGAAGATCTCCTGCACATGCGGCATCTCCGAGGCGCGGCGGATCGGGCTCGACAGCCCGTCATGCACGCCGTTGATCTGGTCGCGCCAGTCCAGATGCGCGTCGATCTGGATCAGCGTGATCGGCCCCTGGTCGTCATAGGCGCGCAGCACCGGGATCGGGATGCCATGGTCGCCGCCGATGATCAGCGGCAGCGCCCCGGCGGCCAGGATCTTGCGCACCGCCTCTTCGGCATTGCGCGAATGCGCCTTGGGGTCGACCGGATCGCCGGTCACGTCGCCGCAATCCACCGCGCGCACGTCGCGCCCGTCGTAGAGCGTGCCGCCGATGTCGAAGTCGTAGCGGTCGAGCAGCCGCACCGCCCGGTCCGTCGCCTGCCGCACCGCGGTCGGCGCGCGGGTCTGGTCGTTCGTCACCTCGTCCATGGTATAGGCCGAGCCATAGGGAATGCCCAGAAAGGCGATATCGGCATCCAGCGTGTCCAGGTCGGTATGCACGGTCGAATAGAGCATGCTGGTATGGCCATGTTTCGGCGCCGAGGTCAGCTTGCGGGTCACGAATGGTCCTCCGGGTAAATCAATGGCTTGGGGTCGAGAGGTCGGCCGGGGCGGCCACCTCGTGGATCTGGGCGAGGAATTCCCTCAGCCTGGGGTTCTGCGGGTCGCCCAGCACCTGCCGGGCCGGGCCCTGTTCGGCGACAAGGCCGCCGTCGAGAAAGATCACCCGGTCGGCGACATGGCGGGCAAAGCCGATCTCATGCGTCACGATCACCATGGTCATGCCGCTGTCGGCCAGTTCGCGCAGGAACAGCAGCACCTCCTTGACGATCTCGGGGTCGAGCGCCGAGGTCGGCTCGTCGAAAAGCATCAGCCGCGGCTCCATGGCCAGCGCGCGGGCGATGGCGACGCGCTGCTTCTGGCCGCCCGACAGGGCCGAGGGATAGGCATCCTCCTTGCCGGCCAGGCCAAAGCGGGCCAGCAGCGCGCGGGCCTGGCGCTCGACCTCCTCGCGCGGGCGGCGCTGCACCTTGACCGGGCCGCGGGCGATGTTCTCCAGCACGGTCATGTGCGGCCACAGGTTGAACTGCTGGAACACGAAGCCCATCATCGGCCGCAACTGGTCGATGCGCTTGTGCGACTGCATCCGCACCTTGCCGTCGCGGCCCGGCTCGCGGCCGATATGGGTGCCGTCCACTTCGACGAAGCCGCCGTCGGGAAAGGTCAGGTAGTTGATGCAGCGCAGAAGCGTGCTCTTGCCGCAACCCGAGGGGCCGATGATGCAGACCACCTCGCCCGCCTCGACCTCGAAGCTGATGTCGCGCAGCGCGGTCATGGTGCCGAAGGACTTGGCGAGGTTCGAGACTTTCAGAAGGGGACGGGTCACTTGCTCCTCCGCATTCCAAGCTGAAGATACTTGTCGGCCAGGCTGTGCCGGGCCTGCTGGCTGCCCTGCGCGGCGCCGGCGGCGCGCTCGACCCGGTGCATGCCATGGGCGAAGGCCGAGGTGATCAGCCAGTAAAGCGCCGCCGTGGTCAGGAACACCTCGAACGGGGCGAAGGTGGCGCCCTGGACCACGAGGCCCTGATAGGTGATCTCGGCCACGGTGATGGTGGACAGCACCGAGGTCTCCTTGATCATCGAGATCGCGGTGTTGGTCGAGGGCGGCAGCAGCAGCCGCAGCGTCTGCGGCGCCACCACCTCGCGCATGCCCATGAAATAGGACATGCCGACGGCGCGCGCGGCCTCGAGCTGGCCCTTGGGCACCGCCAGCACCGCGCCGCGGATCACCTCCGAGAAATAGGTGCTGGCATAGAAGGCCAGGGCGATGCCGCCGACCACCGGCTCGGGCAGGCGCAACCCCATGAAGGGCAGGCCGTAGAAGAAGATATACAGCACCACGATAAAGGGGATGTTGCGGAACCATTCCACATAGGCCCCGGCGATGGTGCGCAGCCAGCGGCGATGCGACAGCGCCATGATCGCCACCGGGATCGCCAGCAGGAAACCCGCGGCGATGGACAGCAGGGCGACGACCAGCGTCATCCACAGCCCCGAGGCGAAAAGCTGCCAATTGTCGAGAATGACGGAGAAATCGAGGGTCATGGTCTATCCCCTGCGCGCGGCGAAGCGGGTTTCGATGCGCCGGCCCAGCTGGCTGATCGCCAGGTTCAGCGCGAACAGCACGATGGCGGCGGCCAGCAGCGCCTCAAGCGGGCGGAAGGTGGTGTTGGCGATCTGCTGCGCGGTGCGCAGCACCTCGACCACGGTGATGACCGACAGCAGCGCGGTGCCCTTGACGATGGTGGTCAACTCGTTGACCAGCGGCGGCAGGATGCGGATGTAAAGCTGCGGCAGAATCACCCGCGTCCAGATCGTCCGCGCCCGCACACCCAGGGCGATGGCGGCCTCGACCGGGCCGGGATCCATGCCGGAGAGCCCCCCGCGCATGATCTCGGTGATGAAGATCGAGCTGTTCAGCGCGATGGCCAGCACCCCGGCCTGGATCGGCGTCAGGTCCAGCCCCAGCGCCGGCAACCCATAGTAGAACAGAAAGATCTGCACCAGGATCGGCGTGCCGCGGATAAAGCTGATGAGCACGCCGATGGCGCCTGTCAGCAGGCCGATGCCGGTGGTGCGCAGCACCGTCAGCACGGTGCCGCCGATCAGCGCCAGCGTCATCGCCACCAGCGCGATGGTCAGGTTGGTGAGGGCTGCGGGCAGCAGCCGGGGAAAGGCGTCACCAAACGCCGCAAGGTCGAAGTCCAAGGGTTTGCTCCTGCTTCTGCTCGGCTTGCGCCGCGGCCCTTGGGAAAGGGCCGCGCGCCCGTCAGAGCGCCCCTTCGGGCAGGTAGTCCTTTTCGGGCAGGTCGTAGGTCATGCCGAGCCATTTCTGCTGCAATTCGGCAAAGCGGCCGCTGGCCTTCAGCTCCAGGACGACGGCGTTGATGGCGTCGCGCAGGTCCTTGTCCTCGGGGCGCACCACCCAGGCGTTCAGGCTCTGGGTATCCGCCGCCTGCCCGACCAGCTCGAAGACGCCCGGGCGTTCGTTCATCAGGTTTTGCAGCACCGGCAGCCCCGCCATGGCGGCATCCGCCGTGCCGTTGGCCACCGCCAGGAAGGAATCGTTGAAGGTCGGGAACAGCTTGAGCTCGGAAAAGCCCTTGCCCTCGGCCTTCAGCTTCTCGTCCAGCGCCTTGGCGACCGGATCGACGGCCGAGGCGAGCTGCGTCGCCACCACCTTGCCGGCCAGGTCCTCGACGCCCTTGATGTGGTCGTTGCCGGCGCGCTTGATGGCATAGGCGGTGCTGTCGGCGATGGGCAGCGTATAGGCATAGCGCGCCGCCCGCTCCGGGTTGATGCCGACCGAGGTCGCCACGAAGTCGAATTTCTGCGCCAGAAGCCCCGGCAGGATGCCCTGGAACGGCAGGTCGAGTTGCTTGATCTCGACGCCCCAGGACCTGGCGATCTCGTCCAGCAGGTCGCGGCCGAAGCCGGTGATCTGCCCGTCCTTGACGAATTCGAACGGTGGATAGGCAGCCTCGGTGCCCACGACCATCGTGCCGGTGCGCTTGATCTTCTCGAAGGTGGTTTCGGCCAGAGCCGGCACTGCGCTCGCCAGGGCGATGGCGATGCTGACCGACAGGCCGGCGAAGGTGCGGCGGGTGATCATTGTCAGGCTCCTCCCTTGTCAGATGATCTGAGCCGTGGATACGGCGAATCCGCGCCACATCAAAAACAAAAATCATCCTATGGCTTGGCGCCGGAACGCACCTTGCGTCCGGCGGGTCAAAATTAATTCAATATATTACAGCATGATAATTGGGTGTATCTTTCACGTCCGGCATGATTTCCGCTTGCCATCATCCCGAAAATTCCTGATCATAATTCCATAATATCATGGTGTGACCTCATGTGCGCCGCTGACAGCCTCGGCCCCCTGCCTCGCGTAGCGATAGACCTGCATGCGCTCGAACTTTATCTCGCCGTCTTCGGCACCGGCAGCATGACCGCCGCCGCCGAGCGGATGCAGCTGACGCAATCGGCGGTATCCCGGCAGATCCTGCGGCTTGAGGCGGAACTGGGCGTTCCGCTGTTCGACCGGGCCTCGCGCCCCATGCTGCCGACGCCGGCCGGCCGTCGGCTGGCGCAAAGCGCCGAGCGGCTGCTGTCGCAGGCGGCATCGCTGAGAAACGAGTTGCTGGACGCCAACCAGACGACCCTGACCCAGCTGCGGCTGGGGATCATCGATTCGCTGTCCGATCCGCTGGTGCCGCAGTTGATCAAGGCCATGCGCCATACCGTCGACGCGGTCTCGATCTTCAGCGGCTTCATGGAGCCGCTGCGGCAAAAGCTGATCAACGGCGAGCTGGACGCCGTCATATCGGCGGACCCTTTCGACGACCTCGACCGCTTCGACCGTCACGAGCTTTTCTCCGAGCAGTTCATCGCGCTGGTGCCCAAGGACGTGCCGCCGTTCCGGGACGAGGAATCGTTTCGCCGTTTCGCCACCACCTCGCCGATGATCCGCTCGGGCGCCGCGACGGGCATCGCGCGGCGGGTCGAACAGCAATTCCGCCGCACCCGGCTGGAGGTCCCGAATGCCTTCGCCTGCGACACCATCGATTCCATCATCAGCTTCGTCGCGGCCGGGCTGGGCTGGACCATCCTGACGCCAAGCTGCATCCGCAAATGCGCGAACCATGTGCCGTTCCTGCAAGTCCTGCCGCTGCCCGGCCCGGCCTTCGCGCGGCGGATCTATCTGGTGACGCGCAGCGGCGAGTTGACGGCATTGAAGCCGCTGCTGGTCCAGACCTGCCGCACGATCGTCGCCACGCAATATGTCCCCGCCCTTGGCGCCCTGGCCC
Organism: Paracoccus denitrificans; assembly: GCF_900100045.1. Classification (GTDB taxonomy): domain Bacteria; phylum Pseudomonadota; class Alphaproteobacteria; order Rhodobacterales; family Rhodobacteraceae; genus Paracoccus; species Paracoccus denitrificans. The sequence goes on along the minus strand of NZ_FNEA01000022.1, from coordinate 38,468 downwards.
CTTGGCTGGGCGCGGCCGTGACGGTCGCGAAATAGATCCCCGCCGCAAAGCCCATCGGCGCCGGAATCGTCCTTCAGGATGCCCGGCAGCGGACCATGCCTGCGCGGCGGCTCGCCCCGGTGCCGGGCGTAGTATCCGGCTAACACCCGCGCCCTGCCCTTTTGGCCTAGACTGCGGACAGGTCCGTCAGCAAGGGAGGATGCGATGGCGAAGATCCTGATGATCACCGGCGACTTCACCGAGGATTACGAGACCATGGTCCCGTTCCAGGCGCTGCTGGCCACCGGCCACAGCGTCGATGCGGTCTGTCCCGGCAAGAAGGCCGGCGACACGGTCAAGACCGCGATCCACGATTTCGAAGGCGACCAGACCTATTCCGAGAAGCCCGGCCACAATTTCGCGCTGAACGCCGATTTCGACGCCGTGGACGCCGCCGAATACGATGCGCTGGTGGTGCCCGGCGGCCGCGCGCCCGAATACCTGCGGATGAACGAGGCGGTCCTGGCCAAGGTCCGGCACTTCTTCGAGGCGGACAAGCCCGTCGCCGCGATCTGCCACGGCGCGCAGCTTCTGGCCGCCGCGGGAGTGCTGAAGGGCCGGACCTGCTCGGCCTATCCGGCCTGCGCCTATGAGGTGACGGCCTCGGGCGGCAGTTTCGCCGATATTCCAGTGACCGAGGCCGTGACCGATGGCAAACTGGTCACCGCGCCGGCCTGGCCCGCCCATCCGGCCTGGCTCCGGCAATTCCTGGCGCTGCTTTGACATCCACGGAAGGAGGAGACCCGGCGATGTGCGAACTCTTCATCAAGGCCGATGCCGCACAATGGCAAAGCCGCACCCACAGCCTGCGCATCGACGGGGTCGCCACCTCGATCCGGATCGAGAACCACTTCTGGGACACGCTGGCCGAGATCGGCGCGCGCGACGGCATGACCGTCGCGCAGCTCATCACCCGGCTGTGGCACGAGGCGATGGATGCCGACCATGACCTCGGCAACTTCACCTCGTTCCTGCGGGTCTGCTGCGCGCGCTATCACGCGCTGATCGCGGCGGGCGATGTTTCGGCCGACCTGCATATGCCGATCGCCGGCCATCCGGCGCAGGAGATCCTTGCGCGCGAACAGCAACGGCGCGGCTTGCGGGTGAACTGAAGCCGCCCGGGTTCGGACCCGGGCCGGACCTCGCCGCAATGCAGGCGCAAGCGGGCCGATGATGCCCAAGGCAAGCGCAGCGACATCGTCGCCCCCCGGCCGGATGCGGCAGTCCCTTCAACTCGCCAGACGGGCATAAAGGCCGCCTTGCGAAAGCAGCGCGTGATGGTCGCCCGCCTCGCGCAACTGGCCCTCCTCCATCACCACGATGCGATCAGCGTTGCGGATCGTGCTCAGGCGGTGTGCGATGACCAGCGTGGTGCGTCCGACGGAAAGGGCCTCCAGCGCCGACTGAATCTCGCGCTCGGTCTCGCGGTCAAGGGCCGAGGTCGCCTCGTCGAGGATCAGGATCGGCGGATTCTTCAGGAAGGCGCGGGCGATGGCGACGCGCTGCTTCTGCCCACCCGACAGCATGACCCCGCGTTCGCCGACCAAGGTATCCAGCCCCTTGGGCAGGCTCGCGATCAACTGCCCAAGCTGGGCCTTCTCGGCAGCGGCGACGATGTCCCCCTCGGGCGCGCCAAGGCGGCCATAGGCGATATTCTCGCGCAGGGTGGTGCCGAACAGGAACACGTCCTGGCCGACGATGCCGATCTGGCCGCGCAAGCTGTCCAGCGTCATCGCATCCAGGGGCAGCCCGTCGATGCTGATCCGGCCCGTATCGGGGTCATAAAACCGCGGCACCAGGGCCAGGAGCGTCGTCTTGCCCGCGCCCGAAGGGCCGACGAAGGCCACCGTCTCGCCCGCCTTCACCTCCAGCGTGATCCCCCGCAGCACCGGCCGCGTGCCGTCATAGCCGAACGAGACGTCCTCGAAGGCGACATGCCCCTTCAACGGGGGGGCCGGAATGGCGTCGGGGCCGTCGGCGATCTCGGGCTCGGTCTCCAGCAGCTCCTGATAGCGGCGGAAGCCGGCGATGCCGCGCGGATAGGTCTCGATCACGGCGGCGATCTTTTCCAGGGGGCGGAAAAAGACCCCGACCAGCAGCAGGAAGCCCACGAAGGCGCCGGTCGTCAGGCTGCCTTGCAGCACGAAGCCCGCGCCCACGACCATCACCACGACCTGCACGAAGCGCAGGCCCATATAATGGATGGCGGTGGACAGCGCCATGATCCGATAGGCGTCCAGCTTGGTCGCCCGATAGGCGCGGTTGTCCTTTTCGAACAGGGTTTCCTCATGCGCCTCGTTGGCGAATGCCTGCACGACGCGGATGCCGCCGATGGCCTCCTCCAGCCGGACGTTGAAACTGCCGACGCGGGCATAGATCTGGCGCCAGGTATTCGTCATCCGCGTGCCATAGACGACCACCAGCCAGACGGTCAGCGGCACGATCCCCGCCGTCACCAGCGCCAGCACCGGATGCAGCATGACCATCAGCGCCAGCGCCCCGACAAAGGTCATCACCGCGATGAACAGATCCTCGGGGCCGTGATGGGCGACCTCGCCGATCTCTTCCAGGTCGCGGGTGACGCGGGCGACCAGCTTGCCGGTGCGGGCGCGGTCATACCAGCGCCAGGACAGCCGCGTCAGGTGGGAAAAGGCGCGGGCGCGCATCTCGGTCTCGATCTCGATCCCCAGCATGTGGCCCCAATAGATCACGATGCCCATCAGCAGGGTGTTGAAGGCATAGACCAGCAGCAGGCCGACGGCGGCGATGGTCAGCGACCAGTCGCCCATCGGCAGCAGGTGGTCGATGAACAGCGTGATCGCCAGCGGGAATGCCAGTTCCAGCAGGCCCGACAGGACCGCGCAACCGAAATCCAGCCAGAACAGGCGCCGGTGCGGTTTGTAATAGGCCAGGAACTTGCGCAGCATTCGGGGATCCTTTCGGGGGCTCTAGCGCGGCAGGGCGAAGGCATGGCCCTCATGCGCGGCGACATGCATCCGCAGGCCATAGATGTTCAGCAGCGCCTCGGGCGTCATCAATGCGCCGATGGGGCCGTCCAGCAGCAGCCGGCCCGAGCCAAGTGCGACCACATGGTCGCAATAGCGCGCGGCCATGTTCAGGTCGTGCAGCACGACGATGGCCGACAGCCCCTCGTTGCGGCACATGCCATGCACCAGGTCCAGGACCTCGACCTGATGGGCGACATCCAGGGCCGAGATCGGCTCGTCCAGCAGCAAGGTGCGGGCACCTTGCGCCAGCATCATCGCGATCCAGCTGCGCTGGCGCTCGCCACCCGACAAGGTATCGACCAGGCGGTCGCGCAGATGGCCGACATGGCAGCGGGCGATGGCGGCATCGACAGCGGCGTGATCCTCGGGGCGAAAGCGACCCAGCGCGCCGCGCCAGGGAAAGCGGCCAAGGGCGACCAGTTCCTCGACCAGCATCCCCTCGGCCGGGGGCGTGACCTGCGGCAGATAGGCCAGGTCGCGGGCCAGCTCGCGCGGCGACCATGTCGCCAGATCGCGGCCGGCATAGGCGATGCGCCCGGTCGAAGGCCGGTTCTGCCCCGAGATCAGCTTCAGGAGCGTCGATTTGCCCGAACCGTTGCGCCCGATCAGGGCCGTGACCATGCCGGGGCGGATCTCCAGGTCCAGCCCCTCGATCAGCCGGCGGCCCGGCACGTCGTAAGAGACGCCCGACAGCGTGAACAGCGTCATGCGGAGGTCCTTTTCATCAGCAGGATGAACAGCCAGGGCGTGCCGATCAGCGTGGCGAACAGGCCCAGCGGCAGGTCGTAGGGATAGCTGGCGGTGCGCGCGCCGAAGGCCGCGAGCAGCATCAGGAGCGCGCCCAGCAGCCAGCTTCCCGCGCAGAAGGGCACGGCGCGGGCAAGGCCCATGGCCCGCGCCAGATGCGGCGCCATCAGGCCGACGAAGCTGACCGGACCGACCAGCATCGTCGCCGCGCCGGTCGCCAGCCCCGCCAGCAGGATCAGCCCCAGCCGCACCTGCGCCAGCGGCAGGCCGAGCGCGCGGCCGACCTCGCCGCCCAGGGGCAGGATCTCGAGCCAGCGCGCGGCGCCGACCAGCGCGGCCAGCAGCGCCAGCGCCAGCCCCGCCAGGGCGGCGGCGCCCAAGGGCGCGACCTGCGAGGCGCTGCCCGCAAGCCAGCCCAGGATCACCCATGCCCGGCGGTCGTCCGAAGCCATGATCGCGCCCAGCACCGCCGAGGCCAGCGCCCCGATGGCCAGCCCCGCCAGCAGCAGCCGCGCGGGCGACAGATCGGCGCGCATCGCGAATCCCGCAAGCCCGGCCAGCGCCAGCGCGCCGCCCGCCGAGGTTCCCAGCGCCAGCATCAGCGGCCCCGCGCCGTCCACGGCGATGACCGTGACCGCATAGCCCAGCGAGGCGCCGCCGGTCACGCCCAGCACCTCGGGCGCGGCCATAGGATTCGCGGTCAGCCGTTGCAGGATCGCCCCCGACCCGGCCAGCAGCGCGCCCGCCGAGGCCGCCGCCAGGATCGCGGTGGCGCGCAGCGGCAGGAAGGTCTCGCGCAGTTCCGGGGGCATGAAGCCCCAGCCATCCGGCCCGCGCCCGCCGAACAGGGTCAGCACGGCCAGCGCAAGGCAGGCCGCACCCAGCCCCGCCAGCAGCCGTTCGGGATATGCGGCGCGGTGGCCGCGGCGGTCGCCGGCTTCGGTTTGCTGCGGCACCTGCGCCTTCATCCGGGGCAGCAGCCAGATCAGCAGCGGCCCGCCGATCAGCCCGGTCAGCGCCCCCGTGGGCAGGCTGGGACCGCCCGCCGCCGCCAGCGCCAGCAGCAACCCGTCGGCCAGCGACAGCACCAGCGCGCCCGCCACCGGCGCCAGCATCAGGCGCTGAAGCAGCGTCCGCGCGCCAAGGCTGCGGGCGATGGCCGGCGCGGCAAGGCCGACAAAGCCGACCAGCCCGATCTCGGCCGATACCATGGCCGATAGCGCCACCGCCAGCAGCAGGGTCGCAAAGCGCAGGGGCGCCAGCCGCAGGCCCAGGCCATGCGCACCCTCGGGACCAAGCGACATCACCATCAGCGGCCGGGCCAGCGCCGCGGCGGCCAGCAGCGCAGGGACCAGCGCCAGTGCCATATGCCGGCTGCCCGACCAGTCCACCTGCGCCAGCGCGCCGCCGTTCCACATCACCAGCGACAGCAGGTAATGGCCCTGCGCCAGCGTCATCGCGGTCGCCAAGGCCGAGGCCATCAACCCCACCAGCATCCCGGCGATGGTCACCGTCACCGGCGCAAAACTCCGCCGCGCCCCCAGCGCCATGACCAGACCCGTCGCCGCCCCGGCACCCGCCAGGGCGACCGGCAGGTTCCCCCTCAGCAGCCAGTCGGGCGCGAAAATCGTCGCCGCCACGATCGCCAGCTGGGCGCCGGATGCCGTGCCAAGCGTCGTCGGATCGGCCAGCGGATTGCGCAGCACCGCCTGCATCAGCGCCCCGGCCAGCCCCAGCGCCGCACCCGCCAGCAGTGCCAGAACCCCGCGCGGCATCAGCCCATAGGCCAGCAGGATCTGCTGGACCGTCATCTCGTCGACCCGCCAAGGCAGGGTGGGCCATGCGGCCGGCGGCAGGACCGACAATGCGGCAATGCTCCACAGCGCCAGCGCCATGACGGCCCCCGCGGCAAGGATCATGCGATTCATGCCCGGCCCTCCAGCGCGGCGACAAGCTCATGCGCAAAGCGCAGGGCCGAAGGGATGCCGGCAAAGGGCCTGAGTTCCGGCAGGCGATGGACCCGCCCCGCCTTGACCGGCGGCAGGCTGTTCCACAGGGCCGCCGAACCCAGCCCGCGTTCGGCCTGGGGCGGCATCCGGCCCACGATGACCAAGCGGGCTTCCGGGTATTCGGCAAGCTTTTCCAGCGGTACCGGGGCGGCAAAGGCAAAGCTGGTGCGCGCGGTCCAAGCGTTGCGCAAGCCCATGGCCTCCAGCGCGCCGCTGAACAGGCTGTCGGTGCCAAAGACGCGGATATGCCGGGAATCGCCCAGTTCGAACAGCAGGCAGGCCCGGTCGGCAAAACCCGCGGCGCGGCCTGCGAGCGTTGCGAATTCGGCCTGCGCGGCGGCTTGCGCCCGCGGCCCGGCGGCGGGATCGCCAAGCCGCTGCGCCAACTCTGCCAGCAATGCCATGACCTTGGGAAAGGCGGGCTCATCGGCGACATAAAGCGCACGGGTAAAGACCGGCGCGATCCGTTCCAGCCGCGGCTGTATCGCGCTGTAGTAGCTGGAGGACAGGATCAGGTCGGGCGCAACCAGGCTGAGCGCCTCCAGATTGGGCGCCCCGCGCAGGCCAAGGTCGATGGTGCCCTGCGGCGGCGGCTCCACCGCGGCATCGCGAAAGCCGATCAGTTCGGCCAGGGCGGCTGGCGGGTGGCCAAGCGCCATCGCGGTCTCGGCCATCGCCCAGTCCACGGCCGCCAGCCGCAACCCGTCCGCCGCAAAAGCCGGCAGCGCCCTGCCGGCCACCGCGCAGGCGGCGGCCAGAAAGGCGCGTCGGCTGAACCCGCAGGCTCCTACCATTTACGGCTCAGGCTTGCCTGCACCGTGCGTCCGTCGCCGTAATAGCTGGAGTTCAGCCCCACGGCCGAGATATAGGTCTCATCCGTCACGTTGTTGATATTCAGCCGGCCGACCAGGCCGTTCCCCCATTCATAGCTTGCGCCCAGATCCAGCAGTGTCACCGCCTCGAGCCGCTGCGTATTCGCGTCCGAGGCCCAGCGAGAACCGATGTAACGCACGCCCCCGCCCAGTTGCAGCCCCTGCATCGGGCCGGACTGGAATTCATGCGACAGCCAAAGGCTGGCCGCGTGGCGCGGGGTGTTCGCCAGTTCGTTGCCGCCGTTGTCGCCCGAGATTTCGGTCGAGGCATAGGTATAGGCACCCTTGACCGACCAGCCCTGGCCGAATTCGGCCACGCCTTCCAGTTCCAGCCCGCGAATGCGCGCCTCGCCGATCTGGCGGGTGCCGGTGATCGGCCGCCCGCCGATCTCTTCGGTGACGGTGGTGTTGCGATCGGTCTCGCGCAGCTCGTAAAGCGCGGCGGTGAACAGCCCGTCAAAGGCGGCGGGTTCGTATTTGGCGCCCAGTTCGAACTGCTTGCCATGGGTCGGCTTCAAGGGATTGCCGTCAATGTCGAAGTTGGGCTGCGGCAGATACGAGGTCGAATAGGCGGCATAGACCGAAACGCCGTTGTCCCACAGATAGCCCAGGCCCAGATGGCCGGTCAGCTGCTGGTCGTCGCGGGCGTAATCGGTGGTGCCGAAATTCGTCACGCTCTGGCCCTTTTGCCGGGTCCATTCGTATCGCAGCCCCGCCGTCGCGCGCCAGTTGCCGTATTCGATCTCATCCAGAGCATACAGACCGACCTGCGTCGCATCGACGGACTTGTTCGCCGTATACCACGGAGCGGGCACGGTTATGCCCCCATAGGACGGCGCGGTATAGTCGATGGGCGCAATGGTGGAAAAGCCGGTATAGGCGCGCTCGCGCAGCTTTTGCGCATCAAGGCCAAAGGTCAGTTCATGCGACACGGCCCCGGTTTCGGCGCTGCCCGCCAGCCGCAGGTCGGTGGCGATGGCGCGGAAGTTTTCCCGCTGGGTGATGACGCCCCGCCCGACCGAGGTGCCGGTCAGCCCGCTGATATACACGCTGTCATAATCCCAGTCGAAATCGGTATAGCGCAGCGTATTGTTCAACCGCCAGCCATTGCCGAAATCATGCGTCAGGCCAAAGCTGAGCGTGCCCATCTTGCGGTCGCTGTCATTGATCGACTCGTCGCCGAAATAGAACTCGCGCAGATCCTTGGCATCGACCAGGCCCACCAGTCCGCTGGGCACCCCCGTGGGCGAGATCGGCGCGTCGCCGTGATAGCTGGCCATGAACTCCAGCTCGGTCGCCTCGCTCAGCGCATAGCTGGCCGACAGGCCCAGATAGCCGCGCAGGTTGTCGATTTCCTCGACATCGGTCCTGGCATTGCCGCCCTTGGACGTGACGCGATAGGCGAAGCGGTCATCGACCACCCGGTTCGCATCCCCATAGACCGAGGCCGAGCCCTTGCTGTCCAGGCTGAAGCCCAGTTCGGTGAAGTCGCCATCCGCCTGCGCCCGCTTCTGGATCATGTTGACCAGGCCCGCAGGAGTCCCCGCCCCGTAGAGCACCGAGGCCGGGCCGCGCAGCACCTCGACCCGCTCCAGCCCGTAAAGCTCGAAGGCGGGCGCGCTGGTCGGGAACTGGGTCGAGCGCATCAGGCGCAGCCCGTCCAGGAACTTGTCGTTTTCAAGGTTGAAGCCGCGCAGATAAAGGCTGTCGAAGCGCGGATCGTTGCCATAATTCTCGGTGATGATCCCGGCGGAATAGCCCAGCGCATCGGAGAGGTTCGTCGCGCCCTGCTCGTCCATCTGCTTGCGCGGCACGACCGAGACCGAGGATTGCGTCTCGAGGATCGGCCGGCGGGTCTTGGTCGTGGCCGAGGAATGGGCCACCGTGCCGTCCAGCGGCGCGCTGGGGTTCTCGAACCCCTCGATCGTGACGGTATCCAGCACGACCGCACCCATGAAGGTCTGGCGGGGGTCGTTGCGTTCCTGCGCGAAGGCGCCGGTCGCCGCGATGGCGAGCAGGCTGACGCCAAGGAGAAGGGGTTGGGCTTTGTTCATCTTGATCATTTGTTCTGTCCGCGAATGTTTCCGAGCTATTAACTCAGGTATTCGAGGGCTGTCTTGAACCATCCCGCAGGGATTTGATCAGGAATCCTGCAATCCCTGCCGGCGCCAGACCGAGGGCGGGATGCCGTGGGCCGCGCGGAAGGCGCGCGACAGATGCGCCTGGTCGGCGAATCCGGTCGCATAGGCGATGTCGGCCAGAGACCGTGCGGGGTCGCGTATCATCCTTCGCGCCGCCTCCAACCGGATGCGGGCCTGCCAGCGCTGCGGCGTTTCGTTGCGCAACCGCTTGAAGGCGTAAGAAAAGCGGCTTTCGGAAAGCCCCGCGATCTCTGCCATCTCGGCCACCGGGACATGTCGGCCCAGATTGGCCCGCAGATGGGTTTCGACGGCAGCGAATTTGCGGGCGGACAAGGCGCCCGTGGCCGGCGCGGGCGGCTGCGGATGGGTGGCAAAGATCTCGGCCAAGGTGGCCGAGAGCAGCGCGTCGATCAGCATGTCGCCCCGGCGCGGCGCGCGAACCTCGTCGGCGGCCATCCGGGCAAGGTTGGTCAAATGATCGCTGGGGCCGAACAGGCGGGGCCTGGACAGGTCGGGCCACAGGTTCGCCGCCGCCAGCCGTTGCCGCAGACCGCCGCTTTCCATGTGAAAATCCAGGTGCATCTTTTCATGCGGGGCTTCGATGCGGCTCCACAACGGAACGCCTTCGGGAACGTAAAGCGCCTGGATGCCGCGATGCTCGACCATGTCCGTGCCGGCGCGCAACACCATCGGCGGCGGCGCCTCGCCCAGGAAGACCACGATGCGCGGGTCCGGCGCGATATAGAACCCGCCGCCTCCCGTCTCGCCCCGCACCGACCAGACATCGGCGATCGCCCCCGCAAAGCGGCGAAAGGACAGCGGCGCCAAGGTGTGCAACCCCTGGATGCGCGTCTCCATTCGGGGCCGGAATTCTCTGGAAGGCCGCATCTTCTCCAACTTGATCCCGTTTCCGGCTGCTGCATGGCCAGCCGCTGTCGTCATCGCAAATTGTTGATTGAAAAACTCTGGATTTGCAAGCCTCCTTGCCCGATCCGCCCTCGTGATGTGGTCCGGTTCCGCGCAAGCTGCCCGGAAACTGTGCTGGCATGGATGCTTGCCGTCAACTGCGCCTTGCGCGTGGCGCGGAGCAGCGCCGGATCGGGATCGAGAATTTGTGTCCCATTCTGCAACACTGTCGGGAAATGCAGGTTCGGGAGGCTCGCCAAACGACGTCATTCGATTAAGATATATTAAGTTACATGGACCATGGAGATCCTGATGGCCAACGGTGAAAGCGGCCCCATCGTCGATCCCGAGATCGACAAGGCCCTGTCCGAGCTGCTGGCGCAGACGGAGAAGGAGCCGATTTCGCCCCGGCTGCGCGAACTGTCGAAACGGTTGGAAGCGGCGCTTGAGGACGCCCGGCAGCGCCGCGGCAGCAATGGCGACGGCGCCCGCTAGGCCAGTCGGTTTTTCGCCGATCCGGCGATTTGGAACGGAACCATCCCCCCTTCCCTGCATTGACTCTTCGCCGTCACCCCGAGGATTGCGAAGGACCGTCATGTCGGACGACATACTCGGACATATCCCAGCACTCCGGGCCTATTCGCGCGCCTTGTGCAGGTCGGTCCCGGATGCGGACGACCTGGTCCAGGAAACCCTGCTGCGCGCCATCGAGAACGCGCATCGCTACCGGCCCGGCACCAACATGCGGGCCTGGCTGTTCACCATCATGCGCAACCGCTTTCTCACCAATTGCCAGAAATCCGCGCGCGAGCGGACCGGGGCGGCGGATTGCGCCTCGCGGGTGCCGCAGGTCAAAGCCGGACAGGAATGGCACATGCAGGCCAGCGAGTTGCAGGCCGCGCTGCGCAGGATGCCGCGACATTACCGCGAGGCGATCGTCCTGGTCGGCGCGCTCGGCGAGACCTATCTGGACGCGTCGCGGATCCTCGATTGCGACATCGGCACCATCAAGAGCCGGGTGAACCGCGCCCGCACCATGTTGCGCAAGGTACTGCAGCCGGCTTTCTGACACGCCGCTGTCTCCTGGTGACGCCGGCGCAGCGACCATCGGCAAAGCCGCGCGGGAAAGATCCGCTCGCCCTTCTCGCAATGGTAGCCGGCCCTGCACGGAAACCCTTGCTTCGCCAGCGACTTGGGAAAATACGCGGCCCCGCCGACAGGGTGGGGCCGCGAAGGCATGTGCCGTCAGGCGGGCTCGACCGCCTCCTGGTTGGCCTCGCTCTCGGCGATCCCGGTCAGCAACTCGTCGGTGGTGGATTCCTCCTCCAGCGTCTGGTCGAGCAGCGCCGCGGCTTCCTTCAGGCCCAGTTGCCTGGCCCATTGCCGCAGGGTGCCATAGCGGGCGATCTCGTAATGCTCGACCGCCTGGGCGGCGGCGATCAGCCCGGCATCCAGCGCCGGGGCGCCCTTGAAGGCGGCCATGACCTCATCGCCCTCCTCGATGATGCCGTCGATGGCCGGGCAGGTCTTGCCGCGCGCCGGTTTGCCGATGACCTCGAACACCTGCTGCAGCCGCTCGACATGGGTTTCGGTCTCGTCGCGATGGGTCTCGAAAGCCTCGCGCAGCCGGTCGGACTGGGCGGCGCGCGCCATCCTGGGCAGCGCCTTCAGGATCCGGCGCTCGGCATAATAGATGTCCTTCAGCGTGTCGTGGAACAGGTCGTCAAGAACCTTGTGGGCCATGCGGATGTCTCCTTCCCTGGCAAGGCGGCCTTGATGGGCCGGCGGTTTCGCGGGGCCTTGAACCGGCGATGCCGGGAAATGTTCCCGGGAACAAAGCGCGGCGCAGGCGGTTCGCACCCCAAGGGAAAGGAGGCTCCGATGACCCGCCCGATCGCGATGGCCCGTTTCGACCTGGCCTGGCCCCTGGCCGGAGCCTGCGCGGCAGTGCTCTCGGCGCTGGTGCTGGGCGCGTGGGCCGCGGCACGCGGCATGCCGGTCTGGATGCCGCTGAACGCCACCACCCATGCGCTGCACGGCCCCGCGGCCGCCAGCACCACGGCGCTCGACCTCAGCCATACCGGCCTTGGCGCCGCGATCCATGTCGCCTCGTGCTTCTTTTGGGCGGCGGTGGCGATCTGGCTGGTCCGTCGCGTGCCCCGGGGCGGCGCCGGACTGGCCTGGCTGGCCGGGCTGGCCACCGCCGCCATGGCGGGGCTGGTGGATTACGGCCTGATGCCCGCCCGCTTGCGCCCGGGATGGGAGCTGGTTCTGCCGCCCCTGGGTGTCGCGACGGGGCTTGCAGCCCTAGGGGTCGGCCTATCGCTGGGCATGATCGCAGCCGGGGCGATAGGCCGCCGCTTGCCGGGAACGGCGGCCGGGCGGGACCGTTACCCTTCCGCCCCTCGCCCGGCCGAGCCGCCGCTATCGGCCGTCGAACGGCTGCGGCATCCTGCGCCGCATGTGCTCGACCAGCGCCAGCAGCGCGTGGACCCGGCCGGCGCCGTTACCGAGGATCCGAACCGCCACGGCAGCGGCGACAAGCAGCCCGGCGATCCCACCCATGACGAAAGGCCCGACCGATGACCGACTATCCCAAGCCGCCCTTTCCCAAGCAGCAGCAATCCCTGACCGGCAGCTTTCGCAAAATGGACCCCCGCCCCGACCATGGCGAGGAAAGCTGGCAGGGCAGCGGCCGGCTGAAGGGCAAGGTAGCGCTGATCACCGGCGGCGACAGCGGCATCGGCCGCGCCGTCGCCATCGCCTATGCCCGCGAAGGCGCCGATATCGCGCTTTCGTGGCTCGACGAGACCGAGGATGCGGCCAGCACCGCCGATCTGGTGCGTGCGGCCGGGCGCGACTGCCTGTCGATCCCCGGCGACATCGCCGATCCCGACCATTGCCGCAAGATCGTCGCCGAGGTGGTGGAACGCTTCGGCCGCATCGACATCCTGGTGAACAACGCCGCGCATCAGGCGCTGTTCGACAGCATCGAGGAGATCCCGGACGAGGAATGGCGCCATACCTTTGCGGTCAATATCGACGCGATCTTTCACCTGACCAAGGCGGCGGTGCCGCATATGCCCGCCGGGTCCGCGATCATCAACACCGCCTCGATCAATGCCGACAAGCCCAATCCCAAGCTCCTAGCCTATGCCACGACCAAGGGCGCGATCCAGAACTTCACCACCGGGCTGGCGCAGATGCTGGCCGGGCGCGGCATCCGGGTGAACGCCGTGGCACCGGGCCCGGTCTGGACGCCGCTGATCCCCGCCAGCATGTCCCCCGAGCAGGTGGCGGAATTCGGCGCGAACTATCCGATGGAACGCCCCGCCCAGCCGGTCGAGCTGGCCTCGGCCTATGTGATGCTGGCCGAGCCGATGTCGAGCTATGTGTCGGGCGCCACCATCGCCGTCACCGGCGGCATGCCGATGATCTGAGAAAGGAGACGAGCCATGAACAATCGCAACCTTGCGTTTTTCTGCGGCCTTGCGGCCGGCTTTGCGCTCAAGGGAGCCTGCGATGCGCTGGCACGGCCGGCCCGGTCGCGCGGGCCGCGGCAGGACATTCGCCCCGCCGGCCGCAGCCGGATGGAAAACCCGCCGCGCAACTGGGACATCGTGGACGAGCAGGGCGACGAATCCTTTCCGGCCAGCGACCCGCCGGGGAATTACTGAAGGAGAAAGGCACGGCCGCAGCCTGTGCCCGCAGGCGCCCTCGATACTCGGGCTTGCCTTATCTGGTGCCGGTCAGCGTGGCCGCGTTCAGAAGAGAAATGCATGGCATGGTCCATTCTAACGCCTCCGTGAAGGTGGAATGCGGGAACATTCGATCTTCCAGACGGTTCAACGGCCCATTGCGAACCCCGCATCCAGAGGAGGAAACGAGATGAAACATCTGTTTGCCACCACCGCCCTTGCCGCCGCGCTCAGCGTGACGGGTGCCCTGGCCCAGCAGACCGAAACGCCGCAGACCGAAACCCCGCCCGTGACCATAGGCGAGGACACCACGCCTGCCGCCGAGCCCCTGCCCGCGATCACGCCGCCCGAAGGCTATGTCGAAGGCGAGGTGGTCCTGACGACCGAGACCCTGCAAGGCGCCACCGTCTACGACTCCGCCGGCGACGAGATCGGCGAGGTGCATGGGCTGGTCTTCGCCAACGGCACGACCTCGCTGCAAGGCGGCGACGCAGGCGCGGCCATGCCGGAGGCCGGCGCGACCCCCGAAAGCCCGGCAGCAAGCGAGCCGACCCCCGGCGCGGCCGAGATGGAGCCGGAACCCGGCGCAAGCGACGCGACCGGCGCGGTCGAAGGCGAAACGGCCAGCCCCGAGACCGCGACCCCCGACATGGGGACGGAACCCGCAGATGCCGCAGGCGGCGCCGACACTGCCGATACCGACCGGATGGAGAATATCGGCTCGGATATCGGCACCACCACGCCCACCGACGCCACCACTCCGCCGGTGCAGACGGCGACCGACGCCCAGCCCGAGCAGATGGGCACGGCCGAGATCAGCCACGCGATCATCGATGTCGGCGGCTTCCTCGGCATAGGCGAGCATCGCGTCGCGGTCCCCATCGGCGATCTGGTGGTCTACAGCAAGGATGCCGATCTCCGCATCTACCTGCCCTGGACACGCGAACAGCTGGAGGCCCTGCCGGAATTCGACGAGAATGCCCCGGCCCCTGCCCTCCAGTAACCACGATCCCTGCCCGACCCCGACCTAGCCCGCAGCCCGTCCCGGCCGGCTGCGGGTCGCCTCTCGGAAGGCGCATCGCCGGCCATGCCCTGCGATCCCTCCATTCCGCCCATCCGCGACGACCGCACCCTCCGACGCCGGTTCCAGCTATGCAGCGCCGGACCCGATCCGAGATCTGGATCGGAGGGGAAGGCAGCTCCCCATATCCCCTCTCCTGTCACGGCTTACCAGCCCCGATGATCGGCGAGCGCCCTGTCCGGGTCGGTGGTTCCGCGCTGCCGTCGCATCATGCGGCGCAGAAAGTCGCGGCGGTCGAATTCGCCGGCCGGCCCGGCGCGAAACAGCGCCTCGTCCAGTGCGCGCAGCGGCGCGGGATCGGTGCGGCGGCCAAGACGCGCCTCGGCCATGACGAAAGCCTCGGCCGCCGCGCGCAGGGCCATCAGGTCGCCCGCCTTCGCGGCATCGCGCAGGGCGCGGGCCTTGGTGTTGGGCAGCAGGCGCCGCAGCCGCCCGATCAAGCGCCGCGGCGCGGGCGTGCGGCCGGCCAGCGCGGCGCCCAGCCCAAGGACAAGTCCGGCCAGGGCGCAGGCCGCCGCTTGCAGCACCATCCGCCGCAATGAATTCGCCGTGCCGCCGATATTGTCGCCAAAGCCGGCGATCCCGATCTCGACAGGCAGGGTCACGGCACCGCGCATCTCGCGGACCTGGGTGTTGAACCAGGGAAACTGGATCGGCGTCAGCGAACCGACCTCGCCGGTATGGGGGCGCAGGCTCCATTCCCAGACGGCGACGGCGACCGGGCCCTGCGGGGTCAGGCGCGTCTCGCGGATCTCGGGGGCGGCAAAGCTGATCAGCCAGGGCTCGCGGATCAGCGGCCGCGGCGGCAGGAAATGTGCCATGCTGCCCTCGGCGGTCAGGGTGATGCGACGGGTGAAGGACTCGGACGGGCCAAGCCGCGAGGGATCGGTCGAGAACTCGTCCCTGACCGTCACACGCCCCGAAGCCAGCGAACGCCCCGACCCGGGATAGGCCGCCACGGCACGCGTCACGGGCTGCGCCGCCACCTCGACGACGGGCCGGGTCGTGCCCTCGGCCTTGGTCAGACGGTGCGTGACCGGACCGATGGTCAGCGTGCCGGGCTGGCGTGGAAAGACGGCGATCCGCCGCTCGAAGACGCGATACAGCTTGCCGTCCACCCTCTCATCCGCCCAGCGGTCGCGGGCGGTCTGCATCCAGTCATAGGCCGGCGAATCCGGGAAGGTCATCTTTTCCAGCGTGATCGGCCCGGTATATTCGCCCCGGATCGTGACCGGAATCATCTCGCCCACCACGGGGCGCATGTCGGGAACGACCAGGCGCAGGCTGTCGGCCCGCACCGGCAGCGCCGCCAGAAGCAGCAGGAACAGGACGCGGATCACCATGGCTCGGCCTCGCGCGGGCGGATAAGGCCCTGCCCGGCACGGCGGTCGTATTCCGCCTTCAGGCGCAGTTTCAGAAATTCGCCCGGATCGTCCTGGATCGTCGCCAGCCAGTCGTCGCTTGCCACGATGCCGCGCGCCTCGACCTTGCGTTGGGCCTCGGGGTCCTGGACGCCCGCCGAGGTTTGCGGCGTCTGCTGGTCCGGGCCGAGGCCGCCGTGCCCCTCGATCCGGCCCGGCACCACGCTTTCGCCGCGGGCCGGCGGATACATCGCGCTGACCAGTTCCCGGTTGCGCCGCGCCTCGGCATCGGCGGGATTGGCGAACAGGACCGCATCGAAATAGGCCACCGACAGCGGATATTCCCCGATCGCGGCAAGGCTGAGGCCGCGGTTGTAGGTCTGGCTGCGCCCCGAGGCGGCAAAGGCCGCGTCGGCACGGTCGTATCGGCCCGAGCGATACAGCGCGACGCCCTTTTCGACCGGGTCGGACAGCAGCGGCACGGCAAGGCCGGGCAGCCCGCCCAGCAATGCCAGCCGCCCCAGCGCCTCCGGGCCGGCCAGCGCAAGGCAGGCGACGCCCAGCATCAGGAGGGCCGGCATCCTCATGCCAGCCTCCGAAACTGCAAAAGCAGCGACAGCAGGGCGAACAGCGCCAGCCATGGCCCGAGATCGCGATATCGCAGCGACCGCATGGCCGGATCGCGATCCAGCCCGGACGAGGCCAAGGCCCGCACCACCGGGCCAAGGTCGTCGAAACGCGCGACGGGACCGTCGGCGATGGTCCCAAGCGCCTCGGGGTCCGAGGGCGGATCGCCCGACACCGTCAGCGCCGAGATCCGCACGCCCGCCGATTGCAATCGCGCGGCCTCGGCCTGCGCCGCCTGATCGACGCCGCCCCCGTCCGAGATCAGCACGAGATCCGCGCGCCGCAACCCCTGCAGCAACTGCCCGGCCATCGCCATCGCGGCAGCGGGACGCGAGCCTTCGTCGGGCATGGTTTCGCCGTCCAGCACCGAGATCTGCGTCTCCAGCGTCGCGGGATCGTCGGTCGGGGCGGCAATCGCATAGGCCTCGCCCGCATAGAGGATCAGCGCGACCGGACGGCCGGCAAGACGGGTCAGCAGCCCGGCGGCGGCAGCCTGCGCATCGCTCAGCCCCGGCCCTTGCGCGACCGAGGGCGACATGTCGATCGCGATCACCACCGCATCGCTTTGCGCAAAGACCGGCGCATCCGCCCGCTGGACCGCAGGCCCCGCCAGCCCCGCCACCAGCGCGGCCGCCCCCGTCAGCGGCAGGAAACGCATCCGGTCCGCGCCCGCGCCAAGCTGGCCCAGTGCCGCCAGGCCCGCGCGCATATGCGGCGGCAGCACGGCCTGCCACCCGCCCGCATCGGGACCGCGTCGCCAGACCGCCAGCGCCAACAGCGCCAATGCGGGCAGGGCCAGAAGCCACAGGGGACGCAGCAGGATCATCCGCGCCTCCAGCCGATCAGCGCCATCAGGACCAGCGCCGCCGCGGCCGGCCAGGGCCAGAGCGCATGCCAATATCACATCGGCGGCCGCTCGGCCGGGTTCGGCTCCAACCTGTCGAGGCTGGCCGCCATGGCCTCCAGATCCGCCATGCCGCGCACGCGAAAGGCCGTGCCGCCGCTGAGTTCGGCCACTTCGCGCAGGGTTTTCGTGTCGACCGCGTCCCGGGATCGGGGCTGGTTCTCCAGATCCTCGGGGCCAAGCGCGATGGTGTGGATGCGGATGCCATGGCCCGCCGCCAGCCGTGCCGCATCGACCGCCTGCACGTTGCCCGACGTATCGACCCCGTCCGACATGAGCACGACCACCCGCGTCGGTGCCTCGCTGGCGGCAAGCCGCTTCATCGCCAGGCCCAGCCCGTCCGAGATCGCCGTGGCGCGACCCGAAATCCCGATCTGCGCCTCGTCGACGGCGCGGGCGACGGCATCGACGTCGAAGGTCAGCGGCTGGGCGAAATAGGCGCGGTCGCCAAAGATCACCAGCCCGATCCGGTCCCCCCGCCGCGCCGCGACAAAGCGCGAGGCGGTGCGCTTGACCGCATCCAGCCGCGAGATGGGCTGGCCGTCGAGCTGGAAATCCTCTTTCTGCATGCTGCCGGACAGGTCGATCGCCAGCACGATGTCGCGCCCCGAGGCGGGCAGCATGTCGCTGATCCGGCTGACCTGCGGCCCCGCGACGGCGATCACCAGAGCCGCCCATGCCAGCCCCGCGAGCAGCCGGCCGCGGCCCGTCCCCCTTTGCGCGACGACGCCCATGAAGATATGCGCCGGCACCCGCAGCCCGCCCCGCGCGGCCGCGGGCGGCAGCAGGCGGATCAGCAGCGGCAGGGGCAGA
The DNA here is from genome assembly GCF_900100045.1 of Paracoccus denitrificans. Classification (GTDB taxonomy): domain Bacteria; phylum Pseudomonadota; class Alphaproteobacteria; order Rhodobacterales; family Rhodobacteraceae; genus Paracoccus; species Paracoccus denitrificans. The sequence goes on along the minus strand of NZ_FNEA01000022.1, from coordinate 20,262 downwards.
AGCAGGAAGGCAAGCGGCCAGGCAAAGCTCATTTCCGGCTCCTTGCCAGCCGCTCCACCTCGTCCTCGGCCGGCATGGGAGCCGCGCCATAGGCCGCGGGGCGCAGCGCCCTGGGCAGGCGGCCGAGGATGCGGGCGATGGCCAGCAGCCGCTCCTCGGCCTCCAGCCCGCGCGTCGCGCGAATGCGGGCACGGATCGAGCGGCGGCGCGTCAGCAACGGCAAGAGCAGCCAGACCAGCAGCACCCCGGCCAGCAGGCCCAGCCCGAACAGCGCCACCCCCTCGCGCCAGCCGAGCATCTGGAGCGAGGGCGGCAGGCGGCTGGGCGACAGCGCGGCGACCAGATCAGCCCGTGTCATCGGGCATGACCGTTTCGGCTTCCGCCCCAAGACCGCGCAGATGGGCGATCAGCGGCAACGGGTCCAGGGAGGAAAGCCGGCCGTGGCGCGTCGCATGGCCGTTGCTGACCGACAGCGCCGTGTCGGGCGGGACGGTCTCGGCGGGATCGAGGATCAGATGCACGCGCATCCGGCGGCCGCGGGCCAGTCGCGACAGCGCGGCATCGGCACCGGCACCGGCAAGCCCGTCGGGTCCGGTCGCCAGATGCACCTGCCCGCCCGGCGGCACCATCCGCCGCGCCTGCGCCAGCGCGGGGGCAAGGTCGGCCCGGTGCGGGCAAAGGTCCAGCGCAGCGTCATGGGCCCGCGCCATCAGGCTCGCCAGCGCCTGCATCTGCGCCGCGCCCGTTCCGGCGCCCAGCAGCGCCGGCACGCCGTCCCCGACCGCCATCAACGCGACCGAGGCCCCCCGCGCCACCGCCTGCCAGCCGATCCGCGCAAGCCAGCGCGCCGCCCGGACCGAACGCAGCGCCGATCCCGTGCCCCACAGCATCGCGTGGCGGAAATCGGCGATCAGCAGGGTGGTGTCGTCGCGATCCTCGTGAAAGCTGCGGACGTGAAGCTGGCCGGTGCGGGCGGTGGCGCCGGGGTCGATGCGGCGCAGGTCGTCGCCCTCGGCAAAGGCGCGGATCTCGCGCAGGTCCATGCCCTGCCCCGCCACGCGCGCCGGGACGGCGCCGGGGCGCCGGCTGGCCGGACGGTGTCGGCCGGCACGGGGCGGCGGGCGCAGCGCGATCAGTTCGGCGGCGGTCAGGCGCAGGCCAGGATGATCCAGAGCCGCGGCTACCACGGCCGGACCTTGCGCAGGATCTCGGCGATCAGGCCGCGGCCGTTCCACCCCTCGCTGGTCGCCTGCCAGTTGGGGACAAGGCGGTGGGCCAGCGCGTCCTCGGCCAGATCCTCGACATCCTCGGGCAGCGCATGGTCGCGGCCGTGCAGCCATGCGCGGGCACGGGCGGCTGCGGCCAGCGCCAGCGTGCCGCGGGGCGAGACAGGATGCTCGATCCGATCCGCGACATCACCGCCCGCCCGCGTCGCCATTACCAGCCTGACAATGAAGTCCTTCAGCGCCGGGGCCAGGTGGACGCCGGCCACCGCCCGCCGCGCGGCATGGATGTCGGCATCGGCGATCACCGCCTCGATGGCGGTCGCGGGGGCCATCGTCTCTGCCTCGACCAGATCGAGGATCGCCCGTTCCGCCCGGGCATCCGGCATGTCCAGGAACAGATGCAGCAGAAAGCGGTCCATCTGCGCCTCGGGCAGCGGAAAGGTGCCCTCATGCTCGATCGGGTTCTGGGTGGCGACCACCATGAAGGGATCGGGCAAGGGCCGCGTCGTGCCGCCGGTCGTCACCTGATGCTCGGCCATCGCCTCCAGCAGCGCCGACTGGACCTTGGGCGGGGCGCGGTTGATCTCGTCGACCAGCACCAGCGAATGGAACAGTGGCCCCGGCACGAAGTCGAAGCCGCCCGTGTCGGCACGAAAGACCTGCGTGCCTGTCAGGTCCGAGGGCAGCAGGTCGGGCGTGCACTGGATCCGCGCATGTTTGCCAGGCAGATGCGCGGCCAGGCGCTTGACCGCGCGGGTCTTGGCGATGCCGGGCGGTCCCTCCAGCAACACATGCCCCCCCGCCAGCAGGGCGATCACCAACCGCTCGACCATGCGTTCGTGGCCGACCAGCCCCGCCGCGACCTCCCGCACCAGCGCGGCGACGGGATTGCCGGAAAACCTGTCCAGTTGATTCATCTTCCTCTCTCCCGCGGCAAGGCTCACACAGGCCACGGCCTTGGGCGAGGCCCCAGGTCCGGAAATAGAACTAAGGGACTATGGCAGTCGCGGCAGGGGCGGCGATCCAGCGCCTCGACCAGCCCGGTCCTTGCGGGCCTCAAGGCGGCTCGACGAGCTTTCATCGGCTCCGGCATGGCCGGACGCATCGCGGTTCCGAACATCGCTGGCTCCGCAGTCTGGTGCCGCGGGTCCGCAACGATCCCTACCCGTCCTGAGCATGGTCGAAGACCGCTCCGTTCCGGCGCGAGGCGCGCAGGGATTCCCGTCGCATGCAGAAACTGCCACAATATCCCCATGACCAGCCGTCCGTTTCCCGAAAACCCGATCAAGCTGACCCTTCTTGGCGGCCTTGTGCTGCTTGTGCCGGTCCTGGGGATGGCCGTCGCGCAGCAGCGGGCGCTGATGGCCGAGTTGGCGCAGGAAAGCGCCGTCCTGCACCGGCTCGCCTCGCAGCGGGCCGACCAGCATGACGCGCATCTGACGGCGCTTTCGGCCATCGCCGTGGCCAGCGACGACCAGCGGCAGGCGCTGTTTCTGGACGTTGCGGCAACGATCACGCGCTTTTATCCGCGCATCGACGAGATCGGGCTGGTGCCGCTTGATGCGCAGGCCCGGCCGCTGGGAACCGTGCCGCCCGGCCCGGCGCTGGCCGACCAGATCCGCGCGGCGGCGCGGGCCTCGGGCGGCGAGATCGCGCTGCTGCCGCATCCCGACAGGCCGGACCACTACGTCATGGTCAAGCGCAGCCCCAATTCGGACGCGGCGCGCTATGGGCTGATGCTGGGGATCGACGCCGCCCGGCTGCTGGACGAGGCCGGTGCGTTCTGGGACCGGCCCGGCGTCGGGCTGGCGCTGTCGTTGCCGGATGGACCGACCCTGTTCCGCAAGGGCGCCACGGTGGAGGGGGCGCAATTCTCGAAGGGGTTGGGCAGCATCTCGCAGCCCCTGCGCCTGGACACCGGCATGGTGATCGGGTGGGCCGATCTGTTCCCCCCGCTGCGGACCGGGCTGATCCTGCTGGCTGCCGGCCTGGCCTGGCTGGGCGGGCTGTCGGCCCTGCGCCAGCGGGCGCGGGCGCGGCAGGCGATGGAACAGGCTCGGCTCAGCGCGCTGGAATCGCGCCTGGCCCATGCCTCGCGCGTCAATGCGCTTGGAGAGATGGCCAGCGGCCTGACGCATGAGTTGACCCAGCCGCTGACCGCGATCCTGGCCCAGGCGCAGGCCGGGCGCCGGCTGCTGGCGCGCGGCGATGCCGCCGCGCTGGCGCCGGTTCTGGACGATACGGTGACGCAGGCCCGCCGCGCCTCGGCCATCCTGGAGCGGTTCCGCAACTGGTCCCGCCCGCAGCAGGCACCCGGATCGGCCTTCGACCTGCGCGATGCCCTGCGCAATGTCGAGGCGCTGCTTGCCCGGCAGGCCGCCAGCCAGGGCCTGCATCTGGTCCTGGACCTGCCCGGGCAGCCGGTGCCGGTCCTCGCGGACCCGGTCGAGATGGAGCAGGTGGTCTTCAACCTGCTGCGCAATGCCATCGAGGCCACGGCCGGCATGGGCCGCGAAGGCCGGGCGGCCTTGCACCTGCGCCGGCAGGCAGGGACGGCGGTGCTGGAGGTTTCCGACAACGGGCCGGGCGTGCCGCCCGACCTGCGCGCCCGCCTGTTCACGCCCTTCACGACCACCCGCACCGATGGCACGGGCCTTGGCCTTGCGCTGAGCCAGCGGCTTGTCGAACGGGCCGGCGGGGAAATCGCACTGGTCGAAGACGGCGCGGGCGCGACCTTCCGGGTGGTGCTGCCGCTGAACCAAACGGGGCCGGAGGACAGGCGATGACCCATCCCGTCTATCTTGTGGATGACGACGCGGCGGTGCGCCATGCGCTTGGCCTGCTTCTGTCCACGGTCGACATCCAGGTCACGGGCTTTGCCGATCCGCAGGCCTTCCTGGCCCGGCTGCCCGCGCTTTCTCCCGGCTGCCTGATCCTCGACATCCGCATGCCCGTCGTCTCGGGCCTGAAGCTGCAGGAACGGCTGGCCGAACAGGGCATCGACTGGCCGACCATCGTCATCTCCGGGCATGGCGACATCGAGGCCTGCCGCCGCGCCTTTCGCAATGGCGCCGTCGATTTCCTGTCGAAGCCCATCGACGAACAGGATCTGATCGACGCGATCCAGAAGGCGCAGGACGCGCTTGACCGCATGCTCGGCCGCCGCGCCGAACGGGCCGAGGCGCTGGCGCTGCTGGCCGCGCTGACCCCGCGCGAGACCGAGGTGCTGGACCGCATCGCCGCGGGCTTCACCACCCGCCAGATCGCCGAAGGGCTGGGCCTGTCGCCGCGCACGGTCGAAAGCCACCGGGCGGCGATCGGCGCCAAGATCGGCACCACCTCGCAGGCCGAGATGACGCGCCTGTGGCTGGAGGGGCGCGCGGCTCCGTAGAACTACGGAGGCAACCGCAAGGCCTACGAATACCGGGTGGGTCCGGGCGGTACTAGGTTCCCTTCATCAAATGCGAAAGGAAACCACGATGATCCGCAAGCTCGTTCTCGCCGCCTCGCTTCTTGCACCGCTGGCCGCGACCGCACAGGAACTGCCGACCGCCCCCTACCTGCCGCTCGACCTGGCGGTCAAGGCGGCAGATGCCGCGCTGAACGCCTGCGTCGCCGAGGGCCACAATGTCAGCGTCGCCATCGTGGCGCGCGACGGGGCGACGAAGGCACTGCTGAAGGCCGACGGCTCGGGCCCCCACACTGCCGGCAGCGCCGAAGGCAAGGCCTTTACCTCGGCGGCGATGGGACGCGACACCGCGGGGCTGGCCGAGTTCATCGCGACCAATCCCGCGAATGACGGCCTGCGCGACATGGATGCGCGGATGGTGATCCAGGCCGGCGGCCTGCCGATCAGGCTCGGCGGCGCCCTGGTCGGGGGCATAGGTGTCGGCGGCGCGCCCTCGGGCGATATCGATGCGAACTGCGCGGCGGCCGGGCTGACCGCAATCGGCGCCGACACCTGAGATGCGCAGGCTGCGTGCGACACCCGGGGATCCGCGTTGCCCGCAGCCGCTCGGCCCCCCTGCGCCGCCCCCAAGCGGCCCGGACGCATGGGCGGCGTCCCTTGGACGGTGCGCGACCGGGGAAATCTGATCGCGCGCTCGCCAATTCGGCCGCCGCAACAAGGCGAGGCGGCGGCGCAGAATGCGCTTGCCGCGGCCAGACGCGACCGGCAGCAGGCTGTAGACCTCGCCCGGCCTGCGCCTACGCTCCGCGGCCGACATCCGCCGCGCCAGGGCGGGGACAAGAGTGCCTTCCTCGACCGTGAGATCGGCGGTCGGGCGCCGGTCCTCGGGGGCATGGCCGATCCCGAGCCCGGCGCGGGCGTGTCCCGGCAGCGGCCCCGGTTCCGTCGCAGCGCCAGACCGGGGCGAGCGGGCCGAAGTCTCATCGCGGGCGATCTTCATCGCCGGGGTCTCCGCCTTATCTCTGCCTCATCTCGGCGTGAGCAGACGCCGATACATCTCGGTCAGGAACTTCTCGGCCGAGGCATAGCGGGCATCCGAGCTTTCGGGCCAGAGTTCCTCGATCTGGGTATCGAAATCCGAATAGTGCTGCGTCGTGGCCCAGATGGAAAAGATCAGGTGCTGCGGCGAGACGGCATTGATCTGGCCGGACTTCATCCAGTCCTCGATCACCGCGATCTTGGCATAGTAAAGCACCTTCAGCGCTTCGAAGATCTGCTTGCGCGATTCCTCCAGTCCGCTCAGCATCTCATAGGCAAAGAGCTTGCTTTCCTTGGGGAAATTCTTCGATATCTCCAGCTTGCGCGAGATATAGGCGCAGATCTCGTCGATCGGGTCGCCATTGGGATTGAGCAGGCTCAGCGGCGCCATCCAAAGCTGCAAGGTCCGCTCCAGCAATTCGCGGCGGATCTCTTCCTTGCTCTTGAAGTAATACAGCAGGTTCGGCGTCGAAACCCCTGCCGCCTTGGCGATGGTGTTGATCGACCCGCCGGCAAAGCCGCTGGCGGCAAAGACATCCAGCGCGGCAGCCAGGATCTGTTCGGTCTTTTCGCGCTGGATACGGGTTCGGGGGCGGAGCTTGCGTTGCGTCATGGGCCGTCGTTCTGGCTGTCCTTGGTGCCGTATACAGGGCATCGGCCCCGCCTTATAGGCACAAGCGGGGGCAAGGAGCCAGATCACGCCCGGCGAAAATGATGGCCGCGCGAGGGTCGCGCGGCCGGGCCGGCCTCAGCGAAAGGCCGGGATGACCTTTGCGGCATAGTCGGCGATGATCTTTTCCTCGTCGCCGCTGTCCAGGTAGATATTGAACTGCGTCGTGCCGGCCGCTTCCAGCTCGCGCAGCTTTTCGACATGCTCTTCGGGGGTGCCGAGCACGCAGAAGCTTTTCACGATATCCTCGGTGATGAAGTCCAGATACGGGTTGTCGCTCTGGCCGTGCTTGGAATAGTCGTAGCCGCGCCGGTTCTCGATATACGAGGTCAGGCTGGCGGGCACCTGATCGGTATCGGCGCCGTATTTCTCGACGATGTCCGCGACGTGGTTGCCCACCATGGCAGGGAACCATTTCACCTTTTCCAGCGCCTCGTCCATCGGGCCGGTATGGGCGGGGGCGGCGGCCATGACCTTGTAGTTCGACATGTCGCGCCCGGCCTCGGAGCCGGCCTTCCTGGCCTCGTCGGCCAGCCATTTGACGATCGAGGGCTCGGCGATCTGCAGGATCAGCCCGTCGCCGACGCGCCCGGCCGAGGACAGCGCCTTGGGACCATAGGCCCCGATCCAGACCGGCAGCTCATAGCCTTCGGCCCAGGGGAATTGCACGGGCTCGGGGGTTTCGCCGTATTGCACGGCCTCGCCTCGGACCAGCGCCTTGACGACCTGGGTGAACTCTTCCAGCTTGGCCAGCGTCGCGGGCTTGCGGCCCATGACGCGCACCGCGCTGTCGCCCCGCCCCAGGCCGATGTCGAAGCGCCCGCCCGACTGTTTCGCCAGCGATCCGAAAAGCGAGGCGGCATGCGACCATTCCCGCGTGTTGGGGTTGGTCACGCAGGGGCCGAAGCGCATCGTGGTGGTGTGTTCCATGCACATCGCCATGGCGACATAGCTTTCGCGCCACAGGATGTGGCTGTCGTAGAACCAGCAATAGGCAAAGCCCGCGTTCTCGGCCTGGCGCACCAGCGCCCTGGCCCGTTTCGGCTCGACGAAGCCCTTGAAGCAGATACCGAATTCCATGTCTGTCCTCCCGTTGGGATGTTGCTTTTGACTGTCAGTGATCGGGCGCCCAGATGCGAAGTCCCGCATGGCTGAAGGGCACGTCTTTCGAGATGTTGATGCGGATCAGGATCGGAGTGATCGCCTCGATGCAGCGGGCCGCCTGCGCGTCGCCGGCGTTATAGGCCTCGACCCCCAGCTTGCGGACCAGCGCCATGACCTTGCGTCGCGCGTCGAGGCTGTTGCCGCAGACCAGGATGTCGCAATTGATCCGCCATTCCAGCGTGCCCAGCGTCTTGGCCGACACGTTGTGCAACGCGCCGACGACCGGGATCTCGGGGCCAAGCAGCGCCTGCGCCGCCTCGGTGGCCGAGCCCTCGGGGGGCATGGCCACCTTTTTCGGATCGTCGGGCGACAGCGGCACGACGATATCGACCAGGATCTTGCCCGCCAGATGCGGCTTGAGCGCTTTCAGCGTCGCGTCATGGGCGGCAAAGGGCACGGCCAGGACGACCATCTCCTCAGCCGCCGCGGTCGCGGCGACGTTGTCATGGCCGGTGATCGGCGCCGCGCCTTGCGGCAGGCGCGCGGTCAGTTCGGCGGCGATCTCGGCCGCGCGGGCGCCATCGCGCGATCCCAGCGCGACGGGCACGCCGGCGATGGCAAAGCGCAGCGCCAGCCCCTGCCCCTGCGGTCCCGTGCCGCCGATGATGGCAATCGTCATCTGAACATGTCCTCCTGCTGTTTACGGATGATGTCGGTGGCGCGGCTGTCGGCGGCGGGTGTCCAGTCCAGCCCGCGCAACAGGACCAGCGGCGTGCGGGCGTTCTTGCGCACCACCAGCCCCGAGGCCGCCGCGATCTCGTCGGCCAGGGCCGGCTCGGTGACCTGCAGCACACGGCCCCAGGCATCGGTATTGCCCTGTTCGCGGATGGTGGCGGGCACGCCCGCCAGGCCGATGGCGACATTGACCTGACCCATTCGCCAGGGCCGCCCGAACGTATCGGTCATCACAACCCCGACCGAGGCGCCAAAGCGCTGCGCCAGCCGCAGGGCCAGTGCGCGGCAACTTGCATCGGGGTCGCGGGGCAGGATCAGCGCGGCACCCTCGGCCCCGATGTTCGACTCGTCCACCGCCGCATTGGCCGAGACAAAGCCCAACCGATGCTCGCAGATGATCGTGCCCTCGCGCGCGCCGGGGCTGCGGAACTTGCGCACGATGCGGCGCGTCTCGTCCAGCACCACCTGCACCTTGCGCGGGTCCTTGCCCAGTTCGCGCGCCAGCTCGACCGCTTGATCCGAGGGCGTCACGCCGTCATAGGCGATCAGGCAGCCCTCGGCCTTGGAGACGATCTTCTGCGCCACGCAAAGAATATCGCCGTCGGCCGGCCACAGGCCGGCGCGGTCCAGGGCATCGCCGAGGATCGCGGCCAGATCGTCGCCGGGCTGGATGTCGGGCACTCCGGGCACGGCGGTCAGGGTGACGCTGTTCATGGCCGCGCCTCGACGGTCATGGGCGCGTGATGCAGCAGCGAAAAGCCCAGCAGATCCTCGCGCCGGTCGACGTCATGGCGCAGGCTGCCCAGCGCCGGGGCAAGGGTATGCAGCCCCGCCGCGCCGGCCTCGGCCAGATGCGCCCGGAACGAGCCCTGCCCATAGCGAAAGCGCATTCGTGCGGGCAGCGGCAGGATCAGCGCATTGGTCCCGCCATCGGCGGAGGCGCAGACGACCGCCAGATCCGGCGCGGCGGGACGATCCAGAAGCCGCAGCAGATCGCCCAGCGTCGGCGCGGCCAGGTCGCCGGGCAGCACCCCCAGCGAGGCATAGCCGCGTAGCGCCGCCCAGTCCGCGGCAAGGGTCACGGCGGCGTTCAGACCATCGGCCGACCCCTCGTCTATCACCGCGATCCCGGCATCGCGGGCCAGCCTGGCGATTGCGGGGCTTGCGGTCACGGTGGCGATGTCAAAGCCGTGCGTCACCGCGCCCTGCGCACGGCCAAGCCGCTGCAGGGTCAGCTTGAACAGCGTCACCGCCAGCCTTGCGCGGCGCGAGGGGTCCAGCACCTCGCCCAGCCGGGTCTTGGCGCGACTGGGGTCCTTCATCGGCACGACCACCAGCCGTGCGCAGTCGGGGCGGATCATGCGACCTCCTCGCGCGCGGCCAGCATCCGCGCGATCTCAAGGACCTCGGCGGCAAGGCGCTGCTTGTCGCCCTGGTCCCGCATCAGGATAGGGCGGCATTCCGGATGCAGCCCGCGGGCGGCGATGGCGGCGGAATGGGCGCTGTCCAGGTCGTCGATCACCAGCACGTCGGCAAGGCCCGCATAGCGTTCCGCGACGCCCACGGCATCCGCGCGCAGGCCCAGTGCGGCCATCATCCGGTCGGCCGGCCCCTTGACCACCTTGCCGGCGATGAAGGGGCTGACGGCGATGCGCGGCACGCGGGCCTGTCTCAGCCCCTCGGCGATGCCCAGCACAGCCAGGATCGGCGCGATCGAGACCAGCGGGTTCGAGGGCGCGATCACGATCGCCTCGGCCTCGGCGATGGCCGCCAGCGCCTCGGGGGTCGGCCGGGCGGCCTCGATCCCGTCAAGGCGCAACTCGCGGATTTCGGGGGCGCATTTCTCGCGCACGAAATATTCTTGGAAGCTGAGCCAGCCGGCATCGGTGCGCACCCGCGTCTGCACCCTGTCGTCGGTCGGCAGGACGATCCGCGGGCCCACGCCAAGCGCCCGCGCCGCATCCGCCGCTATGACCGAGGGCCGGTCGCCGCGCATCCGCCGCATGGTCCGCCAGATATGCAGGCCGAAATCGCGGTCGCCCAGCGACATCCAGCAATCCTGGCCCAGCCGCGCCAGCACCTCCAGCGCGCGGTGCCCTTCGTCCGCGACGCCCCAGCCCTGCCGGCGGTCGATCAGCCCGGCCAGGCTATAGGACAGCGTATCGATATCGGGCGAGACCCACAGTCCATGAAACTCGTCGTCATCGGCGACATTGCCGATCACGGTCAGGTCGACGCCCGGCAGCGCGGCCAGTCCTTCGGCCATCTTGGCGCCGCCGACGCCGCCGGCAAGCAGGGTGACGCGGGTCATTCGGCAGCCTCGATGCGTTCGGGGAACATGTTCAGGAAATCCAGGGGCCCGGCGCCGCTGCGCGCGACCAGGGGGGCCAGCGCCTGCGGGTCGTGGTCGTCATAGACCTCGCGGATGTCGTAGACCGTGCTGCGGCGCACGGGCACACGGCCCGAGGCGCGGATCATCTGCACCAGCTCATGCGCGGTGATTTCCTGCCCGTGGCTGGCACCCGCGGCACGCGAGATGCTTTCGTTCATCAGCGTGCCGCCCAGGTCGTTGACGCCCCGCGACAGCATTTGCTGCGCGCGCGCTGGACCCAGCTTGGTCCAGCTTACCTGGATGTTGTCGATCCAGCCGGCCAGCATCAGCCGGCTGACGGCATGCATCTTGTCCACCTCATCCGCGGTCGGTCCGGGGCGCACGCGATCCGGCGCCTGCGTGTAAAGGGGCGATTCGGTATGGACGAAGGATAGCGGCACCAGCTCGGTAAACCCGCCCGTATCCTTCTGGATGCTGCGCAAAAGCGCGATATGCGCGGCCCAGTGCTCCGGCCCGTCGATATGGCCGTACATGATCGTCGCGGTCGTGGGGATGCCGACCTCATGCGCGGCCCGGACGATCTCGACCCAGCGTTCGGTGGACAGCTTGTTCCTGGTCAGTTGCTGGCGGATCTCCGTATCTAGGATCTCGGCCGCCGTGCCGGGGATCGAGCCCAGGCCCGCCGCCTTCAGGTCGGCCAGAAACTCGTGATAGCCCATCTTCGACTTCGAGGCGCCATACCAGATCTCGAAGGGCGAAAAGGCGTGGATATGCATGTCGGGCAGCGCATCCTTGATCGCCAGCACGATGCGGCGATAGTGATCGCCCTCCATCTTCGGATGCAGCCCGCCCTGGATGCAGACCTCGGTCGCGCCGCGGTCCCAGGCTTCCTGCGCGCGGGCGACCACCTGGCCCAGGCTCAGGAATTCGGCGCCCTCATCCTCGGACCGCTTGGCAAAGCCGCAAAAACGGCAACCCATGTAGCAGATATTGGTGAAGTTGATGTTACGGTTCACGACGAAGCTGACCCGGTCGCCATTGGCGCGGCGGCGCATCTCGTCGGCTGCGGCATAGAGCGCGGGCTTGTCGGCGCCCTCGGCGCGGAACAGGGCGACGCCCTCGGCCTCGCTGGCCTCGCCGCCCGACAGGACGTTTTCCAGAATCGCCCGGACCCTGGGGCTGGCGTGGCGCAGTTCCGACAGATCGCCCGCCGGCAGGGGGATGATGGTCATGGCGTTTCTCCGATATGGTGTTGGGCGCGGGCCAGCCCCCCTGCCCCGGCCATGGCCGAGACACGCGACAGCATCGCCGGGTCCAGGTAGTCGCCGCCGTCCAGCAGATAGCGCGGATAGACGGTCAGCCTTTCGCGCAGCGCAAAGCCCGCCGTCTTGCAGGATGCGGCCAGCGCCCGGATTTCGGGCCATTCGTGCTGCGGGTTGATGAAGTCGATGGTCACCGGCGAGATGCCGCCCCAATCGTTGATCCCCGCGCCCAGATAGGCGATGTGGCGCGAGGACAGGTTGGGCGGCGCCTGCAGGCTGATTTCCGGCGACAGGATGATGCGGGCCGCGGCGATGGTGCGCAGCATGTCCTCGAGCTCGGGCTCGGGGTGGTCGGCCATCTCGATATCCGGCTTGCGCTGGAAATTCTGGATGATGACCTCCTGGATATGGCCATGCCGGCGGTGGCTGGCCTCGATGGCGTGCAGCGCCGCGATACGCTCTTCCCATGTCTCGCCGATGCCGATCAGCAGGCCGGTGGTAAAGGGCACGCGGCGCAGGCCGGCGCGTTCCAGCGTGCGCAGCCGCTGCACGGGCACCTTGTCGGGACAGGCGTGATGGGCCATGCCCCGGCGCGTCAGGCGGCGGCTGATCGTCTCCAGCATCATGCCCATCGAGGCCGAGACGGGGCGCAGCGCCTCGATCTCGTCATCGGCCAGCGTGCCGGCATTCACATGCGGCAGGAGCGAGGTCTCGGCCAGCACCAGCGCGCACATGTCGCGCAGGTAGTCGGTCATCCGGGCATAGCCCAGCCGCGCCAGCCCGTCGCGGGCGGCCTCGTAGCGCAGTTCGGGCTTTTCGCCCAGGCTGAACAGCAATTCCTTGCAGCCCTCGCGCTCGCCGCGCCGGGCGCTGGCCAGCACTTGCTCGGGCGTCATGATGCGCGCCTCCGGCGACGAGGGATGCTTGACGAACGTGCAATAGCCGCAGGTATCGCGGCACATGTTCGTCAGCGGCACGAAGACCTTGCGCGAATAGGTGACGGCACGGCCCCAATGCGCGTCGCGGATGCGACAGGCTTCGGACAACAGGTCATCAAGCCCCCGCGGCAAGGGGTTCGGGCGCATTGCACCCGTGACGGCGATGTTCATGGTTATCTCTCCCTGAGCGGGAAGACTGCTATCGGTCCCGTCTTTGTGTCAAACATATTTTTTATCTACTACTAAAATTTTTTCTATGCAGATGGCCTGAAAATTCTTCAATATCTCGGAATTTGTGCGGAAATACGCGGATCTGCCGGTCCTTTGATAATTTTATTGACTGGTTGATAAAATGAACTGATAGTTCTCGACATCCCGCGGCGGGAAGGAGGAGCCTGCCGGGGAAACAACGGGAGTTGCGGTCTTGCGGACCTGCCTCATGCTGAACGGCACGGGCGGCAGGCGGCCCTGAAGGGGCTGCCCGACCCCATGCGCCTGCATGACGGCCGATCGGAGCGGCGGCTTCCGCGTGCCGGACAAGCCAAGGGAGACGACCCTCATGAAAGATGTGCACAGCAATCGCCGCGTCGATGGCGACCGCCTGTGGCAAAGCCTGATGGAAATGGCGCAGATCGGCCCCGGCCTGCGCGGCGGCAACAACCGCCAGACGCTGACCGATGCCGACCGCCAGGGGCGCGACCTGTTCCGACGCTGGTGCGAAGAGGCGGGCATGACCGTGGGCGTCGATTCCATGGGCAACATGTTCGCCCGCCACGAGGGGGCCGAGCCGGACCTGGACCCGGTGATGACCGGCAGCCACCTGGATACCCAGCCGACCGGGGGCAAGTATGACGGGGTACTGGGCGTGCTGGCGGGGCTGGAGCTGATCCGCTCGATCCGCGATCAGGGCATCCGCACGCGCCGCCCCATCGTCGTGGTGAACTGGACCAACGAAGAGGGCACGCGCTTCGCCCCCGCCATGCTGTCCAGCGGCGTCTTTGCCGGCATCCACACGCAGGACTGGGCCTATGGGCGCAAGGATGCCGAGGGGCGCGAGTTCGGCGCGGAACTGGACCGTATCGGCTACAAGGGCGACGAGCCCGTCGGCCAGCGCAGGATCCACGCCCTGTTCGAGCTGCATATCGAACAAGGCCCCATCCTGGAGGCCGAGGGCAAGGACATCGGCATCGTCACCCATGGCCAGGGCCTGAACTGGCTGCAGGTCACGCTGACCGGGCAAGAGGCGCATACCGGATCGACCCCGATGCCGATGCGCAGGAATGCGGGCCTTGGCATGGCGCGGATCACCGAACTGGTCCACCAGATCGCCATGAGCCACCAGCCCGACGCGGTCGGCGCCATCGGCCACTGCGACGTCCATCCCAACAGCCGCAACATCGTGCCGGGCAAGGTCGTGTTCACCATCGACTTCCGCTCGCCCAGCTTCGACACGCAGACCGAGATGGAACGCCGCCTGCGCGAAGGCGCCGAAGGGATCGCCAGGGAACTGGGGCTGGGGCTGGAGATCGAGCAGGTGGGGCATTTCGACCCCGTGACCTTCGATCCGGCCTGCGTGGACATACTGCGCCGCGCCGCCGACGACCTGGGCTATTCGCATCGCGACATCATCTCGGGCGCCGGGCACGACGCCTGCTGGATCAACCGCGTCGCGCCGACCGCCATGGTCATGTGCCCCTGCGTGGACGGACTCAGCCATAACGAGGACGAGGAGATCAGCCGCGAATGGGCCTCGGCCGGGGCCGACGTGCTGCTGCATGCGGTGCTGGAAAGCGCCGAAATCGTGGAATGAAGGAGGGAATCATGCGTCGCGTGATCAAGGGCGGGACCATCGTCACCGCCGACCGCAGCTATGAGGCGGACATCGCCGTCGAGAACGGCGTGATCGCCGAGATCGGCCCGGACCTGAAGGGCGACGAGGTGCTGGACGCCTCGGGCTGTTACGTCATGCCGGGCGGCATCGACCCGCATGTGCACCTGCAGATGCCCTTCATGGGCACGTTCTCGGCCGATGACTTCGAAAGCGGCACCCGCGCCGCCCTGGCGGGCGGCACCACCATGGTCGTCGATTTCTGCCTGCCCGATCCGCAGCAGGCGCCGCTGGACGCGCTGGCGATCTGGGACGCCAAGGCCAGGGGCGCCTGCGCCGATTATTCCTATCACATGGCCGTCACCTGGTGGGGCGAGACCATGTTCGACCAGATGCAGGCCGTGACCCGGCGCGGCATCAACACCTTCAAGCATTTCCTCGCCTACAAGGGCGCGCTGATGGTGAACGACGAGGAACTCTTTGCCTCGTTCCGGCGCTGCGCCGAACTGGGCTCGACCGCGCTGGTCCATGCCGAGAACGGCGACGTCGTTGCCGCCATGCAGGAAAAGCTGCTGTCCGAGGGGCTGACCGGCCCGGAAGGCCACGCCCTGTCCCGCCCCCCCGAGGTCGAGGGCGAGGCCACGAACCGCGCCATCATGCTGGCCGACATGGCCGGCGTGCCGCTGTATGTGGTGCATACCAGTTGCGAGCAGGCGCATGAAGCGATCCGCCGCGCCCGCCAGAAGGGAATGCGCGTCTATGGCGAGCCGCTGATCCAGCATCTGGTTCTGGACGACAGCGAATATCGGCATGAAAACTGGGACCATGCCGCACAGCGCGTCATGTCTCCGCCCTTCCGCGACAAGCGCCATCAGGACAGCCTGTGGGCAGGGCTGCAGGCGGGCTCGTTGCAGGTGGTGGCGACCGACCATTGCGCCTTCACCATCGAACAGAAACGCTTTGGCCTGAACGATTTCACCAGGATTCCGAACGGCACCGGCGGGCTCGAGGACCGGATGCCGGTCCTGTGGACCGAAGGGGTGAACACCGGCCGCCTGACGCCCAACGAATTCGTTGCCGTCACCTCGACCAATATCGCCAAGATCCTGAACTGCTATCCGCAAAAGGGCGCGATCCTGCCCGGCTCGGACGCGGATATCGTGGTCTGGGATCCCGAGAAATCCGCGACCATCACGCCGGAGCGCCAGCAGTCGGTCGTGGAATACAACGTCTTCGAAGGGCGCGAGGTCAAGGGCCTGCCCCGCTATACCCTGGCGCGCGGCGAAGTCGCCGTCGAGGACGGCGCCATCCGCGCCACCCCCGGCCACGGCCGCTTTGTCGGCCGCCCACCGATGGGGCCGGTCAACAAGGCCCTGTCCACCTGGAAGGCCGCAACCGCGCCGCGCGGCGTCGCCCGCTCGGCCGCCAACATGCCGGGTGGCGTCTGAACGCCACCTGTCGCAACTGCCCATTGCCGCATCCAGCCGGATCGGGCGGGCCAAGACAAAGAAGAATATCGCTTCAACAGGGAGTTAAGGTGAATGACACAAGTCGAGGCAACCGCCTATGAAATGCTGTCCCGGTCGGGCCTGCCGGCCGATGACCTGGACCCGGACCTCTACAACGAGGACCAGTTGCCCACAACTGTCGCGGAACGGACCTGGACCTGGGTCTCGATCTCGGCGCTTTGGGTCGGGATGGTCGTCTGCATCCCGACCTACCTGCTGGCCTCGTATCTGATCGGGGCGGGGATGGACTGGAAGCAGGCGGTGATCACCATCCTTCTGGCCAATGCCATCGTGCTGATCCCGATGGTGCTGATCGGCCATGCCGGGGCCAAATACGGCATTCCGTTCCCGGTGCTCTTGCGTTCCTCCTTCGGGCCGATGGGCGCGCGCATTCCCGCCGTGGCGCGCGGCATCGTCGCCTGCGGCTGGTTCGGGATCCAGACCTGGGTGGGCGGCTCGGCCATCTATGTCATCCTGAACACGCTGTCGGGCGGGCTTTTCGCCTCCGAGGCGCTGCCGATCCTGGGCATCAACCTGACCGAGTTCCTGTGCTTCCTGGCCTTCTGGGGGCTGCATCTCTATTTCATCAAGCACGGAACGGAATCGATCCGCTGGCTCGAGACCTGGTCGGCACCCTTCCTCATCGCCATGGGCCTGGCGCTGCTGGCCTGGGCCTGGGTCAAGGCCGGAGGCTTCGGCCCGATGCTGTCCGCACCCAGCCAGTTCGCCCCCGGCCAGCCGAAAGAGGGGCAGTTCTGGTCCGTCTTCTGGCCCAGCCTGACCGGCATGATCGGCTATTGGGCGACTCTGGCGCTGAACATTCCCGACTTCACCCGCCATGCCCGCAGCCAAAAGGACCAGTTCCTGGGCCAGTTGATCGGCCTGCCGCTGCCGATGGCGCTATTCGCCTTCATATCGGCCGCGGTGACCTCGGCCACGATCGTCATCTATGGCGAGGCGATCTGGGACCCGATCCAGCTGACCGAGCGGATGGGCGGCGTCGGCATCATCGTCGCGCTGGTGGCGCTGATCGTGGCGACGCTGACCACCAACCTCGCGGCCAACGTGGTCGCTCCGGCGCACGGCTTTTCGAACCTCGCGCCCAGCAGGATCAACCTGCGTCGCGGGGGCTACATCACCGCCGCGATCGGGCTGGCCATGTTCCCCTGGCTGCTGATCAACCACATCGTCGATCTGCTGGTGGCGTTCTCGGCCCTGCTGGGTCCGATCGCAGGCGTCATGCTGGCGGATTACTACCTGCTGCGCGGCACCCGGCTGAGCGTTCCCGACCTTTTCCGCCGCGGCGGCATCTACGAGGGCTCGGGCGGCAACAACTGGGCCGGGATCGGGGCCTTGATCCTGGGCATCCTGCCCAATATTCTGGGCTTCATGGTGGCCATCGGCCTGTCGTCCAGCGCGCCGGCCCTGTTCATGTCGATCTATACCTATGCCTGGTTCGTCGGCCTGTTCGTGGCGGGAATCGCCTATCTGGTCCTGTCGAAACTCTTGAACCGTTGAACCGACCGGCGGGGCGCGCCACAGCCGCGCCCCGCCCCCATGCAGGAGGGAACCATGCCGAAAGCCTATTGGATCGCCCATGTCACCGTGACCGATCCCGAACCCTATGCGATCTATGCAGAGGGCGCCTCGCAGGCGTTTCGCAAATTCGGCGCCCGCGTGCTGGCGCGGGGTGGCGCCTTCGAGCAGTTCGAGGGCGAAGGCCATCCGCGCAACGTGGTGATCGAGTTTCCCTCGATGCAGGCGGCGCGCGATTGCTACAGGTCCGACATCTACCAGTCCGCCAGGGCGAACAGGACAGATGCCGGCATCGCGGAAATCGTCATCGTCGAGGGCGTGGAGTGATACTCCCCGTCCAAGCCGGCTACGGACCCATGGCCGCTTCATCCGAATGCGGTGGGAACGATACGGCGCAGACGGGCCGTCACTTGCTATCCTTGGGGGCGGCTCACCCCCTTCGGCGACCGCGCTGCCTTTTCCATCGTCGCGATCTGCCCGCTGAGCCGATTGGGTGAAACGGCGGCGCTTGCCCGCGCAGCCGGTGCCGCTGCGCCGTCTTACGCACGGGCCTTCCAAGTTTCTTCCTTCTGATGATGTTTTGTCCTGGTCGCGGACAGGATTGCCGACAACCTGACCCGACGACCCAGACCACTTTTCCCTGCCCCGCCTTGCCGACACGCCCGGGGATATCCGCGACCCGCGCGAGCTTGAGCGCGAAGGGCTGATCCCCGGCGCCTTTCACGCGCCGCGGGGGATGCTGGAGTTCTGGATCGACCCCGACAGCCCCTATCACAAGCCTCGCTTTGCCGAGGGCGGGACCTATGTGTTCTACTGCGCCTCGGGCTGGCGCTCGCTGCTGGCGGCGAGGGTGGCGCAGGAGATGGGGCTGGACGCGCGGTCCCTGCGCGGCGGCTTCGGGGAATGGCGCAGGGCCGGCCAACCGGTGGCCGAACGCCCGGCAAGGGGATAGGCATTGTCCGACGCATCCGGGCGGATCAGGGGGAAAAGCATGACCGAATACGACGAGGGGCTGGAACGAGCGGCGGCCAACCACCAGCCGATGACGCCCATATCCTATCTGCGGCGGACGGCGCGGATCCATCCCGACCACCCGGCGGTGATCCATGGCCGCCAGCGCCACGGCTATGCCCGGCTCTGGGCCGATTGCTGCCGGCTGGCCTCGGCGCTGCTGGGCCGGGGGATCGGCCGGGGGGATACCGTCTCGGTCCTGCTGTCGAACACGCCGCCGATGATCCACGCCCATTTCGGCGTGCCGATGGCCGGGGGCGCGGTGCTGCATTCGATCAACACCCGCTCCGATCCCGCCACCGTGGCGTTCCAGCTGGACCACGCGGAAAGCCGCGTCCTGATCGTGGATCGCGAGTTCTCGGCAATGGCCGCCGAGGCGCTGGCCCTGGCCGGGGTGCGGCCGCTGGTCGTCGACTTCGACGATGCCGAATATCCCGACGATGCCCCCCATCCCAAGGGCGAACCCATCGGCAGCCTCGACTATGAGCAGCTGCTGGCCGAGGGCGACCCGGATTTCGCCGCCACCCCGCCCGGCGACGAATGGGACGCGATCTCGCTGAACTATACCTCGGGGACCACCGGCAATCCCAAGGGCGTCGTCTACCACCATCGCGGTGCGGCGCTGATGGCGTTGAACAACGTCATCCATGCCGGGATGGGCCGGCATCCGGTCTATCTGTGGACCCTGCCGATGTTTCACTGCAACGGCTGGTGCTTTCCCTGGACGGTGCCGGTGCAGGCGGGCACGCAGGTCTGCCTGCGCTGGGTCCGGGCGGGGGCGATCTTCGACGCCATCGCGGATCACGGCGTCACGCATCTGTGCGGGGCGCCCATCGTTATGTCCACGCTGCTGAACGCTGCGGCCGACCGGAAACGCGGCTTTCCGCAGCAGGTGACGTTCAACACCGCCGCCGCGCCGCCGCCCGAGACGGTGCTGCAGGCCATGGCGAAGGCCGGCTTCGGGGTCACCCATCTTTACGGCCTGACCGAGACCTATGGCCCGGCCGTGGTGAACGAATGGAATCCCGGTTGGGACGGCTTGCCGCCTTCCGGGCAGGCGGCGCGCAAGGCCCGGCAGGGCGTGCGCTACCTGTCGCTGGACGAACTGGCGGTGATGGACCCCGAAACCCTGCAGCCCGTGCCCGCCGACGGCCGGACGCTGGGCGAGGTGATGTTTCGCGGCAATGTGGTGATGAAGGGCTATCTGAAGAACCCCGAGGCCACGGCGGCGGCCTTTGCCGGCGGCTGGTTCCATTCCGGCGACCTGGCGGTGATGCATCCCGACGGCTATGTCCAGCTCAAGGACCGCTCCAAGGACATCATCATCTCGGGCGGCGAGAACATCTCCTCGATCGAGGTCGAGGAACAGCTCTACCGCCATCCCGCCGTCGCGCTTTGCGCCGTGGTCGCCATGCCCAGCGAGAAATGGGGCGAGACCCCCTGCGCCTTCGTGGAGCTGCGCGAGGGCGGCGAGGAGACCGAGCCCGGCCTGATCGCGCATTGCCGCGCCGGGCTTGCGGGCTACAAATGCCCGTCGCGGGTGGTGTTCGGGCCGCTGCCCAAGACCTCGACCGGCAAGATCCAGAAGTTCGCCCTGCGTGCGCGGGCGGCGGAACTGGCGCGGGCAATGACCTGAAGGGCGGGGACCTGAAGGGCCGGATCCGG
>NZ_FNEA01000047.1 GCF_900100045.1 Paracoccus denitrificans | reverse complement strand
CCCCCCCCATTCACCCTTTTTGGAGTGCTTTGACGGGGTCGAGTTTTGCGGCGTTGACGGCCGGGAGGTATCCGAATGCGAGGCCGATGGCGCAGGCGCTGGCGAGGGCGGCGAGCATGGAGAGGGGGGAATAGACCAGGGTGAAGTCGCTGCTCATGCGCTCGAAGGCCAGGCCGAAGCCGAGCGCGGCCAGGATGCCGGCGATGCCGCCGATGACGCAGACCAGCACCGCCTCGATCAGGAATTGCGCGCGGATGTCGCCGCGCCGGGCGCCGACCGCCATGCGCAGGCCGATCTCGCCGATGCGCTCGGTGACCGAGACCAGCATGATGTTCATCACCCCGATGCCGCCGACCACCAGCGAGATCACCGCAATGGCCGCGATCAGCAGCGCCAGGGTCTGCGTGGTCGAGGTGATGGTCTGGCGGATCTGGTCGTTGTTGACGATGAAGAAGTCCCTGGTGCCGTGGCGCCGGGTCAGGATGTCGGCGACCATCTGCTCGGCCAGCGCCATGTCCACGTCGTCGGCCACCCGCAGGGTCAGCCCGCTGACGCTGGTCGAGCCCAGGTAGCGCGCCTGCACCGTGGTATAGGGGGCATAGACGGTCAGGCTGGTCGAGCCGCCGGGGCCGCGGTTCTGCGCCTCGGCCACGCCGATCACCCGCAGGGGCACCTTGCCGGCCATGAAGACCTGCCCCAGCGCCGGGCCGTCGCCGAAGAGGCTGGTCCGGGTGTTCTCGTCGATGACGACGTTCTGGCCCATCGCCGCCACGTCGGCCTCGTCGAAGCCGCGGCCCTGGGTCAGCGCGACGCCGGCCACGTCGAAATACTGCTCGCCGACGCCGCTGATCTGGGCGCTGGCCTCGGTGGCGCCGTGGCGCAGGGTGGCGCTGGTGCCGACCGTCGGGCTGACCGAGGCGACATGGGGCTGGCGGGCCAGCGCCGCGGCGTCGGCGGTGACCAGCGTCGTCACCCGCCCCGAGCGCATGTCGCCGAAATCGCGGCCCGGAAAGATCTGCAGGGTGTTGGTGCCCAGCCCGGCGATGTTCTGCAGCACCTGCCGGCGCGAGCCCTCGCCCAAGGCCACCACCGAGACCACCGAGGCGATGCCGATGATGATGCCCAGCATGGTCAGGAAGCTGCGCAGCTTGTGGGCGCGCATGGAAAGCAGCGCCATGCGCAGCGCCTCGGCCAGCCGGCCCAGCACCGGCACGGCGGCGCGGGCCTGAACGCGGGCCTGAACGGGGGCCTGAACGGGGGCCGGTTGCGGGGCGGGTTGCGGGGCCTGTGCGGGGCCGGGCCCGGGATCGGCGGCCGGCGCCCCGGTCCGGCGGTCCGCGACGATGCGGCCGTCGGCGATCTCGACCACGCGATGCGCCCGCGCCGCGACCCTGGGGTCGTGGGTGACGATGACCACGGTGCGGCCCTCGGCGTTCAGCCGCTCCAGGATGCCCAGCACCTCGTCGCCGCTGCGGCTGTCGAGCGCGCCGGTGGGCTCGTCGGCCAGGATCACGCGGGCGTCGTTGACCAGCGCCCGGGCGATCGAGACCCGCTGCTGCTGGCCGCCCGAAAGCTGGCCGGGCCGGTGCCCCGTCCGGTCGCCCAGCCCCAGCCGCTCCAGCAGGTCGCGGGCGCGGGCGCGGCGGGCATCGGCGGGCAGGCCGCGATAGATCGCCGGCACCTCGACATTCCCCAGCGCCGTCATCTCGGAGAGCAGGTGGTAGCGCTGGAAGATGAAGCCGAAGGTCTCGCGGCGCAGCGCCGCCAGCTCGCCCGCGCCCAGCCGCGCCACCTCGCGCCCGTCCATCCGGTAGCTGCCCGAGCTGGGCCGGTCGAGGCAGCCCAGGATGTTCATCAGCGTCGACTTGCCCGAGCCCGAGGCGCCCATGACGGCGACGAACTCGCCCTGGCCGATGTCGAGGTCGATGTCCGTGAGCACGCGCAGCACCCCCTCGCCCGAGGGGTATTCGCGGCCGACGCCGCGCAGCCGGATCAGAGGGGCGCCCGTCTCAGCCACCCAGCGGCCCCATCATGCGGCGGCTGCCGCGGGGGGCGGCGGCGGCCGGGGCGGCGCCCTGCTCGCCGGTCACCACGCGCTCGCCCTCGGCCAGGCCCGAGACCACCTCGGCCGCCACCTTGTCGTTGAGCCCGATCACCACGTCGCGGGTCTCGATGCCGGCGCCGCCCAGCACCCGGACCTGGTGGCTGCCGTCGGGATTGCGCCGGCCGAGCGCGCTGGACGGGATGGTCAGCACGTCCTGCGCCGCGCCCAGCACGATGCTGACCTGGGCGGTCATGTAGCTGCGCAGCCGGCCGTCGGGGTTCTCGACCGGGACGATGCCGGTGTAGTAGATCGCGCCGCTGCTGCTGTCGGTGCCGGTGCCGCCCTGGATGGCGCTGTCGTTGACGATGCTCTGCGGCGCCGGCGCGATGCTGTCCAGCACGCCCTCGTAGCTGCGGCCGCTGTCGTCGAGCAGGCTGAAGCGCACCTTCTGGCCGGGCCGGACCTTGCCGATATCGGCCTCGGAGATCTCGGCATGCACGTCCATGCGGTCGAGCTGGCCCAGCACGACGATGGTGGGCGAGGACTGCACCGCGTTCACCGTCTGCCCGGCCTGGCTGACGATGGCCAGCACGGTGCCGGCCATGGGGGCGGTGATGCGGGTATAGTCGAGGTCGGTGCGGGCGATCTCGATGGCGACCTCGGCCTGGGCGATCTGGGCCTGCAGCGCGGCGATCTGGGCGCGGGCGACGTCGACATCCTGCTGGGCGCTGTCCATGGTGCTGCGCGAGGCGGCGTTCGAGCGGATCAGGTTCTGCTGGCGTTCCAGGGTCTTTTCGGCCAGGGCCAGCACGGCGCGGCGCTCGGCCATCTGCGCCTTGAGATTGGCCAGCGCCGCCTGTGCGGTGCGCAATTCGTTGGCCTGCTGGACCGAGTCGATCCGCGCGATCAGGTCGCCCTGCTCCACCCGCTGGCCCAGAACCACCGCCAGCTCGGTGATCCGACCCGAAACCTGCGCACCCACCGCAACAAGGTTCGAAGGCTTCAAACGACCCTCAGCAAGAACCGATACCTCAAGAGAACCGCGCTCTGCAGGCGCGGTCAGGTAGCCCGGGGCGGCGGCACCGCCCGGCGTGGCGCCGGGCCAGCGCAGCACTGCGACCGCGATCAGCAGGGCGCCCAGGATCAGCGCGACTGGCATGGTCTTGCGCATCGGTTATCCCCCGGCTCTGGCGCGAATCATCCCGGCTCCGCCCGGCGGCGGAGGCCCGGTTTCGATATAGCCGCGGGCTGTTTCTGCCGTTCGTCCCCGGTGTATCCGTGTGTTTCCCGAAAAACCGAAATTGTAACAAAGCGTTTCTCGCCGCCGGCCAGAAACAATTCCTTACAAATATATGCGTGCGCCCCGGCGATTGTCGGGCATCATGGTTCCGGGTGGCGGCAGAACGCGGCCCGAGGACAGGTGACAGGACGCGCGACCATGACCAGCGAAACCCTTGCCGAAGCCCGGCGGTGCATGACGCTTTGCGTGCCGCGCGCGGGCGACGCGGACGCCGATGCCGGCGCGGGGCGGATGGTGCCGGTCTCGTTCAGCCTGATCGGGTTCGGCGGCGAGAGGCTGGTCTTTCGGCTGGTCGACGGGCAGGACGAGTTGCTGGACCCGGCCGTCGCCGGCGCCCTTCGCGATTGCATCATCCTGGCCGAATGCCTTGCCGGGCGGGCGGATCCGGTGGCTGCGCCCCAGGACGGGGGTGCCGGATGACTCTGGACCACGATCACGACTGGCTGGCACGGCTGCTCGGCGCGCTGATCTGGTTCGTCATGTCGCTGGCGCTCAGCGTCGAGGTCTGTGCGCTGATCGGCTGGGCCTTCGGCCATGCCGAGCGCGGCGGCGCCATCGGCGCGTTGCTGAACTGCCTGTTCTGGCTGTGGGTGCTCTGGGACGGCACGCAGGACCGAAGATGAGGCCGATCCCTCCCGCCGATGCGCGGCCTGTCGCAGGCTGAACCGCACCAACCCGTTTTCGACCAAGGATGATCCGCATGACCTTTCGCTTTCTCCATCGGCTTGCCCGGCTGGGCATTGCCCTGGCCGCTTTTTCCCTTGCGGGACAGGCCGCGGCGCAGCAGCCCGCCGCGCCCGGTCCCAGGCAGGTCGGGGTGATTTCCGTCACGGCCGAATCCGTGCCGCTGGTCAGCACGCTGCCCGGTCGCGCCGTGGCACGGGATGCGGTGGACATCCGCCCGCGCGTGGACGGTTTCGTGACCGAGGTGCTCTACAATCCCGGCCAGCCGATCAAGGTGGGCGATCCCATGTTCCGCATCGATCCGACCACCTATGAGGCCGCGGTCCAGGAGGCGCGGGCCAACCTTGCCTCGGCCAAGGCGGCCGTGCCGCAGGCCGAGGCGGCCTATGAGCGGTCGCGCCGGCTGCAGGGCTCGGGCTCGACCCAGGCGGCCCTGGAACAGGCGCAGGCCACGATGGAGCAGGCGCAGGCCGCCGCCGCCGCCGCCGAGGCGGCGCTGAAGCTGGCCGAGACGCAGCTGTCCTGGACCACGATCGCCAGCCCGCTGGACGGGCTGCCCTCGGTCGCCGCGGTCTCGCCGGGCGACCTGGTCACCGCGGGGCAAAGCGATGCGCTGGCGACGGTCACCCAGCTCGATCCCATCGACGTGGACATGTACGAACCCTCGGCCCGGCTGCAACGCATCCGCGAGCGCATCGAGTCGGGCCAGATCAGGATGAGCCAGGGGCTGAAGGCGCAGCTGACGCTGGAGAACGGCGTGACCTATGCCGCCACGGGCGAGATGGTGGCGCCGGGCTATACCGTCTCGACCTCGACCGGGGCCATCGACTTCCGTTTCCGCTTCGACAATCCCGAGCGCCGCATCCTGCCCGGCATGTTCGTGCGCGGCCGGATCGAGATCGGCCGGATCCAGGCGGTGCTGGTGCCGCAGATGGCTGCGACGCGCGGGCGCGACGGCACGCTTTCGGCCTGGGTGGCCGAGGATGGCAAGGCGGTAAAGCGCGTGCTGACCGAGGAGGGCGTGCATGAGAACAGCTGGATCGTCACCGACGGGCTGAAGGACGGCGACGCGCTGATCGTGAACGGTGGCACCAATCTGGCCGAAGGCGCCGAGGTCGCGCCGGTTGCGGTCGAGATCGACGAGAACGGCGTGGTCCGCGACCTGCCGGCGACGCAGCAGGCGGAGTGAGCCGATGGCCCGTTTCTTCATTCACCGCCCCGTCTTCGCTTGGGTTCTGGCCATCATCACCATGCTGGCCGGGGTCTATGGCCTGTCCAGCCTGCCCATCGCGCAATATCCCGACATCGCGCCCACCACGGTCAGGATCAGCGCCACCTATACCGGCGCCTCGCCCGACATCGTCGAGAACTCGGTGACCTCGATCATCGAGGACGGCATGACCGGCCTTGATGGGCTGATCTACATGACCTCGACCTCGTCTCAGGGCTCCAGTTCGATCCAGCTTACCTTCGACGACAGCGTGGACCCGGACATCGCCCAGGTGCAGGTGCAGAACAAGCTGCAACTGGTGACCTCGCAACTGCCCGAATCGGTGCAGAGCAAGGGCGTCTCGGTCAGCCGCTCGACCTCGTCCATCCTGCTGGTGGGGGCGCTGACCTCGACCGACGGCAGCTATTCCTCGCTGGAACTGGGCGATCTGGTCGCGCAGGTGATCGAAAACCCGGTCAAGCGCACCGCCGGCGTCGGCTCGATCAACAGCTTCGGCTCGGGCTATGCGATGCGGATCTGGCTGGATCCCGACCGGATGCTGCAATATCAGGTCACGCCCTCGGACGTGGTCTCGGCCGTCAGCGAGCAGAACACCAACGTCACCCTGGGCAGTCTCGGCAGCCAGCCCACGGTCAAGGGCCAGCAGTTGAACGTGGCGCTTTCGGCGCAGTCGCAGCTGACCTCGGTGCGCGAATTCGAGCGTATCCTGCTGCGCACCGACAGCGACGGCGCCACGATCTTTCTGGGCGACGTGGCCGATATCGAGATCGGGCAGGAGGATTACGGCTCGTCCTCGCGCTACAACGGCATGCCCGCCGCCGGGTTCGGCGTGAACCTGGCCACGGGCGCGAACGCCGTGGACACGGCCGAGGCGGTGCGCGAGGTGCTGGACGGGCTGCAATCCTCGCTGCCGGCCGGAGTGCAGATCGTCTATCCCTACGACACCTCGCCCTTCGTCGAGGAATCCATCAACCAAGTCTATCACACGCTGATCGAGGCGGTGGTGCTGGTCTTCCTGGTCATCCTGGTCTTTCTGCAAAGCTGGCGCGCGACGCTGATCCCGACGCTGGCGATCCCGGTGGTGCTCTTGGGCACCTTCGGGGTGCTGTCATTCGCCGGCATGTCGATCAACACGCTGACCATGTTCGCGATGGTGCTGGCCATCGGCCTTCTGGTGGACGACGCCATCGTCGTGGTCGAGAACGTCGAGCGGGTGATGGAAGAGGAAAGCATCGGCCCGGTCGAGGCGACCGAGAAGAGCATGGACGAGATTTCGTCGGCTCTGGTCGGCATCGTGCTGGTGCTGTCGGCGGTGTTCCTGCCGATGGCCTTCATGTCCGGCTCGACCGGGGTGATCTATCGGCAGTTCTCGGTCACCATCATCACCGCCATGGTCCTGTCGCTGGGCGTCGCGCTGATCCTGACGCCGGCCATGTGCGCAACGCTGCTGAGGCCGCGCGGCCATGGCGACGGCATCGCGCCCGCGCGATGGTTCAACCGCAACCTGGACCGGGCCACGAACGGCTATGCCGGCGCGGTCGGCGCTTTTGTGCGCCGGCCCTTCCGCTTCCTGGTCGTGCTGCTGGCCTTTGGTGCCGGGGCATACATGCTTTACCAGAAACTGCCCGGCTCTTTCCTGCCGTCCGAGGACCAGGGCGTGCTGATGGTCATGGTCGAAACCCCCGAGGGCTCGACTGCCGAACGCACCCGCGCGCTGGTCGAGGAGGTCGAGCAATATGTGCTCGGCACCGAGAAGGACACCGCCGAGAGCGTCTTTGCCGCGCTTGGCTTCGGCTTCGGCGGCTCGGGTCCGCGCAACGCGATGATCTTCGTCAAGCTCAAGGATTTCGAGCTGCGCGAGGGCTTCGATGCCGCATCCATGGCGACGCGCGGCAACCTGCGCTTCATGGAGAACCGCAACGGGCAGGTCTTCTTCATGCAGCCGCCCGCCATCCAGGGCATGGGCAATACGGCCGGCTTCACCATGCACCTGATCGACCAGTCCGGCCATGGGCAGGAGGCGCTGGCCGCAGCTGCCGACGAATTGGTGGAAAAGGCCACGGCGGATGGCCGCGTCACCAGCCTGCAAGGCAATGACGCGCCATTCGAGACCTCGCGCCGGATCGACATCGACCAGCAGAAGGCGGCGGCCTACGGCCTGTCGATCTCGGACCTGAACACGACGCTGTCGGTGATCTTCGCCAGCGCGAACGTGAACGATTTCTCGCTGGGCACCGAACTGCGCCCCGTCATCGTCCAGGGCAAGGCCGAGGCGCGGATGCAGCCCGACGACATCGAGAAATGGTATGTCCGCAACACCGCAGGCGACATGGTGCCCTTTACCGCCTTCACCGCGCAGGACTGGGACCAGCAGGCGCAGAGCCTTGCCCGCTATGGCGGCACCCGTTCGCTGGAGGTCACCGGCGCGCCGGCGCAGGGCGTCTCGTCCGGCACGGCGATGGAGGTGATGGAGGAGCTGGTCGCCGGCATGGATGGCGGCTACGGCACCGCCTGGACCGGGCTTTCCTATCAGGAGCGGCTGTCGGGCAGCCAGGCGCCGATGCTGTTCGCGCTTTCGGCGCTGGTGGTGTTCCTGGCGCTGGCGGCGCTTTACGAAAGCTGGTCGGTGCCGCTTTCGGTGATGATGACCGTGCCCATCGGCATCGTCGGCGCCATGGCGGCGGCGCTGGTCTTCGACCAGTCGAACGACGTCTATTTCAAGGTCGGCCTGCTGACGACCATCGGCCTTGCCGCGCGCAACGCCATCCTGATCGTGGAATTCGCCCAGCAGTTGCACGGACATGGCAAGCCGCTGCTGGAGGCGGCGGTCGAGGCCTCGCGCATGCGGCTGCGCCCGATCCTGATGACGACGCTCGCCTTCATGCTGGGCGTTCTGCCCCTGGCGCTGGCCAGCGGCGCGGGCGCGGCGGCGCAGCAATCCATCGGCATCGGCGTGCTGGGCGGCATCACGGCCTCGGCGGTGATCGGCATCTTCCTCGTCGCCGTCTTTTACGTCGCGGTCCTCAGGGCCGTGCAGCATTTCACCAACAAGAGAGCCAAGACGTGATTTCCCCTTCCCGCTTTTTCGGCCCGGCGCTGCTGCTTCTGGCGGCGGGCTGCGCGGCCGTCGGACCCGATCCCGACGCCCGCCCCGCGATCCCCGTGCCCGCGACATTTGTCGAGGGCGAGGCCGCATCGGCCGGCAAGCTGGCCAGCCGCGCCTTCTGGGCAGAATACCGCGACCCGGTGCTGAACGACCTGATCGCGCGAGGTCTCAAGCAGAACCTGGACGAGGCCGCCGCGCGCGAGCGCATCCGCGCCGCCGCCGCCGATCTGCGCGGCACCGGCGTGCTTGCCGGCCAGGTCTCGGGCACGGCCAGCGCCGCGCGCGAACGGGGCGCCAGCGCGGGCGGGGCGGTCCAGACCGCCGGCAATTCGAGCCTTGGCGCGAATTTCGTCTTTGACCTGTTCGGCGGTGCGCGGCGTGAAAGACAGGGCGCCGCGGCCAGCCTGGAATCCGCCAAGGCGGGGCTGGGCACGGCGCGGCTGGCCTGGATCGCCGAGTTGATCGATGCCTATGGCGACGCGCGCTATTACCGGCAGGCGCTGGCCCTGACCCGCAAGACAGTCTCGACCCGCGAGGAGACCGTCCGCATCACCCGCGACCAGCGCGAGTTCGGCGTGGTCAGCGAGTTCGACATGGCCCAGGCCGAGGCATTGCTGGCCGCCGCCCGGGCCGAGATACCGGGCTATCAGGCCCAGTATGATGCGCAGGTATTCGCCATTGCGACCCTGCTCAATGAACCCGCATCCTCGGTGCAAGCGCAGATGCGGCGCGGTTCGGGTCAGCCCCGCATTCCCGGTAGCGCTCGCGCAGGCGTCCCGGCGGACCTGCTGCGCAACCGGCCCGACCTGCGCTCGGCCGAATATGATCTGGCAGCGGCATTGGCGACGGTGGGGGTGGCGACGGCCGACCTGCTGCCCTCGCTTTCGCTCACCGGCTCGGTCAGCGAAAGCGGCGGGGCGAAGTCCTGGGGCTTCGGGCCGGCGATCTCGTTCCCGGTGCTGAACCAGGGCGCGCTGCAGGCCACGCGCGCGCGCCGCATCGCCGAGGCGCGCGAGGCCGAGATCGCCTGGCGTGCCGCCGTCTCGCAGGCGGTCGAGGACGTGCAGGTCGCGCAATCGAACCTGCGCCGCTATCGCGAGCAGGCCGCGGCCCTGGAAGGCGCGGCCGCAGCCTATGACCGCGCCTATCAGCTGGCCCGGACGAGCTTTGCCGAGGGTGAGCTGGCGCTGCTGGACCTGCTCGATTCCGACCGCTCGACGGCCAGCGCCCGGCTCTCGGCCGCGTCGGCCCGCAATCAGGCGGCCAAGGAATGGGCGGCGCTGCAGATCGCGACGGGCGCCGGCGCCGGAGAGGTGGTGCTGGTCAGCCGCTAGCGCTGGCGCCGAGGGGGCATCGGCGTCCGGGTCGGGATGGCCAGCGCCGCGAGTGCAAGATGGCCGGTCCTCATTCGTCCGCCTGCAGAACGGCTTCGATCAGGGCCAGTCCCGCATCCACGCGGGCGGGATTGGGGATGTTGCGATTGGCCAGGATGACAAGGCCCAGGTCCTCGGCCGGGATGAAGACGACATAGCCGCCGAAACCGTTCGTCGCCCCGGTCTTGCTGAACAGCACCGCATGGTCGGACAGATCGGGTCGCTCCAGCCGGGTCGCGGGCTGGCTTTCCATGACCATCTCGGCCGCATTCCCGGCCAGAAGCTGATCGCGGGAAACCGGCCAGGGGTAGCGCTCCCAGATCATCGCCTGCTGGAAGTGCTGCGTCCCTGTCTGGCCCGCATGGGTTTGCGTCACGGCGTCGCGCAGCTTAGGCGGGACATCCGTATCGCCCAGGTTGACCCGCAGGAAGCGCAGCATGTCGTGCAGGTCCGACTTCAGGCCATAGGCTTCGTCGTCGAGCATCCCCGGATTAACCCGGATGGCGCTGTCGTCCCGGCGCGAATAGCCCCAGGCATAGCGCGGCATCTCTGCCGCCGGCACATCGACATGGGTGCTTTCCAGCCCCAGCGGATGCAGGACATGGCTGCGCAGCGCCTCGGCATAGGGTTCGCCGAAGGCCCGGGCGGCGATGCGTCCCAAAAGGCCGATGCTGACATTCGAATAGGACCGCTCGCCCTGGCTCGGCACGGGCTGCCAGTCCTCCAGCCAGCGCATCAGCGTGCCGTCGTCGCCGGCCTCATCCGGCACCTGAAGGGGCAGGCCGCCGGTCTGATGGGTGGCAAGGTCCATCAGCGACACCGAGCCGATCGCGCTGCCTTTCAGTTCCGGCAGATGCGCGGCGACCGGATCCGCAAGCGACAGGCGCCCCTGTTGCGCCGCCAGCGCGGCGAGCGTCACGTTGAAGGTCTTGCTGATCGAACCCAGCTCGAACAACGTTTCGGCCGTGACGGGCACGGCGGCCGCGCGGTCGGCCATGCCCGCGGTATAGACATAGTCCTGCCCCTGCCAGGTCACGCCGACGGCGAGGCCGGGAATGTCATGCTCGGCGATGACGGGGGCAAAGATCCCGGCCGCCATCTGCCGGAACTCGGCCTCGCTCATCGCCGAGGCCGGCATGGCAAGGCCCGCTGCGAACAGGCCAAGGCCCACGCATCCATAATTCATATTCATGTTTCCGCTCTGCTCATATCGGGGCGGCTTGTCTGCGGCCGCCATGCGCCCAGTTAAAGCGACGCGGCAACGGGGCGCAAACGATCATATTTCACTTCTGCCATGAGATAATCTAATTTCGGCGGCATGGATCGCCCGCAACTTCCCCTGAACGCCCTGCGCGCCTTCGAGGTCGCATCGCGCCACCTGAACCTGACCCGCGCCGCCATCGAGCTTTGCGTGACGCAGGCGGCGCTGAGCCACCAGATCCGCGGGCTGGAGGAGCGCCTGGGGGTCACGCTGTTCCGCCGCGTCCCGCGCGGGCTGGTGCTGACCGAAGAGGGGATCATGCTGGCCCCGGTCCTGACCCGGATCTTCGACGAGATGTCCGGCACGCTGGATCGCTTTTCGGCCGGGCACTATCACGAGACGATCAACCTGGGCGTCGTCAACAGCTTCGCCACGGAATGGCTGATCCCGC
The DNA here is from genome assembly GCF_900100045.1 of Paracoccus denitrificans. GTDB lineage: Bacteria > Pseudomonadota > Alphaproteobacteria > Rhodobacterales > Rhodobacteraceae > Paracoccus > Paracoccus denitrificans. The sequence continues at coordinate 11,497 of NZ_FNEA01000047.1, read as the reverse complement.
GCCTTGCGGATTTCCAGCGGCTTCACCCCTCGATCGACCTGCGCATCCACACCAACAACAACCGCGTCGACCTGGCCGGCGAAGGGCTGGACCTGGCGGTCCGGTTCGGCGACGGCAGTTGGCACGGCGTGGCGGCGACCAGGCTGATGAGCGGCGCGATGATGGTGGTGTGCAGCCCCGAACTGGCCGGGCGCCTGCGCAGGGTCGAGGATCTTCTGTCGGTGCCCCTGCTGCGATCCTATCGCGCGAATGAATGGGAGCGATGGTTCGCCGGCCACGGGCTGCCGGCACCGCAGCTGCGCGGCCCGGTCTTCGACACCTCGCTGGCCATCGCTGAAATGGCCGCCCGGTCCCATGGCCTGGGACTGGTGCCGGTTGCGCTGTTTTCGTCCTGGACCCAGGCCGGACGGCTGGCCCGACCGTTCGAGGCCGTGCTTGCGGCGGGCGACTATTGGCTGACCCGCTTGCACGCCAGTCCCGAAACCACCGGGCAGGGCGCATTGCGGGAATGGCTCGTGGCGCGTTGCGAGGATGTTGCGTGACGCGACCAATCAGGCCCGCTCCGACGGTTGTGCTGGATTCTTGCGCGCGGCTGCCTGATGGGTAGTGCCATCGGGAACGGCATCCGGAAGGGCAGGAATGCGCAAGGCGGGACATCTGGCATATATTGCCGCTCTGGCCATGATGGCCTTCGTCGGCCTTGCCTACGAGGATCTGTCGCCGGGGCTGGCGTTTCGGGATGCCGACGGTCCCTTCTTCTGTCGCGACCTCTTCAGTTCCGGGGGTGACGACGATGCCATGATCGGCAGCTTCGGGATCTTCGTCGCGCCGCTCGCCTTGCGCCTGCTTCGGCTGAACCGGGCGGTTGCCCGTTACGAAGTGGTGCTGTTCTGGATCTGTGCGGGACTGGTCTGTCTTTCGCTCATGCTGGCTTCGATGGACTGCGCCTCCATCTTCTACACGGCCTTCGTGCTGCCCGACCCGCTGCTGGCCGGCGGCCTGATCGCGCTTCCGCTTGCCGCCTTCCTGGTCATGCGCTCACGGGCCGAGGGGTGATGCGATCGAATCCGCATTGCACCCCTGGCCGCAATTGCACAGAAAACCCGGCCGCCATAAAGAGCCGTTTTCGCGCAGTAACGGATCGGAGCCGACGCATTGCCCTTGACCGCCATCGTAAACAGCCTTGGGTCGCTGCTGTTCATCCTGCTGGTTGCGCACAGCACCTCGTATCAGGAAGCGAACTGGCCCGCGGGCCGGGTCGTCCATGTCCGTGACTGGGTGGTCCATGCCACCTATGCGCTTGGTGCCGCGCTGCTGTGGATGGCGGTCGTGCCGATAAGGGATGAGCGGCGCAGGGCATTCCTGGCGGCATGGTTTCCCTGGGCATGCTGGGCGCTGCTGATCGTCGGGGTCGTCGTCATGCCCATGTTCTTTCCGGCCTCGTGACGGATGATTGCCGCCGGGGCTTGCCCCGGGCCACAGCCGGGCAAGCCGTCGATGCGTCAGCCGCTGCGGCTTGCGCGCCGGGGCTCCTCGGTGTCGGCGGGCGGAAGCAGGCCCAGCAGATTCCGGCTCTGCCTTTCGATCCAGTCGCGGGCGTGGTCGATAAAGACCTTGTGCAGCCGGGGACGCTCGGTCCCCCGGCTTATCAGCAGGCCCAGCTTCATCGGGCGCGGTGTGCCGGTAAGGGGCAGGAACCGCATCGGCTTTCCGTCCGGCGCCACGTCGTGCAGGGGCCGGACGTTCACGATGGAATAGCCGAAGCCATTGGCGACAAGGCTGCGCATCACCGCCATGTCGCGCGTGCGCTCGGAGATATTGGCGCGCAATCCGGCCTTGGTGAAGAAGGACAGGAAATATTCGGAACTCAGCGGCAGATCGAGCAGCACCATGGGATGAGGCGCAAGCTGCTGGACCGAGACTTCGGACAGATGCGCCAGCGGGTGGTTTTCGCTCATCGCGACCAGCGGCGGCAGTTCGATGATCGGGAAGAAGCGCAGGTCGCCCGGCAGGTCCAGGTCGTAGGTCAGCGCCAGGTCGATCTTGGCCTGCCGCAGCAGGCTGAACAGCTCGGCCTGGTCGGCCTCGACCTGCGAGATGCGGACCTCGTCGTATTCCTCGATGAAGCTGCGCCGCAGGCCCGGCAACACGATCTGGGCGAATGTGCTGAGGCAACCGATGGCCAGCGGCCCGCGGACCGAGCCGGACAGATCCCCCGCCAGATCGCGCAACGTCGCGGCCTGGCGCAGCACGGTCTGCGCATGGTCGAGCAATTTGCGCCCCGCCAGCGTCGGCGTCAGGCCCTGCGCGTGATAGCGGATGAAAAGCTTGACCCCCAGTTCTTCCTCGAGCTGCGAGATCCCGGCCGAGATCGAGGGCGACGAGACGTTCACCTGCTGCGAGGCGGCGGCAATGCTGCCGGTCTCGCCCACGGCGACGAAGTATTCGAGCTGCCGCAGCGTATAGCGAAGGGGCATGTTTCTTCCGACTCGGTGGTTGGCATTGCGGCGGATGCCTTTGCCGCCCGTCTTTGCGCCCTTGGCTTGCGGCCTGGCGCCGACGTGGCCCGAGTATTGCCCTGAAAGCTTCGTCACTGCAAGCAATGTGACATATCGACGCATCTGATCGGGCGAAAATCTCATGCTGCCTTCATCCGGGGCAATGTGCAGGAAACCCGGGCGGCATGGCCGGCGGGCTTTGGCCGGATGGCGGGTGCAGCGGCCGGGCGCAGCGATGCAGCGGCGCCCGGCCGGGTTCATTCGTCGCCGGGCACGCCGTAAGAGGGCGCTTCGCGAGGGTCCAGCGCGCGCTGGACATAGGCGTCGAGCTGCGGCTTGTAGATGTCCCATAGCCGGGCGATGGCCTCGATGGGGCAGTCCTCGGTCCAGTCGCAGCGCAGGTCGGCCACGGGCCAGCCGACCTTGTCGACGATCATCATGCCCGCCGAATGGACCGGGCCGGCCTCGCCGCCGGCGGCAAGGCCGGCGCGCATCGCGGCGATCAGCCGGTCCCCGATATGGCCCGAAGCCGCCAGATAGCCGTCGACGATGGCCTGCGGCACGCCGTCATCGGCCAGAAGGTTGCCGCCCGAGGCGACGTTTTCCGCCTGCGCCTGCGTCCAGATGCCCAGGGAATTCGGCCCCGAATGGATCGCCGTCCGGCCCTTGGCATCGACCGCCAGAACCTGCCGGTATTCGATGAACCGTCCCCGGCGCCGGATCTCGGCGACGGCATCGGTGGCCGACATGCCGCCCTCCATCAGATCCAGCGCCAGCGGCCCCAGCGCAGGGTCGGTGACGTTCTGCGAGGCGACCGCGCCCACGCCCGCACGGGCATGGGAACAGCGCGCCGCCACCGCGGGCGAGGACGAGGATATGGCAATCCCGAACATCCCGGTTTCGGGGCAGCGCGCGACCAGGGAAAAGGTCATCGGCTCACACCGGGATGACGGCGGTGCCGTCGATCTCGACCAGCCATTCCGGCCGCGCCAGCGCCTGCACCACGAGCCCGGTCGAGACCGGATGCACACCCCCGAGATATTCGCCCATGGTGCGATAGACCGCCTCGCGGTGGCGCACGTCGGTGATGTAGACGACGACCTTGACCAGATGCTCCATCCGGCCGCCGGCTTCCTCGATCAGTTGCCGGATGTTCTGCATGACCTTGTGGGTCTGCTCGACCGGATCGTGGCTGTTGATGTTCCTGGCCGTGTCCAGGTCCTGCGGGCACTGGCCGCGCAGCCAGACGATCCTGCCGCCCTGCGTGACGACCGCCTGGCAAAGGTCGTTGTCGAGCTTTTGCTCGGGATAGGTGTCGCGGGTGTTGAACTTGCGGATGCGGGTGTGGGCCATCCTGGTCTCCATGGGTGCGGTGCGGTTGTTCAAGGGCGCCATTGGCGGGGGCGCAAGATCATGCCTCTTGCAGTGTTCGCTGGGCCTTGCCCTGATAGTCGAAATATTTGCGCTGGATCACGATCTGCTCGGCGATATGCCGGGCATCGTGCCAGACCCCCCAGATGAAGCTGGAGCCGCGTCGCGACTGCCAGGGCAGTCCGAGGAAATAGAGCCCCGGCTGGACCGACACGCCGCGCTGGTGCAGCGGACGGCCGCGCTCGTCAAAGGCATCGGCCCTGATCCAGCCGAAATCCACTGCAAAGCCGGTGGCCCAGATCACCGTGGCGATCCCGGCCCCGGCAAGGTTCAGCTCCAGGAGCGGGTCGGTCACGCAATCCGGGTCGGGCTCGCGCTTGCGGGCCTCGGGCTCCTCCGGCAGGTCCAGGCCGTTGCTGGCGATATGGGCGTCGGCCTCGTCCAGCAGGGACAGATAGTTCTCGTCGCCGCGGTCGAGGTTCCGGCGCAGGTCCGGGGAAAAGTTGAGGCTGCCGTCGCCATAGCCTTCGGTCCGGCCCAGAAGCACCATGCCGCGATTGCCCAGGCGGCGGAAATCCACCGTCTCGCCGCCGCGCGCGCCGCTGACGGCGATGGTCACATGCTCGGTGCCGGGTGCCGGTGCGGCCATGTCCCATTTGCCGAGCACGCCCAGCCACCAGCAGAAGTCGCGGCCGCGATAGGAGCGCGGCGGGCGGTCATGCGGCCCGACCGACAGATAGACCTTGCGCCCGGCCCGCATCAGCTCATCGGCGATCTGAACGCCGGACGAGCCTGCGCCGATCACCAGGACCGCGCCGGGCGGCAATTGATCGGGATTGCGATAGCCGCTGGAATGCAGTTGCGTCACGCCCGCGTCCGCCGGGATCAGGGCGGGGACCAGCGGCTTCTGAAAGGGGCCGGTGGCGGCAACGACGCGGTTCGCCTCGATCACGCCCTGCGAGGTGGTGACGGCAAAGCCGGGGCGGCCGGCGTTGCGGCGCACCTCCCGCACCTCGACGCCGCAGCGGATCGGGGCCCCGAGCTTTTCGGCATAGGCCGCGAAATACTCCGCCACCTGCTCCTTGGCGACGAAGGCGTCGGGATCGCCGGGAAACTCCATGCCGGGAAAGCGGTCATGCCAGGCGGGGCCGTTGGCAACCAGCGAATCCCAGCGTTCCGAGCGCCAGCGTTCGGCGATCCTGCCACGTTCCAGGACCAGATGCGGCACGCCGGCCTTGCCCAGATGCTCGCTCATCGCCACGCCGGCCTGACCGCCCCCGACAACCAACGTGTCGATCTTTTCAACTGGCATTTCCGGGTCCTTTCGTGGATTTCGGGGGATGCCCGGCAGCCGGGGCCGGGGCCTTTCCCCCGATCTAGCGCGGGGTCCGAAAGGCGAAAATTACGATTTCATGCAGCAACGGTTAGGCTGTGCCTAAAGGGGTCGCATGCGCGGGCGGATTAGGCCCGGCCGCAGCAATGGCTCGGGAAATGCTCATTTCGCCGTGCCGGGATCGGCGATAGCCATCCTTGTCCGCAGCCCGGACAGGAGATGAGCATGACCGAACCCCGCCCCGAGACGCTGGCGCTGCTGGCGCGCCTGGTCGCCTTTCCCACCGTCAGCGCCGAAAGCAACCTGGCGCTGATCGATTTCGCCGAACACCATCTGCGGCACGCCGGCTTTGTCACGCACCGCCTGCCGTCCCGCGACGGAACCAAGGCCGGACTGATGGCCCGACTGGGCGAGGGGCGGGGCGGCGTCATGCTTTCGGCCCATAGCGACGTCGTGCCGGCCGAAGGGCAGGGCTGGAGCCGGCCGCCCTTTGCCCTGTCGCGCCGGGGGGACAGGCTTTACGGGCGCGGCACGACCGACATGAAGGGCTTTCTTGCGGCGATGCTTTCGCGGGCGGCGCGGGCGGGAAAGGCTACGCCGGCCCGGCCGCTGATGCTGGCGATCTCTTACGACGAAGAGGTCGGCTGCACCGGCATCCGCGAGATGCTGCCCGGGATCGAGGCACTGGGCTGGCGGCCCGAACTCTGCATCGTGGGCGAGCCGACCGGGATGCGACCGGCCATCGGGCACAAGGGCAAGGCCGCGCTGGTCGCGACCTGCCACGGCACGGCCGGGCATTCCTCGCTGGCGCCGCGCCATGTCAATGCGCTGCATCTCGCGGCCGAGTTCATCGCCGCCCTGCGCCGCATCCAGGGCGATTACGCCGCGTCCGCCTGCACCGATCCCGCCTACGACATTCCGTTTTCCACCGTCCATGCCGGCAGGATGCAGGGCGGGGCGGCGCTGAACATCGTCCCCGACCGGGCCGCGGTCGAATTCGAGCTGCGCCACCTGCCCGGTGATGCGCTGTCGGATTTCCAGGACCGCCTGCGATGCGAGATCGCCCGCATCCTCGCGCCGTTTCGTGCGCAGGACGAGGCGGCGGACATCCGCATCGCCCTGACCAACACCTATCCCGGGCACGACATCGCCCCGGATCATCCGGCGGTGCAGGATGTCGTGCGCCATTGCGGCGACCCGCGGCGGATCAAGGTCGCCTATGGCACCGAAGCGGGCTATTTCGCGCGGCTGGGCATCCCGACCGTGGTCTGCGGCCCCGGCGACATGGAGGGGCAGGGGCACAAGCCGGACGAATTCCTGGCCCTGCCGCAGCTAGCCCTGTGCGAGCGGATGCTGGACCGGCTGCTGGCCGGCTTGCGGTGACGGGCTGAAACGGCCGGCCGGATGCGCGGCTTAGGATTCGCCGAAGTACCGTTGCGGAAAACATTAATTTACGCGCCGCCGCCATTCCCGATGATGGGCGGCACGCGACAAACAGGACGGTTGGAACGAAGCGGACCATTTCACGCGAACGGTCCGGGCCCGGCGCAAGCCGGATGCCGGACCAGGGGGCGGCTTCAGCCGCATTCCGTCGCGATGGCCGCGGACAAGACCTGACAAGGGAGCCAGAGTTGAGCAAAGCCACCGCCGCGGCCCGTGCGGATACGGGCGCAGTCACCGCGAATGACGCATTCGTCGCCTTCGAGCGCGTCCAGAAAAGCTATGACGGGGAAACCCTGGTGGTGAAGGACCTGAACCTCGCCATTGCCAGGGGCGAGTTCCTGACCCTGCTCGGCCCTTCGGGATCGGGCAAGACCACCAGCCTGATGATGCTGGCGGGATTCGAGACCGCCACCTCGGGCGAGATCCGGCTTGCGGGCCGGCCGATCAACGCGGTGCCGCCCCACCGGCGCGGCATCGGCATGGTGTTCCAGAACTATGCGCTGTTTCCGCATATGACGGTTGGCGAGAACCTGGCCTTTCCCCTGCAGGTGCGCGGGCTGGGCAAGGTCGAGCGCGAGGCCAAGATCATGCGTGCGCTGGACATGGTGCAGATGGGCCGCTTTGCCAACCGCCGTCCGGCGCAGCTTTCGGGTGGCCAGCAGCAGCGCATCGCACTGGCGCGTGCGCTGGTCTTCGATCCCGATCTGGTGCTGATGGACGAGCCGCTGGGCGCGCTGGACAAGCAGTTGCGCGAGCATATGCAATACGAGATCAAGCAGCTGCACGAGCGGATCGGGATCACCGTGGTCTATGTCACCCATGACCAGGGCGAGGCGCTGACCATGTCCGACCGGGTGGCGGTGTTCAACGACGGCCGCATCCAGCAGCTTGCCCCTCCGGCCGAGCTTTACGAGCGGCCCGGAAACAGCTTCGTCGCGCAGTTCATCGGCGAGAACAATACGCTTGCCGGCACCATCGAGCAGCTTCAGGGCGACAGGGCGCTGGTGCGGCTGGGCAATGGCGAGCTGATCGACGCCACCGCCGTCGACATCCGCGAGGTCGGGCAGGTCACCACGGTCTCGATCCGGCCCGAGCGGGTCGAGTTCAAGCCCGAGATGATGCCGCCCGGTGCCCACAGGATCGCGGCCGAGGTGCTCGAGGTGATCTACATGGGCGACGTGCTGCGGACCCGGATGAAGGTCGCGGGCGCAAGCGACTTCGTGCTGAAATGCCGCAATACGCTGGGCCAGCGCAAGCTGACCCCCGGCGAGACCATCGAGATCGGCTGGCACCCCGAGGATGCCCGCGCCCTCGATCCGGTCTGATCCCCGACCCGACAGCCACGAACCAACCCCGGACGAGCCGCAGGAACGGACAGCCGGACAAACCAACTGGGAGCCATCAACGATGAAGAAACTGCTGATCATGACCACCGCGCTTGCCGCGACCGCAGGCGCCGCGCAGGCGGACATCACCGTCATGAGCTGGGGCGGCGCCTACGAGAAATCGCAGGTCGAGGCCTATAACCGGCCCTTTGCGGCCAAGACCGGCATCGCCGTCCAGATGCTGGCCGCCGACAACCCGGCCGCCCCGATAAAGTCGATGGTGGAATCGGGCAACGTCACGCTGGACGTGGCCGATGTCGAGGCGACCGATGCGGCCCGTCTTTGCGACGAGGGCCTGCTGGAAGAGATCGATCCCGCGGCGTTTCCGCCGGCGCCCGACGGCACCCCCGCCGTCGACGACTTCCTGCCGGGCGCCCTTACGGAATGCGCCGTGGCCTCGATGGTGTTCTCGACCGTCTACGGCTACGACACGAACCGGTTCCCGGACGAGAAGCCCGCCACCATCGCCGATTTCTTCGATGTCGAGAAGTTTCCCGGCAAGCGCGGGATGCGCAAGAGCCCGAAGCCCAATCTCGAATTGGCGCTGATGGCCGACGGGGTGCCCGCCGCCGAGGTATACGAGGTGCTGGAGACGCCCGAGGGCCTCGACCGCGCCTTCGCCAAGCTCGACAGCATCAAGTCCCACATCGTCTGGTGGGAGGCCGGCGCGCAGCCGCCGCAGCTTCTGGCCGATGGCGAGGTGGCGATGACGACCGCCTATAACGGCCGCCTGTTCTCGGCCATGGTCGCCGAGAACAAGCCCTTCGCCATGGTCTGGGACGGGCAGGTCTACGAATACGAGCTTTTCGTGATCCCCAAGGGCGCGCCGAATCTGGACGAGGCGATGGAATACATCAGGTTCGCCACCGACACGCAGCGGCTGGCCGACCAGACCAGGTGGATCAGCTACGGCCCGGCCCGCAAGTCCTCGATCCCTCTGGTGGGGCTTTTCGAGGACGGCAAGACCGAGATGGGGCCGCATATGCCGACCGCCGAGCCCAATCTCGCGAATGCGCTGCATTCCTCGTTCGAGTTCTGGGTCGATCGCGACATGGAGATCAGCGAGCGCTTCAATACCTGGCTGGTCAGGTGATCCGGCGCCGTGCCCGGCCCGCCCCTGACGGGCTGGGGCGCGGGATGCGGCAATCCACGAAACGAGCCGCGGTGCCGCCTTGGCGCCGCAGCCTTCGAACCGAACCGAACCGGAGACAGAGACCATGGCAGACACCTCGGCGAATGGCGTGAGCTTCGCGCCCGCGCCCGCTCACCGGACCGGGCTTGTGACCGCCGACGGTCGTCCGTTGAGATCTGCGCTTGCGCGGAGTTCGCGTCGTGCGCGTCGTCGTGCGTTTTTCCTGGTGCTTCCGCTTCTGCTTTTCGTGCTGATCACCTTCGTGGTGCCGATCGGGCAGATGCTGCAGCGCTCGGTCAAGAACGAGGGCTTCTCGGCCAACATGCCGCAGCTCAGCGCCTGGTTCCACGACAACCCCCGCGGCACCGAGCCCGACGATGCGGCCTGGGCGGCGCTGGCCGCCGACCTGACCGCCGCCGCCCAGGCCCGCACCATCGGCGTGGTCGGCACCCGCATCAACTACGACATGCCGGGCACGCGGTCGCTGTTCACCTCGGCCGGGCGGCAGGCGCGCGGCGGCATCGAGCCGCCCTATCGCGAGGCGATCCTGGAGATGGACGCCCGGTGGGGCAATCCCCGGCTGTGGTCGGTGATGCGAGAGGCCGCCTCGCCCTATACCGCCAACTTCTACCTCGCGGCGGTGGACCGCACCCGCGACGACCAGGGCGACATCGTCTCCGCCCCGGCGCAGCAGCAGATCTACGGCAAGCTGTTCCTGCGCACCTTCTGGCTGTCGCTGGCCATCACCGCCACCACCTTCCTCCTGGGCTTTCCGGTCGCGCATCTGCTGGCCACCCTGCCGATGCGGCAGTCCAACCTGCTGATGATCCTGGTGCTGCTGCCGTTCTGGACCTCGCTGCTGGTCAGGACCACGGCCTGGATCGTGCTGTTGCAGCAGCAGGGCGTGGTCAACGACGTGCTGGTCTGGCTGGGGGTGATCGGCAACAACCAGCGGCTGCAGATGATCTTCAACCAGACCGGCACGATCATCGCCATGACCCATATCCTGCTGCCCTTCATGATCCTGCCGCTCTATTCGGTGATGCGCACCATCAATCCCAGCTACGTGCGCGCCGCGCGCAGCCTGGGCGCGACCAGCTGGACCGCCTTCCGCCGCATCTATTTCCCGCAGACCCTGCCGGGGCTGGGGGCGGGGGCGCTGCTGGTGTTCATCCTGGCGGTGGGCTACTACATCACGCCGGCGCTGGTCGGCGGCTCGTCGGGGCAGCTGATCTCCAACATGATCGCGATGCACATGACGCAGACGCTGAACTGGTCCATGGCGGCCGCGCTGGCGGCGCTGCTGCTGGGCGGGGTGCTGATCCTCTACTGGGTCTACGACCGTCTCGTCGGCATCGACAACCTGAAACTGGGGTAACCGCCATGGCGCTTCCGACCTATGCCTCGCCCTTGGAGAAGACCTGGCACTACGCCTATCTGGCGATCTGCGCGGCGATCTTCTTCTTCCTGATCGCGCCGATCGTGGTGGTGATCCCGCTGAGCTTCAACGCCGAGCCCTATTTCACCTTCACCGACCGGATGCTGTCCTTCGACCCGGACGGCTATTCGCTGCGCTGGTACGACAGCCTGCTGACCTTCGGCATGGCGCGGCCGGACGCGCCGCGCGACCTGAGCTGGTGGGCGGATGCCTGGCGGAACGCGAAATGGGTGAATGCGGCGAAAAGCTCGATCATCATCGGCTTTTTCTCGACCATCCTGGCCACGGTGCTGGGCACGCTGGCGGCGCTGGGGCTGTCGCGGCCCGAGATGCCGTATCGCCGGGCGATCATGGCGGTGCTGATCTCGCCGATGATCGTGCCGATCATCATCACCGCGACGGGGATGTTCTTCTTCTACTCGAACCCCTGCGAGCCCCTGACCTGGATCGGCCTGGACCCGCAATGCGGCCGGCTGGCGGGCACCTATCTGGGGGTGATCCTGGCCCATGCCACGCTGGGCATTCCCTTCGTGATCATCACGGTGACGGCGACGCTGATCGGCTTCGACCAGTCGCTGAACCGGGCGGCGGCGAGCCTGGGGGCGAACCCGCGCACGACCTTCTTCCGCATCACCATGCCCCTGATCCTGCCCGGGGTGATCTCGGGGGCGCTGTTCGCCTTCGTGACCTCCTTCGACGAGGTGGTGGCGGTGCTGTTCATCGCCGGGCCGGACCAGCAGACCATCCCGCGCCAGATGTGGAACGGCATCCGCGAGCAGATCTCGCCCGCCATCCTCGCCGTCGCCACGCTGCTGGTCATCTTCTCCATCGCGCTCCTCACAACCGTCGAGATGCTCAGAAGAAGATCCGAAAAACTCAGAGGGCTGACCCCAGGGT
>NZ_FNEA01000049.1 GCF_900100045.1 Paracoccus denitrificans | reverse complement strand
GTCCTTTCCAGATCGCCCAGCGTCGTCTCCAGCGCCGAGGCCAGAAACAGCGACCGCACCTCGAACAGCTTGGCCACATAGGGGCTGTAGCCCGCGACGGTCCAGGTCGTCCCGGCCCGCTCGCCCTCGCCGTTCACGATCAGATCTAGCGACCAGCCGCCCTGCGCATCGGTCGTCGCCTCGACCTGCTCGGTCACCACCCGCACGCCGCCCTCGAATACGTCCGAGCCCTGAAGCGTCGCGACGATCTTGCCCGCGGCGACCGGCGCAAGCGTGGCGTCCATCAGCACGCCCCTGACTGTGGCTTTGTTCGGCATCTCACCCTCTCCTCATCCGAATGGCGCAGCGATTATCCGGGCAAGGCCCACACGTTGCAGAAAGCCGGACTGCAACGGACGCGGCTAGGGGGCGTCCTCGGCCAGCAGGCCGCGGTTCTGGCGCCAGAGGTCGGGGGTGGTGCCCTCGGTCTCGCGAAAGACGCGGATCAGGTGCGAGGCGTCGCAGAAGCCGGTCTCTTCGGCGATGCGGGTGACGGTGCGGTCGGTGCGCGCCAGCAGCATGCGGGCCTGCGCCAGCCGGATGCGGATCGAGGCATCGGCGGGCGGGATGCCCAGGTCGGCGTTGAAATGCCGTTCCAGCTTGCGCCGCCCGACGCCCAGATCCCTGGCGATGCGGGCGATTGGCAGGGGGGCGTGCAGGTTCTGCTGCATGGCCAGCAGGGCGCGGCGCACCAGCGGGTCGCGGGCATTGAGTTCCAGCGGCAGGCCGGGCTGCGGGCGGTCGCCGGCCATCGGCTCGTCGATCATCAGGATCGACAGCGCCTTGCGCGCCGCGGCGCGGCCCAGGTGCCGGTCGATCAGGAAGGCGGCCAGATGCGCGGCGCTGACCCCGCCCGAGCAGGAGATCCGGTCGCGGTCCACCACGAAGATCTGGTCCGAGACCGGGCGCATCCTTTCGAACTCCGCCAGGAAATCCTGATGGTGGAACCAGCTTACGCAGCAGCGATAACCGTCCATCAGCCCGATGCGGGCCATGGCGAAGACCCCGGTGCAAAGTCCGCCGAGCGCCACCCGCCCCATGGCGGCGCGGCGCAGGAAGGCGGCCTGTTCCGGCGAGAGGCCAGGGCCGCCGTCGATCAGCCCGCCCACGGTGATGATGTAGTCGAAGCGGCCGGGATCGCCCAGCCGTTCCTCGGGCTCGATCCGCATGCCGCAGGAGGATTGCACCGGCGCCATGTCGGCCGAAAGCACCCGCCAGCGGCAGCGGATGGGGCGCGAGCCGTCGCCGTCGTCGGCCGCCAGCCGCAGCACGTCCACGAAAGTGGCAAAGGCCGACAGCGTGAAGCGCGGCGTCAGCAGGAAGCCGATCTGCAATCGCGGCTGGTTGAGGTCGGGCGAGGGGTCGTGTCCGGGCATCTGTCGCGATTCGTCCATGATTGGCGTCGCGATCATGCCATGTTTTCGCCAATTATCCAGAGCCGTCGCGATCAATCCTTGGTGGCCAGCACCATGGTCGCCGCCGAGGCCGCGGCGGCATCCCCCGCCTCGTCGCCGGCCTCGACCAGTTCGCGCGCCTCTTCTTCGTCATCGTCCTCCAGCGCGGGCGGGTCCTCGCCGGCCAGGAAGTTGCCGAATTTCTGCAAGCCCGGGATGTGTTCGGCCAGCACCCGCATCACCACCAGCAGCGGCACCGCGACGATCATGCCGATCACCGACCAGAGCCAGGCCCAAAGCGCCACGGTCAGGAACACCACCACCGTATTCAATTGCAAGCGGCGCGAGACGAAATAGGGCGTGATGAGCTGCCCCTCCAGCGCGGTGATCGCCAGATAGGTCAGGCCCACCATCAGCGGCGCGAAGAGATCGTCGAAGACGAAGACGCCGACCAGCGTCGCGATGATGATGCCGGCCACCGAGCCCAGATAGGGGATGAAGTTCAGCAGGAACGCCGCGAGCCCGAACAGCACCGGACTGGGCATGCCCCAGGCCCACATCGCCAGCCCGATGGCCACCCCGAGGCAGGCGTTGATCAGCGTGATCGCGCCCAGATAGGTGCCCAGGCTGTCCTCGATCTCGCGCAGCGCCAGGTAGGCGGCGCGCTTTTCGCGCATGGAATCGAAGCTTTGCACGATCTTCAGGTAAAGCAGGTCGCCCGAGGAGATCAGGAAGAACAGCAAAAACAGCGTGAAGATGATCTGGCCGACCAGCGCCGGGCCGAGGTTCAGCGCGCTGGCGAGGGTCGAGGTCTCGGGCGTGGCGTTCACCTCGACCTGGATCTGCTGGTCGGGCGGTTGGGGCGCACCGGGGGCGGGGATCGCGCTGAGCGTGCCGGTCAGCGTCGCGTCGGGCGGTGCCTCGCCGGGCGGCGCTGCGGGCTCGGGCGGGGAGGAGGAGCCGCCCGCGATCTCGTCGATCTTTTCGGCGGCGCGCTCCAGTCCGCGGAAATTGCTGCGGATCTCGGTGAAGCGCTGTTCCAGCCGCTGGGTGATCTGCGGCGCGTTCTCGATCAGCCGGTTAGCGGGGCCCGAGATGACGAAGCCGATCAGCACCACCGCCACCACCAGTCCCAGCGAGACGATGGCGGCGGTGATCACGGCGCCGATGCCCAGCCGTTCCATCAACCGCCGGAAGGGGATGAAGACGAAGAACAGCAGGATCGCCAGCGTCACCGGCATCAGGAAGCTGCGGGCCTGCGCGAAGAAACTGAAAAGCAGGATGACGAAGATGCCGATCACCGCCCAGTTGGCGACCTTGGCCACGCCCTTGTCCGAGGGCGGGGAAAGCGGAAACATGTGGCTGCGGCGTTCCCGATCTGACGGCATGCGTCCCCTCCCCGTTTTGCGCGAGGGAAACGCGAAGCCCGCGGCCGGGTTCCCCCGCCGCGGGCGTTTTCAGATGCCGGCCCGGCCGCGCCTACAGCGGGTGGTCGCCGGTGGCGTCGATGACACGGGTGGGCAGGCCCAGTTCGCCCAGCAGTTCAAGGAAGGGGCGGGCCGCCAGATCCTCGACGTTGACCATGCGCTTCACGTCCCAGGTGCCGCGCGCGACCAGGATCGCCGCCGCGACCGGCGGCACGCCCGCGGTATAGCTGATGCCCTGGCTGCCGACTTCGTTATAGGCGTCCTTGTGGTCGGCGACGTTGTAGATGAAGACCTCGCCCGGCTTGCCGTCCAGCGTGCCCTTGACCAGGTCGCCGATGCAGGTCTTGCCCTCGTAATCGGGCGCGAGGCTCGCGGGGTCGGGCAGCACGGCCTTGACCACCTTCAGCGGCACGACCTCCTGCCCCTCGGCGGTCTTGACCGGCTGCTCGCTGAGCAGGCCCAGGTTCTTCAGCACGGTGAAGACGTTGATGTAATGCTCGCCGAAGCCCATCCAGAAGCGCACGTCGGCGTCCTTGTAGCGGGCCGAGAGGCTGTGCACCTCGTCATGGCCGGAGAGATAGGCGGTGCGCTTGCCGACGACGGGCAGGTCCCATTCGCGGCCGACCTCAAACATCTTGTTCTGGCGCCATTCGCCGCCCTGCCAGCTATAGACGGTGCCGGTGAATTCGCGGAAATTGATCTCGGGGTCGAAATTGGTGGCGAACCAGCGGCCGTGGCTGCCGGCGTTGATGTCCACGATGTCGATCGAGTCGATCTTGTCGAAATACTCGTCCTCGGCCAGCCGGGCATAGGCGTTGACCACGCCCGGGTCGAAACCCGCGCCCAGGATGGCGGTGACGCCGGCAGCCGCGCAGTCCTCGCGGCGCTTCCATTCGTAGTTGGCATACCAGGGCGGCGTCTCGCAGACCTTGGCGGGATCCTCGTGGATGGCGGTGTCGATATAGGCGGCGCCGGTGTCGATGCAGCCTTGCAGCACGGTCATGTTGACGAAGGCCGAGCCGACGTTGATGACGATGCCGGCCTCGATCCCGCGGATCAGCTCGGCCACGGCCTTGCTGTCCATCGCGTCCAGCGGATGCGCGGTGAATTCGACCGAATGGCCCTTTTCACGAATGCTCGCGATGATCTTCTCGGCCTTGGACACGGTTCGGCTGGCGATATGCAGCGTTCCGAATTCCTTGGCGTTCTGCGCCACCTTGTGCGCGACCACCTGGGCGACGCCGCCGGCGCCGATGATGAGCACGTTCTTGGCCAATTCAGTCTCCTTTTCGGGGCTGGGAAAGGGGATGGCTTGCGCCTGGTCAGGACAGGCTGGCTTTGTAGTCGTCATAGGTGAACCGGCGAACCTCGTGGATCGTTCCGTCCTCGTCCCGGATCGCGATCGCGGGCATGGGGACGCCGTTGAACCAGTTCTTCTTGACCATGGTGTAGCCGCCGGCATCGGCGATGCTGAGCCGGTCGCCCACCTTCAGCGGCTGCGCGAAGCGGCCCTCGCCGAAGATGTCGCCGGCCAGGCAGGTCTTGCCGGCGATCTGCCAGGGATGCTCGCCGTCCTGCGGCAGCTTCGCCGTCTCGCGATAGATCAGCAGGTCGAGCATATGCGCCTCGATGCTGCTGTCCACGATGGCCACGTCCTTGCCGTGATGGATCACGTCCAGCACCGTGACCTCCAGCGAGGTCGAGCGGGTGATGCTGGCCTCGCCCGGTTCCAGGAAGACCTGCACGCCGAAGCGTTCCGAGAACGCCCTGAGCCGGTCGGCAAGACGGTCCAGCGGATAGCCTTCGCCGGTGAAATGGATGCCGCCGCCAAGGGAAACCCAGTCGAGCCTTTCCAGGAAGCCGCCGAACTCGGTCTCGATCCGGGCAAGCTGTGCGTCGAACAGCTCGAAATCGGCATTCTCGCAATTGTAGTGGATCATCACGCCCGAGATGCGGTCGAGCGCCTGTTCCAGCCGGTTCAGGTCCCATTCGCCCAGGCGCGAGAAGGGCCGGGCCGGGTCGGCCAGGTCGAAGCCGCTGGTCGAGAAGCGCGGGTTCAGCCGCAGCCCCATGGCGATGCCGCGCTGGGCCGCCCTGGCGCCGAAGCGGTCGAGCTGGCCCAGGCTGTTGAAGATGATCTTGTCGGCGTAACCCAGCGCCTCGTCGATCTCGTGATCGGCCCAGGCGACGGAATAGGCATGGGTTTCCTTGCCGAATTCCTCATGCCCCAGCCGCAGCTCGAACAGCGAGGAGGAGGTGGTGCCGTCCATGAAGTCGCGCATGAAGTCGAAGGCCGACCAGGTGGCGAAGCATTTCAGCGCCAGGAGGCATTTCGCGCCCGAGCGTTCGCGCAGATAGCGGATTCGCTCCATGTTCTCCCGCAGCCGGGCGAGGTCGATCAGGTAATAGGGCGTCTGCAGATCGGACATGGCGCGGATCCTCTGGTCTTGCGACCGCGAAAGCGGAAAACGAATGGCTCATTTAGGCCCCCGAGCCGCGTTTCGCAAGAAAGCGTGACGGGCGTGTGACGGCGGGTGCGATGGACGGGTGCGTCAGATGCGCAATCGCACCGGCTGGCCCGTGCGCACCGATTCGTCGGCGGCGAGGCAAACGGCGAGCGACGAGACCGCATCCCGCATGTGGCGGTCCAGGTCCATGTCCTCGGCGATGGCGCGGGCCATGAAGGCGGCCTCGGCGTCGCAAAGCTCCTGATGGCCGGGCTCGCCCTGCATCGAGATGTCGCTGTCCGGCTCTCCGACGCGATGCAGGCGCAGGGTCGCGGTCCGGGTATGGGTGTCGATGTCGTCCGAGCGCGCATCCTCGGACATGCGGATGCTGACGGCGCCGCGCGGGCTGACCACGTCCTTCACGAAAAAGGCGGTGTCGGACATCATCGGCCCCCAGCCGGCCTCGTACCAGCCCAGCGAGCCGTCATCGAAGATCACCTGGAAATGGCCGTAGTTATACATCTCGGTCGCGATCTCGTCCGAGAGGCGCAGCCCCATGCCGCGGACCTCGACCGGGCGCGCGTCGGTGATCTGGCACATGACGTCGACGTAATGCACGCCGCAATCGACGATGGGCGGCGTGGTGCGCATCAGCGCCTTGTGGACCTGCCAGGTGGCGCCCGAGCTTTGCTGGTTCAGGTTCAGCCGGAAGACATAGGGCCCGCCGAGCGCGCGGGCCTCGGCGATCAGGCGCTGCCAGCTGGGATGGTGGCGCAGGATATAGCCGACGACCAGCTTGCGGCCGGTCTCGCCCGCGCATTCGACCACGCGGCGGGCATCCTCGACCGTGGTGGCCAACGGCTTTTCGACGAAGACATGCGCGCCCGCCCGCATGGCGGCGACGGCATATTCGGCATGGCTGTCGGAATAGGTGGAGACGACTGCGACATCGGGGCGCAGGCGGTGCAGTGCCTCGTGGAAGTCCTGGCTTTGCGGGATCGCCGCAAGCTCGGGCGGCAGATCGACGGGCGAGCGGTTGACGAGGCCGACCAGTTCGGCACCCGGCTGCTTCAGCCAGGCCAGCGCGTGGCTGCGACCCATGTTGCCCAGACCGGCGACCAGCACCCGCATGGCTCAGTCGTCCACGATCGAAAGGATCTTGGGCAGGGCCGGGCAGGGCAGCAACTGGTTGCGGGCCACATCCGCCAGGGTGTGATTGTGCAGGAACACGTAGACATGCGCCGACAGGCTTTCCCACAGCCGGTTCGACAGCGTCTGTGCGCGCGAGCCGGAAATCCCGCCCGAGGCGCCGGCGCCGATATGCAATGCGCTGACGGTTTCGTCCACCGCCTCCAGCACGTCGGCGACGCGGATCGTCTCGGGCGCCTTGGCCAGCCGGTAGCCGCCGCCCGGGCCGCGCACCGAATCGACCAGCCCGGCCCGGCGCAGCCGCACGAAAAGCTGCTCCAGATAGGGCAGCGAGATGTCCTGCCGCTTGGAGATCTCGGCCAGCGAGGTCAACTCGTCGCCCTTGGCGATGGCCAGATCGACCAGGGCGACCATTGCGTAACGTCCCTTGGTGGACAGTTTCATCTTGCCTCTCCTCCAGTCGCACACCATTGACGGCGCCCGAGCCAGGGGCTAACTCCCCGGCGCCGTCCTTGAATGCGTCTTGCCTATGTCGCGCGCGCTTCCCAGATTGACGATCTAGAGCCGCGCCGTCACAGGGTCAAGGAACCCGAGTTTCAAAGGAAGCCCATGCCCGAACTGATTTTCCCCGGTCCCGAAGGTCGTCTGGAAGGCCGCTATCACGCGCAAGCCGCCCCCGACGCCCCCATCGCCATCATCCTGCACCCGCATCCGCAATACGGCGGGACGATGAACAACCGGGTCGTCTATAACCTGCACTATGCCTTTCACCGCATGGGCTTTACCGTCATGCGGTTCAATTTCCGCGGCGTCGGCCGCAGCCAGGGCGAATTTGACCAGGGCATCGGCGAGCTGTCGGATGCCGCCTCGGCGCTGGACTATCTGCAAGCGATGAACCCCAACAGCAAGCATTGCTGGGTGGCGGGCTTCAGCTTCGGCGCCTGGATCGGCATGCAACTGCTGATGCGCCGGCCCGAGATCACCGGCTTCATCTCGGTCGCGCCGCCGGCGAACATGTATGATTTCTCGTTCCTTGCGCCCTGCCCGTCCTCGGGGCTGATCATCAACGGCACCGCCGACCGCGTGGCGCCGCCCAAGGACACCCATGCGCTGGTCGCCAAGCTGCGCGAGCAGAAGGGCATCACCATCACCCATGAGGAAATCGAGGGGGCGGACCACTTCTTCCGCGACGACGAGGTCCACATGAAGCCGATGATCGACACGGTGCAGGCCTATGTGCGCCGCCGCCTGACCGAGAACACCCGCTAGGAAACGGGGCCGGTGCCGCCGGCCCCAGGCATTCGACATGACCGACCTGACCCTGCGCTTTGCCTTCCTGACCGAGGCCGACCGGCTGAAATCCGTCGAGCGGGCGAATGTGCTGATGGACCTGTCGCGGCCGGAAAACAGCGCCGAGCACAGCTGGCACGTCGCGCTTTACGCGCTGGTCTTCGGCGCCTCGGACCGTGCCATCGCGATGCTGCTGCTGCACGATCTGGTCGAGATCGACTGCGGCGACCATCCGATCCATCTGGTCCATGACACGGCTGCCGTGCAGGCGGCCGAGGACGCCGCCGCGCGCCGGCTGTTCGGCATGTTGCCCGGCGGCGAGACGCTGCTGGCGCTGTGGCGGGAGTTCGAGGCCGGCGAAAGCCCGGACGCCCGCATCGCCAAGCGCATGGACCACGTCCAGCCGCTGTTCCAGGTGCTTTGCGCGCCCCGGCCCCTGGCCGATCATGTCGGAATCGTCCGCGACAACATGACATCGGGCCGTGCCCGGCGGCTGTGGGCGGAATGGCCCGAGGCGATGGAGGCGGCGCAGGCCCTGCTGGAGGGCCGCGCGCCCTGCGGCGAACTGGCGCAGCGCCTGGCCTTTCTGGCCGAGGCCGACCGGCTGAAATCGGTGCTGCGCGCCAGCCTGCTGTGCGACGGCTCGCGGCGCGAAAACAGCGCCGAGCACAGCTGGCACCTGGCGCTTTACGCGCTGGTCATGGCGGCCCATGCCGGGCCGGGGGTGGAGATCGGCCGGGTGATCCGCATGCTGCTGCTGCACGACCTGGTCGAGATCGACACCGGCGACGTGCCGATCCATGCGCAGAACGGCGCCGCCCATCACGGTGCCGCGCAGTTGCAGGCCGAGGCCGAGGCGGCGGAACGGATCTTCGGGCTGCTGCCCAAGGCCCAGGGGGCTGAATTGCGCGCGCTCTGGACCGAGTTCGAGGCGAACGAGACCCCCGACGCGGTCTTCGCCAAGTCGCTCGACCGGGCGCAGCCGGTGATGCAGAACATCGCCTCGGGCGGCGGCACCTGGGTCGAATACCGGGTGAGCTACGAGCAACTGGTCGAGCGCGTGGGCCTGCGCATCGAGCGCGGGGCGCCGACGCTGTGGACCTGGCTCAGCGAAAGCGCGCGGGTCTATTTCCGCGGCTGATCCCGAAGGGCGGCGGGGTGCGGGGCGGCAATCGGTATGCAATCGCATACCGGGCTTTCCTTTCGCGGCGAATGCGGCTATAGCGCGGCCGAGCCGAATCCTAATCGAAGGGACCACCCATGTCGAAGATCAAGGTAGAGAACCCCGTCGTCGAACTCGACGGCGACGAGATGACCCGGATCATCTGGGATTTCATCAAGAAGAAGCTGATCCTTCCCTATCTGGACCTCGACCTGAAATATTACGACCTGGGCATCGAGGAGCGCGACGCGACCTCGGACCAGATCACCGTGGACGCGGCCGAGGCGATCAAGCAATACGGCGTCGGCGTGAAATGCGCCACCATCACCCCCGACGAGGCGCGGGTCGAGGAATTCGGCCTGAAGAAGATGTGGAAATCGCCCAACGGCACCATCCGCAACATCCTGGGCGGCGTGATCTTCCGCGAGCCGATCATCTGCAAGAACGTGCCGCGCCTGGTCCCCGGCTGGACCCAGCCCATCGTCGTCGGCCGCCACGCCTTCGGCGACCAGTACAAGGCCACCGATTTCCGCTTTCCGGGCAAGGGCAAGCTGACGATCAAGTTCGTCGGCGAGGATGGCGAGACCATCGAGCACGAGGTCTATCAGGCCCCCGGCGCCGGCGTCGCCATGGCGATGTACAACCTCGACCAGTCGATCATCGACTTCGCCCGCGCCTCGATGAATTACGGGCTGAACCGCGGCTACCCGGTCTATCTCTCGACCAAGAACACCATCCTGAAAGCCTATGACGGCCGCTTCAAGGACCTGTTCCAGAAGGTCTACGAGGAAGAATTCGAGGCCGAGTTCAAGAAGAAGGGCATCCATTACGAGCATCGCCTGATCGACGACATGGTCGCCTCGGCGATGAAATGGTCGGGCGGCTATGTCTGGGCCTGCAAGAACTACGACGGCGACGTGCAGTCGGATACGGTTGCGCAGGGCTTCGGCAGCCTGGGGCTGATGACCTCGGTGCTGATGACGCCGGACGGGAAGATCGTCGAGTCCGAGGCCGCGCATGGCACGGTGACGCGCCACTATCGCGAGCACCAGAAGGGCAACCAGACCTCGACCAACTCGATCGCCTCGATCTTTGCCTGGACCGGCGGGCTGAAGCACCGCGCCAAGCTGGACGACAACGCGGCGCTGCTGAACTTTGCCCAGACGCTGGAGCGGGTCACCGTGCAGGCGGTCGAGGACGGCTTCATGACCAAGGATCTGGCGCTGCTGGTGGGCCCGGACCAGAAATGGCTGACCACCATGGGCTATCTGGAAAAGGTCGACGAATACCTGAACAAGGCGCTGGCGGGCTGAACTGCCGGACAGGGTTGCGAAGGGCCGGGGGAAACCCCGGCCCTTTTCGCTTGCGGCGCTGCCTTTGAGTGTTTGGGAAACGGCGAAACCGCCGGGTGATGCGCATCGGGGGCGGGGTGCGGCGCTTGTCGCGGGTTTTTGAGTATTTGGGGAACGAAGAAGTCCGCTGGGCGGTGCAAAGCGGCTTAACACGCGATCCTGCTTGGAGTATGGGAGGCGCGAGGCATTATCCCGGAGGCCCGCCATGAAAGCTGCCGTCATCACCTTTCCCGGATCGAATTGCGACCGCGATCTGGCCGTCGCCTTGCAGCAGGCGGGTGCCGAGGTCGCGCGGGTCTGGCACAAGGACGAGGCGCTGCCGGCGGGCACCGACCTGGTCGCGGTGCCGGGCGGGTTCTCGTTCGGGGACTACCTGCGCTGCGGCGCCATCGCCGCGCATTCGCCCATCGCCGGCGCGATCAAGGCCCATGCGGCGCGCGGCGGCTATGTGCTGGGCATCTGCAACGGCTTTCAGGTGCTGACCGAGCTGAACCTGCTGCCGGGCGCGCTGATGCGCAATGCCGGGTTGCGCTTTTTGTGCCGCGAGGCGGTGCTGCGGGTGGCGACCGCGGCGAGCCCCTTTACCGCGGCCTATGCCCCGGGCGAGGAGATCCGCGTGCCGGTCGCCCATCACGACGGCAATTACCAGATCGATCCCGAGGGGCTGGCGGCGCTGAAGGACCAGGACCGCATCGCCTTTACCTATGCGCCGGGCGTCAATGGTTCGGTCGAGGATATCGCCGGGGTGCTGTCCGAGAACCGCCGGGTGCTGGGCATGATGCCGCATCCCGAGCGCGCCGCCGATCCGGCGCATGGCGGCACCGATGGCGCGAGGCTGTTTGCCTCGCTGGTGCAGGAGCTTGTCGCGGCCTGACTTGAGCGGCGCCCTTTCGCGCACTAGACTGCATCGACCCCCAGTCGGGGGCGGTGCCGGAGGCTCATGCAAGAGGAAGACAATTCCATCGGGTTCCCGGAAGGCAGGGCGGGTCTGACCAGCCGCTGGGGCCTGCGCGGTGCGATCGCCGTGCTGCTGATCGTGGCTGCGGGCACGGTGTGGTTCACCAATGCCTGGCTGACGGCGCGGTTTTCCGAGACGACGCGGGTGCGCACCGAGCTGCGCTCGGCGCTTTATACCGGAAACCTTTTGTCGGAATTGCAGCGCACCTCGGTCGTGCCCTTGCTTCTGGCGCGCGATCCGGCGCTGATCTCGGCGCTGTCGGGCAACGATTTCTCGGGCACCTCGGCGCGGCTGATCTCGGCCCAGAAGGAGATCGCGGCGGCGTCGATCAAGCTCCTGGATGCCTCGGGGCGGGTCGTGGGCTCGACCGACCGTAACCTGATCGGCACCAATTACGTGCAGGAGCCGTTCTTCGTCGAGGCGCTGCGGTCCAAGGATACCGTCTTTACCGTCTCGCCCTCGCCGCAGGGGGTCTACGAGTTCACCTATTCCCGCACCGTGGTTTCGGATGGGCGCACGCTGGGCGTGGTGGTGGTGGGCGCCGACCTGACGCGGCTGGTGCGGTCCTGGGCGGGGATCTCGGATGCGATCGCGGTGACGGACAGCGCCGGGCAGATCATCCTTTCGACCGAGCCGCGCTGGCGCGGGCTGACCCTGCCCGAGGCGCTGGCGGTGCGCTCGGCGCCTTCGGCCATCGCGCGGGCCTTCCAGGTCACGGCGGATTGGGCGGCGACCCCGGCCGATGCCTATGTGCAGGGCCGCGCCGTGATGCAGTCCGAAACCCGCATCCCCTTCCGCGGCTGGAAGATGATCGCCTTCACCACCTATGAATCGGTGCGCGAGCGGGTGAACGCGGTGCTGGCCATGGTCATCATGGGCTTTGCCATCCTGCTGGCGGCGGTGTTCTATCTGCTGTCGCGCCGGGCGCGGGTGGAATCGGCGGCCTGGATGCGCGAATCGGCCGACCTGCGGGCGCTGAACATGCGCCTGACCCGCGAGATCGCCGAGCGAGAGCGCATGCAGAAGGAGCTGCGCGTGGCCGAGCAGACCGTGCAGCAGTCCAGCAAGCTGGCGGCGCTGGGCGAGATGTCGG
This sequence comes from Paracoccus denitrificans, assembly GCF_900100045.1. GTDB lineage: Bacteria > Pseudomonadota > Alphaproteobacteria > Rhodobacterales > Rhodobacteraceae > Paracoccus > Paracoccus denitrificans. Next base: position 9,033 of record NZ_FNEA01000049.1, on the reverse strand, counting down.
CGGGCGTCAGCCATGAGCTGAACCAGCCCCTGGCCGCGATGAAGACCTATCTGGCCGGGGCGCGGCTGCTCTTGCAGCGCGGCCGGGCCGAGGAGGCGCAGTCCAGTTTCCAGCGCATCGACGACCTGGTCGAGCGCATGGGCGCCATCACCCGGCAGCTGAAATCCTATGCCCGCAAGGGCGGCGAGGCCTTCGAGCCGGTCGACCTGCGCGCCGCGCTGTCCAGCGCGCTGGTGATGATGGAGCCGCAACTGCGGTCCCGCACCATCCGCCTGCAGCGCACCATCCCGCGCTATCCGGTCATGGTCTATTGCGACCGCATCCGGCTGGAGCAGATCATCATCAACCTGCTGCGCAACGCGGTCGATGCGATCAAGGGGGTCCGCGACCCGGCCATCGAGATCACCGTCAGCTCGGGCTCTCACGCATTCTTGTCCGTGCGCGACAACGGGCCGGGTGTATCCGACCTTGAAAATCTGTTTGAACCCTTCTTCACCACGAAGAAACCCGGAGAGGGGACCGGCCTGGGGCTGGCGATCTCATCCGGGATCGCGGCCGATTTCGGGGGGCGCCTGACGGCGCATAACGCCTTGGACGAGGGGGGCAGGGGCGCCGTATTCGAACTTGAACTGCCGTTGCACGATCCCGGCCAGAAGGCGGGGCCGCGGCTGGCGGCGGAATGATGAAAAGAGGTAAGGGCCCATGAGCCGCACTTTGAAGATAGCCGTCGTGGACGACGAACCGGACATGCGCGAATCGATCAGCCAGTGGCTGGCGCTTTCCGGCTTCGACGCCGAGACCTTCGCCACCGCCGAAGAGGCGCTGAAGGCGATCGGCGCCGACTGGCCGGGGGTGGTGATCTCGGACATCCGCATGCCCGGCATGGACGGGATGGCTTTCCTCAAGCGGCTGATGGGCATCGATTCGGGCCTGCCCGTCATCATGATCACCGGCCATGGCGACGTGCCGATGGCGGTCGAGGCGATGCGCATCGGCGCCATGGACTTCATGGAAAAGCCCTTCAACCCCGAGCGGCTGACCGAGCTGGTCAAGAAGGCCACCCAGGCCCGGCGCATGACGCTGGACAACCGCGCCCTGCGCCGCGACCTGTCCGAAGGCCAGCAGGTCATGTCCAAGCTGATCGGGTCGAGCCCAGTCATGGATCGGCTGCGCGAGGACATCCTGGACCTGGGCCAGGCCGACGGCCATGTGCTGATCGACGGCGAGACCGGCACCGGCAAGACGCTGGTGGCGCACGCGCTGCATGCCGTGGGGCCGCGTGCCTCGAAGAAATTCGTGCCGATATCCTGCGCCGCCTATAACGACGAGGTCCTGTCGGCCAAGCTGTTCGGCCCGGTCGAGAACGGGCTGCCCGCGGTCGAGGAAGCCCGCGGCGGCACGCTTTGCCTTGAGGATATCGAGGCGCTGTCCGATGCCTTGCAGGCGCGGCTCCTGGCCTTCATCGCCGAGCAGGGCAGCCCGGCCGAGACCCGGATCATCGCCATTTCCAACGCCCGCGGCGAAGGGCGCCGGGCGGAGGATTCGCTGCGTCCCGACCTGTTCTATCGCCTGACCGCGCTGAAGATCACCCTGCCGCCGCTGCGCTCGCGCGGCGAGGATATCCTGACGCTTTTCACCCGCATGACCGAGCAATTCGCCGAGGAATACGGCTGCGAGCCGCCGCAGGTGACGGCGCAGGAGGCGGCGCAGCTGTTGCAGGCGCCCTGGCCGGGCAATGTGCGCCAGCTCATCAACGTGGCCGAGCGGGCCGTGCTGCAGAACCGTCGCGGCTCGGGTTCGATCACCTCGCTGCTGATGGCGGATGGCGAGGATACGCAGGAGGCGACGACGACCGAGGGCAAGCCGCTCAAGGAATATGTCGAAAGCTTCGAAAAGATGTTGATCGACAATACGATGCGCCGCCACAAGGGCAGCATCGCCGCGGTCATGGACGAGCTTTGCCTGCCGCGCCGGACGCTGAACGAGAAGATGGCGAAATACGGGCTGAGCCGCAGCGATTACCTGTAGGCGGTCGGGGCAGGCGGCGCCCCGGGTCGGCAAATCCCGGCTCTCTGACTAAAAACAGATTGTAACGGCGCGCCCTTCCCCGCTATCTTGCCCGAGTAGGGTGGGCGCCACAACTCATGGTTGCTCGACCTCGCCAGTTTCGCAGCGCGCCAGCCAGCCGCGACACCTGAAAAGTGCCGGTGGTGCCACGCGCGGAAAATCCTGCCCATGCCCCAAGGGGCCTCTGGGCGACCGTAGATCGCCGCCCGGATCGCGCAAGCGGGACGGGCCAAGAAAGGTAAACAGACGCGATGGATCGCGCAGCGCAGCTTGATCGGGCACGGTGGCAGGGCAACAGCCCGACCGCCGCGATTGCTGTTGGCGGTGCGGCCTTCGATGTCCTCTCATGCGGCAGCCGGACCTTGCCCCCGCTAATCTGCGGGCCGGCTCGGCTGCCCGAAAGACGGAAACATGTCAAAGAAAATGCTGATCGACGCCACGCATTCCGAGGAGACTCGGGTTGTCGTGGTCGATGGAACCAAGGTCGAGGAATTTGATTTCGAGACGGTCAACAAGCGGCAGCTTGCTGGCAACATCTATCTGGCCAAGGTAACGCGGGTCGAACCCTCGCTCCAGGCCGCTTTCGTGGATTACGGCGGCAACCGCCATGGCTTCCTGGCCTTTGCCGAGATCCATCCCGATTACTACCAGATCCCCGCCGCCGACCGTAAGGCGCTGCTGGAAGAGGAGCGCCAGGCCGCCGCGGCCGAGGCCGACGAAGGCGAGAAGCCCAAGCGCAACCCGCGCCGCCGCAAGCCGGCCAAGGCCGCCGCCGCCGAAAGCGGCGATGCCGTCCTGGTCTCGGACGAGATCGCCGGGATGACCGTGGTGGACCCCTCGGAGGGCGAGGCCGTGCCGCTGGACGCCCCGCTTGCCGCTGATACGGCCGAAGCCGCGGCGCCGGCAGCGGCTGCGGACAGCGCCGAGGATGCCCCGGCCGAGGAAGCCGCCGAGGACGACGGCATCGAATCCGTCGCCGAGGAGGACATGGCCGAGGAGATCTCGGCCCCCAAGAAGCCGCGCGCCCGCCGCTACAAGATCCAGGAGGTGATCAAGGTCCGGCAGATCATGCTGGTCCAGGTCGTCAAGGAGGAACGCGGCAACAAGGGCGCCGCGCTGACCACCTATCTGTCGCTGGCCGGCCGCTATTGCGTGCTGATGCCGAACACGGCGCGCGGCGGCGGGATTTCCCGCAAGATCACCAACGCCGCCGACCGCAAGAAGCTGAAGGAGATCGCCAGCGAACTGGAGGTGCCGGAAGGCGCCGGGCTGATCATCCGCACCGCCGGCAGCCAGCGCACCCGCACCGAGATCCGCCGCGACTACGAATACCTGATGCGGCTGTGGGAGCAGATCCGCGATCTGACCTTCAAGTCCATCGCCCCGGCGCCGATCTATGAGGAAGGCGACCTGATCAAGCGCACGATCCGCGATCTCTACAGCAAGGAGATCGACGAGGTCCTGGTCGAGGGCGAGCGCGGCTATCGCACGGCCAAGGACTTCATGAAGATGATCATGCCGTCCCACGCCAAGAACGTGAAGCACTACACCGACGCGATGCCGCTTTACGCGCGCTATCAGGTGGAAAGCTATCTTGGCGGCATGTTCAACCCGGTCGTGCAGCTGAAATCCGGCGGCTATATCGTCATCGGCGTGACCGAGGCGCTGGTCGCCATCGACGTGAACTCGGGCCGGGCCACCAAGGAAGGCTCGATCGAGGACACCGCGCTCAAGACCAACCTGGAAGCGGCCGAGGAGATCGCGCGCCAGCTGCGGCTGCGCGACCTGGCCGGGCTGATCGTCATCGACTTCATCGACATGGAGGAGCGCAAGAACAACGCCGCCGTCGAGAAGCGCTTCAAGGACAAGCTCAAGACCGACCGGGCGCGGATCCAGGTCGGCCGCATCTCGGGCTTCGGCCTGATGGAGATGTCGCGCCAGCGCCTGCGGCCGGGCATGCTGGAATCGACCACGCAGCCCTGCCCGCATTGCCATGGCACCGGGCTGATCCGCAGCGACGACAGCCTGGCGCTGACCATCCTGCGCGCCATCGAGGAAGAGGGCACCCGCAAGCGTTCGCGCGAGGTTCTGGTCAAGGCGCCGGTCGCGGTGGCCAACTTCCTGATGAACGCCAAGCGCGAGCACATCGCCAATATCGAGGCACGCTATGGGCTTTCGGTCCGGGTCGAGGCCGATCCGGCGCTGATCTCGCCCGATTACGCCATCGAGAAGTTCAAGACCGCGACCCGCAACGTGCCCGAGGTGGTTTCGCCCGTGGTTTCGGTCGATGCCCGCCTGATGGCGCAGATCGACGACGAGGAGCCGGCCGAGGAAGAGGTCGAAGAGATCGCCGACGAGCCGGTCGAGGAGGATCGCGCCGAGAGCGGGGATGGCGAGAATGGCAGCAAGCGCCGCCGTCGCCGTCGTCGTCGCCGGGGCGGCAAGAATGGCGAGGACGAAGCGCCTCATGCCGGGGACGATGCCGATGAGGTGGCCTTGGAAACCGAGGAGGCCGACCAGCCTGCCGAGGTCGAGGTGATCGTGGAGGCGGTCGAGAGCGCGCCCGAGCCGGTGGCGGAGGAGGCCGAAAAGCCGCGCCGCCGCACCCGCACGCGCCGCCGCAAGGCGGATGAGCCGGCCGAAGCCGTGGCTGAGGCGGGGCCTGCCGAGGGGGCCCAGCCCGGAGAACCGGCCGAGACCGCCGCAGACGCGCCACAGCCTGTTGCCGAGGCTTCGGAGGTCGAGCAACCTGCCGAGGCCGTCGAACCCGCCGTCGAGCCGGAACCGGAGGCCGCCGCCGCGGATGTGCCGCCTGCCGACGAGGCTGTGGAGACCGTGCCGGCCGGCGAAACCGCCGGATCCGAGGCCGTTGCGCCCCAGTCCGAGGCCGACACGGCCGCGGAGCCCGCGCCTGCGCCGGAGCCCGAGGCCTTGCCCGCCGCAGTCCGGGTGCCGGAGCCCGCGGCGGCGAACGAGGAACCCGCGCGTCCCAAGCGCCGCGGCTGGTGGTCCCTGGGCTGATCTGTCGCAGCCTTCCACGAAAGAGTGACGGGCGCGGGGCTTTCCCGCGCCCTTTCCTTGCGCCAAGGTGCCCGACATGTTGGGAATCGAGCTTGCAGATGCCGCCTTCCTGCCCGCCGCGACGGTCGCGCTGCTGGCCGGGATCCTGTCCTTTCTGTCGCCCTGCGTGCTGCCGATCGTGCCGCCCTATCTGGCCTACATGACCGGGGTCGGGGTCGGCGGGCTGAAATCGGGCGAGCGCAGCGCCGTGGTTCCGGCGCTGTTCTTCGTCATGGGCCTGTCCACGGTGTTTCTGCTGATGGGCATGGCGGCCTCGGCCTTCGGGCGGATGTTCCTGCAATGGCAGGACCTGCTGGCGCGCGGCGCGGGCGTGGTGGTGATCCTGCTGGGCCTGCATTTCCTGCATATCATCCGCATCCCCTTTCTGGATGCCGAGGCGCGCATCGACGCGCAGGAGCGGGGCGGCAGCGCGCTGGGGGCCTATGCCCTGGGCCTGGCCTTCGCCTTTGGCTGGACGCCCTGCATCGGGCCGCAGCTCGGCATGATCCTGTCCCTGGCCGCGACCGGCGGGGCGATGGGCAAGGGCACGGCGCTGCTGGCGGTCTATGCGCTGGGGCTGGGCATCCCCTTCCTGCTGTCGGCCATCTTCATCAACCGCGCCATCGGCCTGATGAACCGCATCAAGCCGCATCTGAAGCTGATCGAGCGCGTCATGGGCGGCCTGCTGGTCGTGGTCGGCGCGGCGCTGCTGACCGGAGCGTTTCCGGCCTTCGCCTATTGGCTGCTGGAGACCTTTCCCTGGCTGGCCGCGCTGGGTTAATCCCAGTTCGGCGGACGCTTTTCCAGGAATGCCTGGATGCCCTCGGCCGTGTCGGGCAGCAGCAGGTTCTCGCAGATCACCGCGCCCGCCGTCGCATAGGCGTCCGCAAGGCCCAGGTTGCGCTGCGCGTGGAAAGCACGCTTGCCCATGCGCACGGCGGCGGGCAGCTTGGCGGCGATGCTGCGGGCCAGCGCCATCGTCTCGGCCTCCAGCGCCTCGGGCGGGGCGACGCGGTTGACCAGGCCCAGCTCGCGCGCCCGGGCGGCGTCCATGAACTCGCCCGTCACCAGCAGTTCGAAGGCGGCGCGCGGCGGAATGGCGCGGGTCAGCGCCACCATCGGCGTCGAGCAGAACAGCCCGATATTCACCCCGTTCACGCCGAAGCGCACGCCCTCGGCCGCCACGGCCATGTCGCAGCTTGCGACCAGCTGGCAGCCCGCGGCGGTGGCGATGCCCTGCACCTCGGCGATGACCGGCTGGGGCAGGGCGGGCAGCTTCTGCATCATCGCGGCGCAGCGCGAGAACAGCCGCGCATAGGCGGCGCGGCCGTCGTCCTCGTCATTGCGCGCGCCCTGCATCTCGCGCAGGTCGTGGCCGGCGCAGAACGCCTTGCCGCGCGCGGCCAGAACCACGACCCGGACGCCGTCATCCGCCCCGATCTCGTCCAGCGCATCTGAGAGCGTATCGATCATCGCGGTGGACAGCGCGTTGTAGTTCATCGGGCTGTTCAGGATCAGCCTTGCGACAGGACCGTCATCCTTGCGCAGTACCAGCGGTTCGGGGTTTCCGTCCTTCATGCGATTCCTCCTGACGCCACGGCGAGGCTTGTCCTTCCCGGGCTTTGCCGGGCAGTCTAGCCGCCGTTCCGGCAGGGGGGAAGCATGGCATTGGCAATGGGCCGCGAGGCGCTGAACGAGTTTCTGGACAGGGTCTTTCCGCAGATCGCCGGACAGGTCCGGGTGGAATCGCTGGACGAGGCGCGGCTGACCGCGCGGCTGGCGGTGGACGACCAGCACCTGCGCCCGGGCGGCACGGTCAGCGGTCCGGCCATGTTCGCGCTGGCCGACGTCACGATCTACCTGGCCATCCTGGCCCGGATCGGCGAGGTGGCGCTGGCGGTGACCACCAATGCCTCGATCGACTTCATGCGCAAGCCCGAGGCCGGACGAGACCTTCTGGCCGAATGCCGCATCCTGAAGCTGGGCCGCATCCTGGCCGTGGGCGAGGTGCTGATCCGTTCCGAAGGCGCCGAAGAGCCGGTGGCGCGCTGCTCGATGACCTATTCGATTCCGCCGAAACGCTGATCCCGGCGGGGTTTGCAGTGGGGTATCATAATACCTATTTTGCAGATAATTGATATTGCTGTGGAAATTGGCGCAATGCGCACTTGACCTGCACGCGGCTTTTTCCGATACACCTCCATCTCGAATTACAGCCCCCAAAGGGACCGACAGATGAAAACCTATACCGCGAAACCGGCGGAGATCGAGAAGAAGTGGATCCTGATCGACGCCGAGGGCGTTGTTCTGGGCCGTCTTGCCTCGATCGTGGCGATGCGCCTGCGTGGCAAGCACAAGCCGACCTTCACCCCGCACATGGACATGGGCGACAATGTCATCATCATCAACGCCGACAAGGTGCAGATGACCGGCGACAAGCGCGACGCCAAGAAATACTACTGGCACACCGGCCACCCGGGCGGCATCAAGCACCGCACCGCACGCCAGGTCCTGGAAGGCGCGCATCCCGAGCGCGTGGTGATCAAGGCCGTCGAGCGCATGATCTCGCGCAACAAGCTGGGCAAGCAGCAGATGACCAACCTGCGCGTCTATGCCGGTGCCGAGCACCCGCACGAGGCGCAACAGCCCGAAGTGCTGGACGTCAAGTCCATGAACGCCAAGAATACCCGGAGCGCGTAAGCCATGGCCGAAGACATCAAAACCCTCGACGATCTGAAATCGGTCGCGACGGCTGCCCCGGCCGCCGCCCCGGTTCGTGAGGCGCAGCGCGATTCGCTGGGCCGTTCCTATGCCACCGGCAAGCGCAAGGACGCGGTCGCCCGCGTCTGGGTCAAGCCGGGTTCGGGCAAGGTGGTCGTGAACGGCAAGGATATCGCGGAATACTTCGCCCGTCCGGTGCTGCAGATGATCCTGCGCCAGCCTTTCGAAGTGGCCGGCGTCACGGGCCAGTATGACGTCTACGCCACCGTCGCCGGCGGCGGCCTGTCGGGCCAGGCGGGTGCGGTCAAGCACGGCATCTCGAAGGCGCTGCAACTGCACGAGCCCAGCCTGCGCCCGGCGCTGAAGGCGGCCGGCTTCCTGACCCGCGATTCGCGCGTGGTCGAACGGAAGAAATACGGCAAGGCCAAGGCCCGCCGCTCGTTCCAGTTCTCGAAGCGCTAAGCTTTTCGGCGATTTCGCATCTATCCGGCGCGGCCCCTCGGGGCCGCGTTTTGCATTTCGGTAACCGACTCGCAGCCTGTTTCAGGGCGGATGGCAGGGAATCGTGCGCCTTGGGACGAATCTGCTGCCGGGTCCGGTTCGCGAACTGCAGCTTGCCTGGGCGAAGGCGGGAATTATCCGCCTGAATCTGCGACAGAAAAATGACAGAAAATCATTGGTTTGCGATTTTTCTTCCGATGGCGCGCATTTTTCCGCTTGCAAGCCCGGCGCCCAGCCCCTAGATACCGCTTCACCGACGCGGCGAGGCGCTGCAGCGGGTCGGACGGTTGGCGCTGAAGCGCGGGTCGCTCGAAAATTCTGGGAAGCAATGGCTTGGACTTCGCCATAAGAGTGGCGATGTTTGGGTTGTTTTCTTTCCTCTGCTTTTTGACATTGCTGTATATTTGAAGGGATATGTGGGCGGTCTGGTCGTTTTTCGACGGGGAAGCTTGTATATCGGCTCTCTAGGGCAACCGATGATGAGAGTGTCAGCTTCACTGTTTGTCGGCTCACGCGAGTGAGGACGATGAACAGGATGATCCTTCTCCTTTGTGGGAAGGACAGATGTGCAAGGTTTTTCTGTCAAGGATACGGCTGATGCCGTTTCAACTTGAGAGTTTGATCCTGGCTCAGAACGAACGCTGGCGGCAGGCCTAACACATGCAAGTCGAGCGAACCCTTCGG
>NZ_FNEA01000050.1 GCF_900100045.1 Paracoccus denitrificans | reverse complement strand
CCAGATGTATGGCCGCGCCAACATCGATCTGCTCAGGGCACGGCTCCTCGCCCCGGCGTAAACCAGAAAATGCACCAACTTTGAGTCAGACCCCCGTTTGGATGCCGATTGACACCATGGTGCGCCAGCCCAGATCCAACCCGACGATCCCGTCCCGCTCCGCAAGGTCGAAAGCGCGCTGGCCCAGGCTGTCCAGCATGTCGTCATGGTAATTGCCTACCGGTGCCCAGACGACAAGCTGTCCGGCTCGGTCGTGCAGGAGCATCTCCGCGATGGCTGGTTCCGCGTCGACTTGAAGCTTCTCGTGCCGGTGACGGGAGCAGCTTGGCGGCAAGATTGCGGATAGGTTGGAAACGAACTTCTGGGTAGCCAATGATTGGTAGCGCGAATGTCTTCGTGTGGCTGATTAGGTTTTTCGCCGAGATATCGGGAAGGCAATGACGGAACTTCAAGTACAAGTCGGGCGAGGCGCGCGTCGGCGCCGCCCGCCATTTGCTACCGGCACTGGCGTCGGGCTAGGCTGGTTCGACATGATGCGCACCGGCCCGGCACGGCGAACTTGATCCAGGCGCAGCGCGCCCTCTTCGACGCGCATGGCTTCGACCGACTGAACGGCCGTCACGGACCCTAGGGCGGGAGAGGCTGAAGCGGGTGAGGCGAAGCTTCAAGCTGCCACCCCGCGCGCATCATGCCCTTCGGAGAAAACCGCCTAGCGCAGGTCCGTTGGCATGAGCGCTTCTGGAAAGTTCTGGTAGGCGACGGGACGCAGGAACCTTCGGATGGCCATGGTTCCGACCGAGCTGGCGCCGAAATTGGTCGAGGCGGGATAGGGGCCGCCATGGACCATGCTGTCCACCACCTCGACGCCGGTGGGAAAGCCGTTGACCAGCACCCGGCCCGCCTTGCGCTCCAGCACGGGCACCAGCCGGCAGGCGATCTCGGCATCCGCGGGCTTCATGTGGATGGTGGCGGTCAACTGGCCCTCGAGCCCGCGGGCCAGGTGCAGCATTTCGTCGACCGAGGCGGTGCGCACCACCAGGCCCAGCGGGCCGAAGACCTCCTCGGACAGGGCGTGGTCCTCGAGGAACTGCCCGGCAGTGGTCTGGTAGAGGTTGGGGCTGGCGCTGCGGCCCTCGGACCTGGTCTCGTGGATCGGGGTCACGTTGTTGCGGGCCTGCATCCGCGCCTGGCCCTCGCGATAGGCGCGGGCGATGCCCTGGGTCAACATCACCTGCGGGCCGACCTTCGCCAAGGCCTCGCGCGTTGCCTCGACGAAGCGGTCGGCATCGGCGCCGTCCAGGACCACTGCGATGCCGGGATTGGTGCAGAACTGCCCCGCCCCCATGGCCAGCGACCCGGCCCAGCCGCTGCCGATCTGTTCGGCGCGCGCGGCGATCGCCTCGGGCAGCAGGAACATCGGGTTGACCGAGCCCAGCTCGCCGAAGAACGGGATCGGCTCGGGCCGTGCGGCGCAGAGGTCGAACAGCGCCCGGCCCCCGGCGAGGGAGCCGGTGAAGCCGACCGCCTTGATCAGCGGATGCTGGACCAGCGCCTCGCCCACCTTGCGGTCACCGCCCTGCACCAGGCTGAAGACGCCCGGATGCGTGCCGGTCCTTGCGATGGCGGCATGGATGGCCTCGGCGACGATCTCGCCGGTGCCGGGATGGGCGCTGTGGCCCTTGACCACCACCGGGCAACCGGCGGCCAGGGCGGCGGCGGTATCACCGCCCGCCGTCGAGAAGGCCAGCGGGAAGTTCGAGGCGCCGAAGACCGCCACCGGGCCGATCGGCCGCTGCACCATGCGGATGTCGGGGCGCGGCAGCGGCTGGCGGTCGGGCAGCGCCGGGTCGTGGCGGCGGTCGAGATGATCGCCCTTGCGGATATGCGCGGCAAAGAGCCGCAGCTGGCCCCCGGTGCGGCCGCGCTCGCCCTCGAGCCGCGCCTCGGGCAGGCCGGTTTCCTGGGTGCCGATCTCGGTGATCGCCTCGGCGCGGGCCTCGATCTCCTCGGCGATGGTGTCGAGGAAGGCGGCACGCTCTTCGCACGTGACCTGGCCGTAGCTCCAGAAGGCGTCCTCGGCCGCCTCGCAGGCCCGGTTCACCAGCGCGACCGTGCCTATGCTGAACTCGTGCGCCCGGCCATGGGCGGGCTCGCTGGCGAAACGCTGCTCGCTGGCGACCCAGTCGCCACCGATCAGGTGCTTGCCGTGGGGGGTGAAACTATCTTGCTTCGTCATCGATCCTAGACCCAAGAATGTTGATTTCAGAAAATGATCGTTTGTCCCGCCGGGACAATAGATCGCGATCCTGCGATGGCGCGCTCACTTAGCGGAAAGTATTTTGAAGGCTTCATTCGCAGGCCGCATGTCGGCAACATCGCGATACGGCAAGACTTGTGACATTGCGCCGAGGCCAACGAACATGCGTTGCTGATATGTGATCTCCTCTTCGGAGATTGAGAGATTTCGGGAATAGGGACGCTGTTCCTGATTGAATTCCCAAACCGCGTTTGCCGATAGGATATCAAATTTCTTCTGCGCGCTCCTTCGCGCGGAGAGGAATGCCTCGCGGGCCTCTGGCTTCATCAAATAGCCATAAAGGGCGCCATAGGCGGCCATGACCGGAACCAGCCCGTCCCGCTTGTCCCGTAGGGCTGCCTCCGACGCGTAGGCGGTTTGAAAGACATATTTCGGCAGCGCTTCCCACATCTTGCCGTCGGACAGGATGACAAGCCCATCGCGGTCGTTCAGGTGCGATATGCTGGAGCAGCAGGCGTCCGCCTTGCCTTCGACGACCGCATGATAGGCTTGGTCGTTGCTGCCTGCATCGAGGAAAGTCACGCGGGAGGCGTCGAGACCCTTTTCTTGCAAGAGTTGCAGCATGAGTGCATGCAGGAGACCAAGCTTCGGCCCTACCGCCACCGTTTTTCCTTCCAGGTCTGCCAAGCCGTTGACCCGGTCCGGCCTTGCAAACACGGCGAGGGCAGCCTTGCGCATGGCCGCGCCAGCAATCCTGACGGGCGCGCCTTGCGAAATCCGCGGAAGAGCCATGTTATAGCCAGAAACCATGCAGACATCAGCGGCCCCGCTAACGATCGCATCGAAGGGGCCGGCCGGGCCCTCGGCCAGAACCATCGTTGTTTCCGCCCCATATCTCTTGAGAAAACCCTGCTCTTCCATCAGTCGATTCAGCGTCGCATTCTCGAGTCCAGGATTGCTGACGATGGTAATCCGGGCTGCGGCAGCCCGCGCAACATGCGGCGCGCCAAGTCCGCTAGCGGCGAGGGTGAGACCGAATATCCCAGCACTTCCAAGAAAACGGCGGCGATCCATCGTTGATTTCCTCCCTATCCGGTGGCGATCATGGCGGTCTCGCACAGCGTCGCCGCCGGGTGCCAATCCAAAACCACGCTGCGGGCATCGGAAATCGGACCAGAAACGCCTGCCCACAAGCCAGACGTCCGGCAAGAACAAGGCGCAGATCATATAAATATATATTAAATTCAATTATTTGAAAGATATCCCTTTGGGCGGCTGCAATATCGGATCTCGGCCGAGGGCATTGATTTTCGATGCGGTGCTATTCTCGCCGCAACCGAAAGAGGCTAGGGTCACGGCATATCCACATATGCGTCCCGGCGCCCGAGGGGTGTCTCGGCGAACGGGACGCAGCCGCAAGAGGAAGCGGGCGGCCCTGCAGCCAAGGAGCACTGCATCGGGATCGCGCAAAGTTCAAGGGAGGACATGGAATGAAGATCATGCGCGGGATAGTGTTGTCGGGACTTGCCGTCGTCACGGCTTCGGCGATCGCGGCACCGGCCTATCCGCAGACCGCGGAGGAGTTCTACAAAGGCAAGACGCTGACCATTCTGGTCAGCGCGCAATCGGGGAGCCTGACGGACTTTATCGCTCGCCAGTTTGCGCAGGCCTATGTGAAACATATCCCGGGCCAGCCCGAGGCAGTCGTGATGAACGTCGTCGGGGCAGGGGGAATGGTGGCGGCGGCCTCGCTGCAATCCAAGCAGCCCAAAGACGGCACGGTCATCGGCTTCCTGCAGCGCAACAACCTCTATGTGCCACTGGTGGATCCGTCGCAGAATGCATTTGACCCGCGCGAGGTGGCCTGGATCGGCAGCGTAGACAAGACTTATTACAGTCTTGTCGCGATGACGCGCTCGGGCGTCACCACGGCCGACGATCTGTTCCAGAAGGAACTGGTGGTCGGAGCCACGGGATTTTCCAATGAGAACCGGACGCTGCCGGCCGTTTTGAACCAGTATCTGGGGACCAAGCTGACGGTCGTTCCCGGTTATACCGACCGGGGCGAGGTCTATCTTGCGATGGAGCGCGGCGAGGTCGATGGCTGGGCTTCGACGCTTGACGGATTGACCTATGGAGAGCCCAAGCGAATGCTCGCAGAGGATTCGATGAAGGTGCTCTTGAACCTTGGCTGGGACAGCCCGGAGGAGTTCCAGGACATCCCGAACCTCAGCCAGTACGTGACGGATCCCGAGGCGAAGTCGATCCTTGATTTCTTCATCCTGCCCTTCCAGGCAGGCAGGCCGCTGGCCGCGCCGAAGGAGGTGCCGCAGGACCGGATCGACGCCCTGCGCAAGGCCTTCGACGAAACCGTGCAGGATCCCGAGTTCATAAAGGCGATGACCGATCAGAACTATGCGGTCGATCCCATTTCGGGTGACGAGGTGGCCGAGATCGTCGCAACGCTGTTCGCTACGCCCGAGACGGAACTCGAGGCCGTACGCAAGATCCTGAAACCCTGAATCTGACGAAAACTGGCGCGGGCATGGTTCTGAACGGCCTGGCATACCAAGACCGTCTGCGGGCGCCTGATGCGTCGCGCCATCCGTCCTGTTTCCAAGGTAAGACCGACATGACCTACGAAATCATCGACATTCATCCGCACATCATCTCGACCGATACCGGGAAATACCCCATCGCGCCGCAGGCCGGACATCGTTCGAAATGGTCGGCCTCGCGCCCGGCCGATTTTGACCAGTTGGTGGCGGCGATGGACGAGGCGGGGATCGCCAAGGCCGCGATCGTTCATTCCTCCACGACCTACGGGCATGACAATTCCTATGTCGCGGATTCGGTGGCCTCGCAGCCGGATCGCTTCACCGGTGTATTCTCCTTCGACCTGCTGGCCCGGGACGCGCTGGCGACTTTCGATTATTGGCTGGGCCGGGGGATGGGGGGTATCCGGCTTTTCACCGGGGGCGCGACCCATCAGACCGACGGCAGCTGGCTCGTCGACCCGGCGACCTTTCCGGTCTGGGAACGCTGCGCCGAGAACGATCTGACCATGGTGATTCAGACGACACCTGCGGGGTTGGGGATGGTCGCGGACCTCGCCCACCGCTTTCCATCGGTCCGCATCGCTCTTGATCATTGCGCCCGCCCGGTCCTTGCAGGCGGCCCGCCCTATGACGCCTGTGCAGAACTGTTCGAGCTTGCGCGTTTCGAGAATGTCTATCTGAAGATCACGCCGAAGACCTTCGATCTGGCGCAGGCTGCCCCCGGTGGGGCCGAGGCATTCTTCCCGCATCTGGTCGCGGTCTTCGGTGCGGACCACCTTGCCTTCGGCTCGAACTACCCGGCCTCTGCCGGTTCGCTGACTGAATTGATCGCTCAGGGAAATAAATGTTTCGAAAGCCTCGGCGATAAGGACCGGGCGTGGATCTGGGGGCGCACGGCAAAGGTTCTCTATCCTATGCTGGCCAACCAAGGCACAGCGCGGCCCTGCACTTCCGAAGACCGGAGGGCGGCGCAATGACAGGCGGCGATCAGGCCGTGAAGGCAGGGCTGTAGCATGGAATTTCTTCAAGACTCCGTGATTCTCTCCGCCGCGGGCGATGCGCTCGGCCTCATTCTGCAGCCAGAGCGCATCATGTTCCTGTGGCTTGGCGTGATCGTGGGACTGGCGATCGGGCTGCTGCCCGGCGTGGGCGGGCTGACGGGCTTTGCGATCCTGGTGCCCTTTACCTACACGATGGACCCTTATTCGGCGTTTGCCATGCTGCTTGGGATGGCGGCGGTCACGACAACCTCGGACACCATTCCCGCGGTGCTCTTTGGTGCCGCCGCGCAAGCGACAGTGCTTGACGGCCTGCCCATGACCAAGCGGGGCGAAGCCGGGCGCGCGCTCAGCGCAAGCTACCTCGCCAACATGATGGGCGGCTTGATAGGCGCGATTATCCTGGCGGTTTCGCTGCCCGTGGTGCGCCCCTTCGTGCTGGCCATAGCCACCCCCGAACTGTTGGCGATGACCATTCTGGGGATCGCGATGGTAGCGACGCTCTCTGGAAAATCGCCGCTGAAGGGCTTGGTCGTCGCCTGCTTCGGCATTCTGGTCGGGATGGTCGGCACCGATACGCAGACGGGTCAGATGCGCTGGACGGGCGGGCTGCTATATCTGCAAGACGGCCTGCCGATGCTGCCGATCCTGCTGGGCCTTTTTGCGCTGCCCGAGCTTTGCGATCTTGCCATCCAGCGGACCTCCATCGCCCAGGACATGAAGTTCAGCCCGCGTCAGGGCATGCTTCAGGGCATCAAGGATGTCGCGCGGAACTGGTTTCTCGTCCTGCGCTGCAGCAGCCTCGGCGCGGTCCTGGGCGCGATTCCCGGCATGACCGGCTCGGTCGTGGACTGGATCGCCTATGGCCATGCGCTCCAGACCGAAAAGGGCGCGAAAGAGAGCTTTACCAAGGGGGACGTGCGGGGCGTCATCGCGCCGGAATCGGCCAACAACGCCCGCGACGGCGGCAGTCTTGTGCCGATGCTGGCTTTTGGCGTGCCGGGCGGTGCAGCGCAGGCGATCCTGCTCGGGGCGCTGATGGTGCACGGTTTCACGCCAGGCCCTGACATGCTGACGAAGAATCTGGATCTGACCTATTCGATGGTGTGGTCCATTGCGCTTGCCAACATCTTCGGGGCCGGCACCTGCTTCCTGCTCAGCGGTCAGTTCGCCAGGATCTCGACCCTGCGCTACACATTGGTCCTGCCGATCATCATGTCCATCGTCTATGTCGGCGCCTTCCAGGGCTCGCGGAGCTGGGGTGACATGTATGTGCTGCTGATCTTCGGCCTGATCGGATGGAGCATGAAGCGGCTGAGATGGCCTCGTCCGCCCCTGATCCTGGGGCTCGTTCTGGGCGCGTTGATCGAGCGGTACATGTCGATCTCGTTCCTTCGCTACGGTATGGACTGGGCGCTGCGTCCGGGGGTCATGGTGCTTTTGGCTTGCGCGGCCCTCATCATGTTCAGCCCGGTACTGCGGCTGCTTCGCAAGGAGAACCGGGCGGGCGTCGTGCTTCGTCGCCGTCCCTATCTGGGGCTCGACGATCTGGCCTATGGGCTTTTCATCGCGATCGGCGTCTACGTGCTCGTCACCTCGCGGGACTGGCTCTTCAACGCGCGGATCGGGCCTGTGGTCGTTGCCTCGACGATGGTCATCGCTGGCGGGCTGAGCCTGATTCACAAGACCTTCTTCAAGGAGGTCCGGGCGGCCGCAACGAACGGCGTTCACATGGACATCGGCGGCGACCCCGAGGAGGAGCTGCCCAGGCGGCTGGTGCTCGTCAGGGCGGCGCGGTTCTACGGTTGGTTCGTGCTGTTTCTGTTGTCGATGGCGGTGATCGGTCTGCTTCCGACCGTGCCGCTGGTCATCATGGCCTTCATGCGGATCGAGGGGCGGGAACCCTGGCGTCTCAGCGCGATCCTCGCGGCATCGGTGACACTGCTTCTCTATATCGTGTTCCACCGGATCATTCACGTGCCCTGGCCCACCAGCCTTATGGGAGACTGGTTCCCGATCCTGCGGGAGGTGGTTCCCTCGATGTAGGCCCGCTCCAGAGAAAATCACGGGAAATGCCAATGGCGGGCTTACGGGTCCGCCATCATGTTTTGGTCCGGTTCAAACTTCTATCGCCCGGGCAACAAGCTCGATTGGCCGGGAACCCTGGAAAGACCGATCTTGCCGGCATCATGACCCATCAGGAGAGCGACATGACCCAAGACCGACTCGCGCGGATCAGCCCCGATCAGGCGAACGCTGCCCAGAAGCGTGTCATCGACAGGCTGGGTGCCGGCAGAGGCCGGATTCCTACGCCTTTCAATATCTGGCTTCACAGTCCACGGCTTGCCGAAGGCATGGAGATCATCGGCACCCATATCGACGCCGACTCCACCCTGACCCAGGCCGAAAGCGAGATCGCGATCCTGTCCACGGCCGTCCACTGGAACGCACCCTATGTCATCGCGAACCACCAAAAGCACGCGCTGAAAGCTGGTCTCGGTGAGGAAGTGGTTGCCGCCATTCTCGACAGGCGGCGACCTGACGGACTGTCCGGACGGCTTGGCGTGGTCGCTGATGCCGTCTGGGACATCCTGAACGGGGGGATGGTTGGAGACGTTGCCTTCGTCCGCTACGATACGGAACTCGGGCGCGAGCTCATCGCCGAGCTTCTTGTCACGATCGGCTATTTCACCTCGGTTTCGCTGGCAATGAGCCTGCATGCCCTCGCGCCCAAGGCTTGAGGGTAAGACCGCACACGGTCAGTCGGTTTCCTCGACCGTGCTTGCGGCGCCTCGGATCAGGGGGGCAAGCAGAAGGAAGCAGAAGGTCAGCATTGCCGCCGCGATCAGCGTCGCGGCGGCAATGCCGATCCGGTCGGCGAAAAAGCCGATGACGAGCGCGCCGAGTGCCGGACTTCCCCTGGCGATCAGCCCGTGCAGGCTGAGGATGCGACCATGCAGATCGGGGGGCGTCGTGATCTGCACGAAGGTTTGGGTCGAGATCAGCCCCCGGGTTGTCGCGGCGCCCAGAAGGGCGGCGGCGGCCACGGCGAGTCCCGGGATGGTCGCCCAAGTCATGAGGATCGCTGCCCCAGCGCCCAATCCCCACAGGACCATAACGTCATAGAGAAGCCGCACCGCCGATCGCGGCCGGATCGTCAGGCCCGAGACGATGGCGCCGCAGGCCGCCGACCCGGTGAGCAGCGCAAGCCCCATCGCGTTTCCGGGATAGATGCGGACCGCAATCGCCGGCATGAGTTCGAGCATGGATCGCACGATCATCCCGCCGAGCAGCATGACCAGCAGGATCAGCCACAGCGCCGGGGTGGCGACGACATGACGGAAGCCCTCGGCCATTTCGCGCAGGAACGGCTGCGGCGCCGAGAGCTTTTGCGGAAAGGCCAGCGACAGCCGGCCGAGGATGAGGACATAAAGCGCCGTCACGGCAGCGTTGACAGCGAAGACCCAGATGATGTCCAGCCGCACGATCATCATTCCGGCGAGGGCGGGCCCGATCAGGCGGGCCAGGTTCACGGTGACGGAATTCAGCGCGACCGCCGCACCAAGGTCCGCGCGCCCGACCATCTGCCTGACCATCGCCAGTCGCGCGGGCTGGATCGCTGCGGAGAGCGTGCCTTGCAGAGTCGTCAGGGCGATCACCTCGAGCAGTCCCAAACGGCCGATCGCAAGAAGCAGCGCCATCAGCAGCGCCAGCAGCGCCGAGACAGCCTGGGCCCGGATGTTCTGGCGCAGCCTGTCCCAGCGATCGGCCGCGACACCGGCGAATGGCCCGATCAGCATGACCGGAAGCAGGTCTCCCGCCGCAAGCACGCCCAGCCAGAAGGCCGACTGTGTCCATTCCCAGATCAGCCAGCCGCAGGCGATGCGCTGCATCCAGGTTCCGACCAGCGAAAGTCCGTTGCCAAGACAGAAGGAGCCGAACTGCGTGCCGGTCAGGACGCGCAACGAGGTGGGGATCTGGCCTGTCCTGTTCATCACCGTGTCGCAGAGCGGGAAAGTTATGGGGTTCTCTTGGGGAATTTTGCCCGTATTGGGGCTGGGCACCATCCACGAGCGCGAATTTCTTATGGGCTGGGCGCAGTTTCTATTGGTCCCCCTACGGTCCAGCCGCTAGCCTTGTCAGCAGAGAGGAGGACGCCCGCCGGATCGCGGATCCAGCACGGGCGCGCCGGAGCGTGTTTCCGCAGCGCGGAATAGCCGCATCGAAGACAAGGGAGGAAAACATGTTTCGCCTCGCGGACATTCCGAACCTGCGCCATCTGCGCATGGTCCAGGTCATCGGCAAGCTCGGCGGGGTAAGCTGCGCCTCGCGCGAATTGAGCACTTCGCAGCCAGCCGTGACCCAGGCCGTGGCCAATATCGAGGCCGAGATCGGGCTGCCCATCTTCGAACGTTGCGCTACCGGCACCTATCCCACCACGATCGGGAAGCAATTCCTGCTTCGTATCGACCGCTTCTTCGATACGCTCGATACGGCGCTGGCACAGGTTCTCGGCCGGCCCGATGGTGCGGCGGACCGCATCCCGCCCCGGATAGAGCGGCTTGCGACGGGAACCCAGCTCCGCGCGCTGATCGTGACCTGCGAGCAGGGCCGCGTCAGCGAGATCGCCGATTCACTGGGCCTGTCGCCGGCATCGCTCTTCCGCTCGGCGCGGAGCTTCGAGCGAGCGCTCGGCAAGCAGCTTTTCGACCGGACGGCGCAGGGTCCGATTCCGAACCGCACTGGAAACTACCTGGCCCGCGAATTCCGCCGCGCGGTGCGCGAATTGGAGCTGGCACGGGGCGAGGTGCTGTTGGCCGCCGGGACCGAGAGTCTCGAGCTGGTCATAGGCACGCTTCCCATGGCGGGATCGCACGATCTGGCCGAGGCGACGCGGCGGTTCATGTCCGCCTATCCCTCCACAAAGGTGCGGCTCGTCACCGGCGAATATCACAAGCTTCTCAATGATCTTTCAAACAGCCGGATCGACATGATCTTCGGCATGCTGCGCCGTCCCGAATGGGCCGACGATGTAAGCGAGGAAGTGCTTTTCACCGACAACTACTGTCTGGTTGCTCGTGTCGGGCACGCGTTGACGCGGCTTGAGAACGTCACCCCCTCGGATCTGGCTGGCTATGAATGGGTGGTCCCGCAGAAGGGCACGCCGCGGCGCAACCGGATCGAGCAGATCTTCGCAGATGAGCCGGTGCGGCCGAAATTTCATCTCGAAACTTCGTCCCTGACGATGATCCGCTCGCTGTTGCTGAATTCAGAGACGGTTACCCTGATGACCCGGTCAGAGTTGCAGAACGATGTCGAGTTGGGCGTTCTCAAGGTTCTGCCCTGCAGGTTTCTTGACAATGTGTTGCTGAAGGGCGTGACGACGCGCAGCGACTGGCTGCCGACCGCGGCGCATAACGCGTTTCTCGACTGCCTGCGCGAGGTGACAGGAAAGACCAACCACGCGGGAAAGCCGGATTCGGGATCTGACATCCGAATGGCCTCCTGAAGAGGCCTTATCGGAAGGCAAGGCCCGGAGCTTGTGCTCCGGGCCCCTTTTCACATCAGCGATTTCGCCTTTTCCAGCGTGGCATAGCTGCGCGACGGACTGGTGAACAGAATGTCGTAGCCCTCGGCAATCACTTCACCTGCATTGGCCAGGGTGACATGCGGATGGGCGACGCGCATTCCCGCGGCCTTGGCGGCGGCCAGGATGCTGCGCTTGGCCTCGGCGACGACCGGGTGCTCGTACTGGCGCGGATAGCCCAGTTGCTGGCTCAGGTCGCCCTCTCCGATCATGATCGCGCCGATACCGGGGACCGCAAGGATATCCTGCAGGTTCTCCATCGCCTCGACGCTTTCGATCATGACGATGACCATGATCTCGCCTTCGGGGACCAGGGGCCAGACATCTGCGCGCGCGTAATATTCCGGCACAGTCAGCCCCCAATAGCGCGAGGCCGTGTTCGGCGCATCGCCGCGCAGCCCTTTGGGCTCGTAGTTCGGTGCATCCTTGGGGCGGGCATATCGGCAGGCGGCGACCGCGTTGCGGGCCTGTTCGGCCGTCGCGATATGCGGGAACACGACGCCGTAAACGCCCTGGTCCAGGACCTGCTTGGCCATCCAGGTGTTCATCTCGGCCCCGTTCGCGGGAATGCGGACAAAGGGGGTCACGCTGGGACGGAGGCTGGCGCCCTCGATCATGCGCCGCCGGTTCAGCATGAACTGCAGCGCGTCCCGCAGTTCGGAGGGCGAATAGGGCGTGTGCTCCATCTCGAAAAGCACGCCGTCGAGTTGTGACATCCCAAGCTGGATCGCTTCCTCGCGCTCGGCGCGGGCAAAGGCCATGGTCGGCTTGCGGCCCTCTTCCAGTGCCGCGATGATGCCGTTCAGGCGTCCGGTCTTGTCCATATCTTTCTTATCTCTCTTTCGTGGGCTCAGAACGGCAGGAACATGTCTTCGGCCTTGTAGGGCCGGGGGATCAGGCCTTGCTGGTGGCCGTAGCGGATCAACGCCTCGATCGAGGCTCGGTTGGCCTCCAGCCCATAGGGCAGCGGGTCGTCACCGACGATCTGCATCAGCTTGCGGTCCTTCTCGGCCTGCTTGCCCGTGGCGGTGCCGGCGCGAAGCGCCTGCAGATAGGGGGCCTTGGCCTCGACAAAGGCATCATAGAGCGAACGGGCAAGCCCGGGATTTGCCTGCAGCACCTCTTCCTTGATCGCCAGCGTGCCGTGGATCGGATAGACGCCGTTTCGGGCATAGACCTCGCGGTCGAGTTCTGCGGCATTGGGGAAAAGCTGGCGCAGGTCGTCGGGCAGGGCAGGGCCGCTCTCGTTCCAGCCCGCGCCGGGCTTGCCGGCGCGCCCGATTCCGGCATCCCCGGTGCAGGCGGCATCCAGCTTGCCCTCGGCCATCATCGCGACCAGCGAGGAATCCTCGGCAACGTGCCGGACGTTTGCGGGCAGCTTCAGCGCCGCGACATGCTCCTCGTCGTCAACCCACCAGTTCACCTTGTCGATGTCGACGCCGTATTCGTTCTGCAGCAGGCCGCGTTTCCAGACGCCGGTGGTCACCGAATAGGCGCGGACGCCGAAATTCTTGCCCTCCAGATCCTTCGGCGCTTCGATGCCTGCGCCCGGCCGCACGACCAGGCCTTCGTGATGAAAGCGGCGAACGAAGAAAACTGGCAAGGCGATGATGGGCACGCCATAGGCGCGTGCGATGATATAGGTCGTGGGGGCGATTTCGCAGGCATCGAAGGCCAGGTCGCGCACCATCCGGCGGAAGGCGGCGATATGGGGCTTCACCTCCTCGAATTCGAGCTTGGCGCCGGATACGGCGACCGTGCCGGATTTCAGCGCCTCGGTATAGGGATAGGTGCGCAAGGCCACCTTGAGGGTGGGCGTGGACATGCGGATTCCTCTCTGATCGGAAACTGTCATCCCCGTTGCATACGGGGCCGTCCTTCTTCTAATCCCGCGCCACGCCAATTGTTTAATAGGAGATCGCACCTTTCCCATAGGATTGCCGCTGCGGTATAGGCCCGTCCGGTTTCATATATGCGCGGCACGAATTCCAATTGGCACCCTGAAGCCCGCCTAGGCTAGGCAGTTGGCAGGGAACGATGACGTTCCACGAACTTCCCTTTCAGAGGTGCTGCCGACATGATTATCGACTGCCACGGTCATTTCACCACCGTCCCGGGTTATTTCCGCGACTATCGCAATGCCCAGATCGCCGATTTCAAGGCCGGCAAGACCTCGGATTTCTCGCCCGCCCCGCAAATCTCGGATGAGGAACTGTGCGAAGGGCTGGAGAAGAACCAGATCCGCCTGCAGAAGGAACGCGGGATCGACATGACGCTGTTTTCGCCCATCGCCGGGCTGATGGGACATCACCACGGCAATGAGGCGCTGAGCAGGCATTGGTCGCGCACCTGCAACGACCTGATCCATCGGGTCAGCACCCTTTACCCGGACCGGTTTGTTCCCATCTGCCAGCTGCCGCAGAGCCCGGGCGCAGACCCGCGCGGCTGCATCGAGGAACTGGAGCGTTGCGTCCTCGAGCTGGGCTTTGTCGGCTGCAACCTCAATCCCGATCCGACCGACGGCTACTGGACCGACCCGCCGGTGACGGACAAATGGTGGTATCCGCTTTACGAGAAGCTGGTCGAGCTGGACGTGCCGGCCATGATTCACGTCTCGGGCTCGTGCAACCCGAACTTCCACGGAACGGGGGCGCATTATCTGAACGGCGACACCTCGGTCTTCATGCAGCTTCTGCTGTCGGATCTGTTCAAGGATTTTCCGACCTTGCGGATGGTAATCCCGCATGGCGGCGGTGCGGTGCCTTACCATTGGGGCCGCTATCGCGGCCTTGCGAATGACCTTGGCCGGCCGCCGCTGGCCGAAGCGCTGATGAACAACGTCTTCTTCGACACCTGCGTCTATCACCAGCCAGGCATTGATCTGCTGACCGAGGTGATCCCGGTCCGGAACGTACTCTTCGGTTCGGAAATGGTGGGCGCGGTGCGCTCGATCGACCCCGAGACCGGCCATGCCTTCGACGACACCCGCCGCTATGTCGAGGCGCTGGAGCTTTCGCCCGAGGACCGGCACGCGATCTTCGAAGGCAATGTGCGCCGCGTCTATCCGCGCCTCGACGCGCGGCTGAAGGCGATGGGAAAAGCGGCATGAAGGGGCCGCGCACTGCCGCCCGCATCCTCGTCGACCAGCTGTTGCTGCAAGGTGTGGACCGCGTCTTCTGCGTGCCGGGCGAAAGCTTCCTCGCCGTTCTCGACGCGCTGCATGACTGCCCCCAGATCGAATTGGTGACCTGTCGGCACGAGGGCGGGGCCGCCATGATGGCCGAGGCCTATGGCAAGCTGACCGGCCGGCCGGGCGTCGTCTTCTGCTCGCGCGGCCCCGGGGCAACCAATGCCTCCTCGGGGCTTCATGTCGCCTTTCAGGACAGCACGCCGATGATCCTGTTCATCGGCCAGAACCCGCGTGACGTGATGACCCGCGAGGGGTTTCAGGAGATCGACTACCGCTGCACTTTCGGCACGCAGGCCAAGGCTGTGCTGCAGCTCGAGGACGCCGCACGGACCGCGGAATTCGTCACCCGCGCCTTTCAGCTGGCCATGTCCGGCCGTCCCGGTCCCGTGGTCATTCCCCTGCCGGAGGACGTGCTGACCGAAATCGCCGAATGCGCCGATGGCCGCCCTGCGGCGCGCTTTGCGAATGAGCCCTCGCCGGAGGCCGTGTCGGCGGTGCGGGCATTGCTGACCGAGGCGCGCCGTCCGGTCGTGATGCTGGGCGGCTCCGGCTGGACCGGCGAGGCGGTCGCCGCCTTCCGTCGCTTTGCCGAGGACAGCGGGCTGCCCGTCACCGCCTCGTTCCGGCGGCAGGACCTCCTCGACAATGACAGCAGCAGCTATATCGGGGAACTCGGCCTCGGCCCCAATCCCAGGCTTGTGCAGATGGTGGCGGAGGCGGATCTGATCCTCGTCATCGGGGCGCGGTTGGGCGAGATCGGAACCAATGGCTACACGATCATGGACATTCCCTGTCCCCGGCAGCGGTTGATCCATGTCTATCCCGGTCCTGATGAGATCGGCCATGTCTATCGACCCGAACTGGGCATCGTCAGCGATCCGGCAAGCTTTGCCCTGGCGCTCGCCGCGGGCGGTGCTGTCCGCGGTGATTGGGACGACTGGCGCAAGGCCGCACGCGCGGATTTCGAGGCATGGACCGCCCCTCGGACCAGCCCCGGCGCGATCCAGATGTGCGAGATCATGGCCTGGCTTGATGAGAGCCTGCCGGAGGACACGATCTACACCAACGGCGCAGGGAATTTTACCGTCTGGCTGCACCGCTTTCACCGCTATCGCCGCTTTGGCACGCAGGTCGCGCCGATCTGCGGCTCGATGGGCTACGGCATTCCGGCAGCCTTGGCCGCCAAGTTCGCCCGGCCAGAAGCCTCTGTTATTTGCATCGCAGGGGACGGCGATTTCCAGATGACCTGCACCGAGTTGGCGACGGCGGCGGCGCATGGGCTGAAAATCCGTATCCTGATCCTGAACAACGGGATGCTCGGCACGATCCGCATGCATCAGGAGCGGCATTATCCCGCCCGGGTCTCGGGAACCGATCTCGCGCGCGGAAATCCCGATTTCACCGCATTGGCGCGGTCCTATGGCGCCCATGCCGAAAGGGTCGAGCGGACCACGGATTTCGCCGCAGCCTTCGCGCGCGCCGACACCCATGACGGGCCCGCGGTCATCGAAATCATGATCGATCCCGAGGCTCTGACGCCCGGCGCCTCGCTCAGCCAGATCAGGCAGGCGGCGCTGCAGACGCTGCCGGGCTAAATCCAGGGACCATATTGGAAGTCAACCTGCGACCATTGGAATTGAGCTTGCCCTTATTCTCGGAGATGCCGGGCAGGCCTAACCTGAAAGACATGAAGTCAATCGCAGACGGAACAACCTGGACGGGCCTGACCCGACCAAGGGGAGAAGCCTTGCGCCGCGCCAGAGGAGGAGGCGCCGCGTCGGCCGCGGAAACCGGCGGAGATGTCTCCGCCCCACCTTACCGGCAATCCTTCAGGACAAAGCCAACATGACCCAGAAGATCATCGACATTCACCCGCATATCATCTCGCCCGACACGACGGCCTATCCCTATAACCCGCTGGGCGGGATCCGGTCCGATTGGTCGGCCGAGCGGCCTTTCACCTTCGAGCAATATGTCGAGGAGATGGAGGCGGCTGGGGTCTCGCAAGCGGCGATGGTGCATTCCTCGACCACCTATGGCTATGACAATTCCTATGCCGCCGACAGCGTCTGTCGCGACCCTGAACGCTTCGTCGGCGTCTATTCGGTCGATATCGCCGCACCGGATGCAGTCGCCATCATCGAGAAATGGCGGCGCCGCGGCATGGCCGGCTTGCGGCTTTTCGGCGCCGGTTCGACTGTCCAGACCGACGGACGCTGGATGATCGCGCCCGAGACCTACAAAGTCTGGGAACATATGGCCGAAATCGACATGACAGTGGCCATCCAGACCACCTCCATCGGCCTGCCCGCGGTCGAGGAGATCCTCGAGCGCTTCCCCGAAGTCAGCATCATCCTCGACCATCTGGGCCGGCCGGATCTGACGGACGGCGCGCCCTATGCCAAGGCCGCGCCGCTCTGGAAACTGGCGCAGTTCGGAAATCTGTTTCTCAAGATCACGCCGCGGACGTTCGATCTTGCGGAAAAGGCACCTGCCACGCCCGCGAGCTTCTTTGCGAAGCTGGTCGCGGAATATGGTGCGGACCGGCTGGCCTGGGGGTCCAATTTCCCCGCCAACAACGGCTCGCTGAAGGAACTGGTTGCGCAGGGGCATCGCTGCTTCGCAGCCCTGTCAGAGGCGGATCGGGCCCAAATCTGGGCGGGAACGGCAGAACGGCTCTATCCGCAACTCTTGGAAGCAGCCCTGGACAAGGCAGCCAACGCATGACCCGTATGGAAAAGATCTTCCCCGCCGAGGGTCCGGTGACGCTGTCGGCCAATATCACCCTCTATGAGCCGACGCGCGCGCTGATCGAGGGCAAGGTTGCCTCGGACCTGATCAGCCTCGAATTCGCCGGGTTGAAGAATGCCCATGCCGGGTTCAAGGACATGTTGCGCAAGGGACGCTACGACATCAGCGAGATGGCGACCGCGACCTTCTTGCAGGCGCATCAGTTCGGCAAGCCTTTTACCCTGCTGCCGATCGTGCTGCTGGGACGCTTCCAGCATCACTGTATCGGCTTCAATACCGATGTGCATCCCGGCATGACCCCGGCGGACCTGCCGGGCAAGGTGGTCGGCGTGCGGTCCTATACACAGACCACGGGTCTGTGGGTCCGCGGTATCCTGCAGAACGAATATGGCGTCGACCCGGACAGCGTGAAATGGCTTTGCTTCGATCAGCCGCATCTGGAGGAATATGCCGACCCGCCCTCGGTCATCTGGGGCGATCCGGCAAAGGATCCGGTGAACATGCTGCTCGACGGCGAGGTCGATGCCGCGATCCTCGGCATGAACATGCCCAAGGATCCGCGCGTGCGGACGCTGATCGAGAACCCGCATGAAGCCGCGCTCGACTGGCACAAGCGGGAGCGTTTCGTGCCGCCGAACCATTATGTCATCGTTCCGAACGCGCTTTGCGACCAGAGACCCGACCTGGTGCGCGAGGTCTGGCGGATGCTTGTCAAAAGCCGCGCGGCCGCAACACCCGAGGGCAGCATTGATCCATGGCCGGTGGGGATCGCGGCGAACCGCAAGGCGCTTGAAGCGGCGATCCGGTTTGCGACGCAGCAGCATATGATCACCAAGCCTATCACGGTCGAGGAACTGTTCCATCCGCTGATCCGTGACATTGCGCCGTGAAAATCGGCCCTGCATGGGAAATGAGGAAAGGGGGGCTGCCCCCCTTTTTTCTTTTTAGATTTCCTGTTTCCAGGCGGACGTGATTGCCGTTCACACAAGTTATGGCCTTTGGGCATTTTACGATTATCTATGACGACTTTCCGCAGGCAATTATGAGGTGGTCGTCGCGAGTTCGGTTTTCAAAAGAATAGCGTCGATTGTACGGTCGGGCGTGGAGGCGTCCGTTTTTTATGGGGGGGGATAATGAAGTTTTTCAGCATGATTGCAATGACGGCCGCGCTTGCGCCTTGTGCGGCCTTGGCCGATGTGAGCTTGTCCGGCTTTGGCCGATTTGGTCTGACCTATTCGGAGGCGAAGAAACAGGACGGAGAGAACGGCACGTTCCTCCAGAGTCGATTGCGGCTGGAGATCGATGCATCCGTCGATACCGATATCGGCTTGAAATTTGGCGCAAAAACCTGGGTTCAGGGCGATCACAACAGCCCTTCCTGGGGCTTCAGTCCCGCGAATTTCTATGTCGAGTATGAAAACTGGTCGCTTGAGATCGGCAATGTGCTTCCGGCTTTCGATGGAGCTTTATTGCTGAAACAGACGCGGCTGGGGGTTCATGCTGTTTCCGTCGGCGGGGATCCGTTGGGGGATTTCTTCATTCTGGCCTATCGCGGATATGGCCGCCTTCCTGATCGGACCGGGGTGGCCTTGAATTATGGCACGCGCAACTTCGACGTGAAGCTGTCCGTGGTGGACCCGGATCAGATCGGCAGCGGCACGGGAGGGGATCTGACCCGAGAGGTTTCCGCCTCGGTTTTCTATCGGCTAAACGACTGGGAGTTTTCTGCTGCAACGGCGCAGAGCGGGGCCGGGGTCAGGGATAACGATCTTTATTTCGTGGGAACGCGTTACAAGGTCAACGATGACCTTCGCATCGGCCTGAACATCAATGACAACGGGTTTGCCGAACTGGGAACGTCTTACGCCCTGTATGGCGACTACAAGTTTAACCGATTCACGTTGGGTTCCTATGTCGCGTATAATGACGGCGATTGGGCGGAAAAGGTGACCGACAGCTCTTATGGTGTCGCCCTCAGATATGATCTGGGTCCAAGTATCTTTCTTGCGGCCTCAGTTCAGCGCGATTACGAGCGCATGACCCTTGCCGATATGGGTGTGCGGTTCGACTTCTGAATAACGCCGCTTTTGTTCACCGACACATATCTCCGCAACCATATGCGGATGGAGGCGAGTTGTACGGATGCGAGGAAATTGCCGTCTCGCTTGTCGTATCGCGTTGCGATGGACCGGAAATGTTTGAGCCGATCGCGCTGCGCTCGTGGTCGCTGTCGTCGAGAATGAACTTCCGACGCTCGTAATGCACGACGAGATTGCTGCCCACTTGGCGCTGGTCGCGCAGGCAGAGGATGTCGCTCAGGCGGGATGCCGGCAGGTTCAGCGGCCGGTGCAGGTCGTCGGACCGGGCAGGGGCCTGGGCAAAGCGCAGGTTGTGGGCCTCGATGAATCCCGGCAGGAAGGCGTTGGCGGCGGCGATGTCGCGGATGCCCGCCAGGCGCAACTCCTTGACCAGCCGGTCCTGCAGCGTGCGATTGGCCCGTTCGACCCGGCCCTTGGCCTGCGAGCTGTTGGCGCAGATGATCTCGATGTTCAGCTCGCAAAGCGCGCGGCCGAACTGCGTCATGCCATGGCAGGTGCGGGCCTCAGTGCGGTTCACCCGGAAGATACTGCGCTTGTCGGAATAAAAGGCGACCGGGCGACCATGCGTCTGCAAATAGTCCTGCAGCGCCGCGAAATAGGCCTGAGTGCTTTCCGAGTCAACGAAGCGCATCTGCATCAGCTTGCCGGTGGCATCGTCGATGAACACCAGGAGCGTGCAGACCGGGCCGCGATCCTCGAACCAACGGTGTTCTGAGCCGTCGATCTGGATCAGCTCGGCCAGGGATTCGCGCCGCAGCCGCGGCTGGTGCACCCGGCGTCGCTGGGCTCGGCTCTGCCAGAGCCCGGCCGCCATCATCCATTGCCGCAGGCTCTCCGACGAGACTCGGATGCCATGCCGCTCATGAAGCTTGCGCTGCATCATCGGTGACATGGTCTGGACGTTCTGCGGCATCTGTCGTCCGAAACAGCCAATGCGCCATGGCATGCGCCAGCTATCTGGTAAGCGCGCGCGCCATGGCGCCGGTCACCGCCGCGTGGCCGGATATTGCACCGCCGTTGACAACAGGTACCGCCATCCCGTGAACGAAGATTGCCACTGAGGCCGCGATAAATGTCTACATTCAGGTACAGCTACATGTGCCGATAGCTGGCGACCACGAAGTTTCAGGCTCCAGTTGTCGAGCCAAACCTATTTGCTAATATAGCCTCGTGAAGCCTCATGGGTGTCAATCGGCGTTGAAGAGTGCCCCCTTATCGGCGTCCAAAAGGGGGTCTGACGCAGATTTGGTGCAGTTGAGCTTCAACCTCGCTACATTTTGGCCTTCTTTCAGGGAGGTTACCGATGGCGTCATGGTTTTCACGCCGAGATTTTCTGCCGGCAGGGCTTACGGCCGATCAGATCGAGCTCGATGGCAATACCATCCGTATCCATGCCCGCTCTTCG
>NZ_FNEA01000051.1 GCF_900100045.1 Paracoccus denitrificans | reverse complement strand
TCAGGGCTCGGACGTATTCGAGGGCGGCGTGCGGGTGGTGACCGAGCAGGTCGAGGCGACGACCGATGCGCAGGGCGGCTGGTCGCTAGATCTGATCGTGAACGGCGAGGGCGAGCGGGCCGGGACGACCTGGACCGTCGCGGGCTACAGCCCCTATGTGGCCAAGCTGTTCGAGGTGCGGTCGCTGTTTCTGGCCTCGGCGCTGGAGACGACGCTGGGCGATCTGGAAAGGACCAGCGCGCAGAACCTGAAGGCGGCGCGCGAGGGCGGCGCGGTGCGGCTGATCGTCGCCCCGGACTACGACCGCTACCTCGCCCTGCCCGAGGGGCAGAGGCGCCCGAACGATCTGGTTCTGGTCAGGCCGCAGTAGACAGGCCCCCCGCGGACGATGCGTGGCGGTCCCGCTTGCCGGGGCCGCCATTTTTTTGGCGCGCTGGCCGGATGGCCGGCAGGATGGCAACACCCGCGAAAGCAAAGGGAACCTTCGCCGCGGCCTCTCGTTGAACTCGGCAGGAAACGGCCTATTCTGCGGCCGGGACCCTGTTCCACCATGAAAGGACGAAGCCGGATGACCACCCAGACGCAGGCCAGCGCCCAAGCCGCCTTGGACGAGATCCAGACCGTGACCGCCGTCGTCCTGCCCGAGCCGCCCGCCGCCGCGCCGACGCTGACCGAGGCCGAGCCCGCCGTCGCCGCCGAGATCCGCCGGCGGATGGAAGAGGTCGATATCCGCGATTCCGGCTCGATCGTGCATTTCGGGGCGCGCGCCCAGAACGAACTCCAGGAAATCAGCCAGGCCATGCTGGCCGATGTCAAGAACAAGGACGTGGGCCCCGCCGGCGAGTCGCTGCGCGAGATCGTGACCACCATCCGCGGTTTCTCGGTCAGCGAACTGGACGTGCGCCGCCAGCGCAGCTGGTGGGAAAGGCTGCTGGGCCGTGCCGCGCCCTTTGCCAAGTTCGTGGCCAATTACGAAGAGGTGCAGGGCCAGATCGACCGCATCGCCATGGATCTGGACCAGCACCAGCACCGGCTTCTCAAGGACATCCGGTCGCTCGACCTGCTTTATGACCGCACGCTGAACTTCTATGACGAACTGGCGCTCTACATCGCCGCGGGCGAGGAAAAGCTGGCCCAGATCGACCGCGACGAAATCCCCGCCAAGGAGGCCGCCGTCGAGGCCGCGGCCGAGAACGACAAGGTGATGGCCGCGCAGGAACTGCGCGACCTGCGCTCGGCCCGCGACGACCTGGAGCGCCGCGTGCACGACCTCAAGCTGACCCGGCAGGTGACGATGCAGTCGCTGCCCTCGATCCGGCTGGTGCAGGAAAACGACAAGTCGCTGGTGACCAAGATCAATTCGACGCTGGTGAACACCGTGCCGCTGTGGGAGACGCAGCTGGCGCAGGCCGTCACCATCCAGCGCAGCGCCGAGGCCGCCCGCGCGGTCAAGGAGGCGAACGACCTGACCAACGACCTGCTGACCGCCAACGCCAAAAACCTGCGCGAAGCCAATGCCCAGATCCGCACCCAGGTTGAGCGCGGCGTCTTCGACATCGAGGCCGTGCGCACCGCCAACGCCGAGCTGATCTCGACCATCGAGGACAGCCTGCGCATCGCCGACGAAGGCCGCACCCGGCGCGCCGCCGCCGAAGAGGACCTCAAGGTGATGGAGGCCGAATTGCGCAAGACCCTCGCCTCGGCCAGCGCCCGATCCGCAACCCCCGCAGCAAAGACACCGTGACCCTGACAGCCCGTTCCCGCCTGCCGCGCTCTGCGGCCCTTGCGCTGCTGGCGCTGCTGGCCGCCTGCGCGCCCGAGCCGCCGGCAGAGGCGCCGCCACCCGCGGTCGAGGCGCCGCCGCCGCCCGACCGCCCCGACCCGCCCCCGGTCGATCAGGCCGCGCTGCGCCGGGAGCGCGCCGAAAACGCCCGTGCCGCTGCCGCGCGGGCCGAGGCCGCCGCCGCCTCGCCCGCCAGCCGCAACATGCGCGACTATCTCGCCGGCATCGAAGAGGCGCTGATCGCCCGCGGCCGGCTGCGCACCGATGCGGGGTCCGAGATCGCGCTGACCCCGGAAAAGCTGACCGATGCCTTCATCGAGGTCGCGCTGCATGACGAATATATGCGCGAAGGCGGCAAGCTGATCTCGCGCCCGACGCCCGCGCCCCTGCGGCGCTGGCAGCAGCCGGTCCTGATGCGGCTGGAATTCGGCGATTCGGTCGCCCCCGACCAGCGCGCCCGCGACCGGGCCGAGATCGCGGGCTTTGCCGCGCGGCTGGCGCGCGTCAGCGGCCATCCGGTGGCGCTGACCGGCGGCGCCGGCAACGTCAACGTGCTGATCCTGAACGAGGACGAGCGCCGCGCCATCGGCCCGCGCCTGTCCTCGCTGATGCCCGGCATTCCCTCTGGCGACATCGCCGCGCTGCGCGACCTGGCGCCGCAGAACTATTGCACGGTCTTCGCCTATTCCAGCGGCAACTCCCCGGTCTATGCCCAGGCCGTGGCGCTGATCCGGGCCGAACTGCCGCCGCGCCTGCGCCGCTCGTGCATCCATGAGGAGCTGGCGCAAAGCATGGGGCTGGCCAATGACAGCCCGCGCGCGCGGCCCTCGGTCTTCAATGACAACGAGGAATTCGCCTACCTGACCCGGCATGACGAGCTGCTGCTGCAGATCCTCTACGACCCGCGCCTGCGCCCCGGCATGACCGAGGCCGAGGCCCGCCCCATCGTGCTGCAGATCGCCCGCGAACTGCTCGGGACCGAGGTATAGGCGGCGATGCGCTGGCCTGCCCGCCTGCTCGTCGCCTTGCTGGCCCTCGGTGCGGCAGGGACCGGCAATGCTGGGCCTGACGCCACGCCCGCCCGCGACTGGATCGCGCAGGCTTCCGGCCGGCCCGGCGCCTGGACCGATCACGGCCTGCTCGAACTGCCCAGCGGCATGCTTTTCGTCGGCGACCCGACCTGGGGCGACGATTACCACATCCGCGACCCGCGCCGGCTGGCCACCGCGGCGCTGCGCGTCTTCAGCCGTTCGGACGAACAGGGCCGCAACCTCGCCCTCTGGCTGGAGGCGGCGGGGGGCGAGCCGAAGGCGACCGGAGAGAGAATCGAGTTCGGCGTCGATGCCGCGACGATCGCCCTGGGCGATCTGGAGGGCGGCCGGGCATTGGTGGCATGGGGCGAATCCCGTCTGGAAAAGGGGCTGGGCGACAGTTTCGACTGGCTATCACCCATTCTTCAAGAAAAGATGAATTTCGCCCGCTGGCTGCCCATCCCGCCCGACGACCGGCCCATCTTCATCGCCTCGACCGGGATGGATGGCGGGCTTGCCGCCGTCTGGTTGCTTGACGAACGGGGCTCTCTCAGCGGTATCCTCATCGATATCGCCGGACGGGCTTCGGACGGACAATACCTCGACACGCTCTTGCCCGCGGCCCAGTAACGAAAAGGCAGCCCCATGTCCCTCTTCAACATCCTCGGCGGCGAGTTCATCGAGATCATCGAATGGACCGACGACTCGCGCGACACCATGGTCTATCGCTACCCGACCGTCGGCAAGGCGATCAAATACGGCGCCAAGCTGACCGTGCGCGAGGGCCAGGCCGCCGTCTTCATCCACGAAGGCCAGCTTGCCGACGTCTTCGCCCCCGGCCTCTACATGCTGGAAACCAACAACCTGCCGATCCTGACCCGGCTGCAGCACTGGGACCACGGCTTCCGTTCGCCCTTCAAGTCCGAGATCTATTTCGTCAACACCACCCGCTTCAACGACCTGAAATGGGGCACCAAGAACCCGGTGATCGCGCGCGACCCGGAATTCGGACCCGTCCGCATCCGCGCCTTCGGCACCTATTCCATGCGCGTGACCGACCCCGGCCGCTTCATGACCGAGATCGTCGGCACCGACGGCGAATTCACCCGCGACGAGATCAGCTTCCAGCTGCGCAACATCATCGTGCAGGAATTTTCGCGCATGATCGCGGGCTCGGGCATCCCGGTGCTCGACATGGCGGCCAATACCGGCGACCTGGGCCAGATGGTCGCCAAGGCGATCAGCCCGACCGTCGCCGCCTACGGCCTGACCATCCCGGAATTCTACATCGAGAACATCAGCCTGCCCGACGAGGTGGAAAAGATGCTCGACAAGCGCACCTCGATGGGCATCGTCGGCGACCTGAACCGCTTTGGCCAATATGCCGCATCCGAGGCGATGCTGAACGCCTCGAACCAGCCCGGCGGCATGGGCGCGGGCATCGGCGCCGGCCTTGGTGCGGGCATGGGCGTCGCCATGGCGCAGCGCGGCCCCTGGGGCGCCGTTCCCCAGCAGCCTCCCCAGCAGCAGGCGCCGCAAACCCCGCCGCCGCTGCACCACCCCGAGACCGTCTGGCATATCGCCGTGAACGGCCAGGCCGACGGCCCCTATGGCCGCGCCCATCTCGGCCGCCTGGTGCGCGAGGGCGGCTTTACCCGCGAAACGCTGGTCTGGACCCCCGGCCAGGACGGCTGGAAGCCGGCCGATGAGGTCGCGGAACTCGCCCAGCTCTTCACCGTCGCGCCGCCCCCGCCGCCGCTCCCCAAGGCGGAGTGACCGGCCGGAATGCCGACGCCGCCCTCGGAATATCGCTATCCGTGCGAGAATTGCGGCGCGAGCCTGGAATTCTCGCCCGGCCAGCAAAGCCTCGTCTGCCCCTATTGCGGGCATGAGCAGCATATCGGTCCCGGCCCCGCCCGCGCGCCGGCCCGCCAGCCGCAGCAGGGGCCATGGGGCGAAAGCGCCATCCTGCTCGACCCGGCGACCGGGCGGGCGCTGCAATGGGACGGCGGGCACAAGTCGCCGGGCTTGCGGGAATTGCCGCTGGAACACGGGCTTTCGCTGGACCAACACAGCGACCTGACCGAAACGGTCCGCACCCTCTCCTGCCCGAATTGCGGCGCCAAGGTCGAGATCACCAGCGACCGCCACGCCTCGGCCTGCCCGTTCTGCGCCACCGCCGTCGTCACCGACACCGGCACCACCCGCCACATCAAGCCGCAGGGCGTGCTGCCCTTCGTCATCACCGAGGTGCAGGCGAAAACCGCGCTCGAGGACTGGCTGCACGGGCTGTGGTTCGCACCCTCGGGCCTGACCGCCTATGCCCGGCGCGGCAAGAGGATGAGCGGGGTCTATTCGCCCTTCTGGACTTTCGACGCCGACACCGCCTCGCGCTATACCGGCGCGCGCGGCGACTGGTATTACGAGACGGTCTACGTCACGCAGATGGTGAACGGCCGCCAGCAGCGCGTCGCCCAGCAGGTGCGCAAGACGCGCTGGACCCCGGTCTCGGGCCAGGTGGCGCGGGATTTCGACGATGTCCTGGTGCTCGCCTCCAGCTCGCTGCCGCGCCGCATCACCGACGCGCTGACGCCCTGGGAGCTGTCGCACCTCGTCCCCTACCAGCCGGAATACCTCGCCGGCTTCCTGGCCGAGGGCTATACGATCCCGCTCGCCTCCGGCCACGGCATCGCGCGTCAGGAAATGGCCGGCGTCATCGCCATGGACGTGCGCCGCGCCATCGGCGGCAACGAACAGCGCATCACCGGCATCGAGACCCGCTACAGCGACGAAACCTTCAAGCATGTCCTGCTGCCGGTCTGGACCGCCGCCTATCGCTACAACGGCAAAAGCTACCGCTTCGTCGTCAACGGCCAGTCCGGCCGCGTCCAGGGCGAACGGCCCTGGTCGGTCTGGAAGATCGCCTTTGCCGTCCTGCTGGCGCTCGCCCTGCTTCTGGCGCTGCTCTGGCTGAACGAGCGCGGCGATTTCGTCCGCATCGGCGCGGCACCCCTCACGCCGGATATTTCCATGAGCGGCAGTTACCGCTATCAGGAGACAGGAGCGGGCGGTCCAGCCGTCCGAAGCGGCTGAGAAACGGGAGGGGGAAGGCCATGATCCTTTGCGCCGGGGAATCGCTGATCGACATGGTGCCCGAAGGCGCCAATTACCGGCCCCTGCCCGGGGGCGCGGTCTACAACACCGCCATCGCGCTTGGCCGCATGGGCGCGCAGGCGGGCTATCTCTGGCCGATCTCGCGCGACGGTTTCGGCGACATGCTGCTGCGCCCGCTGGCCGAGGCGGGGGTGGATACCGGCCTCTGCCCGCGCAGCGACCGGCTGACCACGCTGGCCTTCGTCACCCTGACCGGGGGCGAGGCGCGCTATTCCTTCTATGACGAGGGTTCGGCCGGGCGCATGTTCGCCCCCGGCGCCCTGCCCGACATTCCCGACGATGTCTCGGCGCTCTTCATCGGCGGCATCAGCCTGGTGCCCGATCCCTGCGGCAGCGCCGTCGAGGTGCTGGTGGAACGCGTCCGCCACCGCATGCCGGTGATGCTGGACCCCAACATCCGCCCCTTCTTCATCGCCGACGAGGCCGCCTATCGCGCCCGGCTCGACCGGCTCATCGGCATGGCCGATCTGGTCAAGCTCTCGGGGGACGACCTGGAATGGCTGATGCCGGGCGCCAGCTTCGAGGAAGCCGCCGCCGCCATCCTCGACCGCGGGCCGCGGGTGGTGTTCCAGACCGGCGGCTCGGCCGGCGCGCGGGCGCATTGGTCGGGCGCACCGCTTGCCGCGCAGGCGGTGCGGGTCGAGGTCGCCGACACGATCGGCGCCGGCGACACCTTCAACGCCGGAGTGCTGGCCGCGCTCGACCGCGCCGGCGTGCTGACGCGCGAGGGGATCCAGCGCCTGACCCCGGAAGCCATCGCCGCAGCACTTGCGCTCGGCACCCGGGCGGCGGCGATCACCGTCTCGCGCCCCGGCGCCAACCCGCCCTGGGCGCACGAACTGGCCGCGCTGCCGTCCTGACCGGCGGCCGGCCCGGCTTCTTCGTTCCCCAAATACTCATGACGCAAGGCGGCCGCCCTCGGCCCCGCCCCGGTCTCGCGCAGCCTTGACGAGGACGGGGGGAACCCATGGCCAGGGCTGCGGGTTTCGACGCCGACGACCAAGGCAGCCCCCGGAACCAGGACCGCATGTCGCAGAACCAACCCCCCGAACCCACACCCCCGCCAAAAGACCCGATGCCGCCGAATGGCGACGCCGGCACCCCGGACGACCCGGCTGCCGAAGGTCGAACCCACCGGCAGCACCTCTCGCAATTCCTGATGCGGATCGCCGACGACGACACGCGCGCCCGGATCAGCGTCACCGATCTGCTGGTCCTGCTGGAGGGGCGCGCGACCGCCGGCCTTCTGCTGCTCTTCGCATTTCCCAACGTCCTGCCGATGCCGCCGGGCACCTCGGGCATCCTGGGCCTGCCGCTGGTCTACCTGTCCTTCCAGATGATGCTGGGCCACAGGCCATGGCTGCCCCGCTTCATCGCCGGGCGTTCGGTGCCGCGGGCGGATTTCGCGGCGATCATCGCGCGCAGCGCCCCCTTTCTGGCCCGGGCCGAAAGGCTGCTCTCGCCGCGCATTCCGGTGCTGACCGGGCCCCTGGCCTTGCACATCATCGGCGCGCTCTGCCTGGTGCTCTCCATCCTGCTGCTGCTGCCGATCCCGCTGGGCAACATGCTGCCGGCGCTGGCGATTTCCGTCCTCGCGCTCGGCGTTCTGGAACGGGACGGGATCTGGATCGTCGCCGGCAGCCTGATCGCCGTCCTGGCCGCCGCCGTCGTCTGGGGCGTGATCTGGGCGTTCTTCCGCGGCCTCGCCCTGCTTCTTGCCTGACCGCGTATGAAACGCCAAGGCGGGCGGGCGCGGCCAGAAGCCGCGCCCCCGCGGATCAATCGGCCGCCTCCGCCACGCTTTCCGCAACCGGCAGGTAAAGCGCCCCGCCCTCGCGGAACTTCTCGGCCATGCGCGCCATGCCGGCCTGCTTTTCAGCCTCGGCCCGGATGTCGTGCGAGATCCGCATCGAGCAGAACTTCGGCCCGCACATCGAACAGAAATGCGCCAGCTTGTGCGCCTCTTTCGGCAGGGTCTCGTCATGCATGGCCTGCGCGGTGTCCGGGTCCAGGCCCAGGTTGAACTGGTCCTGCCAGCGGAACTCGAACCGCGCGCGCGACAGCGCATCGTCGCGCCGCTGCGCCCCGGGATGGCCCTTGGCCAGATCGGCGGCATGGGCGGCCAGCTTGTAGGTGATGACGCCGGTCTTGACGTCGTCGCGGTCGGGCAGGCCCAGATGCTCCTTGGGCGTGACATAGCACAGCATCGCCGTGCCGAACCAGCCGATCATCGCCGCCCCGATGGCCGAGGTGATGTGGTCGTAGCCCGGTGCGATATCGGTGGTCAGCGGGCCAAGCGTATAGAACGGCGCCTCGTGGCAATGCCGCAGCTGCTCCTCCATATTGGCCTTGATCTTGTGCATCGGCACATGGCCCGGCCCCTCGATCATCACCTGGCAATCCCGGGCCCAGGCGATCTTCGTCAGCTCGCCCAGGGTGCGCAGTTCGGCGCATTGCGCCTCGTCATTGGCATCGGCGATCGAGCCGGGACGCAGCCCGTCGCCCAGGCTGAAGCTGACGTCATAGGCCTGCATGATCTCGCAGATCTCGTCGAAGCGCTCATACAGGAAGCTCTCGCGGTGGTGGTGCAGGCACCATTTCGCCATGATCGAGCCGCCGCGGCTGACGATCCCCGTCACCCGCCGCGCGGTCAGCGGGATCATGTGCAGCCGCACCCCGGCATGGATGGTGAA
Organism: Paracoccus denitrificans; assembly: GCF_900100045.1. Lineage (GTDB taxonomy): Bacteria > Pseudomonadota > Alphaproteobacteria > Rhodobacterales > Rhodobacteraceae > Paracoccus > Paracoccus denitrificans. Next base: position 11,885 of record NZ_FNEA01000051.1, on the reverse strand, counting down.
ATAGTCCACGCCCTGCTCGGCCTGTTCGACCAGCGTGTCCCGAAACACCTCCCAGCTCAGATCCTCGGCCACGCCGCCGACCTTCTCCAGCGCCTGATACAGCGGCACGGTGCCGATGGGCACCGGCGCGTTGCGGATGATCCAGTCGCGGATGTTGTGGATGTTGCGGCCGGTGGACAGGTCCATCACCGTGTCCGCGCCCCAGCGGATCGCCCAGACCATCTTCTCGACCTCCTCCTCCATGCTGGAGGTGACGGCGGAGTTGCCGATATTGGCGTTGATCTTGACCTTGAAATTGCGGCCGATGATCATCGGCTCCAACTCGCGGTGGTTGATGTTGGCCGGGATGATGGCGCGGCCGGCGGCGATCTCGGCCCGCACGAATTCCGGCGTCACCAGATCGGGCAGCTCGGCCCCCATCGGCGCGCCGTCGCGGGCATGGGCGACCAGCCGCCCCTCGTTCTCGCGGATGGCCGCGAACTCCATCTCGGGGGTGACGATGCCGGCGCGGGCATAGGCCAGCTGCGTCACCGCCCGGCCCGCCGCCGCGCGCAGGGGATCGCGGCGCAGCGGAAAGGCGGGGGTCAGCCGCGCGCCCTCGGCAAAGCCGTTGTCGGCGGCGGTGACCTGCCGGCCGGGATAGGGCGCCACGTCGCCGCGCCGCAGCTGCCAGTCGCCGCGCAGGTCCGGCAGGCCGCGGGCGATGTCGGCCTGCACCGCCGCGTCGGTATAGGGGCCGGAGCTGTCATAGACGACCAGCGGCGGCTCGTTCGAGACGGCGATCTCGCGCATGGGCACGCGGATGTCGTGCAGGCTGCCCGGCACATGGATCTTGCGCGATCCGGGCAGCGGGCCGGTGGTGATTTGCGGGATGGTCTGGCTCATCTGGTCCTCCTTCGGCGAAAGACCCAGAGGAAAACAGGGCAGAAAGGGACCATGCCGGCCCCGCGGATCACGCGCAAAGGGCCCGATGGCCCGAAAGGACCACCCCGCGATCTGCATATGGGGAAAGCTGCCCTTCGGTCTTCCTACGCCAGCATCAACTGGGTCAGGTTCAAAGGGTCGCTTCACCGGAACCGCCCATGGGCGGTCCCTGTCAGCCTCTCAGTCCCCTAGGCGGGACTCCCCTGACGTGAGGGGAACATGGCCGTTTCCCGCCGGGCGGTCAATCCCTGAGGTGGCGGGCAGGCCGACACCCCCGGCCGAGGCGGCGCTGAGCGCGACGAAGTTCAGCGCCTGCTGGCGCACCGCCGCGGCCAGTTCCTGCCGGGCCGACAGCAGGCTGCGCTCGGCATCCAGGACCGGGAAGAAATCCGCCTCGCCCAGCTCATAGGAGCTGCGGGTCAGGTTCACCGTCTCGCGCGCATTCTCGACCAGCCGCGATTGCGCGGCGACGGCGCGGGCGTCGCGGTTATAGCCGGCCAGCGCGTTCTCGACCTCCTCGACCGCGCCCAGGACCGAGGCCTGCCAGGCCAGCCGCGCCTGTTCCGCCCGCGCCTGCGCGGCGGAAAGCTGCGCCTGGTTCGCCCCGCCCGAGAACAGCGGCAGCGAGATCTGCGGCCCGAAGCCCCAGCTCTTGCTGCTGCCACCGCCGCCGATATTCGTCGGCGTGATCGAGCCGGACAGCGTCAGCCGCGGATAGAAGGCCGCCTGCGCCTCGCCCACATCGGCGGCGGCGGCGGCCAGGTTGCGCTCGGCCATGCGCACGTCGGGACGCACCCGGACCACGTCGGCCGGCACGCCGACGCTGGCGCTGTAGCGGGCGCGCGGCTGGCCGCCGCCCTGGCGCAGCTGCGCCGCCAGATCGGCGCTGCGCCCGGCGGTCAGCGTGGCCAGCCGGTTCACCGACTGGTCGAAGCCGACCTCCAGCCCGGGCAGCGCCGCCTCGGCCTGAGCCACCAGTTGCTCGGCCTGCAGCACCTCCAGCCGCGAGACGCTGCCGAAGGCGTCCTGGGTGCGGGTCATCTCCAGCGTGCGCTTGCGGCTGGTCAGGCTTTGCCGGGTCAGCGCCAGCGCCTCCTGGTAATAGCGCGCGTCGACATAGGCCGAGGCGATGGCGCTTGCCACGGTCAGCCGCGCCACCTCGGCCGACAGATAGGCCGCGTCCAGCCGGGCCGAGGCGCCCTGCCGCGCCGCCCGGTTCTGGCCGAACAGATCGACCAGCCAGGACACGCCCAGCGTGGCCGAGCTGCTTTCGACGATGCCGGTCTCGCTGCGGTTGCGCGCCGCCGCGCCCTGCGCCTCGACCTGCGGCAGGTCGCTGGCGCCGACCAGCCGCGCATTGGCCTGCGCCTCGCGGATGGTGGCGACGGCGGTCTGCACGTCCAGGTTGCGATTCAGCCCGGCGGCGATCAGCCCGTCCAGCCGCTTGTCGCGAAATGCCGCCCACCAGGCGTTGGCGCCGGCGCGGCGGGCCGGGGAACTGGCGGCGAATGCGCCGGCCACCTCGGCGCGGGGCGCGGTATGGCTGACCGGGTTGCAGGCGGCCAGCGCCAGGGTCGAGACAAGCCCGCCCAGCAGGCCGCGGCGGGAAAGAGGCAAGGTCTGGATCATCCGAAACTCTCTGTTGAACGCGGCCCGGCTGGGGTCGCGGAAAGGGAAATGGCGGCACGGGCGGCCTTGGTCCCGCCCGTGCCTTGCGGCGGCGCCGGAGCCTAGCCCGCCGTATCGGCCTGCGGCCCGGCCGCCGTCCTGCCGCCGGTCAGCCGGCTGACCCCGCCCAGCACGAAGACGAAGAACACCGGCACGAAGAACACCGCCAGCACCGTGGCCGCGACCATGCCGCCGATCACCCCGGTGCCGATGGCGTTCTGGCTGGCCGCCGAGGGGCCGGTGGCGATGGCCAGCGGCACCACGCCCAGCGTGAAGGCCAGCGAGGTCATCAGGATCGGGCGAAAGCGCAGCTTCGCCGCCGTCACCGCCGCGTCGATCAGGCTTTGCCCCTGCTCGCGCAGGTCCTTGGCGAACTCGACGATCAGGATGGCGTTCTTGGCGGAAAGCCCGATGATCGCGATCAGCCCCACCTTGAAATAGATGTCGTTGGGCATGTCGCGCAGCATGACGGCGACGACGCAGCCCAGGACGCCCAGCGGCACCACCAGCATCACCGAAAGCGGGATCGACCAGCTTTCGTAAAGCCCCGAAAGCAGCAGGAAGACGAACAGGATGCTCATCGCGTAAAGCAGCGTCGCCTGCGACCCGGCCTGGATCTCCTCCAGCGACTGCCCGGTCCATTCATAGCCGAAGCCCGGCGGCAGCTCGGCCGCCAGCCGCTCCATCTCGGCCATGGCTGCGCCCGAGCTGTAGCCCGGACCGGCGGCGCCGGCGATGCGGATCGCGGGATAGCCGTTATAGCCCACGACCTGCGACGGCCCCTGCTCCCATGCCACGCTGGCGAACGAGGAAAACGGCACCATCCCGCCACCCGCGTTGCGCACGGTCAGCGCCAGGATGTCCTCGGCCTGCATGCGACTGTCGTCCTCGGCCTGCATGACCACGCGCTGCATCTTCCCGGCATTGGGGAAGTCGTTGATATAGGCCGAGCCCAGGTATTGCGAGATCGTCGCCGAAATGTCGGCGAAGGTCACGCCGAAGGCATTGGCCTTTTCGCGGTCGATGGTGACGAAGACCTGCGCGGCCGAGGGCAGCCCCTCGATGCGCAGCCCGGTGGCGATGCCGTTTTCCTGCGCCTTGGCGATGATCTGCTGGGCGGCTGCCAGCAGCGCCTCCTGCCCCTGCCCGCCGCGGTCCTGCAAGCGGAAGCTGAAGCCGCCGGTGGCGCCGAAGCCGGGGATCGGCGGCGGCGACAGCGCAAAGGCCTGCGCGTCCTGATAGCCGAACATCTCCATGTTCGCGGCATTGGCGATGTCCTGCGCCGATTGCTCGCGCTCGGCCCAGTCCTTGAAGGTGACGAACATCAGCCCCGCGTTCGGCCCCTGCCCCGAAAAGCTGAAGCCGCGGATCGCCACGGTATTCTCGACCGCATCGCTGCGCTGGAACATCTGCGTGGCCTGGCCCAGCACCTCGTCCGTGCGGTTGGAACTCGCCGTGGCAGGGGTCTGGATGTCGGCGATGATGAAGCCCTGGTCCTCGTTCGGCAGGAAACTGGTCGGCAGGCGCAGGAAGCCCATGGCCGTCGCGCCGACCAGCACCAGATAGAACGCCATCATCACCAGCCGCCGCCGCGTGACCAGCCCGACCGCGCTGGTGTAACGCTCGGTCAGCCGGTCGAAATTGCGGTTGAACCAGCCGAAGAAGCCCTTCCTTTCGTGATGGCCGCTGATCGGCTTCAGGAAGGTCGCGCAAAGCGCCGGGGTCAGCGTCAGCGCCAGGAAGGCCGAGAACAGGATCGACACCACCATGGTCAGCGCGAACTGGCGATAGATGATGCCCGACGAGCCGGGAAAGAAGGCCATCGGCACAAAGACCGCCGCCAGGACCAGCGTAATGCCGACGATGGCGCCCGAGATCTGGCCCATGGCCTTTTCCGTCGCCTCGCGCGGGGGCAGCCCCTCGGTCGCCATGATGCGCTCGACGTTCTCGATCACCACGATGGCGTCGTCGACCAGGATGCCGATGGCCAGCACCATGGCGAACATGGTCAGCACGTTGATCGAGAACCCCGCCGCCAGCATGACCGCCACCGTCCCCGTCAGCGCGATGGGCACCACGATGGTCGGGATGATGGTATAGCGGAAATTCTGCAAAAACAGGAACATCACCACAAAGACCAGCGCCACCGCCTCCAGCAGCGTGTGCAGCACCTTCTCGATCGACGCCTCGACGAAGGGGGTGGTGTCATAGGGGATGGTATGGCTGACGCCGTCGGGGAAGAACCGCGACAGCTCCTCCATCTTCTGGTGCACCGCCTCGGAGGTGCTCAGCGCATTGCCGGCGGCCGAAAGCTGGATGCCCAGCGCCGCCGCCGGCTTGCCGTTGATGCGCGAGGCGAAGCTGTAGCTTTCCGCGCCCACCTCCAGCCGGGCCACGTCGCGGAGCAGCACGGTCGAGCCGTCGGGATTGGCGCGCAGCACGATCTTGCCGAACTCCTCGACATCGTCGAGCTGCCCCTTGATCAGCACGGTCGCGGTCAGCTGCTGGCCGATGGGGTTCGGGTCGGCGCCGACCTTGCCCGCCGCGACCTGCGCGTTCTGCGCCCGCACCGCCGCGACGATCTCGGCCGAGCTGAGGTTCAGCCCGGTCATCTTGGCCGGATCGACCCAGATCCGCAGCGCCCGTTCCGGGGCAAAGACCTGCGCCCGGCCCACGCCCTCGATGCGGCGGATCTCGCCCGCCACGTTGCGGTTCAGGTAATCGCCCAGCGCGATGTCGTCCATCGCCCCGTCGTCCGAGGTCAGCGCGACCATCATCAGGAAGCCCGTGCCCGCCTCTTCGATCAGCACGCCCTGGTCGACCACGCTTTGCGGCAAGAGCGGTTCGACCCGCGCCACGGCGTTCTGCACGTCCACCTGGGCGCGGGCGATGTCGGTGCCCGGCTCGAAGGTCGCCGTGATCGACATGGCCCCCGAACTGTCCGAGACGGATTCGTAATAGGCCAGCCCCTCGACGCCGTTCAACTCGTCCTCGATGGGCTGGGCGACGGCCTGGTTGATCTCTCCCGGCGCGGCGCCGGTATAGGCGGTCGAGATGGTGATCTGCGGCCAGGCCACCTGCGGATATTGCGCGATGGGCATCATCGGCAGCGCCAGCACCCCGGCGATGACGATGAAGATCGAGATCACCCAGGCCAGCACCGGCCGGTGAATGAAGAACCGTGCCATCGCCCTACTCCTGCGCAGGCGCCGGGGCGGGCGCTTCGGCCGCCGCGGCGGCACCGGCCGGCACCGCCGGCTGGGCCGCGTCCACAGGCTGCGGCACCACCTTGGCGTCGGGGTAAAGCTTCTGCGCTCCGGCGACCACGACCCGGTCGCCCGGCTTCAGCCCGCTTTCCACCAGCCAGCGGTTGCCGGCGGTCTGGCCCAGCGTCACGTCGCGGCGCTCGACCGTGTCGGCATCCTTCAGCGCATAGACATAGGCCTGGCCCGACTGGTCGCGCTGCACCGCCATCTGCGGCACGGTCAGGGCGTTGTCGCGCACCGCCTGCTCGATCCGCACCCGGACGTAAAGCCCGGGCAGCAGGTCGCCCTCGGGGTTCGGGAACTCGGCGCGCAGCGTGATCTGCCCGGTCGAGCTGTCCACGCTCGCCTCGGAAAACAGCAGCTTGCCGGGATGGGCATATTCGCTGCCGTCGTCGAAGATCAGCCGCACCGCCGCCGCGTCGGCCGAGATCATGGCCAGTTGCCCCGCCGCCAGGGCCCGGCGCAACGCGAACAGTTCGGACGAGGACTGGGTGAAGTCCACATAGACCGGGTCGAGCTGCTGGATCGTCGCCATGATGTCGGTCTGGGCGTTGACCAGCGCGCCCTCGGTCACCAGCGCCCGGCCGACCACGCCGGCGATGGGCGCCGCGACCTCGGTATAGGAACGGTTCAGCTGCGCCTCCTGCAGCGAGGCGCGGGCGATGGCCACATCCGCCTGGGCCTGGGCCAGCGCGGTGGCGGCATTGTCCAGGTCGACCCCCGCCGTCACCTTGCGCTCGCGCAGGGCGCGGGCACGCTTTTCCTGGTCGGCGGCGTTCAGCGCCGTGGCCTCGGCCCGGGCCAGCGCGCCCTCGGCGCTGGCGACGCGCACGTCATAGGGGGCGGGGTCGATGCGGTAAAGCACATCGCCCGCCTCGACCTTGCCGCCCTGCTCGAAGACGCGCTCGATCACGATGCCGCCGACGCGCGGCCGCACCTCGGCGGTGCGGGTCGCGGCCACGCGGCCGGGCAATTCGTTCACCACCGGCAGCGCCTCGGGCGTCATTTCCTGCACGCTGACCTGCGGCGGCGGCAATTGCTGCGCCGCCGCCGGGGCGGCCGCCATCAGGCAGCAAAGCACAAGCCCGGCGCAGACGCCGGGAGAAAGTCTCATGGTCATGGTTCTTTCCTGGGAAGGCTGAATGGTTCGGGGAGGGGTCAGTCTCCGGCTGCGCCGGGGTCGCTTTCCGCGACCGCCATCAATTCATCAAGGATCTCGTTGCGGGTTTCCTGGTCGAAACGGTGGAAGCCGAAATATTCCAGGAACGCCATGCCGTGCAGCGTCAGCAGCGCCATCAGCATCCGCCGCCGGTCGGCCGCCTGGGCCGCCACCGTCTCGGCATCGCTGGCCAGCTTTTCGCGCATGATCTCGCGGCATTCGGCATGCTCGCCCATGCTGGCGCTGACCAGCAGCGCCATGTCCAGCTCCTCGTCGGTCGGCACGCGGCGGTATTCGTCGATCAGCGCGCGCAGCCGCGCGTTCGGCTCGCCCTCGCGCCGGGCACGGATCTCGACGAAGCGCGCCTGATGCTGGGCCATCTTGTGGCGGATGAAGGCGGCCAGCAGCCCGGCCTTGCTGTCGCAATCATAGACCACGCTGGACTTGCTGATCCCCGCCTCCTTGGCGACGGCGTCGATGCTGAGCCCGGTGATGCCCGAGCGCCGCGCCACCCGCTCGATGGCGGCCATCAGCTCGTCGCGGTCGATCGTGCGCTTGCGTCCCATATCCGGTCCGATAATTTCAATACGACCGTTCGTTTATAATTCTGCCGGCAAGCTGTCAACCGCCCGATGCGCACCTCTCGCCGCCGGCCCGAACCATCGCGGCGGCCGGCCGGCGTCAGGTTCTCTCCACCTCGGGGGTCGTCCGGCCGGCGCCGTCCTTGCGCCGCCTGTCCAGCACCTGCTGATGCTCGATGATCCGGCTCACCGTCAGGCGGCAGGCTTCGTCGGCGGCGTGCAGGGGACGCGCCACGCGATCCTCCAGCGAGGCCATCGCCCGCGCCGGAGCCATGACCTTGCGGGCGGCGATATGGCCCAGCGGCCGGTTCTCCAGCACGAACATCTCCAGCCAGGCGCCGTTATAGGTGTTCTCGAAGCCGATGACGGATCGCTCGGCGCCAAGGGCATAGACCGCGATCAGGTCGCCCTGCCGTGGCGCCGGTGCCGCGCCTTCCGCGGCGGGCGTCAGCGCCTCGGCGATCTCATAGCGCCCAAGCAGCCAGCGCATCGCCAGCTCCGGCTCGTCGCGCAGGGCCGCGGGCAGGTCCTCTGCCCTGCCCGACCGGAACGCGGCAAGAAGCGCGGTGTCCAGGCAACGCCACTGCCCGGTGGCCGCGGAATGGAATGTCAGCAGAAAACGCATCGTCAGCTCGACCTTTGTTCTGTTCTTGCTGCCGGCGGGTCACGAGGGCCACTTAGGCACGAGAACCCGCGCCTGCAAGGGGCGGCGATGTCGCAGCCGTCCCCGCAGCGCCTGCCGGGACCGCAAGACGGCGGCGGATTGCCCGGCCGATCCCGCCGCCTGCGCCCTGCGCCCCGGCACGCGGCGGGCGCATCCCGTCCCATCAGGACTCCGTGTCCCTTGCCCCGGTCGTCCGTGAACGGAACATCCGCATTGAAATATATGCCGAAACCCGACCGGGGCGGCGCTCAACAAGATGTGCTCCCGGGTGCGGCCGCAATGCGAAAACCATGGTCGCGCGGGGATGCGAACCGCGCTAGAAGCATCGCCAGGCGGGCCGCCCCGGACAAGGGCCGCGCCCGCGCCGATCCCCTGTCGCCCGGCCGCCGCCGGCCGAACGTCACGGAGCACCCGATGCGCAAGCCCGTCCTCCTTGTCCTGATCGCCGCGGCGCTTGTCACCCTGTGGGCCGGGCTGGCCGGGATCACCCAGGGCAAACCCGCGACGCCCGGCTATATCAGCGCCGAGGTCTCGCGCGGTTCTCTTGAGGTATCGGTTCTTGCTGAGGGTCGTTTGAAGCCTTCGAACCTTGTTGCGGTGGGTGCGCAGGTTTCGGGTCGGATCACCGAGCTGGCGGTGGTTCTGGGCCAGCGGGTGGAGCAGGGCGACCTGATCGCGCGGATCGACTCGGTCCAGCAGGCCAACGAATTGCGCACCGCACAGGCGGCGCTGGCCAATCTCAAGGCGCAGATGGCCGAGCGCCGCGCCGTGCTGGCCCTGGCCGAAAAGACCCTGGAACGCCAGCAGAACCTGATCCGCTCGAACGCCGCCTCGCGCAGCACCATGGACAGCGCCCAGCAGGATGTCGACGTCGCCCGCGCCCAGATCGCCGCGCTGCAGGCCCAGATCGCCCAGGCCGAGGTCGCCATCGAGATCGCCCGCACCGACCTCGACTATACCCGCATCACCGCCCCCATGGCCGGCACCGTGCTGGCCATCGTCAGCCAGGCCGGGCAGACGGTGAACGCGGTGCAGTCCTCGCCCACCATCGTCGTGCTGGGCCAGCTCGACCGCATGGACGTGCATGCCGAGATCTCCGAGGCCGATATCGGCAAGGTCCGGCCCGGCCAGAAGGTGCGCTTCAGCCTGCTCGACGACAGCGGCCGCAGCTACGAGGGCGTGCTGGACAGCATCGCGCCGGCGCCGCAGAGCATCGTCAACGACAGCGCCATCCAGGGCGGCACCGGCACCGACAGCAGCAGCGGCGCGATCTACTACACCGGCATCGTCCCGGTCGAGAACCCCGACGGCCGGCTGCGCAGCTACATGACCGCCCAGGTCAGCATCGTGCTGGGCGCGGCGCAGGACGTGCTGACCATCCCGTCCAGCGCGCTCGGCCGGCGCAATCCCGACGGCAGCCACCAGGTCCGGGTGCTGGGCGGCGCCGGCATCGAGACCCGCGACGTGGTGATCGGGCTCAACGACAAGGTGGCGGCCGAGGTGGTCTCGGGCCTGGCCGAGGGCGAGCGCGTGGTGACCGGCGAGCAGGGCGCCGCCCCGGCCGCCGCCGCCCCCCGCGGCAGCCGCCGCATGATGGGGCCGCTGGGTGGCTGAGACGGGCGCCCCTCTGATCCGGCTGCGCGGCGTCGGCCGCGAATACCCCTCGGGCGAGGGGGTGCTGCGCGTGCTCACGGACATCGACCTCGACATCGGCCAGGGCGAGTTCGTCGCCGTCATGGGCGCCTCGGGCTCGGGCAAGTCGACGCTGATGAACATCCTGGGCTGCCTCGACCGGCCCAGCTCGGGCAGCTACCGGATGGACGGGCGCGAGGTGGCGCGGCTGGGCGCGGGCGAGCTGGCGGCGCTGCGCCGCGAGACCTTCGGCTTCATCTTCCAGCGCTACCACCTGCTCTCCGAGATGACGGCGCTGGGGAATGTCGAGGTGCCGGCGATCTATCGCGGCCTGCCCGCCGATGCCCGCCGCGCCCGCGCCCGCGACCTGCTGGAGCGGCTGGGGCTGGGCGACCGGACGGGGCACCGGCCCGGCCAGCTTTCGGGCGGCCAGCAGCAGCGGGTCTCGATCGCCCGGGCGCTGGTCAACGACGCCCGCGTGATCCTGGCCGACGAGCCCACCGGCGCGCTCGACAGCCGCAGCGGCGACGAGGTGCTGGGCATCCTGGAGCGGCTGAACGCCGAGGGCCGCACCGTGGTCATCGTCACCCACGACCCCAGGGTCGCGGCGCGGGCGCATCGCGTGGTCGAGATCGCCGACGGCCGCATCGTCGCGGACCGCCGGACCGGGGCGCCGGCCGCCGATCCCGGGCCCGGCCCCGCACAGGCCCCGCAACCCGCCCCGCAACCGGCCCCCGTTCAGGCCCCCGTTCAGGCCCGCGTTCAGGCCCGCGCCGCCGTGCCGGTGCTGGGCCGGCTGGCCGAGGCGCTGCGCATGGCGCTGCTTTCCATGCGCGCCCACAAGCTGCGCAGCTTCCTGACCATGCTGGGCATCATCATCGGCATCGCCTCGGTGGTCTCGGTGGTGGCCTTGGGCGAGGGCTCGCGCCGGCAGGTGCTGCAGAACATCGCCGGGCTGGGCACCAACACCCTGCAGATCTTTCCGGGCCGCGATTTCGGCGACATGCGCTCGGGGCGGGTGACGACGCTGGTCACCGCCGACGCCGCGGCGCTGGCCCGCCAGCCCCATGTCGCCTCGGTCAGCCCGACGGTCGGCACCAGCGCCACCCTGCGCCACGGCGCCACCGAGGCCAGCGCCCAGATCAGCGGCGTCGGCGAGCAGTATTTCGACGTGGCCGGCGTCGCGCTGACCCAGGGCCGCGGCTTCGACGAGGCCGACGTGGCGGCGATGGGCCAGAACGTCGTCATCGACGAGAACACCCGGACCAGCCTCTTCGGCGACGGCCCGGCGCTGGGGCAGGTCTTCATGGCCGGCAAGGTGCCCCTGCGGGTGATCGGCGTGGCCGAGGCGCAGAACCGCGGCCCCGGCGGCTCGACCAGCCTGACCGTCTATGCCCCCTATACCACGGTGCAGGCGCGCTACCTGGGCTCGACCAGCGTCAGCGGGCTGACCCTGCGGGTGGCCGACGACGTGGACATGGCGCTGGCCGAGCAGATGGTCGCCGACATCCTGACCCGGCGCCACGGCACCAGGGACTTCTTCATCGTCAACAACGACCAGATCCGCCAGACCATCACCTCGACCACGCAGACCCTGGCGCTGCTGATCGCGGCCATTGCGGTGATCTCGCTGGTGGTCGGCGGCATCGGGGTGATGAACATCATGCTGGTCTCGGTCACCGAGCGCATCGGCGAGATCGGCCTGCGCATGGCGGTCGGCGCCCGGCGCGGCGACATCCGCGCGCAATTCCTGATCGAGGCGGTGCTGGTCTGCGTCATCGGCGGCATCGCCGGCATCCTGGCCGCGCTCGGCTTCGGCCTGGCCTTCGAGCGCATGAGCAGCGACTTCACCCTGGTCTATTCCCCCCTCTCCATGCTCGCCGCCCTCGCCAGCGCCTGCGCCATCGGCCTCGCATTCGGATACCTCCCGGCCGTCAACGCCGCAAAACTCGACCCCGTCAAAGCACTCCAAAAAGGGTGAATGGGGGGGG
>NZ_FNEA01000087.1 GCF_900100045.1 Paracoccus denitrificans | reverse complement strand
GCGAAGGCAGGCCAGATCGGGGACGATCAGGGATTTTGCAGATCAGGGACATGAGGATGCTCTTGGGGTTGTGCCGCCGTGGCGGCGGGTTGAGGAGAAATGACACTGAAATCGCTGCCGACCGGATTAGCGGACATGTAGGCGCGAACGCGGTCCATGGTCCTAGGCAGACACTGGCCGCCGTTATCCAACCTGGAGAACAGTCGGCTGTCAGAGACAGCATACAGGCCGAGCGTAACGAGAGAGATGCCCCTCGCCTCCGCGTATGCCCTACAGTCGTGAACGAATTCAGCAATCATGCCCGCATGTAGGATTATAATCCTCACTCTTGTCAAGGACTATTATCCTATGGCGGGACGAACGTCCTTCGATCAAACTAAATACATGTCGATTAGAGACCCCTTCATCGAAGGATTGCGTCAGATTTTCGATGCGAGACCCGACCTCAAGCCCGCCACCGTGTCGGTGGAAGCGGGCCTGGACAACTCGACCATCAGGAAGCTCTTAGCGGGGAGCAACAGCTCTCCTCGCGTGGAAACGGCGCAGAAAATTGCATCAGCAATGGGATACGCCCTATCGGACATCATTGCGATAGGTGAGCATCCGGACGCCAGACCGGCGATAGAACTACTTGAAGAGATTTACACTTTGCCGCCCGAAATTATGCAAGAAGCGCTCACTTACGCGCAATTTCTCCTAACGCAACAGGAGGAAAATCGTCTTCAGGCGCAAGAACAGCATCAGAGTTCTGGGGAAGGATCGACGCAGCAGAAGCGCCGGCAGAACGTTCAGAAGCTGCTCTCTTCGCCACTTCCACGGCGAACCGCAGGCTAACCACAGCGCTATCGTCGAGCCGCAACAGGCACCGAAGTGTCTCCGACTTGCTCAACATGGCGCCTCCCTTATCACTAGCCACCCTATCGTTGAGCCAACTTCGAGCGTTGGCAAGAACAAACGGTGAAGAATTCCTCCCGATCCTAAGAACGGGCCAATGAGTCGCGCCCGGACGAAAGTCCGAAATAATAGGATTACTGTCCTGTTTGATGTTGACATAGGATTTTTGTCCTGTCAGCTTTAGCCTCATCCGCAAGCCTTGGATGGAGCGCCTGATGCAACTCCCCTCCCTCATTGTGACCCCGCGCGCGGTCTCCGATGCGCGCACCATCATCGCCAACGCCGAGTTGGCAGACGCGGCACCGGAAAGCCTGCGGCGTCTGGCCTGCATGGTCGTCGCCAGCGCGCACGGCGTGATGCAGCGCCAGCGCCACCGCCCGGCCAACCTGCGCGGGGAGAAGTTCTGATGCAGTTCTATAGCGACTATGGAAACGAACAGGTCGAACGACTGGCGCGCCGCATTTGCGAAGCCTTTGGGGCCGACCCGGACAGGCTGGTCAAAGACAACGGCTACCCAGATGCACCGAAGATCCCCGAGTGGTGGAAACATCAGGACTTCGCGCTGCAATTTCTCGCATGCTCAGCGGCGCTTTCGGAGAGCTCCTGATGCAGGACGCGGCCGCCGCCAAGACCATGTTCGTCGAGGGCCGAGATGGCCTGATCCTCGACCGCCACACGGGCCGCGAACTGGCGCGCGTGGCGGTCG
>NZ_FNEA01000053.1 GCF_900100045.1 Paracoccus denitrificans | reverse complement strand
GACAATGACTTTCCAGGTTCGGAACGAACCGGAAAACGCCGATCTCGCTCCTTTTCCGGTCTGGTGGCCAAAGCACGAGCAAAACACCCGATCCCATCCCGAACTCGGCCGTTAAGTGCCGTAGCGCCAATGGTACTGCGTCAAAAGACGTGGGAGAGTAGGTCACCGCCAGACCTGAAAAGAAGCGAAAATCTCTCGACGATGACAAAAAGCGCTGACAATCCAGCGCAAACGGCCGCGGGGTAGAGCAGCCCGGTAGCTCGTCAGGCTCATAACCTGAAGGTCGTAGGTTCAAATCCTACCCCCGCAACCACTTCTGTCATAAAACACTCGAAATCGAAGTGTAGCAACAGCTTACACCGTAATCGGCGAACTACACAAAGCCCCGGACGCGGAAGCGCCGGGGCGTTGTCGTTGGTTTGCGGCCTGCAACTCGAATCCCCGCTGCGGGCGACAGATATACCCCTGTAACTGTCGAGTGTGATGGAGTGGGCCGCATCGATCACGACAAGTCCCCCAGCGCGGGAAGAGCCTTCACGATCTTCATGGTTTCAAGGCTGACGGTAATGATGCGCTGGAACAGCCGCAGCGGGTAGACCGGATCACCGACCGTTTCGATGGCATAGCGGTTGGCGTCGTTGACGATGCCGCTGGCCTTGTCCGTTTTTACGCATTGACGTTCCATCACCCATTCGAGCGCGGGCTTGCCGTTCACCACATAGTCGTATGCCTCAAGCGGGATGCCGCTGATGGTGATGCTCGCATTATAGATGACGGTGGATCTGTCGAGCTTCGGGCGCTTGCCTGCGAATTTCATCTGCTCCACCCGATAGAAGCGCTCGGGATCAGGGGGTGGCACAAGCGAAGTATCACCGCGTATGAAGGTGACGGGATAGGGCTCCACCTGCTCGTAGTTCACATGCAACGCCGCCAGCACACGCCCTGCCTTGGAAAAAGCCCAGAAATCATCAGCGGCCTTGACGCGGGGGATGCGCGGCAATTGTTTTGAGAGGTTGTCGGCGAAACGGGTGCGATAGTCCTCTGAGTGGAGTAAGCCATAAATTGGTGATGCAGACAGCGGCCATCTGCACAGGAGCGCCTCGGCCTGCCCAGATCGAGTTGCAGTTGGCGAATGGTCGCTGCCTGCGCTTCGATCCGGCTCTGGATACCGTGACGCTGACACATGTGATCCGTGCGGTGGAAGGGGCATGATCGGGCCGGGAACCGGCGTTCGTGTCTATCTGGCCTGCGGCGTGACCGACATGAGGAAGGGAATCTCCGGGCTGGCTGCACTTGCCCAGGATGTTCTGCGCCAGAAGCCGGCCGGCGGTGCGGTTTTTGCATTCCGCGGGCGTCGCGGCGACAGGTTGAAATTGCTTCATTGGGATGGTCAGGGCTTCTGCCTGTATTACAAGGTGCTGGAGAAGGGGCGCTTTCCCTGGCCGATGCGCGGGGATGGTGCGGTTCGCCTGACCTCGGCGCAGCTGGCCATGCTGTGGGAAGGCATTGACTGGCGCAGGCCGGATTGGGGCGCGCCACCGGCCCGGGTGGGCTGATTTACCCTGCTAAAACGCCTTGTTTTTATGGCAATTTTGCCTGCCTTGTGGTAGGTGGGCGCATGTCGAATGCGGCCCAGACCCTTCCTGATGATCCGGCGCTTCTGAAGTCGCTGATCGCGGCGTTGCAGGCGGAAAACGCGAAGATCTCGGCCACGTTGCGCGCCCATGACCAGTTGATCCAGTCCCTGCGGCTGCGCATTGCCAGGCTGAAGAAGCAGGTCTTCGGCCAGTCCTCGGAAAAGATCGAGCGCGAGATCGAACAGCTGGAGCTGGCGCTCGAGGATCTCATGATCGCAGCGGCCGAAGGCCAGCCTGACGTCGTGAACGACGGCCAAAACGATGATGGGTTGGAAACGGCACCTGCCGATGAAGCTGCCGAGCGCCCATCCCGCCGACGTCCCCGGGTCTCGGACAGCACGCCGCGCGAGCGGCGGGAGCTCGACCCCGGCAGTTGCTGCCCCGATTGCGGCGGCGATTTGCGCCTGGTGGGCGAAGATGTCAGCGAGATGCTGGATCTGATCGCGGCACAATTGAAGGTTGTCCAGATCGCCCGCCTGAAAAAGTCCTGCCGCCGCTGTGAACGCATGGTGCAGATGCCGGCCCCCAGCCGGCCGATCCCCGGCAGCATGGCCGGTGCGAACCTGCTCGCCCACATCCTCGTCTCCAAGTTTGACGACCACCTTCCGCTTTATCGCCAGCATGAGATCTTCACCCGGATGGGCGCCGACATCCCGGACAGTACCTTGGTCGACTGGTGCGGTCGCGCCATGAAGGTGCTGGCACCGCTGATCGAGCGGATCGAGGTGGATGTGATGGCCAGCGACCTCCTTCATGCCGATGACACACCGATCCGGGTGCTGGATCGCGCGGGCCGCGACAAGGGGGTGGGCAAGGGTGTGAAGAAGGGCCGGATCTGGGCCTATGTCCGCGATCAGCGCCCTTGGGCAGGCGCCTCACCGCCCGGCGCGGTCTATGCCTTCGCGCCCGACTGGAAGGAAGAGCACGTCCACGGCCATCTCGCCAACACCCGCGGCATTCTCCAGGCCGATGGCTACAAGGGTTATGCCAAGCTCTATGAACCGGAACCCGACGGGAAGCCCCGCCTTCGGGAGGCCGCGTGTTGGGCTCACCTGAGGCGTGACTTCCATGATGAATGGACCAAGACCAAATCAACGATCGCCCGCGAGGCACTCGACCGTATCGGCGCGCTCTATGACATCGAGCGGGAGATCACCGGCCATCCCGCCGATATCCGCCTTGCCGCGCGCCGGAAACACAGCGTTCCGAAGGTCGAGGTCTTCTTCGCCTGGTCAGAGCAGCAGCTCTCGCGGATCCCCGGCAAGGGCGATCTGGCCAAGGCCTTTCGTTACGGGCTGAGCCGCCGGGACGCTTTCAGCCTGTTCCTTGAGGACGGCCGGGTGGCGATCGACAACAATCCTGCCGAGCGCGCGCTGCGCCCGATCGGTGTCGGGCGCCGCAACTGGCTCTTCGCCGGTGCGGATACCGGAGCCGAAACGCTGGCCCGCGCCATGACCATCGTTGAAACCGCCAAGATGAACGGCCTGGACCCCCAAGCCTATCTGGCCGACATCCTGGCCCGCATCCATGATCACAAGATCAATCGGCTCGACGATCTGTTGCCCTGGAACTGGTCGCCGCTGCCCTCCGCCCTGCACGAGGCCGCCTGATGGCAACCGTCACCCACGTCTGCACCCTCGACTACATCGCAAAGATGCTGGGCGAAGACCCCGAGCTTCTCAAAGCCATCGTCTACAACGACGACAACCTGACCTATGGCTCGATCATCAGCGTCTATACCGGCCCGGATGACACCGTCACCGCCCTGACCGATGACGGTATCGATGAACTGAAAGACATGCTCAGGGACGCGCGCATCACCACCGAAACCTGGCACGCGTTCCTCGACGACTTTGTCGATGACGCGGAACTCGTCGCCCGCATCAAGGCTCAGTCGCCGCGGTAACAATCGGCCGGTTACGGATTTCGTATTCGAACTCATCCCGGGCCAGCCCCTTGCGCGGTCCCTTCACCGTCAGAGTGGCTTTCTCGTCGTAGAAGCGAATGCGGATCTTGCGGCCGTCGTAGAAGGCAAGGATGCCGTCCCGAAGCCGTGTGGAACGGGAAACTGCCGCTCTCCAGTCCTCGTTGGCAAGAAGAAATTTTCGTTCGATCTCTATCGGCATCCTGGGCACCTACCTGCGGGCTCGTCCGAGGTCCATATGACGCATTCATCATCGCAATTCGATGACGGGCAAAGGTCGCGCCGCCGATGGCCGCAGCAAGAAAAGCTCCAGAGACCATGCTCTGATCGGTGCCAAGATCGGCCCGGACGAGTCCGCTGCACCCGTTCAGGACAGGCCGGCCCGCTACCTGTTTGTCATGCCGCGAAACATATGACATCAAGACGTCATGAAAGTGGGATCATGATATGGCCAAGAAATCCAAGGACGACGGTAAGAAGAACACCTCTCTGCGTCTCTCCGGCAAGACATTGAAGGCCCTGAAGATCCGCGCAATCGAAGAAGAGACGAGCGTGCAGAAGATCATCGAAAAGCTGGTCGAGGATTATCTCGACCAAACCCGGAAGCCGAAGGCATGATCACCGGCGACGAAACCTATTATCTCTCTGCCACGCGCCTGGGCGACCTGGCCGGGCGCGACGTGCAGAACCTCACGCCGCTGTTGGAATGGGCGGAGGGCAGCCGCCCCTTTGCGATCCGCGACTGTTTCGATCAGAGCTTGCGCATGTCGCGGCGCCTGCTTCTGGAAGACGGCAGCCGGCTGGAGTTGATATCGGCCGCGGGCGAGGTCTTGCGCCAGCCCGCCACGCCGCAAGCGCGCTTTGTCGCAGAATTCGCCAAAGGGCCGGTCAAGATCGCGCTGGCCGGTCTGTCTCCGCTGCGTGCGCTGCTGCCCGTTGCCTCGGGCATGGCCCGATCCGGCCGGCTGGCGCTGGTCGATGGCGAGGGCAAGACCCGCGCGCGGGCTGAACTGCGAGAATTGCAGCCGACCGATGGCAATGCCGTGATCCTGGTGAGGCCGCAGGGGCTGCGCGGCTATGACAGGGCCCTTCACGATCTGGTCGCGCATCTCCGCGACTGCGGGGGAACGCCGTTCGGGGCGGGCAATCTCTACCGGATGATCGACCCGGCCAACACCGGCTATGTGGCAAGGCCGAAGATCGAGGTCGGGCGCGAGGAAACCGCATTCGACGCGGCAAATGACCTGATCGACGGTCATCTGCCCGTCGCCCGCGCGAATGAGCAAGGCATCGTCGCGGATCTGGATACCGAATTCCTGCATGACTATCGCGTCGCCCTGCGCAAGATCCGCTCGGTGCTGAGCCTGTTCAAGGGCGTCTACGACCCCGAGCAGACGGCCGGGTTGAAGGCGCGCTTCTCTGCGCTGATGGTGCCGACCGGGCCGTTGCGCGACCTCGACGTCTATCTGCTGGCCCAGCAGGATTTCTGCGATCTTGTCCCGGAAAGGATGCATGCCGGGCTGGACAGGATGTTCGCGCGGCTTCGCGACCGGCGGGCGGCAGAGCATGCCAAGCTGGCCGCCCATCTGCGCAGCAAGGGCTATCAAAAGGAAATCAAGGCCCTGGCCAAGCTGTTTGCCAGGCGACGCAAGCTGCTGCCCGGCCCGAATGCCAGCCGCGCCTCTTTTGATCTGGCCTGCGAACTGATCTGGAAGCGTTATCGCCGGATCCGCCGCATCGCGGCCGGCCTGACGGCCGAGACGCCCGACGAGGAGGTTCACGCGTTGCGCATCGAATGCAAGAAGCTGCGCTACCTGATGGAATTCTTCGGCCCGGTCTTTCCCCGCGGCGATTTCCAGAAGGTTCTCAAGCCGCTGAAGGAACTCCAGGATTCGCTGGGTCTGTTCAACGACTATGCGGTGCAGCAGACCAGGCTCCAGGCCTTCGCGGACGATCTCGGCGATGCGCCGCACAAGCTCGACATCGCCCAGAGCGTCGGTGCGCTGGTCATCGTGCTGCATCAGAAACAGCTCGCTGAGCGAGAGAAGATCGCCGCAACCTTCGCGCGCTTCAACAGCGGCAGGATGCAGCGCACCATCCGCAGATTGTTCCATGAAGGAAAGGGTTCCTGATGCAGATCATCGCCTGCTATTCCAACAAGGGCGGCGTGGGCAAAACCGCGACGGCGGTGAACCTGGCCTATGCCTTTGCCGCATCGGGACGCCGGACCTTGCTGTGCGACCTCGACCCGCAAGGCGCATCGGGATTCTATTTCCGCGTGAAGCCCTCGAAGAAGCTGATCGATGCGCAGTTCTTCGAGGATGACCAACGCTTCGCCAAGGCGATCCGCGGCAGCGATTACGACAATCTCGACATCCTGCCCGCGAATATCAGTTTCCGCGATTTCGACGTGTTCCTGTCGCGGATGAAGAACAGCCAGTCGCGCCTGAAAAAGGCGCTGAAGGCGGTCAAGTCCGATTATGACGTGGTGGTTCTGGATTGTCCGCCGAACATCTCGATGCTGTCGGAGAACGTCTTCCATGCGGCGGATGCGGTGGTGGTGCCGGTGATCCCCACGACGCTGTCGCAACGCACCTTCGATCAATTGCTGGAATTCTTCCAAGCCTCCGACCTGCCCGAGAACAGGATCCACGCCTTCTTTTCCATGGTGCAGGGCATCAAGAGCTTGCATGGCGAGACGATCGCCGGGATGACGGAGGCACATCCCGGACGTTTCGCGCAGGCGACGATCCCCTTCGCCTCCGAGATCGAGCGCATGGGACTGACCCGCGCCCCGGTTCTGGCGACCGCACCGGGTAGCAGGGCCGGCAAAGCCTATCAGGCGCTGTTCGAGGAGATCGAGGGGCGGGTGAAGGCATGAAGGAAATCGAGCGCAAGTTCCTGGTCGAGGGCCCGGTGCCGAAAGGGTTGTATGCCCGGCCTATCCTCCAGGGCTACCTGACCGCCGCCACCGATTCAGTCGAGATCCGGCTGCGGCGCGAGGGCGACGACTACTCGCTGACCCTGAAGTCCGATGGCGGCCTGACCCGCGAGGAGCGGGAGATCGCCCTTGGGGCCGCGGAGTTCGAAGCCCTCTGGCCCGCGACCGAAGGCCGATGCGTCGAGAAGACGCGCCATCGCGGAACCTTGCCCGGCGGGCAGGCATTCGAGCTGGACGTCTTTTCCGGGCATCTGGCGCCACTGATGTTGGTCGAGGTGGAGTTCCCCTCGGAAGAGGCCGCCCTTGCCTTCGCCCCGCCGGCATGGTTCGGCCAGGAAGTGACCGAGGACAAGCGCTTCAAGAACAAGGCGCTCGCACTTTCCAGGCCCTGAGCGGGAGTGTCGGGATGATGATCAGGCCTGGTCCCGGATGACGTCCGCCCAGTCCGGGTTCTTTTCGGCTTCGTCGCGGACGAATGGGCAGAGCGGCACGATCTGCCGACCGGTTTTGCGGGCATCCTCCACCATCCGCTTGACCAAGGCCCGGGCCATGGTCCGGCTTCTCGCGCCTTTGGACATGGCAGTATAATAGGCTACGCGGAGCTGCGGAGTCGGATCGGTTACGACCAGCTCCACATGAGGCCCGGAGGGGCGGGCGATATAGCGAGCCTTTCCAATAAACTCTTCATATTCGATTTGCATGGAGATCGACCTTTCTCAAGTATCGCCTTATTAATTGAAAAACTGGCAGCTTCAGAGGATGTGGTGGGTGGTGCGCTATATACCCGCTTCGTTTATGAAATGAATTTCAGCCTGCATCGTGCCGTGTTTCATGCACAAGCAATGATCCGATGATCGCGACCATGGCTCCGAACACACCGCCGCCCAGATATCCGTAGATAATCGACATAAGGCTCATATCGAGAATCCAACAGGCAGTCGCGGTCAAAGCGATGATCATGATCGCCCATCCCGATACCAGAAAGAGGAATACGACGAGATAGGCCGAGGGTTGATCATCGTCCGAACTCGAAAAGGGAGAGCAATCCCTTTGATTGGCGCTACTGGCAGGACGCTTGCGTTTCGCTCTATTTATGCAATGACCGATTTGAGAACCTGAATAATCTTCACTATCACGCCGATTGACGTGCCTGTCGCCGGGAGCCACTAGGGCGTGTTGACAAAAGGGATTCACCGGGCGCGGTGATCGTGATTCAAGCTGGTATCTGCAATGGAGACCAGCGTGGCACGAAACCTGATGTCGAACGACGAGTGGGCGTTCTTTGAACGCTTCATCCTGGCTGTCCGTTCTCCGAACGGCCGCAAGCCCACGAACCATCGGCTTGTTCTGGATGGGATTTTCTGGATCGCCCGAACGGGGTCGCCCTGGCGCGACCTGCCGGAAGAGTTCGGCAAATGGTCGTCTGTCTATCGGCAGTTCCGGCGCTGGACGTTGGCGGGGCTGTGGGAACAGATCCTGGAGGCGCTGAACGAGAGCCGGATCGTGCCGGATGCGCTGCAGATGATCGACAGCACCGTGGTTCGCGCTCATCATCAGGCAGCGGGCGCAAAAGGGGGACTCCGCGCCAAGGTTTCGGCCGCTCGCGAGGTGGCTTCACGACCAAGATCCATCTGCGGGTCAATGCGGCAGGCCTGCCCATGAGAACCGAGATCACGGCCGGGCAGACATCGGACTACCTCGGCTTCGATCTGGTCATGGCTGACAACCTGCCCGAGCCAAGCGTTCTGCTCGCAGACCGCGGCTACGACTCCGACAACATCCGCAGACCATGGAGGTGCGCGACGTGGTGCCGGTCATCCCCATGCGCAAAACCCGGAAGCTACGGGTCGCCGTTGACCGCAGGCTCTACCGCCTGCGCAATCTCGTTGAGCGGTGCTTCAACAAGCTCAAGAATGCCCGTCGCGTCGCCACCCGCTACGACAAGACCGCCGAAAGCTTCCTGGGCTTCATCGACATCACGTCGATCCGCCTCTGGCTCCGCCATTTGTCAACATGACCTAACGCTCCCTTGTCCCGGATGTTTCTCTGGCTTGTCCCAAGGCTGAGATATCTGGCAGTCTGTTTCGTGACGTGGCGTCCGTCAGGGAAACGACTGCAGCGGCGCGCGGGCTGAAGGGGCAAGGCATGACGGGTGAGCAGAAGGGTATCCGGGTGCTTCTGGTTGAAGATGAAGAGACGGTGCTGCAGCTTCATGGCGCCGTGCTGGTCGGTGCGGGTTGCGTCGTGGACGAAGCGCCCACTCTCGCCTGCTTCCGGGACAGGATTGCCCGCTCGCGTTATGACATCGTTCTGCTTGATCTGTGTTTGCCCGATGGCAATGCGCTGGAGGCGATATCCGAGATTCGCCGGGGCACGTCGGCCGGGATCATCGTCGCAACCTCGAACCGCGACCCCGACGATCGGCTGACCGGCCTGGAACAGGGAGCGGACGAATATCTGGAAAAGCCCGTGCATCCGCGCGAGCTGGTCGCGCGCGTGCGCAACCTTGCGGGGCGGCTCGCGGTCGCGAAGCGCGAGGAGAAGATGGAGTTGGTCCACCACTTCCAGGGCTGGAGCGTCGATCTGGCGGCGCGAACCGTCAGGCTTCACGACGGCGACACGCTGCAATTGACGGAAAACGAGTTTCGCCTGCTGGACGTGCTGATCCGAAATGCTGCGAAGCCGGTGCATCGGGAACGCTTGCTGACCGCGTTGGGCAGCGACGAGGAGGCAACGGACCGGGCGGTCGACAAGGCCATCTATCGATTGCGGGTCAAGCTGCATGCGGTCCTGGGCCATGCCACCCCCCTGATCGAGACGGTGCATGGCTTCGGCTATCGCTTCATCGCGGAGATCCTCTAGCATGGCCGGCGTCCCGCCGGACTCCCGGAGAGCCGCGATGGCCGATGAAGCTGAAAGCATGACCACCTTCGCCGTTCTGCGGCCGGATGGACTGATCAGTTATTGCAGCGCGCCCTTTGCGCACCTGCTTGGTTCCGAGGAACGGGTGGTTGTCGGCACGCCTATCGGTGCATGGCTTCGCCCCGTCGAGGGGGCGGGGTCCGGATGGTTCGCTGTCGTCCGGCAGTCAGAGGGACATCTTTTGCGGACAGGTGGAGTCGGGCAATTCCGTTACCGGCTCGATCCCATGGCCGGAGGCGGTGCGGTGCTGCATCTGATGCAGGGGACCGGAAACCTCGACCCGATCTATGCGCGGGCCTTCCAGCTCAATCCCGGCCTGTCCGCCCTTTCGGTCCTGGACACCGGAGAGCATCTGGATGTCAACGACGCCTGGCTCAGGAACATGGAATATCGGCGCGAGGAGGTGATCGGCCGCACCGCAAGCGAGATGCAGGTGTGGGAGCAGGGCGATACGAGCCGGACGGAAATCGTTCGCAGGCTGCGCGAGGATGGAAAGATCGAGAACTTCCAGGCCCGGATGCGGACACGGACCGGTAAGCTGCGAGACATCCTGGTCAGCGCCGAGCTTGTCGAACATGCGGGCCGGAAGCTGGCCTTCTTTGCTTCGCACGACATCACCGAAGTGAAGAAGGCGCAAGAGGAACTCGAAGCGCTGAACCGGCAACTCGAACAGCGGATCGCCGAGCGGACCGCGGAGATCGTGCGGAAGAACCGCGAACTTGCCGAGGCGGCCGAACGCGCCCAGGCGGCGAACGAGGCCAAGAGCCAATTCCTGTCGGTCATGAGCCATGAAATCCGCACGCCGCTGAATGCACTGCTCAACATGGCCGAGTTGCTGATCGAGGACGGCAACCCTGCGCCCGCCGCGGCCCATCTGTCCGGCATCGCCAGTTCCGCACGCGCGCTGGCCGCCATCGTGGACGATGTGCTGGACTTTTCCCGCATCGAGTCCGGCCACCTGGAAATCTACCCCGCCGCGACGGATATCGGCCGGCTTTGCGAAGAAGCCGTGCGCGGCGTCGCACCACTGGCGCATCGGAAGGGGCTGGATATCGTCCTGACCTTCGGACAGCGGCTGCCCGCAACCGCGATGGTGGACCCGCTGCGGCTGCGCCAGATCCTGTTCAACCTTGTTGGCAATGCCATCAAATATACTCGGAAAGGCTGGATCGAGGTCAGGGCCGATGTCACGGGCGAAACCGCGGAACCCCAGTTGCTGGTCGAGGTGATCGATACCGGGATCGGCATCCGTCCCAACGATCTGGAGCGGATATTCGAACGATTTTCCCGCATCGGCGCTGATGCCAACCACGAGATCCACGGCGCAGGGCTTGGCCTGAACATTTCGGCCGGGCTGGCCCGGGCCATGGGCGGCACGATCAGGGTCGAAAGCGAGGTCGACCGGGGCAGTGCCTTCCGCGTGACCTTGCCGCTGGTAACATGCGGCGAGCTTGCCGAGGACCCCTTGCGCCAACCCTTGCAAGGCCGCGTGGCCCTGCTCGGCCCGGCCACCAGGACTCGCTCGACATTCGAAGCGATCCTGAAGAGGCAGGGGGTGGTCGCGCAACGGGTGTTGTCGGCCTCCGGTGCCCAGGTGATAACGATGGAGTCGGGCCGCTCGGCGATCGACTGCGCGATGAGGCAATCCTTCGACATCCTGCTGCTGGACTTGAGGATGCCCGATCTCAGCGGCTATGAAACGGCAGTGCGGATCAGGGCCTTGGGCGGATGGGCGGCCGACGTTCCCATCGTAGCGGTGTCGGCCAATATTGCCCCCGATAAGGCGCAGATGCAGGCGGCGGGGATCGACGGCTTTCTTGCCAAGCCCTTCACCCCTACGGCACTGCGCGCGAAAGTGCAGGGCCACCTGCATCATTCGGCAGGTGACACCGAGCCGGACGATTCTATCAGGGCGGATGCGACACCCGTGCTCGATGAGAGCTTTCTGGCCGCCCAGGTCACCTATGCCGGACCGGATGCGGTTGGGAAGGCGATTGCGGGTTTCCTCGGTAACTTGGACGGTCGGCTGTCTCGTATCTGGTCCGGCGCCGATGCAAGGGAGCGCGCCGATGCCGCCCATATGCTTGCCGGTGCGGCCGGCGCGTTGGGGCTGCTGGATCTGGCAACCCATTGCAGGCGGCTCGCGAGCGACAGGGGCGACAGCCCGACAGCGTCCTTGCGGCAAGACCGAGACATCCTGGCGTCAAGTGCGGGACGAGCTGTTGCCGCCTTGAGGGAGGTCAGGGATAAACTCGCTGCCGGTTCATCCCGACAGGACTGAAGCCTCCGGTTGCGTGCGACGCGGTGGGGATGAGAAAGGGGAGGCAGCGAGTCCGTCCGCGGGAGTGATCATGTTCGACTCAGCACTTTGCTGTCGTCGGAACGTGCGTGCCTTGGGGAAGAAAGGCGGAAGCGTCCGCCGGATCGCCCTGAGATGAGCAGGAAGATGCAAAACGGGCCAGCGGGGGGAGTATTCGATCAGATATTCGTGTGGCTAATACACGGATCAGCGATTACGCTGGCGCTGCGTTCAGCCTTGTGCAGGTCCCCGTGATGCCGGGTCCTGACGATTGAAGGCCACCCGATAAGATGCAACGCCGCGGTGGCTTTAGTGAAAAGGTTCCATCGTGCTCGAATCCAAACCAAAGACACCATTGGCCGATCAGCATTTCTTTCTGTCGCCTCAGTTGAGCGAAGGCCAGAGTTCGGACGACGATATCGATCTGAACATCATCGCCAGCACCTATCGCTCGATCATCGATGAGCATGCTTTCGATGAGATGGTGGCGAGTTGGGAAACCAAGCTCGCATCGTCCGGCGGAGATGCTGAGCATCCCAAAGTCTCCAAGGGGCTGTTCAGCCAGTTGCTGACCTTCCGCAACACCCTAGAAAAGCTGGATGTCCCGACGGAAAGCGATCCGCTGAAACTGGCGGTTTCCGAAGTGCCCGGGCCAGCGACTGTGCTGTCGCCAAACGGCAATGTCGCGGTCATCAACATTGCGGGCGAGCGCGCGTTCGGCACGCGCCAGGGCGCGTTCATGGACGTTGCAGTCATCGCGCCGAATTCCCTGGAGGACTATTGCGCTCTGTTGCGTGCCGCCACCGGACAAGGCAACGCGGCGCAAGCGATCCTGACGATCCTGCCGGCCACCGAGGGCTATGGCGAATCCTTCTTGGCCGAGGGCTACCTGATCCGCGTGCCGGGCCAGAGCGGCGCCCATATCGCCATCCGCTCCCTGGAAATCGCCTGGGGGCCGCGGATCGCCGAGCAGTTGCAACAGGCCTTCGGCCTGACGCAGGCCGAATCCGAGGTCGCGCATCTGTTCTTTCGTCTGCGCAACCTCGAATCGATCGCGGCAGAGCGAGGCGTGTCGCTGCTGACGGTGCGGACTCAGATCAAGACGATCATGGCCAAGATGGGTGCCCCCTCGAATATCGACCTGATGCGCCTGCTGGCCATGATCGCCAGTCGTGAACATGTCGGGCTTCGGGGCGAAGCCCCTGTCTGGCACGATCCCCTGGGCCGCGAAAAGCTGATCGAGATGCCCGATGGCCGCAAGATCGCATGGACGTGGATAGGCGCGAAGCGGGGCGCTCCGGTAGTCATGCTTCGCGGATTGCCGATGACCTATCTGCTGCCTGGCGGTGGAGAAGCCCGGCTGCGCGACGCGGGCATCTGCCTCTACGTTCCGTCGCGACCCGGTCACGGGAACAGCACCATGGACTCCTCGCTTGATGTGATGAGCGACAATCTTGTTGCATTGCGGGTCTTTCTCGACCAGGTCATCGGCCGCCCTTGCCTTGGCGTCGGATTGGCCAGCGGCACCTTGCCTCTCGTCGTCGAAGCGGTGGCAAATCCAGCGCGTTTCCACGGGATACTGGCAGTCGGTTTCTCGTGCGGGATCGACCCTTCGGGAGTCCAGCGCCTGCCGCAGATTCAACGCATCATGCTGCAACTCGCAGACAGCGCGCCATGGGTTGCCGAACTGATGGCCAAATCGGGGCATCGGATGATGCGCCAGCACGGCCTGGACTGGTATCTGGAACGCGCCTTCCGCCATACGCCGCTGAACCAGCAAACGGTGCGCAACCCCGATTGGACGGCATTGATCCGGAACGCCTGTGAACATCTGCTGAAGCAGGGCCATGCGACCTTTGTGCGGGAATTGCAGCTTTCGCGCCACCGCATGGACACCGCGCTGCGCGAGTTGCGCATACCCATGCGATATCTGGCGCCCACCGAAGATCCCGGCATCGATCTTGCTTCGTGCAGGCAACTGGAAAGGATCAATCCCCTGATCACCGTCGAGCCGGTCACCGATGCGGCCGAGTTGGTTTTTTACCAACGCAATGATCTCATCCTTGATCGTATCATCGCCTTGGTACACCGAAACTGAGTGGCATACACCAATCGGCGTATGACAACGCGGATCGCCATCCTCTAGAGCGGCCACGCAGGGCGCACGGTTGGTGTGCAATAAATTGTTCAGCTTGGATATTGAGCGCCAGATCGATCTTCGGACTGGTGGTTTTGCAACGCGAGGGATTGATGAGCGACGCAACGATCATGCGGCGACGCCGCCAAGCACCGGAATACGTGGCCACCCCGGACATGGCAGCCTTCACCATCGGGCAGATTGCCATCACCGCGTTAAGGGAAGAGGGTGGGCTTTCCGTGGAAATACTGCGCAGGCACTTGGCCCGGGTCGCTTCCGGACAAGAGGATGCTGTCGCTAGCCGCGTGAGCCCGGACATGGCCCTGGGCGCGCTTCGTTATATCGAAACCTCCTTGCAGAACAAGGTAGCCTGAAGAGCCGGCCGCACCAGGCTGTCGGATCACTTTCTCTATTTAAGATTTTAGAATTATATCACCTTATTCATAGGCAGGGAATGCGGCTTGCAATGCATCCTTCCAAGACGTGTTTCGACCCGCTCAGCGGGGAGGAAGTGGGGCACATTACCCGGCACCTCAGAGGAGTTCGCGAGGCCCGGGTGAATTTCCTCGGTCAGGACCATAAACTGGAAGGGGCGCTGGATAACCTGCTCCAGTCTCTTGGTATTCAAGCCCAGATGATGCGCTTCTCTGGTATGGCGCCGCGTCCTCGCCGGCGTTTCGGTTTCCGATACCAGGGAAGCCAGGCGATCCTGTTCGTGGAGCCACGCGGAAAGCTTCGGGTCTGATCCGCGAAGAGGGGCTTGCCGGATCATGAGTTGTTCATGCGCCCATGCCCCAATATCCTGGCCGAAAGCGATCATCTGAGGCATCCTGACCCGCGCCATCCTTCTGGCCTTCCTGGTACTGGCCCTGTCGATCAAGCTCACGGGCGGCAGTGTAACCGCCGCCAGTTATTCCTGTGCGGGCGGAGAGCCCGTCACGGTTCAATATATGAAGGCGGGCGCCAACTCTTTCGCGCCGATGGAGATTGACAGGGAGGAGCGGAGCTTTGTCAATGCGGTCTCCGGCTCCGGCGCCCGGTATGTTTCGGGCGAATTGGTGTGGTGGACGAAGGGGAACAACGCAACGTTGGAGAGTGCCTTGGATGGGGCGGCGCGAAGGAATGCGTCGCGGGACCTTGCTATTCCTACCCGAGGCCGCGCAGTTCGATCAGGCCCCGGTCAGCCCGGGGCCTTTCCTATTTGATTTATGCAGCTTCGTCAGCTGTTGAGGCTGGACAGCTCACGGATTGGGGGTTGTCATCGCCGTGGCGGCGTCGGCCGGGCCGGTGAACTTCGTGGTGATGTCGGATGCGTTCAGCGCGCCCACGACGGTGATCGAGATCCTGCCGGTAGCCGCGAAGTTGCCATTGCCGAGCACACCGATGCCGCCGCCGTTGTTGAACGCCCCGGTCATCGCACCGATGGACCCGGCAATGGATGTTGCGTCACCGACAACTCCTAGAGCATCACCGCTCAGGTTGAGCACAGACTGGTTAATGGAGCCGGCCACCGTGGTCCCGATCACCTCGAACTGGCCGCAGCCGATGGGGGAGGCCCCGCCGATACGCTGCTGCCCATCTTCAGCGGAATCATCCAATCGACGACGAAGGTCATCGACGGGATCCGCGACTGGACCGTGGCCAATCCCGAGTTGACAGTATTCTTGGTCAAGGGGGCGGCTGCGTTGGCCTTCGGGATCGCGGCGCGGGTCTTTGGCTACCCGCTCGCCCGCGCTGAGGCACCTATCACCATCGAGGGCGTAAGCCTTGATTTGAATGGCCGATGGATCGCAACCCTTGTTAACCACGATTGGAGTTTCGAGAGCGGTGGCGCGACGACCGAGATCATCGCCGAGTTCGGGGCGGACGACGACGATGCAGCGGCATCCTGAAGATCAAATTGGCAGAAAAGATTTTCTGCCAAATTTGTTGTCCCAAGACTTCAAAACGGATGTCCCGCTTCAATCTGCATCGTTCCCAGCTGCGGGGGGAGCGGCCTCCCCGTCCGCCATGATGCCTTGCCCAATCCGCTTCCGGCTTGCTCAGCATCGAGACGGCCGTCGCGCCGCCTTTCGATCCGGTGCCGCCGGCATATCCCCGCCGGGCAGGACGGTTGCCCCTTTACTTGGCCGATCCCCGGCGCATAGGTAACGGGGAGCATATCCCTTTTCAGGCAACATCCTTTCTCCGGACATGAAGATCGCGATTATTCCCGCCCGTGGTGGCAGCAAGCGTATTCCCCGTAAGAACATCCGTCCCTTCGGCGGCCGCCCGATGATCGCCTGGCCGATCGCCGCCGCGCGCGACAGCGGGCTTTTCGATCATGTCATCGTCTCGACCGACGATGCCGAGATCGCCGAAACCGCCCTGGCCCACGGCGCCGAGGTGCCCTTTCCGCGTCCGGTCGAACTGGCCGACGACTTCACCCCCACCCGCGCGGTGATCAATCACGCGATCCGCGCCATGGAGGAGGCCCAGGGGCGCGAGGTCACGCTGGCCTGCTGCATTTACGCCACCTCGGGCTTTCTCGATGCCTCGGATCTCGTCGGTGCGCATGGGTTGCT
>NZ_FNEA01000070.1:0-2500 GCF_900100045.1 Paracoccus denitrificans | reverse complement strand
ATGATCTAGGCATGAGCAGGCTGAAGGTTGGGTAACACCAACTGGAGGGCCGAACCCACACCTGTTGAAAAAGGTCGGGATGACTTGTGCCTAGGGGTGAAAGGCCAATCAAATCTGGAGATAGCTGGTTCTCCGCGAAAGCTATTTAGGTAGCGCGTCAGACGAATTCTCCCGGGGGTAGAGCACTGCATGGATGATGGGGGCCCACAGCCTTACTGAGTCTAAGCAAACTCCGAATACCGGGAAGAACTATCTGGCAGACACACGGCGGGTGCTAACGTCCGTCGTGGAGAGGGAAACAACCCTGACCAACAGCTAAGGCCCCCAATTCGTGGCTAAGTGGGAAAGCATGTGAGACTTCCAAAACAACCAGGAGGTTGGCTTAGAAGCAGCCATCCTTTAAAGATAGCGTAACAGCTCACTGGTCTAATCAAGAGGTCTTGCGGCGAAGATGTAACGGGGCTCAAGCCACGAGCCGAAGCTTTGGGTGTGCATTTATGCACGCGGTAGCGGAGCGTTCTGTGATATAGAACGCTGCCTCCTTAGTATCCTCGGGTATATTGGAGGCAATGTTCTGACTGTGAAGCCGGGCTGTAAGGCATCCGGTGGAGTGATCAGAAGCGAGAATGTTGACATGAGTAGCGACAAACAGGGTGAGAGACCCTGTCGCCGAAAGTCCAAGGGTTCCTGCTTAAAGCTAATCTGAGCAGGGTAAGCCGGCCCCTAAGGCGAGGCCGAAAGGCGTAGTCGATGGGAACCAGGTTAATATTCCTGGGCCAGGAGATGGTGACGGATCGCAGGTGTAGTTCCTCCTTATCGGATTGGAGGGGCTGCTGAGCGGTTCCTGGAAATAGCCCTCCACAAGACCGTACCCTAAACCGACACAGGTGGACTGGTAGAGAATACCAAGGCGCTTGAGAGAACCACATTTAAGGAACTCGGCAAAATACCTCCGTAAGTTCGCGAGAAGGAGGCCCCGTTGGCAGGCAACTGTCGGCGGGGGGCACAAACCAGGGGGTGGCGACTGTTTACTAAAAACACAGGGCTCTGCGAAGCCGTAAGGCGACGTATAGGGTCTGACGCCTGCCCGGTGCCGGAAGGTTAAAAGGAGAGGTGCAAGCCTTGAATTGAAGCCCCGGTAAACGGCGGCCGTAACTATAACGGTCCTAAGGTAGCGAAATTCCTTGTCGGGTAAGTTCCGACCTGCACGAATGGCGTAACGACTTCCCCGCTGTCTCAAATGTGGACTCAGCGAAATTGAATTGTCTGTGAAGATGCAGACTTCCCGCGGTTAGACGGAAAGACCCCATGCACCTTTACTATAGCTTCGCACTGGCATCAGGATTGCGATGTGCAGGATAGGTGGTAGGCGCTGAAACGGGGACGCCAGTTCCCGTGGAGCCATCCTTGAGATACCACCCTTCGCACTCTTGATGTCTAACCGCGGCCCGTTATCCGGGTCCGGGACCCTGCGTGGTGGGTAGTTTGACTGGGGCGGTCGCCTCCCAAAGAGTAACGGAGGCGCGCGAAGGTTGGCTCAGAGCGGTCGGAAATCGCTCGTCGAGTGCAATGGCAGAAGCCAGCCTGACTGCAAGACTGACAAGTCGAGCAGAGACGAAAGTCGGCCATAGTGATCCGGTGGTCCCGAGTGGAAGGGCCATCGCTCAACGGATAAAAGGTACGCTGGGGATAACAGGCTGATGATGCCCAAGAGTCCATATCGACGGCATCGTTTGGCACCTCGATGTCGGCTCATCTCATCCTGGGGCTGGAGCAGGTCCCAAGGGTATGGCTGTTCGCCATTTAAAGAGGTACGTGAGCTGGGTTTAGAACGTCGTGAGACAGTTCGGTCCCTATCTGCCGTGGGTGTAGGATACTTGAGAGGAGTTGCCCCTAGTACGAGAGGACCGGGGTGAACGTTCCACTGGTGGACCAGTTATCGTGCCAACGGTAGTGCTGGGTAGCTATGAACGGACAGGATAAACGCTGAAGGCATCTAAGCGTGAAGCCCCCCTCAAAACAAGGTATCCCTTGAGAGCCGTGGAAGACCACCACGTCGATAGGCCGGAGATGTAAGCGCAGCAATGCGTTCAGTTGACCGGTACTAATCGCTCGATTGGCTTGATTTGATCCGGAAGAAGACAGACCTGCGTAAAGCGCAGGACCTCCCTTCCAAAAGCATCCTTGGACAATGACTTTCCAGGTTCGGAACGAACCGGAAAACGCCGATCTCGCTCCTTTTCCGGTCTGGTGGCCAAAGCACGAGCAAAACACCCGATCCCATCCCGAACTCGGCCGTTAAGTGCCGTAGCGCCAATGGTACTGCGTCAAAAGACGTGGGAGAGTAGGTCACCGCCAGACCTGAAAAGAAGCGAAAATCTCTCGACGATGACAAAAAGCGCTGACAATCCAGCGCAAACGGCCGCGGGGTAGAGCAGCCCGGTAGCTCGTCAGGCTCATAACCTGAAGGTCGTAGGTTCAAATCCTACCCCCGCAACCA
>NZ_FNEA01000055.1 GCF_900100045.1 Paracoccus denitrificans | reverse complement strand
CCCTGGCCTTGATCCGCGCCGCCGCACCGGGTCTCGAGGTCGACGGCGAGATGCAGTTCGACGCCGCGCTCGACGAGGCGATCCGGGCCAGGAAGGCCCCGGAAAGCCCGCTGACCGGACGGCCCAACGTCTTCGTCTTCCCCGACCTCGCCGCCGGCAATATCGGCTACAAGATCGCCGAGCGCCTCGCAGGCCTCACCGCCATCGGACCCATCCTGCAAGGCCTCGCAAAACCCGCAAACGACCTCTCGCGCGCCTGCTCGGTCAAGGACATCGTAAACGCAACAGCAATAACCGCTATGCAGACGAACTAGACACAAAAGCTCCAGAATGGGCCGAAAGATCCGCACTGGAAGCGGGGCTGCCGAAACAACCGGCCCTCACGCCGGCGTTATGGAACATATGCGCCTCTGGGCTGTTGGGGGAGCCTCAACCGGACAAGCAGAGGAGGACATGGAATGGACCATGCCACGCATACCCGCCTGAACGAGAACGAGTTGACCGAGGCCGCGCTGACCGGCGCCACCATCTATGGTCCGGGCGACGAAAGGATCGGCCATGTCTCGCATGTCCACGGCGTCGGAGGCGAGGCCGTAGTGGTCATCGATGTCGGCGGATTCCTGGGGATCGGCTCGAAGCCCGTCGCCCTTGCCGCCCGCGATCTGGATTTCATGCGCGACGGCAGCAACAGCGTCCATGCCGTCTCGCGCTGGACCAAGGACGAGTTGAAGCAGATGCCGGAACATCGGGACTGACCCCCGCACGATCGGCCCCTCCAGGGGCCGGCCGTGCCGAGAAGGAGGATTTTTCCATGGGCGAGAAATTTGATCCGAAAGCGGAAAACGAGAAGTTCCACCTGCGCGAGCGGGCTCAGGCGCTGAAGATGGGCAATGCCGATCCGGTGCTTAACCCCAAGCAGATGCAAAGGTCGAACGAGCCCAATGCCGGCGGCGAGAACCGCGAGGCGGGGGATCGCAAGGCCCGGCAGAACGACCGCGCGACCAATGGCGGGGAATGAGGCTGCTGCAGCCTCGCTTTCGCCAATTTTCGGAGGGTAACGACATGCCAGCCAAGTCCAAGGCGCAGCAGAAGGCGGCGGGCGCAGCCCTGGCCGCCAAGCGCGGCGAGACCCGCAAGGGCGATCTGCGCGAGCCATCGAAGCAGATGTATGAATCGATGAGCGAGAAGGAACTGGAGGAGCTTGCCGGCACCAGGCACAAGGGCAAGCCCGAGCACAAGGATTGAAGGTTCCTGTGGGCACAGGCTGCTGCGGCCTGTGCCCCTTTCCTTTCTACAGCGCCCACTCCAGCCGGCACCGCCCCGGCGCTGCGCCAGAAGTGCCGGATGGGTGCAGGGCATGATCTCCTGGCGGGGCCTGCGATCCTTGCGTGGGTCAGGCGGGGATGCGGGGCGGCACGACGCTCATTGCGACGGCGCAGGGGGTTCGGCCACGGGCGCGGTTCCGGTGGCGGGTGCGGGCGGCTCAGTGATTTCGTCCACCGGGCCCGGGACTGCGCCCGGTATCTCGGGATCGCTGGTTTCGTCGTCGAACCACCAGACGAACCCCGCCAGCGCGATCAGCACCACCGCGATGATCCCGATGATCGGGACGAGGTGATGGCGTTTCTGCTTTTCCAGATCGGTGCGTGGTGCGGACATTGGAAGCTCCTTTGGCTATGTCGAGCGGCCCCTCGTCTGCGGCCATGAAAGGAACTTGCCGACCGGCCGGGTTGTTCCCGGCCCTGTCCCGCAGGCACCCTATCCCGCAGGCCAGGCATCCAGCAGCTCGGCCAGCGGCGCGGTCTCGATCTGCTGCGAGAACCGGGTGCGATAGAGCGTCATCGCCGCGTCGTGGCCCATGTCGGTCGAGGAGCAGATCGCATCGCTGACCAGCACCACCCGATAACCCAGGTCAACCGCACCCATCACCGTGGCCAGCACGCAGACATCGGTTTCGCCGCCGGTGACGACCAGCGTCGAGATGCCCGCCCCGCGCAGGAAATGGTTCAGCCTGCCGTCATGCCAGGGCGAATAGACCGGCTTGTCGACCACCCGGGCGGGCGGGACGTGCCGCGCCAGTTCCGGCAGCAGTTCCAGCCATTGGCTGTCCAGCCGCTCGCGCAGCATTTCGGGCCATTCCGCATAATAGCGTGCCCAGGCGCCGGGTGCCGCCTTCAGCCGGGCGGGCGGGATGAAGCGGGTAAAGAGCGTGCGTTCGGGCCGTGCCGCGACCAGCGCCGCGACCCCGGGCAGGATCCTTTCGATCCATGGCACGGCCCAGGGCGAGCCGGCCGCGAACAGTTTTTGCATGTCGATGCAAAGATGCAGCGTCTCGGGCGGCAGGGGGCCGAAGCGGAGGGTTTCCTGCATGGCAAGCGGGCCTGGCGTGATCGGGGTCCTTCATCACGAACCGGACAGCGGCGGAATCGTTCCGCCGCAATGGCCGAGTGGGGGCGGGACGTTCTGGCCGTCCGCTGCCAGGCTGGCGATCGGATGGGAAACCGCCGGGCCGATTCCCGCGTTGCGCTGTTTTGCATTGCCGGGAACCGTGCGGCAAGGGCTTGAAAACGCGGCGTGAAGCGAGGGAGGGATGATGGCGGGGTCGGTGCATTTCCTGGATGGCGGCGGCGAAATGGGCAGGGCCATTCGCGAACGTGACTGGTCCGCCAATCCGCTGGGTCCGCCCGACGGCTGGCCCTCGGCGCTCAAGATCGCGCTGGGAATGGCACTGAACTCGAAATTCCCCAAATGCATCGTCTGGGGGCCGGAACTGGTCACGCTGCACAAC
This sequence comes from Paracoccus denitrificans, assembly GCF_900100045.1. GTDB lineage: Bacteria > Pseudomonadota > Alphaproteobacteria > Rhodobacterales > Rhodobacteraceae > Paracoccus > Paracoccus denitrificans. Next base: position 11,891 of record NZ_FNEA01000055.1, on the reverse strand, counting down.
GACGCCTTCCGCCCGATCCTGGGCGACAAGGGCGACGTGCTCGGCCGGTCCTTCGCCGATGTCTGGAGCGAGGCCTGGGCCGAGATCGGCCCCATCGCCGAGCGCGCCTATGCCGGCGAGGCGACCTTCATCGAGGATTTCCGGTTGGTCATCGACCGCTACGGCTATCCCGAGGAATGCCATTTCACCTTTTGCTACAGCCCGATCCGCGACGAGAACGGCGTGGTGCGCGGCATGATCGACACGGTGATCGAGACCACCGGCAAGGTCGAGGCCAGCCGGCAACTGCGCCTTGTGAACGGCGAACTCGGCCACCGGATCAAGAACACGCTGACCGTGGTTTCGGCCATCGTCAACCAGACCCTGCACAGCCATTCCGGCAAGGATGCGCGCGAAGTCTTGCGCCAGCGCATCGGCGCGCTGGCGCAGGCGCAATCGCTGCTGACCGATTCCGGTGCGCTGGATGCCGAGACGAGGCAGGTGGTGGCGCAGGCGCTGGCGCCGTTTCGCACTGGGCAGCGGCGCTTTCGCATCGCCGGCCCGCCGGTCAAGCTGTCCGCGAGACAGGCGCTGACCCTGGCGCTTGCCATCAACGAACTGGCGACCAATGCGCTGAAATACGGCGCGCTCTCGGTGCCCACCGGGGTCGTCGATCTGAGCTGGAGCGGCGGGCGACCCGGCAGCGACGACCCGTTCCGGCTGCTCTGGGCGGAATCCGGCGGGCCGCCCGTCGCCGCCTCTGCCGGCAAGGGCTTCGGCTCGCTCATCATCGAGCATGTGCTGGCGCAGGATTTCATGGGCGAAAGCGCGATCTCGCACGATCCCGCCGGGCTGCGCTGCGAATTGCGCACGCGGATGCGCCATCTGGGCGCAGGCCACGGCGCGCCGGGCTGAGGCCCCGCCCGCCGCTGGCCAACCTTGGCCTATTCGATCACCGCGCAGGCCAGCCGGTCCCCGGCAGCGCCGGTGGGCTGGGTCTGGTAGTCGTCGGGGCCGGCATGGATCATCAGTGCCCGGCCCTTGATCCCATTGTCGCCGTCGGCCAGCGTCACCATCGGGTTGAAGACCTGCGCGCGGGCCGTGCCCTCGGCATCGACCCAGATATTGGGCATGTCGCCGGCATGGGGGCCGCCCTCGGACAGCACGCCATGCGGCGCGCCCGAGGGGTTGAAATGCCCGCCGGCGGATTCGTGTCCGGTGCCGTGATCGCAGCTTCCCGTCTCGTGGATGTGGAACGCCACCCAGTTGCTTGCCGGCAGCCCGGTCGCCTCGACCTCGATCAGCACGCCGCTGGGCGTGGCCGTCAGTGCCGCCGATCCGGCCTCTTGTCCCTCTTGGTCGAGAAAGGTCGCCTTCGCATCCTGCGCATGGGCCGATATCGGCAGCAGGGCAAAGCCAAGGGCCACGAGATGATTGCGCATCGCTTTTCCTCCGGTTCACGAGTGTCGGGGGACGGAACCCGTGCCGCGGCGCTTTGTTCCGGGGTGGCGCGGAAATCCGCCACCCTTGCGGCCCGGCTCACAGGTCGCGGCGAAACTCGTCGATCAGCCAGCCGACGATGCTGCGAAAGGCCTCTTGCGGCGTGGCGCCGGCGGTAATGGCCGAGGCGAAAAGCGCGCGCTGCCGCTCGGCCGCGCTGCCGCGGGCGATCATGTCGCGCAGCCCGGCCACCGCGGGCTGGCTGTCCAGCGCATCGGCATCCTCGGCGATGGCGGCCAGCCAGCTCTCGGCGATCTCGTCGAAGGGCAGGATGCGGCGGCTGCCGAAGTCGATCAGCCCCTCGGTCGACCCATAGCGCGTCGCGCGCCAGCGGTTCTCGCCCAGCAGGAAGTTGTCGTATTGCCGCCAGCGCAGGTTCTGCCGCGACAGCCGCCACAGCATGCGCAGCGTCGCCTGCACCAGCGCGACCAGGGTAATCGCGTCGTCAAGCCGGGGGCAGGCGTCGCAGACCCGGGTTTCCAGCGTGGGAAAGCGGGCCGAGGGGCGCAGGTCCCACCAGATCTTGCTGGCGTCCTGGATGATGCCCGTCTCGGTCAGCATCTCGACGGAACGGTCGAATTCGGCCCAGCTGCCCAGGCGCGGCGGCAGGCCGGTGCGGGGATAGCCGGCAAAGACCGTGGTGCGGTAGGAGGCGAGCAGCGTATCCTCGCCCAGCCAGAACGGGCTTGAGGCCGAAAGCGCCAGCAGATGCGGCAGGAACCACGAGAACTGGTTCATCAGGTCGATCCGCATGTCCTTGTCGGAGATGCCGACATGGACATGCATGCCGCAGATCAGCATGCGCCGCGCGACGCCGCCCATCTCTTGCGAGATCTGGTTGTAGCGGTCCTTGTCGGTGCGGCCCTGCGCGCGCCAGTCCGCGACCGGATGGCAGGCGACCGAGATCGGCGCCAGACCGAATTCGGCGGCATGGCGCGCGATGCTGCCGCGCAGCCGCGCCAGATGGTCGCGCGCTTGCGCCACATCGGCGGCGACCGGGGTGCCGATCTCGATCTGGCAACGCAGGAATTCGGGGCCGACCTGGTCGGCCAGCTCGGCCTTGCAGGCTTCCATCAGCGCATCGGGCGCTTCGCGCAGGTCGCCGGTCTCGGCATCGACCAGCAGGTATTCCTCTTCGACGCCCAGCGAGAATTCGGGCTCTTCGGTCATGTCGCGCCCCTTTCGGTCGGATCGGTCTCAGGCCGAACCCGGGGCAGGGCGGGTGGTTCCCGGCGCCGTATCTTGCCGGTCATTGCGGCACCCTCGCGGTTCGCGGCTTTCGGACGGCAATCGGCCACCATGTCCGGCTCACTTCCCGCGCTTGGGCGGCGCCGCCGAAATGGGCATGACGGCGATTTTCTGCCGACCGCTTTTCGCTCCTGCGTTGGTTCATAAGTGCGCAGAGGGGCACCGCTCATGATTTGGAGGAATTGAGCATGCCATATGAAACCGTCCTTGCATCCACGCTGGTGTTCGGCGTCGTCGTCGGGGCCAGCATGGCCGCCGCTTCGGTCCTGACCATGCAATCCATGGGGCTATGGATCGAGCTGCCGCCATACCGGCGCTAGGCGCTGACGGCTCAGAACGACGTGCCGAGCCCGATATGGAGCCGCCGCCCATCCACGGCGTTTTCGTCCGGCACCACATCCGCGGCATTGTAGATGCCGAGCGTGCCGGTCACGCCGTCGCGCAGGCGATAGTCCAGGCCAAGATCGACGATCAGATGGCTTTGCAGGCCGGCGCTCCGTCCAAGCGCCTCGGATCGGCTGCGGTAACGCGCGCGCGCCCAAAGGTTCAGCGCCTCGGCCGGTTGCCAGTCCAGGCTCAGGTTCAGCATGTGCCGGGGCAGGTTGTGAAACGGCCGCCCGGCGTTCGGGCCGCTGGTGATCCTTGAATCCGACCATGTGTAATTCGCCGAAAGCGTCATGTCATCCAACGGGATGTCGAGCGTAAGTTCCGCACCGCGCAGCCGGGCCTCGCCTTCGTTGCGGTATTGCGTGACCGCCACATGATGCGCGCCGTTCAGCACGCAGGAGGGGGCCTGACCCGCCGGCGTGCGGCACAGGTCGGCACGGCCGATACGGTCCCGGAAGCGCGTGTAAAACGCGGTCGCCCCGATCTGGATGCCGCCCGGCGCCTCCCAGATCAGGCCGAGTTCGTAATTCCTGCTCCGCTCGGGCCTCAGGGCGCTGTTGCCCCGGTCGCGGGATCGGCCGTCGCCGCCCGAGGGCTCCCAGACATCGTCGTCGGCCTGTTTCAACGCCGGCACCCGATAGCCGCTGCCAAGCCCGCCCTTGACGGTCAGGCCGGGCAGGGGGCGCCATACCGCATAGGCCCTGGGCGTCAGCTGCGCGCCGTATTTCTCGTTGCGGTCATGGCGCAGGCCAAGGGTCAGGGTCAGGTCGGAGGACAGCGCGAACCTGCCCTCGCCATAAAGCGCGCGGTGCCAGCGGTCGAGATCGGTGACGGCGGAATCGGGCAGGCGGTCGGGGTCGTGCCGCGTGCGTTCGCGCCGTTGCTCAAGCCCGAAGGTCAGGTGATGCCGTCCCCAGGGCAGGGACGAGCGGGTGCTGAAGGTCAGCGCCTCATGGCCGCTCTGGTTGCCGGCATCGAAATCCGTGGTTTCGCGGAACAGGAAGGATACGGTCTCGGCCCGTTCACCCCAGTGCAGGCGATGGGTCAGGCTGCTGCCCCGGTCGCGTATCCGGGTATCGAAGGCGGCGGGGTCGGGCGCATTGCCGCGCAGGCGCAAGCGGCTGCCCCATAGATCCAGCTCCACGGACTGGTTCGTGGCCGGATTCCAGCCGAGCCTGCCGCCAAGGTTGACCCGCTCGCTGGTGCCGTCCTCGTAGGGCGGGGGCAGGCCCGCCCCCTCGCGGCGATTGTGCGAACCGTAAAGCATCAGCCCCAGCCGGTCGCGCAGCAGCGGCCCGCCCAGCATGAAGCGGGCCTCGCGCTCAGCCCCGGAACCGGGGCCGGGATCATGCGTCAGGCCAAGATCCAGGCTGCCCGTCCAGGCATCGGGAACCGGCCGCGTGATGACATTGATCACGCCGCCCGAGGCGGCCGATCCGTAAAGCGCGGACATCGGGCCGCGGATCACCTCGATCCGCTCGATGGCCGGGATCGGCGGCAGGAAGCCTGCCTTGGCGCCCAGGCCGCGGCCGTTATAGGCCGCCTCCTCGGAGGCGCTGAGCGGCTTGCCGTCGATCATGAACAGCACATGGGATTGTCCCATGCCGCGCAGGGTGATCGGCGTGCCGCCGTCGCGGCCGGGGGCGCCCACATGCAGGCCGGGCACCCCGCGCAGCGCCTCGGCCAGCGTCGGGGTCGGGCGGCCTGCCAGTTCCTGCGCCTCGATGACGGTCATCGTCGCCGGGGCATCGGCCAGTTGCTGGGCATGACCGGCCGCGGTGATCACCACCGTCTGAAGCGTGACCGTCGGGTCGGGCGAGGGCGTGGCCGGATCGGGCGGCTCCGGCAGTTCGACGACAAGGCTGCCCTGGGGGGTAAAGCGATAGCGGCCCCGCCCTTCCTGCAGCACCGTGCGCAAGGCTGCGTCCAGCGTCATGCGCCCCGAAAGCGGTGGACCGGCGAGGTCTGGGGCGTTCCCCTTGATCAGCACGGAAAGACCGGCGACCTGCCCGATGCGGTTGATCGTCCGCGCCAGCGGCTGCGCCGGAATGTCGAATTCGTATTCCGCCGCCGCAACGGGCATCTGGATCGCGGCGCAGCCCAGCCACAACAGTGCGACCAGCCGAAACGCCGAAACCCGGCATCTGGATACGAAGGACGACATCATTCCTTTCCGGCGAGAGCCAAGGGGCAGCCGACACAGGCTCGACGCATGAGCCGGCAGCACGCTGAACCTCGCGTTTGGTTTTTCGGATGCTGGCGAAAGGGCTGGCGGGGGTGGACAAGAGCGTTGCGATCCTGCCGGGGTGCGCGCGCAGTCACATGAGCAGGCTGGCCCCGGGCAGGGTCAGGATGCGAAAGCCCATGGCTTCGGAAAGCGCCTTGAGTTCGGTTTCCGGGTCGCTCAGGTTGATGCTGCCGGTGATCGGTCGGCTGGCCAGTGCCTCGCTGGCGAAAAGGATCGCACCGGCACCGTGGCGTTGCAGGACCCCGGTGACCTCGCGCAGGCTGGCATCATAGAAGGTATAGCGCCCCTCAAGCCAGGAAAGCGCGCCCGGGACATCGACCGTGGCGACGACCGGCGAGGCGGCCGAGGCGGGAATGCGGGCCTGTTGCCCCGGCTGCAGAAAGGTCAGGCTTTGCCGGTGCTGGCCCAGAATTTCGACGCTGCCCTCCTCCAGCGTGACCAGCATGCAGCCGCCGCAATCGCGCACCTCGAAACGAGTGCCATGAACGCGGACCTCGTGCCCGGCCAGGCGAACCGAGAAGGGGCGCCCGTCATTTTCGACATCGAAATAGGCCGCACCCGAGCGCAGGGTCACCCGGCGGGTCGCGCCGTCCTCGGCATAGTCCAGGGCCGAGCCGCCATCGAGCACGGTTTTCGTGCCGTCCGGCAACGCCAGGCTTTGGGCCGGGCCGGGCAGCGCGACATGATCGGCCATCATGCGCAGCCGCAGATCGGGGCGCACCATGTCCAGCCAGAGCCCCGCGAGCGCAAAGGCGCCAAGCGCCAGCCCCGCCGCGACGGGGCGCAACCAGCCCCCGCCCGCCCGGTGCCGTCCATGCCGGTGCGCCGGAGCGGATGGCGCCGTGGCCATGACCTCGCCGCCGACCTCGCCCGCGATCGTCCAGGCCAGACGCGCGTCCGAGAACGCACGCACCCGGTCCTCGCCGCCGTCCAGCCAGCGGCGAAAGGCCGGATCGTGCTGCAGCGCGGGATCGGCCGCGATCCGCACCAGCCAATCCGCGGCCTCTGCCCGGAGTCGTTTCTGCGGATCGGGACGTGGCAGCAAAGGGGTGGCCCTCATTCGTTGCGAAGGTCTTCCAGGGCCCGGGCGCAGCATGCCACGGCCTTCGCCATGTGTTTTGCCACGTTCCGTTCGGACATGCCACAAATCGCGGCGATCTCATGAAAGCTCAGCCCTTGCGCGCGGTTCATCAGGAAAAGCCGGCGCGTGGTTTCGGGCAGGGCCTCGATGGCCTTGCGGACCGCATCGCCCGACTGGCGCGCCGACAGGGCGTCGAAGGCCGGATCCCGCGGCGGGGAAGGGGGCTCGATAGCGGCCGCATGCGCATTGCGCACCTTTTCGCGGCGCAGATGGTCGATGGCGACATTGCGGGCCGAGCGGGTCACGAAGGCGGCGGGGTTGCCGCGCAACTCGCCCGCGCGCTCCCAGAAGCGCAGAAAGACGTCGTGCACCAAGTCGCGGGCGATGCTGCGATTGCCGATACGCCGCGCGATCTGGCGTTCCAGCCGCGCGCCTTCGTCGAGGTAGAGGCGGCCAACCTTGTCACTGTCGCCGGAAGACATCGCAGCAGCCAAAATCCGCATCGGGGCAGGGATAGCGTTCTGGCGAAATGCGCGCCGCGCATCGGCTGACGGTGAAAGAGACTATTTGTCGCAGCGCATGCTGTCCATCTGTCGCCCGGTGCGGAACGGGCGCTGTTGCAGATTCGATACAGAATGTGCCGGCGAGCAGAAAGGCGACAGAAAAGCTCGGCTACCCGGTTCAGTCCCCCCGGCCCTTGCGCGTGAAGCCCTCGTAACAAGGCCGAGCGCCGGAAAAACAGAGGGACAGACCGATGAGACGATTGAGGAATACGACCGCGGATATGCTGGCTTGCCTGCCGCTGTGGCTGGCGGTGACGGGCGCGGCCCTGCCGGTGCTGGCCGTGCCGGCGCTGGTGCAGGCGCAGGACACGCAGGACGCGGCGGAGGGGGCGGTCGTCCAGCTCGACACCATCGTCGTCACCGCCAGCGGCCATGCCCAGACCTTGCCCGACGCGCCGGCGACGGTCACGGTCATCGACGGCGAGGAGATCACCTCGAAACCCTATGCCACCGTGGCCGATGTGCTTCGCAACGTGCCGGGCGTGATCGTCAGTGCGCCTTCGGGCCGTTCCGGGGCCGAGACCATCTCGATCCGGGGCCTGGGCGAGAGCTATGTACTGACCCTGGTCGACGGCAAGCCCATCGGCAACTCGCAGGAGGCGACCTATAACGGCTTCGGCTCGGGGTTGGCGATGTCCTATCTGCCGCCGCCCTCGGCCATCGAGCGGATCGAGGTGATCCGCGGGCCGATGTCCTCGCTCTACGGCTCGGCGGCTTCGGGCGGGGTGATCAACATCATCACCAAGCCGGTGTCGGATGTCTGGTCGGGCTCGCTGACGCTGGGGACCAGCCATTACAAGCACGGCGGCGCCGGCGATGCCAACGAGGGGCGGTTCTATCTCAGCGGCCCGCTGCTCCAGGACCGGCTGGGGCTGGCGCTGTTCGGCTCGCGCCATGACCGCAGCAAGGACGAGATGGCGGTTTCGGGCCGTGGCGGCAGCGTGAGCTATCAATCCCAGGACATCGAGCGCAAGTCGCTGGGCGCCCGCCTGACCTGGAGGATCGATGAGCGGCAGGACCTGGATTTCGAGACGGTCTACAGCGCGCAGGACACCACCTCGGCCCCGCTGGACGGCGGCACGCCCGGCGGGATCAGCCTCAAGCGCATGAATTATGCCCTGTCGCACGACATCCGCTGGGGCGACGACTACAGGACCGAGACCTTCCTGACCTTCGAGGATGTCGATTTCGAGAACGGCTCGAACGTCTCGGGCTATGAGATGCTGAACCTGAACACCAGGACCAGCATGAGCCTGGGCCGGCACGACCTGACCTTTGGTGCCGATTGGCGCGACGAGACCACCCGGCACGATCCGAGCCGCGTGAACGTGGATCCGAAGATGACCCGCTGGCAATGGGCGCTGTTCGCCGAGGACAATTTCCACTTGCGCGACGACCTGACCCTGACGCTGGGGATGCGCTACGACCACAACGAACGCTATGGCTCGCAGATCACGCCGCGGCTCTATGCGGTCTGGCATGCCAACCCCTCGCTGACGCTCAAGGGCGGGGTCAGCGGCGGCTACAAGACGCCGACGCTGAAACAGGCCGACAGCAACATCTTCGAGCCATCGGGCGGCGACGGCCGGGCGCGCGACCAGGGCAATACCGACCTGAAGCCCGAGGAAAGCACCAATTACGAGCTCGGTGCGATATGGGAGACGGCGGGCGGCGTGCAACTGGGCCTGACCGCCTATCACACCCGGTTCAAGAACAAGATCACCACCGAGCAGATCTGCGCCCATGACACGCCGGTTCCGGGCTTGCCGACGGATTGCGGCATGAACACGCCGACCGATCCGATCAAGTGGATCAACCAATACGTCAACCGCGATGCCGCCGAACTGAACGGGGTCGAGGCCACGGTGGACTTCACCCTGCGCAACGTCGACGTTTCGTTCAACTATACCTATGCCGACAGCAAGATCACCAAAGGCGCGGATGTCGGCGCCGCCTTCAACAACAGCCCGCTGCATGTCGCGAACCTTGGCCTCGACTGGCAGGCCACCGATGCGCTGTCGCTGTGGAGCAACATCCAGTATCGCAGCGCGACCACCGATTCCGGCAGCGGCTATATCCGCGAGCATGCGATCGTCGATCTGGGCGCCGACTACCGCTTCAACGACAATGTGATGGGTAGCCTTGCCATCTACAATGTCGATGACAAGACCTTCGACAATACCGGCTACAACGATGGCCGCCGGTTCTACATGGGCCTGACCAGCACCTTCTGAACGACCAGAACCCCTCCGGCCGCCGCCGTGGCGGCCGGATCACGCAACCGAACTTGCAGGAGCCAGCATGGCTTTTTCCCTTCGTTACGCCGGCCGGGCCATGACCCTGGCCGCCTTCCTCGCCTCGGGCTCGGGCCTTGCCGCGCAAACCGCCTTCGACACGCCTGCCGATTTCACCGGCCGCGTCATGTTCTCGGGCCCCGAGCGGGGCGCGATCCATGCCGGCGGCAAGGTCGAGGTCACCGGCTCGGGCTTTGCACCCGGGCAACAGGTCAGCCTGCAACGCGGCGGGACGCCATTGTCGCCCCAGGACTTGCAGGCCGATGCCAAGGGTGGCTTCAGCTTTGCCTTCGATCTGCCCCAGGATGCGGCGGCGGGCCTGCATCCGGTCGTGGTCCAGGCAGAGGGCCCGGATTCGGCCGGTGTGGCCGAGCTGAAAGTCTCGCCCCAGGTGCCGCTTTCGGGGGCAGAGGGTTTTGCGGTCAATTCCGTCAAGGTCGCGCCCGGCGTCTATCAGGTCGCGCATAGTGCGCAGAACGGCACGATCTTCGTTGCTTCGGCCATGGGTCGCCCGCCCGAGGGCTCATCCAGCATCATGAAGCTGGACGCCGCGACGCTGGAGGTTCTGGCCGAGGTCGCGCCGGGCGATTTCGGTGCCTTCGGCATCGCGGTCGATGATGCGAACGGCACTGTCTGGGTCACCAATACCCGCCAGAACGCCGTCGCGGTCTATGCCCAGGATGACCTGTCGCTGGTCAGGCAGTTCGAGGCAGGCTCGGTCGAAAAGCCGCGCGACGTGGTGATCGATGCCGCCCGCGGCCGCGCCTATGTCAGCACCCATCGCAGCCGGATCGAGGCTTTCGATACCCGGACCCTGGAAAAGCTGGACGGGTTCGCGGTGGAATCCGAACGGCGCGGCGAGCAGTTTGCCACCATGAGCCTTGCACTGGATGAAAAGGCCGGCCGGCTTTACACCGTCTCGCTGCGCACGCCGGAACTGGCGCGCCTCGATCTGGCTTCGGGCGAGGTGAAGATCCTTGCACTGCCCGGCGCGAAGACGCCTTCGGGCGTGGATTTCGATCCGGCGACCGGGCGGGTCTTCGTGGCCTCGCAGGGCAGCGACAACGTGATCGCCATCGACGGTGAAAGCGGCGCGGTGCTGTTCGACACGCCGGTCGGTGCCGGCACGCTGAATGTGGCCTTCAACGCCGCAAGCGGGCAGCTGTTCGTGGTCAACCGCACTTCCGACACGGTTACCGTGCTCGATGCCGCCACCGGCGCGATCGAGGCCAATCTGGCTGGCGGCTCCTTCCCGAATCATCTGGTCGTCGCGCCGGACGGCACGGTGTTCTGGGTGAACAAGGCGCGCGGCAAGGACGATTCCGACGGCGACCGCCTGTCCCGCATCGTGCCCGAGGCGTAATTGCAAAAGCGCGCGCCCTTGGTGGTGCGCGCGGCTTTGGTCTCTGCTCCGACGTTGGGGCAGGGGCCATTTCCGTTCTGCCACGCCGCATACGGATACTGTCCCATACCCCGCACCATGCCGCCCGTCCGTCGCCGCCGCTGCCTGCCTGGCCGACAAGGCTATTGCCTTCCTGTAAGGGCTCCGACTTGCCTCGTGCAATCTGGCTGCGGGCTTCAGCGGCTGTCCGAAGGGCGATCTCCTCGTGCGTTGGCCTTTCGCCGATTGACCTTAACTTTCCCGCACCATGCGACGCGACTGGTGCAGATACGGCACTGCATCCGGATGCCCGGACCTTCGCATCTGGGCGCTACGCGAACGCGCATGCGGACATCTGGTATGTCGGTGAGTTCCCTTCCCATCATCGCCTCCGCATCTTGATGCGCAAAGGGCTGTTTCCAGGTAAGCAAGAAGCCGAGGCCGTTCAGGGCGTGTAGTTCCAGGGCATGAGGGCGTCGGTTTTGGCGCTCGGCCATTGGTTGGCGATGCGCTTGAGGGCCTGGGTGAGCCAAGCCGTAGGATCGACGTTGTTCATCTTGCAGGTCTGCAGGAGGGTGGCGATGGCTGCCCATGTGCGACCGCCCCCGTCCGATCCGGCGAAGAGGCTGTTCTTCCTGGTGATGGTCCGGGGTCTGATGGCGCGCTCGACGATTTTGGAGTCGAGTTCGATCAGGCCATCCGTCAGGAATCGCTCGAAGATGTCGCGCCGGGCGATGGCATGGCGGATGGCCTCGGCCAGCTTCGATTTGCCCGAGATGCGCGGCAGGGTCTGTTGCCAGAGGGCGAACAGTCCGGCGACGGTGGGGGCGGAGATGGCCTGCCGCGCGGCGGCGCGAACGTCGGGGTCTTGGCCACGAACCTCGGATTCGAGCTTCCAGAGATCGGCCATCCGCTCGACCGTGGTGGTGGCGACCTGACTGTCCCGGCGGTATGGAGTTCGTAGAACCGCCGCCGGCTGTGGGCCCAGCATTCGGCAAGGCTCGGGCCAGCATTGCCCCCGTCCTTGCGGACGAGTTGGTTGTAGGCGGCGTAGCCGTCCACCTGGAGGATGCCGCCATAGCCGCCGAGATGCCGGTGCACGCATTCTCCGGATCGGCTGTCCTCAAACCGATAGGGCACCATGGGCGGTCCGCTGCCGCCGAAGGTGCTGTCGTCGCGGGCATAGGCCCAGAGCCAGGCCTTGTTCACG
>NZ_FNEA01000083.1 GCF_900100045.1 Paracoccus denitrificans | reverse complement strand
AGGGCGGTGGACTTGCCAACCCAGTCGGCCAGCGTGGAACGGTCAAGATCGAGCCCTTCGCGGTCGAAGATCTGGCTCTGACGATACAACGGAAAGCGAGTCGCGCGAGGGGATTTCACCCTCACGCGCTCCCAGAACCGTACGTGAACCTCTCGGTTCATACGGCTCCCAGCATTCAGCCATTTGCGTAAAGAAGAGACCAGTGGGTGAACAATCCCGGCGTAGATTTCGCAATTCTGGCGAGCCAGAGCCGCGCTTGCCGGGGTCGTTGCTTGAAGCGTTTATACTTCCGCATCACCCAACGGACCAAATGAGCGTCGATCAGACGTAGTGTCGAATAGAGCGCCGATTTGTAGAAGCATCTGAAGTAGCCGATCCACCCCTCAATCTGTCGATTGAACATGCGGGCCAGATCGATCAGCCCCTTGTCGCTGCGCCGCTGCAATCCCCAGTTGCGCACCCGGCGTCGGAACGACTTCAGGGCTTTGGGGCTGGCCGCCGGAAGATAGGATACGCCAAACAAACCTCCGCGCCAGATCGCCAGCCGGGGCTGGAACCTGTAGCCGAGAAAGTCGAAAGCAACCGTCGGGAAGGAACCCTTTCGGTTCGTGTCCTTGCAGTAGACGATCTTTGTCTTCTGCGGATGAAGTGTCAGACCGCATCCGGCGAGCCGGTTTTCGACCTGCTGCCACAGCCTGCGAGCTTCATCTTCCGTCCGACAATGACAAATGATGTCATCCGCATAGCGCTCGAACGGCACTTGCGGGTTCTCTCGATCCAGCCATCTGTCGAAAGCGTAGTGCAGGAACAGGTTGGCCAGCAGCGGCGAGATCACCCCACCCTGCGGCGTTCCGCGTTCCTGCGGGACAAGACTGCCATCTTCCATCCTCACAGGTGCCTTCAGCCACCGTTCGATATAAAGCAGCACCCATCGACAGTCCGTATGATGGCGGACTGCCTTGAGCAGGAGCTCATGATCGATGGTATCGAAGAAACCTTTGATGTCCATGTCCAACACCCAGTCGTAGCGCCAGCATCGCTGGCGCGCCTTCCGGATGGCGTCGATGGCAGAGCGTTCAGGCCGATACCCATAGGAATCCCTGTGGAATACTGGTTCCACGAGCGGTTCCAGATAAAGCCGGACGACCTCCTGCGCGATGCGGTCCGTGACCGTCGGAATACCCAACGGCCGTTGGCCCCCATCTGCCTTGGGGATCATCACCCGGCGTACCGACGATGGCATGTAGCTGCCAGAGGACATCCGGTTCCAAAGCTTGTAAAGGTTCGGACCAAGCCGTTCCCCGAAGCTTTCGAGCGTCTGCCCGTCTACACCAGCTGCACCCTGATTGGCGTCCACATGCCGGAACGCCTCCCAGACCTCTCTCTTCTCAATCGTAAACGGCTTTGCCTCTGTCATCCGGCTCGTCCTGTTACCAGTTGGCCAGCGGCAGCGGCTGAACACTACAGCCCCTTCGGTCCAGCACCATTACAGCGCCTTCAACCCTACTACGAACTGTTCTGCCCCTGTGCCCCGCATCGGTACTCTGGGCCTTTCGGGGGCTGCCCGATCGGTCCTCTCCCTTGGCATCGGGACGACAGGTTCTCCTGTTCCGCAAAAGAGCCTGACCCAGATTCACGCCGCCTTCGAGCCGGATGCCGTATGGGCCGGACTTCAGGGCACCGCCCATACTCATCCCGGGATGACCACCACCCCCGGTTCTGACATCAACCATACGCTTTCGGCAGTTCATCGACGGTTCGCTTTCGCTCGTCTCTCTGGATCGTACCTGACGGGATCATGTCCCGCCGTTTCCACAACGCTCACCACCATCGCTCTTTACGACAGCAGCTTGTGGTGGTTTGGGATCGGCTCCTGATCGCCGAACCCGAGGGGCCTGCCCTCATCTCTCTTGCAGTTACGCACCTCCTTTCCATGTTGGTGCTCAGGACACACGATGATCCGCATACTTGCTGACCAGCACATGGGTCAGGAGACCCGGCCCAGGGCGCCCGCGTTCGATGGGGCGCGAGGGCAGCGGGGCCTGCACG
>NZ_FNEA01000056.1 GCF_900100045.1 Paracoccus denitrificans | reverse complement strand
GGGTTCATATCGTGCGCAGCGGAGAAGCACCGCCGCAACTGGCTACGAACGAGGCGGAATCGGCCGATGTCATGGCCGAACGCTATGTTCCCGGCAGGGAGCTGACTTGCGCGGTGCTGGGCGGAGAGGCGCTGGGTATCATCGAAATCGTCCCCAAGGACGGCGCATGGTATGATTTCAGCGCCAAATACGAGATCGGCGGTTCACGACATATTTGTCCAGCCGTCTTGCCCCCGGATATCGAGGAGAAAATCCTGCGATATTCCGAGATTGCACATCGGGCGATCGGCTGCCGGGGCGTGACGCGCTCAGACTTCCGCCATGACCCGGATACTGGAGAACTCATCTGGCTTGAGATCAACACCCAGCCGGGGATGACACCGACCTCGCTTTTGCCCGAGATTGCGGCACATCACGGCCTCACATTCGAGAATCTTGTCTCATGGATTGTCGAGGATGCGTCGTTGCGGCGTTGAGCCTGCAGAGCAGCCGCAGTCGCTTTATATGCGCTGCATGACATCACAACCCAATTCCAGATGTTTTACCCCTGTAGGGGCTTCATATTCACGTATCGGGAAACCCTTTCCACAGGGCAGCGATTTGGCGCGAATGGGAGGGGGAAATCCCTCCCTACGCTAACCGTGTTTGACAAACCGGCCCATGATACGCCCAAGGCCGACGGAATTCGACGCCTTGAGAAGAACGGTGTCCCCCGACCGCAGATGGCCGGCGAGATTTGAAAGCAAAACCTCCACCCGGGGATAATGCGCGCCATCGACCCGCCCGGCCCCGGATTTCGACAGCTCATCCCAAAGCTCCTGCATCAGCGGACCACATAAAAGCACCTCGTCCGGCCTGATCTTCAGGATCTGCGCCGCAAGTCCGCGGTGATAACGCGAGGCGTCCTTGCCAAGCTCCGCCATGTCGCCGAGGATCAGGATCCGGCGCCCGGCCACCTTCATGCCGGCAAAGGTCGAAAGCGCGGCCTGCATCGAGACTGGGTTCGCATTATAGGAATCGTCGACGACCGTCAGCGGACAGCCCTCGAACTCGACCCGGGAAACCGCGCCCCGTCCCTCGGCCGGCTGGAATTCTTCCAGCCCTTCCAGGAAGGGCGCCAGATCCCCGCCCAGCAAGAGGCGCACCCCGATACAGGCCAAGCTATTCATCGCCATATGCCTGCCCGGAGCCGAGATGCGGTAATCGAGCAGCCCGCCTCCGGGCAGGCGGGCTTTGACCCGCCCCGTCGCCTGATCATATCCGACAAGGCGCAGATCCGCGTCTTCACCCGCACCAAAGGTCACGACACACAGATCGCGCTGCTTGGCGCGATCAAGGAAAACGTCGTAGAAATCTATCTCGCGGTTCAACAGCAAGGTGCCGCCGGGCGCGATCCCTTCGACCAGATTGGCCTTGCGGCGGGCGACCGTCTCCAACCCCTGCCCCGATCTCTGCATGTGGGAGGGCGCGATATTGGTGACGAGGCCGATATCGGGGCGCATCAGCCGGATGTTCTGGAATTTCGGTGCATTGATCGCCGTCACCGCCGCCTCGACCACCACCAGATCCGTCGATGGCGGAGTGTTTGCCAGCAGATGCAGGATGCCGACCCGTGAATTATAGTTCAGGGCCGAGTTGCCGATGACCTTGCGGTCCTTGGCCATGGCCGCCATCAACATCAGGCTTTGCGATGTCTTGCCTGCGCTTCCCGTCACCGCGACCACATGGCCCTTCAGCCGGTTCCGACCAGCGACACCAAGCTGGATCAGCGCATGAAGCGGATCAGGCACTTGAAGCAGCGGAAAGCCCGGTGCCAGCCCCTCCACCGGCCGTGCCACCATCGCAGCGGCGATCCTGCCTTGCAGGGCAGGAAGCTGGTCGTGAATATCCCAGTGCTTACCGGCGGTGAAGTCGGACAGCTCGTGCTTCATCGCCATGCGCCTGTCGATCACCGCCAACAGTTTCGGAGCAGACACGTTCCAGTTGTCGAGCTGCCGGGACTTATGCGTGACCGAGCAAACGAACCAGGCATCCGAGGGCGGCACCAACCACTTCCCCCCCGTGACCTGTTCCAGTTGCTCGGCAGTCCAGAGAATTTCCGGCGTCGGGCTGATCTTGTCGGGCGGCGGCACGTCGTAGCGCGGCGGATTGGAGCGCAGAACCGCGAACCCGGCCTTTGGCGACAACTCGAACCGGATCTGCTTTGGCAGGACATGCCGCTCAGTCTTGCCCAAGTGGCTGACCAGCCCCACCGAGAGCATCAGCGTCTCATCCACCCAATCGCGCACGGAAGACGGCCGGAGGGTATAGAAGTCGCGATAAATCCGGCCCGGCTCCCACCGGCTGACCGGCCACATCCAGTCACAGGGATCATGCGAGCAGCCAAGCCCCCAAGCTCCTATCGGCCCGGGCTTTTCGGGATCGGCACGGAAATCGATACGCCAGTCGCAATCCACAGGCTCGACCAGCCGCCACCAGGATTCAACCGCGATCAGCCCAATCCGGTCCAGCCGTTCGGGAGAAACCCGCAGGCCCAGAAGCTCCAGCGCCCCGATCCGCAGCGGTGCGGGCAACAACGCGTCCGACGGGACGTCATCGGCAAGCCATTCCGGCCGCGGCTCTCCGAGCGCGGCGGGGAGCCGGCGTGCCACCGGCGCGGCCGGGGGGCGCGAAGGGCCGGCGATCCTGTCGGGCGGAGTGAGGTCGAGATGCGCGCGCCCGTCCTCGCCGATCTCCATTCGGGTGCCAAGCGCCGCACATTTGCCCGCGAACCTCTGGACGGCCTCCGTCGCCGCCGGCTGGGCAAGCGGAACCGTGCGACAGAACCCAACCTCCAGGGGCAGGAACGCGACCCGGCTTACGCCGCGATGGTCGATCTCGAGCGTGAAAATCCCGCTGTCCTCGTCGCCACGCGTAAGCGCGTCGAACAGGAGATCCCCGGCATCGTGCAGGATGGGGCGATCCTTGTAGACCTCCACCCCCTGCAAGAGATGCGCCGATGCCCCAAGCACCGCGTCGGCCCCGGCATCGATCAACGCATGACCGCCAGCGATCTCCAGCGCATCCGGCTGGTGAAGATTGTTCCGGCCCCAATGGATCGCCACCAGAACGATATCGGCCAGCTCGCGTGCGGCGGCGATCCGTGGCGCCATGAGCGCGGCCCATTCCGCCGGTTTCGCCGGATCGAGCCAGGCGGTTCCGGGGCTGCTCTCGCCGGCCGCGAAGCTTTGCTGCGTGGCATCCAGCGCGAACAGGGCAACATCGAGATGCCCGGCACGGCGGATCACCGGGCGGAACGCCTCCTCCCGGTTGCGGCCGGCGCCAGCATGGCCGATTCCGGCCATGTCGAGCCAAGCAGCCTGTTCGACCAAAGCCACCGGGCCATAGTCTCCGCTATGGTTGTTCGCGGTCGTGACCAGATCGACGCCGCCCCGCAGCAAGGTCTCCAACATCTCGGGACGGGCCCGGAAGTAGTAGGAAGAACGCTCCCCCTTGTCGACGCATTCCTCCCCGCAGGTCGCAACGACACATTCAAGGTTCACGATCCTTAGATCGGCCTCGACCAGCGGCATGATCCTGGCCAGCGCATCGCGCCCATGCGCGTGCCGGAAGCGATAATGAAACCGCCGCCCGATGTTCACATCGCCGCCCCAGGCTATGGTGACGGGTTTCGCGGTCTGATCGTCGCGATTCATCATACCTCCATTGAACAGATTTTCCCGGCGCGAGAACAGGCCTCGCCCTCCGGTCGGCACGTTTCGACCAGACGGCAGCGCACCAACGCCGCCTCCAGTTGGACCACCATCCCGAGCATCGCAGAGAAATCGCCCGCCTGATTCCGGCGAAGAAACTCGGCCAAAAGGGCGACGAGCAGGCCATCCGCGACCTGGAACCCTGCCAGCGCCGGTCGCTGCCGCGCCGCCGCTTCAAGGCATTGCTGCAATTCCCGCTCGGGGCGGTCACGGAACGGCCAGTCGGCCCCGACCGGCTCCCATTGCCAGTGCGTCCAGTTGCAGATCCGGGGTATATCGCCCGTCCCTTCCGCCATGCGCCGCGCCGTCAGGAGCGGCAGCACTATCTGTGAGGGTTGCCGCGCGAGCCAATCCAGCACCGTCTGCCAGCTGCCGTGCAGCACGGCGCAAGCAGCCGCCTGCTCAGCGGTTACCGCCAGACCGGACAGAATCGACCAGTCGATCCGGGCAAGGCTCTGTGGAAGCCGCTGATGGGATCTCGTATAGCGATCCGCCAGGTCGAGCGGAATTTCACAGGCGAGAAGCTTTTCGCGCAAGGCAAGCGTAAGGTCGCGATCCTTCGAGGCGGGCAGCCAGGACCAGTCAGCCCTCCAGCGAAAGACCAGGGCGAGATGCCCCTCGACCTCACGCGCACTCAGCAGTTCCGGGGCCGGCCAATCCGTCCCAGCCGCTTGCAGCAAATCGCGCTCGTGCCGCCCCATCCCGGCGAGCGACTGGTAGAACAGCTTGAGCAACAGGGCCCGACGGTCGCCTGGATCATCCGACCGTGCCACCAGGTACAGTATTTTGCCCCGTTCGGCCCATTGCGTCGCCGCCTCGTCGAGTATGAAGCCCCGGGCTCCCATATCCGCCAGCAGCGGCCGGAGCCAGTTGTCGCGCAGCGGCGGGGCGAGCAGCGCGGGCAGTCCCCCCTCCAGCCGTGCGGCGGGCCGCAGCGGTGCATCGGCCAGGAACAGCGCCTCGATACGTTCTTTCCGGCGCAGCAATCCCGCGAGGATCGTGGCCGACAGCATCAGAAAGATCAGGATCTGGCGCGACAGCAACAGGGCCATGAACACCGCCCAGAACTGCGGCATCGCCCCTCGCCAGGCATCGTGGATGACCCAGCCGACAAGCAGCAGGAAGCCCAGCCCCCACCAACCCTTGCCGCGCAGCTCCGCCCCTACGCCCTGCTCTGCAGCCAGAGGCAGGAACGAGACCAGCAGCGTGCCGGCCACGACATAAGCGATCAGGATGACCAGCAGTGCCGGATAGCTCAGCCCGATCAGAACCGCGGCGATCAGGCAATAGGCCAGCATCGCGAAAAACCGCAGGAACCGCCGGTAATAGGTGCTGGCCTGTTCGCGCAGGCTGTTGGAAAATCCCAGCTTGTCATGCCTTTCGACAATGATCGCCGCCGCGTACCGCCCCAGCCGGGCAGCGCCGGCCTCGGCCGCCAGATGCAGCACGAAACAGACCAGGACCAACGTCATGAGGATCGTCACCACCGTCCCCGAACCGAGTTCGCCGAAGATCATCTGCAACCGGACGGAGCTATGCCCGAGGCTGAGAGTCGCCAGGATGTTCCAAGGTAGCAGCAGCGCAAGCAGCAGTGCGATCTGGGACAGGATGAACAGCACCGTGTAAAGCGGCGCGGGCCAAGCCAGTTCGGCCTGAAGTGCCCGCCCCATCCGCCATAGCCAGCGAACCGCATCTGGCGACAGACTGCGTAGCGCGGCCCCGTCACCGCTCCAGGCCGGCATCGCGCTCATGGCGTCCCCCCGGCCGCACATTCCGCTGCAGCCCGCGCCCCCGGATTGCCAAGCAGGTCGTGAAAGCCCGGTGGCTGCGCCGCCGCCTCACGCAATTCGGCGCGATGTCCCCTTGCGACCAAGCCTTCGTGAAAGCGTCGCTGG
Organism: Paracoccus denitrificans; assembly: GCF_900100045.1. Taxonomy (GTDB): domain Bacteria; phylum Pseudomonadota; class Alphaproteobacteria; order Rhodobacterales; family Rhodobacteraceae; genus Paracoccus; species Paracoccus denitrificans. Next base: position 8,599 of record NZ_FNEA01000056.1, on the reverse strand, counting down.
AAGTGGAACGGTGTCACGCGGTCGTCCCGATTGCCGATGACAACGATCAGGCGCTGGGGATCGTCAACGATCCCGTCGAGATGCTCCATCGGATCATAGGGATGCGGCAGGCCGGTCAGGTCGAGACCGGGCCGCGACCGGCTGCCGCGCGCCTCACGCAACGCCTCGGCACGCTCCAGCAGGTCGAAGGCGCCGGAGGTCAACACCGCGCAGGCAATATCGTCGCGCCCCAGGGTCAGCAGTGCCGCCGCAGCCGTTGCGCCACCGCTATGACCCATCAATACGAAACGTCCGATCCGATGATCGGCTCGGATATCGTCAAGCGCACCGGCCAACGCCAGAAACTCCTCTGGCTGGCGCCGTCGCAGGTGATCGCCGCTCGACCCGAATGTTCCCGGCCGCGACAAAATGATGACCGGAAAGCCCATCTCCTCGGCCAGAACACCGGCAAGCGCAGTCTGCGCCGAAGAGGTGTTGCGCGGAATATCCTCGGGTTTCCGTCCCACCCAAGTATCACGGTCGCCGCGCAGGACGACGATCACCACTGCGGCGGCATCGATGCCCGGCGACGCGAAATAGCGCAGGCAATCCGCGCCGCCATCATATTCCGACCAGACGCCGCCGGCGGACAGTTCGCAATCCTCCCGCGGGATCTCGACGCCCCAAGGCAACGCCACCTCGGCCAACGCATGGGACGCGGCTGTCAGTGCAAGGGCCAGAACCAAAGCAATACGCCACATCGTCAGGCCCGGACAGCGCCATCGGAAGATCCCGCTACCGCCTCGATATAATCTGCATATGCCACCAGTCCCGACAGATAGTGCTCTACATCGTCGATCCGGACACGAAATGCGTGGTGCCGGATGAAGAACGAGCCGAGGATCCGGTCGGGATTGCGGCAGAACATCGCATATTCCGGCCAGAAGTGGCCGTTCAGCAGATATGAGGCCCGGAAATGCAACGCCTGTTCGAACTTCGCCTCATCCACCCCGGCCAGAAGCTCTGCTCCTTCGGGCATCGCCTTCAGGCGGTCAAGCATCTTGCGCCCCGCCATCATCAGTTCGAGCAAGGTCGGAAAGGTGGTGATCCGTTGCAGGACGAAGTCGAGAAAACCCTCGAAATTCCTGATTCCAAACCGGAAATACCGCATCTCGGGGCGATAGAGCGTCAGTTCGTTGGTGCAGTAACTCAACCAATGATCGTGGTGCTTCCAGTAATCCTTTTCGATGAAATGGCCGAATGCCTTTTCGACCGCGGCGATCCAGCGCTCATCCTTGCTGAGGCTGTAGAGCCGCATCAGGGCAAAGGCCGCCTCGCCCTCGTAATAGACGATCCGGAACCTTTCCTTTACCGCAAGGTCGGGCCAGGTCAGCACATGCGTGAAAGAGCCGTCCTCGGCCTGCATGTGCAGGATGCCGCAGGCAAGATTTTCCATGATGCCGGCATAGCGGTCGGTGCCCATGAGAGAGGCGTATTTCGACATTGCGAGAATGGCCGTCGCATTGGCACCGAGTTTGATCTCGTCTCCGGTATCGACCACGAATGCCATGTCATCGCCCGCTGTGCGAATGAATTGCCGGCATAGATATTCCAGCGCCCGCTCGATCGCCGCCAAAAGCCCGGGTTCGCGCGTCAGCTCCCACGCCTCAAGCATGGAATAGGTGGTGCTGGCATGGCGCAGGGCGTTGTAGGCCGGGATCTGGCGGTCGAAGCAGGGGTGATAGCCATAGATGAAGCGGCCGTCCGCACCGACCTGATGCGCGAGGAAATCCGACGCATCGCCGATGATCCCGCGCAAGGTATCGACATCCAGCGGATCGATCTTGCGCCGGCCCGCATTCCTGCCAGCACCGTAAAGCTCGTGAAGAACGCCGTCCTCGCCGCAGAACAGGCCCGCGGTGTCGAAAACATGAACCTCGCGATCATCCGCGAAATCGACCGTGATGCCTGAGCCGTATTTCTGCTGCGCATAGATCAGGAAATTCTTTTCGTTCACCACGCAATGGGAAATCTGGTTTCCGCCATAGAGCATGGCATTGCCGTTCAGCTCCTGCTCCAGAAAAAGATGGGTAAAGCCCTTCTCCAAAGCGATTCCGCGACGGCTGTAGTTCCGCTTGACCTCCCGCAGGCGTTTGCGCAGCAGCGCCCAGGTCCAGGTCTCGGCCTTCTCGACCCAGTCGAGGCGGAGAAAACGGCCCCGCAGCTTTCTCCGCCCCATCTTCCGGTGCAGATCGGTCACCGCCACCTCCCAGGCCGCATCGACGGTCGCGCCGGAGCCTTGGGCGGTAACGGCACGCGCCGCGCCGTCGGAGACCGAGAATATCAGGGTCACGGCAGGGAACGGCGCGTCGAGCCTCGGCGCCCGGCCATCCAGCGCAGCCCTCAGGCGCGAAAGCCGCGTTTCGAGATCGGCCTCTCCCGACTTCGGCGCATTCGCGGAAAGCGCGCCCCTCTCATGTTTCGTCATGGTCAGAATCCATCCGTGGTAAGCGGGTAGCCGTAGAGCTGGAATTGGGTGAGCCCGAGATCGCGGCGCAGCGCCTTGCTGCGCGCGGCGCATTCGACCAGGCGCTCCTGCAGGTCGAATTTCGCCTCGACCAGCTCGACCTGACGCCCGAACAGGGATTCCTCCATATCCAGAAGATCGGTGATCGGGCGGATGCCCAGGTCGATATACTGGCTGCGATAAAGGTCCCGGGTTTCCGTCAGGATCTCGATCTGGCGAGCCAGCATGGCCCGCTTTTCCTTCAGCGACGAGATCTGCCGCCGCAGCCGCAGGTCATCCAGCCGGATGTTGCGCTCTTCGGTTTCGACCAGCGCCTCGGCGCTTTGCCGGCGGTTGCGCGCCGCATTCTCGCGGGCCTTGATCGCCCCGCCCTCGAACAGCGGCGATTCCACGCCGACATTCAGCCCGGTGGAAATCCCGCCACCGCCGACGGCAGCCCGCCCCAGCGGATTGAGGCTGATGCGGGGGAACCTCGCCCGTTCCGCCTCCTCCAGATTCAGCCGAGCCTTGACGAGCTCAAGCCGCGCGATCCGCAACCCGTCGGTCTCGCCGCCCGGCGGCGTGCAGTTCTGCGGGAAGTCCGGTATCGTGCCGCCCCGGCTTTGGCCCGACAGCCGCAGCAGCTTGTCGCGCGTCTCGGACAGTTCGAGCTTTGCGTCGAGCAGTTCGAATTCCGCCCGCTCGAGGCGATTGCGCGTCTCCAGAAGGTCAGGCGCCGAGGACGCCCCGATGTCGATCCGCTCGGCAATCAGCTTGTGCAGGTCCTGCATCGCCGCCAATTGCGCCGCCTTGACCGAAACCATCTCTTCCAGCATCGCCACCTGGCGATAGGTCACCAAGCCGGTGGCAATGGACTCGTCCACCGCGCGCTGGAATTTCAGATACTGGATCTGAAGGTTGACGTCGGCCGCCTCGACCGCGCGTTTCGTCCCGCCGAAATCGACCAGCAGCTGCTTGCCCGACAGTTCCAGATCGGGATCGCCCGCCCCGGCCGTCCCCACGCCGCCGACCAGGCCGAAGCTCAGGCTCGGCAGCAGGGCCGCCCGTTCGACCGCGATCTGGTCGACATTGGCGCCGGTGAGGCTGGCTTGCTCGCGCACCTCGGGGTCGAGAAGCAGGGCGGAACGCACCGCGCCGCGGGCGCCCTTGCCGTCACCCGGCGCCAGGGGCTGCAGGCTCTCGCCGCGCTCGCCGATCTTGCGAACGGTTTCGCTTGGGGGACCGCTCGCACAGCCGGCCAGAGCAAGCACGAGAGGCAGGACCGCCGCCTGCCTGCATATTGCGCGACGCGTCGGCACGAAAGCCCTCTTCCGCACAGAAGATTTCTTGAATCCAGTCACTTGTGGATCACCTTTCCCTCATGGCCTCGCCGGCGCGATTGAACGGCTGGATCAGGTATTCCAGCACTGTCTTTTGCCCCGTATGGATGTCCACGGTCGCCATCATGCCGGGCACGATGGGAAAACGCTGCCCCGCGTCGTTGACCAGCGCGTCGCTTTCGGCCCGGATCAGCACGCGGTAATAGAACTGGTCCCGGTTGATCTCGTCCTGGATGGTGTCGGGCGAGATCGTCACCACCTCGCCCTTCAGCCCCCCATAGACGGCATAGTCATAGGCACTGACCTTTACCGTGGCCGACAGACCGGGACGGATGAAGGCGATGTCGCGCGGCGTGATCTTCGCTTCGATCATCAGCTGGTCGTCAAGCGGGATGATGTCCATCAGCTTGCCATTGGGCGAAACGACGCCGCCGATGGTGCTGACCTCGATATTCTTGACGATGCCCCGCACCGGGGAGCGCAGCGTCAGCCGCGTCACCACATCCGAGCGGCTTCGCACGATCGGGCGCAGCGCCGCGATCTCGGCCTCGGCGCGGGTCAGATCCTCGCGGGCCTGGACATGGAACTGTGCCGCCGTGTCCGACTTCTGCATTTCCAGGTCGATCTTCTGCTTCTTCAGCCGCAGCACGTCGATATTGCTGGTCGCGCCGGTGGCCTTGAGCCGCTCGTTGATCGTCAGTTCCTGTCCCGTCAGGTCGATCGCCTGATCCAGCATCTCGAGCTTCGCCTCGAGGCTGCGCTTGCGTTCGGCGTAAAGCTGGGTCTCCACCGCGATCAGATCGGGAAAATCGGACAGTTCCTCGGGAAAGACCAGCGGCTGCCCGGTGATCTCTGCCTGAAGCCGCGTGGCGGTCGCAAGCGCGGCGCGGTATTTCGAGGCGCTTTCCTCGACCTCGGCCTCGTTCCGGGTCGGATCGAGCCTGGCAAGGATCTGCCCCGGCTCCACCACCTCGTCCGGCCGAACTTCAAGGCTGGTGAGGATCCCGCCCTCCAGCGACTGGATCACCTGTTCCCGCATGGTGGGCACGACGCGGGCCGTGCCCGTAGACACTTCGTCCAGCACCGCGAAATGCGCCCAGACAAGGCCGCTTGCCAGCAATGCGAAAAAGGCCAGCACGACCCGTTTCGAGCGGGTGAGGCGCACCTCGTCCTCTTCGCCGAAGATGAGGCCGACGTCTTCGGTATTTGCAGCCTGACTGCCCATCATCACTCCTCCCGCACCGGATCGACCGCGGCAGGCACCGGGGCCGCCGCGGGCGGCTTGCCCGTGACAAGCTTGGGCCGGGGAACGGGTGCCGGGCGGCCGCCGGCGCGCATGCGGCGCAGGAAGGCGTCCTTCTCGCCGTCGAACGAGACCTTCCCCCTGTCGACGACGACCACGCGGTCGACCAGATCCAGAACGCGCATCCGATGCGTGGCCAGAACCACGGTCCGTCCGACCATCCATTCCTTGAGCGCGGCGATCAGGGTGCGTTCGGTCTGATCGTCCATCGAGGCGGTCGGCTCATCCAGCAGCACGATGCGCGGGTTGCGCAGGATCAGCCGGGCCAGCATCAGGGCCTGACGCTGGCCCCCGGACAACCCGCGCCCATCCTCCAGCAGCGGATAGTCGAGGCCCTGCGCCATGCGGCTGACGAATTCGATGGCCCCCGAGATCTTCAGCGCCTCCAGAATCTCGGCATCGGTCGCCTGCGGCGCCCCCAGCATGAGATTGTCGCGGATCGTGCCGTGGAAAAGCCGGGAATCCTGGGTCAGCAGGCCGACATCGCGGCGCAGGTCCGAAGGGTCGATCTGACCCAGCGCCATGTCATCCAGCAAAACCTCGCCCTCGCCCGGCTCGATCATCCCGGCCAGTGCATGCAGCAGCGTCGACTTGCCCGCGCCGATCCGGCCCAGAACCGCGACCTTGTCGCCCGGTGCGATCTTCAGGTCCTCGATCGACAGAACCGAGCGGGCCTTGCCCGGATCGTGAAAGAACTCCGCTCCCCGCAGGTGATAGCCGCCCAGAAGCATCGCCACGCCGATCCGGCTTTCCCGGTCGGGATGGTCCACCGGCATGCGCATCACCGCATCCACGCTTTCATAGCTGAGCTTGGCCTGCTGCAAGCGGCTGAATATCTGGCTGAACTGCGCCATTGGCCCCATCATGCGCGAGCCGAGAATGGAGCAGGCAACCAGCGTCCCGGTAGTGATGTCGCCGGCGATCACCTTCGGCGCTCCGACAAAGACGACGGTCGCAAAGACGCTCATCTGCACCGCATGTGCCCAGGCTTGCAGGGCGCTGGTGATGTTGCGCTGCTTGAGCTGGGCGTCGGCGGCCACGGCGTTGAAATGGTTCCAGCGCTGCTGGAAGCGATCCTCGGCCTGGAGCGACTTGATGTCCTCGATACCCTGCACCGCCTCGATCAACATGGCGTTGCGCATCGAGGCCTCGCGCATGCCTTCGTTGACATAGCGATTGAGCCGCTTCTGCACGAGCAGGCCCGGCAGGATCATCGCGAGCACTGCCACCGCCGGAACCAGCGCGAGACTGCCGCCGATATACCAGAAGACGAACAGGAACATGAAAAAGAACGGCAGGTCGGCCAGGACCGAGATCGTGGTCGAGGTCAGCATCTCGCGCAGCGATTCCAGATCCCGTAGCTGCGCCACGAATGAGCCGGTGGACTTCGGCCGCGCCGAGTTCCGAACCCGCATCGCATGCCCGAACACCTGGTCCGAAAGCCGTATATCGGCCCGCTTGCCCAGCATGTCGACGATCTTGGTGCGCGTCCGCCGCATGATGAAATCGAACAGCGCCGCCATCATGACGCCGATGAACAGCACATAGAGCGTGTTGAAGGATTCCGCCGGAACCACCCGGTCGTAGACCTGCTTCGAAAAGATGATCCCGGTCAGCCCAAGGGCATTCGCCGTCAGGGTCGCGATCATGACATGGCCATAGGGCCGCAGATCCGGCAGGGCGAAGCGGCGCAGCCAGCCTTCGCGATAAGGGGCGATGTAATTGTCGACGCGTTCGTCCACCAGCGTCCGCAGCGGACGCGCGATCACAAGCTGGCGGATGCGAGGCACGAGGTCGGCGACGGCGACGATGGTGGCGTCCTGCTCGCCCGCCAGAAGCAGCCCCGCTTCACCCGACTTGCTGAGCGAGGAGACGATCCCGATGGTGCCGTCGTTGAGTTCGCAGACCACCGGCAGGCGCCAGGCGGTCAGTTCCAGTTTCTCCGGCGCAAAAAGCCGAACCCGCAACCCCAGATGGCGACCCAGAAGCGCCAGTTGGTCGGCCTGCGGTTTCCCGGCATTCCATGCCGCACTGTTCAGGGCGGATTGCGCTGAAAAGGAAATTCCATAGTGCCGGGCGACGTGGCCAAGGCAGGTGACCCAACCCGGCGCATCGAGCGAGGCGGTCATGGGCTGATCTGCCGAAGCAGTCTCGCGAGTATCCATAATGGTTCCAGGCAATGGAAAAGCTGTGAAGGCGCGCCGGAAAACCGGCGCGCCCATTCTTGTTCAGGACGGATCAGACGGTATGGGTGCCGTGCAGATCCTCCTCGGTCGAGGCGAGGAAGTCCGTCGCCACAGGCTCGACATCGCTTTCCGCCGGTGCGGGAATTTCCGCATCATCGGAGCCTTCGCCCAGCCAGTCGCTCGGGATTTCACCGTCATCGACAGAAAGGAAGGTTGCCATCGCTGCCGATGCATCTTCGGGAAGGTTATCAGCCTCCACGATATTGATCGTCAGAGTTGCCGTGTCTTCCTGTCCACCGTTGGTCAGCTTGTATGTGAATACATCCTGCTGACCGATGTTGGTGCCATCTTCGAACGGTTCGTAAGAATAGGATCCGTCCGAGTGAACGGTCAGCGTGCCATATTGGCCCGTGACATTCACAGTCGAGTTCACGGTGATCTCGTTGCCCTGCAGATCGAAGATCGACAGTTCGGTGCCCGCAGGCACCACATCACCACCATTGCCATTGTCGTCGAAGAGATTGCCTTCGGCAGCAACAGTATCGACCAGGGTGTCGAGATTGTGGTTGGTGAACGTGAAGTCGGCTGACACAGAACCCGGTAAGGTCACCAGACTCCAGTTCGACATGGTGAACCGGTAGCTGCCTTCCGTCAGACCATCGATAGCAATGGTTGTCGTCTGGCCAAAGATACCAATGAGGTCGATCAACCCTGTTGAGGAGTTATCGGCCACAGTGGTCCAGCTTCCATCCGGATTCTGCTTCTGCAGTACAATCGACACATTATCCAGGATCGCGGCCCAGGACGCTGAGTGAATATCGATCTCAAGATCGGTCAGCGTGCCAGGATCAACCGTGAAGTTATATGTATCCTCCGTATCGCCAAGCACGATGCCAAAGGCACCTAACCACCAAGTATAATCGATGGCGCCAGTTACAGGCGGTTCAGTGACGGTCTGCAGATCAATGCCAGCATAGCCTTCATCATCGATTGCGTCGACGTCCGCATCGGCATCCGCATCGGCATCCGCGTCGGCGTCAGCATCAGCGTCAGCGTCAGCATCCGCATCCGCGTCTGCATCAGCGTCAGCGTCTGCATCGGCGTCGGCGTCGGCGTCAGCATCCGCGTCGGCGTCAGCATCCGCATCGGCATCCGCGTCCGCATCAGCATCGGCATCCGCGTCCGCATCAGCATCGGCGTCCGCATCCGCGTCCGCATCGGCGTCAGCATCCGCATCAGCGTCTGCATCAGCGTCCGCGTCAGCATCCGCGTCAGCATCCGCATC
>NZ_FNEA01000058.1 GCF_900100045.1 Paracoccus denitrificans | reverse complement strand
CGGTTCATTCTGTTTTCGATGAGTTGGTCCACGACGCCCGGGTCTGCGAGCGTGGAGATGTCTCCGAGGGCGCCGAAATCGTCCTCGGCGATCTTGCGCAGGATGCGGCGCATGATCTTGCCCGAACGGGTCTTGGGCAGGCCCGGCGCCCATTGGATCAGGTCGGGCTTGGCGATCGGGCCGATCTCGGTGCGCACCCATTTCTCAAGGTCGGCGCGCAGCTCGTCGCTGGGCTCGACCCCGTTCATCAGCGTCACATAGGCATAGATGCCCTGGCCCTTCAGCGGGTGCGGATAGCCCACCACCGCCGCCTCGGCCACCTTCTCATGCGCCACCAGCGCCGATTCCACCTCGGCCGTGCCCATCCGGTGGCCCGAGACGTTGATCACGTCGTCCACCCGCCCGGTGATCCAGTAATAGCCGTCCTCGTCCCGCCGGCAGCCGTCGCCGGTGAAGTAATAGCCCGGATATTGCTGGAAATAGGTCTCCATGAAGCGCTGGTGGTCGCCCCAGACCGTGCGCATCTGCCCCGGCCAGCTGTCGGCGATGCACAGCACCCCCTCGACCCCGTCGCCCTCCTGCACCGCCCCGCTCGAGGCATCCAGAACCACCGGCCTGACCCCGAAGAAGGGCAGCGTCGCCGAGCCCGGCTTGGCCTCGATCGCGCCGGGCAGCGAGGTGATCATGTGACCCCCGGTCTCGGTCTGCCACCAGGTGTCGACGATCGGGCAGCGCCCCTTGCCCACATGCCGGTCGTACCAGACCCAGGCCTCGGGGTTGATCGGCTCGCCCACCGTGCCCAGCACCCGCAGGCTGGACAGGTCGTGCTTCTCGACCCATTCCGGCCCCTGCCCCATCAGCGCCCGGATGGCGGTCGGCGCGGTGTAGAACTGGTTGACCCCGTGCTTTTCGCAGACCGCCCAGAAGCGGCCGGCATCCGGCCAGGTCGGCACGCCCTCGAACATCAGCGTCGTGGCGCCGTTGGCCAGCGGGCCGTAGACGATATAGCTGTGCCCCGTCACCCACCCCACGTCGGCCGTGCACCAGAAGATGTCGCCGTCCTTGTAGTCGAAGACGTATTGATGCGTCATCGCGGCATAAAGCAGGTAGCCGGCGGTCGAATGCACCACGCCCTTGGGCTTGCCCGTCGAGCCCGAGGTATAGAGGATGAACAGCGGGTCCTCGGCATTCATCGGCCGCGGCGGGCAATCCGGGCTGACCTGCTCCATCATCGCCAGCACGTCCACGTCGCGCCCGTCGATCCAGCTGGTCTGGTCGCCGGTATGCCTGACCACCAGGCAGCGCACCCGGTCCGAGCAATGCAGCAGCGCCGCGTCGGTATTCGACTTCAGCGCCGTCTTGCGGCCGCCGCGCGGCGCGGTGTCGGCGGTGATCACCAGCTTGGCGCCGCTGTCGTTGATGCGGTTGGCCAGCGCGTCGGGCGAGAAGCCGGCGAAGACGATGGAGTGGATGGCGCCGATCCGCGCGCAGGCCAGCATGGCATAGGCCGCCTCGGGGATCATCGGCAGGTAGATCACCACCCGGTCGCCGCGCATCACCCCCTGGCTCAGCAGCACGTTGGCGAAGCGGTTCACCTTTTCCGACAGTTCCGCATAGGTGATGTGGCGCGCCGGCTGGTCCGGGTCGTCCGGCTCGAAGATGATCGCGGCCTGGTTCGCGCGCCCGGGCAGGTGGCGGTCGATGCAGTTGACCGAGGCGTTCAGGATGCCGTCCTCGAACCACTTCACCGAGACCTGGCCCATGGCGAAATCGGTGTTCTTCACCCTGGAATAGGGGTGGATCCAGTCCAGCCGCCTGCCCTCGCGGCCCCAGAACCCGTCAGGGTCCGAGATCGATTCGGCATACATGCGGGCGTAATCGCCAGGCTGGACCAGGGCATCCCCAAAACCCGGCGGAATCGGATGTTTCCCAGAAGTTTCAATGGTCATGGCTCCCCCCACGAGCAATCGCGTCATTTCCCCCTTTCCTGCGGCGCCATGTCGACGTTTTCATGTCAGGCTGCTGCAGGAAAGCTCCAACCCAATGTTAATCATATCACTGCATCTATTTTAAGCATTTATATATAAAGGAAATTTTGTTAATAAATTGACAGGCTGAAGATGTGATTTGTAAATATTTTACATACTGGCCTGAACCGTCATCCGGGACCATCTTGCCGATCGGGACAGCGATCCGAGAGGGCGCCAAGAGCGCATCAGCAGGGGGCGAGCATTCGCCGGCAGCGCATCGGGGCAGCCCGACAGCTGAGCCGTGCGATGCTGCCGCCCTCGATGCCGCATAGCGGGATTTCCAGCCGCGCATCGTCTGCATCGCAAGGGCTGCGTTTGCGAAGGCAGGAAAAGGCACGGCCCCGGAGTATCGCGGGGCCGCGCGATATATTCACATGCAGCTTTCAAACAGCGCGCGGGTGTTCTCGCGCGTCATCTCGACCGGGTTGCCGCCGCAGCTCGGGTCCTCCAGCGCCATCTCGGTCAATTCGTCCAGACGTTCGGTCTGGACCCCCAGCCGGGTGAGGTTCTGGGGGATGGCAAGCTCGCTGCGCAGCTGGATCACCCGTGCGCGGAAGCCGTCGAAGCCGCCCTTGATGCCAAGATAGTCGGCGGCGCGGGCAAGCCGGTCCTCGATGGCGGATCGGTTGAAGTCCAGCACCATCGGCATGACCACCGCATTCGTGGTGCCGTGATGGGTGCCGTAGACCGCGCCGACCGGATGGCTCAGGCTGTGGATCGCGCCCAGCCCCTTCTGGAAGGCGACGGCCCCCATGGCGGCGGCGCTCATCATGTGCGCGCGGGCCTCGAGGTCGTCGGGCGTGGCATAGGCGCGGGGCAGGTATTCGTTGACCAGCCGCAGCCCCTCAAGCGCGATGCCCTGCGACATGGGGTGGTAATGGGGCGAGCAGAACGCTTCGAGGCAATGGGCGAAGGCATCCATGCCGGTGCCGGCGGTGATGAATTTCGGCATGCCCACGGTCAGTTCGGGGTCGCAGATCGTGACGGCAGGCATCAGCCTGGGGTGGAAGATGATCTTCTTCTTGTGCGTGGCCGAGTTCGTCAGGACCCCGGCGCGCCCGACCTCGGAGCCCGTGCCCGCGGTCGTCGGCACGGCAATGATGGGCGCGATCTTGCCGGCATCCGCGCGGGTCCACCAGTCGCCGATGTCCTCCAAGTCCCAAACGGATACGGTCTGGTCCGCCATCAGCGCGATCATCTTGCCCAGATCCAGCGCCGAGCCGCCGCCAAAGCAGATCACGCCGTCATGTCCGCCGGCTTTGTAGGCGGCGATGCCGGCCTCCATATTGCCTTCGTGCGGGTTCGGATCGACCTCGGAAAAGACCGCGCGGCCAAGGCCGGAGGCATCCAGAACATCCAGGGCCTGCGCGGTTATGGGCAGGCTCGCCAATGCCTTGTCGGTCACCAGCAGCGGACGCGCGATGCCCACGGCCCTGCAATGCTCGGCCAGTTCGGTGACGCGGCCCGGGCCGAATTTGATGGTGGTCGGATAGGACCAGTTCGCACGAAACGTCATTTCGTCACCTTTTTCAGATGGTAGGATTTCGGCCGCGTCACGGCCAGATAGCCAAGGCCCGACAACGCCGCGCCGCGTCCGGTGTCCTTGCAGCCGGTCCAGCACAGCGCCGGGTCCAGATAGTCGCAGCGGTTCATGTAGACGGTGCCGGTTTCAAGCCGGCTGCCGATCCGGGCGGCGGCATCGGCATCGGCGGTCCAGATCGAGGCGGTCAGCCCATAGTCGCAATCGTTCATCAGCCCGATCGCCTCGGCATCGTCGCGAACCGGCATGATGCCGACGACGGGGCCAAAGCTTTCCTCTCGCATCACGCGCATGTCGTGGGTCACGTCGACCAGCACCTGCGGCGCAAGATAGGCGCCGCCATCATCGGCGGGAAAGTTCGCCGGGTCGATCAGCGGCCTTGCCCCCTGCGCCACGGCCTCGGAGACCTGCGCGCGGACCAGATCGGCAAAGCGCCGGTGCGCCATCGGCCCCATCGTCGTATCCGGGTCGCGGGGATTGCCCAGCTTCTGCGCGTTCACCCAATCGACGGCCTTGGCCACGAAGGCGTCAAAGAGGCTTTCGTGGACATAGATCCGCTCGATCCCGCAGCAGCACTGGCCGCTGTTGAACATGGCGCCGTCCATCAGCCCATCCACCGCCGCATCCAGATCGGCATCGGCGCGGACATAGCCGGGATCCTTGCCGCCCAGCTCCAGCCCGGTCGCGGTAAAGGTCCCCGCGGCGGCCCGCTCGATCGCACGCCCTCCGGCGACCGAGCCCGTGAAGTTCACGAAGCCGAAGCTGCGCCCGGCGATCAGCGCCTCGGTCGTCTGGTGGTCCAGGACGACATTCTGCATCACCTCGGCGGGAACGCCGCCCCGATGCAGCGCCTCGGCCAGACGCTCGCCCGCCAGCAGGGTCTGGCTCGCATGTTTCAGGATCACGGCATTGCCGGCGACCAGGGCGGGCACGACCGTGTTGACGGCGGTCAGGAAGGGATAGTTCCAGGGCGCGATGACAAAGACCACGCCCACCGGCTCGCGCCGGATCTCGCGCGCGAAATGATCGCTGTCTTCGACCACGGTCGGGGCAAGAGCCTGGGCCGCGATCTTCATCATATGGCCGGCGCGTTCGTTGACGCCGCCGAATTCGCCGCCGTAACGGATCGGGCGGCCCATCTGATCGGCCAGTTCGGGCACTATCGCATCCTTCATGGCGTTCAGCGCCTCGATCCCGGCGCGGATGCGGGCGATCCGCTCGTCCAGCGGCAGCGCCGCCCATTCGGGCTGGGCGGCACGGGCGCGGGCAACGGCGGCGCGCGCGTCCTCGATGCCCAGGGTCTGCCTTTCGACAAGGGTCCTGCCGGTGGCGGGCGATATCAGGGCGATGGTCTTGCTCATCTCTTCCTCGTATTGGCGGAGGTTCCGGCGGATCGTGTCAGGCGCGCTCGAACCCGCGGGCCAGTTCCCAGTCGGTGACGGCGCGGTTGAATTCCTCGACTTCCCAGCGGGCGGCGTGGACATAGTGATCGATGACCCCATCACCCATCGCCGCGCGCAACATGGCCGAGCCCTCCAGGGCATCGGCGGCCTCATGCAGGGTCTTGGGCACCTGCCGGGCATCCTGGGCCGCATAGGCGTCACCGGTGAATTCCGGCTCCAGCGCCAGTTTCCGCTCGATCCCCTCCAGCCCGGCGGCGAGCAGCGCGGCGCAGGCCAGATAGGGGTTCAGGTCCGATCCGCCGATCCGGCATTCGATGCGCACGCCCTTGGTGTTGTCGCCGCAAACGCGGAAGCCGGCCGTGCGGTTGTCCACCGACCAGATCGCGTTCGTCGGCGCGAAAAGGCCGGTCACGAAACGCTTGTAGCTGTTGACATAGGGGGCAAGAAAAAAGGTCAGTTCGCGCGCATGTTCCAACTGGCCCGCCATGTAGTGCCGCATCAGGTCGGACATGCCATGTTCGGCATTCTCGTCGAAAAAGGCGTTCTCGCCGTCCCTGAACAGGGATTGGTGCACATGGCTGGACGAGCCCGCCTGTCCATGCGCGACTTTCGCAAGGAAGGTGGCCGAGAGGCCGTGCTTGCTCGCGATCTCCTTGGTCGCAGCCTTGACCACGACATGCATGTCCGAGGTATCCAGCGCATCCGAATATCTGACATTGATCTCGTGCTGGCCGGCGTTGGCTTCACCCTTCGAGTTCTCGACCGGGATGCCGGCGCCGTAAAGACCGTTGCGCAGATCCCGCATCACGGGTTCCTCTGCGAAGGTGCCGCCGAGGGCATAGTCGACATTGTGGCGCGCGGTCGGGACAAGGCAGCGATAGCCGCTGTCGAAGTGATGCTTGAAGGATTGCTCGAACAGGTAGAATTCAAGCTCGGTCGCCATCATCGGCTGGAAACCCAGCGCGGCTGCGCGTTCGACCTGCCGGCGCAACACGCTGCGCGGGGCGTGGGGGACCAGTTCGTGGGTCTTGTGGTCGTAGAGATCGCACATGCACAGCGCGGTTCCCGCCGCCCACGGCAGGCGGCGCAGGGTCGAAAGGTCCGGCTTCATCACATAGTCGCCGTAACCCGCCGCCCAACTTGCCGAGGCATAGCCCGGCACCGTGTTCATCTCCAGATCGGTCGCCAGCAGGTAGTTGCAGCAATGCGTCTCGTCGTGGTTCTCGAGAAAATGGGCCGCGTGGAAGCGTTTGCCCATCAAACGGCCCTGCATATCGACCAACGCGACGATCACGGTGTCGATTTCGCCGGCTTGGACCGCCTGCTTCAGGTTATTCAAGGAAAGGTTGGCAGGCATGGGTGACTCCGGTAAGGAGGGCGCACCATCGCGGGTGCGCCCAGTCGCAGTGATCACGAATAGCGATAGGGTGGACCTGCCTTCTCCATCGCTTCGTTGTATTCCTTGATCTGGGCCACGACGCGGGCCTTGACCTCGGATTCCGCGGCGATCTCGTCCCAGAATTTCTTGGCGGCTTCCTCGACGGTGGCCCATTCCTCGGCGGGAATCGTCGTCAGCTGCATCTTGTCGCCGCCGACGCGAAGCCGCGCCTCGCCCGCCCAATACCAATGCTGGCGATAGTAATGGGATTGGTCGAAGACGGCTTTCATCAGCTCCTTCAGATGGTCGGGCAATTCCTCCCAGCGCTGCTGGTTGGCGAAGAAATGGCCGATCCATGCGCCCGAGATACTGTTGGTCAGGAAATGGCCCGTCGCCTCGGCCCAGCCGACGGTGTAATCCTCGGTGATGCCGCACCAGGCGACGCCGTCCAGCTCGCCCGTCTGCAGCGCGACCTCGATGTCCTCCCAGGGCAAGGTGACGGGCACGACGCCGAATTGCGCGAGGAACCGTCCCGCCGTCGGGAAGGTAAAGACACGCTTGCCCTGAAGGTCGGCCAGGCTGTTGATCGGCTGCTTGGTCGCAAAGTTGCAAGGATCCCACGACCCTGCCGAGATATGCTGGATGCCGTGCTTGGCGTATTCCTCCTTCCATATCTCATCCAGGCCGTAGTGGTTGAAGAGCGCCGGCACATCCAGCGAATAGCGCAGCGCAAAGGGGAAATAGCCGCCGAAGACCGTCACCTCGGTGGGCGAGGCCATGCTGTCGTCATCGGACTGCACCGCGTCGATGGTGCCGTTCTGAAGCGCACGGAACAGCTCGGGCGTGGGCACGATCTGGTCGGCATAGTAAAGCTCGATCTCCATCTGGCCGTTGGCGATCTTGTTGAAGGCGTCGACTGCGGGCTTGCAGACATGCTCGCCCAGTGCCGCACCCGCATAGGTCTGCATCCGCCATTTCAGCGGCGCGCCCTGTGCGATGGCGGGGGCGGCAAGGGCGCCGACCCCGGCTGCGGCGACGCCGCTGGTCAAGAGCTTTCGTCTGGTCGTGTTCATCGTCTTTACCTCCTTGCCGGTTGTCATTGTCCATAGATCGACTGGGGCAGCCACATGGCGATGCCGGGGAACGCAATGACCAGCCCAAGCGTCAGCAGCATGATCATCACGAAGGGCAATACCGAGCGATAGATCACCCCAAGCGTGAAATCCCGAGGCGCGAGCGCACGCATCAGGAACAGGTTGTAGCCGAACGGGGGCGTCAGGTAGGCGATCTGGCAGGTGATGGTGTAAAGGATGCCATACCACACCAGATCGAAGCCGAGGCTGCGCGCCATGGTGACATAGATCGGCGCGACGATCACCAGCATCGCGGTGTCGTCCAGGAACATCCCCAGGATCAGGAAGGATGCCTGCATGATCAGCAGCACCTGCAAGGGCGTCAGGTGCATCTCGCCCAGAAACAGCCGCCCGATGGCGCGGCCGGCCCCCAGCCCGTCGAAGACCGCCCCGAAGCTGAGCGCGGCCATGATGATCAGCATGAACATGCAGGTGATCGCCAGCGTCTGGCGGGTCGCGATCTCGAACACATGCCGGGTGAAGCGGCCCTTGAGGACGGCGGCGACCACCGACGACACGGCGCCGATGACGCTGCTTTCGGTCAGCGAGGTCCAGCCCTTGACGAAGGGGATCATCATTGCGGCGAAGATGATGATCGGCAGGATGCCGGCGCGCAGCAGCCGAAACCGTTGCGGCCAGGTGATCGCCGCGCGTTCCTCGGCCGGCATCGGGGGGGCCAGCGCCGGATTCAGCCAGGTGCGGATCAGGATATAGGCGATGAACAGTGCGGCCATCAGCAACCCCGGCCCGATCCCCGCCAGCCACAGCTGGCTGACCGGCTGGCGCGCGATCAGCGAATACAGCACCAGAACGACCGAAGGCGGGATCAGGATGCCAAGGCTGGACCCCGCCTGAATGACGCCCGAGATCATCGGCTTGTCATAGCGGTGCTTGACCAGTTCGGGCAGGGCGATGGTGGCGCCGATGGCCATGCCGGCGACCGACAGCCCGTTCATGGCCGAGATCATCACCATCAACAGCACCGTGCCGATGGCAAGCCCGCCCGGCAGCGGCCCGAACCAGACGTGAAACATCCGATAAAGGTCGTCGGCCAGCCGCGATTCCGACATCACATAGCCCATGAAGACGAACATCGGCAGCGTCAGCAACGCGTTCCACCGCATCACCTTCATCACCGCCGAAAAGCCCATGTCGGTGCCGCCCGGCCCCCACAGGAGCAACGCCGCCACCACGGCGATGAAGCCGATGGCCCCGAAGACCCGCTGCCCCGTGATCATCATCAGGAGCATCGTCGAGAACATCAGGATGGCGATCCATTCATGGCTCATCTGTTGACCTCGCCGACAAAGGGGCGGGGAATGTCGACGTTGCGCAGAATGGCAATGTCGCGGATCAGATGGGCGATGGCTTGCAGGATCATGAGCGCGAAGCTGATCGTGATGACGACCTTGATCGGCCATAGCGGAGGCCGCCACGCGCTT
Source organism: Paracoccus denitrificans (assembly GCF_900100045.1). Lineage (GTDB taxonomy): Bacteria > Pseudomonadota > Alphaproteobacteria > Rhodobacterales > Rhodobacteraceae > Paracoccus > Paracoccus denitrificans. Next base: position 2,939 of record NZ_FNEA01000058.1, on the reverse strand, counting down.
GGCGCGCGCTCGCCTATCCGAAAGCTGTAGGCGGTGCTGTCCACCGCCCCCCACAGCATCACGCCCAGATAGAACAACAGGCAGAAGATGGTGAAGATGTCCCAGATCGCCTGCCGCTTCACCGGCATCCGGGCATAGAGCAGGTCCATCCGCACATTCGCGCCCAGTTGCATCGAATAGGGCGCGCCCAGCAGGTAATAGGCGACCAGCGTGAATTGCGCCACTTCCAGCGTCCACAGCGACGGCATCCTGATCACCTTGGTGAGCGAGGACCACAGCAGGACGCCCATGATCACGAACAGCAGATACATGACGATGCGGCCAAGGCGGTAGTTCAGCGCCTCGATGCGCCTGACATAGCAGATCGCCCAGTTCGGCATTACAGACACTCCTTCACGGCTTCGCGGATCGCCGGGGCCAGACGGTCGGCCATGGCCTGCTGCGCCATCGGCGTCGCGATCAGGTCGTTGCGGATTTCCAGCATCGCATGGCCCAGCCCCAGGGGCGTGGCATGCAGCGCCAGCGTATGGGTCACGCCGTCAGCGGCGCTGTAGGGATCGTTCAGGCGGGTGAGAAGCCCGACATCGCGTGCCAGAATGGCTCGTGCCAGCCGGTCGTCGGCCTCGTGGATGATGCCGAATTCGACCTCTCGCCTTGTGCCGAAATAGACCGGAGTAAAGCTGTGGACGGTGATCAGCGCGGTCGGCCTGCCGCTGGCCAGCCTGCGGGCCAGCAAGGAAAACAGCGCCGCATGAAAGGGAATGTAATGCGCCCTGGTTCGCTCCAGCCGCTGCCGTGGGGTCAGGTCGCGATTGCCGGGAATGTCATATGCCTCGCTACGCGCAGGCATCGCGCCTGGTGAATCGGGGGGGCGGTTCAGGTCGTAGATCAGGCGCGAAGCCGTCGCGTGGATCAGCGGCGCGTCCAGCGCGGAGGACAGCCCCTTCGCCACGCCAAGCGCGCCGGGATCCCATGCGATATGGGCCTGGCGCTGATCGGCGCCCAGCCCAAGCGCATTGGCCGCGGCCGTCAGATCGTTCGAGGCATGCTCGCACACGATGACCGCATCACCGCCGCCTTCCGCGTTATCGATCTGGAAAAAGGATGCAGGATCAGACATGCGCGCGCTCCATTGCTGCTCAGGTTGAAGCAGCCGGGGCGAGTCTGTCAATTATTTTTCAGAGTGTGTTTTTCCTGTTAAGAATGTTACGAACACGGTGACGCTGTCGGGAGGGTCGTCGATGTCGCAGGAACATGAAGCCGCGGGCACCATCGAGGACCGCCTGATGCAGCGTTTCGGCACCCTGACCCCGACCGAGCGCCTGCTGGCCGGCCACCTGACGCGGAACTTTCCCGTCGCGGGGCTGGCCTCGATGACATATCTTGCGAAAGAAGCGGGGGTTTCGACGCCCACGGTGCTGCGCCTGGTTCAGAAGCTGGGGTTTCGCGGCTATCCGGAATTTCAGGCGCAGCTGCGCAACGAGATCGAGGCGCGGCTGGAATCGCCCCTGTCCAAGCACGCGCGCTGGACCGACGGGGTGCCCCAGACCCATATCCTGAACCGTTTCGCAGACGCCGTTCTGGCCAATCTGACCCGGACGCTCAGCCGGATCGACCACGCCGATTTCGATGCCTGCGCCGAGATGCTGGCCGATCCGAAACGCCGGGTCCTGGTGACCGGCGGGCGCATCACCCATGCGCTGGCGGATTATCTGGTGACCCAGTTGGGCATTGTGCGGCCGGGAGTATCCGCACTGCCCAGCCAGTCCAGCACCTGGCCCTCGGCGCTGCTGGAGATGCGGCCCGGCGACGTGCTGATCGTGTTCGACATCCGCCGCTATGAAAGCGCGACCCTGCAACTGGCCGAAATGGCAGCCGAGCGGGGCGCGGACGTGGTGCTGATCACCGATCCCTGGATCAGCCCGATATCGGCCCATGCCCGCTTCCGCTTCGCTGCGCAGATCGAGGTCCCCTCGGCCTGGGACAGCAGCACGGCGCTGATGGTGCTGATCGAGACCTTGCTTGCGGCGGTGCAGGAGCTGAACTGGCCACAGGCGCAGGACCGCATGACGCGGCTCGAGGCGCTGTATGAACGCGCCAGCATGTTCCGGCGCGGCAAGGGTTGAACCCGCGGTATCTCGATGAACCTGACCTCTGAGCGGGGCAGAAGGTTGTGGAGGGGCTTACACCCTGAGCGCGCATCGGCCAGCACTCGGATAACATTGCAAAAATCTGGCGAGGGGCCCCTTGATCTGGTGAGTACCAGGACCACGGTACGGGCCGATCAAGCCTCTCGGTCCCGCTTCTACCGGCGTTATGATCGGATGCTGGCGCGCTGGCAGGCCACCCAGTTGATCCGTCCGACTCCCTCGGCTGTGGACGGCTACCGGATCGGTCAGATCGACGGGCGCACGGCCTATACCGGACAGGTGCTGCCGGCTAACCGCGCGATCTGGGCAGAAACCTTGCTCATCCAGGCTAGCATTCCTGCCACGGCCGGCGGTCATCGGAACTGCGATAGCGGATTCCGCTAGAATGATTTCTGGATTACGTTTGCGCAAACGTAACCGTCCGCTCTGACCGCTACCCGCGCCATTTCCAAGGCAGCAGGTCATCGACCTTTGTGATCTTGTAGTCTGGGATGCGGGCCAGGGTGTCGGCGAGCCAGGCGTGGGGATCAATGGCGTTGAGCTTGGCCGTTTCGATCAGCGTATAGGTGATGGCGGCGGCCTTGCCGCCTGCTTCGGAGCCGACGAAGAGGTAGTTCTTGCGGCCGAGGGCGACAGCACGCACGCCTCGTTCGGCGACGTTGTTGTCCAGTTCGAGGATGCCGTGGTCGAGATAGGGGCGCATGCGTTCCATGCGGGCCAGGGCATAGCGGATGGCCGAAGCAAGCGGGGATTTGCCTGAGACCGTGGTGAGTTGCAGGGCGAGCCAGC
>NZ_FNEA01000059.1 GCF_900100045.1 Paracoccus denitrificans | reverse complement strand
CTAGGGCGTGTGGGGATTCACAAACGGGGGTTGATGTGATTCATCCTCCGGATGGATCGCGATGTTCTGACGGATGCCCAGTGGGCGAAGATCGAGCCGCATTGTCTGGGTAAGCCAAGCGACCCTGGACGCAGCGGCAAAGACAACCGGTTGTTTCTGGAGGCGGTGCTGTGGATTGTGCGCACGGGCAGTCCGTGGCGCGACCTGCCGGAGCGGTTCGGCAACTGGAACACGGCATTCCGGCGGTTCCGAGATTGGCGGGAAGCCGATGTTTTCAGGCGCATATTCGATGCGCTGTCGGATGAGCCTGACCTGGAATATGCCATGGTCGATGCGACGATCGTCAAGGTCCACCGTCATGGTCAGGGCGCAAAGGGGGGACTCAGAGCCAGGCCATTGGCCGCTCCAAAGGCGGCATGACGACCAAGATTCTGGCCCTCACCGATGCCTTGGGCAACCTCGTGCGCTTCCGTCTGATGCCGGGCCAGCGCTACGACAGCGTCGAGGTGCCGCCGCTGATCGACGGGATCGCTTTCGACGGGCTGATCGCCGACAAGGCCTTCGACAGCAATGCATTGGTTGCCGAGTTGAACGACCGCGGCGCTCGGATCGTGATCTCACAACACCCCGCCCGCGCGCAGAAACTCAGGATCGACCCCGACATCTACGCCTGGCGCCACCTCATCGAGAACTTCTTCTGCAAGCTGAAGGAGTTCAAGCGCATCGCCATGCGTGCCTGCAAAACCGATCAGAGCTTCGAAGCAATGGTCTACCTCGCTGCAGCCGTTATCAACTCACGATGAATCCCCACACGCCCTAGTGTTTCTGATTTTTCCGATTGGTTGCTTTGGCTTAGAGGGACTGCTGAGTTCCCAGCCATCTGGTTTTCGGATCCAAGACCCTGGGAATCATCGAGAAGTCCGGTTCTCTGTATTCCCCGCCAGAGGACCAATGAGGGCAATCCCTGTCACATGGTCGTCCGGCACCCGCTCGATCTGGAACAGGTATCCCGGCACGTCATCGAAGGCAGAGATAACCACCACGTCACCGGGCTGCATCGTACCACCCCGCCTTGAGAGCTTCCGTGTAGATCGCCATGGCAAGTTCACGGCTGATGCGGGATGCCACCCACGCGATCAGCATAAGGGTCAGCCAGCATCTGACTGAATGAAAGGCACGCTTGACAAGGCGCTGGAATGTGGTTTTATTCATCAAGTAAGTTCCTGTTTCTGCTTCTATTTCAGATGCAGGAGATTCCTCATTTCCTGAGGAACGGAGAGGCTGCTCAAACATCCATAGGAGTGGTTTATGGTTTTCCCTTTCCTCGCTCTGGCCATACCAGTGCTTCACTCGTCCGGAGCTTGGATCGCTTCAACCGCTGCTGGGGGGTATGTGGCAGGCACCCTATCAAGCACATGGATTGGAGCATTAGTTCTTGGGAACAAGGCGCTCTTTAGTGGCATCGGACTTATCTCCGCGGCAGGCATATTCGGTGCTGCCGGTGGGATTGGTGCCTCGGTAGCAGGAGGAGTTGGAGCTACTCTTACCGCGGTCGGGCTTGGCGGTGTCGCCAGCTATCTTGGTATTGCCCCTGTTACAACATTCCTGGGCCTGACTCCGTTTGGGTGGGCAATTGCAGGAGCAGGTACAGTCCTAGCAGCGACACTTGGGTATTATTTCACCCGTAAAACGATGTGGCGGCTAAACGAGGAAAGACAAAAGGGCGGTCTTGAGCCGATCACCATCTCGCAGATCATTCGAGAGGTTCGCTTGCTTGAGGTGCAGTCTATGAAAGATATACTTCAACGGCTGTCTAAGGAGCGTGATGATGTTCAAATTTCGGCCAATGGAGATGAGGCCATTGTAAACGGCCAAGCTTTCTCCATAGGGAAACTGAAGTATGTCGTTAATGATGACGCATCGGAAGAGATCGTTTTCATAACTAAGACGGGTCGCAGACAGCGGGTACTACTTGTTAAGCCCGCTGGAATGAACCCGGCATCTACCTCTTGATCCCGATAGCTGAAGAAGCGTAGGCCCTCAAACTGGTCGGGTAAACGCCCCACCTGTTGCCCCGCCCGGCCACCAGCTGGCAACATTCTGGTACCGGATCTTCCGTCTAACAGGAATCCTACCGCCCCAGCCAGTTCATCCAAATCGTTAATATAAATTCAGTTTTTATAGCTGAGCAACAGCTATTGCCGACCTTGACTGGCGGCAAGATCGTCACGCGCGGCCGTCGTCCCCGAGATGAGTGGCCTTGAGTGACCCAGCTTCTGCCCCAGGTTCCCTCTCTTGACAGGTGATGATCCTCTCGCACTCCGATCGCATCGGTGGCCGGCATCATCAGGCTTGCGCATGGATCAAAGCCCAACGAGGCTCAAGCGCGCGGCCCCCGCGCTCGGTGGCCGCAGTCCCTAGCGCTCCGTCGCGCCCTTGCCGGCGATGATCTTGTCGCGGAACTTCTCGATCCGGGCCATCCGCGTCGCTGACTGCCTGGCCTGGTTGAGGTTGAACAGGTAGCTTTTCTGCCGCCCCGGAGTCAGCGCGTGAAACGCCTCGGCCAGTTCCGGGTCGGCATCCAGCGCCTCGGCCAGTTCAACGGGCATGTCGATCTGGTGTTCGACCTTGGGCGGTTTCGTGCCCGCCTCGGCATGATCCATCAATTGCCGCAGATAGGCCCGGATCACCGGCTCCATCGCCGAAACCTGCTCGACCTCGGTAAAGCGAATCATGCCCGGCGTCCGGCTGTTCGGGCCCTGAGGCTCGAGCACGCCTTCGCTGTCCCGCAACAGGGCGGGGTTCATGAAGCTGAGCCGGAAATCGCCCCGGAACGCGCCGAAGATCGCGATATTGCGGCCGGCATGCATATAGGTGGGATGCGCCCATTTCACCACCTCCTCCAGCCCCATGTCCCGGCAGATGCGGCGCAACTGGTTCAGCCCGCGGATCCACTGCCGCGTCGAGCAGTCCGGCGTTGCGAACCGGGCGCAGCGGCCGCAGCCCTTGGTGAAGAAATCCTCCGCGTCGGTGATCATCGCCATGACCCGCCATCCCTGCCCTGCCCTTCGCCCGGATGCCGCCGCCTGCCGGCATCGGCCAGCCGGGCAATCCCGGTATAAACCGACAGCCGGGAGGTCGTCACTCGGCCCCGACGAAACGCGCCAGTTTCCCCAAGGTCTGCAAGCCCAGTTCCACGGCGCCAAAGCCCTTGGCCTGCTGGAATTCGGCCCCCGTGCTAAAGACCATCCCCAGCGTCACCGTCGTCGTCCCGTCCGCTTCCTCGAACGCGGCCCAGGCATCGGCATGCTTCGGCCCGTTTTCTCCCCAGAGCAGCGTATAGCCCAGCCTCTCTTCGGCCCGAACCTCGCCGTAAAGGTGGTGGTTCGGAAAGACCGTGCCATCCGGTCCGATCATGTCGAAGACCCATTCGCCACCCGTCCGCAGGTCGATCCGCTTGGTGCGGCAGGAAAATCCTTCCGGCCCCCACCATTGCGGCAGGGTTTCCGGGTTCATCCAGGCGTCCCAGACCACCTGCCGGGGTGCCCGGATGACACGCTCCAGCACCATGGTCCGCCCGGCCACGCCGGCCAGATTGTCGAGCCCCGCGTCGAAACCTTGCCGATAGCTCGCCTCCATGTCGCCCTCGAGCGAGGAAAGCTGCACCGTCACCGCCAGCCGGCTGCCCACGCCGTCCGGCAGGAAATCCGCTGTGACCAGCGCCGCCGATCGTGCCACGCCCTCGGACGAAACCACCTCGTGGTTTACGCTGCGCTGCCCCGGCTGCAACTCCAGCCAGCCGCATTCGCAGCGGATGACGGGCTGGCCCTCGGCCTTGCACAGAGAGACCTCGCGCCCGCCGACCCTGGTGTCGGCCTCCAGGAACTCCACCGCGACCGAAGGCACGGGTGCGGCCCAGACCGCCCGCGCGGCGGGCGCCGTCCAGGCCTGCCACAGGGTGGCGACGGGCGCCGCCACCTGCCGCTCGAAGTTCAGCGTCGCGAAGCGGCTCATCCCGCCAAGCCCTTGGCATAGGCTTCGAGCTGCGTCGCCACCGTGCCCCAGCCGTCGAAGAAACCCATGTCCTCATGCGACTTGCGCGCCTCGGGATTGCGGTGGCGGGCGATCGCGGTGTAGGTCGTCCCGCCGCCCGGCGCATCGGCCAGAAGCAGGATCGCGGTCATGAACGGCTCGGGCGCAGGCTTCCAGCCTTCGGTATAGCCGTCGGTAAAGACCAGCTTTTCCCCCGGCACCAGGTCCAGCCAGACGCCGTGATTGTCCATCACGTTGCCCTCGACCTCGAAGGTGGTGTTGAAGCGCCCGCCGACCCGCAGGTCGATATCCACCGCCGTCACCTTGTGCGGCGCGGGGATGAAGAAATGCGGGATATGCTCGGGCTGCGTCCAGCATTCCCAGATCAGGTGCCGGGGCGCGGCCAGCGTGCGGGTAAAGCTCAGGTCGGTATCGGGGTCGAGATCGAGTGTCATTTCGCGCGTTCCTCCATCAATTTCATGACGTAATCGTCCAGCCGGCCGAGCCGGCTTTCCCAGATGGCCCGCTGCTCGTCGAGCCATGTCCGCATCGGGGCCAGGGCCTCGGGCACGATGGCGCAGGACCGCACGCGCCCGTCCTTGGACGTGGCGATCAACCCCGCCTCCTCCAGCACCGAAAGATGCCGCATCACCGTCGGCAGGCGCAGCCCGGTGGGCGCGGCCAGTTGCGTCACCGGCGCGGGCCCCCTGGCCAGGCGCATCAGGATCGCCCGCCGGGTCGGGTCCGCCAACGCATGAAAGAGCAGCGAGAGGTCGGGATCATGCTTAGCCATGAAGCTAACCATTTCCCTTCCGCGACCCGCAAGCAAGGAAAAACTTCGCCGGTCGGCTAAGTTTTGCTCGTGGACCTTTGCCGATGAGCGGGGTCCGGACAATCGGGGCGAGTTCGCCTTGATCGCTCGCGCGCAGCGATGTGGATCCACCGATCCCCATGCCTGTCACCGCAGGGCGGCTTGAGGATGATCGGCGAAAAACGCGTTGCCACTCCTCGGGACCGCCGCCGCAACGGTGGCCCGAACCCTCGCCGTCGCATCCGGCAGATGCCGGCAGATGCGAAGGACACCCTTGCCGGCCCCATCACGCTTATCCGGCATATTCCAGACTGCCTGCGGATTGCCCAGATTGCCTATATGGCGGGCGCAGACACCTATCTTGCCTGCATGATGCGCAGCCCCTGCCCCGCCGCCGATTGACCTTATGCGCGGCCGGCGCCTCTCTGGCCCCATGTTCGACGCCATCGCACCCATCAGAATGCAGCGTAGCCGGGGGGCCGCTTCGGTCCGGCTGGGTCCGCGCGGGATCGAGGATCTGGCGCAATCGGGCTCGGCCAAGGCGATGCTGCCGCGCATGACCGCCGGGCGGCCCGAGATCGTCTTTCTGAACACCGCCGGCGGGCTGGCCTCGGGCGACAGGCTGGACTATCGCATCGAACTGGCCCCCCGCACGCAGGCGCTGGCCACCACCCAGACGGCCGAACGCGCCTATCGCGCCAAGGATGCGCCGGCACAGATCCGGTTGCATCTGCAGGTGGGCGAAGGCGGCTGGCTGGATTGGCTGCCGCAGGAGACGATCCTTTACGACGGCGCGCGGCTGGGGCGGGAAACGGCGGTCGATCTGGCCCCCGGCGCGGGCTGCCTGCTGCTGGAGCCCATCATCCTGGGTCGTCTCGCCATGGGCGAGACCATCCGGCACCTGCAGCTGACCGACCGCCGCATCGTGCGGCAGGATGGCCGGATGATCCATCACGACGCGCTGGCGCTGGACGATGCGGCGCTGTCCCGGCTGCATCACCCCGCCATGCTGGGCAAAGCGCGGGCGATGGCCAGCCTGGCGCTGATCGCCCCGCATGCCGCCGACCTGCTGGAGCCGGCCCGCGCGGTGCTGGACGAGCCCGGCGTCACCGGCGCGGCCAGCGCGCCGCCGGGCCGCCTGATCCTGCGCCTGCTGGCGGACGACGGCTGGCCCCTGCGCCGGCAGGTCATCCGTCTTTTGCGCGTCCTGCGCCCCGATCCCCTTCCCCGCATCTGGCAGGTCTAAGATGAACCTTACCCCCCGCGAACGCGAGAAACTGCTGGTTTCGCTGGCCGCGATGGTCGCCCGCAACCGGCTGTCGCGCGGCGTTCGGCTGAACCACCCCGAGGCCATCGCCCTGATCACCGATTTCGTCGTCGAAGGCGCCCGCGACGGGCGCAGCGTCGCCGATCTGATGCAGGCAGGCGCGCATGTGATCACGGCCGGGCAATGCATGTCCGGCGTGCCCGAGATGATCGAGGCGGTCCAGGTCGAGGCCACCTTTCCCGACGGCACCAAGCTGGTGACCGTCCACCATCCCATCCGCCACGAGGCTTGAATGAAACGGTTTTCCCTCATCACCGCCGCGACGCTTCTGCCGCAGATGGCCCTTGCCCATCCCGGCCATGACGCGGGTCAGTTCGTCGGCGGCCTGTCGCATCCGCTGGGCGGCGCCGATCACCTGCTGGCCATGGTCGCACTTGGCCTGCTGGCCGCACAGATCGGCGGGCGCGCGCTCTGGGCGCTGCCCATGGCCTTTGTCGGCGGCATGGTCTCCGGAGGCGTCGCGGGCTGGGCTGGGCTGCCCTTTCCGGGGGTCGAGCCGATGATCCTCGCCTCGGTGGTGATCCTTGGGGCACTGGTGGCCATGGCGGCACGGCTGCCGCTGGCGGTGCTGGCGCCGGGCAGCGCCTTCTTCGGCTTTGCGCATGGCTGGGCGCATGGGGCCGAGGGACCGGCGCAGGGCCTGATCGCCTATGCTGTCGGCTTCGCCATCGCGACCGCAGCGCTGCATCTGGCTGGGATCGGCCTTGGCAGGATACTGCATCGCGGGGTGCTGCTGCGCGGGCTGGGCAGCGGCACGGCGCTGGCGGGCATCGCCCTGGCGATGGGGGGCTGAATGATCCGCCATATGATCCCGGGCGAGATCCTCGTCGCCCCCGGCGACATCACCCTGAACCCGGGCCGCGCGCCGATCGCCCTGATGATCGCCAATAGCGGCGACCGCCCGGTCCAGGTCGGCAGCCATTACCATTTCGCCGAAACCAACCCGGCGCTGGTCTTCGACCGCGCGGCCGCGCGGGGAATGCGCCTGGCCATCCCCGCGGGCACCGCCATCCGGTTCGAGCCCGGCCAGTCGCGCGAGGTGAACCTCATCCCCTTCGCCGGCGACCGCGTGGTGCAGGGCTTTCGCAAGCAGGTGATGGGGGAACTGTGATGGGTCAGACGCTCTCGCGCGCCGATTACGCGGCGCTTTACGGCCCCACCACCGGCGACCGCATCCGGCTGGCCGATACCGAACTGCTGATCGAGGTCGAGCGCGACCTGACCATCCCCGGCGAGGAGGTCCGCTTCGGCGGCGGCAAGGTCGTCCGCGACGGCATGGGCCAGTCGCAAGTGACGCGCGAGGCCGGGGCGATGGATACGGTCATCACCGGCGCCGTGGTCTTCGACCACCAAGGCATCACCAAGGCCGATGTCGGGCTGCGGGACGGGCGCATCGCCGGGATCGGCAAGGCCGGCAATCCCGACACCCAGCCCGGCGTGACCCTGATCATCGGGCCGGGGACCGAGATCATCGCGGGCGAGGGCCGCATCCTCACCCCCGGCGGCATGGACTGCCATATCCACTTCATCTGCCCGCAACAGGTGGACCACGCGCTGCATTCCGGCGTCACCACGCTGCTGGGCGGCGGCACCGGCCCCGCGCATGGCACGCTGGCCACCACCTGCACGCCGGGGCCCTGGCATATCGCCCGGATGCTGGAAGCCTGCGCCGAACTGCCGGTCAATATCGGCATCGCGGGCAAGGGCAACGCCTCGCTGCCCGCCGCGCTCGAGGAACAGGTCCGCGCGGGCGCCTGCGCGCTGAAGCTGCACGAGGACTGGGGCACCACCCCAGCCGCCATCGACTGCTGCCTGACCGTGGCCGATGCGATGGACGTGCAGGTGATGATCCATACGGACACGCTGAACGAATCCGGCTTCGTCGAGGATACGATGGCCGCCATCGCCGGCCGCACCATCCACGCCTATCACACCGAGGGCGCGGGCGGCGGCCATGCCCCCGACATCATCCGCATGGTGGGGATGGGCAACGTGCTGCCCTCATCGACCAACCCGACGCGGCCCTATACCGGCAACACCATCGAAGAGCATCTGGACATGCTGATGGTCTGCCATCATCTCGACCGCCGGGTGCCCGAGGACGTGGCCTTCGCGGAATCCCGCATCCGGCGCGAAACCATCGCGGCCGAGGACATCCTGCACGATCTGGGCGCGTTTTCCGTGATTTCCTCGGACAGCCAGGCGATGGGCCGGATCGGAGAGGTGATCATCCGCACCTGGCAGACCGCCGACAAGATGCGCCGCCAGCGCGGGCGCCTGGCGGGCGAGACGGGCGAGAACGACAACCTGCGCGCCCGCCGCTATATCGCGAAATACACCATCAACCCGGCCATCGCGCATGGCATCAGCACCCATGTCGGCAGCATCGAGCCAGGCAAGCGCGCCGATCTGGTGCTGTGGTCGCCCGCCTTCTTCGGCGTCAAGCCCGAGATGGTGCTGGTCGGCGGCCGGATCAGCGTGGCGCAGATGGGCGATCCCAACGGCTCGATCCCGGTGCAGCCGATCTTCAGCCGCCCGATGTGGGGGCATGCCGGCCGCGCATCGGCCCTGTTTCTCAGCCGGGCGGGGCTCGAAGCCGGGGCGGGCGACGGCTTGGGCAAGGCGTTGATCGCGGTCGAGCAGACCCGCGGCATCGGCAAGGCGGACATGGTCCTGAACGATGCGATGCCGCAGATCGAGGTCGACCCCGAAACCTACGAGGTCCGCGCCGACGGCGAATTGCTGACCTGCGAACCCGCCACGGAACTGCCCATGGCGCAACGATATTTCCTGTTCTGAGCAAGGCAAGCCATGATCCCCTGCAGCGACCGCATCATCCGCAACGCCCCCGGCCCCTTCGACGCCGAGGTGGTTCTGGACTACGAATCCCGCCTTCTGCGCCGCAAGCGGCTGGCCTGCGCGGGCGGGGATTTCATGGTCGACCTGGCCGAGGTCGCCAGCCTCGAGGACGGCGACGCCTTCGCGCTGTCGGACGGCCGCATCGTCGTCGTCCGCGCCGCGGCCGAGCCGGTCCTGGTCGTTCGCGGCCCCCTGGCCCGGCTGGCATGGCATATCGGCAACCGTCACACCCCCTGCCGGATCGAGGCCGACCGGCTGATCATCCGTCAGGATCACGTGCTGGAGGCCATGCTGCGCCGGCTTGGCGCCGAGATCAGCCACCAGAACCTGCCCTTCCGCCCCGAAGGCGGCGCCTATGGCCACGGCCGCACCTTCGGCCATGACCACGGCCATGCGCATGACCACCATCACGCCTGAAGCCGCCCGGCTGAGATTGGCGCAATACCTGTCGCCCGCCTTTCCGACCGGAGGCTTCGCCTGGTCGCAGGGGCTGGAATGGGCGATGGACCAAGGCGCGGTGACGCGTGCCACCCTGCCGCAATGGCTGGAGGACTGGCTGGACCACGGCGCGGGCTGGTGCGATGCGGTGCTGTTGTCGCTGGCGCTGCGCCGGGGCGCCGATCACGCCGAGTTGGACGACCTGGCGCGGGCCATGTGTCCCTGCGCCCGGCGCCTGGCCGAGACAGTCGAGCAGGGCACCGCCTTCGCCGCCAATGTCGCGGCACTGACCGGCCGGCCGCAGTCCGCAGCCGCCCTGCCGGTGGCGGTAGGCCGGGCCTGCGGCTGCCTTCCCCTGCCCGCGGGCGAGATCATCGGCCTTTACCTTCAGGCGCAGGCGGCAGCGCTGATCTCGGCGGCGGTGCGGTTCCTGCCGCTCGGGCCGGTCGAGGGTCAGGCGATGCTGGCCGGATTGCAGCCTGCGCTTCTGGCGGCGGCGGCGCGGGCCGGAACGGCCGACCCCAAGGATCTGGCCAGCGCCACATGGGGCGCGGACCTCGCCGCGATGCGGCACGAAACCATGGTGACAAGGATTTTTCGATCATGAGCAACGGACCCCTGCGCGTCGGCATCGGCGGCCCGGTCGGCGCGGGCAAGACGACGCTGACCGAACAGATCGCCCGCGCGCTGGCGCCGCGCCTGTCGATGGCGGTGATCACCAACGACATCTACACGCGCGAGGACGCCGAGGCGCTGATGCGCGCGCAGGTGCTGCCCTCGGAACGCATTCGCGGCGTCGAGACCGGCGGCTGCCCCCATACCGCCATCCGCGAGGATGCCAGCATCAACCTTGCCGCCATCGCCGAGCTGAACGCGGCCTTTCCCGACCTGGACCTGGTTCTGATCGAATCCGGCGGCGACAACCTGGCCGCGACCTTCTCGCCCGAACTTGCCGATCTGACGATCTATGTCATCGACACGGCGGCGGGACAGGACATTCCGCGCAAGCGCGGCCCCGGCCTTGCGCGTTCGGACCTGCTGGTCGTCAACAAGACCGACCTTGCGCCGCATGTCGGCGTGGATGCCGCGCTGCTCGAGGCCGATGCCCGGGCCTCGCGCGCAGGCCGCCCGGTGGTCATGGCCGCGCTGCGCCACGGCAAGGGCGTGGCCGAGGTGGTCGATTTCCTGATCGAACAGGGCGGGTTGCAGCCCTGCCCTGCGCATTCGCACGGGCAATAGCCGCCCGAGGAGATCGCAGTCCAGAGAACGGCCGCCCATAGGCGAGGCATGGCCATCAAGGGAAAACTGGAAAATTGGCGCGGTTGACGGGGCTCGAACCCGCGACCCCCGGCGTGACAGGCCGGTACTCTAACCAACTGAGCTACAACCGCATTTCAGCCTCATCAGGCTTGCACCCGATCTATCCGCATTGAGGCCGGCAGGTCAATATACAATCAACACCCCACCTGAAATTAAACCAATGGTGGTTTATTTCCATTATGGGTTGATTTGTTTTGGATAACCCACGAATTTCTGACAGAGACACCTGAATATCATTGAGCTTCCCGCATTTATTGAGTCTATTCCAAGCGTGAACGCAGATGAGGTTTTCGTGGATCCGTTCGTTGCCGTGTTGATGGGAGGCACTTCCTCGGAGCGCTCCGTCAGTCTTTCATCTGGACATGCATGTGCGGAAGGCTTGGCCAAGGCAGGTTACCGTGTGGCACGGGTCGAGGTGCGGGACGATATCGCGGAAAAGCTGCTGCAAATTCGCCCAAGCGTCGTCTTCAACGCATTGCACGGAACCGGCGGCGAGGATGGCGCGGTCCAGGGATTGCTGGAAAATCTTGGGATTCCCTATACCCATTCCGGAGTGATGGCCTCGGCGCTTGCAATGCACAAGATCAATGCCAAGCATGTTGCCGCCGCGCATGGCGTTCCAGTCGCCGAGTCCATCGTGGTTTCCGCTGCCGATGCGAGTGCTTCGCATGTGATGCAGCTGCCTTATGTCCTGAAGCCCGTTGCGGATGGGTCCTCTTGCGGGGTTC
>NZ_FNEA01000074.1 GCF_900100045.1 Paracoccus denitrificans | reverse complement strand
AATCCAGCGCAAACGGCCGCGGGGTAGAGCAGCCCGGTAGCTCGTCAGGCTCATAACCTGAAGGTCGTAGGTTCAAATCCTACCCCCGCAACCAAATTCCATTACATTACAACCGCTTAAGCCTCCTCCGGGAGGCTTTCTGCATTCGCGCTCCAGCCGCTCCGGAATCACACCGGAAGCAGCCGGGAGCGAACCCCAGCGCAAAATCGACGGGATCACAAATCCGTGCGGGGCTGCGTCGGCCCACCAACGCGGGAAGCGAGACGCCGACAGCGGTATTCGAAATCACGGTTTTCTGGCGACAACGAGGCCGTGGAGATGTGCAGGCTGCGGCGATCACGCTCGGCGCATACCAATCAAGCTTGTGCACGGCCTGCGTATGGCTTTCCACCGGCAGGTTCGTGATCAGCTTCCAGAAGACGGGTGCGCGCCCTTCCGGCGGATCCATCTCCTCGGCATGGATGATCTGAAGGGTTTGGTGTCGATATTTCCGCTGCTTGCCGATCGGCGGGCGGACAGCCATTGTCGCATGCCTGATGGTCAACAGGGCGCGATGCTCCTGGTTCTGCGCATCGCGGAACCGGACCTCGTGTGTGCCGCTTGACTGGATCTGCGCCATCACCTTGGAGACGGTCGTAACGCCGTCCTCCGCCAGGCGGTCGACGCAACTGCGCATCAGAAAGCCAGTCCCGAGTTCCACAGCCAGACAGTAGAGTTCGTAGATGTCGCTTTTCCGGTCGCCGATATGCACACAGCGCCCGGGCGCGCCGGCCAGTTCGGTGGACAGGCGCAGATTATCGAGCCAACGCATGCTTTCCTTCTGCTCGATCGGCACACGGGTCGGGTTGATCTTGCGCTTGAGCGCGGTCGTTTCCTTGAACTTGGACCGCGACCAGAATTTGGCCGCAGTCAGGCCGAGCGGCAGACCTTCGGGCGTGATCGCCAAGCTGGCATGCATCAGCAGGCCGCAGATTGCATGCTTCTGATAGCGGCCGCCCTCCAGCTTGCGGCCGGTCGATATCTTCGTGACCAGATGCGCGTCCTTGGCTGCTGGATGCGAATGCTCACGATCCCGAACCAGTCCTCGGTCGCCAAGGCTTATGACGAGTTCGACGAGGCTGGTCGGATGCGCCCGTCGAGCTACTACGACCGCATCGTCGATGTGATGGAAGAGCTGGTGAATATCACGCTGCTGACGCGCGACCTCTCCGGCTTTCCGTGTTTGTCGTCTGCGCTCACTCATCGGCGATGAGCGCCAGGAGAATGGTGCACGGTTGTACGGTACGAGCCAAGTGATGCCCGGCGGCAAGACCCTGCAGGAAGTCGGTCGCCTCAGAGAAATTCAGCCGAGTCATTGACAGCGATCTTTCCAAAGCTGCGACCTGACCCTGCCAGAGCTCGACTGGGCCGGCTTCCGGTGGAGCTTGCCTGCGTCGTTCTAGGTTGAGTTCGCGATTTCGGATCTCCGCCAGGAAATATGCGCTCACCTGATCTGTAAGGTCTTCGATCTCATATCGAATACGCTTCAAAGCCGACGCCCTGTATAGCTCTACCTCAGCGGTGATTTTCGCCAGTTGTCGAGATCGTAGGGCATTCACCGCCTCATGTTTCTCGAGAGCCGAAAGAGGGGTCCTGCCTCTGGCCAGCGCATTGTTGGTCGATGACGTTATTGGTTGCAGACAAAGGTCAACTTCTTCTTCGGTCGACTCCCGCCAGCCATCCTTGGCCTTCCAGTATCCCTTGCGCATGAATGCTGCCGGGGCTGCGACCCTGACCCTGCACTGGAAAGCACGAAAGAGGGTGTGAAGCATGCGTCGGTCGGCGGAAAGCGCGCTCTTCTGCACGTCTGTCGGCGCGCTGTTAAGAATTTCCCTCGCCTTGGCTGTCCAGGCCGGGGGGAGCAGCTCATCCGGAAACGGGTCGAACTGCGCGACCGTAACGACCACCAATGGGCCAAGTCCCCGTGCTGGGTGACCTTCGGGTAGCCTGACGCTCGTTTGTACAACCGGCTTCGCCGTCCCGAAGGCACTGAGGACTGATCCAGTATAGCCGGAAACCAATGCATCATGCAGTTCTGAACCGTGATCGAGGAAACGGAGTGGGCGACCAGATCGGGTGCCATCTGCCCCAAGCTCTCCATCGTCCGTAAAGACGATTTTGCGAGGCGGTACTGAAATGTCGGATCGCCGATAGATGAACGGGACGTGACCAGACATCCAACTTTCGCGGGACGCGCCAGGCAAGGAAAACGGGGCCTCGCCGGCTCGCCCGCGTTCACCCACCCCATGATACCAGATCGTCTGGAAGCTGTAGCCATCCTCCTTGTCAGCCCGCCCACCGGTGTCGAAGTCTTTGGAGGCCTTGATCGTCCTCAGCCAGGCGCCGAGAGCTCGCTCTTCCCGCCGAATGGGCGTCTCGTTGGGGCGCGCGATGTCGGACATCATCGCGGGCGCAGGACAAGGCTTCTCTCGCCACAGTTCGAAGTCGGCTGCTGCCTGTTGCTGTGTGAAGGGTTCTGCGTCCCGGAATAGTGACGGGAGACCGATGCCCTTTCCAGCGAGAGGAGTAACCAGAAGAGCTGCCTTCCGCCTGATGGCAGCGTGCCCCAGAGTTGTCTGCAGTTCCGCTAGGTCCGTGGGGGAGAGGGGCGGAAGCGGCGAGTCGAACACGCCCAGTTCCGCGACGGTGTCGGCAATCGCGGTTTCCTGTGACCCTTCGATCAGGATCCGCCAGATGTCGATGACACGCCTGCCGCCCTTACGTTCGCCTGTTGCGCCAAGACGGTCCACGCGGCCAATCAGCTGATCGATGCTGTCGATTTCCCAAGGCAGGGAGAAGAAGATGATCCCGTCAGCAACGTGGTGCAGGTTGAGCCCGGCTTGCACCCAGTCGCCAACCAGCAGGAGGCGGTTGTCGCCAGACAGTAGCGGTGCGAGCGTTTCCTGAATTTCCCGCAGATTGGTGACACCTTCGACGTCGGTTGCTACCGGGCGCCGAAGCACAGAGATCCCGTCAACGAGAGATGGAAAGTATCTGGGGAGCGCCACCCGCAACATGTCGATCGTCGGATTGTCCCCACAGACGATGATGAAGGCGCGCTCTTCATCCTCGCACCATTGCCCGGACAGGATATCTAGCAAGGCCTCCAGCCTGCTGTCGCCAGGGTCCTCAGCCCGGCGTGGAAGTCGATGAAGGCCTGCGGCAATGTCCCGTGACGCGCCTGATGCGCCCGTAGGAAGGCGCGCAAGGTCAGCGTGCGATGCGCCGAGGCCTCCTTCTCGACCGAGATGCCGATCTTGAACGGCGCATGGCCACTTAGGTCGAGGGACGCAAAGCCCTCACCCAGCCCGCCCGGGCCGGAAAACAGATCGACGATGCCGAAAGTGGCTGGCAAATCAGGGGCCTCTCGAATTCGGGTTGCAGGCTGTATACTAGGGTCAGGATTCATAACCAATAAATGACGGTTGCCGCGAGCGCGATGGCCGAGAGGAAGACCTTCGGGCATCTGTCGTATCGGGTTGCCACG
>NZ_FNEA01000060.1:2157-9267 GCF_900100045.1 Paracoccus denitrificans | reverse complement strand
CGTCGCCCCCTTCGCGGGGGCGTGGATCGAAACACCGGCAAGAACGTCACCTCCGAGCCTTGCAGTTCAAAAGGGGGGCGCGGACGGCTGATCGGACGCACGAAGGGCGGGCTGAACTCGAAGCTGCAGGTGGTGGCGGACGCGAAGGGTCGTCCGATCCGGATGTTCCTGTCGGCGGGGCAGACCTCCGACTACATTGGCGCGCGGGCGCTGCTGTCCTCGATCCCTTCGGCCGGGGCGTTGCTTGCAGACCGGGGTTATGATGCCGACTAGTTCCGCAACGCGCTGATCGAGATGGGGATTTCACCGTGTATCCCGTCCCGCATCGGTCGCAAAGCCTCGGTTCCGCACGACACCGAACTCTACCGCCTGAGCCACAGGATTGAGAACATGTTCGCACGCCTCAAGGACTGGCGCCGTATTGCAACCCGCTAAGACTGATGCCCCATTCTGTTCCTCTCCGCCTGCGCCCTGGCTGCGACCATCATATATTGGTTGTGAGCCCTGACTCTAAGCGATCAATTTTCAGGAGACCTTTTGGGTTTGGTGGATAACCATTCAGAATAGAGAGTGCGCTCGTCGCTTGTTAGCGTCGCCTCGATCTGGCAGCGCAGTTCTGAGTACCGGCGGTACTCTGCCATATCCTGAAACCTAGGAACCACATACATTGCTGGGCAGGGGAAGGGCGCAAAGCCATAATATTCTGGATCGTTGTCGCGGGCCCATTCCCATCCCGCGTCCTTGTAAAAGTCCGTATGCGTCGCGACTGTTTCCAGGATATCATTCTTGGTTAGCTCCGGATATGGATCGATTTCATAGTAACGCCGATATTCCCTATCAGATAATAATGCCTTGATGACATCGCGAAGCTCCTCCGGCGACAGGCAAGTATTCATACCATAGAGCTTGCCATCTGGTCGTTGGCAGAGGTCCCAGACAGTTTTCTGAAGGGCGTACACCTCATCCAGAATGGTAACATAGTCGAGAGACGGACTGCGCCCAGTCAGCAGATGAGCGGCGGCGATGCCAGTGTGATCAGCCAGCCGCTGAAGGGCGGGAGCGGGGACGTTCTGCACGCGTTCGCGTTCGTAGTTGTTGTAATTGCGGCCTGTTACCTTCATCAAATCGCCCATCTGGTCTTGAGTCAGTCCCAGGTTCAGCCGCACTTTTTTCAGCAGGTGGCTCACAGGACGCGATGGCGGTTGCCATGGATGAACACCATGAGGGTCACCCACGGACAGATACGAATCATCCGGAGCCTCGTCGTCATCGCAAAAATCACAAATTGAGCTCTCATCCTGTTTCATTGCGATCCGTTTCGGGCGTTTCGATGCAAAAAGGGAAAGATCTTTCCGGAAACTTGGCAAATATTTACAATATGTTGACTGGTCAGTCTGGCTATGGCTTCCATTCTACCGGAAAGGAGAACAGCGATGCCGAAAATTTTTGACCTGGGGCACACCCCCGAGGAATGGCCGGCCAAACTTCGCCCGCGCGGCGTCGAGCTCTCACCGCGGACCCTGCGCTCGAAGGCGCGGGCTCATGGACAGTACTTTGCAATCGGTCGCGCCATCTTCATCACCCCCGACCAGATGAACGAAATCCTGCTGCGCGAGGTAAAGCAATTCGCAGGCGCAGGCGATCCGAACCCCGCTCCGCGCCCAAGTGTGCGATGAATGGCATTAGCTGTGGAGGTGGCGACATGTCAGCTTTCTGGGACCATTACAACCGGCGGCTGAAAGGTCGCGAGCCGCTGCCGACGAAGCGCAACTTCAAGACCCTGAGGCTGAGCTATGTAGAAAGCGATGCCTTCAAGCACCTGAAGCCGCGCACGAAGCGCGATTACCAGAAGTACATGGAGCATATCATCTCCATCTGGGGTGATCTGGACCCGCGCAAGATCGAGACGCATCACATCTACAAGTTGCACCAGGCAAACGCCGACCACTGGCGGCAGGCGAATTATCTGGTGCAGGTGTTTGTCGTCCTGCTGAACCATGCCCGGCTGATCGGTTTCTTAAAAAAAGAGCATGGCAACCCCGCGAAAGGCATCCCTCTTTTCAAACAGCCTGGGGACGGCTGGGAGCCGTGGCCGGATGAGGTTCGGGCCGAATTCGAGGAACTCGCCCCGCCGCGCCCGAGGCTCGTCTACGAGCTTTCTATCGGCCTCGGCCAGCGTATTGGCGACACGCATAAGATCCGCTGGGATCACATCAAGGATGGTGAGTATGATTTCACCCAAGGCAAGACCGATAAGCCGCTCCTGGTCCCGCTGACCAATCGCCTCGCTGCCTATCTGAGCACAGTCAAGAAAGAGGGGTTGACGATTGTCTGCGGCCGCGACGGCCGGCCTGCGGATTACCGCACGGTGACCGAGGAGATGCGCAAGATCAAAGCCGCAATGAAGCATCCCGAGACGCAGCGCTACGTCACCCACGGGCTGCGAAAGAACGCGACGATCGAGCTTTATCAGGCCGGTTGTGATGACGAGATGGTGAAGGCCGTGACCGGCCATTCAGGCGTGGAGATGCTGAAGAAATACGGCGGCCGGGTCCGCCAGCGCGAACTGGCGCGGCGTGCGCAGGACGCCCGAAACCGCGCAGAACAGAACAAGAGCGGAACATGAATGTTTCAACGCTCGTTTCAAACCGAGGCTGAGATGACCAAAAAATTGCCGCAAGTTATTGAAAGATTTGGAGGCGGGTACCGGAATCGAACCGGTCTTCACGGATTTGCAATCCGCTGCGTAACCTCTCCGCCAACCCGCCGGAGCCTCGCGTTTGCTAGGGTTTTCGGTTGATGGGGTCAAGGGGGTTATCACTCCGGTTATCACTTTCTCGTTCTGGTCCCGTTCTGTTCCACGGTCAGCACCGCTTGGCGCGGGCCTGTCGCGCCCGCATGATCTGCCGGGCTTCCCCGGCATATTTCCGCACCATCGCCTTGGTGCTGTGCCCGCTGTAGGACATGATCTCATCGTCGTCGCAGCCAGCCCAGGCGAGTTCCATCACACCGCGATAGCGCAGGGCGTGCAGGTCGTAGGCTTCCAGCCCGAGCCGCCGCCGTTCCTTGAGCATGATTTCTGCCATGCGCCGGTAATCCATCCGGCTGCCGTCCTGCTTGGTGATGATGTGCCGCGATGGCAGAGGCGAAAAGGGTAGGGCAGCCTTGGCGGCGTCCAGCGCTGCTTTCAGGGCTTCGGTGCAGGGCAGAATCAGGGGCTTGTCGCCCTTGCTCTGGCGGAGCCTCAGCGTGCCCGTGCCCGCTGGATCATAGTCGCCCCAGGTGAAGCAGACCCAATCGCCGGGCCGCTGAACACTGCCGACGCCGATCTCGAAGATCAGACGTTCCAGCGGCCCCGCCTCGGCTCGCCATTTCTGGACTGCGATATCCGGCCAGGGGATATGTGGTTGCCGGCGATTCTTTGGTACGTTGAGCCGCTCGATTCCCTTGGCCGGATTGTCGGTCAGCCAGCGCTTTCGAATGACCTCCTTGGCGATCATCGAGATCGCGACCGGAATGTAATTGGCAAAGCGGACGCGGTGCGTGTTCTTGTCCATGGCGTCGTAGATGTCGGCCTTCGTCAGCCTCGATACGTCACGCTTGCCGATCTTCTCGACTAGATAGTCAAGGACCGGCTCCAGGTCCTGCCGATAGCGGGCGGATTTGTCGGCCCAGCGATCCGACTTGCGCAGGATCTCGATAGCCGCTGCCCAGGATGTTCTGCGCCAGAAGCCGACCGGCGGTGCGGTCTTTGCATTCCGTGGGCGTCGCGGCGACAGGTTGAAATTGCTTCATTGGGATGGGCAGGGCTTCTGCCTGTATTACAAGGTGCTGGAGAAGGGGCGCTTTCCCTGGCCGATGCGCGGGGATGGTGCGGTTCGCCTGACCTCGGCGCAGCTGGCCATGCTGTGGGAAGGCATTGACTGGCGCAGGCCGGATTGGGGCGCGCCACCAGCCCGCGTCGGCTGATTTATCCCGCTGAAACGCCTTGTTTTTATGGCCATTCCGCCTGCCTTGTGGTAGGCGGGCGCATGTCGAATACGGCCCAAATCCTTCCCGATGATCCGGCGCGTTTGAAGGCGCTGATCTTGGCGTTGCAGACGGAGAACGCGAAGATCTC
Source organism: Paracoccus denitrificans (assembly GCF_900100045.1). Taxonomy (GTDB): domain Bacteria; phylum Pseudomonadota; class Alphaproteobacteria; order Rhodobacterales; family Rhodobacteraceae; genus Paracoccus; species Paracoccus denitrificans. Next base: position 5,147 of record NZ_FNEA01000060.1, on the reverse strand, counting down.
GGCCACGTTGCGCGCCCATGACCAGTTGATCCAGGCCCTGCGGTTACGCATCGCGAGGCTGAAGAAGCAGGTGTTCGGCCAGTCACCTGAGGCGCGACTTCCATGATGAATGGGACAAGACCAAATCCACGATCGCCCGTGAGGCACTCGACCGTATCGGCGCACTCTACGACATCGAGCGCGAGATCACCAGCTTTGCCCAGGCCAGAACCCATGCAACGCAGAGCGGCGCCGATGTGGTGTTCGATTTCGGTGGGGGTGACATCCTGACGATCCGCAACATCACCATTAACGCCCTCGCAGATGACATGATCTTCGTATGAGAGGGGCTTCCTGACCACCCGGCCGCGCGCTACGTTACACCAGAGGATCCGCGTGCAGCCTGCCCTCACTCCCCCTGCCGGGCAGGGCTGTCCTTCCGCCGGTTTGGGGAGTGCCCGCCGCAGTCGCGAATCAATTTCCATGCCTCCCCCACATTCAGGGGCTACCATCGGCCCGCCAAGCCAGGAAGATGAGGCCCATCGTAGGGCTGGGATGCTCGCGAAGCGCTTGACAAAACGGAAGGTTTTTGTCCTCGAGCCATTCACTGTCTTCACCTCCCAACTTGCACCATACTACGCTGGGTTGTTCTGCCGCTGCCAGCAACCCTTGCTAACAGTGTAGAAAGGGTTCCCTTCTGTCCCCTCCTCCGATGACCGGAGGGCAGCCTCTCAGGCGGTTCCCGTCTATCTGCTGGCAGGGATGGTCGGCGGCGCAATCAGCGCGCTTTTCGCGTTTGTTCTGAGCCTGGCGCTACCATGGGTATTCCTTGCTTATCTGGGTGGCGGAATTTGCGCGGTCGTCCTGATCGCGCTGGTCTTGTCGTTCAGGCGTGATGTCGCATGTGCGCACGAGCAGTTCGATCCCAAAAGCTGGCGCACGGGTTACGGGGAGTGACGTTATGCGGTTCTTCGCGCCCTCTTGTCGTTCGAGTTGTCGTCGGCTCACGGCTCGCCGCCCTGACGTAGAGGGCGGTGATGTCGTGATTCCCGCAGCGATTCACGGGAAGGCGGGCTGTGCCGATCGCCCGCTTTATGGTTCGAAGCGACAGCTTTCACCCTCAATGCATTCTCTCATGCGGGCTTTGCTCGCAGATGTCTCGAATGGAAAAGAATATTTCATGTCTGATGGCAATGCTCATAAATCAAGAGCAGATCCTGTCACTCCGTTAAATGTTGCCAGGAATTTTCTCTTTTACATGTCTATTTCGCCGTTCGAACCGGAGATGATCGATCACGGTTTTCGCGATTATGATCGCTATATATATGAAATTTAATGATTTAATGTGATTCAATAAATTCCGTGAAAATAGGGAATATTCTGTATCACTCACGACGTCAGAGGTATGAGCGTGGACATGTCCGTAACATCTTTTCCCCATCCAGTTGATATAGCGGTCGGCCGGAATATCCGGAAATGGCGCCGGCTGTGCGGCTTGTCGCAAAAGCAAGTGGCGGAAAGAATCGGAGTTTCCATGCAGCAACTCCAAAAATATGAAACCGCCGTAAACAGGATTTCTGCGTCGCGGCTGGTTGAAATAGCGAATGTCCTGCAGGTGCCACCGGCTGAGCTGTTGGCTGCCACGGGCTGTTATGAGGCAGTGGGTATGGATCAGTACAATCGGGCAGAAGCGCTCGTCGAGATACTGAGTGGGGTATCCGACTCAACTCTTAATCTTCTGATGGCGATGCTGCATCAGATTTCAAGCGAAAGGGAGAACTCCGGCACCGAGGTGGGAATAAATTCGTCACCTCTTCAATAGATCCAGTATGGCGCTGTCATGCGCAAGTTAGGTTGGGGCGAAAGCCCTGTGAGTAAAATCCGATTGCCTGGCTTTGGATTGATGTTCCCGCCTCAATCCAGCCGGGCATTTGTGGGAGAGATGTTATGGCAGTGACCATAATTTCGAAGGAAGACGGGGCGAGACGTGTCGTCGAACTGTCGGCTATCCGATTGGATGGTCCCAGTACGGTTCGCCTTCCATTTCGGAAAACGGATGTTGATCGGTATACCCGTGACGGTGACGATCTGCTGATCCATTTGAACTCGGGTGAGATCATTCGGGTCGAAAACTATTATGTCGACCAGCCGTCAACCAGAAGCGAATTGCAATTCGTTGATGATGACGGTGCGATCGCATGGCTTGATGGTGAGGGCCTGGCTGCGGCGCTGGCTGCCTTGATGATCGGTGGTATCCTGATCGGCAGTGGTGGATCGTCGGGAGACGACGCTGATGCTGACGCCGATGCGGACGCTGACGCGGACGCTGATGCTGATGCCGACGCCGACGCTGATGCCGACGCTGATGCGGATGCGGATGCCGATGCGGACGCTGACGCTGACGCTGATGCGGATGCTGACGCGGATGCCGATGCTGACGCGGATGCTGATGCTGATGCGGATGCGGATGCCGATGCGGATGCCGACGCTGACGCGGATGCCGATGCGGATGCTGATGCTGATGCTGATGCTGACGCGGATGCTGATGCGGACGCTGATGCTGACGCCGATGCGGACGCCGACGCGGATGCCGACGCTGACGCGGATGCCGATGCGGATGCGGACGCCGACGCTGATGCTGACGCCGATGCGGATGCGGACGCGGACGCCGACGCTGATGCGGATGCCGACGCTGACGCGGATGCCGATGCTGACGCTGACGCTGATGCAGACGCGGACGCCGACGCTGATGCTGACGCGGATGCGGATGCCGACGCTGATGCCGATGCGGACGCCGATGCTGATGCGGACGCCGATGCCGATGCCGATGCCGATGCCGACGCTGACGCGGATGCCGATGCGGATGCTGACGCGGACGCTGATGCCGATGCGGATGCTGACGCGGATGCGGATGCCGATGCTGACGCGGATGCCGACGCTGATGCCGATGCCGATGCTGACGCTGACGCTGATGCCGATGCTGACGCCGATGCGGACGCGGATGCTGACGC
>NZ_FNEA01000060.1:0-2147 GCF_900100045.1 Paracoccus denitrificans | reverse complement strand
GATGCTGACGCTGACGCTGATGCCGATGCTGACGCCGATGCGGACGCGGATGCTGACGCCGATGCGGACGCTGACGCGGATGCTGACGCTGATGCCGATGCCGATGCCGATGCGGATGCCGATGCTGACGCTGATGCTGATGCTGACGCGGATGCTGACGCTGACGCTGATGCCGATGCTGACGCCGATGCGGACGCGGATGCTGACGCAGATGCGGACGCTGACGCAGACGCGGATGCGGATGCTGACGCCGACGCGGATGCGGATGCTGACGCCGACGCTGATGCCGATGCCGATGCTGACGCAGACGCCGATGCGGACGCGGATGCTGACGCCGATGCTGACGCAGACGCCGATGCTGATGCGGATGCTGACGCCGATGCGGATGCCGATGCGGATGCCGATGCTGACGCCGACGCTGATGCTGACGCTGATGCTGACGCTGATGCGGACGCGGATGCTGACGCCGATGCGGATGCGGATGCTGATGCCGATGCGGATGCTGACGCAGATGCGGACGCTGACGCTGATGCCGATGCCGATGCTGACGCGGATGCTGACGCAGACGCAGATGCCGATGCCGATGCCGATGCCGATGCCGATGCTGACGCTGACGCTGATGCTGACGCTGATGCCGATGCTGACGCCGATGCGGACGCTGACGCTGACGCTGACGCTGATGCCGATGCTGACGCGGATGCTGACGCCGATGCGGACGCTGACGCGGATGCTGACGCTGATGCCGATGCCGATGCCGATGCTGATGCCGATGCGGATGCTGACGCTGATGCCGATGCGGATGCTGACGCTGATGCTGACGCGGATGCTGACGCTGACGCTGATGCCGATGCTGACGCCGATGCGGACGCGGATGCTGACGCAGATGCGGACGCAGACGCCGATGCTGATGCGGATGCTGACGCCGACGCTGATGCCGATGCCGATGCTGACGCTGACGCCGATGCGGACGCGGATGCTGACGCCGATGCGGATGCGGATGCTGACGCGGATGCTGACGCTGACGCCGATGCTGACGCGGATGCTGACGCTGACGCTGATGCTGACGCTGATGCCGATGCTGACGCCGACGCTGATGCTGATGCAGACGCGGATGCTGATGCTGATGCAGACGCGGATGCTGATGCGGACGCCGATGCTGATGCTGACGCGGATGCTGATGCTGATGCAGACGCGGATGCTGATGCTGATGCTGATGCAGACGCGGATGCTGATGCGGACGCCGATGCCGACGCCGATGCTGATGCCGACGCCGATGCTGATGCTGACGCGGATGCCGACGCTGACGCAGACGCCGATGCTGACGCGGATGCCGATGCCGATGCTGACGCAGACGCCGATGCTGATGCCGATGCCGATGCCGATGCTGACGCTGATGCCGATGCTGACGCCGATGCGGACGCTGACGCTGACGCGGATGCTGACGCTGATGCCGATGCTGACGCCGATGCGGACGCGGATGCTGACGCAGATGCGGACGCTGACGCAGACGCGGATGCGGATGCTGACGCTGACGCTGACGCCGATGCGGATGCTGACGCGGATGCTGACGCTGATGCTGACGCTGATGCCGATGCTGACGCGGATGCTGATGCTGATGCAGACGCGGATGCTGATGCGGACGCCGATGCCGATGCCGACGCCGATGCTGATGCTGACGCGGATGCCGACGCCGATGCCGATGCTGATGCTGATGCTGACGCGGATGCCGACGCTGACGCAGACGCGGATGCGGACGCGGATGCCGATGCCGATGCTGACGCAGACGCCGATGCTGATGCTGATGCTGATGCTGATGCCGATGCTGACGCCGATGCTGACGCTGATGCGGACGCCGATGCCGACGCTGACGCCGATGCCGACGCTGACGCCGATGCTGATGCGGATGCTGACGCCGATGCGGATGCTGATGCAGACGCGGATGCTGATGCAGACGCTGACGCTGACGCCGATGCTGACGCTGACGCCGACGCGGATGCCGACGCTGATGCGGATGCCGACGCGGATGCCGACGCTGATGCGGATGCCGACGCGGATGCTGATGCGGACGCTGATGCTGACGCAGATGCCGACGCGGACGCTGATGCTGACGCAGATGCCGATGCTGATGCTGATGCCGACGCTGATGC
>NZ_FNEA01000068.1 GCF_900100045.1 Paracoccus denitrificans | reverse complement strand
GGTCAAGCAGATCTACGACCACGACGATCCGCTGACCGAGGAGCAGTTGCGGCGCCGGTTTTCCGGCAGGAGGTTGCTATGGTGAAGGCCGCGGCACAGACGGCGAGGCTGACAGAGTCCGTGGCCTTCGACGTGCCGGTGCAGGTTTCCGGTCCCGGGGGCGTCACCTCGACCACCTGGGAACAGCGCCACGCCTGCCGCGCGCAGTTTCTCTATTCGACCGGCTCGGAAGTGGTAGAGGCCGCACGCCTTGAGGGGCGCCCGATATTCAAGATCCGCGTTCGGTCCTGTGCGGCCGCGCGCTCGGTTACGACCGACTGGCAGATGCGGGATACCCGCCGCGCCGCGGTCTACGCAATTCGCGAGGTGGACGGCATCACCGATCCCGCCTGGGTCTATGTCGTCGTCGAGGGAGGGAAGGCGCCATGAGTGCCAGCGCCGCGCTCCAGATCGCGCTGATCGCGCACCTCAAGGCCGACCCGGCCGTCTCGGGGCATCTCGGGGAGCGGATATTCGACAACGCCCCTGTCGGCGCCTCGTATCCCTACCTGACCCTCGGTCCCGCGCAGGAAATCGACGACAGTGCCGATTGTGTCGACGGTTCCGAATGCTTTCAGCAGATCGATATCTGGACGCAGGAAGGTGGATCGCAGCTGTCAGCCAAGACGATCTGCGGCGCGGTTCGGCAGTCGATCAGGTATTCCGACCTGGAATTGGCGGACCCTTATGCGCTGGTTCTGGTCGATGTCACCAGCTGGTCGGTGATCGGCGATCCCGATGAGAAGGTTGCGCATGGCATCGTCACCGTTCGGGCATTGGTGGATGGTCTGTGATGTGGGTTCTCTTCACCAAAACCTTCCGGTGGCGTCCGAAGTCGAATGTCTCGATCCGGTATGACGCCGGCATACGGATGCGCGTCACGCGCCGCTGCGCCAATGCCGCCCTCGCCAGGGGGGCCGCGGTCAGGATCGATAACCCGAAATCAAGAGGCGGCCATGGCACGGGGCGCGACGATCATGGGGCTGGCAAAGCTCCAGCGGAAGCTTGACCGGCTCCCCAAGGTCGCAAAGGACCAAATCCAGACGAAGATGGCCGAGGCGGCCGACGAGATCGTCGCCATGATGAAGAGCCTTGTCCCGGTGCTGAAAGAGCCCGACGCGCGGCGCCGAGCCGGTGCGCTGCGTGATAGCATCGGCTGGACATGGGGGAAGGCGCCCAAAGGCTCCATGGTTGTGGCTACGCTCAAGGGTGCCGGTGTTGGTGGCGATCTGACGATTACGGTTTTCGCCGGTTCGCGCGACAAGTCCCGCGGCCCAGATGACGCCTATTATGTGGCATGGGTCGAGTTCGGCACGAAGAAGATGAAGGCGCAGCCGTTCTTCTACGTTTCCTGGCGGGCGAACAGGAAACCTGCCGCGCGCAAGGTCCGCAAGGCCGTGCGCGATGCAGCGCGCCAGGTCGCCAGAGGGCAATAGCGCCCAGACACCTCTCATCAACGCCCGCCCTGACCGGCGGGCTTTTTCATGGAGACCACCATGGCTGTTACGCCTGTCAAAGCTACCACCACGCGCTCGAAGAAGATGTTCGTCCGCCTGTCGAATGGGGCAGAGCCGCCTGAGTTCATCGCTCCCTGCGGCTTCACCGAAAAGTCGTTCAATCGCTCCAAAACCTTCGGAGAGACCGTCACGCCCTATTGCGAAGGGGGAGACGACATCGTCGATTGGGTCGAGCGCGACACCGTCTCGATGACGGCCTCGATTTCGGGGCAGGGCGTGATGGCCCGGCAATCCGTCCCGACGTGGGAGGCCGCGCTGGCAAGCGCCGACAGCATCGAATGCGAGGTTGAGATCGAATGGCCCGACGGCAGCAAGGAACTCTACACCGGCCGCTTTCACGTCGAGAGCCTGGAGATCGGCTCGCCTGAGGGCCAGCGGGTCACGTCCAATGTCAGCATGCAGTCGGATGGACCTGTCGAATACGAGCGGGTGCCGGCCTGATGTCCCGCAGTGCGCAGTTAACGCTTGACTGGGCGGACGGGACATATCCGTTCGCCCTGAAGATCGAGCACCTGGCCGAGCTTCAGGAAAAATGCGATGCCGGTCCATGGTATATCCAATGGGCGCTGGAGGTCTCGCTCCTGGCCCGCACGGCCGGGTTCGCCCCGCCCAAGGATGCCAATGCCAGCTACGTCATCGAGCCTATCAGGCTGGGTCTCATCGGTGGGGGCATGCCAGCCGTCGAGGCGCTTCAAAAGGTCCGCGCCTATGTTGGCCCGGGCCAACTGAACGAAAACATCCAGACGGCCTATGCAATCCTCGGCGTGGCGCTGGCCGGTGCACCGGATGATGAGCCAAAAAAGCCCGGGGCGGGAAAGAAGAAGACCGCGAACCGCTCCCGCGCGGCAAAATCAGGTTCGCGGACGTCTTCGGAAACGGTCTCGCCGCCGGCATGAGCCCGTCAGAGGTGAGGCGGTGCAGCTGGTGGGAATTCAGCGCCGCCCTTGCCGGCTGGATCGCTGCCAATACCTCGGCCGAGGATCAGCCCATGTCGCAGCAGGATGAGGATGATCTGTGGCAGGGGATCATGGAGCGGATGGGTTAACGAAGAATCCCCATCCCTTTCAGCTCCTTGCGTAGATCCTCGGATCGCATTTGCTGCTCAATCATCCGCGCTTTGTAGCCGACGTATATCTCTCGGGCGAAATGGTCTGCGACATATAGAATAACGCAGATCGCGGCGACGGCATTCAATATCTTCATGGTGTTCAGAGGTCCTTAATGGCAACCGATCTCGAAAAGCTGGTTGTCCAGCTCTCTGCTGACATCAAGGGCTATGAGCGCGAAATGCGCAAGGCCGTTGGCGTGACGAACCGGCAAGCGCGCGACATCGAAAAGCGGTTCCTCGCGATGCAGCGCAATCTGGATGGTATCGGATCGCGGGCCGCCAAGTCGCTGATCGCGCCGTTTACCGGCATTGCTGCGGCGCTTGGTGGCCGGGAACTGATCCGCATGACTGGGCAGTGGACCGACCTGACCAGCCGGGTGAACCTGGCGGCAGGCAGCATGGAGAAAGGCAATGAGGTCATGCGGCGCGTCAGCGAGATGGCGCGTCGCACCTATTCCGACCTCAGCCAGACCGCCGAGGGATACCTGGCATTCTCGACCACGCTGACCGAACTTGGCGTTTCGACGGATCGCCAACTGGACTTCGTGGAAAGCCTGAACAACGCCCTGGTTGTGTCCGGCGCCAAGGGCCAGACCGCCGAACGTGTCATGAGTGCGCTCTCCAAGGCGATGGCGCTCGGATCGCTCCAGGGTGACAACCTGAATACGGTGATCGATTCCGGCGGACGTGTCGCGCAGGCCCTCGCCGATTCCATGGGTGTCACCACCATGGAATTGCGCAAGCTGGGATCGGAAGGGAAAATCGGGCGCCGCGAACTGCTCGGCATCTCGAAGGAGATGGAGAAGCTCCGGCGCGAGGCGGGCGAGATGCCCACCACGATCCAGGACGGCTTCATGCTTCTGAACAACGCCCTGCTGGAATATGTCGGGCGTGGGGACGATGCCGTCGGGATGTCGGGCCGGATCGCCGAGGCGCTTACGGTCATCGCCGACAATTTCGATACCGTCGCCGATTCCGGCCTGAAGCTTGCCGCGGTTCTCGCGGCCGGCATGCTCGGCCGGTCTATCGGGGGCATGATCACCAAGCTGGGCGCCGCAACCGGGGTGTTGATCAAGTTTGGCGCCGCATTGCGCGCGGCTACCTCCATGGCCAGCGTCGGCACCGCAATCAGTGGGTTGAGCGCGGCGGCGGGGCCGCTGGTCATGGTTATCGGAGGTCTGCTCGCTGGCGGTGTCCTGCTTTACTCGGATCGTGCCCGAGAGGCAGAACAGCGCAGCAAGGATCTGCGGGATGAGCTGCAACGCCTGGGGCTTTACGCACCGGATGCAGCCGTGGCGCTGGAAGAGGTCGCAGATGCTGCCGATGGTATCGGCACCGAGGATCAGTTGGCCCGCATCGAGCGGTTCCGCAAGGGCCTCGAAGATATCAAGGGCACTGGCGGGCTTTGGTCCTGGATCAGTGGTGGCGACGGCGAACTGGACGGGTTGATCCAGCAGGTAGACCGCTTTTACCATGCCTTTGATCAGGCTGATCTTCCGCTGGTCCGGCAGTTGCGCGATCTGGCAAAGGCTTATCAGGACAAAGAGATTTCCGCCGAAAGCTTTGCTCGCAGCGTTGCGGCCGCCGATTTGGAGGGCGCAGGGCGTGCAGCGCGTGAATATGCAGCGGCATTGCGCGAAATTGCGGAGCGCTCGAACGCACTTACCACCGGGCTCCTGTTCGATGGCGTTGCAGTCGAAATCGATGCGGCAACTGCATCTGTGGAGGGGCTTCTGGAAGAGCTGCACTTCGTCGCCAACCTTCAAGGTCTCGGCGACGTGGTTGTGCAGGAAATCAGGGATGTCATCGCGGAAATGAACAAGGGCAAGAAGTCCGCCCAAGAGGCTGCCGATGAGATCGAGGCTCTCGGAAACACCCGCGCAGACTTTAATGGCCTGCACGGTGATATCGCAAATGCCATCAAGGCCCTTGGTGAACTGCGCGCGGCGGCGATCCGAACCGCATCGACCATCGCGGCCACGGTGGCGATGCGCCCGAGTTCTGGTGGCGACGACACCTCGCTTGATCGCCAGAATGAGGCATCGGCGGCTTACATTGCCGAGCATAAGCGTCGCCTGGACCTGACCCGTGAGCAGGTGTCGCTGGAAAAGGAGATGGAGCGGATCACGAAAGATGCTGCCCAGAACCAGGCTGTGTTGACGCAAGAGCAAATCCGCCAGATGGCGGTTGCGAATCTTGCCGCCGAGGCCCGTCGCGCCGAGGAAGGCCGTTCCGGGCGCTCGGGCGGCGGCCGGAAGTCCGGCGGCGGAAAGGGCAAGAAGGGAACGACGGTCACCGACATATTCGAGGACGCTGGCCGCGATCTGGAAAACCTGGAGCGGCAGATAGAGCTGGTCGGCAAGTCGGCGCAGGAGACTGCCAAGCTGCGTGCGCAGTGGGAATTGCTGGATGCCGCGAAGAAAGCCGGCCTGCCCATCGACGACAAGCTGCGCCAGAACATCCTGGAGCATGCCGAACATGTCGGATACCTCACCGATCAGCTGGAAAAGGCCGAGATTGCGCAGCAGCAATTCGACCAGGCGATCGATGGCGTCGCAGATGCCTTTGCGGGTGCTTTGATGGCCGGTGAAAGCTTGCGGGATGGACTGGCGCAGGTGCTCAAGCAGATCGCAGCAGATATCATCAACAGCGGCATTCGGAACGCCCTCATCGGCCAGTTCGGCGGGGGAGGTGGTGGGATCCTCGGCGGTCTCTGGCAGTCTATGATGGTCGGCGGTGACAGGCTGACCGGGGCGTTGCGTCTGGCTGGTCTTCCGGCTCGGGCGAATGGTGGGCCGGTGCAGGCTGGTCAGATGTATATGACCGGCGAGAAGGGGCCGGAGCCGTTCGTCCCTGCGGTGAACGGTCGTATCCTCAGCGTCGCACAGGCACAGGCGGCGTTGCGCGGGCGCGCCGGCGGGCGTTCGGGCGGGATCAACGCCACCTTCGCCCCGAACATCAGCATCGCGCCCGGTGTCACCCAAGCCGAACTGGCCATGACCATGGCGGCCGCCCAACGGGAGTATGAGCAGAAGTTCCTGCCCATGCTGCAAAAGCACATGCCCAGCTATAATGAGCGGTATACCTGATGCCCGAAGTGATCGCCTGGCCATGCAGCCTGATCCGGCCGCAGGATGTCAGCTATTTCATCCAGCGCACCTCGCGCGATGCCGGCGCCAACCTTGCCGGCATCGCGCAGATCCTGACGCCCGGCACCGGCGCCTGGCGCGTGGACATCACCATTCCGCGCGATTTCGACGGCATCAGGGTCAAGCAGCTGGAGGCCCTGGTTTCGGAGATGCGCGGCCGCGAGAACGTGGCGAACCTCTGCATCTGCGATCCCTACAAATACGGGTCGCGCGT
>NZ_FNEA01000062.1 GCF_900100045.1 Paracoccus denitrificans | reverse complement strand
GCCCCGTGCCGCTCTCAGCCCATGCGCTCGCTGGCGTAGCTGCCGGGCGAGGCGGGGAAGACCACGGTCTTGTTGCCGTTCAGGAACACCCGGCGATGGATATGGGCGTGGATGGCGCGGGCCAGAACCTGGCTCTCCACGTCGCGGCCCAGCGAGACGTAGTCCTCGGGCGATTGCGCATGCGTTACCCGGATGATGTCCTGCTCGATGATCGGGCCCTCGTCCAGGTCGGCGGTGACGTAATGGCTGGTCGCGCCGATCAGCTTCACCCCGCGCTCGAAGGCCTGCTTGTAGGGGTTGGCGCCCTTGAAGCTGGGCAGGAAGGAATGGTGGATATTGATGATCCGCCCCGACATCTTCCTGCACAGGGCATCCGACAGCACCTGCATGTAGCGCGCCAGAACCACCAGTTCGGCGCCCGAATCCTCGACCACCTGCATCAGCTGCGCCTCGGCCTGCGGCTTGTTCTCCCTCGTGACCTTGATGCAGTGGAAGGGGATGTCGTGGTTCACCACCACCTTCTGGTAGTCCATGTGGTTCGAGATCACCGCCACGATCTCGATCGGCAGCGCCCCGATGCGCCAGCGATACAGAAGGTCGTTCAGGCAATGGCCGAAGCGGCTGACCATGATCACCACCTTCATCTTCTCGGCCTCGTCATGGATGGCATAGTCCATGTCGAAGGGCTTGGCCGGCTCGGCCAGGCCCGCGCGCAACTCCTCGAGCCCCACGCCTTCCTCGGAGACGAAGCTGACGCGCATGAAGAAGCGCCCGGTCTCGATGTCGTCGAACTGGCTGGAATCGGTGATGTTGCAGCCGTGCTCGGCCAGGAAGCCGGCCACGGTGGCGACGATGCCGCGGGTCGAGGGGCAGGCGACCGTCAGCGTGTATTTCTTCATCTGGCTCTCCACTGAAAGGGCAAGGGCCCTGATTTCCTTCTTGTGCGCATATCCGGGGAACCGTCAGGCGGTCAGCCCCCCGCCTCTGCGAAATCGGGCTCGGGCAGGCCGTTGGCCCGGCAGCAGGCGGTCAGCGTATTCGCGAGCAGGCAGGCGATGGTCATCGGCCCGACGCCGCCCGGCACCGGGGTGATGGCGCCCGCCACCGGCGCGGCGCTGTCGAAGTCCACGTCGCCGACCAGGCGCGAGCGGCCCGCCTCCTCGATGCGGTTGATGCCCACGTCGATCACCGTGGCGCCCGGCTTGATCCAGTCGCCGCGGATCATCCGCGGCCGGCCCACCGCCGCGACCAGGATGTCGGCCGTCCGGCACAGCCCGGCCAGGTCGCGGGTGCGCGAATGCGCGATGGTCACCGTGCAGCTTTCGTTCAGGAGCAGCTGCGCCATCGGCTTGCCGACGATGTTCGAGCGCCCGACCACCACCGCGTTCAGCCCGGACAGATCGCCCAGCGTGTCGCGCAACAGCATCAGGCAGCCCAGCGGCGTGCAGGGCACCATGGCCTTCTGCCCGGTCCCCAGCAGGCCCACGTTCAGGACATGGAAGCCGTCCACGTCCTTCTTCGGGTCGATGGCGTTGATCACCGCCTCGGCATCCATGTGCCGGGGCAGCGGCAGCTGCACCAGGATGCCATGGACGGCCGGATCAGCGTTGAGCCGTTCAATCAGCGCCATGAGTTCGGCCTGCGCCGTCTCGGCCGGCAGCTTGTGCTCGAAGCTCGCCATGCCGGCCTCGCGGGTCTGGATGCCCTTGTTGCGGACATAGACCTGGCTCGCCGGATCCTCGCCCACCAGCACCACCGCCAGCCCCGGCACCACCCCGTGCGCGGCCTCCAGCCCGGCAACCGCCGACGCAACGCGGCCCCGGACACCAGAAGCAAAAGCCTTGCCGTCGATGATCCTTGCAACCATAGGCCCAATCTCCTTCGCATTCCGCACCCGTGTCGCGGACGGCATCGGCCGACCGCCCCGCTCGCGGATAGCGCAGGCGCCGGCATGCGCAAGTCCCGTTCCATAGGTGGACCTGCCCGTCCCGGTTTCGCCTCTACCCCCGTTGACGCCTTTTTCCAACCGGCCGATGCAAAGGTCAGGCCCTATTGCGACAAGGCAACGTCGTTTTGCGACGCACGCCCACGCGAGCTGCGTCAGCCGAACAGGTGATTTGCGACAGTCCGCAGCCCCACGCCCATCAGGGCCAGCGCGACGAAGATCGCCAGCCAGCGCAGCGCCTGCGGCAAGCTGTCCCTGCCGCGCAACCAGCGCCCGAAGCTGTAGAGCAGCAGCCAGATCGCGACCGCCGCCGCCAGCAGCAGCCAGCCGATCCTGGCGGCCGCCACGCCCAGCCACGGCGCCATCAGCACGACCAGCAACCCCGCCAGCATGGCCAGAAACAGCATCTTGTCCGCCAGCATCCGCCAATAGCTGCCCGGCATGGCGAAGCGCGCAAAGCCCGAGATCAGCCCGCCCCCGGCCCGCAAAGCCGTCGCCGCCCGGGTGCCGAGCATGCGCAGGATGCCATCGTCGGGCAAGTCGTCGATCATGCGCGACAGGATCGCCATGCCACGGCTGCCCCAGCCGGCGATCTCGGGCGGGCGCGGGCCGACGGGCTTCAGATCCTTGTAATGCGCGCCGAAACGCCGCAGGTCCAATTCGGCGGCGTCCTTGACCCCCAGCGCCTGGGCGGCGGTTTCCTCGAAGGCGTCCTCGTCGATGCGGGCATCGCGCAGCTTGGCCTTGAGCAGCGCCAGCCGGCGGGCCTGTCCGGCGGCCTCGCCATATTCCTCGCGCAGGATCTGGTTCTGGATCTCCTGCGTCCAGGCGGCGCGCTCGGCCTCGGGGCGGTCGGACATCAGCGCCGCGACGATGCGCTCGGCCCCGTCCAGCCGCCCCCACAGGATGTCATGCTCGCGCCAGTCGCGGTTCAGAAAACCGCCGAAGGCACCGACGGCGATGCCCGCCAGCTTGTCGGGCCGCGGGTTCAACCCGCTGTCGGCGGGGCTGACGCGGAACACCTCGACCTGCGAATGCTCCTGAAGCTCCGAACCCTCCAGGAAGGGATATGTCATCACGTCGTGCCAGTGGAAATCGTCATAGACGTCCAGCAGCGGCTTGAGCTCGGGCGCGGCCAGGTCGGCGCGGATGCGGGCGCTGCTGGCGTCGAAGGCGGCGCGCATGTCCCGGCCCAGCTTGGCCAGCGCCTTGTCCACCAGCGCCTTGATGTCCGTGCTGCGATAGATCTCGCGCGCCTTGCCATATCGCTGGTCGAGCGTCGCAAGCTTCATCACCGCGCTGTATTCGGCCGAAATGAGCCCGTCCAGCCGCCCGATCTCGGTGCCGGCCAGCAGGGTCTGGGCCTGGCTGCTGTCGGGGCTGGCAAGGCGGCGAAGATCGGCCAGTTCCTCCTCGATCCGGTCACGCAGGGGCGCGAGCAATTCGGGCGGCAGGTGCAGCGCGACCTTTTCGCCCTGGATACGCTCGCGCCGGTCCAGCGCCTCGTCGATATGGGCGCGCAGGTGGATCAGCCGGCGCAGCCGGAAATCCAGGTCGTAACGTGACAGAAAGGCGTTCTCGGTCTCGCGCCCCTCGGCGTGATAGGCACTGAAGCCGTCGTCGCGCCAGGCGCGCAGGATCTGGCGCAGATACAGCGCCACGTCCGAATCCGGCTGGTGCCCCGCCAACCCGGCCACGATCGCCGACAGCCCGTCGGTCGTGCCATAGACCCGCAGGTGGTGATAAAGCGGGTAGTTCTGCGGATATTGAAAGGCGCCCGTCATCAGGTCGGCCAGGTCCATCCGGTCCAGGTCGACCGGCTTGCGCCTTTGCCGCATCTTGCGCCCGGCCGCCTCGACCCGGTTCTGGTCCTCGCGCCAGCGGTTCTGCAGGGCGCCCAGCCGCTCCAGCCGCCGGTTCATGCGGGCGATGGCGCGGATGTCGTCGCGGATCACCTCGTAACGCGGCAGGCCGGTCAGCGCGAGCTGGGCGTTTTGCAGGAAGTCCAGCGGCTCGGGCGCCTGGCCGGACTGCGAGGGCGCCTCGGGGAAGGGATCGATGAACAGAAGCTTGCGCTCGCCCGGCAGGGTGGTCGGGCGCGAGGGGATCAGCTCGGTCGCATAGCTGAAGGGCCGGTTGTCCAGATAGCCGCCATCGGCGAACAGCCGGCCGGCATAATCCGGGTCGTGGTCGAAGAAGCGGGCGAAGCCGGCATCCTGCGCCGCGGCGGGCATGTCGGCAAAGCGCATCGGCGGAAAGGCCACCGGAAAGGACGAGGTGCAGCGCGCGGCAAAGGCCAGCATGGCTTCGTTTCCGGGACCGAAATCGTTGCGGCCGGACCCGTCATAGGCGAAATGGAACACCTTGCGATGAACCCTTTCGTCCAGCCGCGCGCCGGTCAGGTGGATGGGCGCCTGCCGGCCGCGCAGGTCGGTGGCGGTGACGAACAGGTCCACCGTCTCGGCCAGCGGCCGGCCGTTGCCGGTCAGCCGGGCCAGCGTGTCGTGCAGCACCTCGAACATGTGGCCGCCGTCCAGCAGCGATTCGGTCGGGCGCAGGCGGCCGGCGATGCCCTGCCGGTCGTTGAGCAACTGGCCGATATCGGCCTTTTCCGTCCATGCCTCGCGCAGGATGTCGATGTCGCGGGCGCCCGCGACCAGCGCCTTGGCCAGCGCCACGCCGTTGATCCCGCCCGCCGAAGTGCCCGAGATGATGTCGATCACGAACCGCTTTCGCCCGCCGCGCGGTCCTGCAAGCTCGCGCGACAGCCGGCGATAGATCAACTCGCCCGGGGCCAGTTCCTCGTCCGGCAGGTCGGAACTGCCGCGGACCATGCGCAGCAACTCCTGCGCGATGCCGTTCATGTAGATCGCCAGCGAGACGCCGCCATAAAGGACGACCGCGAAGCGCACCTCACCCGTAGCCCGTTCGACCATTCCGCCCCCCAAGATCGCCCCGGCCGGCAGGCGACAAGAACCGTTCCGTTTCAGAAGGATAAGCGGAAACGCCCAAATTGTCTTGCGGGAAATGCGGCCGTCAGGCGACCGGCCGGTCGCCTAGGTCCAGCTCCTGGAAGGCGTCATAGGCGGCGATTACGGCGGAGCGCTGCGCCTCATGCGCGGCGGCGAAGGGGGCACCCAGCAGCGTCTCGTCGGGATATTCCGTCACCAGCACCAGCGGCACCGGCGGGCGCGCATCCTCGGCAATGATGCGGACAAAGCCGCCCGGCGCCTGCGGCACGACGCCATGGCGCCGCGCCAGCGCCAGCTGCGCGGCGTTGAAGGCGACCAGGTCCGGCAGGCGGGCAAGCCGGGCGATCACCGCCTCGGCCAGAAGGGCGGCGGGACGCGCCCAACCCGGATGGTGGCGCAGGATCAGGAAGAAACCGCGCGGCAGGGTCCAGTCCCGAAAGCCGCGCGGGACATAGCCGCTGAGCGGCCGCGTCCATTCATGCGCCGGATAGCCGTGCAGGCTGACATGCAGCAGCGCACCGCTCAGCCGCAGGGCCTGATCGCGGATGCCGCGCTCGGCCTCGGGCGGCTCGTGGCGATGCTCCAGATCGTCCCCCAGCGCGGTATAGCGCGCGGCATGCAGCATGTGGCGCGGCGCAGCCCCCGCCAGCCGCTGGCGCAGCGCATAGCCGTCGGGATTCTCCAGCGGGCAAAGCGTGAAATGCGCCCCCTCGCGCCGCGCCAGTTCCTGCGCCGCACGCAAGGCGCCGACCGGGCCCGAGACCTCGTTGGCATGCTGCCCGGCCGAAATCATCACCGCCCGGTCGCGCCCCGGCAGATACCGCGCCTCGACCGGCCTGCCGGCGACGGACCGGGCGGCAAAGGGCACGCCCGGCAACCGCGCCAGTTCGCGGGCGATCTGCGCCAGAGCCAGCGGCGCGTGCGCCCGGTCGAGCCGCTGCCAGCGCGCACCGCCGGCCGGGCTGCGGTCCCAATCGCGGACCCTGACCCGGACTGCGTGGCGCGGACCATGGCGGATCTCGGGCACGATCTGGCCCAGCCGCAGGCTGCGGTCGCCGGACGGACGGCCGAAGCGGCATTGGAAATGCTCGATCAGCGAGAAATAAAGATCTTCGTGCAGCGCCTCGGCCAGCGATACCGCCTCGGCGCCCCAATCCAGCGACTGGTCGCGCACCGGCAGGGTGACGGCGATGTTCAGCTCCTGAAAACAGGGTTCGCCCGACCAGGGCGCGGCAGCGATGGCGCGCATCGTGTCGTGGAACAGCGCCTCGTAATCGGTCTCCAGCGCCTCTGCCAGCCCGTCGCGGATCAGCCAGCCGCAGGGCGACAGCGCCATGCCGCCGGCATGGTCGCGGTGCGGGCGGTTCGGCGCCGGCACCGTTGCGTGCCGGACCTCGCCCGAGGCATAGCCCAGCCGCAGGCGATAGACCGGCATCGCTTCGCTTTCCCGCCCCTCGCTGAAACGGAAATCGGCCAGTGGAAACAGCGCCGGCAGCGGATAGGCCTCCAGCAGAAAGCGGCCGGGGACGGCCTGAGGATGGCGCGGGCAGGCGATTTCGGCAACGGCCAGCCCCTCGGTCTGGATCTCTTCCAGAAAGGCATGCAGCAGGGGCTTGTAGGCCGAACGGCAGCGCGCCCGGACCCCGCGTGCCGCCAGTGCCTGCTCGGCCGCGCGGCGGGTCGGGGCGTCGTCGAAGCTCCAGATCTCGGCGCGGGCGCAGGTCAGGTCGCGGCAAAGCCGGTCCAGCGTGGCCGGGTAGTCGGCCTGGAACAGCAGTTCCCCGCCGCCCATCAGCCCGCCTCGCGCAAGACCTCGCAAAGCTGCGGGATCGAGGCGGCGAAGGGGTTGCCCTTCATCGAGGAGCTGGCCAGCGACGCCTCGGCCACCGCCTGATGCAAGGCCGGGTCCAGCCCCTGCGCGACCAGGCCCGGCAATCCGGCCTCGCGCGCCCAATCGGACAGGGCTTGCGGCGCCCTGGCCGCGTCGCAGCCAAGCACGGCCGCAATCTCGCCGCAGACCTCGTGGATGCGGCCGGGATCGGGAGCATGGGCACGGTTCATCGCCAGCACCGGCCCCAGCAGCACGCCGCAGATCGCGCCATGCGCGGCGGGCGACACGCCGCCGATCACGCCGGCCAGCCCATGCACTGCGCCAAGCCCGCCATTGGCCAGCGCGATGCCGCCCGACAGGCTGACCCAGGCCATGCGGTCGCGCGCCCCGGCATCCTCGGCCTGCATCAGCCGGACCAGCGCGGCAAGGCCGGGGCCGATGGCCGGGCGGGTCAGCGCATCGGTGAAGGGCGTGGCGCGGGCCGAGACATAGGGCTCGATCACCTGCGCCAGCGCGTCGAGGCCCGAGGCCAGCGTCACCGCGCGCGGGCAATGGTCGGTCAGCGCCGGATCGACAATGGCCAGGCGCGGCAGCATGCGCTCGTCGCGGATCGAGACCTTGCGGCCGTGATCGGGCAGGCCGATCACCGCGTTGCGGGTGGCCTCGGCGCCGGTGCCGGCCGTGGTCGGCAGCGCGACATAGGGCAAGGGCGGGGCGGCCAGCGGCAGGCCGCGGCCCACCACCTCCAGGTGATCCATGATGCCGCCCGGCGCCGGGATCAGCGCCGCCAGCGCCTTGCCCAGATCCAGCACCGCGCCGCCGCCAAGCGCCGCGACCCAATCGGCGCCGAAGCCCTTGGCCTCTGCCAAGGCCGCCTCCAGCATCGGCAAGGTCGGCTCGGCGCCGCAGGCGATCGCCAGCACCTCGGCACCCTCGGCGCGCAGCGCGTCGAGCAACCAGCCGGCGCGGGCGGGGTTTGCGCCATGCACCAGCACGCCGCGCGGCCCATGGGCACGGATCAGCGCCGGGGCCTTCTGCGCCTCGCCGCGGCCAAAGATCACCCGCCCCGGCAGGGCAAAGGAAAACGCGCTCATGCCACCCCCATCGTCGCCTTCACGGCCTGTTTCCAGCGGCCATAGCGTGTCTCGCGCTCACCCTCGGCCATGGCGGGCTCGAAGCGGCGCTCCAAGGCCCAATCGCGGGCGAAATCCCCGGGCGGCGGGCACAGGCCCGCCTGCAACCCCGCCAGGTAGCCCGCGCCAAGCGCCGTCGTCTCGGTCACCCGCGGCCGGTCCACCGGCGCGCCAAGGATGTCGGCCAGGAACTGCATCGTCCAGCCGCTCGCCGCCATGCCGCCATCCACCCGCAGCACCCCCGCAGCCGCGCCGGGCCAGTCCGCCCGCATCGCCTCCCACAGGTCGCGGGTCTGGAAACCCACGCTCTCCAGCGCCGCCCGCGCCAGCTCCGCCGGACCCGAGTTCCGCGTCAGCCCGAACACCGCCCCCCGGCAATCCGGCCGCCAATAGGGCGCCCCCAGCCCGGTGAAGGCCGGCACCAGGACCAGCTCCTGCCCCGGATCCGCCGCCTCGGCCAGACCCTGCGTCTCGGCCGCCGAGCGGATCAGCCCCAGCCCGTCGCGCAGCCATTGCACCACCGCGCCGGCGATGAAGATCGAGCCCTCCAGCGCATAGGTCGTCCGCCCCTCCAGCCGATAGGCGATGGTGCTCAGCAGCCGGTTCTTCGACGCCACCATCTCCTCCCCGGTGTTCAGCAGCGCAAAGCAGCCGGTGCCATAGGTCGATTTCATCATGCCGGGCTGGAAGCAGGCCTGGCCCACCGTCGCCGCCTGCTGGTCGCCGGCGACGCCCAGGATCGGGATCTCGCGCCCGAACAGGTCCGCCCGCGCCATGCCGAAATCGGCGGCGCAGTCGCGCACCTCGGGCAGAAGCGGCATGGGGATGTCGAAAAGCGCGCAGATCTCGGCGTCCCAGCGGTTCTCGGCGATGTTGTAAAGCAGGGTGCGGGCGGCGTTGGTGGCGTCGGTGGCATGGACGCGGCCGCCGGTCAGGTTCCAGATCAGCCAGCTGTCGACGGTGCCGAAGGCCAGCTCGCCGCGCCGGGCGCGTGCGCGGGCGCCGTCGATATTGTCGAGCAGCCATTTCAGCTTCGAGCCCGAGAAATACGGGTCGAGCAGCAGCCCGGTGCGGGCGGCGATCATCGGCTCGTGCCCCTCGGCCCTGAGCCGGTCGCACAGCCCGGCAGTGCGGCGGTCCTGCCAGACGATGGCGCGGTGCAGCGGCTGGCCGGTCCGGCGGTCCCAGAGCAGCGTGGTCTCGCGCTGGTTGGTGATGCCGATGGCGGCGATGTCGCCGGCATGCAG
>NZ_FNEA01000063.1 GCF_900100045.1 Paracoccus denitrificans | reverse complement strand
CAGCGCCGGGCGGTTCCCGTTCTCGCGCTTCGGCGGCACCTGTCCCTTGTGGAACATCCACGCTGCCTTCGAGACGCCGGAGCGGGTGCAGACCCAGGTCATCCGCATGCCCGAGGGCGCCAGCTATTTCTCGATCGCGCGCACGGTGACGCGGGCCGGCGGCACCCATGGCGCGCCCGCGCAGCGGCTGGCGATCGGGCTGGGCTGCGACGTGGCCTATGCACCGCGGCTGGTCTATGCCGACGGCATCGACCTGGACCGCATCCGGCCGGTGGACATCGGGCTGAACTGCTATCTCTGCGAGCGGCCGGATTGCTCGGCCCGCGCCCATGCCCCGATCAACCGCCGCCTGCGCGTGAACGAGCGCGAGCGCAGCCTGGCGATCTTCAGCTTCGAGGAGGATTGATCCCAATCAGGATCTGGTGGCCTCAGCCCTGATTGCCGTCAGGACGAAGAAGGGAATCGGTGTCTCGGGTTCGTCGTAAAGCCCGCCATAGGGGTGGTGGACGAAGCGGTCATGCCATACGGTGATGCCCCCGAAGCCCGCCCCGCAAAGCCAGTCACGCGCTTCGACTTCGCTGACACCGCAGGCGTTGGGAAGATGGGCGGCAAGATCCGCCATCGTCGGGTCGGGGTTACGCCGCCAGACCCCGTCCGAGACCAGAACCTTGCCGCCGGGGCGCAGCAGACGGGCCGCCAGGTGCAGGGCCTCGGCCGGGTCTTCCAGCGTCCAGAGCACATTGCGCAGGGTGACCACGTCGGCCGCGCCATTGGCAAGCCCGCACTGGTCCATGTCGGCATGGATGAAGTCCACATGAACACCGTCACGCGCGGCGGCACGGCGTGCTTCCGCCAACATGGCGGACGAGCCATCGACGCCCGTGACATGATGCCCCATGCCCGCCAGCAACACCGCGCAGGCGCCGGTCCCGCAGCCCAGATCCACGACGCGTTGCGCGCCCTGCCCGACCGCCGCCGCCAGCACGTCCCGCCACGCATCCCGGTCGCGGTTATGCGAGGCGGCCCCCTCGAAGCGATGCGCCCGCCCGTCCCAATGCACGGTCATCGCGGCGGCGGTTTTCGGCGCCACGCTCATTCCCCGGCCCCGGCGCGCTCGACGATTTGCGCGAAGCGGTCCTTCGCGCCCTGCGGCATGTTCTCGGGCAGCTCTACCCCTTCCAGTGGCGCATCGCCGACCCGGATCAGCATGACCATGCCCATGTCGAAATGCGGCGAGCATTTGATGCCGTAGAAGCCTTCATGGGCCAGGGTGATCTCGATCTCCTCGTTGATGCGGCCGAGGAAGGTCTCGGCGCCTTCGGGCAAGAAGCCGTCGATGCTGGCGGCGTTGTGGCCGCGCTGCGTGGCCAGGAACTTGACGCTGTCGCCGGGGGCGACGCTCAGGAATTCAGGCTCATAGACCATGCCACCCAGATGGTTGCCGTTCAGCATCTTGACCAGATGGGTCTCGGCCAGCGCGGGTGAGGCCAGAGCGGCCAACAAAGCGATGGGGAACAGGCGCATTCAGTCCTCCGATAAAGCAAAGCGGATCAGCCGGTGACCATCGGCCGGATCGGTGAGGTAATTGGCCCGCACAGCAAACACGCGGGCGATAAGATCGGGTGTCAGGATTTCGGCGGGCGGACCGCAGGCCACAAGCCGCCCGGCCTGCATGACGCCGACGCGGTCGCATTCCAGCGCCTGGTTGAGGTCGTGCAGCGCGACCAGCGCCGTCACCTCCAGCTTGCGCACCAGCCGCAGGATCGACAGCTGCTGGTGGATGTCGAGGTGGTTTGTCGGCTCGTCCAGCAGCAGGATGCGCGGCTCCTGCGCCAGCGCGCGGGCCAGATGGACGCGCTGGCGCTCGCCCCCCGAAAGCCCCTGCCAGTAGCGTCCAGCCTTGTCCGACATGCCGACGCGGGCCAGGGCATGGGCCACGATCCGGTCATCCCCGGGGCCGAAGGGGCGCAGCATGGAGAGCCAGGGCGTGCGGCCCAGCTCGACCGCATCGCGCACGGTCACGCGCTCGGCCGTATCGGCCTGTTGCGCGACGAAGGCCACCATCCGCGCGGCCCGGCGCCGCGACAGACGGGTCTGGTCGATCCCGTCCAGCCGGACCCTGCCCGTCGAGGGCGTCAGCACCCCCGCGACCAGCCGCAGCACCGTCGATTTGCCCGAGCCGTTGGGACCGACAAGGCCGAAGGTCTCGCCCCTGCGCACATGCAGGGCGATGTCCCGGACGATGGCGGTCTGGCCCGCGCGCCAGCTTGCCTCCTCCAGCCGGATCATGCGCGCTGCCTCCGTCCCCGGATCAGGATGACGGCGAAGCCCGGCGCCCCGACCAGCGCGGTGATCACCCCGATGGGCAGCACCTGCCCCGGCACGATCACGCGCGAGACGACATCGGCCATGACCAGGAACACCGCGCCGATCAGCGCCGAGGCCGGCAACAGCCGGTCGTGCCTGACGCCCACCAGGAAGCGCGCGGCATGGGGGATCACCAAGCCGACGAAGCCGATGGCGCCGGTGATGCTGACCATGGTGGCGGTGATCATCGTCACCACCCCGATCAGCACCGCCTGCGTGCGGCGCACCGCGACGCCCATGGTGACGGCCGATTCCGCCCCGAAGGTGAAGGCGTCCAATGCCCGCGCATGCGCCATGCAGACCAGCACCCCCAAGGCAGAGACCGGCACCGCCAGCCGCACGTCGGGCCAGCGCACCCCGCTCATGTTGCCCATCATCCAGAATGTGACGCCACGCACCTGCTCGGCATTGGCCGATTGCGCGATCACGAAAGAGGTCAGCGCATTGAAAAGCTGCGTCCCCGCGATGCCCGACAGGATGATCAGCCCCGCTTGCGGCAGGCCGATGCCGCTGCCCGCAGCGCGCGCCAACCCGATGACCAGCGTGAAGGCCAGGATGCCGCCCGCGAAGGCGCCGACCGACAGCGACAGCGCGCCTGCTCCGATGCCCAGCACCATGACCAGCACCGCCCCGGTCGAGGCCCCGGCCGAAATCCCCAGGATATAGGGATCGGCCAGCGCATTGCGCAAAAGCGCCTGCAAGACCACGCCCGAGACCGCCAGCCCCGCCCCGCATGCCGCCGCGACGATGGCCCGCGTCAGCCTATAGTTCCAGACGATGCCTTCCTGGATGGGGCGCAGGGGATAGTCGGTGCCGAAGAGCTGGTTCGACAACGTCTTCCAGATGACCTCGGGCGCAATGACGGTCTCGCCCACGGAAACCCCGAAGGCCAGCGCCGCGATCAGCGCCGCCAGCCCAAGGATCAGCCGCGACAGGCCCAGGGAGCGTCGCCGGACAGGGACTGTCGCGGAAGCGGTCATTCCTGCGCGCCGCCGGCCTCGATGCCCGCGACCACCGTCTCGATCCCCGAGGGGATGCGGATCCCGGCATGGATCTGGTGGGCATCGACGATGATGATGCGCCCGTCCCGGACCGCAGCCATCCTGCTGGTAACCGGGTCGGTCTTCAGATAGTCCAGTTTGACCTCGTAATCGTCGGCGGCGAAGCGGCGGCGGTCCATCCGGGCGATGATGATATAGTCGGGATCGGCGCTGGCGATGGTCTCCCAGCCGACCGAAGGCCATTCCTCGTCGGATTCCACCACGTTGCGCAATCCGATGGTCTTGAGCACATAGCCCGCGATGCCGTTCTGTCCGGCCACGAACGGGTCCAGCGCCAGGTCGGGGCTGGAGAACCACACCACCGCCGTCTTGCCCTCGGCGCCCAGTTCCCCGGCCTTGGCGACGGCGGCGTCGACCCGGCCGCGCAGTTCCGCCTCGAGCACGGCGCCGCGCTCCTCGACGTCGAAGATCTGCGCCAGTTCGCGCACGGCCCGATACATCGACTCGATCGAGAATTCGCTGGTGCGCGCGCCGTCGCCGCCGACCAGGTTGTCCTTGCCCACGCAATCGGCGGGCATGGCATAGACCTGCGCCCCCAGTTCATTGAACTGTTCGCGCGTGCCGACCGCGCCCTGCGGACCGACATGGAACTCGAACTGGGTGGTCACCAGCTGCGGCTCCTTCGCCATCACGGATTCGAAACCCGGATGGTTGTCGGCCAGACGCTCGATCCTGGCGTTGACCTCTGCGAACTCGGGCAGCACGTCGTTGAACCAGACCGATGTGCCCTGCACCTGCTCGCCCAGCCCCAGCGCATAAAGCATCTCGGTGGTGGACTGGCCGATGGTCACCACGCGTTCGGGCGCGCTGTCGAACACGAGGGTCTGGCCGCAATTCTCGATGGAAAGCGGATAATCGGTCGCCTGCGCCATGCCCGCCGCAAGGCCGCAGATCGCAACGGCGCCGAAAAGGCTTCTGAGGGTCATTCTCTGTCTCCGATGAGGAAAAAACACTCACCGGACAGCGGCCCTGGAAAAGGGCGCGCATCATCCGCGGTCAGGCCGCAAGGCCGGGCTCTGGTCATGCCGATCCTTTCCCGGACATCCCCGTCCGGTCTGGTGAATTCGCGCCGGCAGGTCTCCTGACTGGCGGGTCGTTGCGCGGATCCTGCCTTCCCGGACATCGTGCCCAGTGGCCTGCCAGATCGCGCTCGCCGCCTACAGTTGCGGGGGCAGTTCCGTTTCGCGCCCATCGGGCGCGCTGGATTCCCTTTTCATTCCTTGC
Organism: Paracoccus denitrificans; assembly: GCF_900100045.1. Classification (GTDB taxonomy): domain Bacteria; phylum Pseudomonadota; class Alphaproteobacteria; order Rhodobacterales; family Rhodobacteraceae; genus Paracoccus; species Paracoccus denitrificans. The sequence continues at coordinate 4,052 of NZ_FNEA01000063.1, read as the reverse complement.
GGAAACCGATGCAGCGACTTGGTAGCCCTTGCGAGCCTGCGAGGCAACGACATTCGGCCTTGGTCCCTGCTCCGGCGAAGCCAGCGGCAATATCGCGAGGAAAACTCAGACGTCTGGCACGCGTGCCGCATCGCGCGCTATAGAGACAAGGGCGAAAGGATTTCCGGTAAGCAGAATCGCGCAATCATCCGCAAGCGTTCGCCCGGCCTGCGGTCGGGTGCTGGCACTGCTCATGGTGCTGCCGAGCGCAATCATCACCCCAGATCAACCAGAGATTGCGGGCGGACAGATTGCCATTGCACGACAAATTTTGTCGGGCTATCGGGTGGGCAGCCCACATCGAGACCCGCGGGCATCCCTCATTCGAATGATGGCGTGCCGTGTTTGAGACCCGCCCCGTTGCGATCACTCACCCTGCCTTTTCGCCTCGGGCAATTGTCCGCAGCGCGGCCGCGGTCCTTTCGTAGGGGGCGGGGCTGATGGCAAGGATCACCGACCATTGGCTGACCGACCTGTTCCGGCGCCACCACCGCGATCTGCTGCGCTATGCGACGCGGCTGGTCGGCGACAGGGACCAGGGCGAAGAGGTCGTGCAGAATACCTACCTGCGGCTTGCGCGCCGCGGGGCGGCGGCCGCGGCCATCCGCTATCCCAAGACCTATGCCTTCACGGCTGCGCGCACCGCAGCGATCGACCTGACCGCGCGGCGGCATGCGGAATGGCTGCACCGGGTCGATTTCGATGCCGTCGCCGAGCTTCAGGGCGGTGAGGATGCGGCGCAGGCGCTCTATCGGCGGCAGCGCATCCTGCGCATGGCGGTGCTGCTCAACGAATTGCCCGTCGCCTGCCAGACCGCCTTCCTGATGAACAAGGTCGAGGGCCGCAGCCACCGGGAGATCGCCGCGCGCCTGGGGGTATCCGTCAGCATGGTGGAAAAGCACGTCATGCGTGCCCTGATGCATTGCCGCGACCTGATGCGCGAGGAGGAATGACCGTGCGCTTGCCCGCCCCCGCCGGTGGCGCACCCTTTCCCGCCCCCCTGCGGCCGGGGGCCTAGTCCGTGGAGCGCAGGCAGCCTGCCCATCCGCCCAGGGATCTGTCCGACCAGGCGCTTGGCTGGATCGTGCGGCTCAATTCCGGCGAGGCTACGCGTGCGGATCGCGAGGCCTATCGGTCATGGAAGGCGCTCAGCAGGGACCACGCCCTGGCCGCGGCCGAGGCCGAGACGCTGTGGGACTATGCCTCGGAGATCGGCCGCGATCCCGAAACCGGGCTGATCCAGCCCGGCAAGGGGCGCCGCCGCCGCGCTTCGCGGCGCGACGCGCTCGCCGTCCTTGCCGGGCTTGGGCTTGCGGGCGCGGGCGGGGTCTGGCTGCACCGGCGGCAATCGCCGCTGCCGGACCATGCGACCGGGCTGGCGCAGACGCGCACGGTCGTGCTGCCGGACGGGTCGCGGGTGACGCTGAACGCGATGTCGGCCATCGGCGTGGATTATTCGCCGCAGGCGCGGCAGGTGGTCCTGATCGAGGGCCAGGTCTATTTCGAGGTCGCGGCCGATCCCTCGCGCCCCTTCGAGGTGCGCGCAGGCGAGATCGGCGTGCTGGCGCTTGGCACGGCCTTCGACGTGGACCGCACCCTGCCCGGCCATGCCCTGGCGGTCAGCGTGGCCCGGCATTCGGTCAGCGTCCGCCGCCTGGACGATGCGGAGCCCCGGCAGAGCCCGACCATCGTCCGCGAGGGCGAAAGGCTGGTGATTCCGTCCGCCGGTCCCGTAGGGGCGCCGGTCCCACAGGACGGCTCGGCCGTGGCCGCCTGGCGCGACGGCATCCATGTCGCCGAGAACCGCCGGCTGGAGGAGGTCATCGCGGCCTTCCGGCCCTATCATCGCGGCTGGATCGTGATCCGCGGCGAGAGGCTGAAGGCACTGCGGGTCAATGCCGTGCTGGACCTTCGCACGCCCGAGACCTCGCTGGCCGCGCTGGAGGGCGGATTGCCGATCCGGGTCTGCGTGGTTTCAAGATACCTTACCGTGATAACAGAGCCCTAGCCGGCCACCGCAGATTTTACGCCCCCGCCGTTGAGGATTTTTCCCGCAACCCGGTCTAATCTTGCGAGGGACCGCCACTGACCGAAGCAGCTTCCATCCCTCCTCACCTCGACAGGAGACAGGAACATGCCGGACAGACCGGGCCGCACCCGCATTCTCAAAGCCGTCCTGCTGGCTTCCACGACCTTCGTGGCCAGCGGATATGCCGCCATCGCCCAGGCCCCGCAGGCCGTGCAGCAAGAACGCATGGTCGCCTTCGACCTGCCGGCGCAGCCGCTTGCGGCCTCGCTGACCGGCTTTGCCCGCAGCACCTGCATCAAGCTGGCCTATCCGGCGGCGCTGACCCGCGGCCGGTCGGCGCCGCCGCAGCGGGGCAGCTATTCGCCGGCAGAGGCGCTGGACCGCCTGCTGGCCGGATCGGGGCTGAGCTGGCGGTTCACCGGCGCGAATGCCGTGGCGATCACCGCCCCGGCCGCCGCGGCCGGGACCGGCGCGGCCGGCGGCGGCATCCTGCTGGACCAGATCACGCTGACCGGGGAAAGCGCCTGGGGGCCGGTCAGCGGCTATGTCGCGCGGCAGACCGGGACCGCGACCAAGACCGACACGCCGATCGTCGAGACCCCGCAGACGATCAACGTGATCTCGGCCGACCAGATCAAGGCCCAGGGCGCGGCCAGCGTGGACGAGGCGCTGCGCTATACGCCCGGCGTCTCGACCGATTTCTACGGCGGGGCGACCTATAACGACTATGTCCGGCTGCGCGGCTTCGTGGCGCCGATCTTTGCCGAGGGGATGCGCATGCCTTCGGGGCTGCGCGACTATGCGCAGCTGCGCCACGAGCCCTATGGGCTCGAGCGGGTCGAGGTGCTGAAGGGCCCGTCCTCGGTGCTTTACGGGCAAGCGGCGCCAGGCGGCATGGTCAACGCGCTGCGCAAGCGCCCGACCGCAGAAAGGCTTCGCGAGTTGCAGCTGCAAGCCGGCAGCTTCGGGCGCAACCAGGGCGCATTCGACCTGGGCGGGCCGCTCGATGCCGGCAAGACCCTGACCTACCGGCTGACCGGGTTGCTGCGCGACAGCGGCACGCAGGTCGAGGCGTTGCGCGACGACCGCGCCTTCCTGGCGCCCAGCCTGACATGGCGGCCGGATGCCGATACCGCGCTGACCCTCTATGGCCATTACCAGCATGATGTCGGCGGCAACAGCCCGCTGCCGGCACTCGGCACGGTCTATCCGACGCAATTCGGCCATCTGCCCGTGGATGCGTTCCTGGGCTACCCGGATTTCAATCGCTACAAGCGCGACCAGTTCTCGCTGGGATACGAGTTCGAGCACCGTTTCGACGACAGGTTCCAGTTGCACCACAAGCTGCAATATTCGAACATCGAGATGGACTACCGCTATTCGGTGCTGTCGGGCCTGCAGACCGATCCGGCGACGGGGCGCATCAGCCTGAACAGGTCGATCCAGCACCCCCATGACACCGCCACCGCGCTGACCATGGACAACAACCTGCAGGCGGATTTCGACACCGGCCCCCTGCGGCACAGCCTGCTGGTGGGGCTGGACTATACCCGGCTGGATTTCGATTCCCACTGGGGTGGCGACTATACCGCCGGCCGGGTCGATGTCTTTGCCCCCCATCACGACAACCGGCCGGCCGATCCGGTGCTTTATCCCGACTAGGGTCAGGATGCATTGATTTTCAGTGTGCTACGTGATTCACGGCTCGGAAAACGGAGCGGTGACATGAGCGACCTGTACTGGCTGACCGACGAGCAGATGGCCAAGCTTGCCCCTTTCTTCCCGAAGTCGCACGGCAAGCCACGCGTCGATGACAAGCGTGTTCTAAGCGGGATTATCTTCATCAATCGCAATGGTTTGCGCTGGCGAGATGCCCCCAGGGAGTATGGGCCGCACAAGACGCTCTACAGCCGGTGGAAGCGTTGGAGCGAGAAAGGCATTTTCGCCAGGATGATGATCGGGCTGGCCGCCGACCACGGCGAGG
>NZ_FNEA01000077.1 GCF_900100045.1 Paracoccus denitrificans | reverse complement strand
GCGAAGGCAGGCCAGATCGGGGACGATCAGGGATTTTGCAGATCAGGGACATGAGGATGCTCTTGGGGTTGTGCCGCCGTGGCGGCGGGTTGAGGGATGGCGCTGACCTCTGGATCAACCCAGCTTTCCACCGGGACCGCGCCGCCGGTGAGGCGGGCAATCTTGACGGCCAATTCGAGGGAAGGCTTCTTCTTCCCTCTTTCGAGGCCAGAGAGATACGCACGTCCGATGCCGAGGTTCTCGGCGACGACTGCGCGTTTCAGGCCCATGGATTTGATCGCTTCGGTCAGCATGCCGAAAGTTCTCTAACAGGAAAGTCTCGTCGTCAATACAAAACTTCTCTGTGGGCGAATTTATCTCCAGCAGCTCATTCCATCGCCCAGACCGCCAGAGGATAAGGGCGCATGAAATTGAAGATCGGGAAAATCCTGGCCGAGCGAGGCCTCAAGCAGCGGTGGCTGGTTGAGCAATTGGACGTTTCACCCGGCTACGTGAGCAACTTGGTGGCAGGCACCAAGCGCCCATCCGCCCAAATGCTGGAGCGCATCGCCGAAGTCTTTGAGCTACCCGCCTCCGCTATTCTGGAGGGTCAAAGACCAGTTGCTGTCGCGGGCAAGGTTGGCGCCGGAAATACCGTAGTCGAACTGGTTGACGCTTACGCCAAGGGCGGCGGACTATACCACGTCGCCGCACCTGACGATCTACCATCCTCCGGCATTGTTGCTGTAGAAGTGGCAGGGGACTCCATGTCACCACTGATCGAGCCGGGCGATATTGTCTTCTTCACTAGGCATTTCGTGGGGATTGATCCTGCCGCGATTGGCCACGTTAGCATCTGTCAGACCGATGATGGGCGCGCCCTGATCAAACAGATTCGGAGAGGTCGGGAGGAAGGGACATTCGACCTCTACTCCGTCAACTCGGCGCACCCGCCAGAATACGGCGTTCGCTTAGTTTGGGCGGCGCCATGGCGGCGCGCCATCCGGCGGCAAGACGTGGAGTTTGTCGACCCTTAAGGATTGTCGAGCCCCTCAACTTACACCAGCAAAGCCCGCATAATGCGGGCTTTTTTCATGTCTAAGCGTGATTGCGTCCTAAAATGTTTCCCCACAGAGAATTTTTAGATTGACTGATGGTTCTCTGTCAGGCAACTAATAGCCATCCGCAACCCTTGGATGGAGCCTCCCATGTCCCACGATACGTCCAATGTCGCCCTGCCGATGAACGACTACAGCGGCGCCGACGACGCTCAGGCACGCCTTCAGGAGATGAAGAAAGACGTTATCGTCTTTGCCGCGCACACGGTCCTCGGCTCCGCTCCGAACAGCTTCACCGCATATGCGGCGATCAGGGTGTTGGATTGGGCCGTGAAGGACATCCCCCTGCGACAGGCCGATGATGGAGAGATGCCGCGCAATCTCGCGAAACTAGCAGACATGCTGCGCGAGATTGTCGTGGCGGACCCCGATGGGGCCACAAGATGGGTCGGTGCTTTGCGCGCGGCAAACAGCGGCATCACTCGGCTGGATTCGCCTGAGAAATGGACGCCGAGCAAGGCGCAGATCGCGGCGGCCATGTCTGCCCTGAACATCGAGGACCGGGCCAGGATCATCGTGAAATTCAATGCGGCCGGGCAACTCGTCGCCCGTCCGGCGGGCGCGCCCGACGCCGATTATCAGATTGTGGTTCCCCGCGGAGACGAGGTCACTTCATGATCCCGGCCTTTTTCAACGCGGCCTCGATGGCAGCGATATCCTGCGTGCGTAGCGAGATGTCTTCCTGCACCTGGCGCAGCGCCGCTCGCAAATCCTCGATCAGCCGCATGACGCCCGGGATTTCCGCGGTCTGGGCTTCAAGTTCCCTCAGCTTCTCTCCGACCTCCTCCAGATCCGGCGGCTCCAACTCGGCCGCCAGCTTCTGCTCTTCATCCATTCCATGCATTTCCCGCGTTCTCCTTTGCTGGGCGTGGGGATTCGCGGGCCGCGTCCTGACAGCGCGGCCCGCAGACAGACTGACTGCCGACCACAACTTTCTCAACCTGTGAAAGGAGGCATCACATGCGGCCCCTGCCCGTACAGAACTGCTCGCGGGTCATCGAGCGCGCCCGCGCCCTGATCGCCGACCCGGAGCGCGCGGCACAACAGCCCGCTTTCATCCGCACGATGGCCTGGCGCATCCTTGTGAACGCCCGTTCTCGCCCGGCAATCCGCGAGCCCCGGCGCGCGTCGCATCTTCCGGAGGGCGCATGATGGCTGCCATCGACAACATCGACTTCCAGCTCCGGAATTTCGGGCGCCGGGTTCCGGTCGCACGAGACCGGCGCGCCCGTGCCACCTGCTGGTTCATCATCGCCCTGTTTGCAGCCGGCCTGCTGTTCTGCCTGGTCGTGGCCTGCTGGATGCTTTGGGATTACCTGCCCGATACGGGCGCGGTGCTGGACTTCATTGCGCCGACCGCTGTGCAGGCTCGGGACGGTGGCTGGGTCGCGATGTCGGAGGGGCTGTGATGCGGGACGCGGCCGCCGCCAAGACCATGTTCGTCGAGGGCCGAGATGGCCTGATCCTCGACCGCCACACGGGCCGCGAACTGGCGCGCGTGGCGGTCG
>NZ_FNEA01000092.1 GCF_900100045.1 Paracoccus denitrificans | reverse complement strand
CTTGCAGCTCGGTGGCGAGTACAGCCGGTTGACCACACCTGGAAACAGTGGACGGAACATCCAGAGCTGATCATTTGCGCCGGATCAGTCTCCAAAGGCAGCAATGGACTCTCGAGCAGCTCGCTGCGGGACAGCAAGTGGCAGGTTTGGCTGAACCGGGGCGATTTGCCTCCGGACAGGCAAGGTGCGGCCAGAACCGCTCGTCGGACGCACCCCATGCTGCGTGACCGCATTCTCCGAATGCTGCCGCTCGACTGGCGCTGCGGCGAAATCCTGACCAGAAGTGCTGCTCCATGGGACGGAACGGGCCTTCGATGGCTGGTCTTTTGCAAGCCTTTCATCCGCGCCCGCACCTGCCTGCTGTCATTCAGCGTGATGGTGTCGTAGTGATGGCAAAACGATTCAGGTCAGATCATGCGCACTCATCTTGCTGCTCTTTTCGCTCTCATGGTCGCCACCGCATGCGCGGTCGGTTCTGGTGCAGTGGTCAAGGGCGTCGGGCCAGACGATCTCCTGAAGCTTCGCGAAGGCCCTGGTCTCGATCACAACATCATCATCGGCCTGCCCGACGGAACACGCCTCACCCGCCAGAACTGCGTCACGAACAACGGGAAGGTCTGGTGCAGAGTCTCGCTCACCGACCGGCCTGGTATCTCGGGTTACGTTTCAGCGGACTATCTGGCGCATCGCTGACAGCAACATGGTCGGCCCATAGCCGCCGGTCGACTTCGCCAATTCTGCAGGGCGGCATTCGCTGAAGCCGCCATTCGACGCCGGGTGCAGCATCTCTACTCGATGATCGCCCGCCGGTGGATACCCTCGCCGACCACGGCTGGAAGCGCGAAAAGTGCCCGCCCGTCGATTTCGACCAACTCGACCTCGGCGGTCGCGGTCATACCTATTGAGTCACGGCGACGATGACATCGCATATAGAGACTAACCAAGCCTTCCCGCGCTGCAGTCAAAGGACCAGCGACTGCCCTCGGGACGCCTGGATCAGGCGAATGAGTATAGATCGGTGGCGTCCAGCGCATGGATAAAGCCCCGCGTGCGGAAAGCACCGAGGCGACGACGACCAGCCCTGCCTCGGCCTAGGGTCAGGATGCATTGATTTTCAGTGTGCTACGTGATTCACGGCTCGGAAAACGGAGCGGTGACATGAGCGACCTGTACTGGCTGACCGACG
>NZ_FNEA01000064.1 GCF_900100045.1 Paracoccus denitrificans | reverse complement strand
CGTGCGCAGCGGAGAGGCACCGCCGCAACTGGCTGCGAACGAGGCGGAATCGGCCGATGTCATGGCCGAACGCTATGTTCCCGGCAGGGAGCTGACTTGCGCGGTGCTGGGCGGAAAGGCGCTGGGTATCATCGAAATCGTCCCCAAGGACGGCGCATGGTATGATTTCAGCGCCAAATACGAGATCGGCGGTTCACGACATATTTGTCCAGCCGTCTTGCCCCCGGATATCGAGGAGAAAATCCTGCGATATTCCGAGATTGCACATCGGGCGATCGGCTGCCGGGGCGTGACGCGCTCCGACTTCCGCCATGACCCGGATACTGGAGAACTCATCTGGCTTGAGATCAACACCCAGCCGGGGATGACACCGATCTCGCTTTTGCCCGAGATTGCGGCACATCACGGCCTCACATTCGAGAATCTTGTCTCATGGATTGTCGAGGATGCGTCGTTGCGGCGTTGAGCCTGCAGAGCAGCCGCAGTCGCTTTATATGCGCTGCATGACATCACAACCCAATTCCAGATGTTTTACCCCTGTAGGGGCTTCATATTCACGTATCGGGAAACCCTTTCCACAGGGCAGCGATTTGGCGCGAATGGGAGGAGGAAATCCCTCTCTACGCTAACCGTGTTTGACAAACCGGCCCATGATACGCCCAAGGCCGACGGAGTTCGACGCTTTGAGAAGAACGGTGTCCCCCGACCGCAGATGGCCGGCGAGATTTGAAAGCAAAACCTCCACCCCGGGGATAATGCGCGCCATCGACCCGCCCTGCCCCGGATTTCGACAGCTCATCCCAAAGCTCCTGCATCAGCGGGCCACATAAAAGCACCTCGTCCGGCCTGATCTTCAGGATCTGCGCTGCAAGTCCGCGGTGATAACGCAAGGCGTCCTTGCCAAGCTCCGGCCCCGTCGCGGGCGGCAGCGTCTCCGGTGCCGAGCGCCGCGCATTTCCCCGCGAACCTCTGGACGGCCTCCACCATCTCCGGCCGGGCAAGCTGGGTCATGCGACAGAACCCAGCCCTTTTACATTGTTAGACGGCCTGCTGGGAACTACAGAACAACCCGGTATAGTTTAGTGCAAGTTGCGAAGTGAAGGCAGTGAATGGCCAGAAGGCAAGAATATTAAATTTTTTCAAAAGCTTCGCGAGCATCCCAGCCCCACGATAGGCCCTCATGTTCCTGCTTCGGCGGCCGGTGGTGCACGAAAGCGGACGAAAGGAACCAAGATGAAGATCGGTTACGCGCGCGTGTCCACCGAGGACCAGAAGCTTGACCTGCAACTGACCGCTTTGCGAGACGCAGGATGCGACGAAATCTTCAAGGATCACGGGTTTTCGGGATCGGTCATGTCCCGCCCCGGCCTGGAGCGACTGCTGCGCGTCCTGAAGCCGGGTCAGACGCTGGTCGTCTGGCGCCTTGACCGCCTGGGCCGATCCCTCACCGGCCTCGTGCAGGTCATCGATGAGCTGGGGAAGCGCGGCGTGGAGTTCCAGTCCCTCACGGAAGAGGTCAACACCACATCGTCCGGCGGCAGGCTGGTCTTTCACATCATGGCCGCCCTGGCCGAATTCGAGCGCACCCTCATCAGCGAACGCACCAAGGCCGGGATGATGGAGGCGCAAAGGAACGGCCGTCACATCGGCCGCCCTCCGATACTGTCCACCGAGGAGCTCCTGGAAGCCTCCCGATGCCTCAAGAACGAAAGCTTGCAGGCTGTGGCTACCAGATACGGGGTGTCTCCCCGGACGTTGCGACGGCACATCAAGAAGCACGAAGAGACCAGGTGTCCGGCCACGGTCCTTGACGGATAGGGTCGGCAAGGAGCTTGCCAAGCTGAACCGGCCCCGCTGCCCGCCGCAATATCCATCCGGCTGCCACAGGTGCCGAGGGTCAGCTAGGTCGTTTTCCGCAGCAATGGCGGCGGAATCTGTCGCCGTCCCTCAGGCATCCCCCACACCACCGGGTGATCCCGGTAAGGCCGTTACGGCGACGCGAGATTGGCGGGTGACAATGCCGGGCGGCAGGCACGATTCGCGCACCGCCGCCACGCATATGGAACTGGTGCAACGGCGGAGCGTCGAAAACGCCCCGCCCCCTTGCGGGTATCAGCCCAAGGCCATGGTCACGCGGTCTGGCCGCCGGCCGGGCGGGCGGTCTTGCGGTTCGTCGCGAAGCAGACGAGGATCGCCAGGACACCTGCAACCGCGGTGCCCAGAACCCCGGGGATCGGCGACAGGAAGATCGCAAGCCCGCACAGGATGCCGGTCAGCGCGTTCCGGCGCGTGGCGCTGTTCAGGAACATCACCAGCACGGCACCGTAAAGCGCGGGCAGCGTGTATTCCTTGACCGCGACCGCCATCGGCGCGGGCATGGCATCGATCAGCGCCCGGCCGATCACCACCAGCGCCACCAGAAAGACCAGGTTCACCAGCACCGAGACGGCGATGCCCAGCACCGCCGCGACCTCGGCCTTGCGCGAGCCGGTCTCGGCCTCGACGGCCTGCTGGCACGAGATCACCACCGGCATGCGCATGTTGCCGATATTGCCCGACAGAAAGCTCATATAGGTGCCGCAAACGCCCAGCACCGGGAAATAGGAGATCGGCTCGACGATCCAGATGATGCCGACAAAGGCCAGCACGGCCAGAAAGCCGGTCAGGATCACCCCCGCGCCGGGCCAGGCCCCCAGCACGAAGGACAGGTAGAGCGCGGGCAGCAGGCAGATCACCATGGCGATCAGCAGCGTGATGCGCCCGATGCGATGCGCCCGCGGAATGAAGCTGGTCCGGTAATGGGTCTCGAGGTTCTGCTTGGTCATGGATCGCTCCTGAAGCTTCGGGGATCAGGCCTGGATCAGGCCGACAAGATAGCCGGCGGCAAGCCCGGCGATCAGCGCGAAGCCCACGGCCCATTCGCGCAGCCACGGCCAGCGCCGCCCAAGCCGGCCCAGCATCAGCATCGTGCCGGCCCCGATCATCAGGGCGGCCAGATCGTCCCAGGCCACGGTGAAATCCGTCAGCCCGGCCTTGGCCACGGCCGCGCCCAGTCCCAGCATCAGGAAGATCGCCACCGGCGTCGCGGTGCCAAGCGCCCGGATCAACTGCGGATTGCCGACCGACAGCTTGTCGCGCGTGCGGTCGAGGCTTTTCGTCATCAGGAAGGTGCTGACCAGCCAGCCCATGCCGCCCAGCGTCATGACCCAGACCGAGGCGGTGAAGGCCTGCAGCGTATAGCTGTCGGTGCCCAGCGTCGCACCCGCGGCCTTGGCGCCCATCTCGGCGGCGACGAACTCGAAAATAGCCGACCCGATCACCCCGACCCGCATCAGCGTGACCGGCCCGCCCACCATGGCGACCAGCGAGACGGCGACGAAGAAGACGGCGATCGCCGGCCCTATCGAGTTGATCGTCGCGGTCTTGTAGACCCGCAGGCGTTCGTCGCGGGTCAGGATGCCGTAATCGTTCGACAGGCGCAGCGTCATGCGCAGGTAAAGCAATGCCTGCACCACGACGGTGCCGACGATCAGGCCGGCCAGCAGCCACAGGACGGGGCCGTTGGCCACCGAAAAGACATGTTCCATACGGGTAATCCTTGCAGGCCCTGCCGGGCAGGGCGCGTTCAGGCCAGTTCGGTTTCGACCAGGCGGCAGAAATAGCTGGCCGCCACCGTCAGGATCTCGTCGTTGAAGTCATAGCCGGGATTGTGCGGCATGGCGCCGGGACCGGCGCCGACCAGGACATAGCTCCCCGGCACGCGCTCGGTCATGAAGGCGAAATCCTCGCTGCCGGTCAGCGGCGGCGCATCGGCATGCACCCGCTCGGGCCCGACCACCTGCGCGGCCACGGCCATCGCCACCCGCGTCGCCTCGGCATCGTTGACCAGCGGCACGAAATTGTCGTCATAGGCCAGGCTCGCCTCGCCGCCATAGGTTGCGGCGACGCCCTTGGCGACCTCTTCCAGCCGCCGTTTCATCAGTGCGCCGGCCGACTTGTCGAAATAGCGCAGGCACCCCTTCAGCGTAGCCTTGTCGGGGATGACGTTGTGGCTGTTGGTGCCGGCATAGACATCGGTAAAGGACAGGATGCCGGTTTCCAGCGGATCGAGATTGCGCGCCACAACGCTTTGCGCCGTCACCACAAGATTGGCGGCGATCTGCGCCGCGTCGACGGTGGTCTGCGGCAGCGCGGCATGGCCGCCGCGTCCCTGCACCCGAATGGTGAAGAAACTGCACCCCGCCATGGCCCGGCCGTTGCAGCTGTAGATATGCCCCTGCTCCATGCCGGGAAAATTGTGATAGGCGTAAAGCCGGTCGCAGGGGAAACGCTCCAGCAGCCCGTCGCGAATCATCGCCAGCGCACCGCCCAGCCCCTCTTCGGCGGGCTGAAAGATGAAATGCACGGTGCCGGCGAAATCGCGGGTCCGCGCCAGGTGCCAGGCCGCGGCCAGCAGCGTCGCGGTATGGCCGTCATGGCCGCAGGCATGCATCACGCCCGGAACCTTCGAGGCATAGGGCTTGCCGGTTTCCTCGATGATCGGCAGCGCGTCCATGTCCGCGCGCAGGCCGATGGCGCGGTTCGATTCCCGCTTGCCGCGCAGCACCCCCACCACGCCGGTGCCGCCGATGCCGGCATGCACCTCGTCAAAGCCGAAGTCGCGCAGGCTGCGTTCGACCAGATCGGCGGCAAAGGTTTCCTGAAAGCCGATGCCGGGATTTTCATGCAGCGCCCGGCGCCAGCCGACGAAGGTGCTTTCCTGCGCGACGATATCCTGGACCAGACCCATGCTTCCCTCCCTGCGAATCACGTTTTCAGTCTCGATATAAAATTGTTGCATAATAAGATCATTGCGCAAAGGAATTATTTCGCCTCTCCTATGTCCTTGGCAAAGGACGGAAAAGCGGGCGGAAACATGGGAAAAACCTGGTCGAGAAGCTTTCGGCAGGGCAATGCGATCTACAAGCTGAACCTGCTGGCGACCGAATCGATCCGCTCGGTCGAAGAGCGTTTCATCGCCCTGGTCGGGCTGGACGTGCGCACGATCCGGGTGCTGCGGCTGATCGGCGACAACCCCGGCACGACCTTTGCCGAACTGACGGTGATGACCGGGCTGGAGCGCAGCCTGGTGTCGCGGCTGATCCAGAACCTGGTGCGCGGCGGCCATGTCGAGCGGCGCAACGACGATGCCGATGCCCGGCGCTTCGGCCTGTTCGTGACCGAGGCCGGGCAGCGGGTGCGCGACCGCGCCGACCTGCTGTCCGCCCGTGCCCTCGAGGCGGTGTTCGATCCGCTTTCCAAGGCCGAGGTGGCGGCCTTCATCGCCACCATGGACAGGCTGGCCGACTGGCTGGACAGCGAGGATTACGCGCAAAGGATCGCCCGGATCTTCGACGGGATCGATTTCGACGACCCCGGCCAGCGCTAGGCCGGATCGACATTCAGGATCGCCCGGCCGACAGGACCCGGCATCCGGCGCAGCGCTTGAGAGGCATCAAATGCCATGAGTTGAGCAAGCCGCCGCGGCGACGGACCGCGCCTTTCCTGCCGGAAAGGGCCGGCGGCCCCGGACGCGCGAACGCCGATACCCGCCGATACCCGCCGATTCTGCGAGCGGCATCCGTGGGCTCTGCGCCCAGGTGCAACACCGGCACGCCTCGCCCGGGCGCTATGGCAAATGCAAGCCCCAACCTGCCTCCCCCGGCCAAGGTGGAGTATTCCGGCGAGAAACCTCATTCCGTAGCCCATAGGGCCAGCCGCGGCGGCGTCGCTCCGGCGCCAGTCGGTGAAATCCAGGTCGGCGATGCTATCGCTGCAACGCGACCGGGTTGCGCTTCACGGCGGGTTCGATCAAGCCCCGGAGCGCCCACGGCACGAAAAGCGGTTCATTGCCGGATCGCATGGCATGAACGGCATTTGGCGCCCGCGCCCGCATGGTGGGCAAGGCGACATCGAGGAAATCTTGCAGGGCTTGGGGTCGCGACATTCCGGTTGACCTCCCGGATGCGGCAGGGGTCACTCCCCGCGCGCCGGATGCCTCACAGATCCTTGACCAGCCGCAATGCGTCGTAGATCGCGGCATGGGTGTTGCGGGCGGCCACCGCATCGCCGATGCGGTAGAGGCGGAACTTGCCTTCAGGGTTCTTGCGAACCTCCTGCAACCCGCCGGTGGTCAGGACCTCGTAATCAACCTCGCCCAGGTTCGAGGACAGCGGCTTCAGGTCGAAGTAAAGCTCGTCCAGCGGCCGCGTGCCATGGTTGACTACCACCTGATCCACGATGCGCTCGCGGGCAAAGGCGCCGTAATCGCTGCCCAGGATGGCGCGCAACTGGTTGCCCTCGCGCGCGACCGACCGAAGACGCCATGTCACCGTAAAGGTGGTGTCGCGCTTTTGCAGGTTGCGCATATAGGGCACCAGGTTCATCGCCATCACCTCGGGCGAGAAGCTGCGGTCCGGCGTCACGATCTCGACCGCGGCGCCGGTGGCCGAGATCAGGTCGGCGGCCTGCAGCGCCGCGTGGTCGCCGGCATCGTCATAGACCAGCACGTTGCGGCCCGGCTTCACGTCGCCCGACAGGATGTCCCAGGCCGAAACGACCAACTCGTTGCCCGCCTCCAGCACCTCGACATGCGGCAGCCCGCCGGTGGCGACGATCACCTCGTCGGGCTCGGTGGCCAGCACGTCGGCCGCATCGGCGAAGGTGTTGAAGTTGAACTTCACGCCGTGCTTCTCGCATTGCGCCATGCGCCAGGCGATGATCGAGATCATCTCGCGGCGCCGCTCGTCCAGGGCGGTCAGGCGGATCTGGCCGCCGGGCTGGTCGGCGGCCTCGAAGACGGTGACCTCGTGGCCACGCTCGGCAGCGACGCGGGCGGCCTCCATCCCGGCCGGACCGGCGCCGACGATGGTGATGCGCTTCTTCGCCGGGGCGGGCGGGATGGTCTGCGGCATGGTCTGCTCGCGCCCGGTTGCCGCGTTGTGCAGGCAAAAGGCCATGCCGCCCTGGTAGATGCGGTCGAGGCAATAGTTCGCGCCGACGCAGGGGCGGATGTCGTCCTCGCGCCCCTCGACGACCTTGCGGACCAGATGCGGGTCGGCCATATGCGCCCGCGTCATGCCCACCATGTCCAGCAGCCCTGCGGCGATGGCGTGGCGCGCGGTCGGCACGTCGGGGATCTTGGCGGCGTGGAAGGTCGGAAAGCCCGTGGCCTTGCGGATCTGCCCGGCGAATTCCAGATGCGGGGCGTTGCGCATCCCCTGCACCGGGATCACGTCGGTCAGCCCGGCATCGGTGTCGATATGGCCCTTGACCACGTTCAGGAAGTCGACCAGCCCGCTGTCCTTGAGCTTTTGCGAGATCGCCAGCCCGTCCTCGGCCGTCAGCCCGCCCGGCAGGTCCTCGTCACCGGTATAGCGCACGCCCAGGATGAAATCCTCGCCGCAGCGCTCGCGGATGCCGCGCAGCACGTCGAAGGTGAAGCGCAGCCGATTGTCCAGGCTGCCGCCATAGGACCCGTCCAGGTCGTTGGTCAGCGGCGACCAGAACTGGTCCATCAGGTGGCCATAGGCCTGCAGCTCCAGCCCGTCCAGCCCCGCTGCCTTCATCCGCTCGGCCGCATCGACATAGTCGGCGATGATGCGGTCGATGTCCCAGTCCTCCATCCTCTTCGGGAACGAGCGATGCGCCGCCTCGCGCTCATGGCTGGGCGAGACGACGGGCAGCCAGTCGGCCTTGTCCCAGCGCGTGCGCCGGCCCAGATGGGTCAGCTGGATCATCACCGCGCAGCCGTGGTCGTGGCATTCGTCGGTCAGCCGCTTCATCCAGCCGACCACCTCGTCCTTCCAGGCCAGGATGTTGTTGAAGACCGGCGGGCTGTCGCGCGAGACCGAGGCCGAGCCGGCGGTCATGGTCAGCGCCACGCCGGCCCTCGCCCGCTCGACGTGATAGGCGCGATAGCGGTCCTTGGGCATGCCGTCCTCGGGATAGGCCGGCTCGTGGCTGGTGATCATGATGCGGTTGCGCAGCGTCAGGTGCTTCAGCCGATAGGGCTGCAAAAGGGGATCGTTCGACATGGCTCTGCCTGTGAGGGGTGGGGAGTCGCGGCTTCAGGAAGGCAGGAAATGTTCACATGTGTCAATTAAAAAATCACAACTGATCCTTTTGTATGCATCACTGGACATTTCTCTTGAGCCGAATCGCCGCGGCGGCTATGCAAAAGCCATGGAAAACCAAGTTGCTCCCGAAGCCGCCCTCCCCGAGACCGGCTGGCGCGGATCGCGCGAGGGCTGGCTGGAGGCCGGCTACCAAGCGCTGATCGACGGCGGCATCGATGCGGTAAAGATCCTGCCGCTGGCCCGGCGGCTGAACCTGTCGCGCACCAGCTTCTACTGGTTCTTCGAGGATCGCGAGGCGCTGCTGACCGCGCTGATCGACGGCTGGGAGGAACGGACGACCTTCCCCCTGATCCGGGCGTCTTTGGAATATGCCGAAACGCTGGCCGAGGGGATGCTGAACGTTCTGGCGTGTTTTCTGTCTGGTGCCTTTGACGCGCGGCTGGAATTCGCGGTGCGCAGCTGGGCCTTGCAGGAC
>NZ_FNEA01000065.1 GCF_900100045.1 Paracoccus denitrificans | reverse complement strand
CGACCTGACTGTCCCGGCGGTATGGAGTTCGTAGAACCGCCGCCGGCTGTGGGCCCAGCATTCGGCAAGGCTCGGGCCAGCATTGCCCCCGTCCTTGCGGACGAGTTGGTTGTAGGCGGCGTAGCCGTCCACCTGGAGGATGCCGCCATAGCCGCCGAGATGCCGGTGCACGCATTCTCCGGATCGGCTGTCCTCAAACCGATAGGGCACCATGGGCGGTCCGCTGCCGCCGAAGGTGCTGTCGTCGCGGGCATAGGCCCAGAGCCAGGCCTTGTTCACGGTGCCGGTTCCGGGCGCGAGGGTCGGAAGGCCGGTCTCATCGGCGAAGACGCGCGGACCCTTCAGAATTTCGCCCAGCACATGCGCAGCGAGGATCTCCAGCTCGAAGCTGAACGGGTCGCTGCCGGCATCGCGCACCAGCGACAGCTGGCTGTCAGGTCCCTTGCGGAAGTCTACCGGCTGGTTGGCCAGATAGACCTTCACTCATGCCGAGCGCATCGCACGCAGGATCCGGCGCAGCGCAGCCTCGCTGGGGTCCGGGCCGACGCGGATCATCACCTCGCCCACCACGATCTCCACCACAGGCGCTGGCGCGCCCGCCGGGGCGTCCGCGTTCTGCTTCTTCAGGAAGGCCTTGCGCCAGCCGAACAGCTGCGGCGGCGAAATCCCCAGACGCCGCGCCAGCGCCGAAACATTCACGCCGGGCCCCAGCGCCGCCGCGACAGCTTGCGCCTTGAACTCATCCGACCATCGACGACGCTTCCCGACCGGTGCTCCGTCGAAACGCTCGATCACAGCCTCCACCAACTGCAAGCTACCAGTCGCAGGCATAGGCGTGGAACTAGTCGTAAACATGGAACCACGGCATCAGACCAACGCGACGAGCCTATCACGGAACGGCCGCAACGCTAACCCACGGGGTCTCCTTGCCGCTTACGGACCAGCGTTCTGCCACGGGTAGCATGGCAGGGCGCGGATCCTGGCCAGCAGACCGCTCTTTGCAATTTTCCATTCAGCGACGGCTTCACTGCCTGAGCATCCAATCCGTATGCATCGGACAAATAACGGATCCGTAAAAACTTTAAGTTATTCGCGCAAGGCAGTAACCGTATCAACCCTTACTGAGCCGCCACCGAGGAGGATCAATTCAGGACCGTTCCGGCTCAACTCGACACCCGTTATTCTACTATATGCCGCAACATCTCTTGGAGCAAGGCTTCTGCCGTCCTTCATCTCCTCAAGGCGAAAGCTATAAAATCCAGTCGCAAGCATATTGCCACTTGGATCCTCGCCGTGCCAACTCACCTCTCCTGAAATTGCTCCTGTGCTTTGCCGAAGAACTTCGTTGCCTTGGTCGTCAAGGGTAACAAGAAATGCAGTTTCGGCATCGGCAGTGCCTTCTATCTCCAGTGTCAAGGGTGTCTGATCAAACCACACAGGAGAGGTCGTCCGAACCTCACGGCCGATCCAGTTGGAAAACTGGCCCAGCTCACCGCCGTTGATATTTTGCAAAAGTTGCGTTAACAGGAGATTTGTTTGAACTTGTTGCTCAACTCCAGAAAAGGTTGCAAGCTGAACCGCAAAATCGGTGCTATTCATCGGATTGAGCGGATCCTGATTCTTGATTTGTGTCGTCAGCATCTTCAGGAACATTTCGAATTGATCTGCAGAGCCAGACTCGGATGGCGCACTGAAGGACTGGGATCCGCCTTCATATACATTGCCAGTCACAGAAGAGGTGTTCATATCCACGGAGCTTGACCTCCTATATCCTTATATCAATGCTGGTTCCCAAGCCGGTTCCCGAAGAAATCTTCGTGCCCCGAGGGTGAGAATCTTCAGGTACTCCCTGAAAATCCGTATTATCAAGTAATTTCAAGTCACTCATCGAGGCTTGGCTGTGTGCATCATCCCCATCTGATCCGCTTGAGAATGAAATATCAGTACCAGACAATCCGGATTCTTGAAGTTCTTTCGCTAGCAGATCCATGTTTCTCTTGAGAAGATACAATGTATCCAGCCTGTCCGCTACCACCGCTACTGTAGGATTCTCCCCGGGTGAGATCAAGATCCTGACCTTGCCCAACTCTATCGGGTCAAGAGCTATTTCGATCCCTCCGGTGCTGACCCTCGTAATTTTCTCGCATATCTGACGCACAACATGCTGCATCTCCAGATTCGGCAATGCATCACTTCTTATAAATCGCTGCCCATCAACCATAGGTAAATTCTTTATGTCAGAAACGTGCAAATTGGTGCCTGGATGGTCTAAGGTGGAAGGCTCAAAATGGTTACCAACGCTGTCAGGGAGAACTGCGTAGGAACCATTTCTTGGTAATGAAGTAACCTCTGGCCTGATGTGTTCAGCATGAGAGGGAGCTTCTACCTTTCGGTCGATAGGTTTGGAGGGCCTAGGAACGAGATCCTCGTAATCATAAATGTCGTATGTGAAGTATTGAGCCTCTTTGGTGCTGGAAGTCTTCTCTTCACCTGGATCGCCATGTAACGACTCATCCCAAGGGGTTTGGGACGTGATAACGCTATAGCGCACATGTTGTAGCTTTTTAATCTGATGATCGCTAGCATCCGCTATCTCAGATATGCTCTCTATACGTTTCGATTCCTCAAGGAGAGTGCTGGATACTAAGTAATTCTGTTTTGAATTGATCGCACACCCATAATCTTTCGTAGATATGCCTTTTTCTTCAATGGGTTGAGCGCTGATGGTGACCCATGGTAACTGATCGGCCGCTTCGCTAATATCACAGGAATTATCCTCATCCCTGCAAGTATCCGAGAGCTGCGCCTCGGGCAACTCCGCGATGATGTCATCAGGTATGGGCGTATTGATCAGGATCATGAAACCCGAGGATTCTAGGCTTTCCGAGCTCCCAACAGTGCTGCTCAGCCAGCCTGCAGCCGCTGTGAGGGGGGATCTCCATGCAACATCCATCTCCACCTGCGCACCCTCTATCATGGCAAAGCTGGACGCACATTACCATGGCAAGATTACCAAATATTTACTTCCATCGGTTAATGCTGCTTGCCGCAAAGAACTTCATCTATAGGAGGTTTCCACTTGAGCAGCGTTCAAGCACTAGACGCGGTCATGAGCACTGGCCCGAAGAAGTTGGGTTCGATCAATGGTCTTGAGCAGGCATTTCTGCAGGAAATGTTCAAATATGCTGGGCCTCAACAGTCCAAGAGCGAGTTCTGTGGCGGAATCGGTGAATCACAGATCTCGGGCATGCTCAATGACGTCTACGCCGAAGCTATCGCTCAACGAATCGACCTGCGCCTTCAGGTTCGCAACCAAGGGAGCAAATGATGATGGCCTTGCACCTGATAGAGCAGGTGAGAAGGGATCTTCTTGCGCTGAACCTCAAGCCAGCTCTAGAAAAAATTCAAGAATTTGAGAAGCTTGTCATCTCTGGAAGCATCCGAAGAGAGCACGCTGAGAAATGCGCGGACGTTCTGGGCGACATTCGGGTTCTCGCCGGCGCTGCATGCGATGGATTGGCGGCCGCCCAACGCCAGCTTGCCGAGATCGCGACCTTGTCGCGTCACCTGGATACCTATGATCGTCAAGGTCGCAGGATCGGCAACCGTGGCAATGGCCGACAGGACAGGATATTTTGATTAAACTTATCAACACTATTTGGTTGTCAGAAGGGCTCCGTCAGAAGTTTATTTACAAAGGACGGATAGATCGAACGGCATGACGCAGGTCATCAGGTTCGCCCTGTCGGTCGGAAGACCGCTCTTTTCTTGAAACGGGTCAGCTACCCACAATGGAGATTGAAATGTCCAGTATTCTGACAAATAATGGTGCGATGGTTGCATTGCAAACCTTGAAGGGTATCAATGCGAATCTGACGAAGGCTCAGAACGAAATTTCGACCGGCAAGAAAGTTGCCAATGCGCAAGACAATGCCGCTGTCTGGGCAATTTCGAAGGTCATGGAATCAGATCAGTCGACCTTCAAGACCCTTCAGAGCAACCTGAACCTGGCCGAGGCAGTGGTGACGACCGCCCGCACCGGGGCCGAGGACATTCACGAGCTTCTTGTCGAAATGAGAAACCTGGCCAGCAGCGCCGGCAGCGATGCGAATGATTTCGAAAGTGTTAATGATCAGATCGTGGCAAAGAGGGATCAGATCATTTCGATCATTGACGGTACCCAGATGAATGGGGTGAATCTCCTCAAAACGAACCCGATCGGCACTGCAACCTCCTTTAGCGTGCTGGCATCTCTTGATCGGACCGCCGGTACTGTCGCGACGACAGCCCAAACAATCACTGTCGATTCCGTTGACTTTGAAGCGGATATTGAGGCTGCCACGATTACCACCATTACGGATAGTACCACAGCCAGGACTGCGGTCGGAGAAATCGAGGCGTTGATCGATGTCGCAAAAAAAGGTGCGGCTGAACTTGGTACAGCGGCCAAGCGAATCAACGACCAATCGAACTTTGTATCGAAGCTGGCTGATTCTCTGACGGCAGGCATCGGTGCGCTGGTGGATGCCGATATGGAAGAGGCTTCAGCTCGCTTGCAGGCGCTGCAAACCCAACAGCAACTTGGAGTCCAAGCGTTGTCGATTGCCAACCAGGCGCCGCAAACTATTCTGTCACTGTTCCGTTGATCGAATAAGGGCGCCCGATGAGGCGCCCTTATTTCTTCACATGATTTAGAATGGATTCCTATACGTGAGCCTTTCCTCTCAGATCAGTACCGGACATTTCCGATCAAGGCACGTCCATACCAATCGCGATAACGAATATTTTGCGTTCTCTCAAGTTACCCAGACTCTGAAGAGAGCCTGCCAAAGCGGCGACCGATACCTTATGATTGAAGCTGCGCATTCAAGTAATCAGCTCTGGACAATCGTCGCTACGGACTTGATGCATCCAGAGAATACTTTGCCTTCAGATATCAAGGCTGGTCTTCTTTCTCTTGCCTTTTTTTCCCTCAAGCAAGGTCATCATGTCATATCGAGTGGTGTGCCTGCTGATCCATTGATTGAAGTAAATATGCGAATCATGAGAGGGTTGCGTGGGGAATCTGACCCATGATTTCTTCTCTTTTCACTTTCTCAGAGGGACGGTTTATTTATTAATGGCATTATTGTGGGGGTGATGATGGTGATATTGACCGTTCTCTCAAGCGTCAATGCGCTCTGATTGCATAGCGATGTTTATGGGGGTTATTCCATATCGCAGGCTTTGTAGATTTCTATCGCTCAGTTTTCTTCTCCATGGATTCCGCGAAGGTGAGAGCTCCAGATGTGCTTTCGAAGAGCTTAAAAACTATCATTAATGTCAATCGCCATATTTTTATGAGGCAAGGGTGCTGTTCCATGGATTCTACTTGAAGGCGGTGAATGAACCATGAGTTACAATGTTCAAATTGGTCCTGGAGGGTATGCGAGTTGGAAGATTCTGGAGCGCACCATGCTGAGGCAGCGTGGCGCATTATCGCAGGATCATGTGATCAGATCTTCTAAGGAATATTTTTCTCAAAGATTCCCTCTTGTGGAGACCGCCGATCAATTTGTGAACGACTACAGGATTCTGACGGTAGCGCTGCGTGCTTTTGGATTGGATTCCGACATTAGCAACAAGTATTTTCTCAAGAAGGTTCTTGAGGCAGACCCAAATGACAGTGGCAGCTTTATAAATAGATTGTCGGATAAGCGCTATCTGAGAATGAATCAGGCGCTATCATTCTACGCGCCTCTTGATGAGCGAGGAGGGGTGATTGATATTTCATCAATTATTGAAAAATACGAAATAAGATCTCTTGAAAAGAATATTGGGGGAAGATACCCAGAAATTGAATTGGCCTTGAACGCACGGCGAGAGCTCAGTGATCTTGCTGCTTCAGACGCAAGCGAGAATGTGAAGTGGTATCAGGTTCTTTCTTCCAAGCCTTTGCGGCGGGTTTTTGAGGTGGCCTATGGGCTTGGAGAGGGATTTTCCGCACTTTCTATCGATAGACAGCTTTATGAGTTGAAGGGAAGAACGGGAATTCTTACAGGCTCTAACGATGTGAGTCAATTTAAGTCGGATGAAGTGCTTGATATCATTCTCAAGCGTTTTCTGTTGAGAAGTCAGATCAACGTCTCACCTGTTGGCTCACGTTATGCTAACGCTCTCGTTCTGCTGGGCTTGCGACGGGTGTGAATTGCAAGGAGTGGTGATCCACCTGATGATACCGTATTGTGATGGATGTTCAATCGGTATCGCGAATGGCTTTCAGTGCATTGAGTGTAAGATATTGGCACTGATCTGCCCCCGGCGGTTCCTCGTTCATAACAAGAGTCTGTGGATTTAAGATTGGTAGTTGGTTCGGTCGTTCTGAGCAAATGCGCCGGGCGCGGAGTGAACCGCGCCGGGTTTTCCGGAGGCTCCAACTCCTGAGTAGGATGGAGCATCATGAGCAAGACGACGAACAAGTTTTCCCCCGAAGTGCGTGAACGCGCGGTGCGGCTGGTCTTCGATAACGAGGGGCAGCATGGGTCGCGATGGCAGGCGATCGTGTTGATTGCCGCGAAGATCGGCTGTTCTGCCCATACCCTGAACGAGTGGGTGAAGAAGGCCGAGGTCGACAGCGGCCAGCGGGCGGGGATCCCGACCGAGATGGCCGAGAAGATGAAGGCGCTGGAACGCGAGAACCGCGAGTTGCGCCAGGCCAACGAGGTTCTCCGCAAGGCGTCAGCATATTTTGCGATGGCGGAGCGCGACCGCCGGTCGAAGTGATGGTGGGCTTCATCGACGCGCATCGGAATGCGCACGGGGTCGAGGCGATCTGCGCGGTTCTGCCGATCGCCCCGTCCACCTACTATGAACGTCTGGCCAAGCGGGCCGATCCGGCCCTGCTGTCTGATCGGGCTCGCCGGGACGAGGCTCTCCACCCTGAGATCCTTCGGGTTTTCGAAGAGAACTGGCGGTTCTACGGCATGAGGAAGATCTGGCGGCAGCTTGGCCGCGAGGGTTTCGATGTCGCCCGCTGCACGGTAGCGCGGCTGATGAAGAGCATGGGCATTCAAGGCATTGTCCGGGGCAAGCCGCACCGGACCACGATCCCGGACAAGAAGGCGCCATGCCCGCTGGACAAGGTCAACCGCCAGTTTCGCGTGCCTGCGCCGAACATGCTCTGGGGTCGTCCATTGTGGCGCCATTGGTCCGAGCCCAATGGACGACGACTTCACCTATGTCGCCACCTGGAAAGGCTTCGCTTACGTCGCGTTCGTGATCGATGCCTATGCCCGGCGGATCGTCGGCTGGCGGGTCAGCACCTCGGCCCATGCGGGGTTCGTTCTCGATGCCTTGGAGCAGGCGGTTCACGAACGCCGCCCAACCAAGGGCATGGGGCTGGTCCACCATGGCGACCGCGGTTCGCAGTATCTGAGCATTCGCTACAGTGAGCGGCTGGCGGAAGCTGGCATCGAACCCTCGGTGGGCAGCGTCGGCGACAGCTATGACAACGCCTTGGCCAAGACGATCAATGGCCTCTTCAAGGCTGAGGTTA
>NZ_FNEA01000067.1 GCF_900100045.1 Paracoccus denitrificans | reverse complement strand
AGCTGCATCACATGCGAAGCACTCGCATCGGCAGCGGAAACCACGATGGACTCGGCCACCGGAACGCCATGCGCGGCGGCAACGTGCTTGGCATTGATCTTGTGCATTGCAAGCGCCGAGGCCATCACTCCGGAATGGGTATAGGGAATCCCAAGATTTTCCAGCAATCCCTGGACCGCGCCATCCTCGCCGCCGGTTCCGTGCAATGCGTTGAAGACGACGCTTGGGCGAATTTGCAGCAGCTTTTCCGCGATATCGTCCCGCACCTCGACCCGTGCCACACGGTAACCCGCCCTGGCCAAGCCTTCCGCACATGCATGTCCAGATGAAAGACTGACGGAGCGCTCCGAGGAAGTGCCTCCCATCAACACGGCAACGAACGGATCCATGACAACCTCATTCTGCGTTCATACACGGAATAGACTCAATAAATGCGGGAAGCTCAATGATATTCAGGTGTCTCTGCCAGAAATTTGCGGGTTATCCAAAACAAATCAACCCATAATGGAGATAAGCCACCATTGGTTTAATTTCGGGTGGGGCGTTGATTGCATATTGACCTGCCGGGCTCAATGCGGATAGATCGGGTGCAAGCCTGATGAGGCTGAAATGCGGTTGTAGCTCGGTTGGTTAGGGTCAGGACCCATTGATTTCCGGGTCTCGGCATGATTCACGGCTCGAAAATTGAGCGGTGACCATGTCTGATCTTTTCTGGCTGTCGGATGCGCAGCTGTCGCGTCTTGCCCCCTTTTTTCCAAAGTCTCACGGCAAGCCCCGCGTCGATGATCGACGCGTATTGAGCGGGATTATCTTCATAGATCGCAACGGGTTGCGCTGGCGGGACGCCCCGAAAGCCTATGGGCCACACAAGACGCTCGTAGCAGGCGAGTATCTCGCCACCGCTGAAATAGCCTTTGTCGGCCAGGATATGCAGGTCGTCGCGCCGGAGGGCAGTCTTCGCGGCACCCGCCATGGAGGCAAGCTGATCACGATCATGGCCCTGATTGGTGACCTCATGCGCCACGATCAGATGGGTCTCGGCATCGACAACGCTTTGAACATTATAGCCCACATGCCCACTATGCTGCGCCCACATGCCCACTATGCTGCGCCCGCGTGGCCATGGCGCGGGCGTCCGGGTCTGTCAGAGATATCTGCCCATCCGGCGCCGTTTCCAGCTCCCGGCGCAGCGTTATCATACGGTCCATTTCCAGCCGGACGCGATGATAACGGCTGGTCAGATGGGCGATTTTTTCGGCGCGTGCCTCGCCGGTTTCCTGCCGATCCGCTCGCTCGGCCTCCTCGATATAGCGGCCGACCTCTTGCTCCAGATGTGCCAGGCGGCTGGCGATCTTCGCCTTGGTGAAGTTCCGGTCGCGATTGTTGACAGCCTTGAACTTGCTGCCGTCCACGGCAACGCAGACGCCCCTCAGCACGCCGATCCGGCGGCAGAGCTCCACGAACTCGGCACAGGTCCGGCGAATGGCCGGGCCGTTCTCGCGCCGGAAATCAGCGATGGTCTTGTGGTCGGGCACCAGCCGCCCGGTCAGCCACATCACCTCGACATTGCGCCCTGCCTCGCGCTCAAGGCGCCGACTGGACGGGATGCGGTTCAGATAGCCGTAGATGAACAGCTTGAGCAGCACCGCCGGATGATAGCCCGGCCGCCCCGTCCGCGCGGCTGCATGACGATGAAACCCCAAGGAGGCCAGATCGAGGTCATTGACGAAGAGATCGACGACACGGACGAGGTTATCTTCGCTGACCCAGTCCTCCAAACACTCGGGAAAAAGCGTTGTCTGATCCCGGTTCGCGCCCTCGATAAAACCCGACATGCCAAGCCTCCCAACCATGTGGAAGTGTAGCATAAACAGGAGTTTTTACACAGCCTCCGCCCTTACGACTGACTACTCGCTCTTCAGCAATGTCCAACTCTCCACGCCAAACCCCTGTGCCACCCTGTACAGGTTGTCGATGGAGATGTTCTGCTCTGACCGCTCGACTGCGCTGAGATAGGTCCGGTTCAACCCGCATTCATGCGCCAGGTATTCCTGCGACCAGCCGCGCTCGGCCCGCAGCCTGCGCATGTTGCGCGCCACGATGTCTCGCAGAGGGCTCTTGGGCGTCGTCTTCATGCACAATGCTATTGTGCGTCGACGCTTTTAACTCTACCTGTTTTAACATTCATTCGACATCCAGGAGCCCCCGCCATGCCCCACCAATGTCCGCATTGCATGACCGAGATTCACGCCGAGGCCTCCACCTGCCCCGCCTGCGGGGCGATCCGCGGTGTGTGGGGCCGCTCGGTCGAAAGCTGGCGCCAGGCATCGACCTTCATGCTCGGCGTGGCCGCATTCTTCGTTCTTGCCGGCATAGTCTTTGGTACCTGGGTTGCGTCGGTCGATGACCGGACGACCGCATTCGACGGCTTGATCGCCTTCCTGTTCCTGTCGCCCTTCATGCTGTTCGCCGGCGGCGTCGGCCTGTTCCTGCGCTATGTGATCCCCCGGATGCAGGAGGGCTGGTACCGATGATAGGCGCGAAGCGGAAACCCACCGTCGGTCCGAAGCGCACCTCGATCTGTCTCAGCGCCGAGGCGCACAAGTCCCTGCGGATCGAGGCGCTGCGCCGCGACATCACCATGAGCCAGTTGGTTACGCAGGCGCCGGCCGATGCCGGCATCGACATTCCGCCGGAGGATCTGGAAGCATGAAACACCTGTTCACGGCCGCGCTGATCACCCTTGCCAGCCCGGCCTCCGCCGCCGGCTGGTATTTCGAGGCCTCCGTCGAGGGCGGCGCCGAATACTGGACCTTCACCAACGAGACCGGCGAGGTCAGCTCGCGCCGGGTGCGCGGCAACGAGATCTGGATCACCCGCACCGACCAGATGAACGAACTCGACGCCAACGGCACCTGCGATTTCAACAACTGCCGCGTCAGCGTGACGCTGGACGGTCGCAATGCCGAGGCAGGCGAACGGGTCAGTATCCGGTTCTCGAATGGCGAGAAGCTGGATTTCGTGGCTGCCGGCGGCGACATCCTGCTGAGCAATTTCGACACGGCCGGCATGGGCGCGACCAACCTCTTCGTCCACAATGTCCGGCGGGCGGAATGGGTCGAGATCGGCTTCGGCGGCAAGCGCCACCGCTTCAGCCTCGCCGGATCGGCGGCAGCGCTGGACGCGATCCGGCCATGGATGACGGGAGGCAAGCAGTGACCTCCCATGGGACCATGCACGCAACCAACGGATATCGGCGTAAAGGGCCTGACTATCTGAACAACCCGGACATGGTTGCGTTCACCATCGGTCGGGTCGTGATGGCCAAGATGACGACCGGCCGCCCCCTCAGCTGGAATACGCTGCGGGCGCGGCTGATGCGTATCGCTGAAGGAGATATCGTCGATCTGCCTGCCGGCGTGAATGCGGAGATGGCATTGGCGGCCCTGCGATATCTTCCCGCGCTGCCCGAGGTGTCCCGGTTCAAGGGCTGAGGGCAGGAACCTCACGTGGTGAACGGGGTTCCCACCCAAGACATGGGCCATGCGAGGTTCGGGCCACCGCTTCAGCCTCGCCGGATCGGCGGCTGCGCTGGATGCGATCCGGCCATGGATGAAAGGAAACAACTGATGCCCCCGCAACCGTTCAAAGGCGAACTGCCCGCATCGATCTTCCAGCCGGATGAGGTCAAGGCGCGCAACTGGTGGGCCGCGCTGACCGAGCCGGAGCAGGAAGAGCGCATCTACGACCTGACCCAGGTGCTGGAATTCTACGGCATCGACCTGCCCGACAGCGATGAGCGCTGGATGATGGCCTGCTGGGAAAATGAATTCGCCTGACCCCGTCCCTACGGCCCCTCGTGATGCGAGCGGGCCGGGGTCAGGCTGCGCGCAAACCGCATTCCGACCGCCCCCAAGCGGCTGGGGCGGAATGCGGTTTGCGGCCGCCCGTCGGGCGGCACCCTTCAAGCTGCCGCCGACCAGAAGTCTCCCATCTCCAACCCGGCTTGGCTGCGCTTGCACTGCACCGTTGGTTGTCATGCATAAACCCGGAGAGATGTAGCGGGCTCAGCTGGGCTCATTGAGGGAAGCCCGGCAGCGGATAGAAACAGCAGTCCACAAAATAACCTTGCAAAACGGGAATTAATCTCCATAATTGCAAGGATGTTGATCGAGCGCCGCATAACCAACACCCTAAAGTTCCTGCTGGACGACAGCCCCGCCGTTGCCCTGCTGGGGCCGCGCCAGGTGGGCAAGACCACGCTGGCACAGGAGCTGGGAGACGAGCGCCCCTCGCTCTATCTCGACCTCGAATCCAGCGCCGACGGGGCCAGGCTCTCGGACCCCGAACTCTACCTTTCGGCGCATGAGGACAAGCTGGTCATCCTCGATGAGGTCCAGCGGGTGCCGGACCTGTTCCAGAACCTGCGCGGCCTGATCGACCGGGGCCGGCGCAAGGGGCTGCGGGCGGGCCGGTTCCTGCTGCTCGGCTCGGCTTCCATCGACCTGCTGCGGCAATCCGGCGAGACGCTGGCGGGGCGGATCGCCTACGCCGAACTCGCCCCCCTCGACGCGCTGGAGGTTCCTGCCGCCGATCTGGACCGGCTCTGGCTGCGCGGCGGCTTTCCCGACAGTTTCCTCGCCAAGGGCGATCAGGCCAGCCTGCGCTGGCGGCGCGACTTCATCCGCACCTATCTGGAGCGCGACATTCCCGCGCTCGGTCCCCGCATCGCGGCCGAGACCCTGCGCCGCTTCTGGACCATGCTGGCGCATCGGCAATCCGGCCTGTCGAACGCCGCCGAGCTTGCCCGCGCGCTCGGGGTCGATGCCAAGACCGTCGCCTCCTATCTCGATCTGCTGGTCGACCTGATGCTGGTGCGCCGCCTGGAGCCCTGGCACGCGAATATCGGCAAGCGGCTGGTCAAGTCCCCGCGCATCTATGTGCGCGACACCGGCATCCTGCATGCCCTTCTGGGGCTGACGACGCTGGATGACGTTCTTGGCCACCCCGTTGCGGGGGCGAGCTGGGAGGGGCTGATCATCGAGACCGCCCATGCGCTGATGCCAGAAGAGACGCAGGCGCAGTTCTACCGCAGCGGTGCGGGGGCCGAGGTCGATCTGGTGCTGACGCTACCGGGCGGCGCGGTCTGGGCCGTCGAGGTCAAGCGCAACCTTGCGCCCAAGGTCGAGCGCGGCTTTCACTCGGCCTGCGAAGACCTGCAACCTGCGCGGCGGATCGTGGTCTATCCGGGGGATGAGGCTTTCCCGCTGCCGAACGGGATCGAGGTGATGTCGCTGCACCAGTTCGGGCAGGATCTGCTGGCGCTTCATTCGTAGGCGATGCGTCCGCCCATCGGGCGGCGTCGGGGGTCGATCTTCTTCCTGGGCGGAGGAAGCTGGGTACCGGGGCGCAGCGCCCGGTCCGACATTTTGCGGGTGGTACGAAAGTACCGGGCCCCGCAAAATAATAGTCGGTCACTAATATTTGGCGAAATCGCGAAAAGTAGGCCACTCTGGGCTATGCGTTGGACGAGAATGCTGCCCGCATCCGCCTCGGTCAGATGCCCCCGGACAGATCGTCCATGAAGGTCTTTTCGTCGGCCATACGGCGGAAGCCGGCAGCCCTGACCTGCGCCTGAAGCGCTGCAATCGGCCCGCGGAAGCCCGGCACCGGCTCGCTCGCGGCCAGGCTGTCGTAAAACCTGCGCTCTTTCGGCCCCATCGCGCCCAGATCGTCGGCCGTCGCCAGCATATAGAGCCGGCGGCAGGCGCGGGCATCGAGACTTGTCGCTTCGGTTCTGCCGGCCGCGAGCCGTGCCAGGACCGGATAATCGCTGAGCAGATAAGTCATCACCAAGCTCTCCATGCTCACGGGGCGCATATGCCAATATTGCAATCCGTTCATCGGCGCATGTCCCTTCACAGATGCCGTGCGTGACCTCGGCCCCGAGGCCACCATTCGCCTTCCGTATAGTCCCAGACTTCCTCCAGATCGCCCGTTGCCGCGACGGTAAAGGCCAGCGCCTTCATGCGTTGCGGCCGGCCATCTTGCGGGCAATGAACTGGTCGAGATCGAAGCCTTCCGCACGGCCGGAGTCCTCTCCGGTGATCAGGGCGTCCTGGAGGGCCTTTACCTTGGCCTCGTGCTCCTCCAGAAGCCGCAGCCCCGCCCGCACCACGTCGCTGGCCGAGCCATAGCGGCCGCCCTTCACCTGCGCGTCGATGAAGCTGACGAAGTGATCGCCGAGCGAAACCGA
>NZ_FNEA01000093.1 GCF_900100045.1 Paracoccus denitrificans | reverse complement strand
CAACGAATGCCATAGGCGGGATCGCGCGCGCGGGGCCAAGTGTTGCCGAACAGCTTTCAAGGGTAGGGCGCCCGGGTCCGGGCCGAGTACCGCCACTGAGCGGGGCTTGGTGCCGACAGGGCTGGATGGTGTTTCGCAGGCATACGTCCTATGTCGCACTGGACGGCCAGACGGGGGTACTGGCCGCAGTGGTGGTGACGCCGATGCTGCTGCCCGAGATCGGCTGGCGCGGCATGTTCGCCCTCGGCATCTTCCCGGCATTTGTAGCCTGCTGGATCCGCCATTCACTGCACGAGCCGGAGGTCTTCGTGGCCGAGACCAGGCAGGCGCCCAAGGAATCCGCCTTGAAATTGCTGGTCAAGAACAAGCAGACCGGCAAGCTCAGCCTTGGCATGGTGATCCTGTGCTTGGTGCAGAGCTTCGGCTATTACGGCATGATGATCTGGATGCCGAGCTATCTGGCCAGCCAGTCCGGCTTTGAGTTGACCCAATCGGCGCTGAACCTCGGTCACGATCCTCGGCATGGCCGCCGGTATCTTCTGCTTCGGCCATCTGGCAGATCATGTCGGCCGCCGGCCCGCCTTCTTCACCTATATGATCATGGCCGCGATCATGGTGCTGATCTATTCGCGGCTGAGCGACCCGATCCACCTGCTGGTAATCGGCGCGGTGACCGGCTTTTTCGTCAACGGCATGATGGGCGGCTATGGCGCGTTGATCAGCGAGCTTTATCCCACCTCGGCCCGGGCCACGGCGCAGAACGTGCTGTTCAATATCGGCCGGGCGGTGGGCAGCTTCGGCCCGCTGGTGGTGGGTGCCATCGCGGCGGCCATCGCCTTGCTTGCGGCGCTGTATCTTCTCGACTTCCTCGCCATGTGGCTGCTCATCCCCGAGCGGCGTGGCGCGCAACTGGATTGATCGGAATGGGTATCATGGAGCTGATAACCGTGCGCCCCGACGGGCAACAGGACGCGGCCGAGGAATGCGCCTGCATCCCCTGGAAGGCCAGGGTCGTCGCGGAACTGGCCGAAGTGGTCCAGAACCGTGCAGTGAATGGCGAATACTGAACCGCGCCGGGTTTTCCGGAGGCTCCATGTGTGGATGCCCCGGTTCATGCAAGGGCAAATTCGTGCCGCCGGGCATGTGATCGGTGCGGTCATGTGTCAGGCCTGTCGAT
>NZ_FNEA01000069.1 GCF_900100045.1 Paracoccus denitrificans | reverse complement strand
AAACCCCCCGTCGTCATCACCTGCGCCATCACCGGTGCGATCCACACGCCGACCATGTCGGATGCGTTGCCCTATACGCCCGAGGACATCGCGGCGCAGGCCATCGCGGCCTCCGAGGCGGGCGCCGCGATCCTGCATCTGCACGCCCGCCGCCCCCAGGACGGCGGCGTGACCATCGACCCCGAGGCCTTCGCCGCCTTCCTGCCGCGCATCAGGCAATCGACCGATGCGGTGGTCAACATCTCGACCGGCGGCAGCCTGACCAACAGCATCGACGAGCGCATCGCCCCGGCGCTGCGCTTCTCGCCCGAGATGTGCTCGCTGAACATGGGCAGCATGAATTTCAGCTTCCACCCGCTGGCCCGGCGCTACGACACCTGGAAATTCGACTGGGAGCGCGACTACGTCGCCAGGTCCGACGGCAACATCTTCCGCAACACCTTCGCGGATATCGAGAACGCGGCGAACCAGCTTGCCCCCCACGCCATCAAGTTCGAGCATGAATGCTACGATGTCGGCCATCTCTACAACCTGCGCTTCTGCATGGATATCGGGCTCTTCAAGGCGCCGGTCTTCATCCAGTTCATCTTCGGCATCCTGGGCGGCATCGGTCCCGAGGTGGACAACCTGGTCTTCATGAAGCGCACCGCCGACCGGCTGTTCGGCGACGACTATCGCTGGTCGGTGCTGGGCGCGGGGGGCGCGCAGATGCCCCTGGCCACCACCGCCAGCCAGATGGGCGGCAACGTCCGGGTGGGGCTGGAGGATTCGCTGCTGATCGCGCGCGGCAAGCTGGCGGAATCGAACGCCCAGCAGGTCGCCAAGATCCGCCGCATCATCGAAGATTTGGGCAGCGAGGTCGCGACCCCCGGCCAGGCGCGCGAGATCCTTGGCCTCAAGGGCGCCGATCGGGTCGGCTTCTGAGGCGATATGCCTGATGCGGTCGGGAAAGCGCCTCGCACGGCGTTTTCCCGAACCTGATCCGCCCGGCCCGCTTCTGCGGTCTGCGACCGATCTGTGCCGCGGTCCTCCGCTGTCGAGAACCAGCCCAAGCCGCCCGCGCATTTCAGGGGAAACCTGCTCGTGGTCCTACTCGGGATGCTCCTTCGGGCAGGCTCATGATCTGCTGAGCGCATCTGAACTCTCCAGCACCGCTCTGTCCTTCAGCAGCGTGACATGGCCATGATCATCCGATTTCGACTTTGCTCCGGCCTCCTGTTCGACTAGACGGGAAAGCATCCTCGGTCAGCCACCCCGCATCTCTGCGCTGCCAGCCGAAGTTTCTGCGATCGGCAGCGGCATGGGGCGGGCAAGGTGGAACGGACGGGCATCGATTGGTTGTTCTGCACCCATCGGGGGGATGTCAGCTCATATCTGGCCCGGATGCTGCGCGACCCCGATCTTGCCGAAGATCTGACGCAGGACGCGTTCCTGCGTTGCTGCACCGCGCTGCAATCCGGCGGCAGGCCGGAAAACCTGCGCGGCTATCTGTATCGCATCGCCCGCAATATCGCCGTCGATCACCTGCGGCTGCAAAAGCGGCGCCGGACCGACATGCCGGGCGATCATGTCCTTGCCGCCATCGCCGACCCGCGGCCGGGGCAGGAATGCCGGATGATCGACCGCGAGCGGCTGAAGGTATTCCTGCGGGCGCTGGCCGCGCTGCCCGACAAGACGCAGCGGATCTTCGTTCTGCATCGCATCCAGCGGCTTAGCTATCGCGAGGTGGCGCAGGATATGGAACTGTCGGAAAGTTCGGTGCAGAAGCATCTGGCGCGGGCGCTGCTAGAGGTGACGCGCCGGTTGCGGGAATACGAGGACGGCTGATGAACGGGCAATCCAGCGACGGCTTGCGGCCCGGCGAGGATATCGAGGCCGAGGCGGCGGAATGGGTGATCCGGCTGGCCGACCCCCAGGTGACGGACCAGGCACGAAATGCCTTTCGCGACTGGCTGGACCGGGATCCCGCACATCGCGACGCTTTCGACGACGCGCAACGGGTATGGCAGGAACTGGGCCTGATCGCGCAGGGGGACGCGAACCCCGGGCGCCGCTGCGGGCGCGGCATGCTTGCCATGGTCGCACTTGCCGCCGGATTCGCGCTTTGGTTCTGGCAGGACGATCTGCGCATCCGGTTGCAGGCGGATCATGTCGCGGCGGTGGGGGAAAATCTTGCGGTCACGCTTCGGGACGGCAGCCGGGTCGAGCTTTCCTCGGGTTCGGCGCTGGCGGTGGATTACGACGGCACCCGCCGCCTTGTCCGGCTGCTGGAGGGCAGCGCCTATTTCACCGCCGAGCCCTCGGCCCGACAGCAAGGCCGCCCCTTCGTGGTCGAGGCGCGCGGCATCCGCATCACCGCATTGGGCACGCAGTTCTCGGTCGATTTGCAGGATGGCGATGTCGCGGTGCTGGTCGCCGAGCACAGCGTGCGGGTCGAGCCGGTCTCGGGCGCCGCGCCGCCGGTCGTGCTGGCCGAGGGGATGGGTGTCGATGCCCGGCCCGATGCCATTCCCGCCCCTGCGCCGCGCAACGTGGATTTCGCCAATGCCTGGCGTTCGGGCGAGCTGGTCTTTGACGACCGGCCGCTGGGCGAGGTGGTGCGAGAGCTGAACCGCTATCGCCACGGCCGCATCGTCCTGCGTGGCGGGGATCTGGCCGGGCGCCGGGTCAGCGGCGTGTTCCATACCGACGATATCGGCCGGGCGGTGGACCGGATCGCGGCCGAGCTTGGCCTGCGCCGCCTGTCGGTTCCGCCGCTGGTGACGGTGCTTTACTGACATTCGCAAAAAAAAGCGCCCGGCATTACCGGATCGGATGCCGGATTCGTCCTTTTCCTGAACCCGCCCCGCAGAGGGCCAGATATCGGAGAGGGAAAATGAAGACGCAAATCAGCCGTATCGCCCTGATCGCGGCACTTGGCGGCGCCGGGCTTGTCGCGGCGCATGGGCCCGTCGCCGTGGCGCAGGAGGCCGCGCAGACCCGCGCCTTCGACATTCCGGCGCAAAGCCTGAACGGCGCGCTTTTGCGTTTCGCGCGCGAGGCCGGGGTGCAGGTGCTTTACGACACCGCCCTGGTGCAGGGCCGCCAAAGCCCCGGCGTCAGCGGCCGGATGACCACCAGCGCCGCGCTGGAGCAATTGCTGCAAGGCTCGGGGCTGGGGTTCCGGGTGAACTCGCCGCAATCGATCTCGCTGACGGCCCCGGCCGCTGCCGCCGTCGAATCCGACGCCAATACCGTCGTGCTGGACGAGATCCGGCTGGACGCGGGCGGCGCGGTGACCGAAGGCACCGGCAGCTATACGACCGGCCTGACCACGGTGGCGACCGGCCTGCCGCTGACCATGAAGGAAACCCCGCAATCGATCAGCGTCGCCACCCGGCAAAAGATGGATGACCGCAACCAGCGCAGCATTTCCGAGGTGCTGGAGGATACCACCGGCATTACCGTCATGCCGATGGATACCGAGCGGCGCAGCGTCTATGCGCGCGGCTTTTCCAGCCCGACCTACATGGTCGACGGCCTGCCGGTCTGGTATCGCATCCAGTATGGCTCCGGCCCCAGCATCGCCGATACCGCGATCTATGACCGCGTCGAGGTGCTGCGCGGCGCCACCGGGCTGATGGCCGGGGCGGGCGATCCCTCGGTCGTCATCAACATGGTGCGCAAGACGCCGACCTCGGCGCCGCAGACCCGGCTGCGCTTTTCGGCCGGAAGCTGGAATACGTTGCGCAGCGACCTGGACATCAGCGGCCCGCTGAACGCCGATGCCTCGATCCGGGGCCGGTTCGTGGCGGCGCATGAGCAGGGCGATTCCTGGCTGGACCGTTACGAGCGGCGCAAGACCGTGCTCTACGGCGTGGTCGAGGCCGATGTCGGCGATGCCGGCACGCTGACGGCGGGCTATGATTTCCAGCGCAATCGCACCCGCAACCACCAGTTCGGCGGCCTGCCGCTGATCGCGAATGACGGCTCGCAGCTGGAATACGACATCCACACCAATGCCGGCGGCGGCAATCTGCCGCTGACCCAGACCACGCAGACCCTGTTCCTGCGCTATGCCCAGGACTTCGGCGCCGGCTGGCAGGCAGTGGGCGACCTGTCGCTCTACAAGGCCGAGCGCAAGGGCTATCTGGCCTCGGCCTCCTGGGGCTCGCCCGATCCGCAGGGCTTCGGCGTGCAGACCGTGGGTGGCTATGCCGATACCGATACCGAGCAGACCGCGCTGTCGCTGACCGCCTCGGGCCCGGTCGAGCTGGGGGGCCGCAGCCATGACCTGCGCTTCGGCATCACCGGCAATTGGGGCAAGGACAACCACAAGGCCTATTCGGCCTTCGACGGGACCGATATCGACTATCAGCCGATCACCGGCTCGATCTTCGACTGGGACGGGTATGTGCCGAACCTGGTCCAGCAGGCCGGCTATGTCAGCTATGTCAGCAATACCAAGATCGACCAGGTCGCGGCCTATGGCTCGGGCCGCTTCGGCCTGACCGACCGGCTGAACCTGATCGCCGGCGCGCGCGTGGTCTGGTACGACTACGACTATACCACCGACAGCCGCAGCAGCGGCACGACTACGCATCAGCAGATCAGCCGCAACGGCGAATGGATCCCCTATGCCGGGCTGACCTATGACCTGAACGAGGACTGGTCGGTCTATGCCAGCTATACCCGGGTCTTCAAGCAGGCCAGCTATCGCGACAAGGACAACAGGATCGTCGAACCGACCACCGGCTCGAATTACGAGCTGGGCACCAAGGCCAGCCTTGCCGGCGACCGGCTGAACTTTGCGGCGGCGGTCTATCTGCTGGAACAGGACAACCTGCCGGTCCGCGACCGCAGCGTCAGCTATCAGTTGCCCGACGGCTCGAACCCCTACATGTCCATCGACGGCACCCGGACCAAGGGCTTCGAGATGGAACTGGCGGGCGAGGTTCGCCCGAACATCCAGCTTGCGGCAAGCTATGCCTGGACCGATGCCGAGGACGGCGACGGCCAGCGCATCTCGACCGTCACCCCGCGCCATTCGGTCAAGCTGTCGGGGATCTATGCGTTCGAATCCATGCCGCTGACCCTGGGCGCCAGCCTGCGCTGGCAAAGCGCCATCGAGAACACCTGGGTCTGGCCGGTCACCGGGACGGCACGGCAAGGTCGCGCTGACGCCTGCGCAGTTGTCGATGTTGCTGGAAGGGATCGACTGGCGGGCTCCTGAGCGGACGTGGCGGCCTCTGGCAGCCGGGTAATCGAACGCCCTACAAGAGAAGGATTCCCACAAGGAATCCCGTGGGATAAACTTCCCGCATGCTCAGTCAGACCCTGACCTTGCCGGAAGACCCCGAGGAGTTGCGCAGCTTCACCGCGCGGCTTCTGGCCGAGGTGAAGGCGCAGGCGATCCTGATCGAGAAGCTGCGCCACCAACTGGCAGGCCATCGGGCGCACCGGTTCGGGGCCTCGTCGGAGACGGCGGAACAGCTGCAACTGGCGCTGGAGACCAGCGAGATCGCCGCCGCCGCGATGACGGCCCGGATGAAGCTGCCGGACATCGAGGAGAAGGACAAACCGAGGCGCCGTCCGATCCCGGACCACATCCCGCGGATGGAAGTGGAACTGACGCCCGGCGCCGATGCCTGTGCCGATTGCGGCGGCCGCCTGCGCCGGATCGGCGAGGATGGTGAGGCACGAGCCCGCCACCGGTCCGAGGGCCGTGCCGAACGAAGAGCTGGAGTATGTGCCGGGCCGCTTCATCGTGAACCGTATTGTCCGGCCCCGCCAGACCTGCACCTGCTGCGAACGGTTCGTGCAGGCCCCGCTGCCCTCGCGCCCCATCGAACGCGGGCGCCCTGGGCCGGGTCTCCTGACCCATGTGCTGGTCAGCAAGTATGCGGATCATC
>NZ_FNEA01000071.1 GCF_900100045.1 Paracoccus denitrificans | reverse complement strand
CGGTGGCGGCGACGACCGCGGCGCGCTCGACCTGGTGCTGGCGGCACTTGGCGACCTGCCGGACGTGGCGCTGCGGCTGGTTTCGGGGCGGGGCAATCCGCGCAACGCGGAACTGGCCGCACGGCTGGCCGGCGTCGATCCGGCGCGGATCGAGCTGCTGGTCGATCCGCCCGCCATGGCCGAACGCATCGCGGAATGCGATCTCGGCATCATCGCTGGCGGCACGATGAGCTACGAGTTGGCCCATTGCGGTCTGCCGATGCTGCTGGTGGCGCTGGCGCCGAACCAGCGGCGCTCCTGCCTCGGCTGGCAGGAGTTGACGGGCACCCCCTTTCTGGGCCAGATCGGGGACGTTATGCCCGATCGGTTGCGGGCGGAAGTTCATCGTTTTGTGACAGGGCCCGAACTGCGTCGCCAAGTGGCTGCGCGCGGCCGGGCAGAAGTGGATTGCAAGGGCGCGGCACGGCTGTGCGACGCCTTGATGGAAAGCGACAAAGCATGACCAGAACCATTCTTATTCTCGGCACCAATGCCGGCCAGGCAGACTTGATCCGGCACATGAAGGACATCGGCTGGCGAGTGATCGGCTGCGCGCCGGGCAAGGGCGAGCCGGGCCAGGCTTTCTGCGACGTGGTCGAACATGTGGACATCGTCGATCTCGACGCGCTGGAGGCGGTGGCGCGGCGCCATGCCGTCAATCTAGTCTATTCGATCTCGTCGGATGTGGCTATCCGCTCGGTCGTCGCATTGTCGGAGCGGCTGGGCCTGCCACATTTCTACGACAGCGCCTTCATCGGGTTGCTGGACGACAAGGCGGCGCTGCGGGCCTTCCTTGCCGAACACGGGCTAAGCCCGGTGCCGTTCCGCAAGGTCTCGGATACCGAGGGTCTTTCGGATTGGACGCATTTCCCCTGCATGGTGAAGCCCACCGACGCCCAGGGCCAGCGTGGCGTGCAGCGCATCGACCGCCCGGAGGATCTTGCCCAGGCGGTAGAGCGCGCCATCCCGCTGTCGCGCAGCCGGCAGGCCATTGTCGAGGGCTTCCTCGACGGCATCGAGGTTTCCTGCAACGTGCTGGTTTGTGGCGGCCAAACCCGCATCCGCGTGTTGTCGGAGCGGCTGGTGCATGGCCCCTCGGCTCCCGGCGTGCCGCGCGGCCACCTGATCCCGGCGGTGCATGTGCCAATGCCGGCGCGGGAGGAGGCGCTGGAGCTGGTTGACGCGATCATTGCCGCACTGGGGCATCGTGACGGCGTGCTCTATTTCCAGATGATCATGACCCCCGAAGGCCCCCGCGTGGTCGAGATCGCGCCCCGGCTCGACGGGTGTCACATGTGGCGGCTGATCCGCGCCAGCCATGACATCGACCTTTTGGCCCGCGCGGTGGACTGCCTGACCGGAATCCCGGTTCCCACCGCCGAGACACCGCCGACCGGCGGCGACCGGCCGATGGAGCTGATGTTCCAGCAGATGCCGCCGGGCCAGCCCTTCGATCCTGCGGCCTTCCCGGTGCCGGCCGATGCCCTTTATCACGAATACCGCTACGCCGCCGGCGAGGATGTGCGGGCAGTCAACGGCACGCTTGAAGTGGTGGGCTATTACGTGCGGGCAATGTCATGATCGCGCCCGGTTCCTTTGTCGGGGTCACTGGCGCCTCGGGATTCATCGGGCGCCATCTTTGTGCCGATTTGCGCGCGGCCGGCTTGCGCCCCGTCGCCATCGGCCGGGGGCCGGAGGCCGAGCGGCAGACCGACTACAGTCCCGAAAGCCTGCGTGCGGCACTGGCGGGCTGTGCCGCCGTGGTGCATCTGGCTGGCCGGCGCATGACGCGCGAGGACGCGCCGATGGAACTTGCTCCGTTCTTGGGTCCCAATGTCGAGGCGACCGGCCATCTCGCCCGCGCGGCGCAGGCAGAGGGGGTGGAGCGGATCGTCTTCGCCTCGACCATCGCGGTCTATTCCGCCGCCAGCCCCGCGCCCTGGCGCGAGGACGGACCCGTCCATCCGGTCAATGCCTATGCCCTCTCGAAGCTGATGGCGGAGCACTATCTCGAGATGCTGGCCCGCGCCCGCCAGGCGCCGCCCGCGCTCTCGTTGCGCTTTGCCGCGGTCTATGGCCATGGCGAGAAGGGCACGCCCGCGCTGATGAAGTTCGTGAACCAGGCGGCAGCGGGGGAAACCATCACGCTGAGCGGCAACCCGGATTACACGATCGACCAGCTTTACGTCACCGATGCGACGGCTGCGATCCTCGCCGCGCTCAGTGTGTCCGCACCGCTCTCGGGGGCCTGCAATATCGGCGGTGGCCGCGCCTGGACCGTGGCCGAGATCGCCCGGACTGCGAATGCGGTCTTTGGCAATGACGGCAATCTCGACGACAGCGCCACCACGCCGGGGCAGGCGCATCAGGCGGTGATGGACCTTGCCCAGGCAAACCGGATTCTTGGCTGGCAGCCCGCCCACGACTTGCAGGCCGGCCTTGCCGACTTGCGGCGGCGCAGGGAAGAAGGTGGCCGCGGGGAATGATCCCGCGGCCCAGCCAGCCTTTCAGACGCGTGTTCCCTCCGCGCTTTCGAGAAGCAGTTCAATATTCAGCAGATTGCGGGCAATGGACTGATTGAACACGGAATAGGTTTCCTGTGCCGGATCCGAACCCGTAGTCGCCGCCTTGTATACCGTCTCGACATTGGCGCGGGTCTTTTTCGATGTCAGCATGCCCAGAAGGCGCGAGTTGCCAGGATCGAGAAGGTCGCGGCGCGCTTCCACCAGGACATCGCGCAGATCGCTGCTTTGACGGGCATCCAGTGTTTTTAGCCAGTCGCGAACCTTGACGTCCTTCCATGCCGTCATCGCACTGTATGACTTTCCTGCAAGCTTCGTGACCAGCGCATAGACTTCTCGCTTCGGCTGGCTGGCCTCCAGCAATCCGCGAGGTCGACCGAGGAAATAGCTGACAAGCGGCCCGGACATGGGCGCATAGGAGATACGGGTTCCGCTGGATAGGGGGACGCTGCACCCCCGCTTCATTGCGATCTGCCCATATCCATAAAAGCGCAACAAGTCGACTAGTCCCGTTTCCGTCGCATTCTGCCCCAGGTAGCCGTTCATCCGCGTCGCCTCGCTGCTCATTTCCGCAACTTGGCTGAAGATCGAGAATGGTTTCTGCGGCTGGTTCAGCAGATTGGGATATTGGGTTGCGATCATGCCGCGCATGATGCCGCTGGTCGTTCCAGCCTGCGGATCGGCGATCGTATTGGGGGTCATCTTGCGGAAATACCTGACCGTCGTGCGCTGGAACTCGGCATCCTGCAGATAGGCGTCGGTGAATCGCATGTTGCGGGTCAGGGCCGTCAACTGCTTCAAATGCAGCTCATCCGTCGTCAGATCGGACACTTTCGCGTTCGAAAGGTAGCCAAGCTCCAGATTGCTCTGCAAGGACAGCATGTTGTTGTTGACCAGCGCGTCCATGTTCTGCCCATGCAGGACGAGCGTTCCGATATCGGGGTGGTCTGCAAAGGCAAGGTCGGGTGCCCGCGTATTGGCCATGTCAAGCTGCATCCTGCCAAGGATTGCCGATACGGCTCCCCCCGAACGCAACGAGTCGCTTTCGATAAGCTCTATATCCAGGCCCAGATTTTGTGCGACGGGATAGGCACGATGGTGCCCGTTCGTCTTTGAATGGGTCCGCATCGTCTGTACCGTGAAGATCCGGATATCCTTTGGATCCATCACCTGCTGCATGGCAAGCAGGATCAGCAGGCTGTCCACCCCGCCCGAGAACATGACGGCAGGTTGCAGGTCGCTGCGCCGGTAATAATCCGCGTACTTTTCCGCGACCTCCAGGACGGCCTCTTCCAAAGAGGCGGGACGTTCGAGTTCCGCTATGTTCAGATAGGTCCGGCAAACCGTCACGCTCCCGCCGGAGATTTCAAGAACGGAGGCGGGAGGAAGCCGGTCCACCCCCTTGAACAGGGTGGAGAGAGGCAGCATCCCGAAGGTGCTGGCAGGGACGCTGCTTAGAAAATAGCAAAGAGAGAAATCGTTGAAGCGCAACTCGCCCGGTGAAAAACGCATGACGTCGCGCAGGAGTGTCGTGACGGCAATGCCTTCGGAGGTGCTGCGGACATAGCCGCCGCAATAACCCGGCCCTGTTATCATGCGCAGGCGCCCCTCCCGGAAATCGGCAAGGACGTAGCTGCCGATTCCATGTCGCGCCTGATGGGCCAGGAAACCGGGCAGATCATTGCTGAGATAGCGGTCTACGAGCTGCGGGACATTCTCATGGATCGGCGTTCCGAAGACGATGATATCCTGCTCGGCCGGCTTGTGCGTTTCAGGCCCCGAGACAATGATCATGTCCTCTGCAGGCAGCGAGGAATAGGAGGCGGGAAGATGGCCACTCATGACAGGGGCATTTCCATGTTCTGAATACTCATGTCGAGGAGGGCATTCTCTGTCCCCCCGGTTCCGCCTCCTGGCCCAGAACCCTACGCGCAAGACGACCGGGCGTGGCATTCTCGCCCGTTTGGAGCGCCTTCAGGTCCTCCCCGAACCAATACGGCGGATAGATCTTCTTGTTGGTCACCGGCCGGGCATGGAAGCGATAGGGCAGGGTGAAGTCGGGGCTTCGCATGTAATGCAGCCAGAGTGCGGCACGCTCGCGGATATCGGGAGCAACGATGGCGGGCTTCTCGAAG
Organism: Paracoccus denitrificans; assembly: GCF_900100045.1. Classification (GTDB taxonomy): domain Bacteria; phylum Pseudomonadota; class Alphaproteobacteria; order Rhodobacterales; family Rhodobacteraceae; genus Paracoccus; species Paracoccus denitrificans. The sequence continues at coordinate 131 of NZ_FNEA01000071.1, read as the reverse complement.
CGCAGATAGGTCTCGAATTCCGCACGGGTCTGCGGCGCAATATGGCCGATCGGATAGTCGATCGGGGCGAAATGGCCGGCGAGGATGCAGGGGATGCCCATGATGCCAAGCTCGACCGAGGTGGTGCCGTT
>NZ_FNEA01000079.1 GCF_900100045.1 Paracoccus denitrificans | reverse complement strand
GCTCGGTCCAACTACGCCCGAGCGAGGCAGTCATTGTCGACATGACTCAGATCCCCTCCGTGTCGGAATGCCCTTCCAGCAGATCCCAGCTCATCGGCGTGCCCTTCGCGGCGTCGCGTCCCAGCCGGCGGCCGAGCAGCATGTCGTAATGGCGCGGGGCGAGCCCGGATCCGGGGCGGATGCGGCGCAGATTGGCCGGGGTCAGGATGTCGCCCGCCTTCATGTCCTGCCCGATATAGAGCGAGCGTCGCTTGCGCCTGCCTGCCTGCTCCGAAGCGGTGCCGCCGAAATGGACGCGGCCCAGCGACTGCGCGGCGCGGGTGGTCTCGTCGACCAGAAGGCGGAATTCCCCGGGCTCCAGCGAGAAGGCTGAATCCACGCCGCCTTCGCTGCGGTCCAGGATGAAATGCTTCTCGATCACGCTGGCGCCGAGCGCGGTGGCGGCGACCGACACTCCTACCCCCAGCGTATGGTCCGACAGGCCGAAGTTCACCCCGAAGGTGGCGCCGATCTGCGGCATGGTCAGCAGGTTGGTGTTCTCGGGAGAGGCCGGATAGCTCGAGGTACATTTCAGCAAAGTGAGGTTGGTGCAGCCGGCCGAGAGTGCCGCCTCCACCGCCTCGTCGATCTCGCCGATCGTGGCCATCCCTGTCGAGATAATCAGCGGCTTTTTCGTGGCGGCGACATAGCGGATCAGCGGCAGGTCCACCGCCTCGAAGGAGGCAACCTTGTAGGCCGGGGCGCCGAGGTCTTCCAGCAGGTCCACCGCCGCCTCGTCGAAGGGCGTGGAGAAGCACAGGATGCCCCGCTCTTTCGCGCGCGTGAAGATCGGCTTGTGCCAGTCGGCAGGCGTCATCGCTTCCTGGTAGAGGTCGTAGAGCCGCCGGCCGAACCAGAGCGATTTCGGATCGCGGATACTGAACTCGCCCTCATCGAGGTCAAGCGTCATGCTGTCGGCGGTGAAGGTCTGGATCTTGATCGCATCGGCGCCGACATCGGCGGCGGCATCGATGATGGCCAGCGCCTTGTCGAGGGAAGCGTTATGGTTGCCCGACATCTCGGCGATGATGAAGGGGCGGTTCCCCTTATTCCCGGGCAAAAGTTCTTCCCGCAAGGTTTTCATATGATGTCCTTTCCGTCAGATCGACGTCAAATCCTGAGGGTTTTCGGCCTGAATTTCCGATGGATTTACTCGGTGAGGCTTACAGAAAACGGACCCGGGGAAGAAGCAAGCCCTCCCCCGGGAGCGGTGTTCAACAGAGCAGCCGGTGCAGCGTGGCGATGACCTGCGCCTGGTCGGCCTCGCTCAGCGTGGCATAGAGCGGGATCGAGAGCGCGCGGGCATAGTAGTCCTCGGCCACCGGGCACTCGTCCTGCGGGAAGCCGTGCTCGACGTACCAGGGCTGACGGTAGACCGGCAGGTAGTGCATGTTCACCCCGATCCCGGCTGCGCGCAGCGCGTCGAACAACGCGCGGCGGTCGAGCGGTGCGTCCTGCGTCACCAGCACGGGATAGAGATGCAGCGCCGAGCGCTGGCCCTCCGCCTGATGCGGCAGTTGCAGCGGCAGGCCACGCAGCTGCTCGTCATAGACCGCGCGGCGGGCGTGGCGGGCCTCGATGAAGCCCGCAAGCCGGGCCATCTGGCTGGCGCCGAGCGCAGCCTGCAGGTCGGTCATCCGGTAGTTGTAGCCAAGCGCCACCTGCTCGTAATACCAGCCGCCATGCGGCTCGTTGCGCATCAGGGCAGGGTCGCGCGTCACGCCATGGCTGCGCAGCAGTTCTATCTTCTGCGCCAGTTCGGGATCGCGGGTGGTCGCGGCCCCGCCCTCGGCGGTGGTGATGATCTTCACCGGATGGAAGGAAAAGACGCAGATGTCGGAAAAGCGGCAGTCGCCGACCGGAGCATTGCCGAAGAAGGCGCCGATCGAATGGCTGGCATCCTCGACCACGCGGAAGCCGTAGCGGCGGGCAAGCTCCGCCAGCCGCGCCATGTCGCAGGACTGTCCCGCCAGATGCACCGGCGCCACGATCTTCGGCAGCCGTCCCTCGGCCTCCGCCACGACCAGCATCGCCTCCAGCCGGTCGAGATCGAGCGTGTAGGTCACCGGGTCGATGTCGACGAAGCGCACCTCCGCCCCGCAATAAAGCGCGGCATTGGCAGTGGCGACGAAGGTGACCGGCGCCGTCCAGAACTCGTCGCCGGGTCCGAGGCCGAGCGCCAGATAGGCGACATGCAGCGCCGAGGTGGCGCTGTTCATCGCCACCGCATGCGGCACGCCGCACCAGTCGCTCAGCGCTGCCTCGAAACGCGGCACCGCCGGGCCCTGGGTGATGAAATCACTTTTCAGGACTTCGACCACCGCCGTGATATCGGCGTCGTCGATGTCCTGGCGGCCATAAGGGATCATGCCATGGCCTTCGCGTTGAACTCCACGATCTCGTCCACGCTC
>NZ_FNEA01000072.1 GCF_900100045.1 Paracoccus denitrificans | reverse complement strand
GAGCACTGCGCGGCGGCATCCACGTAGGGTGGCGTAAAAATACTGGAAAAGCGCGGGATATCTCGCGACAAGGGGCGAGATCGGCGGGGTTCCGCAGCTAGTAGTCGAGAGGCCAGGTAATCATGCTTCGCGCTCAGAGGCCGCTGTCCGAAGGCACGTCTTCATACCTGTGAGGCCGAGGCTCAGTTGTTCCTCCCCGCCGTCCTCGCCTTTGCGCCTCCAGCGAGGATAGCGTGACGCCGAGCAGCCGCATGACCTTGTCCACCGGTAACAACGGTTCCAGCGACGCCGAGGTAATCATCGCAAGCTCCGCCACACCCTGCGCGCAACAAGGCCAAGGTCGGCAGCCTGCACCAGCGTCGTCGCCCCGCCAGGGGTGCAGGCGGGGCGAGGCGGGGACGTCACCCCCTCTGCGAGGCGAAGGTCGCGCGATATTGTGACTGGCGCTCCAGCATCCAGCCCGGATATTCGGCGGGCAGCTTCGTCACCCTGTCGAGCGCGGCCAGATCCTCGGCGGTCAGCGCCACCTCCGTCGAGCGGATGTTGTCCTGCAGCTGGTCGATCCGCTTCGCCCCGACGATCACGCTGGTCACCACCGGCTGATGCAGCAGCCAGGCGAGCGCCACCTGCGCCACCGTGCAGGTCTTGGCCGATGCGATCTCGCGCATCACGGCGATGGCGGCATCGCCGCGCGCCAGATCCACCGGCGGGAAGTCGAAGCTTGTCCGGCGGCCGTCATTCGCGGTGCTGCCGTCGCTGTACTTGCCCGACAGGAACCCGCCGGCCAGCGGGCTCCAGACCATCAGGCCGAGGCCCTCGGCCTGCAGCATCGGCACGATCTCGCGTTCCAGATCGCGGCCGACCAGCGTCTAATAGGCCTGCAGCGACAGGATCGGCGCCAGCTTGCGCGCATCAGCGATGCCGATAGCCTTGACGATCTGCCAGGCCGCCCAGTTCGACAATCCGATATAGCGCAGATGGCCCTGCCGCACGAGCGTGTCGAGCGCCTCGAGCGTCTCGGTGATCGGGGTCAGCGGATCGAAGCCGTGGATCTGGTAGAGGTCGATGTGATCCATCTGCAGCCGTTCCAGGCTGGCCCTGGCCTGCGCCATGATATGCGCGCGCGAGGCGCCGCGGGCGTTCGGGCCCTCGCCCATCACCCCCATCACCTTGGTCGCGACCACCACCTCGTCGCGCGGAATGCCGAGATTGCGGATGGCCTGGCCGAGGATCCGCTCGCTCTCGCCGCCGGCATAGACATTGGCGGTGTCGATGAAATTGATGCCGGCCTCGAAGGCCGCCTTGACCAGCATGTCGGCCTCGTCCTGGCGCAGCTGGCCGATCTGGCCCCACAGGCCCTCCGAGCCGCCGAAGGTCATGGTGCCGAGGCAGAGTTCCGAGACCAGCAGGCCGCTGGGGCCGAGAGTGCGGTAGCGCATGGAATGTTCCTTCATGTCGGAGACGTCGGGGGCGGAATGCCGCCGGGTTGAGGCAAAGATAGGGCTGCCCTGCCCGGGATCGCGACGCCGATCCTCGCAAATCCTTGCACGATCCTCTTATGCGCGCCGATTTCGGGCTGCGCACCGCGCGCAGGGATCCTAGATTGCGGTTCATGGAAAACGATCATCTTGCCCCGCTCAAGGAGTTGATCGCCCGCCAGTGGCAGGCGCATGGCCGGGAAACCCCGATCGAGGGGCTGGTCCTGACCTCGGTCACCGCGCCGACCGGGCCGATCCATGCGGTCTATCGCCCGTCGCTCTGCGTCGTGGCGCAGGGCGCCAAGACCAGCATGCTTGGCGAACGCGCCTATCGCTATGACGCCGGAAAATGCCTGATCGCATCGATGGAGGTGCCGATCCGGGCCGAGATCACCCGCGCCACGCCCGACCGACCCTACCTGGCCTTCAGCCTGGCCCTGGACCCCGCGACGATCTCCGATCTGCTGCTGGAACGGGATGGCACCGACGACGCCCCCGCCGGTGCCGCGCTGGCGGTGCATGCCTTTGGGCCGGAACTTGCCGATCCCCTCTGCCGGTTGCTGGCCCTGTGCGACCGGCCGCGCGACATCGCGATCCTCGCGCCGCTGGTCCGGCGGGAGATCACCTGGCTTCTGCTGAACGGACCGATGGGACCGGCGCTGCGCCAGATCGGCCTCGCCGGCAGTCCCATGGCGCGGATCGCCCGGGCCATCGCCTGCATCCGCGAGGGCTTCGCGGATAAGCTGAACATACGCCAGCTTGCCGATGTCGCCGGAATGAGCCCCGCGACCTTCCACCGCCACTTCAAGGCGGTCACGGCGATGACGCCGGTGCAGTACCAGAAGCAGCTTCGGCTGCAGGAGGCACGCCGCCTGCTGCTCTTCGACAATGCCGATGTCGCCCGGATCGGCTACGCCATCGGCTATGAGAGCCCGTCGCAGTTCAGCCGGGAATATCGCCGCCTGTTCGGATCGCCGCCGGGCCGGGACGGGCAGGAGATCCGCAGGAGCCTCGCGCCGCAGGTCGAGGGATGAGAGGGGCGGCGACAAGGGCGGACAGCCGACCTTCGCTGCGCAATGCGCGAGCATCTCCGATCCGCAGTGAAGCGGACAGTGGCCACGTTCCGCGGGCCAGAACCGAGAGCCCAGAAGCAGCTAATCTAATGAAACCTCGACAGCCGGAAGGATACTGACTAACCTCAGCTACAGAATGTTGTGATCAGTTCAATATCTAGCGTGGTTCTCGCTGGCCGTTGACATCGAAATCGTAGATAGGTGCTTGCCCTTTGGAACCAGCTTACCTAACCGAAGCAATGCGCCTAGTTTCACTCAGTCAACGTCGAGCAAACAAGAGGCTCGGCGATGAGACGGCGGCAGCTTTCCGTGCCCTCCTACGAGACCTCGAAGCTGCAGCAACTTTTTCCGAAGTCCCGATCGCCCCTCTCGCCGTACGACAAAGCAACAGAATCTTGCTCACTTACGGCTTGAATGGCTCTCTGGTCCTTGAGGTTGAGCCAAGAACACGACATGAGATGACACTGCAGCAGTGGCCCGAGGCACACCGCTTCTGCCTCCATAGAATCTTAGATGACTCACGGGTGATCGTATGAGCTTTGAGCCAGACTGGGCGACGCCGCCGGGTGCGTCGATTGCCCGCTTGCTGTCCGCGAAGGAACTACCAGCGGAAGAGCTAGCAGAAGAACTTGGTTTAGATGACGCAGGGTTTGATTTACTGATTGCCGGTGAGCGAAGGATCACTGCGGATATTGCTGCCACACTATCAGAGTATCTAGGCTCGACTGCGGAATTCTGGCTGCGGCGCGATGAGATTTATTATGCTGAGATTGATCGGCTTAGTGTAGCTCACTCCTCGAACCTCGATGAGTGGACAAAATGCCTGCCCACCCGCCAGATGAGTCAATTTGGCTGGATAAGAAAAAACCTCCGCTCCAATAATCTCGCAGATGAACTCTTGAAATTCTTCGGTTGCGAGAGCATTTCAGAGTGGAAGGCTATATATACATCTGGCCTTGATGCAGTGTCTTTTAGAACCTCATCTTCATTCCACGCTGATGATCTTGCAACATTGGCTTGGAAGCGTGCGGGCGAAATTCAGGCATCTCAAATCGATTTGTGCGAATTCAGTCGATCTGATTTCAATCGGCTCTTACCAGAGCTGAAAAGGCTCGGCTTTATTCGCGACCCCAAAGAACTGGTGGCAAACCTTCGAGCACGGCTTGCTCAAGTTGGAGTGGCGCTTACCACCGCCCGCGCCCCAGCGGGGTGTAGGGCAAGCGGAGCTACATGGAGATTAGAACAAGGCAATCCAATTATCCACTTGAGCTTCCGACATTTGTCGGACGACCATTTCTGGTTCACTCTCTACCATGAAGCAGCTCATATTGCTCTAAATCATGGTGAGCACGTAGGATATGATACCAAGTGCGCGGCTAATCTAGGGTCAGGATTCATAACCAATAAATGACGGTTGCCGCGAGCGCGATGGCCGAGAGGAAGACCTTCGGGCATCTGTCGTATCGGGTTGCCACGCGCCGCCAGTCCTTGAGCCTGCCAAACATGATCTCGATGCGGTTGCGCCGCTTGTATCGGCGCTTGTCGTATTTGACCGGTGTCTTGCGCTGCTTTCGACCGGGGATGCAGGCTCGTATCCCCTTGTCCTGCAAGGCTTCCCGGAACCAGTCGGCGTCATAGCCGCGATCCCCGAGCAGCCAATCGACCTTTGGGAGGCTGCTGAGCAACGCCCGCGCCCCGATGTAGTCGCTGACCTGCCCT
>NZ_FNEA01000076.1 GCF_900100045.1 Paracoccus denitrificans | reverse complement strand
CCGACATGGACGATTCCGAGGCCTGGCTGCCGCCGGTCTGGGTCAAGACGCTGATCTTCGTCCAGGACGGGGACAGCGATCCGAAACTGACGCGCGCCAAGCTCCTCGCAGGGCTGCGGCGGGCAAAGAGGAAAAATCCTGGTCTCATAGCCAAGATCGTCCATGCCGGCGAGGGCAGAGACCTGAACGATATCCTGATGGGACAGCGAGATGAGTGATGATGACGCCCTCGGGCAGGTCCGGGCCGTGATGAGCAATGCCGAAGAGGTCGATCTGCCCGAGGGGATGGAACCTGACGGCCATGATGACGGCTACCCGGATGATTATGCTCCCCCGCCACCCCCACCGGATGAAGGCGGCGGCGAAGGTGAGCCCGAAGATCCGGTTTCCCGCGCCTCGCGCGAGCCGCTGAACGATCTCGGCAATGCCAGGCGTTTCGTCATCCATTTCGGCGACGATATCCTGTTCGTTTCACAGGTCGGCTGGTTCGTCTGGGATGGGAGCCGCTGGCGGAAGGACGATGAGATCAGCCGCGATGTGTCGCCGCTGATCCGGGCGCAGGCGCATAAGGTGTCCACACTTATCCTGCAGGAAATCGATTGGCTCCAGCCTAATGACCGGGACCGGAAGCTGATCGAAGAGGATCGGGATCTCAAGGTCCGGCGGCGCGAGATTGAGAACGCACCCGGTTATGCGGCCGACGAATCGCTGATGAAGGAACTGGCCTCCATCGAAGCACGATTGCGCGCTCTTGATGCTGCCTTGAAGTCCTATCGAAATCTGACGACCCGTCGGCTGACCTGGGCGAAGGATGCCGGAAACTCCACCCGGATAGCGCACATGATCGCCGAGGCTCGGGTCATGCTGGCCCGTGCGGTCGATGATATGGATCAGGGCGCACTCGACGTGAACACCCTGTCGGGCGTTCTGCGCTTCACCCGCATCCCCAACGATCCGGAAGCCGGCATGACCGGCATGTCCAGCGTCGAACTGATCCCGCACGACCGGGCGCAGCTGCTGACGAAGATCATGCCGGTGATCTATGATCCGGACGCCAAATGCCCGCGTTTCGACAGCTTTCTTGAGCAGATACAGCCGAATATCGAGATGCGCCGGTTCCTGCAGCGATGGTTCGGCCTCTCCATGACCGGGCTGGCCGTGCAGAAGCTCGCATTCTTCCACGGGGGCGGCGCCAACGGCAAATCCGTTCTGGTAGACCTGATGGCGAGGATGTTCGGCGATTACTCGGCCTCTGCCCGTATCGAATCGCTGACCGGAAAGAACAAGAAATCCGGTTCAGATTCGCAGCCGGACCTGATGCCCCTGATCGCCGCCCGCTTCGTTCGAACGTCGGAGCCAGAGGATGGCGAACGCCTGCAGGAGGGCCTGGTCAAGGCCCTGACCGGCGGCGAGCCGATGATGATCCGTGCGCTCTACAGCGACTTCATCATCTTCCGGCCGATCTTCAAACTGACCATATCCGGCAACCACCTGCCCGAAATCCGGGGCGGTGACGACGGTATCTGGCGTAGGGTCATGCTGGTGAACTTCCCGGTCCAGATCCCGGAGAAGAAGCGCATCCCGAAGGAGGAACTGGACGAAATCCTCTGGCAGGAGAGGTCAGGCATCCTCAACTGGCTCATCCAGGGGCTGATCGACTTCCTCGACGGTGGCCTTCAGGAACCGGATGACGTCACCAGCGCAACCGAGGGCTACCGGGCCGAAAGCGACCCGATTGGCACCTTCCTCGGCGATGCCACCGTGGTGACTGGGTTCGAGGGCGACTTCATGACCGCCCGGGAACTGATCGAGGCCTTCAACTTCTGGATCGAAGAGCGGGGCGAGACGCGCTGGGGCAATCGCACGGTGTCGAACAAGCTCAAAGCCAAGTCCGGCACATGGCGGCATCCCGAAACGAACAAGACCTTCGCGCCGGGGAAATCGGGCGTCACAGGCTATCGCGGCATCCGGCTCGATGACACGTTCCTTTCCCGCAAGCGCTCGGCCGAGGCGTCGTCGTCGCAATCGTCCTGGGGAGGTTCGCCACGATGACCCCGCACCCCATTCTTCATCTCCAATCGACCTGGCGGGCCTGCGGGCCCGTCACGCATCTTTGTGCCATCGCATCGTTGTTGGGCCTGACGGGCCTGACGGGCGGCGGTGGTGGGCCTGAAATCCTTCGGGGGTCAGGGGGTGCCGTTTGCGCAATATCAATGGCTTAATCCCGATTTTTGGGCCTGACGGGCCTGACGGGCCTGAAAAATCGACATGCACGCATGCGCGAGAAACAGCGGGGTAAGGGGGAAATGCCTCATGCGTAAAGGTTAGATTTTCAAGCCCTTCAAGCCCGTCAGGCCCAAAAAACAAGGTTAACCCTTTGAAAACAAACGAACGAAGCAAGGCAAAATAGCCCATTTTTCAAGCCCAAACCCGAACATTTCAAGCCCGTCAAGCCCAACTCCGACCCGAAGAAAACAAGATATAGCTGATCGCCAGAAGGAATGCACAAGATGATGAATAAAGCAGAGAGGATCGCGGCGGGAAGGTTGCTTGTGCAGGCGGCGCAGGAGGCGCGCGAAGCCTGGCGGGCCGAGGAAGCCGCCCGGCTTGCCGCCATCCGGGACGCCAGCGCGATCCCCGATCAATGCGGCCCTGATACCATCGCCGCGCCGGCCCGCGGCCCGTTCGTCGTGGAGCCGCAGTTCACCATGGTGCCGAACGGGGTCGATAAGCACGGCCTGGACAAGTGGGCGGCGGCGGCCACGGGCTACGGTCACCGGGCCAGCGTGCGCGCGGCCGATGTCTTCGACCGCATGATCGCCTCGGCGTTGCGCCGCAAGCGGTCCTGCCCGCTGACCCATGGCCAGATCGCCATGGGCCGGCACTATGCGATGCTGGTGGAACTGGCGGCGGCCGATGGCACCAAGGTTTCGCGCCTCGATGCGTCGCGGGCGGGCGGTGACAGCATGGGCTGGATGGATCGGCATCTCGACATTGCCCAGGAGCTGACGATCCTGCGCAACCGCATCGGGTTCAGCGCGGCCATGACAGTGCGGCGCATCCGGCCGTCCAAGCGGGGCGAAACGCAACGCGGCCCGATCATGGACAGGGTGCTGGTTGACATGGTCTGCATCAAGGGCTGCACGCTGGACGAGGTGCTGGTGAGCCATGG
>NZ_FNEA01000078.1 GCF_900100045.1 Paracoccus denitrificans | reverse complement strand
CCGTATTGGTTCGGGGAGGACCTGAAGGCGCTCCAAACGGGCGAGAATGCCACGCCCAGTCGTCTTGCGCGTAGGGTTCTGGGCCAGGAGGCGGAACCGGGGGGACAGAGAATGCCCTCCTCGACATGAGTATTCAGCCCCGTATCAGAGGTACCTGATCCATACCATCACTTGCGATGGTATGGATCAGTAAAACCGGCCCCGGTGGATCTGCCTCCCCTAGGCAAGAACGCTCATGCAGATCGGCGTACGGCCTTGAATAAGGCCATCAACGGCGGCGGCCGCGATACGATCATTATAGACTTCGTATATCAGGCGGAGATGGTCGGGCCGCCAGTCGGCACTGGTCCAGATTTTCCCGCTAGTCTTCTGTACCTTCCCAGAAGGTAGATCCCGTTCCAGTACGGTTCTCAGCAGGGGCGGCAACTCATCGGCATAGGCCTTGACTGTACGTCCGGCGATATCGTGCAATCCATCATTGCGGTCGAGTGGGGCAACAGTCTGATGAATAATAGCACCTCCGTCAATGGCAGAGGTTGTTTCGTGTAAGGTCATCCCGGTCATCTGCGGCTCCAGCATGTAGCTTGGCCAGAAATGCGTGGTTACGCCCCGATATTGCGGTGAAAGGCCGCCATGGGTGTTCCAGAAAGTTGTCCCAGGCAGGGCTGCCATCACGGCATCGGCAATCTTGTGACAGCCGTAGGACAGAACGATCCGCGGCGCGCAGGTCTTCAAGAAATCAACGCTCGCCTGCTCGTTCAGACTGTCCGGAGTAACGTAATGCATTCGCAGCCCGTCAGGCAGCGAGGGCTGGCCGAAAAAGCGCTCCTCAGCCTCTTCGCGCCGGCGGAAATGCAGCGCGAAAAGCCTGCCGAGGTCGTCGGGAAGGCCAGCGGGAACCTCCGGCACGAAGGGCTTGCGCTGTTCGATTATCCAGCCAGTCAGGATCCCGGCCTCTGCCAGACGATCCGCGAGATAGCGATGGCGCGGGTGATCCCCAGTGATAATGGTGATGGACATTGTCAAACTCTCCTTTCGGCGACCAGAATATCTTGGCGGCGTAACTCGCGGATGATCGGCAGCAACTGGTCCGGGCCACACCCGATCCGTTCCGCGGTTTCCAATAATCCGCGTGAGCCATCCGATAGTGACAATATCATCAGAAGCCGATTCAGAGTCTGGCGCTGATCCGTCGCATTGTCTGTCGAATTGCCACGATTCATTGGGGAATTGATCGTGGGATAGAGACCCCGGCGTCCAAGCTGTGGCTCGCCATAGGGTTGGGTATTCTTGAGAGGGGCCCCTTCAGTATCGAAGACCTCAATGAACTCTGCAAGCCTGTCTGCGGCCCGCTCCACTTGTTCGATACGCATGAAGCGTTTGTCGTCCATTGAGGTATGATATTCTACGAATTGCCCGTAAACTGTTCGCGCAGCTTGGATGACCGGGAAGTCGTAACCGGGCGAGCAAAACTGCCGCTCGTCGGAGCCGGAAACAGGGGTGAACGGCCGCAACTCGAATTGATCGGGGTAGGTGACGGCGAAGTGGCGAGCCAAGCGGTCCATCGTGCCGGGCCGGCCTAGCCAGTCGCGCCGGGATAGCTTGAAATTGAGCGTGGGGCGATGCCCACCCAAGCAGGTCAGTACCATCCCGCCGGCCAGTCGGGGGCCGATCTCGGCGCCAAACTGGCTCAGATAGGCAATCGAGCCAATGGTTTCAGGGCAGAGGAGGAATTCATATGTATAATTCCGGTGCGGCATTGCTTTGATATGCTCATAAAGCCGCAAAAGTCCGAGCGGGCCAGATAATTCGTTGTTTGCCATACTCGGATGGCAGAGATAGGAGGAGATCAATACGGTTTCGTCACTGTCCCCTTCAAGCCGGGTAGTGGCGAAATTGACGGCGCCGGGGGCATGTGTAGTGCGGATATCTACCCGATATGTCCCATCGGGTAATGCCGTCCGCTGTCGATGTGGTAGGCAGAAACCCCAGCGGGGGTTATAATAGCTCGTCACATAGGGAATAGCGTCGGGCAGATGCGGCAACGAATGCAAATATGGCTGCAGTTCCTCCAGTGAAAGGCTGGCCTGCATGGGGATCGAATAGTTCACTAGATGCAGATTGTTGATCGCGAAATCACAGATCATCTCGCCATTCGGTCCGATGAGTTGCGCGCCCTCGACGGACCATTCGTTCGGCACCGTCCAGTCCAAAACCTGTTCTCCGCTCGCTACAGCATGCTGTTTAAGCGGCATGTATTCACCGAGAATCTCAAGGCTTTCCCGTAGCCCCGGCCCCGTAATGCTGCGGCAGATTGGAAAAAGCCGGTCGAAAACATGAGAAAGATCAATCATTCTTTATTCCTTGTCTAAAGTCGAGTCGACCTAGCGGGGGTGGGTTGGCCGTTCGAAAATCCGTCGGCCGATACGTTGTCGCATTACGGGAACCGGTTGACTCATACTGCCACCCTATGTGCCGGATCAAGTCTGCCTGGCCGGCATTGGTGCCGAGAATAAGAATGGTTCTGGTCATGCTTTGTCGCTTTCCATCAAGGCGTCGCACAGC
>NZ_FNEA01000089.1 GCF_900100045.1 Paracoccus denitrificans | reverse complement strand
CCGATGCCGAGAAAGACGTGCCAGGCGCAGTGCCGTTGCAGGTTGGTCCCGCTGCCCAACATCACCGGCTTGGCGCCCAGCTCCTGCACCCGGCCGTCGGCGAAATCGCCGATCAGCTCCTCGCGGCGGTCCAATTTCTGCGAACCGTTCCCCGTGATGGTCACAATGCCAGGCACGGCCTTTTCCAGCGCTCGGCGTTCATCCTCGAGGTCGTGCCAGATGATCCGGTGCGCGGCCGGGTCCTCGGCGCGGATCTCCATCAGCTTCTCGATCCGCGCCGGCAGGCTCTCGCGCTTCTCGCGCGCCGCGGCCGACAGATCGGCCGTCGCATCCTTGAACATGCGCTTCTGGCCGCTCTTCTCGACCGCGGCGCCGGCGAGGTGATCGACCGGCAGTTCGTGCCATCGCACGTCGAGCGGCGGCAGATCGTAGCCCTCGTCTGAAAACGACGGGTCCAGATCACTGGGCTTCGTGACGAACAGCGCCCAGGACGCGACCCACAGCCAGAATTCCCGCTCCTTGTGCTGCATCAGGGTCAGCTGGTCGGCCTTTTCCGAGTTGCGCTTGAAGAACCGGGTCTTGGCCTGGCCGATATCCATCACGTCGAGGAAGCCGGCATAGGACAGCAGCTCGATATAGTCGTTCGGGCTGGGCGTGGCGGTGGCGACGAAGCGATAGGGCACGCCGGCGGTCTTGACCCGGTTCGACTGGTCGCGCCGGTCGTCGCCGGCGAACAGCGCCATGAACTCGCGGAAGGTCTTGGTGCCGCCGAAGCCGCGCAGGATCGCGGCCTCGTCGAGGCTGACGCCGATGAACGGATCGGGCGAAACCTTGCCCTCGCGCACCGATTCGTAGTTGGTCAGGTAGATGCCCGGCCCGTCGACCTTGTCCGTGTCGCGGATGAATTTCAGGTCCACGGCGAACGACCCGCGGAACCGCTCCTGCGCCTCGCGCATGAACTCGCGTCGCACGCCCAGCGGCGCGGTGATCAGCGTCGGCTGGCCGGTCGTCTCGGTCAGCACGCGCATGGTCTCCAGCTGCGTCGCGGTCTTGTGCAGGCCGAAGTTCGCGAACCAGGCGCGCCGGCCGCCCTGCAGGCCCCAGGCCACCATGCGGCGGGTGTGCGGCTTGAGCGCCGGGTTCAGGGTCGCCTCGTCCACCTGCATGCCGCCGAAGCGCGGCGCGATGGCGGCCTTGGCGCGCAGGAAATCGTCATAGGAAGGATGCTGGCCCATCGCTCACA
>NZ_FNEA01000084.1 GCF_900100045.1 Paracoccus denitrificans | reverse complement strand
CCCTCGGCCGGTTTCTCCTTGGCGCTGTCGGGGATGATCAGCCCGCCCTTGGTCTTTTCGTCCGACTGGACGCGACGGACCAGAACACGGTCATGGAGTGGACGGAACGTCATATCGTTCTCCTCATGGATAAACAGATTTCGAGAGGTTCCTCCGCACCGGCCAGGCGACCGGCGCGGGGCCTGCGTGACCCGCCTGGCATCACGCGAGACATGAGTTGGCAGGCAGGGCACAGGTTTCAAGGGGTCGCGGGAAAAATTTTCGGCACGCGCCGCAACCTGCTGCCACCGGCATGAGGACTGCGTGCAATATCCTGTGATTTCAGATGGCTCGGATCGATGCAGGGACTTGACCTGCGACGGCGCCGCACCAAACTTTTCCTTATGGAATGGTTTCGTTCAGACTGATGCCGAGGGTTTCATGACGGACACATATCTCTCCGCCGCCCGTGACCTGGTGATCGAGGGGATGCGCGAAAGCCAGGTCGCCTTGTCGTCGGAGCTCGAGTATCACCTTGCCTCGACGCTGGCGCGCTACATGCACCGCCCGATCGTGCCCGACCGGCTGACGGTCCGGCTGATGGACGCGGCGCAAAGGCAGGCGACAAGGGGCGAGTCGCGCCAGATCGGGGATGAATGCCTGATCTCCTGCGCCTTCTTCGCGGCGCGGCTGACGCGGCGGGGAGGCTCCATCGTCCATTATGCGGGGCTGGGGCAAAACGCCTACGAGATCGCGGGAATGCCGGACGTGGCCCATGGCTTTCCCGACATGCTGGACGTGCTGCAAGCCAGCAGTCCGCATGTCGAGGAACGGCCCCTGCCGTCCAGGGACGGCGAAGATGAGCAAGGGACCAGGATCCTGCTCCTGTCGCCAAGGTTCAGGCACTGATCCCCGGCGCTGGTCCTGGGGGTCGGCGGCTTCAGGAATGGCGAGCCGTCCGGCGGCGCGGCCCTTGGAATGCTCTTGGCCGATCATGGCCTCGGCGGCATGCAGCCAGCCCCATGGCTCGGCGGTCGCATCCGTCCTCGCCAGACGAACTGGCCATCACGCAGGAACAGACCGTTCTGACGGTCACCGGCCAGAAGGCTGGCGAGGACATGGACGGGTATCTGCATCGCGGTATTGCCGACCGGAGCTTCCAGCTTGCCGATCATGTGAAACTGACCGGCGCCGGACTGCTGAACGGCCTGCTGACGATCGGCCTGCGGCACGAGATCCCCGAAGAGATGAAGCCGCACCGGATCGAGATCGCTGCGAAGCCCGAGACCGAGCCGAAGCAACGTGAGACTGGGAAAGAAGTCGCCCGAGGCCCTGTCACCGCGCAATCCGCGCATGGTGCCGGGCCTTGACGAGAAGGATATCGAAGCCCTGCTGAACGACGGCGTGCTAACGCTGAAGGGCGAGAAGCGCTCGGAGGTCGAAGACCAGGACCGGCAATTCTCGGAACGCTTTTACGGCCGTTTCGAGCGCCATATCCGCTTGGCGCTGAGGTCGGGGAAGATGAGGTCAATGCGCATTTCAGGAACAGCGTGCTGACCGTGACCCTGCCCAAGACGCAAAAAGGCGCAGGCGCAGGTCAAGCGCATCGCCATCAAGGGCTGAGCCATCGGGGCGGCGGTGCAGACTGCCGCCCCAGCGCCCCCTCGGCCGAGACGAACGCCCGTGTCACCATGGCCGGTGTGCCCTTGCTGCCGATGAAAAGATGGTTCGTGACCGCCATTATCCTTGTCCAGCTTGCGCCGCGCCGAAAGGACCGGGTCATTCCGGTCGCCTATTCGATCTTGGACTGGTCGAACCGATGTCGCATTTGCCTGCGCTTGGGGCGGATATCGTTGGGGGCCGGATCCGGCCCTTCAGGTCCCCGCCCTTCAGGTCATTGCCCGCGCCAGTTCCGCCGCCCGCGCACGCAGGGCGAACTTCTGGATCTTGCCGGT
>NZ_FNEA01000085.1 GCF_900100045.1 Paracoccus denitrificans | reverse complement strand
GGGCAGGCCCCGTCCAGCCGCTCGGCCTCATCCGCGACGTCACGGACCGACCGGCTCTTGCTGTTGCCCTTGCGCGAATAGGTCTGCTTGTGCGCGAAGATCGATTTGCCGCTACGCTCAGACATACCCGCACCCCCGGCTGAAGGCCGTCAGCTCGCCCACCAGCGTATCGACCACGGCACCCTGCCGCGCCTCTTTCCGCACCATGCCGACAAAAGCCGCGGCAGCATCCCTGACCCGGAAATCATCGTGGCGGCAGGCATTCCGATCCGCGATCAGCACGCAGAGCGCCGTCCGGGCCTCGCCGAGAATCTCGCAGCTCTGCCGCCATGCCCGCGTGGAGATCCCGATATTCATCGCAAGGTCGCGCGCCGCCATTACGAAACATCGCTCATCAGGGGCACGGCCGCACCCGAGGCTAGCAGCGTAGAACGCGAGATATTCCCGGAAACGCTCCGATGCCAGCAGCCAGACCTGCGCAGGCGTGGTGCGGATCGGCCGCCGCGCAGCCCTGTTCTCAGCCCTACAGGTTTTATCGATCTGATCAGGATTGGTATTGGGTAGGGTGGAAATGTCGCACTGGTGGGACATTTCACCCCCACCGACGTTGGCCGAAAAATCGGCCAGAACCGCCTCCAGAGCGGCTGCAACCTGCTTGAGGCGCTGAAAGCTCTGGATCGTGGACGGACGGTGGTTGGGCAGGACGGCATCGGCGGCAAGCTCTGCCGCATCACAGCCAAGCCCACGGATGCGCTCGAACAACTTGTTGATCTGCTTGCGCAGTGCCTTGGCCTCGATCTGCTCCCGCATGGCCCTCTGCGCCAGCGCCTGGATTTCCTGTGCGCGCTCGATCAGCGGGGCAAGGTTGATGCCGAATTCGTGCCGGATCACGCCGTGAAGCCGATGACCGCTGCGGCGGCTGCGATTGGTGCTGGATTTGTGGATCAGCCCCCGCTCGATCAGCTCGGCTTCGATCCGGGTGATCTGTCGGCGTTCCATGCCCAGCGAGGCCGCGATTTCTGTGACCGAAGCCCAGAAGGCGCAGATTCGCCCCTTGGCGAAGTCGCCGTCCGTGGTGAGCCCGATGGCATGGCGCAGGTAGCCCACGGCGCCCTTGCTGAGCCCGAGCGGCCGGCGCGCACTCTCGACCAGGCGCAACAACTGCCAACGGGTCAGATCAGCCGGCAAACCTGCATGCGTGAGGTGCCGCGTCATGTCCGCACCGCCGATTTTCCATGCACGCTATTCTTTGTGGCAGTTGATCCGGTGGCTGCGCTCGCGGTATGATGTTGAGGAAAGTTGGACGCTTTCACATGAGCTTGAACCCCGGTCTCGGTTGCCGCCGAGCCGGGGTTTTCTATTTCGTAGGTGTCTAATGAGACTAATCCGCTGTTATCATGTTCGCCGGTTGTTCCCGGTTTGTCTTGATAACAATTTTCAGGGAAGGCGTTGGTTTTTCTGAGGAAACGCTGGGCTTTGCAATCCGCTGCGTAACCTCTCCGTCAACTCGCCGGAGCCTCGCGTTTGCCAGGGTTTTCGCCGGGCGGGGTCAAGGGGGTTGTTGCCTTGCCCGCCGTTTTCGCGAAAACCGTTGGCCCTTGAGGGGCGGGAGAAGCTTTGGCTCGATCCTTCCCGGCACCCGGCA
>NZ_FNEA01000088.1 GCF_900100045.1 Paracoccus denitrificans | reverse complement strand
GACGCCGCCCTGATCCTGACCGAGGACCCCGACCTGACGGTCGTCATCATGCCGATGCGGATGTGAGCGATGGGCCAGCATCCTTCCTATGACGAATTCCTGCGCGCCAAGGCCGCCATCGCGCCGCGCTTCGGCGGCATGCAGGTGGACGAGGCGACCCTGAACCCCGCCCTGAAACCGCACACCCGCCGCATGGTGAGCTGGGGCCTGCAAGGCGGCCGGCGCGCATGGTTCGCCAGCTTCGGCCTGCACAAGACCGCGACGCAGCTGGAGACCATGCGCGTGCTGACCGAGACGACGGGCCAGCCGACGCTGATCACTGCGCCGCTGGGCGTTCGGCGCGAGTTCATGCGCGAGGCGCAGGAGCGGTTCCGGGGCTCCTTTGCCGTGGACCTGAAATTCATCCGCGACAGCGATCAGGTCGACGGCCCGGGCATCTACCTGACCAATTACGAATCGGTGCGCGATGGCAAGGTCCAGCCCGATCCGTTCATCGGCGTCAGCCTGGACGAGGCGGCAATCCTGCGCGGCTTCGGTGGCACCAAGACCTTCCGGGAGTTCATGGCGCTATTCGCCGGCGACGACCGGCGCGACCAGTCCAACCGGATCAAGACCGCCGGCGTCCCCTATCGCTTCGTCGCCACCGCCACGCCCAGCCCGAACGATTACATCGAGCTGCTGTCCTACGCCGGCTTCCTCGACGTGATGGATATCGGCCAGGCCAAGACCCGGTTTTTCAAGCGCAACAGCGAGAAGGCCGACCAGCTGACCCTGATGCAGCACAAGGAACGGGAATTCTGGCTGTGGGTCGCGTCCTGGGCGCTGTTCGTCACTAAGCCCAGTGATCTGGACCCGTCGTTTTCAGACGAGGGCTACGACCTGCCGCCCCTCGACGTGCGCTGGCACGAACTGCCGGTCGATCACCTCGCCGGCGCCGCGGTCGAGAAGAGCGGCCAGAAACGCATGTTCAAGGACGTCGCGCGCGATCTGAAGGTGGCAGCACGCGAAAAACGCACCAGCATTGGCGGTCGGATCGAGAAGCTGATGGAGATCCGCGCCGAGGACCCGGCCGCGCACCGGATCATCTGGCACGATCTGGAGGCCGAGCGCGCCGCGCTGGAAAAGACGGTGCCCGGCATCGCCACGGTTTACGGTTCCCAGGACCTCGACCAGCGCGAGGAGCTGATCGGCGATTTCGCCGATGGCCGGGTGCAGGAGCTGGGCGCCAAGCCGGTGATGTTGGGCAGCGGGACCAACCTGCAACGGCACTGCGCCTGGCACGTCTTTCTCGGCATCGG
>NZ_FNEA01000091.1 GCF_900100045.1 Paracoccus denitrificans | reverse complement strand
GGCCCGATTGCTGGCCCGATTGCGGGCCCGATTGCGGGCTGGCCGGGCTCGCGGGCTTTTGCGGCGGCGGGGCCGGCTTGCGGTCCTGCGTCTGATCCCGCGCCTGATCCTGCCGGGGCTGCGCCGGCGGCTTCTGCTGCGGCGGCTGCGCTGCTGCCGGCTTCGATGCTGCCGGTCCCGGCTGGGTCTTCTCGGGCTGCGGTTTCTGGGGCTGCGGCTTCTGGGGCTGCGGCCTTTCCGGTTGCGGCTGGGCGTCCTGCGGCTTTGCGCCCAGGCCCTGCTGGCCCTGGAAGGGGCGCTGCGCGCGGGCCGGGGATGCGTCCTGGGGCGCGGCCGGCTTGGGCGCGGCAGCCTGGGGTGCGGCCGGCTTCGGATCGGCGGGTTTCGGATCGGCCGGGGGGGAGGGCTGTCGCGCCGGGCCGGGCTTGGGTGCCCCGGTCGCGGCTTGCGGCTTGGCTTGTGCGGCGGCATCCGCCTGCGTCGCCGGTGCAGCGGCGGCAGCGGGGCCTTGCTGCCTGGCGGCCGGCTGCTGGGCCGGCTGGCCGGCCTTGCTGCCGGGCGGTGTGGTGGGGGTGGTCACGGGCAGGTGCGCTTTCGCTGGTTTACCTTTCGGGCGCAGTTGTTACATATTGCCGCCCGTCCAGACCAGTGTTTGCGTTCACATGTCCGATACCGCCTCCCAGATCGGCCCCGCCGCGGCCAACCTCTCTGCGGTTCGCCCCCCTGCGGCCAACCCTCCTGCGGCCAACCCTTCTGCGGCCCGCGCGCCGCAGCGGCCGATCCGCAACGGGCCGCGGCTGCGGATGGCGCGCACCGTGGTGGCGCTGATGCTGCGCGAGATGGCGACCACCTACGGCCGTTCGGCGGGGGGCTATATCTGGGCGGTGCTCGAGCCGGTGCTGGGGGTGGTGCTGCTGACGGTGCTGTTCAGCATGGCGCTGCGCAGCCCGGGGCTGGGCTCGAACTTCCCGCTGTTCTATGCCACCGGCTACCTGCCCTTTGCCATGTTCAGCGGCCTGGCCAACAAGACGGCCGCCTCGATCCGCTATTCGCGGCCCTTCCTGGCCTATCCCAGCGTGACCTTCGTCGATGCGCTGATCGCGCGGGTGGTGCTGAACGTGCTGACCAATGTCGCGGTGATCGCCATCGTGATCGGCGGCATCTTCGTGATCTACCAGCTGCCGGGGCCGGTGGACATG
>NZ_FNEA01000094.1 GCF_900100045.1 Paracoccus denitrificans | reverse complement strand
GGGGGGGGGTGGGTCGAAAGTCAGCGGGCCTGTGGCGCCTAGACCCGCGCCCCCCTCATTCGGAGATTTTTTTCATGTCGGGCGAAGTTTTCGACCTGTTCGGCAACCCCGTTCGCCCGGGCAGGGGCCAGAAGGGGCGCCCGCCATTCGAGGTCACGGATAAAGATCGCAATAAAGTCAAGCTGTTGCTGGCGATGGGATGGAGCAACCAGCGGGTGGCGAATGCCATCGGCGTCTCGTTGGCGACGCTGAAGCGGTATTTTAGAGCCGAGCTGACCGTGCGGGACCAGATGCGGGACCGGCTGGAGGCGCGGCGGCTGGAACTGGCGATGGACCTGGCCAATGCCGGCAACACCGCCGGGATGCGCGAGCTTGATCGCCTGATCATGAAGAACGATCAGAAGCTGGCGGCGGCGAAGATGACGCAGGCAGACGAGGCCGAGCGGGAAGAGGAACGGCCGACCTCGCGCTATGTCGGGAAGGGCGAGATTTCCCGCAAGCGGGCCAACGCGCTGGCAGCCGGCGAGACCCAGTCCGAATGGGGTAGTCTGCTGAAGCCGGGAAGCTATGAGAACTGACGATCTGCCGACGCCGGAGGTCTGGGACACGTCCCTGCCGGACTGGAAAGAGCGCATCGTCAACCGCCGGCCGCTGATCCCGGATTTGCCGCTCTTCGACGCAGTGGCGGAAAAGGCCCTGGCGATCTTCAAGCGGCTGCGGCTGCCGGACGTGATCGGGAACCCGACCTTCGCCGAGGCGGGCGACGACTGGATCTTCGATTTCGTCCGCGCCGTGTTCGGCAGCTACGACCCAGTGCGCAAGGTGCGCATGATCCGGGAATTCCTGCTGCTGGTGCCCAAGGGCAACGCCAAGACCACCTATGCCGCGGCCATCATCCTCGTGGCCGCGATCATGAACGAACGGCCGCATGCCGAACTGATGCTGATCGCGCCCAGCCAGAAGATCGCCAAGCGCGCCTTCAGCCAGGCCGCCGGCATGATCCGGCTGGATGAAAGCCTGTCGGCGATGTTCGA